>CBDDPL010000005.1:0-20397 GCA_965232285.1 Denitrobaculum sp. | reverse complement strand
AGGCTAGAGCTTTCACCAAGAAAGCCTTCTTGACCACCTCTAGGCTAGAGATTTCACCAAGAAAGCTTTCTTGACCCAATGTTGGCCACATCTTGGGCTTCATCTTGGAATCTCTAGGCTAGAGATTTCACCAAGAAAGCTTTCTTGACCCTATCTTGGCCACATCTTGGGCTTCATCTTGTAATATCTCTAGGCTAGAGATTTCACCAAGGAAGCTTTCTTGACCCTATCTTGGCCACATCTTGGGCTTCATCTTGTAATATCTCTAGGCTAGAGATTTCACCAACAAAACTTTCTTGACCCTATCTTGGCCACATCTTGGGCCTCAGCTTGAAATCTCTAGGCTAGAGATTTCACCAAGAAAGCTTTCTTGACTCTATCTTGGCCCTATCATCTTGGGCTTCAGCTTGAAATCTCTAGGCTAGAGATTTCACCAAGAAAGCTTTCTTGACCCTATCTTGGCCACATCTTGTGCTTCATCTTGAATTCTCGAAGCTAGAGATTTCACCAAGAAAGCTTTCTTGACCCTATCTTGGCCACATCTTGGGCTTCATCTTGAAATCTCTAGGGCCACATCTTGGGCTTCATCTTGAAATCTCTAGGCTAGAGATTTCACCAAGAAAGCTTTCTTGACCCTATTTTGGCCACATCTTGGGCTTCATCTTGAAATCTCTAGGCTAGAGATTTCACCAAGAAAGCTTTCTTGACCCTATCTTGGCCACATCTTGGGCTTAATCTTGAAATCTCTAGGCTAGAGATTTCACCAAGAAAGCTTTCTTGACCCTATCTTGGCCACATCTTGGGCTTCATCTTGTAAAACCTATGGGCTAGAGTTTTCACCAAGAAAGCTTTCTTGACCCTGCCTTGGCCACATCTTGGGCTTCATCTTGAAATCTCTAGGCTAGAGATTTCACCAAGAAAGCTTTCTTGACCCTATCTTGGCCACATCTTGGGCTTCATCTTGAAATCTCTAGGCTAGAGATTTCACCAAGAAAGCTTTCTTGACCCTATCTTGGCCACATCTTGGGCTTCATCTTGAAATCTCTAGGCTAGAGATTTCACCAAGAAAGCTTTCTTGACCCTATCTTGGCTGGGCTTCACCTTGAAATCTCTAGGCTAGAGATTTCACCAAGAAAGCTTTCTTGACCCTATCTTGGCCACATCTTGGGCTTCATCTTGAAATCTCTAGGCTAGAGATTTCACCAAGAAAGCTTTCTTGACCCTATCTTGGCCACATCTTGGGCTTCATCTTGAAATCTCTAGGCTAGACATTTCACCAAGAAAGCTCTCTTGACCCTATCTTGGCCACATCTTGGGCTTCATCTTGAAATCTCTAGGCTAGAGATTTCACCAAGAAAGCTTTCTTGACCCTATCTTGGCCACATCTTGGGCTTCATCTTGAAATCTCTAGGCTAGAGATTTCACCAAGAAAGCTTTCTTGACCCTATCTTGGCCACATCTTGGGCTTCATCTTGAAATCTCTAGGCTAGAGATTTCACCAAGATAGCTTTCTTGACCCTATCTTGGCCACATCTTGGGCTTCATCTTGAAATCTCTAGGCTAGAGGTTTCACCAAGAAAGCTTTCTTGACCCTATCTTGGCCACATCTTGGGCTTCATCTTGTAATATCTCTAGGCTAGAGATTTCACCAAGAAAGCTTTCTTGACCCTATCTTGGCCACATCTTGGGCTTCATCTTGAAATATCTCTAGGCTAGAGATTTCACCAAGAAAGCTTTCTTGACCCTATCTTGGCCACATCTTGGGCTTCATCTTGAAATCTCTAGGCTAGAGATTTCACCAAGAAAGCTTTCTTGACCCTATCTTGGCCACATCTTGGGCTTCATCTTGAAATCTCTAGGCTAGAGATTTCACCAAGAAAGCTCTCTTGACCCTATCTGGCCACATCTTGGGCTTCATCTTGAAATCTCTAGGCTGGAGATTTCACCAAGAAAGCTTTCTTGACCCTATCTTGGCCACATCTTGGGCTTCATCTTGAAATCTCTAGGCTAGAGATTTCACCAAGAAAGCTTTCTTGACCCTATCTTGGCCACATCTTGGGCTTCATCTTGAAATCTCTAGGCTGGAGGTTTCACCAAGAAAGCTTTCTTGACCCTTATCTTGGCCACATCTTGGGCATCATCTTGAAATCTCTAGGCTGGAGATTTCACCAAGAAAGCTTTCTTGACCCTATCTTGGCCACATCTTGGGCTTCATCTTGAAATCTCTAGGCTAGAGATTTCACCAAGAAAGCTTTCTTGACCCAATCTTGGCCACATCTTGTGCTTCATCTTGAAATCTCTAGGCTAGAGATTTCACCAAGAAAGCTTTCTTGACCCTATCTTGGCCACATCTTGGGCTTCATCTTGAAATCTCTAGGCTAGAGGTTTCACCAAGAAAGCTTTCTTGACCCTATCTTGGCCACATCTTGGGCTTCATCTTGAAATCTCTAGGCTAGAGATTTCACCAAACCAAGAAAGCTTTCTTGACCCTATCTTGGCCACATCTTGGGCTCCATCTTGAAATCTCTAGGCTAGAGATTTCGCCAAGAAAGCTTTCTTGACCCTATCTTGGCCACATCTTGGGCTTCATCTTGAAATCTCTAGGCTAGAGATTTCACCAAGAAAGCTTTCTTGACCCTATCTTGGCCACATCTTGGGCTTCATCTTGTAATATCTCTAGGCTAGAGATTTCACCAAGGAAGCTTTCTTGACCCTATCTTGGCCACATCTTGGGCTTCATCTTGAAATCTCTAGGCTAGAGATTTCACCAAGAAAGCTTTCTTGACCCTATCTTGGCCACATCTTGGGCTTCATCTTGAAATCTCTATGCTAGACATTTCACCAAGAAAGCTTTCTTGACCCTATCTTGGCCACATCTTGGGCTTCAGCTTGAAATCTCTAGGCTAGAGATTTCACCAAGAAAGCTTTCTTGACCCTATCTTGGCCACATCCTGGGCTTCATCTTGAAATCTCTAGGCTAGAGATTTCACCAAGAAAGCTTTCTTGACCCTATCTTGGCCACATCTTGGGCTTCATCTTGAAACCTCTAGGCTAGAGATTTCACATCTTGGGCTTCATCTTGAAATCTCTAGGCTAGAGATTTCACTAAGAAAACTTTCTTGACCCTATGTTGGCCACATCTTGGGCTTCATCTTGAAATCTCTAGGCTAGAGATTTCACCAAGAAAGCTTTCTTGACCCTATCTTGGCCACATCTTGGGCTTCATCTTGAAATCTCTAGGCTAGAGATTTCACCAAGAAAGCTTTCTTGGCCCTATCTTGGGCTTAATCTTGAAATCTCTAGGCTAGAGATTTCACCAAGAAAGCTTTCTTGACCCTATCTTGGCCACATCTTGGGCTTCATCTCGAAATCTTTAGGCTAGAGATTTCACCAAGAAAGCTTTCTTGACCCTATCTTCCACATCTTGGGCTTCATCTTGAAATCTCTAGGCTAGAGATTTCACCAAGAAAGCTTTCTTGGCCCTATCTTGGGCTTAATCTTGAAATCTCTAGGCTAGAGATTTCACCAAGAAAGCTTTCTTGACCCTATCTTGGCCACATCTTGGGCTTCATCTCGAAATCTTTAGGCTAGAGATTTCACCAAGAAAGCTTTCTTGACCCTATCTTGGCCACATCTTGGGCTTCACCTTGAAATCTCTAGGCTAGAGATTTCACATCTTGGGCTTCATCTTGAAATCTCTAGGCTGGAGATTTCACCAAGAAAGCTTCCTTGACCCTATCTTGGCCACATCTTGGGCTTCATCTTGAAATCTCTAGGCTAGAGATTTCACCAAGAAAGCTTTCTTGACCCTATCTTGGCCACATCTTGGGTTTCATCTTGAAATCCCTAGGCTAGAGATTTCACCAAGAAAGCTTTCTTGACCCTATCTTGGCCACATCTTGGGCTTCATCTTGTAATATCTCTAGGCTAGAGATTTCACCAAGAAAGCTTTCTTGACCCTATCTTGGCCACATCTTGGGCCTCATCTTGAAATCTCTAGGCTAGAGATTTCACCAAGAAAGCTTTCTTGACCCTATCTTGGCCACATCTTGGGCTTCATCTTGAAATCTCTAGGCTAGAGATTTCACCAAGAAAGCTTTCTTGACCCTATCTTGGCCACATCTTGGGCTTCATCTTGAAACCTCTAGGCTAGAGATTTCGCCAAGAAAGCTTTCTTGGCCCTATCTTGGCCACACCTTGGGCTTCATCTTGTAATATCTCTAGGCTAGAGATTTCACCAAGAAAGCTTTCTTGACCCCATCTTGGCCACATCTTGGGCTTCATCTTGAAATCTCTAGGCTAGAGATTTCACCAAGAAAGCTTTCTTGACCCCATCTTGGCCACATCTTGGGCTTCATCTTGAAATCTCTAGGCTAGAGATTTCACCAAGAAAGCTTTCTTGACCCTATCTTGGCCACATCTTGGGCTTCATCTTGAAATCTCTAGGCTAGAGATTTCACCAAGAAAGCTGTCTTGACCCTATCTTGGCCACATCTTGGGCTTCATCTTGCAATCTCTAGGCTAGAGATTTCACCAAGAAAGCTTTCTTGACCCTATCTTGGCCACATCTTGGGCTTCATCTTGTAATATCTCTAGGCTAGAGATTTCACCAAGAAAGCTTTCTTGACCCTATCTTGGCCACATCTTGGGCTTCATCTGAAATTTCTAGGCTAGAGATTTCACCAAGAAAGCTTTCTTGACCCTATCTTGGCCACATCTTGTGCTTCATCTTGAAATATCTCTAGGCTAGAGATTTCACCAAGAAAGCTTTCTTGACCCTATCTTGGCCACATCTTGGGCTTCATCTTGAAATCTCTAGGCTAGAGATTTCGCCGGGTAAGCTTTCTTGACCGTATCTTGGCCACATCGTGGGCTTCATCTTGAAATCTCTAGGCTAGAGATTTCACCAAGAAAGCTTTCTTGACCTATATCTTGGCCACATCTTGGGCTTCATCTTGAAATCTCTAGGCTGGAGATTTCACCAAGAAAGCTGCCTTGACCCTATCTTGGCCACATCTTGGGCTTCATCTTGCAATCTCTAGGCTAGAGGTTTCACCAAGAAAGCTTTCTTGACCCTATCTTGGCCACACCTTGGGCTTCATCTTGAAATCTCTAGGCTAGAGATTTCACCAAGAAAGCTTTCTTGACCCTATCTTGGCCACATCTTGGGCTTCATCTTGAAATCTCTAGGCTAGAGATTTCACCAAGAAAGCTTTCTTGACCCTATCTTGGCCACATCTTGGGCTTCATCTTGTAATATCTCTAGGCTAGAGATTTCACCAAGAAAGCTTTCTTGGCCCCATCTTGGCCACATCTTGGGCTTCATCTTGAAATCTCTAGGCTAGAGATTTCACCAAGAAAGCTTTCTTGACCCAATCTTGGCCACATCCTGGGCTTCATCTTGAAATCTCTAGGCTAGAGATTTCACCAAGAAAGCTTTCTTGACCCTATCTTGGTCACATCTTAGGCTTCATCTTGAAACCTCTAGGCTAGAGATTTCACCAAGAAAGCTTTCTTGACACTATCTTGGCCACATCTTGGGCTTCATCTTGAAGAAAACTTTCTTGACCCAATCTTGGCCACATCTTGGGCTTCATCTTGAAATCTCTAAGCTAAAGGTTTCACCAAGAAAGCTTTCTTGACCCTATCTTGGCCACATCTTGGGCATCATCTTGAAATCTCTAGGCTAGAGATTTCGCTAAGAAAGCTTTCTTGGCCCTATCTTGGCCATATCTTGGGCTTCATCTTGAAATCTCTAGGCTAGAGATTTCACCAAGTAAGCTTTCTTGACCCAATCTTGGGCCATATCTTGGGCTTCATCTTGAAATCTAGGCTCGAGATTTCACAAAGAAAGCTTTCTTGACCCTATCTTGGCCACATCCTGGGCTTCATCTTGAAATCTCTAGGCTAGAGATTTCACCAAGAAAGCTTTCTTGACCCTATCTTGGCCACATCTTGGGCTTCATCTTGAAATCTCCCTAGGCTGGAGATTTCACCAAGAAAGCTTTCTTGACCCTATCTTGGCCACATCTTGGGCTTCATCTTGAAATCTCTAGGCTAGAGATTTCACCAAGAAAGCTTTCTTGACCCCATCTTGGCCACATCTTGGGCTTCATCTTGAAATCTTTAGGCTAGAGATTTCACCAAGAAAGCTTTCTTGACCCTATCTTGGCCACATCTTGGGCTTCATCTTGAAATCTCTAGGCTAGTGGTTTCACCAAGAAAGCTTTCTTGACCCCATCTTGGCCACATCTTGGGCTTCATCTTGAAATCTCTAGGCTAGAGATTTCACCAAGTAAGCTTTCTTGACCCAATCTTGGCCACATCTTGGGCTTCATCTTGAAATCTCTAGGCTAGAGATTTCACCAAGAAAGCTTTCTTGACCCAATCTTGGCCACATCTTGGGCTTCATCTTGAAATCTCTAGGCTAAAGATTTCACCAAGAAAGCTTTCTTGACCCTATCTTGGGCTTCATCTTGAAATCGCTTAGGCTAGAGATTTCACCAAGAAAGCTTTCTTGACCCTATCTTGGCCACATCTTGGGCTTCATCTTGAAATCTTTAGGCTAGAGATTTCACCAAGAAAGCTTTCTTGACCCTATCTTGGCCACATCTTGGGCTTCAGCTTGAAATCTCTAGGCTAGAGATTTCACCAAGAAAGCTTTCTTGACCCTATCTTGGCCACATCTTGGGCTTCATCTTGAAATCTCTAGCTTGAAATCTCTAGGCTAGAGATTTCACCAAGAAAGCTTTCTTGGCCCAATCTTGGCCACATCTTGGGCTTCATCTTTTAATATCTCTAGGCTAGAGGTTTCACCAAGAAAGCTTTCTTGACCCTATCTTGGCCACATCTTGGGCTTCATCTTGAAATCTCTAGGCTAGAGATTTCACCAAGAAAGCTTTCTTGACCCTATCTTGGCCACATCTTGGGCATCATCTTGAAATCTCTAGGCTAGAGATTTCACCAAGAAAGCTTTCTTGACCCTATCTTGGCCACATCTTGGGCTTCATCTTGAAATCTTTAGGCTAGAGATTTCACCAAGAAAGCTTTCTTGACCCTATCTTGGCCACATCCTGGGCTTCATCTTGAAATCTCTAGGCTAGAAATTTCACCAAGAAAGCTTTCTTGACCCTATCTTGGCCACATCTTGGGCTTCATCTTGAAATCTCTAGGCTAGAGATTTCACCAAGAAAGCTTTCTTGACCCTATCTTGGCCACATCTTGGGCTTCATCTTGTAATATCTCTAGGCTAGAGATTTCACCAAGAAAGCTTTCTTGGCCCTATCTTGGCCACATCTTGGGCTTCATCTTGCAATCTCTAGGCTAGAGATTTCACCAAGAAAGCTTTCTTGACCCTATCTTGGCCACATCCTGGGCCTCATCTTGAAATCTCTAGGCTAGAGATTTCACCAAGAAAGCTTTCTTGACCCTATCTTGGCCACATCTTAGGCTTCATCTTGAAATCTCTAGGCTAGAGATTTCACCAAGAAAGCTTTCTTGACCCTATCTTGGCCACATCTTGGGCTTCATCTTGAAATCTCTAGGCTAGAGATTTCACCAAGAAAGCTTTCTTGACCCTATCTTGGCCACATCTTGGGCTTCATCTTGAAATCTCTAAGCTGGAGGTTTCACCAAGAAAGCTTTCTTGATCCTATCTTGGCCACATCTTGGGCATCATCTTGAAATCTCTAGGCTAGAGATTTCACCAAGAAAGCTTTCTTGACCCTATCTTAGCCATATCTTGGGCTTCATCTTGAAATCTCTAGGCTAGAGATTTCACCAAGAAAGCTTTCTTGACCCTATCTTGGCCACATCCTGGGCTTCATCTTGAAATCTCTAGGCTCGAGATTTCACCAAGAAAGCTTTCTTGACCCAATCTTGGCCACATCCTGGGCTTCATCTTGAAATCTCCAGGCTAGAGATTTCGCCAAGAAAGCTTTCTTGACCCTATCTTGGCCACATCTTGGGCTTCATCTTGAAATCCCTTGGCTGGAGATTTCACCAAGAAAGCTTTCTTGACCCTATCTTGGCCACATCTTGGGCTTCATCTTGAAATCTCTAGGCTAGAGATTTCACCAAGGAAGCTTTCTTGACCCTATCTTGGCCACATCTTGGGCTTCATCTTGAAATCTCTAGGCTAGAGATTTCACCAAGGAAGCCTTCTTGACCCTATCTTGGCCACATCTTGGGCTTCATCTTGAAATCTCTATGCTAGAGATTTCACCAAGAAAGCTTTCTTGACCCTATCTTGGCCACATCTTGGGCTTCACCTTGAAATCTCTAGGCTAGAGATTTCACCAAGAAAGCTTTCTTGACCCTATCTTGGGCTTCATCTTGAAATCGCTAGGCTAGAGATTTCACCAAGAAAGCTTTCTTGACCCTATCTTGGCCACATCTTGGGCTTCATCTTGGAATCTCTAGGCTAGAGATTTCACCAAGACAGCTTTCTTGACCCTATCTTGGCCACATCTTGGGCTTCATCTTGAAATCTCTAGGCTAGAGATTTCACCAAGAAAGCTTTCTTGACCCTATCTTGGCCACATCTTGGGCTTCATCTTGTAATATCTCTAGGCTAGAGATTTCACCAAGAAAGCTTTCTTGACCCAATCTTGGCCACATCTTGGGCTTCATCTTGAAATCTCTAGGCTAGAGATTTCGCCAAGAAAGCTTTCTTGACACATCTTGGGCTTCATCTTGAAATCTCTAGGCTAGAGCTTTCACCAAGAAAACTTTCTTGACCCTATCTTGGCCACATCTTGGGCTTCACCTTGAAATCTCTAGGCTAGAGATTTCACCAAGAAAGCTTTCTTGACCCTATCTTGGCCACAGCTTGGGCTTCACCTTGAAATCTCTAGGCTAGAGATTTCACCAAGAAAGCTTTCTTGACCCTATCTTGGCCACGTCTTGGGCTTCATCTTGAAATCTCTAGGCTAGAGATTTCACCAAGAAAGCTTTCTTGACCCTATCTTGGCCACATCTTGGGCTTCATCTTGAAATCTCTAGGCTAGAGATTTCACCAAGAAAGCTTTCTTGACCCTATCTTGGCAACATCTTGGGCTTCATCTTGAAATCTCTAGGCTAGAGATTTCACCAAGAAAGCTTTCTTGACCCTATCTTGGCCACATCTTGGGCTTCATCTTGAAATCTCTAGGCTAGAGATTTCACCAAGAAAGCTTTCTTGACCCTATCTTGGCCACATCTTGGGCTTCATCTTGAAATCTCTAGGCTGGAGGTTTCACCAAGAAAGCTGTCTTGGCCCTATCTTGGCCACATCTTGGGCTTCATCTTGAAATCTCTAGGCTAGAGATTTCACCAAGAAAGCTTTCTTGACCCTATCTTGGCCACGTCTTGGGCTTCATCTTGAAATCTCTAGGCTAGAGATTTCACCAAGGGAGCTTTCTTGACCCTATCTTGGCCACATCTTGGGCTTCATCTTGAAATCTCTAGGCTGGAGGTTTCACCAAGAAAGCTGTCTTGGCCCTATCTTGGCCACATCTTGGGCTTCATCTTGAAATCTCTAGGCTAGAGATTTCACCAAGAAAGCTTTCTTGACCCTATCTTGGCCACGTCTTGGGCTTCATCTTGAAATCTCTAGGCTAGAGATTTCACCAAGGGAGCTTTCTTGACCCTATCTTGGCCACATCTTGGGCTTCATCTTGAAATTTCTAGGCTAGAGATTTCACCAAGAAAGCTTTCTTGACCCTATCTTGGCCACATCTTGGGCTTCATCTTGAAATTTCTAGGCTAGAGATTTCACCGAGAAAGCTTTCTTGACCCTATCTTGGCCACATCTTGGGCTTCATCTTGTAATATCTCTAGGCTAGAGATTTCACCAAGAAAGCTTTCTTGACCCTATCTTGGCCACATCTTGGGCTTCACCTTGAAATCTCTAGGCTAGAGCTTTCACCAAGAAAACTTTCTTGACCCTATCTTGGCCACATCTTGGGCTTCATCTTGCAATCTCTAGGCTAGAGATTTCACCAAGAAAGCTTTCTTGACCCTATCTTGGCCACAGCTTGTGCTTCACCTTGAAATCTCTAGGCTAGAGATTTCACCAAGAAAGCTTTCTTGACCCTATCTTAGCCACATCTTGGGCTTCATCTTGAAATCTCTAGGCTAGAGATTTCACCAAGAAAGCTTTCTTGACCCTACCTTGGCCACATCTTGGGCTTCATCTTGAAATCTCTAGGCTAGAGATTTCACCAAGAAAGCTTTCTTGACCCTATCTTGGCCACATCTTGGGCTTCATCTTGAAACCTCTAGGCTAGAGATTTCACCAAGAAAGCTTTCTTGCCCTATCTTGGCCACATCTTGGGCTTTATCTTGAAATCTCTAGGCTAGAGATTTCACTAAGAAAGCTTTCTTGAGCCTATCTTGGCCACATCTTGGGCTTCATCTTGAAATCTCTAGGCTGGAGGTTTCACCAAGAAAGCTTTCTTGACCCTTATCTTGGCCACATCTTGGGCTTCATCTTGAAATCTCTAGGCTAGAGATTTCACCAAGAAAGCTTTCTTGACCCTATCTTGGCCACATCTTGGGCTTCATCTTGAAATCTCTAGGCTCGAGATTTCACCAAGAAAGCTTTCTTGACCCTATCTTGGCCACATCCTGGGCTTCATCTTGAAATCTCTAGGCTGGAGATTTCACCAAGAAAGCTTTCTTGACCCTATCTTGGCCACATCTTGGGCTTCATCTTGAAATCTCTAGGCTGGAGATTTCACCAAGAAAGCTTTCTTGACCCTATCTTGGCCACATCTTGGGCTTCATCTTGAAATCTCTAGGCTAGAGATTTCACCAAGAAAGCTTTCTTGACCCTATCTTGGCCACATCTTGGGCTTCATCTTGAAATCTCTAGGCTAGAGATTTCACCAAGAAAGCTTTCTTGACCCTATCTTGGCCACATCTTGAGCTTCATCTTGAAATCTCTAGGCTAGAGGTTTCACCAAGAAAGCTTTCTTGACCCTATCTTGGCCACATCTTGGGCTTCATCTTGAAATCTCTAGGCTAGAGATTTCACCAAGGAAGCTTTCTTGACCCTATCTTGGCCACATCTTGGGCTTCATCTTGAAATTTCTAGGCTAGAGATTTCACCAAGGAAGCTTTCTTGACCCTATCCTGGCCACATCTTGGGCTTCATCTTGAAATCTCTAGGCTAGAGCTTTCACCAAGAAAACTTTCTTGACCCTATCTTGGCCACATCTTGGGCTTCATCTTGAAATCTCTAGGCTAGAGATTTCACCAAGAAAGCTTTCTTGACCCTATCTTGGCCACATCTTGGGCTCCATCTTGAAATCTCTAGGCTAGAGATTTTACGAGGAAAGCTTTCTTGACCCAATCTTGGCCACATCTTGGGCTTCATCTTGAAATCTCTAGGCTAGAGATTTCACCAAGAAAGCTTTCTTGACCCTATCTTGGCCACATCTTGGGCTCCATCTTGAAATTTTAGGGTAGAGATTTCACCAAGAAAGCTTTCTTGACCCTATCTTGGCCACATCTTGGGCTTCATCTTGAAATCTCTAGGCTAGAGATTTCACCAAGAAAGCTTTCTTGACCCTATCTTGGCCACATCTTGGGATTCACCTTGAAATCTCTAGGCTAGAGATTTCACCAAGAAAGCTTTCTTGACCCAATCTTGGCCACATCTTGGGCTTCATCTTGAAATCTCTAGGCTAGAGATTTCACCAAGAAAGCTTTCTTGACCCTATCTTGGCCACATCTTGGCTTCATCTTGAAATCTCTAGGCTAGAGATTTCACCAAGAAAGCTTTCTTGACCACCTCTAGGCTAGAGATTTCACCAAGAAAGCTTTCTTGACCCAATGTTGGCCACATCTTGGGCTTCACCTTGAAATCTCTAGGCTAGAGATTTCACCAAGAAAGCTTTCTTGACCCTATCTTGGCCACATCTTGGGCTTCATCTTGAAATCTCTAGGCTAGAGATTTCACCAAGAAAGCTTTCTTGACCCTATCTTGGCCACATCTTGGGCTTCATCTTGAAATCTCTAGGCTAGAGATTTCACCAAGAAAGCTTTCTTGACCCTATCTTGGCCACATCTTGGGCTTCATCTTGAAATCTCTAGGCTAGAGATTTCACCAAGAAAGCTTTCTTGACCCTATCTTGGCCACATCTTGGGCTTCATCTTGTAAAATCTATGGGCTAGAGTTTTCACCAAGAAAGCTTTCTTGACCCTGCCTTGGCCACATCTTGGGCTTCATCTTGAAACCTCTAGGCTCGAGATTTCACCAAGAAAGCTTTCTTGACCCTATCTTGGCCACATCTTGGGCTTCATCTTGAAATCTCTAGGCTAGAGGTTTCACCAAGAAAGCTTTCTTGACCCTATCTTGGCCACATCTTGGGCTTCATCTTGAAATCTCTAGGCTAGAGATTTCACCAAGAAAGCTTTCTTGGCCCTATCTTAGCCACATCTTGGGCTTCATCGAAATCTCTAGGCTAGAGATTTCACCAAGAAAGCTTTCTTGACCCTATCTTGGCCACATCTTGGGCTTCATCTTGAAATCTCTAGGCTAGAGATTTCACCAAGAAAGCTTTCTTGACCCTATCTTGGCCACATCTTGGGCTTCATCTTGTAAAATCTATGGGCTAGAGTTTTCACCAAGAAAGCTTTCTTGACCCTGCCTTGGCCACATCTTGGGCTTCATCTTGAAATCTCTAGGCTAGAGATTTCACCAAGAAAGCTTTCTTGACCCTATCTTGGCCACGTCTTGGGCTTCATCTTGAAATCTCTAGGCTAGAGATTTCACCAAGAAAGCTTTCTTGACCCAATCTTGGCCACATCTTGGGCTTCATCTTGAAATCTCTAGGCTAGAGATTTCACCAAGAAAGCTTTCTTGACCCTATCTTGGCCACATCTTGGCTTCATCTTGAAATCTCTAGGCTAGAGATTTCACCAAGAAAGCTTTCTTGACCACCTCTAGGCTAGAGATTTCACCAAGAAAGCTTTCTTGACCCAATGTTGGCCACATCTTGGGCTTCATCTTGAAATCTCTAGGCTAGAGATTTCACCAAGAAAGCTTTCTTGACCCTATCTTGGCCACATCTTGGGCTTCATCTTGAAATCTCTAGGCTAGAGATTTCACCAAGAAAGCTTTCTTGACCCAATCTTGGCCACATCTTGGGCTTCATCTTGAAACCTCTAGGCTAGAGATTTCACCAAGAAAGCTTTCTTGACCCTATCTTGGCCACATCTTGGCTTCATCTTGAAATCCCTAGGCTAGAGATTTCACTAAGAAAACTTTCTTGACCCTATCTTGGCCACATCTTGGGCTTCATCTTGAAATCTCTAGGCTGGAAGTTTCACCAAGAAAACTTTCTTGACCCTTATCTTGGCCACATCTTGGGCATCATCTTGAAATCTCTAGGCTAGAGATTTCACCAAGAAAGCTTTCTTGACCCTATCTTGGCCACATCTTGGGCTTCATCTTGAAATCTCTAGGCTAGACATTTCACCAAGGAAGCTTTCTTGACCCTATCTTGGCCACATCTTGGGCTTCATCTTGAAATCTCTAGGCTCGAGATTTCACCAAGAAAGCTTTCTTGACCCTATCTTGGCCACATCTTGGGCTTCATCTTGAAATCTCTAGGCTGGAGATTTCACCAAGAAAGCTTTCTTGACCCTATCTTGGCCACATCTTGGGCTTCATCTTGAAATCTCTACGCTGGAGATTTCACCAAGAAAGCTTTCTTGACCCTATCTTGGCCACATCTTGGGCTTCATCTTGATATCTCTAGGCTAGAGATTTCACCAAGAAAGCTTTCTTGACCCTATCTTGGCCACATCTTGGGCTTCATCTTGAAATCTCTAGGCTAGAGATTTCACCAAGAAAGCTTTCTTGACCCTATCTTGGCCACATCTTGGGCTTCATCTTGAAATCTCTAGGCTAGAGGTTTCACCAAGAAAGCTTTCTTGACCCTATCTTGGCCACATCTTGGGCTTCATCTTGAAATCTCTAGGCTAGAGATTTCACCAAGAAAGCCTTCTTGACCACCTCTAGGCTAGAGATTTCACCAAGAAAGCTTTCTTGACCCAATGTTGGCCACATCTTGGGCTTCATCTTGGAATCTCTAGGCTAGAGATTTCACCAAGAAAGCTTTCTTGACCCTATCTTGGCCACATCTTGGGCTTCATCTTGTAATATCTCTAGGCTAGAGATTTCACCAAGGAAGCTTTCTTGACCCTATCTTGGCCACATCTTGGGCTTCATCTTGTAATATCTCTAGGCTAGAGATTTCACCAACAAAACTTTCTTGACCCTATCTTGGCCACATCTTGGGCCTCAGCTTGAAATCTCTAGGCTAGAGATTTCACCAAGAAAGCTTTCTTGACTCTATCTTGGCCACATCTTGGGCTTCAGCTTGAAATCTCTAGGCTAGAGATTTCACCAAGAAAGCTTTCTTGACCCTATCTTGGCCACATCTTGTGCTTCATCTTGAAATCTCGAAGCTAGAGATTTCACCAAGAAAGCTTTCTTGACCCTATCTTGGCCACATCTTGGGCTTCATCTTGAAATCTCTAGGGCCACATCTTGGGCTTCATCTTGAAATCTCTAGGCTAGAGATTTCACCAAGAAAGCTTTCTTGACCCTATTTTGGCCACATCTTGGGCTTCATCTTGAAATCTCTAGGCTAGAGATTTCACCAAGAAAGCTTTCTTGACCCTATCTTGGCCACATCTTGGGCTTAATCTTGAAATCTCTAGGCTAGAGATTTCACCAAGAAAGCTTTCTTGACCCTATCTTGGCCACATCTTGGGCTTCATCTTGTAAAACCTATGGGCTAGAGTTTTCACCAAGAAAGCTTTCTTGACCCTGCCTTGGCCACATCTTGGGCTTCATCTTGAAATCTCTAGGCTAGAGATTTCACCAAGAAAGCTTTCTTGACCCTATCTTGGCCACATCTTGGGCTTCATCTTGAGATCTCTAGGCTAGAGATTTCACCAAGAAAGCTTTCTTGACCCTATCTTGGCCACATCTTGGGCTTCATCTTGAAATCTCTAGGCTAGAGATTTCACCAAGAAAGCTTTCTTGACCCTATCTTGGCTGGGCTTCACCTTGAAATCTCTAGGCTAGAGATTTCACCAAGAAAGCTTTCTTGACCCTATCTTGGCCACATCTTGGGCTTCATCTTGAAATCTCTAGGCTAGAGATTTCACCAAGAAAGCTTTCTTGACCCTATCTTGGCCACATCTTGGGCTTCATCTTGAAATCTCTAGGCTAGACATTTCACCAAGAAAGCTCTCTTGACCCTATCTTGGCCACATCTTGGGCTTCATCTTGAAATCTCTAGGCTAGAGATTTCACCAAGAAAGCTTTCTTGACCCTATCTTGGCCACATCTTGGGCTTCATCTTGAAATCTCTAGGCTAGAGATTTCACCAAGAAAGCTTTCTTGACCCTATCTTGGCCACATCTTGGGCTTCATCTTGAAATCTCTAGGCTAGAGATTTCACCAAGATAGCTTTCTTGACCCTATCTTGGCCACATCTTGGGCTTCATCTTGAAATCTCTAGGCTAGAGGTTTCACCAAGAAAGCTTTCTTGACCCTATCTTGGCCACATCTTGGGCTTCATCTTGTAATATCTCTAGGCTAGAGATTTCACCAAGAAAGCTTTCTTGACCCTATCTTGGCCACATCTTGGGCTTCATCTTGAAATATCTCTAGGCTAGAGATTTCACCAAGAAAGCTTTCTTGACCCTATCTTGGCCACATCTTGGGCTTCATCTTGAAATCTCTAGGCTAGAGATTTCACCAAGAAAGCTTTCTTGACCCTATCTTGGCCACATCTTGGGCTTCATCTTGAAATCTCTAGGCTAGAGATTTCACCAAGAAAGCTCTCTTGACCCTATCTGGCCACATCTTGGGCTTCATCTTGAAATCTCTAGGCTGGAGATTTCACCAAGAAAGCTTTCTTGACCCTATCTTGGCCACATCTTGGGCTTCATCTTGAAATCTCTAGGCTGGAGATTTCACCAAGAAAGCTTTCTTGACCCTATCTTGGCCACATCTTGGGCTTCATCTTGAAATCTCTAGGCTAGAGATTTCACCAAGAAAGCTTTCTTGACCCTATCTTGGCCACATCTTGGGCTTCATCTTGAAATCTCTAGGCTGGAGGTTTCACCAAGAAAGCTTTCTTGACCCTTATCTTGGCCACATCTTGGGCTTCATCTTGAAATCTCTAGGCTAGAGATTTCACCAAGAAAGCTTTCTTGACCCTATCTTGGCCACATCTTGGGCTTCATCTTGAAATCTCTAGGCTAGAGATTTCACCAAGAAAGCTTTCTTGACCCAATCTTGGCCACATCTTGTGCTTCATCTTGAAATTTCTAGGCTAGAGATTTCACCAAGAAAGCTTTCTTGACCCTTATCTTGGCCACATCTTGGGCTTCATCTTGAAATCTCTAGGCTAGAGATTTCACCAAGAAAGCTTTCTTGACCCTATCTTGGCCACATCTTGGGCTTCATCTTGAAATCTCTAGGCTAGAGATTTCACCAAGAAAGCTTTCTTGACCCAATCTTGGCCACATCTTGTGCTTCATCTTGAAATTTCTAGGCTAGAGATTTCACCAAGAAAGCTTTCTTGACCCAATCTTGGCCACATCTTGTGCTTCATCTTGAAATTTCTAGGCTAGAGATTTCACCAAGAAAGCTTTCTTGACCCTATCTTGGCCACATCTTGGGCTTCATCTTGAAATCTCTAGGCTAGAGGTTTCACCAAGAAAGCTTTCTTGACCCTATCTTGGCCACATCTTGGGCTTCATCTTGAAATCTCTAGGCTAGAGATTTCACCAAGAAAGCTTTCTTGACCCTATCTTGGCCACATCTTGGGCTTCATCTTGAAATCTCTAGGCTGGAGGTTTCACCAAGAAAGCTTTCTTGACCCTTATCTTGGCCACATCTTGGGCATCATCTTGAAATCTCTAGGCTGGAGATTTCACCAAGAAAGCTTTCTTGACCCTATCTTGGCCACATCTTGGGCTTCATCTTGAAATCTCTAGGCTAGAGATTTCACCAAGAAAGCTTTCTTGACCCAATCTTGGCCACATCTTGTGCTTCATCTTGAAATTTCTAGGCTAGAGATTTCACCAAGAAAGCTTTCTTGACCCTATCTTGGCCACATCTTGGGCTTCATCTTGAAATCTCTAGGCTAGAGGTTTCACCAAGAAAGCTTTCTTGACCCTATCTTGGCCACATCTTGGGCTTCATCTTGAAATCTCTAGGCTAGAGATTTCACCAAGAAAGCTTTCTTGACCCTATCTTGGCCACATCTTGGGCTCCATCTTGAAATCTCTAGGCTAGAGATTTCGCCAAGAAAGCTTTCTTGACCCTATCTTGGCCACATCTTGGGCTTCATCTTGAAATCTCTAGGCTAGAGATTTCACCAAGAAAGCTTTCTTGACCCTACCTTGGCCACATCTTTGGCTTCATCTTGAAATCTCTAGGCTAGAGATTTCACCAAGAAAGCTTTCTTGACCCTATCTTGGCCACATCTTGGCTTCATCTTGAAATCTCTAGGCTAGAGCTTACACCAAGAAAGCCTTCTTGACCACCTCTAGGCTAGAGATTTCACCAAGAAAGCTTTCTTGACCCAATGTTGGCCACATCTTGGGCTTCATCTTGAAATCTCTAGGCTAGAGATTTCACCAAGAAAGCTTTCTTGACCCTATCTTGGCCACATCTTGGGCTTCATCTTGTAATATCTGTAGGCTAGAGATTTCACCAAGAAAGCTTTCTTGACCCTATCTTGGCCACATCTTGGGCTTCATCTTGTAATATCTCTAGGCTAGAGATTTCACCAACAAAACTTTCTTGACCCTATCTTGGCCACATCTTGGGCCTCAGCTTGAAATCTCTAGGCTAGAGATTTCACCAAGAAAGCTTTCTTGACTCTATCTTGGCCACATCTTGGGCTTCAGCTTGAAATCTCTAGGCTAGAGATTTCACCAAGAAAGCTTTCTTGACCCTATCTTGGCCACATCTTGTGCTTCATCTTGAAATCTCGAAGCTAGAGATTTCACCAAGAAAGCTTTCTTGACCCTATCTTGGCCACATCTTGGGCTTCATCTTGAAATCTCTAGGCTAGAGATTTCACCAAGAAAGCTTTCTTGACCCTATCTTGGCCACATCTTGGGCTTCATCTTGAAATCTCTAGGCTAGAGATTTCACCAAGAAAGCTTTCTTGACCCTATTTTGGCCACATCTTGGGCTTCATCTTGAAATCTCTAGGCTAGAGATTTCACCAAGAAAGCTTTCTTGACCCTATCTTGGCCACATCTTGGGCTTCATCTTGAAACCTCTAGGCTAGAGATTTCACCAAGAAAGCTTTCTTGACCCTATCTTGGCCACATCTTGGGCTTCATCTTGAAATCCCTAGGCTAGAGATTTCACTAAGAAACTTTCTTGACCCTATCTTGGCCACATCTTGGGCTTCATCTTGAAATCTCTAGGCTGGAGGTTTCACCAAGAAAGCTTTCTTGACCCTTATCTTGGCCACATCTTGGGCATCATCTTGAAATCTCTAGGCTAGAGATTTCACCAAGAAAGCTTTCTTGACCCTATCTTGGCCACATCTTGGGCTTCATCTTGAACTCTCTAGGCTAGAGATTTCACCAAGAAAGCTTTCTTGACCCAATGTTGGCCACATCTTGGGCTTCATCTTGAAATCTCTAGGCTAGAGATTTCACCAAGAAAGCTTTCTTGACCCTATCTTGGCCACATCTTGGGCTTCATCTTGAAACCTCTAGGCTAGAGATTTCACCAAGAAAGCTTTCTTGACCCTATCTTGGCCACATCTTGGGCTTCATCTTGAAATCCCTAGGCTAGAGATTTCACTAAGAAAACTTTCTTGACCCTATCTTGGCCACATCTTGGGCTTCATCTTGAAATCTCTAGGCTGGAGGTTTCACCAAGAAAGCTTTCTTGACCCTTATCTTGGCCACATCTTGGGCTTCATCTTGAAATCTCTAGGCTAGAGATTTCACCAAGAAAGCTTTCTTGACCCTATCTTGGCCACATCTTGGGCTTCATCTTGAAATCTCTAGGCTCGAGATTTCACCAAGAAAGCTTTCTTGACCCAATGTTGGCCACATCTTGGGCTTCATCTTGAAATCTCTAGGCTAGAGATTTCACCAAGAAAGCTTTCTTGACCCTATCTTGGCCACATCTTGGGCTTCATCTTGTAATATCTCTAGGCTGGAGATTTCACCAAGAAAGCTTTCTTGACCCTATCTTGGCCACATCTTGGGCTTCATCTTGAAATCTCTAGGCTAGAGATTTCACCAAGAAAGCTTTCTTGACCCTATCTTGGCCACATCTTGGGCTTCATCTTGAAATCTCTAGGCTAGAGATTTCACCAAGTAAGCTTTCTTGACCCTATCTTGGCCACATCTTGAGCTTCATCTTGAAATCTCTAGGCTAGAGGTTTCACCAAGAAAGCTTTCTTGACCCTATCTTGGCCACATCTTGGGCTTCATCTTGAAATCTCTAGGCTAGAGATTTCACCAAGGAAGCTTTCTTGACCCTATCTTGGCCACATCTTGGGCTTCATCTTGAAATTTCTAGGCTAGAGATTTCACCAAGGAAGCTTTCTTGACCCTATCCTGGCCACATCTTGGGCTTCATCTTGAAATCTCTAGGCTAGAGCTTTCACCAAGAAAACTTTCTTGACCCTATCTTGGCCACATCTTGGGCTTCACCTTGAAATCTCTAGGCTAGAGATTTCACCAAGAAAGCTTTCTTGACCCTATCTTGGCCACATCTTGGGCTTCACCTTGAAATCTCTAGGCTAGAGATTTTACGAAGAAAGCTTTCTTGACCCAATCTTGGCCACATCTTGGGCTTCATCTTGAAATCTCTAGGCTAGAGATTTCACCAAGAAAGCTTTCTTGACCCTATCTTGGCCACATCTTGGGCTTCATCTTGAAATCTCTAGGCTAGAGATTTCACCAAGAAAGCTTTCTTGACCCTATCTTGGCCACATCTTGGGCTTCATCTTGAAATCTCTAGGCTAGAGATTTCACCAAGAAAGCTTTCTTGACCCTATCTTGGCCACATCTTGGGATTCATCTTGAAATCTCTAGGCTAGAGATTTCACCAAGAAAGCTTTCTTGACCCTATCTTGGCCACATCTTGGGCTTCATCTTGAAATCTCTAGGCTAGAGATTTCACCAAGAAAGCTTTCTTGACCCTATCTTGGCCACATCTTGGGCTTCATCTTGAAATCCCTAGGCTAGAGATTTCACTAAGAAAACTTTCTTGACCCTATCTTGGCCACATCTTGGGCTTCATCTTGAAATCTCTAGGCTAGAGATTTCACCAAGAAAGCTTTCTTGACCCTATCTTGGCCACATCTTGGCTTCATCTTGAAATCTCTAGGCTGGAGGTTT
>CBDDPL010000004.1:6182500-6900012 GCA_965232285.1 Denitrobaculum sp. | reverse complement strand
CTCAGGTCCAGGGCCAGCCCGAAACTCCCGAACTGAGCATCGGAAGCGCCGTCACGCCGTTTGAAAGCGCCGGTGTCGAGTTTTTCAAGGTCTCGGCCCAGATCGACAGCGGCGACCGCATCGCCATTCTGCAGGACGGCAAAACGCTGGCGGAATGGCGCATGCAGGTCAATCCGGATGAAGTGCCTGTCATCGCCTACCTGACGGCCCCCAGCCGCAGCGAGCGGGCCGCCCTACGGCTGGAGTACCAGGCCAGCGACGACTACGGCGTTGAAAAGATTCAAGCCCGGGTCCAACGGCTCGACAAACCCGAAACGCCGCCCTTCCTGCTGGAACTCGCGCTGCCCAGATCGAGCGCGAGTGAACTCAGCGCCACCAGCTATCACGATCTCACGCCGCATCCCTGGGCGGGTCTGGCGGTTGAGATCACGCTGCTGGCAGAGGATGCGGTCGGCCAGACCGGCATGAGCGAGGCACTGCGGACCGTGCTGCCGGAGCGTATCTTCAATCATCCTGTGGCCCGGGCCCTGGTGGAGCTGCGCAAGGAACTGACCCTGGCACCGGAAGAGCGCTTCCCGATCGTCCGGGCGCTGCGCGACATCTATCAGCGACCTCAGCATTTCTATCACGATATCGTCGTGGCTCTGGCCATCGTCACCGCCGAGCGGCGCCTGATTCACGATAAGCGCGCCGAAGTGATTCCAAGCGTCCAGCAGTTGTTGTGGGATACCGCGCTGCGCCTCGAGGAAGGCGAACTGGCGATTGCCGAGCGCGACATCAGGAATCTGCAGAAAGCGCTCCAGGAAGCGCTCGCGCGCGGCGCCGATCAGTCGGAGATCGAAGAGCTCCTGGATAAACTGCAGGAAGCGCTCGACCGCTTCATGGAAGCGATGAACGAGCAGTTGCAGAATCAGTTGACGCAGGGCATGGAACCTCAGCCTCTGCCGCCCGACGCGCAGATGATGGACAGCAGCGACCTGCGGGACCTGATCGAAAAGGCCCGGGAGCTGGCGCGCAACGGCTCCACCGAGGCCGCCCAGGAACTGCTGGCGCAACTGCAGGAGATCCTCGAGAACCTTCGCGCGGGCAACTTCGCCGAACAGATGAACCAGGCGATGCAGGATGCCCACGGCATGATGCAGGAGATGGAGGACATGATCCGCCGCCAGCAAGAACTGCTGGACCGCAGCTTCGAGCGCGAGCAGCAGCAAGGCGAGGACAGGGAGGGTCAGGACGGCGATCAGCGTGCCCGTGAGCGCAGCCAGGATGGTGGCGCCCAGGAGGGTCTTCGCAAGGACCTTGGCGAGATGATGCGACAGCTCGGCGAGGCCCTGGGTGAGATCCCGCGCTCGCTCGGTCGGGCGGAACAGTCGATGCGGGACGCCCGCGATGCCCTGAACGGCGAAGAAGGACAAAGCGCGGTCCAGCCGCAGTCCCGTTCACTGGATCAGCTTCAACAGGGCATGCAGTCCATGGCCGAGAGCTTTATGCAGCAGATGGGACAGCAGGCGGAGCGCGGCAGCGGCACGGTCGGTGCGCAGCCGGGCCGCAGCAACGATCCCTTCGGACGCGAGACGGGCCGTGGCGGCATCAATGATGCGCGCACCGGCGTTGAGATCCCCGATGAGGGCGATATCGTCCGTACGCGCGAAATTCTGCAGGAACTGCGCCGCCGCAGGGGTGAACGCCAGCGGCCTGCAAGCGAACTGGACTACATCGACCGCCTGCTGCGACAGTTCTGACAGGCTTTTGTGCTTATTCGGGGCTTGTCGGCAGAATCCGCAAGGCGCTGAAGCATATGGTTTGGGATTTGGCGCCCTCCGGTCGGAGCGCCGGTATAGCGCAGGCGCGACTCTCTCGCCGCCGCCCTCCGGACCACCTGCTCCGCGCCGTCAGTGAACCACCAGTCGCTGCGCCGCCATCACCTCGTCCGCCACCGCACAGATCTGCTTGAGCGTAAAGGGCTTGGTGATCACGCGACAGATCAATTCATCCAGATTGTGCGCGCGTTGCCGTTCGGCCGAATAGCCGGTCATGAGCAGGATCGGCAGATCCGGATAGTCCTTCGTCACCTTCAAGGCCAGTGCGATACCGTCCAGTTCCGGCATGACGATGTCGGTGATCAGCAGATCAAAGCTGTCCGTGCGGAGCCGCTCGAGCGCCTGCACGCCGTCATCCACCGCCGTCACCTCATGCCCCTTATGGGTCAGAGCCCGGGAGACGAAGCTCTGCACCGCCCCGTCGTCTTCAGCCACCAAAATCCGCGCCATCACCGCACCTTGCGTCCATCACGGAACCCGATCCTACGTTTCCTGAAGCTAATTTCCACCAGCGAAAACAAGTCCAAATGACCTCTGTCATGCAATCAAGAGACCGCACCTGGCAGCAATCCGGAGCCTGTGGTGTTTCAACCGCCTCGCGATGCTCCGTCCCTCAAGCAGCCAGACCCGATTTCAAACACAGATCTTAAGGCCCGGTGCCCCGGGAAACACACAAACCGCTCTCTGCCAACCGCGTCGGCCAGCCTCGAAATGCAGGCTCTGACCAGGTTCTTCTCATCCCGCATACTGCGGTAATTAAGATTAACATGGGGTTAACGCGCTGGCGCAACCGACCTGGCATTTGGGAACCTCAAGCTATCGGAAGCAAGGAAACGCCTGTCCAGGGACGGATCGGGCCGGAAGCTCTGCGCAGGCGCAATGCCGAGGCCGCATCCAGATCAAGAGGGCGGCGCTGTTTGTTCCTTGGGCCCGCTTGGCCTCTATTCCGCGACAGCTCTAAAGGAAAATTTAACGCAATTTTCGTAAACAACATAAAACTGTTTAAACACTCTTACGCAGGCTGATACAATGCTTACAGAGCTGAATGTTATAGAGTCTCTTAAACGAAGATGCGATGAAGTTGTCTCTTATGGAAAAACACCGATGAACAGCGACGCCAAGGTAGAGGAAGTCAAAGACGCTGATCTTTTGAAATGTACAGTCGACGTCGTAATCGCACATGTTTCCAACAATCAGGTAGCGGCCGAAGAATTGCCGGAACTGTTGCGCGACGTCTACAGCGCCCTGGCCAATGTGGATCCGCCGGCGCCGCCTCCGATGCGCCCCAAGCCTGCGGTGCCGATTTCTAAATCGGTCACTCCCGACTACATCGTTTGCCTGGAAGACGGTAAAAAACTCAGGGTCTTGAAGCGCTACCTCAAGCGTAACCACGGCCTGTCCATCGAGGACTATCGGGACCGCTGGAACCTGCCCGACGACTATCCCGTCGTTGCGCCGAACTACTCCCAGGAACGCCGTAAACTTGCAAAAGAGATCGGTCTTGGTACCAAGTTTCGGCGTCCGTCCCAGCAAAAGGCAAGCTAGAGCAAATCAGGTAGCGTTGGCGATGCCCTGCTCACCCAGAATCCGGTCTAGGCGAGATCGGGCCCGGGCCTGGCAGGCTGTGTCTGCAGGCCCCAATACTCCGATACAGTCTTGTCAATGGGTGCGATCACGACAATCAAACGCGTGATGTCACGCTTTTCATCGCAGAAAGGGAAACAGCCGCGATAGATTCGGATGAATTTCCTTTCCTGCCGCGGAACGTTGCCACGGTGAAAGGTCGCTTGACGGGTGTCCGCGACCTCAGCCAGATTTTGCCAGGGGTCAGAGACAAGACCTCTTTCATAGGCCTGAAAGATTGTCATGCCGGTCAAGTTGGCAGAGTAGAGATTGATGGCTCCCTCACCCATCAGCCGCACCACATGCCCGCTTGAGGTGGGATCTTCGCGACTGATAAGTATGATCCAAGCCAGGGCTCGAGGGACGGCCATGGGATCGAAGTCGGACCAAAGCGGCGCCAGCGGACAGACTTCCCGCGGCATGGCTGCAAAGTAATGCGCCATCACCGACACCGGATGCCCAGCGTCCACCTCCGAGAGAGAGACCGCCTGCAGCATAGACTAATGCAAATTGCGTTTGAGAGGGCTCAAGATTCATTGCCTTTCGACCAGCAAAACACTGATTTCCAAAGCAAATCTTGAAGCATTGAGATTCGGGAAAGCCGCGGGTCGCTGTCATGTTTCAGGTGACGCGACCCCTGCGTCATACACTGCATATTCCGGCCTTTCCTCCAAGTACTTGCGCGCCCCAGGAAGAAGCTTCCAAAAATTTCTGCACTACAAAAAATCAATTAAACGTGAATAATTGAGATTAATTATCATTCTATTATAAAAATAGACGTCAAATAGATTGATTTTATATATTTTTACATCACACTTACCGGGCGCTTCCACGGATAGAGCCGTCAGTCACAGGGATCGGGCAGACATGTCAGCCCCGTCAGTCAATCCTGACTGAGCTGTCCTTCGCCAAGCTCCCGGGCGAGGGCAAAGCTTCACATCTAAAGAAGCTGTGCCAAGCGCCAGCTTCACCCTCGCGCCGCTATGCCCGCGTATCTGATCTCGATTAACACAGCACGACTAACACAGCACAAGGGCCGGAGAAGCCGGATTTTTGTTTTTCATCTGCTGTTTAATCATCCTTCATCTTCGGGTCCGGGCCGCAAGAGAGTATTGCGTCGAAACGGACAGAAAACGCGCAGGCTGCCGCCGCCGGGCGGACCACGGATTTCAAACTCAAGATCCAGGGCTTTGGCGCTAGAGCATTTTCCGACCGCACGGGATCAATTTGATGGTGTTTGAAGTCTCATTCGGCAAGGCGCGTTGCGCAGCGCGATGCAGCGGCATCCGATACGGCGCATCGGGCAAGCATCGCAACGCGGCCGATGACTCTTCAAACACCACCGGAGGCCGGGTTCTTTTCCGCTCTGACAGCGTTACGGCTCTTATCCGATGCGGCGGCATCCGATGCGCCGCATCGCATTGCGAACCGTGCCTTGTCAGAACGGAAAATCTCCCCGGTCAAATGATCCCGTGTGGTCGGAATATGCTCTAACCGCTCAGACGCGCCTTGATCAGGCGAAGCACAGCGCCGCGTTTCAATCTGCGATGTTTGTGAGGCCGGCTGAATAAACCCGAAACGGGCGTCGACAGGCGACCGGCATTCTTACGGCTTAACGGCAGACGGACCGATGCTGGGCTCGTTTTGCTCGGTTTCGTCCGAGACGAAGATGATGGAGATACCAATTCCCTGATCGCCCCAATCGTCTGCGATAGAGGTTCCGAAAGTCACCTCATCGCTGGGACCGATCCGGGTCGCATCAGCCTCAAAGTACCAGCGCGCCAGGATTTCAGACTTCGCATTTGCGACCGTCGCCCGCAAGGTCGGCACAGCCTGGTCCAGTTCTGTGTCGTTCACGACGCTCCCTTCAATGACAATCATCGCCTCGCCACTGACGCGTTTGCGGCTTTTCAGGAGTTTGTCGGCGGGAATAGAGAGGCCTTCGCCGGGGATCGCTTCGGCGACTTCGGTCTCGTCATGGGCAGAGAGCCCGACGAGGTCGTAGAGTTTCTGGAACCGCGGTTCAAAGGCCACGATCTGCTTCTGCCCAAAATAGAACCCGCAGCCGATCAGAATGAATACGATCAGGAAGATACTCCAGCCCAGCACCGCAAATCTGCGGTCACCGTCATCGAGGATATCCTCCTCCTCGGCTTCAAAGAGCTTCGGGCCCCGAACAGGCGGAGGTGAGGGTTCTTCTTTGTCCTCCGGCGCCGGAACGACCTCCGGCGACTCCGGCTCCGCGGGTGCCTCTTCAACGGCCTCAGCCGGCGTCTCGGGCGCTGGCTCAGGAGCAGACTCGGGCGCCTCGGCCGCTGCGGGGGGCGCCAGCTCTGTGCCTGCGTCCTCGGGCAACTGGTGCCAACGGTGGGCGCACTCGCTGCAACGAACCTTGCGGCCACGTGGGCCAAGCAGAGACTCATCCACGGCAAAGCTGGTCTCACAGGACGGACAGGTAACAATCATTCTACCCTACCAGCCCCTTCAGCTTCTCTTTTCGAGGAATCGAACCTGGTCACGCAACGCCACCATTTTAAGCCCTTAGCGCCTCTCTCCACGCCCTTGTTTTCGAGCATCGGTCTAGCGCAAAACGGTTAATCTTATATGAGCCGCTCTTTAGCAACGCAAGCCGGGCGCTGAACGCTTTACCTCGATGCGACGCCTGTGTCATTCTCTCGACAAGGCCGATGATGCCTCGCAGTTGAAACGATGAAGTCGGCGATTTGTCCCCTGGCCCACTGCAAGGAAGGCTGATTATCGTTTCGCTTTGATGCAAACTAGAATGATCAGACCCCGGCATCTCATCATAGGATCGCTTGTATCTTGATTCGCTTTCAGGACGTTTCTCTGCGATATGGGGCAGGCCCTGAAATCCTTGATCGCGTGTCATTGGATCTGGCGCCCGGCTCGTTTCATTTCGTAATCGGCGCAAGTGGCGCGGGTAAATCGTCGCTGCTGAAGATGATGTACCTGGCTCATCGCCCGACCAGCGGGCGAATCAGCCTCTTCGGCCGGGATGTCTCTTCGCTGTCCCGTCATGACGCGGCTTTGCTCCGACGACGGATCGGTGTGGTCTTCCAGGATTTCAGGCTGCTTGATCACCTCAGCACCCTGGAGAACGTTGCGCTGCCATTGAAAGTCAGCGGCCAGCGCTCGGAGGAGATCCGCAAGGACGTTGTGGAGCTTCTGACCTGGGTGGGGCTGGCGGATCACCTAGATGCCAAGCCGGCCACTCTTTCCGGCGGTCAACAGCAGCGGGTCGCCATCGCACGGGCCGTCGTATCGCGCCCAAGCCTGCTCCTAGCAGACGAACCGACAGGCAATGTCGACAACCGTATCGCGGAGCGGCTGCTCTATCTGTTCGAGGAACTCAACAAGCGCGGAACGACCATCGTCGTCGCCACGCATAACGAGGCGCTGATCTCCCGCTTTCGCTATCCCGTCGTTCGGCTTGTACGCGGCGAAGTCCGGCTGGAACATGCCGAAACCCTGATTCGGACCAGCGATATGCCGGGCTATCAACCGGCCGGTCAATCTGCGGCCGACCCCTCTGCCGAAACCCAGGGAACAGCGGAAAGCGCGCGTTAAGATGCTGTTTCGCCGCTCCGTCGTCCCTCTCAATCGCGATGCCACGGGCCGTTTTCTACCCTGGCTTGTCGCCGTCATGGTCTACCTGGCCGCACTTGCCCTGGTCAGCGCCATGGCCATGAGCAAGATCGTCACGCGCTGGGACCATGGCCTGTCCGGACAGATCACCGTGCAGTTGCCGGTCAGCGAAGAGGGCTTGACCGAAGCTGCGATCGAGGAGCGCCGGGAAAACGTCATGCGGCTGCTGCTCCAGAGTCCGGGCGTTCTGTCCGCCAACCATATGAGCCCCGCTGAAACGGCCGCGCTCCTTGAGCCCTGGCTGGGGCAGAGTTCCGGTCTTTCGGAACTTCCACTGCCCGATTTGATCGCCGTGGAGATCGATCAGTTAACGCCGCCGAACACGGCGGCACTTTCGGTTCAGGTCGAGGCCATCGTGCCGGGCGCGGCCATCGACGACCATCAACGCTGGCTTGGAAACCTGCTCAGCCTGGCCCGCTCCATCGAAATCGTGGCGGCATTGGTTGTGCTCCTGGTCGGCCTCTCGGCCGTTATCATGGTGGTGTTCGTGACCCGCATGGGTCTCGCGGTCCACTACCAAATTGTTGAGCTGCTGCACCTGATCGGTGCTCAGGACGGCTATGTCGCCCGTGAATTCCAGATCCATGCCCTCAAACTCGGCTTTTACGGCGGCCTGGTCGGCATCACCCTCGCGGCCGTCACCATCCTTGGCATCAGCCAGCTCTTGGGCAGGGCGGGAACGGCTCTATTGCCGGAGCTCACACTGATACCGCTGGAATGGGCGCTGCTTGGAACGCTGCCCTTTGCGGCTGCACTGGTCGCCATGCTGACCGCGCGGATCACTGTTTTACGGACACTTGCACGTATCCCGTGATCTCCTCGGGGCCTAAGCTGTTGAAGATGAGGCCGATTCACGTTTTTATTCCACTGGGCACTGGCTAACGGATCAGAGCAAAGTGCGTTTAGTCGATCTCAGAACCCTCTGCCTTTCGATCGGCAAGGTGCTGACCTCAAACGCAAATTTTGAGGCGCTACGATCCGGAAAAAACGCATTGCGCTATAGAAACTAGAGGACGAATGAAGGGACAACCCAAGCGATTTTCACAGCGCCGCGGCCGGCGCTGGCTTGCCTTCTTTGCTCTATCCGCTCTCGCCGGTGCCCTGATCTGGGTCGGCGGCCTCCTCTGGTTTGCCTCGACCTTACCCAAGAACGTTACCGACCCGTTGCGCAAGACCGATGCGATCGTGGTCCTGACCGGCGGCAGCGGGCGCCTGGAACAGGGTTTCGATCTGATCGCGCGGCAGCGCGCAAAAAAGCTCTTCGTGTCAGGCGTACACCAGGGCGTGGAAGTCGAGGAGCTCCTCAAAATCTTTCAGCGCAGCCCGAGCGGCGTGACCTGCTGCCTGACGCTCGGACGCGCCGTCGACACGGTCGGCAATGCCGTCGAAACAGGGCAATGGATGGAGGAACAGAGCTTTCGCTCCCTGCGCCTCGTCACCGCCGCCTATCACATGCCGCGAAGCCTGGTGGAATTCAACCGCGTCATGCCCGACGTACAGATCATTCCGAATCCGGTCTTCCCAACGAACTTCAAACAACACGACTGGTGGCGCTGGCCCGGCAGTGCGGGTCTGATCATCACTGAATACAACAAATACCTTGTGGCGCTGCTGAGAAGCTACATTATCCCTGTATGAACATGATCGTTATCCGCTCCCTGATTTTCAACGCCCTGTTCTTCGGCTGGAGCACCATCTACCTCACAGTCTGCCTGCCGATTCTCCTGCTCCCTCCCCGCGCCAGCTCGATGGTGGGTAAGATCTGGACGCGGATGACCTTCGCGATGCTGAAGTTCGTCTGCCGGCTCGATCATGAGGTCAAAGGCCTGGAACACCTGCCTGAACCGCCCTTCATTATCGCATCGAAACATCAGTCGGCCTGGGAGACCATGGTCTTCAGCATTCTGCTCGAACATCCCTGCTACGTCATGAAGCGAGAGTTGAACTGGATTCCGCTGTTCGGCTGGTTTACCGCACGCTCTGGCGCCATCGGCATCGACCGTTCAGGCGGGGCGACAGCGCTTAAGCAGATGATCGCCAATGCCCGGGAGGTGATCGCCGAAGGGCGCCCGATCATCATCTTTCCCGAAGGCACCCGCGTGCCGCCGCAACAGCGGCTACCCTATCAACCCGGGGTCGCCGCGCTCTATGGGCAGTTGAAGGTCCCTGTCGTTCCGGTCGCACTGAACTCAGGCTACTTTTGGCGCCGCCGTGCCTTCGCCAAACGGCCCGGCACGATCACGATGGAAATTCTGCCCGCCATCGAGCCCGGCCTGCCGCGCAAGGAATTCCTGCCCAGGTTGGAAGATGCGGTCGAGACGGCCTGTAAAGAGCTTCCAATTCCCGTGCACCACGATTCGCCCTACGAAGCGAGTGCAGAACCCGAGAAGGGCAATCAGGGTCCGGCCACCGCAGGCCGTTCAAACGATTAGCGCGGATCAGCTTAGATGTCCCGGAGTCCCAGCATGTCAAAGCGCCTCTGCAGAAACTGTGAAGCCGAGCTTCAGATCGATCAGGATGTTTGCCAGGTCTGCGGAACCAATAACCCGCTGGTCCATCCCTGGTACACCTACCCCCTGGGCGCGCTCATGGTGGCGGCCTTGGCGTATCTCCTGATCGACTTCGACGACGTCATGAAGCTGTTCGAGTAGAAAGCCCAGGGACAAAGATCAGAAACAAAGATCAGGGATTCTGCTATTGGCCACCGTCGGACCGGGTCGTGACTTCGCGCAGCAATTCCGACAGGTAATCATCGTGCAACCCAAGGGCGGTCAGATGATGCACTGTGTTCTCGAGATAATCGCGACAGGTCCCGCGCTGCCCTCGGCCTTGCCGCACAAGCTGCACCAGTTCCTCCCGGGGCAAACGCCCGGCGTACTGCTCGTGGTCCGGATCCGCCACGAAGGTGATCGCTGAAACCGTCCCACTGGCCGTCGATACTTCATGCCAGCCGGGCAGGTAGACGCCCGTCACCATTTCCCGGTCATCGAGGTACCGCATGACATCCATGGTCTCCGCGCCCGGCACCCGGAACACCAGGCCTTGGCAGGCTCCGCCATGATCCAGTCCGAGAACCAGGCCCGGGCAGTCCGGCGTGCCGCGGTAAAGGTGGGAGTAAACGCAAAAGTGCCGATGGTAGCCCTCGAGAACACCGGCGCGAACTTCAATATGCGGAAATCCGGGGTTCCAGATCAAAGATCCGTAGCCAAAAACCCAGAAATCCTGACCTTCGGGCGGAACCAACGCCTGGATCCAATCTGCCATCCCACTCGAAACCTTGCAAAACGCGTCACTGAAGCGAGGCATCATATCGGGACGCCCTCGACACTGAAAGGCTGGACAAGCGATGGCTCCGCACCGAAGTTAAGGAACTAACCTTCGGCTCCCGATCACATCTCAGTATCCTATGGCCTCAGAACCCAAGACTTCCTCTCAGCCGGCATCCGAAACATCGAAGCCTGGCCGCAATCGCCGCTCTCTCATCTTTGTGCTTGCCGCGCTCCTGCTCTTCGGGCTTCTAGCGACCGCCTACTGGCACTGGGCCTCGGGACAAATCCTCGCGGGTCTCGAACGCTGGCGACAGGATCAGATGGCCCGCGGCTTTACGGTTGAGTTCGGGCAATTAGAGGTCACCGGATACCCCTTCGCTCTTGAGCTTGGGATTCCGGCACCTGCGATCGTGGCGCCCGACGGACGCTATTGGCGTGGGCCACCGCTGCGCGGCGAGGCCGCCCTTTGGAATCCTTTCACCATCGACGCGACACTGTCCGGCGAACATCTCTTTGGCGGATTGAAAGCTGTCGGAGAAATTACCGCAGCCGCGCCCCACGCCACGCTGCAGATACAGATGAAATTCAACGCCGCGCCAGATTACGCCGTGGTCTCCGCCAATAGCGTGAGAATCCAGCATCAAGACCAGCAGTTACTCAGCATTGGGGAGCTCGAGGCGGTGTTAGGTCCCTTGCGACCGGCGGAGAATGACCGGCTGCAGGAACTGGATTTCGACTTCGCCGCCAAGCAGGTCACCCTACCCAATGACGGCGGGACTCCGCTGGGAAGGGTGATTGAAGCACTCGCTCTGAAAACCACCCTCCGAGGGCCTCTACCGGCAACCGACCTTCGGCAGGCCCTTCCCATCTGGCGTGATGCAGGCGGGGAAGCCATCGTCCACAGCGCCGACATTGCCTGGGGTCCCGTGACGCTTCACGCGGAAGGCGCCGCGAAGCTCGATGCCCTGTTCCGTCCGCAAGGCGCATTCGGCACCAAGGTATCCGGTCTCACCGAAGTCCTGGACGCGCTGGTCAAACGGGGACAGATCAAACCGGCGCAGGCCGGTATCTTGAGCTTCGCTCTGCTGTCACTCGGCGGTGGAAACGGCCGGCAGGTCGCCTTGCCGATCACAATGAAAGACGGTCTGCTCAGCGCCGGCCCGGTGCCGATCGCCCCATTAAAACCCCTGCTATAGCCTGGAGCGGGATCACACCTTCGACTTGGGTTCTCTCGGATCGAAGCTGCCAGCCTGATGGGCCTCCACGACTCCCTGGCGGATTTCGCGCGTGCGCAGGAACAGGGATTCGAGTGTATCCCCCTCGCCCCAGCGGATCGCACGCTGCAGGGCCGTGATGTCTTCACTGAAGCGCTGCAGCATCTCGAGCACGGCTTCACGATTGTTGAGAAAGACATCCCGCCACATGACCGGGTCGGAGCCGGCAATGCGGGTGAAGTCCCGAAAACCGCCGGCCGAGAACTTGATGACCTCGGCCCTTTCGCTGGCTTCCAGATCGGTCGCGGTCCCCACGATCGTGTAGGCAATGAGGTGCGGCAGGTGTGAGGTGATGGCCAGAACCTTGTCGTGATGCCCCGGCTCCATGATTTCCACCATGCTGCCGCAGCGGCGCCAGAGCTCGCTGACGGCCTCGACGGCATGGTGATCGGCGCCGGGCGGCGGCGTCAGAATACACCAGCGTCCGTCGAACAGCTCTGCGAAGCCGGCATCCGGTCCCGACTTTTCGGTGCCGGCAATCGGATGCCCGGGCACGAAATGCACACCATCAGGCAGATACTGGTCCACATCCCGGATCACCGCCTGCTTGACGGAGCCGACATCGGTCACGATCACGCCCGCCTTCAAATGCGGGCCAATGACCGAAGCGATGGTGTCGTAGCTGCCGACCGGGGAACAGAGAATGATCAGTTCCGCTCCCGCCACCGCTTCGACCAGATCGCTATGTACGCTATCGGCGAGGCCAAGCTCGACAACACGATCCAAAGTCGCCTGTGACCGCGCTGAAACCGCAATCTCGGCGACAATGCCGCGGCTGCGAAAAACGCGCGCCAGGGAGGAACCGATCAAGCCGATGCCGATAAGGGCGACCTTCCGGAAAAGGAAGTCACTGTCAGATTGAGTCACCATTTTTGACGCCTGTATTTCATGAGGGTATCCGCCAAGCCGGCTCCTCTGGCCCCATAATTTGGACCGCCAGGAAAACGCCGGGGACCTCACTTTGAAAACTGCTTTCCTTTAGATCCCGTCAGCTTAGAAATTTGCCCAGGGCATCGACGACGCTGCGGGTCTCTTCCTCTGTGCCGATGGTGACCCGCAGGCAATCGGGCAGGCCGTAGCCGCCCATGGCCCGCACCAGAATACCCCGGGACTTCAGATAGGCCAAAGCTGCCGCGGCGGACTTTTCTTCCGGCCCCGGAAACCGCACCAGGGCGAAGTTCCCCACGCAGTCGCCCGGCTCCAGTCCGAGCGCGGCGACCTCCGCATTGAACCAGGCCAGCCACTTCGCATTGTGCCGGCGCGAGGCCTCGACATGCGCCTGATCCTTGATCGCTTCCACCCCGGCCGCCTGTGCCGCAAGGCTGACGTTAAAGGGACCGCGCAGCCTGTTAAGCACGTCCGCAACCGCGGGCGGGCAGTACGCCCAGCCAAGCCGCAGTGACGCGAGCCCGTGGATCTTCGAGAAGGTGCGCGTCATCACGACATTCTCGCATTCAGCCACCAGCTCGGCACCGGAGCTGTAATCCTCGGCTTCGACATACTCCGCATAGGCGGCATCGATGACCAGCAGTACCGATTCCGGCAGCCCCTTGCGCAGGCGGCGCAACTCCTCGCCGGACAGGTAGGTACCCGTCGGATTGTTCGGATTGGCCACGAAGACCAGTTTCGTACGGTCTGTGGTCTGCGCGAGTAGTTCGTCGACGTCCGTCGTCAGATTGTGCTCCGGCGAAGCCACCGGTGTCGCGCCGACGGTCTTGGCGGAGATCGGATACATCAGAAAGCCGTGCTCGCTGTAGAGCACTTCGTCGCCCGGACCGGCATAGGCCTTGACCAGCAGGGAAATCAGCTCGTCGGATCCGGCACCGCAGACAATACGCTTTTTCTCGAGGCTTTCGCTCGCCGCAATGGCCTGCCGCAGCTCATTCGAGCCGCCGTCCGGATAGCGGTGCAGCTCGCCTTGCAGAGCCGTATAAGCTTCAATCGCCTTGGGGCTCGGACCGAGCGGGTTCTCGTTCGACGCCAGGCGAATGACCCGGTTGACTCCCTGAGCGGTCGCATCGCCACCGACATAGGGTGAAATCTCCAGGATACCGGGGCGCGGTTTCAGGGGCGTGTTCATCGTCTCACCCATCAGGCAGATCGCTCTATGTCCGTGGCATCTGCCGTATCGGAACCAAGGTCCATCGGCACGGCATATCCACCCACCGCCCAGACGCCCGCAATCTTGCTTTCATTTTCCTCTTTGAAACGAGTCAGGCGGGGATCGTCAGGCGCAAGGTAGCCGACCACCTCCACCAGATGCATGGGCGAACCCGGTTCGCGGTCCGGAGTCTGAACATCCGCGGTTTCCATGCCCACATTTGTAAAGAGGCTGCGCATGCCGCTGCGCGACATCTCCTCGGCCGTCTCCACGATGATGTAGCTGTGATCGTCGCCGGTATCTTCCTGCGGCACGAAGCTGATAGTCAGCGCCTCGATCCGGTTGCGGCTGGACGCATCCGTCTTGGTGAAAGGCAGCTTCGCCGTGATGCGGGGGGAATCTTCGTAATCGTGCGCCAGATGGCGCCACCAGTTCTCGCTGTCCTCGGACTGAGGCAAGGGCAGAACACCGGCCGTCGCCCGGCGATCGGAGACCGCCCGCATGACCCCCGAAACGGTGCTGTAGCTCGAAATCGGCGTCAGAGCGCCGAAATGGTCGCGCGCCAAAGTATAGAGTTCCGGGTCATGCTCGGGCGCGTAAACGGCAATACTCAGGTCGCCCTGAAGAGTCGTCGCACTGGAGAAAATCTCCCGCCAGATCCTGACGATGGCCGCCTTGGGCAGAATCCCCCGATGACGTTCGACCAGACGGCGCAGGACCTGCGCCTCACGCCCGGGACGCAGATAGACCGCCCCCTTGCCCTTTGCCTTGCCGACCTGCTCGGCAATCTCGGTGCGGCGGATCAGCAAATCATGAAGCTGCGTATCGATTTCGTCGATTTGAGCGCGGAGACTGCCCAGAGTTTCTTCTGTGTCTGACATAGGACCTGTTGTCGAAGGGACTGGCGAGCCAAAACAAATAGTCGCAGCCCCGCACAAAAGCAAAGGAAACATCACCAAGATTTCTTGTGAACCGACAGGTCCTGTTTCATCAGACCCGGTTGCGCTGCGCCACCTGGGGAATGGGAACGACCCGCGGGCGCCGGACCCTCATACGCTGGCGCGCAGGGCTGGCCGCATAGAGCTGTTTGCCGGCCTCGATCATGACCACGCCGGAAAAGGTCGGAAAGAACCGCCCGCCGACGCGCTCCCAGGCCGGTGCCGACCGCTGAAGCGCGTTGGAATGGGTCGGCGGCAGGTAGAGCGCGCGCCCGGTGCGCATGGGCATGAAGAGGTTCTTCCGCAGCAAGCGGGATAGCTGTGCCTGGCTGTAGGGATGCCCCCAACCCAAGGGCGTCCGGTCGCTGCGCGCCCAGATGCCCCGCCGATTCGGCACCACGACCAGCAGCCGCCCCTCGCCGGTCAGAACCCGCCAGACCTCGCGCAGCATATCCCGCAGATACTCCGTGCTCTCGACTCCATGGACCAGCAGCACCCGGTCAACGGAGTAATCGGGCAGCGGCAGCTCCGTCTCATCCACCAGCGAGACCATGCAGGGACCTTCGGGCGGCCAGTGGTGCACGCCCTGCGACGCGGGCATGAAGGCGATCAGGCGCTCGCATTCCTCTTTGAAAACACGCAGATAGGGCGTCGAATAACCCAGACCGACAAGGCTTTGGCCGCGCAGGTCCGGCCAGAGCGAGCGCACGCCGCGACGCACCATATGCCGGGCCACATGACCGAGCCTGGTTTCGTAAAATTCCCGCAAATCAACAACATCTGTCCACATGGCGGCGCGAAGATAACACAATTGCGCGGATCGCTACAGCCGCCGTTCCCAACAGCCCTCTTTAATGGATTGCATAGCGGTCTTCTTGGCTTAATCTGGCAATCCGACATCACCACCGCTTTCAGGAAAATTCTTACCGGGAGACCCTAGCGCTATGCAGTTGCGCCACGCCCCTACATCACCCTACGCCCGAAAAGTCCGTGTCCTTGTCCTCGAAGCCGGTCTCATGGACCGGATCGAGCTGGTCGCGACAAATCCCTATGAAGACAGAGACTTAAGCGCTTTCAACCCTTTGAGCACCGTCCCGGTGTTACAGACGGATGATGGGATGCTGCTCTGCGATTCCCCGGTGATCTGCGCCTATCTGGACAGCCTGCAGGAGGGCGAGAGCTTCACGCCCGATTCGGACAAGGCGCGCTTCGAAGACCTGAACCTGCAGGCCCTGGCCGATGGTCTGCTGGACGCCGCCCTGTCACGCATGGGAGAGATCCGCCTGCGCCCCGAAGCCCTGCAATGGGACGGACATCACGAGCGCATGCGCGCAAAGGTCAGCCGCGTGCTGGACCTCTTCGAAAAACTAGCGGCCGAGGGCAGTCTGCGCTCAATTGCCCCGAGCGCGCGGCCAAGCCTCGGCCATATCGCGGTCGGTTGCGCACTGGGTTACCTGGATCTGCGTTTCGGCAGTGAAAACTGGCGGGAAGGCCGGACCGCTTTGACCGCCTGGTATGAAACCTTCAGCGGCAGGCCTTCGATGCAGGATACTCGGCCGCCGGAAGCCTGAAGTATTGTATACCAAGGGGCGATAGTATCGCCCTGGTTATAAGGAAAGGCCCCGACAATGGCTCAGACCGTCTCCGCGCAAGACATCATCCGGCACCTCGGCCTTCAGCCCCACCCGGAAGGAGGCCACTTCGCGGAAACCTACCGTCATGCCGGTCAGAGCGGGAAACGGGGTGACCAGACGGCCATCTATTACCTCCTTGGCGCAGGTGAACGCTCGCACTGGCATCGGGTCGATGCCGTCGAGATCTGGCACTGGTACGCCGGCGCGCCACTCGATCTGGGAATTTCGGAAGATGGTGTAGAGGCCCGGAGCGAGCGGCTCGGGAACGATCTGCTGGCCGGAGAGAAACCGCAGATTGTCATCCCGGCCCAGGCCTGGCAGTCAGCTCGATCCTGCGGCGACTGGACGCTTGTGGGCTGCACGGTCGCGCCCGCCTTTGAGTTCGAAGGCTTTGAGCTTGCGGCACCTGACTGGAACCCCGGTTAACGCCGTCAAGGCTCTCTGCCAAAGCTCTCTGGGCGACCGAAAACAACCTGTGTCGAGCTTGAAAGCACAACGGCGCCGCAAAACTGCGGCGCCGTTCGTCTATAGCAAAAGGCGTTTTTACTGAACCACAGGTTCTCAAAATATGCGTTCGAAATCAGCATCATGCTGATTGAGAGACAGTGTATTTTGAGACTGATTAAACGCCTTTCGCTCTAACTTGACTAACTCCCCCTAGGAGAGGCTTCGGCCTGCATCAGGCCATGTACTGTCCGCCGTTGGCGGAAAGGGTCGCCCCGGTGATGAAGCCAGCGCTGTCGGAGGCCAGGAAGGCAACACAGTCACCGATTTCCTCGGGCTCACCCAGCCGGCCGACGGGGATCTGCGGGATGATCTTGGTGTTGAGCACCTCTTCGGGAACCGCCCGCACCATCTCCGTACCGATGTAGCCCGGCGCGACCACATTGACCGTAATGCCCTTGCCGGCGTTTTCCTGCGCGACCGCCTTGGTGAAGCCGACAACGCCCGCCTTGGCGGCGGAGTAATTCGCCTGGCCGAACTGGCCCTTCTGGCCGTTGATCGAGGAGATGCTGATGATCCGGCCAAAACCGCGTTCGCGCATGCCTTCAATGACGTTTCGGGTCATGTTGAAGAGCGAATCCAGGTTGGTGCTGATCACCGCGCTCCACTTCTCAGGAGTCATCTTATGCAGGGTCGTATCGCGCGTAATACCGGCGTTGTTGATCAGAACATCGACCGCTCCCAGTTCCGCTTCCACCGCCGCGACGCCTTCCTTGCAGGCCTCGAAGTCGGAAACATCCCATTTGAAGACGGGAATGCCATGTTCCTCTTTGAACTTCGCGGCGGCCTCGTCATTGCCGCCATAGGTGGCCGCAACCGAATAACCTGCCTTCTTCAACCCGATCGAAATAGCGGCTCCGATACCCCGGGTTCCGCCCGTTACCAACGCTACACGCGCCATATCTCCGTCCCCTCATTTCTGCGCTGCACAATTCCGCAAGGCGGAAAATTCTTGTCGGTCGTATGAAAGCATGTATTCCCCGCGCATCCAACCGGAGAAGCCAAAAAAACAGGCAAAAAACTGCCCGTTTATCGCAGTTTTCCAGCAGGGAGTGACCGAAAGGAAAAACGGGCCGCCTGATGAGGCGGCCCGTCACTGATCCTGCCTGGCGGATGCTCATGCTGCACCCGCTAGAATCCTATGGGTAGCTAAAGTATCAGTCGCGCTCAAGGCACATGGCGATGCCCATGCCGCCGCCGATGCAGAGCGTTGCCAGGCCCTTCTTGGCATCGCGCTTCTGCATCTCATGCAGGAGCGTGACCAGGACACGTGCACCGGATGCACCGATCGGGTGGCCGATCGCGATGGCGCCGCCATTGACGTTGACCTTGGCGGGATCCCAGCCCAGGTCCTTGTTGACGGCCAGAGCCTGCGCCGCGAAAGCCTCATTAGCCTCGACAAGATCCAGATCCTCGACCGACCAGCCCGCCTTCTCCAAAGCCTTGCGGCTCGCGGGGATCGGGCCAGTGCCCATGATCGACGGGTCGACACCTTCGGTGGCCCAGGAAACAATCCGGGCAAGCGGCTTGATGCCGCGCTTGGCCGCTTCGTCGGCGGACATAAGCACGGCCGCAGCAGCACCGTCGTTGATGCCCGAAGCGTTGCCGGCGGTCACGGTGCCTTCCTTGTCGAAGGCCGGGCGCAGCTTGCCAAGCGTGTCGGTGGTGGTGCCGTGTTTCGGATACTCATCTTTGTCCACGACGATGTCACCCTTGCGGGTCGAGATGGTGACCGGTGCGATTTCGTCGTCGAAGCGGCCGGAGGTCTGTGCCGCTTCCGCCTTCTGCTGCGAGGCCGCGGCGAAGGCGTCCTGCTCGTCGCGGGTCAACTGCCATTTCTTGGCGACGTTCTCGGCCGTGTTGCCCATGTGATAGCCGTTGAAGGCGCACCAGAGTCCATCGCGAATCATGCTGTCAATGAACTTCAGATCGCCCATCTTCTGTCCGTTGCGCAGATTTGCGACATGCGGTGCCTGGCTCATGCTCTCCTGACCGCCGGCCACGACGATATCGGCGTCTCCGCACTTGATCGCCTGAAAGCCGAGCGCAACGGTGCGCAGTCCGGAGCCGCAGAGCTGATTGACCTGATAGGCCGTCTTCTCAACCGGGATACCGGCATTGACCGCGGCCTGACGTGCCGGGTTCTGGCCCGCGCCAGCGGACAGAATCTGTCCCATGATGGCTTCGTCGACATCTTCCGGCGCCACCGAAGCCCGGGACATGGCCTCCTTGATCGCGACGGTTCCGAGGTACGATGCCGAAACACCGGACAGGGCGCCGTTGAAAGAACCGACGGGCGTCCGTGCCGCGCCCGCAATCACCACATCAGTCATAACTGAGATCCTCCCTTGTAGCTGCCCGGATGCGCGTCACCCCAGGATTAGGAGACCGGGACCAGGCGAACGATCAAACGCCAAGCCGTCCGCGCGCGAGCGGTTTAGCTGCAGTGCAATATAGATTTTAGATATAACGACCCTCACACCCCGGGCGCAAGCAATGCTTGCGCTGAGCCGCAATAAAGAAAGGGTGAACCGCGTTATGGGCTTTGGATGTCCGACAACCAGCGTGCAAGCGGCCGCCAGAGGTCTTCGATCGCGTGCTGACCAACCAGCATGCCGATGTGCCCGGAGCGCGGCCTTAAAACTCTGTCCGCGCCCAACGCGCGGCATAGCGCCATGGCAGATTCCGGCGGCACGATCCTGTCCTGCACGGGCACCACGCCCAGACAGGGAAGCGTCACATCGGCAGGAACCACAGCTCGTCCCGCAATGCGCCAGGAGTCGTTAGCTGGCTCATTCTGCAGATACCAACCCTCGAGACAGGCGCGTGCAACCGGCTCGGGCAGAGGCACACCGTCGTTGATCCAGTCCTCCAGCGCAACGAAGTCGGCCGCAGCGGAAGCGGTCGGATCCAGCCTCGAGAAACTCACGAACTTCCGCGCCACTGCCATGGGCTCCTGCAGAGCGAAAAGGCTCTGCAGTGCATCGACAGGCAGACAACCGAGCTGGGCGGCGAGCGACAGATAACCGGCCATCGCCAGAGACCGCTGCGAAAGGGTGAGAGGACTCTCGCCGGCATGGAAATCCCAGGGTGTCGCCAGGAGAGCAAGGCCTGCGATATCTTCCTGCCGCCGCTGCGCAAGTGCGAGCGCCAGCAGCCCGCCCATGCAATAGCCCATCACAACCGGCGGCTCGCCGTTCGTCTCTGCCAGCAGGCTATCCAGCGCGCGTTCCAGATAACCGGCCACATAGTCCGTGAGCGAGAACTTCAGCTCGTTTTCGTCGGGCATCCCCCAGTCGATGAGATAGGGCTGATAACCCTGGCCGGCCAGCCAGCGCATCAGGCTCCGGTCCTTCGTGAGGTCCAGGATGTAGGCGCGGTTGATCAGGGACGGCACGACCAGAATAGTCCGCCCCCGGCGCCTCTTCTTCAGGCTTCGCCCGGTCTTGCTGCTGACGGCGCCGTAATCCAGCAATCGCGCGGAGCCTTCCTGCCAACAGAGCGGCGGGTCCTCGAGACGACGCCTGTAGGGATGTGCCCGGTAAGCTTCGATGCCCGTAATCAAGGCATCGAGCCGTCCGCGAACTTCGCGGGTCAGCGACTCGCTGAAATCACCGGGGTCCAGCGCATCGATCTCGCGCAGGAGTCCGTCAAGAGTCGCGGCGGCGTCCTTTTGGTCCGCTTTTCCCGGCTGATCGGGCCTGTCCTGTTGACCGGGCTTTCCCGCTTGATCGGGTGTTGCCGCCTGACTCTGCGCTTCTGGCTTCGAGCTCGGCAATCCGCTTTTCCATAGCGTCAAGCCGGCATAGGAGCCCGTCCAGGTCATGTAGGCCGTCGCCAGATGAAGCGACAGCGGCCGAGGGCCCGTCCGGCGAGGCGTCTGAGCTGCTGTCATCTTCCTTCTGTTTCCTTCCGGCGGCTTCCGCGGCCTGCGCCGCGGCAAGCATCATCGCGGGCCAGGCAGTCATCCAGCAAGAGGCCAGACTCGCCGCAGAGCCGACGGCTTTCGGCTGTTCTGCAAGTTCTTCCAGAATTTTTGACAGACCTGCCCGTTCCGTCAAATCTCCGGTCACGGCTTGCGCCTGGTCCTGCCAAAGATCCAGGAAACGGCGCGCCAGTTCATCGGATTCCGTTCGGTCTGTCATTGCGCGGCAATATAATGCGGCAGCTTCGGCAGCGCCAGTCGTGTGGTTCCCGGATCAAGAGGTCCAAAACGCAAAGCCGCAATCAGGTGGCGTCACCATGGTTGCACGATTGTCGCTCCACGACTGTTGCACCCATGCTCCCCGACTATGATTAAGTTTACTAGACATTGACAGACCTCCTCGCTGCGCAGCAATATCGCATTAGCGAAGTCGCTAATACTCGAATGTTTCACTGCTCGAACGGGCTTTCTCCGCTTGGGCCGAAACGAAAGGCAAGTAAGCGTGTCGGCGAAAACAACAAACGGCGATAACGGGCCGATCACAATTAAAAAGTATGCCAATCGTCGTCTCTACAATACGGCGACCAGCAGCTATGTAACACTCGACCATCTCTGCCAGATGGTGCAGGAAGACATAGACTTCGTCGTCTATGACGCGAAGACGGGCGACGATATCACACGCGCTGTTCTCACCCAGATCATCGTCGAGGAAGAGGCCAAGGGCCAGAACCTGCTGCCGATCAACTTTCTGCGTCAGCTCATCGGCTTTTACGGCGACAATATGCAATGGATGGTGCCGCGCTATCTTGAACACATGATGGAGGGCTTCGCGACCAATCAGGAGAAACTCCGCCAGTCGATGCAGGAGACCTTTGGCGGCATGTTCCCCTTTGGCAATCTGGAAGAGATGGGCAAGCAGAACATGGCGATGTTCGAGAACGCCATGAAGATGTGGACGCCACTCGGTCCGGAAGACGCCTCCGAAAATGGCAAAGCCCCGGAGAAAGGCGACGGAAAACCCGAGACCGAAGTCTCCGCCGCCGAGTCTCTGGATGACCTGAAGACCAAGGTCGAGGAACTGCAGAAGCAGCTCGACGTCATCAGCAAGTCGGAATCGAAGAACAAGTAGGCCGGCCCGCGGCTATCCCCTCACCTGTCCCCCGGCCCGCGCCTGACGGTCGGCGATCAGACTGATCATCTCGAACATCACCGCATTGGCGACCATCGAAGTAATGCGGTTCGGATTGTCACGAGTCGGCATCAGGCAGACCACATCCCCGCCGATCACGTTCAGACCCCGCACGGCATGCATCAGCTTGACCGCCTGCGCGACGGTAAAGCCGGTGGAACCCGCCTCGATATTCGCCACGCCCGGCGCCACGGTCGGGTCCAGGCAATCCAGATCAAAGGTGATATAGACCGGCCGGTCGCCGATCCGCTCGCGGATGATGTCGATACAGCTATCCGAACCCAGTTCCTCGTAGCGGTCCATCGTAATGACCTCGTAGCCCAGGTCATAACTCGGCTTCAGCCAGTTCAGTGTCCGCGGATTACCACGAATGCCAACCTGAATGCTCCGGCTGGCATCGACATGGCCGTCGCGCACCAGATAAGCCGCCCAGTGGGCCGCCGATTTGCGCGCCCCCAGAAAGTGTTCCATGTGCTGGAAGGTGTCGGTGTGCGCATCAAGGTGCAGGATCGACACCTTTTCGCCCTCCGTCAGCCTGGATTGGGCGCCGCCCAGCGCCTGCAGGATACCGCCGGTGATCGAATGATCGCCGCCGATGGAAACGGGTCGGGCGCCGGCGGCATCGATCCTCCGGTAAAATGCGGTAATGTCCTCGATGGAGCGCTCATTGTTGTTGCCCTCCGGCAGGGGTACATCCCCCAGGTCGTGGATGCGGCAGGTCTGCCAGGGATCGACCTGAAACTTCATATGCGCACGCCGGCCGAGGGCGGAGATATCGCGCACCGCGCGGGGCCCCAGGTGCTGGTCACGCTCGGTCGTGCCGTTACCGGTACTGTGCGGAACACCAACCAGAACGATGTCGCTGTCATCGGGCGTTTCTGCGAAGGGGCAGCGGAAAAGCGTGGGGATGCCCCACCAGTAGAGCCCCTCCATAAAAACCTTGTGGTTGCGATGCACTTCACGGTCGTTCGTGTCTTCCGTCATGTCTCCGCCTTTCGTCAGCCTGAAAAAAAGTCAGATCAAATTTAACCGCGCCAGTTAAATCGCTTGCTGAGGTGAGACGCCATCGATTTAATTTAGCCTGCAACTGAGAAAAACTCATGACTAGGTCGGATGTACAGACACCTGCCCTCCCTCAATGCGCTGCGCGCCTTTGAGTGCGCCGCCCGGCACGGCAGCTTCACCCGCGCGGCGGAGGAACTATGTGTCACACAGGGCGCGGTCAGCCGGCAGATCCGGAAACTCGAGGAGCAGTTTGACCGCCGGCTCTTCTCCCGCACCGCCAACACCCTGTCCCTGACCGAAAGCGGCCGGGAGCTCGCCCCTGCCGTCACGGAAGCGCTGACCCAGCTTGATCGTGCGGCGGAGCGGCTGTTGCGCGATGTCAACGTCCTGAGGCTTCAGGTCATGCCGACCTTCGCCGTACGTTGGCTGATGCCGCGCCTGCCCGACTTCGCACGAGAGCATCCGCGCATCGATGTCAGGGTCACAATTACCCTGCATCCGGCCCGACTCGACAGCGACAGCTTCGACGCAGGCCTCCTCTATGGCGACGGCGACTGGCCCGGTTGCCATGCCGACTGTCTGGCACGGGAGTGTCTGGCGCCGGTCAGTGCAACCGACAGTCTGGAAACATCCGAAACGCCGCAGCCCCATGCCGCCCTGAGCAACGCAACCCTGCTGCATACGACGACGGATCGGCGCGACTGGCCCTGGTGGCTGGAACAGGCGGGGACCGAACTGCCGTCTTGCGACAAAGGCCCTGCCTTCGAGACTCTCGATATGGCGGTGCGGGCTGCCGAAGCCGGTCACGGCGTTGCCCTGGCAGATCTGTCATTGATCGCCGAAGACCTTCATGCGGGCAGATTGAAGCGCCTCGCCGGACAGCCTCACTACACAGGCCGGGGGGTTTACTGCGTTTACCCGGAACAGGACCGGCCGAATGAGACCCTGATGCTGTTTCGTGACTGGCTGCTGCAGACAGCACCCATCAAATCGAACCCGGAGCGGGCATTTCTGGAGTCGACCGCGCCGACAGACGGCTAACGACGGGAACAGACCTACTTTAGTGAGACTCGCTCTTTCATGAGCCTGGCCCCTTAGTGAGACTGGCCGGCCGCCGGCAGAGGTACCAGAAGTGTTGCCTCTGCTTCCCGCGGCTTCACCCAGCCATCGGCGGCCTGCTGGTTAAGCTCCGCGCCGCCGGCGATCAGTTTCCGGTCGATCGTCTGCCAAGAGGGCTGAACCTCCGGCTTGCCGAAGAAGTAGCCTTGCAAAAGGTCGACCCCCTCCGACTTCAGGAAGTCGGAATCCTCCTGCGTTTCGACACACTCCGCCACGGTCTTGAGATCCAGCGCCTTAGCCAGTGAGAGCAGGTTGCGGACGAAAAGCTGATTGTCGGGCGAGGAGCGAATATCGCGCACGAAGGAACCGTCAATCTTTACAATATCGACCGGCAGGGTCTTGAGATGGTGGAAGGTCGTGTAACCGGCACCGAAATCATCGATGGCCACCTGACAACCCAAAGCGCGGACGGCCTCCACGAAGCGCGCGGATTCGTCGTTGTCATAGAGCGCGGCGGTTTCGGTGATTTCCAGAATGATGCGCTCGGCGATCTGTCTCTTGTCCCTGAGACGCGCCTGCAGGCTGCGCAGCCAAGAACGGTCGGCCACCGTGAGTCCGGAGATGTTGAACGCCAGCATGACTTGCGGATGGCGCTCCAGATCCTGCAGCACCAGATCCAGCACCAGCCGGTCCACCGCGCGCATCAAGCCCAGCTTTTCGACCACCGGGATAAAGCGGCCGGCAGGCACCAGGCTGCCATCCGGCGCATACATGCGCAGCAGGCACTCATAGCAGATGGTTGCGCCGTTGCAGGCATCCACCAGCGGCTGATAGGCGAGAACCAGACGGTTGTCCTTGATCGCCTCGCGAACCTCCGCGCCGATCCCGACCGAGACCCGGTATTCGCTGCGTTGCTCTTCGGTCATCTCGTAGGCATGCACACAGTCACGCCCCTTGGCCTTCGCGTCGAGCAACGCGCTTTCAGCGCGCGTGATGATATCCAGGCTGTTTTGGCCGGCGGAGGGATAGCTGGCAATTCCCGCCGATGCGGAGACATGAAGGCGCCCCGCGCCGATATCGACGAAGAGACCGCGGATGGCGGTGAGAACGCGATCGGCCACAACGTCGGCATCACCCTCGTCGCGGCCTTCCAGCACGATCCCGAAGCGGTCGCCACCCAGGCGCCCGACCGTATCGCTCATACGCAGACAGTCGTCCAGGCAGCGTGCCACATCCACCAGGATCGCATCGCCCGACTCACAGCCATAGGCGGCATTGATCATTCCGAGCTTGTCGACGCCGACCACCACGAAGGCGCCCGGCTTACCCGCCCGCTCCGAGCGGGCCATCGACTGCTCAAGCGCTTCGCGCAGACGCAGCTTGTTAAAATGCCCGGTCAGTTCATCGTAGTTAACGAGATATTCCAGCCGCGCTTCCGTCTGTTTGCGCCGGTCGATGCAACGCAGCGTCCCCTTCATGCGTTCCGGCGCACCCGACGCCGCAAACTCCACCGAGCCCCGGTCATGCACCCAGCGCAGCGTCCCGTCATCCCCGCGCACCCGGTACTCGACGTCATATTCAGCGAGGCCGGCAAAGTGCTCGGCCAGCGCCCGAGCCCGCTGCTGTAGATCTTCGGGACTCACCTTGCCGCTCCAGCTATCGCCGGAGGCTGGCAGCGATTCTTTCGCGGCCCCGAAAACCTCGGCCGCGCGACCGGTCCAGCAGATCGTATCCGCCGCGAGATCCCAATCGTAGAGTATGTCACCCGAAGCATCGATGGCCGCGCGCAGGCGGCCGATTTCATCCAAAAGATGCCGTGTTGATTCCGACCGTGTCACGGTCCCGCTCTCCTACCTGAAGCGCCCGCTTTCCTACATGGAAAGGGGTTGTCTACCCCGCCCGTCCTGTCGCGCCGAACCGAGCCCATGTTCAGCGCACTTTGGGGACAAGGGCATAGTGTCTGATGGATATCTCAGCGAACTTAAAGAACCATGAACAATAATTGACTTATCAGCGTCGATTTTTTGCCTTGTTTTGGATAAGCACGTGTAAATTCTTGACTATTTCGCAGATTACAAGGATTTTTATTCTTAACAAAGATGGTTAATTTTAAAAATCACAATTTCTTTATTTAATTTGCGTAAAATTAGATATATATTGTAGGCACTAGAGCTGCCCTTCGCTGGGCGCACACGGCTGTCTGATAGACCAGAAACGGAATGACTGAGCTAACCAAAATCAACCCCGGATCCGTGAAGGTGACCGTCGCGAGGCCATTGGGCCGCGCTGCGTCGCATGGCGGCAACCGTGCGGTTGAGGCGGTGCCGCCTGTTGTACTGGACAATGAGACGGCTCTGGGTTTTCTGCGCGAGAAGGCACGTACGGGCGGGTCAGGACGCGGCCAGTCCGATCTGGACGATGACGGGCAATTCGCAGGCAAGCGTCTGCCGCAGTATGGCCGCCGTCTTTCAGGCGATCATGACAGTCGCATCGATCGTCAGGAACATAGCCAGTACCCTGCGGAGGGTTTTCGCCCCCTGCCATCCGATCACTCTGTTCGGTCGGGCGCAGTCAATGCCGGCTTCGCAACCCATGTGATGGCACAATCGAGTGACGGACCGTCGCGGGATCCTGAATTCCTCCGGCAGCAGCGCGAAGAACGTCACAGCCAGTCGAGCGAAGCCTATCGGCGGGCCGGCGCGGAACCGCTGCTTTATGGCCGGGCGTCGCAGGTGGTCAGCGTCGCAATCTGAACGCTGCGAGGATCCACAGGCTTGTACGGATCTACAGGCTTACGCGGATTTTCAAGCTTAAGTGATTTTTCGCCTTGAGTGGTTTTCGGACTAAGTCAGGCGGTCGATCGATTCGCTGAGTGTTGAAAAACCAACATTTTCGGGTCCGATCCGGACACAAGATCCGCCGGTTTCGTAGCGAAAATCTGGATGTCAATTCAGCCCAGAGCTTATTCCTAACGATCTGCAAGCCCGGAACAGCGAGTGAAAGCGCCTCGACACGACGTAAGGTCGCAATGGCTGTTTCGCCAATATCGCGAGTTGCTTGTCAGGCTTCTTTACATCGCCGGTTTACAAGGACTAATTCGGCGCGATAAATCGGCAGACACAACCGCAAGGAAACGCTTGCGGCAGACTGTTGACAATTCAATCGTAACAGTTTCGTAAGAATTTGACGATCGCGCCGTGATGGAATTTTTTCTCATCCAATCCGCTATCTTGCGCAGGCAAGTTCTATATTATTGATTAAAATGATAAATTTTTGAGACCTAATTATGAGAAACCTAAATTTGTCGATCACTGGCCTTGATCAACCGCGCGAACCGTTTCGAAATTTTTGTTGTTTTTACGTTCATAAGATGGCACTATGTCACAATCATAAGTAACATAATAGTTACAGCACTCAACCGAAGTACCCGCAAAGGTGAACCAGAGTGAGCAAATTTTCCCCTCAAACGAGAAAAATCGAAGTGCATGTCGGACAGAGAATCCGCGCACGGCGTACGATGCTGGGGCTAACCCAACAGCATCTGGCGAATTTGATTGGTGTGACCTATCAGCAGGCACACAAGTATGAGCGTGGAACGAATCGGGTTTCCGCAGGTCGACTCTATGAAATCGCCGAGGTTCTTGGGGTGGACGTCAGCTATTTCTACGAGGGCATGGACGAGACCGAATCAACGATCCCTGCTCGTCAGCGTGTCTGTCTTGATCTGGCGCGTAACTTTACGCGGATCACCAATGAGCGTCACCAGAATGCCGTGAGCCAACTCTGCCGGACGCTGGCCGACGAGGCCTGACCAGAGGCAGAAGGGCCAGGGCATCCGTACAGTTTCCGCGCGGCTGTCCCCTCGACCGGACCTCCTTACCGGGTTTATCGGTGCCGGAGAGTCTGCAACTCTGGTCAAAATTAATTCGCAGTCTTACATTTAAGCCTAGGTGAAAACCTTCCTCCTGTGGCAGAGTCGACGGCATTGTCACGTACTTGCGGCGCGAATTTAACGGGCGCAGTTCATCAGGACTAAACCTGCCAACTAAGGCGCCGCCAGGTCCGGCCATTATGCTGGAGGTGGTGCCATGTACGCCTTGGCCAAGAAAGTTCTGAGCGGGTTGCGCGGGAAGAAGGAACGCGCCCCGGCCCCGCCCCTTGCCAGAAAAATCAAAGAGCGAAACCTTACCTATCTGTCGGACGATAAGTTCATATCACTCGACCGGGAGTTACGGCGCATCCATGAAGATGGCGTTGCCGGCGCCTTCGCGGAGTTCGGCATCGCCCTGGGCGGTTCCGCCATCTACCTGGCCCGCCACGGTCAGGGGCGAAAGTTTTTCGGCTTCGACGTCTTCGATATGATTCCGCCCCCCTCGGAACGGGACGGCCAAGACACGCACAGGCGCTACGAGGTCATAAAAAGCGGCAAGTCTCAAGGTATCGGCGGTGATCGCTACTACGGCTACGAAGAGAACCTTTACGATAAGGTTGTTCAGAATTTTAAGGACTTCGATCTGGAAGTCGATGGAGAGCAGATCATTCTAAAGAAAGGCCTGTTCGAAGACACCGTCCGCTTCGCGCCAAGCGACACGCTCAGTCTCGCCCATATCGACTGCGACTGGTACGATCCCGTCCGTTTCTGCATGAACGCAGTCTCGCCGCTGCTCAGCCAGGGCGGCGTCATTCTTTTGGACGACTACAACGACTACGGCGGTTGCAGAGATGCGGCCACGGATATGCTGGCGGCGGACAAGTCACTTCAACTCATCCGATCCGAACCGCACGCGGTGATCCTGAAAACCTAGGATCTTTATGCCGAGGGTTCCGAGACCTTCACCACGAGCTTCCCGAAGTTCTTGCCCTCCAGAAGGCCCATGAAGGCGGTCGGCGCATTCTCAAGGCCCTCGACCATATCCTCCCGATAGCGAACCGAACCATCCTTCAGCCAGCCGGTCATATCCTTGAAAAAGGCCGGAAAGTCCGCGTAGTGATCAAAGATGATGAAACCGCGAATGGTGATGCGCTTGGTCAACAGGTTGCGCATCAGAAGCGGTGTCTTATCCGGTCCCTCCGGCAGGGAGGTGGCGTTGTAATGGGCGATCATGCCGCAGAGTGGGATCCGCGCCCAGGTGTTGAGCAGAGGGAACACGGCCTCGAAGACCTTGCCGCCGACATTCTCGTAATAGATATCGACGCCATCAGGACAGGCCGCCGCCAACTGCTCGGCAAAGTCCGCATCCTTGTAGTTGAGGCAGAGATCGAAACCGAGTTCCTCCCGGACATAGGCGCACTTGTCCGGCGAGCCGGCAACACCCACGACACGGCAGCCCTTGAGCTTCGCGATCTGACCGACCACGGACCCGACCGCGCCCGAGGCCGCGGAGACCACCACGGTCTCGCCCGGCTTGGGCTGCCCGATCTGCAGCAGGCCGATATAGGCGGTAAAACCCGGCATTCCCAGAACCCCCAGCGCGTAGGACAGGTGCCCCGCCGCCGGGTCGAGTTTCCGGACCGCTTCACCGTCCGAGAGCGCGTAGTCCTGCCAGCCGCTGCCGGCCAGGACGATATCGCCCTTTGCATAGCCTTCGAGGCGGGACTCGACCACCTCACAGACCGTCCCCGCGGTCATAACGCCGCCGATCGCAACAGGCTCCGCGTAGGAAGGCGCGTCATTCATCCGGCCGCGCATATAGGGATCGAGCGACAGGTAGAGTGTCCGCAGGAGCATCTGCCCCTCACCTGCCGTCGGCACCTCCGTCTCCAGGAGCTCGAAGTTCTCCTCAGTCGGCGCGCCGTGCGGACGGGATGCAAGTGTGATCTGACGGTTCTTCGCCTGGGTCATAGTTTCTTTAGCTCCCAAATCCTAACTATCGATTGGCCCTAGGCCTCGAGATCCTCGTTCAGAAAAATGTCGATCACATCGTCGATCGAGTTGTCGGTGACAAAGCCGAGGGCCGTGGCCTCCGGCGTCTCGATCGCAACCGGCCAGCTATCGACGATCCTCTGGATCGCCGGATCCGGCTCCCAGGAAATGAGGTTGGCGTCGCCGCCCTTACGCACCAGCGCCGCGACCATCTCCTCGAGCGTGACCGTTAAGCCCGGCAGATTGAGAGTCCGCCAGGTCCCGAGCTTTTCCAGATCCAGATCCGCGCCATGGATGAAGGCCTGGACGATGGAGCGGGGCGAGGTCAGCCAGACCGCAACGTCGCGGCGCACCGGGCAGACCATGCTTTGGCCTGACAGCGGCTCGCGCAGGATCGAACTGGCGAAGGAGGAAGCGGCCCGGTTCGGACGGCCGGGTCGGACGACCACTGTCGGCAGCCGGAAGCCGATGGCCTGGATGAAGCCCTTGCGGGCGTAGTCGTTCAACAGCAGCTCAGCGATTGCCTTTTGCGTCCCATAAGAGGTCTGGGGCCGATTCGGGGTGTCGCTGAGAATCAGATCTCCCTCAGGCCCGAAGGCCGCTACGGAGCTGGCGAAGATAAATTTGGGGCAGGTCTCGAGGCTCCGGCAACGCTCCAGCAGCAGCCGCGTCGCGTCGAGATTGACCCGCATGCCGATATCGAAGTCTTCCTCCGCCTCGCCGCTGACCACCGCCGCAAGATGGAAAACAACCGCGGTCTCCCGATCGACCACGCTGTCGATCACTGCCGGATCGGCGATATCCCCCACAACGGCCCGGCAGCCTTCCGGAACAATCCGGGGCTCGACATGGTCCAGCAGGACGATCTCCTCGATAGCAACCTGCCGCCCCGTCCGGTCCGCAAGGCTGCCTTTTTCGCTCACCGCGGCGGCCAGTTTGTTGCCGAGGAAACCCGCGCCCCCGGTGATCAGAACTTTCATCTCGGAGCTTTCCTTCCCCTGCCTGTTCTCGTCGCTTGTTGGTGGATCATCAAAATTGGAGCCACGCTACAAAAGGAGCAGTCGCTTGTCACGCCGGCGATGCCTCCCCGGCAAATTTGCATCGGTCGGAAGAGAACGCCTGCTGTCGCGTGATGACTGCGCACAAAAAAGCGCGGCCAGGAACCCGACCGCGCAGTACCGGTTGAATTTCCGTTCAGAGCGCTTGCCGCTTCAGCCCTTTTTTGCCGCAGCAGATGCCGTTTTCGCGGTGGCGGCAGGTTCGCTTCCCGCAGCGGTGCCCGAACCATTGCCGTTGGTCGCCTTGAAGACCTCTTCCGCCTGCTCTTCGATCGGCGTCCAGCTCTCCTGGGTGATTTCCGCGGCGATGCCGCTCAGGGTCCTGACCTCTTCAAAATACTCCTGCATGGTCGTTTGCATGAAGCTCGAATAAAGGCTGAAAGCCTCGACCGGCGAGCGGCAGGCCATGAAGGACTTCTGTGCTTCGATATCCTCGCCGAATCGCATGCTTGCGAAGCGGCCGAGTTCCTCATTGAAGGTGGCAACACCCCGCATCATGACATCCCCCATCCGCGTGAGGGTTTTGATGTTGGCGTTGTTCATCTCCATAAAAACTTCAGAGTTAAAGGGGACAAAAACCGGCTCCTCGGTCTGGGCGGCCGACACTTTGGTTTGCGCTGCGCACATTGAGAGTCTCCTTATGGTGTGATCGCTGCAGAACCGGCTTTCGGCTATGATCCCCCGGTCATTTTCCAAGGCGCGAGCGCTGCAACTTTCCGTCGACAGTAGGTAAAATCCAATCACCGTCCATGATGTGAATCAATCGCCGTAAGCTTTTGCCACAAAAAGAAAATTAACAGCTTAGGGCAACTCAACGAGCGCGTGATTCGAAGCCTCTCCAATCTGCGAAAAACGATCAGGTCCGCGGCGTCGCCGCGAACCCGATCTTGCGACCGGCGGCCGGTTTCACGGCCACCTCCTGTTCCAGCAGACGCTGGATCTCACCAGCTCGAGCGCCGGAGCCGGCATCCTGGTCGGCAAAGAACTTCAGCTTCTTCGCCACCACCGCAAAGTCGCCGGGCGTCAAAGCGCCGATCCGTCCCAGCATCGCAGGTGCCTCGCAGCCGAAGAACCGCCGGAACGCAAGCCGCGCCTGATCAGGTGTCATGGCATCAAACTTGATCTTGAAGGTAAAGCGCCGCAGGGCAGCCGGATCGATCTGTGCCATCTGGTTGGTCGTGCAGGCAAAGGGCTGGTCATGGACCTCCATGGCCTGCAGCAATTCATTGACCATGGAGACTTCCCAGGAGCGCTCCGCTCCGCCACGCCCCCAAAGCAGGGAGTCGGCCTCATCGATGATCAGGAAGCGCTCGTCCTCTCGCGCCTCCGCGAAGGCTTCGGCGATCAGCTCTTCCGTCCCACCGACCCATTTGGACAGCAGATCGGACCCGCGCTTCTCCAGGACGTCCATGCCCATCTCCGCCGCCAGGCTGCGCACGAAGGCGCTTTTGCCCGTGCCCGGCGGGCCGTAGCAACAGAGAGAGAAGTCGCGCGGCCGGCCTTCCGGCGATAGCGCCGAACGCAAAGCGGCAAGATCCATATCCGCATTGGCCAGATCCGCATCGAAGTCCACAGTCTTTGCGGCGGCCGGATAGCGCCGCTCGCCGTCGACCAGCTTCGTCATCGCGCCCACGACGAAATCGATATCGGCACGACCGCCACCCGCAACGGCAACGGACCGGGCCGCGGTGTTGATTACACCCGGCCCGACCCGATGCTTACGGGACAGCGCGCAAAGATCCTCCTGAGAAAGCCCGAGCTTTTGCGCCTTGAGAGCTTTCTGCCAGAGCACTTGACGTGTCGCCAGCGGCGGCACCTTGATCTCCGCGATGAAAGACATGCGGCGCAGGAAGGCGGGATCGAACTCCTGCAGGCTGTTCGCCGTCCAGAAGACCGGCACAGAGTTCTCCTCAAGGGTCCGGTTCAGGAACACCTTGGAGCCCGCCCGGCGCAGGCGGCGGCCTTCGTAGGTCGTGCGCACCTCGTTCTGCAGAATGTCTTCCATCTCGTCGAACAGCAGGGCGGCCTTACCCCGGCGCAGGGTCAGGCGTTCCGCCAGGCACAGGTCCGAAAGCCGGTCATAACGATCAGGCTCCTCGCCGTCTTCATCGCTTTCACCGATGGCAAAAAGCGAAAGACCGGCGCTGGCCGCCAGCACCTTGCAAAGCTCGGTCTTGCCGGTGCCCGGCGGTCCGTAGAGCAGGATATTGATGCCGCGCTGCCGTCCGTTAACGGAGCCAGCCAGCAGGTTCGCCATGAAGTCGCGTTGCGGCGCCAGGTGTTCGAAATCACTCCACAGCAGGTCGGAGCGAAGCGCCGATCCGATCAAGGCCCGCTCAATCGCTGCCATGCCCTCGTTGGGCGGCAGCAAGGCCTTACGCAGACGATAGGGAATGCCGTAGCTGAACTGGGTCGTGCCGTCGCCGTAGCTGGTGATCAGACCGAGCTTAAGCAGCGCGCCGCCCGTGACGGAGCGCCAGACCTCGGTCTGGTTTTCGCCGATCGCGGCGGCGATCAGAGAGATGCTGTCAATGAAGCGCGTCGCGACCAGTTGATCGCAAAGTATGTCAACCGCGCTTTCGCAGTCACAGCAGAAGACAAAACCAAAGATCTTCTGCTCAAGAGGCGACAGCCCCATGGCCCGACAAAAGGCCATGACGTTGGCATTCGGAATCCGGGACAAGGCAGCGTCACAGACCTCGGTCTCGCTCAGCGCCAAACGCAACTGCTCCCAGGCCTTGGCGGAAAGCGCCTTATCCTCTGCCTTGGCCTTGCGCCGCTTCCCGGACGCCGTAACGACGGTGGTCGCCGCCTCAAAATCCAGTCCGACAAGACTGGCTTGGTGGCGCAGCCAGCCAGACAGAATCATCCCGGGCTTCGACTTGGGTTCGAAACAGGACATCAATCCAGCAGCGTAACGGGCAATACGGCCCTTCGATTTCAAGTGTTCCATATCTTGTTCTTCATTATCAGCCCGCCACCCCGGGCCAGCGCGCTGGACGCGGAAAGACGCCCGCGGCGCGCAATAGAGGCGGCGGCAGTTGCTTTGGACGAAAGACAGGCCGGATCCGGAACAGCCGGAATCCGCCAGGGTCAAAGGCCCGGTAAGTCTCTTTTTCTATGCGGTATCAGCCGGTCTCAGTTTACCGGCGAAACAGCGCGGCTAGCGCAGTCGGCGGGCAAACCAGTCGAGAGCCGGCGCGATACCTAGGTCGCGTGACATCTTCATGTCGGGTCTCTCTCGCTTGTGTTCAGTCGAATTTCGACAAGAGGCCGCGTAACTAACAAACGGCGCGCAAAAAATCAAGAACCAATGCTGCCAGCAGTTGAAACAAAAGCGAAATATTGTCCCTTCACTTGATTTCGTTCGCGTCCGCATGAAACTATCTTTACACAGTCAAATAACATAGACTGACAAAAGCAAAGACTGTGCAGGCCGGGGTTTCAGAGGGGGCTCAACCCAGTGGACAGTTCAGATCAGAAGCGGAAGTTTTTTGTCGAGTTGATCAAACCGTCGCATTACGACGACGACGGCTATGTGATCCAGTGGCTGAAGGCCTGGATCCCCTCCAACACGCTCTCCAGCATCTACGGAATCTCGATGGATCTGATCGAGCGGCGTGCCTTGGGCGAAGACGTCGAGGTGGTGCTAAATGCCTACGATGAAACCAACACCATCATCCCGATCAGGGACATTACCCGACGCCTGACCCAGAAGGACGCGAAAGGCGTCGTCTGCCTGGTCGGCGTGCAGTCGAACCAGTTCCCCCGCGCCATGGATATCGCGCGTCAGTTCCGCGCCAAGGGCATCCAGGTCGCGATCGGCGGCTTCCACCCCAGCGGCTGCCTTTCCATGCTGCCGGAGTTGCCGCCCGATCTGCAGGAAGCCGTCGACATTGGCATCTCCCTCTACGCCGGTGAGTCCGAAGGCCGGCTGCAGGACTTCTATCTCGACGCCCTGAACGGCGAGATGCAACCGATCTACAACTACATGAACGACCTGCCGGGTATCGACGACGAGCCGACGCCCTTCCTGCCGGAAAAGATGGTGCGCAAGTACGGCGCCTCGATCGCCTGTTTCGATGCCGGGCGCGGCTGCCCCTTCCAGTGCAGCTTCTGCACCATCATCAATGTGCAGGGCCGCAAGTCGCGCTTCCGCGAGGCCGACGACGTGGAAAGGCTGGTGCGCGCCAACATGAAGCAGGGGATTTATCGCTACTTCATCACCGACGACAACTTTGCCCGAAACAAGAACTGGGAAGAGATCTTCGACCGGCTGGGCGACCTGAAGGAAGAGTTGGGCCTGCCCTTCTCCATCACGATCCAGGTCGACACCCTCTGCCACAAGATCAAGAACTTCATTCCCAAGGCCAAGCGCGCCGGCGTCTCGCGGGTCTTCATCGGCATGGAGAACATCAATCCGGACAACCTGATGCACGCCAAGAAGCGTCAGAACCGGATCACCGAATACCGCACCATGCTGCAGGAATGGCGCAACCACCAGATCATCACCTTCGCCGGCTACATTCTGGGCTTCCCGGCCGACACGCCGGAGAAAATCGCCAACGATATCGAGATCATCAAGCGCGAGCTGCCGGTCGATATCCTGGAGTTCTTCTGCCTGACGCCCCTGCCCGGCTCGGAGGATCATCAGAACCTCTACAAACAGGGCATCCCCATGGATCCCGACATGAACATCTACGACCTGGAGCACGTCTGCACCGGGCACGCGATCATGTCGAAGGACGAATGGCAGGGGATCTACAACAAGGCCTGGGAACTCTATTACTCCGACGATCACGTCGAGACCATGATGAAGCGCATGGTGGTCAGCGGCAACAAACCCGAACGTATCTGGATGCACACCCTGCAGTTCGCCGGCTGTATCCGCTTCGAAAAGGTGCACCCGCTACAGGGCGGCTACTTCCGCCGTAAGGTCCGGACGCAACGCCGTTCCGGCCTTCCTATCGAGAGCCCGCTTTCATTCTATCCCAAGCGTCTCTGGGACATCCTTTCGACCTACGGGCCCTTCGCCGCCTACACCATCAAGCTCTATCTGATGGCGAAGCGCATCAAACGCGATCCGGCCACGCAGTCCTACATGGACATTGCCCTCACTCCGGTCGAGGATCACGGTGAGGACGAACATCTCGAGATGTTCGAGCTGAGCGAGTCCGCCAAGGCCGCCGTCGCCAAGGCGCACCGGGAAACGGAAGCCCGCGAGAACCGTCAGCAGGCCAAGCAGGTCACGGCCGCGGAATAGCCGACTACGAACTGCCTGCGACCACCTCGCAGGCGATCTCATGACCGGGTGCAACCGCCCTCAGGTCTTGGATTCGCTGCGCGCAACGTTCCTCGGCCAGCGGACAACGCGTCCGAAAGGCGCAGCCCGACGGAGGGTCCAGCGGCGACGGCGGGTCACCGCGCAGCACGATGCGTTGACGGGCCCGCGCGGCCTTAGGATCGGGCACTGGCGCTGCCGACAGTAAAGCCCGGGTGTAGGGATGCTTGGGATCGGCGAAGAGTGCCGTCTTGTCCGCCATCTCCACCACACGCCCCAGATAGAGCACCACGATTCGGTCCGAGATCAGACGCATGATCGAAAGATCGTGACTGATGAAAATCATGGTCAGGCCAAACCTGCGCTTCAGTTCCTGCAGCAGATTGATGATCTGTGCTTGGATCGACACATCCAGCGCCGAGACCGGCTCGTCGCAGACCACCAGCCTGGGCCGGCTGATAATGGCACGGGCGATGCCGATGCGCTGGGCCTGACCGCCGGAGAACTCGTGGGGATAACGGTTGAGCATGTCCCCCGAGAGACCGACGGTATCCATAACCTCCAGCACCCGCCTGCGCCGCTCGGCTTTCGACAGCGCGCGCTCGAAGACCGTCAAAGGCTCGGCAATGATGTCGCCAATGGTCATGCGCGGGTCCAGCGAGGCGATGGGGTCTTGAAAGATCATCTGCATGTCGCGCCGCTTTTGGCGCATCTCTTCCGCCGGCAGACCGGCGATGTCGCTACCCTGCCAGACGATCTGCCCGGCAGTAGGCTCGATCAGACGCAGGAGACTGCGCCCCAGGGTGGACTTGCCGCAGCCGGACTCGCCGACCACGCCCAGGGTCTCGCCTTCCTTCAGGGAAAAGCTGACATCCGCAACCGCCCGCAAACTCCGCTTGGGCTGAAAGAGGCCGGTGCCGGAAACCTTGAATTCGGTTTCGATGTTTCTGGCTTCGAGCAGGGGCGCACTCATGCCGGTTCCCCTTCTTTCGCCTTAACCAGCAGGCAGGCGCAGGTTCTGCCCTCGCCAACTGGGGTCAAGGGCGGCCGGGTCTCGAGACACTGTGGTTCGGCGAAGCTGCAACGCGCCGCGAAGGCACAGCCCTTCGGCAGGCGCTGCAGGTTCGGCGGTCGGCCCGGGATCGGCTCCAGGCTCTCCAGATCCGTATCGATGCGCGGAGTCGAAGCCAGGAGAGCTTTGGTATAGGGATGCTTCGGGACCTCGAAGAGGTCGTCGACCGGCGCTTCCTCCACAACGCGCCCGGCGTACATCACGAAGACCCGGTCGGCGAGGCCGGCGACCACGCCCAGATCGTGGGAGATCAGCACCAGGGCCATATTGAAGCGCGCCTTCAGCTCGGCGAAGAGCTCCAGGATCTGCGCCTGGATGGTGACGTCGAGGGCGGTGGTCGGTTCGTCCGCGACCAGCAGCTTGGGTTCGCAAAGCAGGGCCATGGCGATCATGACCCGCTGGCGCATCCCGCCGGACAGCTCATGGGGATACATTTTGAAACGCCGCTTCGGATCAGGAATGCCGACCGATTCCAGCATAGCAATCGCCCGCTGGTCCGCTTCCCGCCGGCTGCAGCCCTGATGCACCTCCAGGGTTTCGGTCAGTTGGCGCGAGATCTTCAGCGAAGGGTTCAGGCCGGTCATGGGGTCCTGAAACACCATGGAGATATCCCGGCCACGATAGATATCGAGTTCGCGCTGGTTCATGGCCAGCAGGTCGCGATCTTCCAGCACGGCCTTGCCGGAAACCCGACCATTCTTCGCCAACAGCCCCATGACCGAGAGGAAGGTCTGGCTCTTGCCCGAGCCCGACTCGCCGACGATGGCCACCGTCTCGCCCGCCGCAATTGCCAGATTCAGCCCGCTCACCGCCTGCACCTCGCCATCGGGTGTGTCGAAGCGGACGGTCAGGTCGTCGGTCCTGAAGATGGCTTTCGTCATGGCTCAGACATCCTTCGGGTCGAAGGCGTCGCGCAGGCCGTCACCGATAAAGCTCAGGCTCAGCAGCATGGTGACCAGGAAGGCGGCGGGGAAACCGAGCAGCCAGGGCATAACCTCCATCACATCGGCGCCCTCGGCGATCAGCGTACCGAGTGAAGTCAGTGGCTCCTGCACCCCAAAGCCGAGATAGGAGAGGAAGCTCTCGGTCACGATGATCTCCGGCACGGTCAGGGTGGAGAAGATCACGACGGGACCGATAAGATTTGGCGCGATATGGCGGCGGATGATCTGGAAAGGCTTCAGGCCGGCAGCCCGCGCCGCCTCGATGAATTCCCGTTCGCGCAGGGAGAGAGTCTGGCCACGCACGATCCGCGCCATGGTCAGCCACTCGACCGCGCCGATCCCGATAAACAGCAGCACCACGTTGCGCCCGAAGATCACCATCAAAAGGATCACGAAAAGGATGTAGGGCAGCGCATACATGATGTCGACGAAGCGCATCATGATCGCATCGGTGCGGCCGCCGAGATAGCCGGCGATAGAGCCGTAGGTCACCCCGATCACGATGGAGACCAGGGTCGCGACCAGGGCCACCATCAGCGACACGCGGGTGCCATAAAGGGTGCGCGCCAGCATGTCCCGGCCATTCTGATCGGTGCCGAAGTAGTGCCCGCTGGCAAAGTCTGGCGGCAGACGGAAGGCCGCCCAGTCGGGATCTTCGTATCCATAGGGAATGAAGAAAGGCCCGAAGAGCGCCGCCAGAACCAGCGCTCCGAGAACGAAGACCGACGCCAGCGCCGCCTTGTTGCGGCGGAAGCGGCGCATGGCGTCCTGGGTCAGGCTGCGGCCCTTTGGCGCGAATCCCTCTTCGGCCTGTGGCTCGAGCGCCTCGACCAGCGCGTCGCGTTTGTCCGAGCCCAGCATCAATGAGCCCTCACTTTAGGATCGAGCAGGGCATAAACCAGATCGACGACGAGGTTCAGCAGGATGATCAGCACCATGTAGAAAATGACGGTGCCCAGCACCATGCCGTAGTCCCGGTTCAGGGCGGCATTGATGAAGTACTGTCCAATACCCGGCAGCCCGAAAATCGATTCCACCACCAGCGAACCGGTCAGCAGGTAACCGGCGGCGGGCCCCAGATAGGAAACGACCGGCAACAGCGCGGGTTTGATGGCATGGCGTATCACCATCAGGCGCGCGCCGATCCCCTTGGCCCGGGCGGTACGAATGTAGTTGGCCCCCAGCACCTCGATCATGGAGCCGCGCATCAGGCGCGAAATGCGCGCCACGTGTGGCAGCGCCAGGATCACCACCGGCAGCACGAGGTGGGAAAGTTGTCCATCGCCCCAGCCGCCGACCGGCAGCCAGCCCAGGGTCACGCCAAAGACCAGTTGCAGGACCGGCGCCATCAGAAAGTTAGGCACGATCAGGCCGATCATGATCACCAGCGCCAGGGCGTAGTCGCCGGACCTGTTCTGATAGAGGGCACCGATGACGCCCGCGAAGACGCCAAGCAAGATCGCCAGCAGAAAAGCGGCGCCACCGAGGATGAAGGTATAGGGCAGTCCGATCGCGATCAGATCGACCACGGTAAAGTCGTCCGTGATGTAGGAGGGTCCCAGGTCGCCCATCAGCACGCCCGAGACATAGTCCCAGTACTGGACGATCAGGGATTTATCCAGATTGTAGTGCGCCCGCAGGTTGGCGAGGATCCGCTCCGGCAGTTGCCGCTCGGCGTCGAAGGGTCCTCCGGGCGCCAGCCGCAGGATGAAGAAGCACAGGGTCAGGGCGATCCAGAGCACCGGAATCGTCGAGAGCAGCCTGCGCAGCGCAAAGCCCAGCATATCTTAAAGTATCCACCTCGCGTGAAGGGCCGCCCATCTGCCGAGATCAGCGGACGGCCCTTTCCTGCTATTTGAGATCATTCCCGACATGAGGTCGAGTCAGATCCGGCTCACTCTTCCTTGGAGAGCCAGCGGGTGCGGTGGATATCGAAGGCGTTGTCCTCGAAACCCTTGATCTTCGGCGAGACCACATTCTCCGAGAGATAGAAGTAGATCGGCGCCGCCGCGTTATCGTCCATGGCAATCCGTTCGGCCTGCGACAGCAGTATGGCACGCTTCTCCAGATCCGTCTCCAGAGCGGCCTGATCCAGAAGCTTGTCGAATTCCGGGCTGCTGTAGGCGCCGTAGTTGTTGCCGGTGCCGCCCTTCAGCAGATCCAGGAAGTTGACCGGATCGTTGTAGTCCGCGAGCCAGCCGGCGCGCGCCACGTCGAACTCGCCCTTACGGATCTCGGCGTAGTGCACCTTCACCTCGGAGTTAAAGAGCTTCGCTTCGACCCCCAGGGCCTTCCACATGGCGACGATGGCGACGGCGACGCGTTTGTGGTTGTCATTGGTGTTGTAACGCAGCGTGACCTGCAGGGGATTGTCCGGGCCATAGCCCGCTTCGGTGATGAGCGCCTTGGCCTGTTCGACCCGCTCCGGATAGCTCATCTCTGCCCAGGCGACTTCAGAGGACTCTCCCGAATTCGCCATCCCCGGCGGCACCCAGGAATAGGCCGGCAGTTCGCCGGTGCCCAGGATCTGCGGGCCGATTACCTGGCGGTTGATCGCCATGGAGAGCGCCTTGCGCACCCGGGCGTCGTCGAAGGGCGGCCGGCGGTGATTGAAGACGTAATAGTAGAGGCCGGCGAAGGGCGCGACCCGGGCCTCGCCCGGATGGTTTTCCTGCAGCCAGGCGTACTGGTCCTTCGGGAAGTCGGTCAGGATGTCGAACTCGCCGGCGCGATAGCGTTTCAGAGCCGCCGACTGGTCTTCCAGCACGAAGAACTTCACGCCGTCGATCTTCAAGTTGGCGACGTCGTAGTACTTGTCGTTCTTGGTGGTGACCACGTGGGCGCCGGGAATCCACTCCGTCGGCTTATAGGGCCCGTTGACCACGATGTTCTCGATCTTGACCCAGTCGGAGCCCTTGGCCTCGACCACATGCTTGGGGACGGGATAAGCCGTGTAGTGGGTCAGCGCGCCCAGGAAGAAGGGCGTCGGCTGCTCCAGGGTGATTTCCAGCGTCTTGTCGTCCAGCGCCTTGACCCCGAGCTGTCCCAGATCGGCGATATCGCCGGAGTTGATCGCTTCCGCATTCTTGATGGGAAACTGCAAATAGGCGTACTCGGCGGCGGTGTCAGGATTCATGATCCGCTGAAAGGCGAAGACGAAGTCATGCGCGGTCACCGGCACCCCGTCCGACCAGTTGGCGTCGTCGCGCAGTTTGAAGGTGTAGACCAGGCCGTCGTTGGAAATGCTCCAGCTTTCCGCCTGCCCGGCGATCGGTTTCGCGCCGATGTCTTCGGTCATCAGGCCTTCGAAGATATCGCCGACGATCCGGTTCTCCCAGTCGCCGGAGACCTTGTGCGGATCCAGCGACGAAGGATCGCCGCCGTTATGGAGGTTCAGCATGGCCGCGTAGGCCGGCAGGGCGAGGAAAATCGCCGCGAAAGTGCTCAGGAAAAACGTTCCCAGACGGTTTTTCGGCATCTTGTGCGCTCCCTTTCTGGTTGTAGGTTATGACCAGCTTACGACAGGGCCCGCCGCCGTTTCAGGCCTTTTTGAAAGGATAACAGAAAAAACACGGATGCTGCCTAACGAGCCATCCGAGCGAAAGACTCGATCAGTCTCCGATCGGCTGAGGATCGATCGTTTCGTGGAGGGAGTAGAGCGAAGAGCGAATCCGGCGCAGGGTCTCGCGCACCTCTTCGCCGCGCATGTAACCGACCTGGGTCGCCAGGACGTCAATCACGCAGAGAAACACCAGCCGCGTGGCGGTGGGTTTGAAGATCTCCGGATGCTCGGGCAGGTTCAGCTCGATGACGATGTCCGAAACCTTGGTGAGCGGCGCGCCGGGTTTGGTCAGTGCCAGGGTGGTGGCGCCGTACTGCCGGGCAATGGTCAGGCTGTCGATCAGTTCCTTCGGCCGGCCGGTGGCCGAAATCGCAACCACCAGGTCACCCTCACCCAGTGTCGAGGCCTGCATGCGCTGCAGGTAACCGTCCGAGTGCGCGGTGGCCATGACCCCGATCCGGAAAAAACGATTGGCCGCATCCTGGGCCACGATGGAGGAGCCACCGCCGACCCCGTAGAAAGCAACCTGCCGCGCGCCATCGATGGCCTTCGCCGCCCGCTCGATCACGCCCGCGTCCAATTGATCCCGGGCGACCTTCAGGGTCTCCACCAGAGAGCTGAAAACCAGGTCCGAAAAGGCCGGCCGGTCGTTGGCGGCAGGCCGTTCGGGATTGATGTACTGCAGACTGACCGCCAGGTTGCGCGCCAGGCGGATCTTGAAGTCCTTGAAGCCCTCGCAACCAAGACTCCGGCAGAAGCGGATGACGGTGGGCTCACTCACCCCGGCGGCTTCGGAGATGCCCGAGACGGTGGATCGCGTGGCCCGCTCGAGATCGTCAAGAATGAAGGCGGCGACCTGCTTTTCGCTCGTGGAGAGCTTATCCACGACGTTCCGCAGTCTGAGGATGATATCGATCGGCGGCCCCGCTTGCGCCGCCAGGTCCTCAGTCATGGCCGCCACTACCCATTCGTTCTATTCCTGCGGCTTATAGGCCACGACATCGATTTCAATCTTCCCGTCGACCATCAATTGCGAGCGCACGGTCGAGCGCGCCGGCCGGTTTCCTTCAAAATACGATGCATAGACTCGATTGAATGTCCAGAAGTCACGGGTGTCATCCAACCAGACATTCACCCTGACCACGTCGTCGAGGCCGCAGTCCGCCAGAGCCAGAACCTTCTTCACGTTCTCCATGGTCTGGCGCGTCTGCGCCTCGATACCGCCGGGCACGATCTCCCCGTTCTCGCCCATCGCCACCTGGCCGGAGATGAAAACGAAATCGCCGGCGCGCACGGCCGGCGAAAAGGGAAGAGACTGGCCGCCGGCGCCGCTGCGTTCTGCCCCGATAAAGTCGATGCTCATGTTTTTTTCCTACAGTCCCGTGATGAGATTTATGTAATTAAACTACACACCTACGGCGAAAAACAAGCCAAATAGCTATCTTTTCTGCAGATTTTTCGCGACAATGCGTCTAGACAGCAGAAAAATTTACGTCATAATGTAGAAAAACTACAAACATCCGGAGGGGAGCATGCGTGAAACCGCGGGCCGCTTGAGCGAGAGGCTGAACTGGCTGGTCGAGCGGATTGTGGCCGTCCTGATGCTGCTTCTGGTCCTGGACGTCTGGCTCGGGGTGATCGACCGCTATCTCTTCCATTGGCAACTGCCCTGGCCTGAGGTCGTTGCCCGCTACCTGATGATCTGGGCGGCCCTGCTGGCGGTGTCCTGCGGCATCGCCCGGCGCGAACATATCGGGCTCTCGATCCTGATCGGGCGCCTACCGCTGTCCCTGCGCCGCGCCACCCTAACCGCCATGGATGTGGTGGCCTTCCTGCTGTTCCTCTACATCGCCTGGTTCGGCATCGGCTTTGCGCAAGGCGGGTCTTCCCGTCAGGCCATGATCTTCGGCATGACGCTGGCCCTGCCCTTCGCCGCCATTCCGGTCTCCGCCGGCCTCGCGATGCTGCAACTGGTCCTGACCGCGATCCGGGACCAGGGCATGCAGAGCCTGACCGGACAGGCGGAGGCCTGATCATGCTGGTCGCCCTGGCCTTCGTCGGACTGATCCTGCTCGGCCTGCCGATCGGCTTCGCCATTGGCGCGGCGGGCGTGATCGGCCTCTTTGAAATGGGCGGCGACAAGTTCCTCGCGCTGGGGCCCAGCAAGATCTTCAACGGCCTGAACATCTTTCCCTTCCTGGCCATGCCCTTCTTCATCCTGGCCGGCGAGATTATGAACCACACCGGGATCACCCGCCGCCTGGTGCATCTCGCCCAGGCCCTGGTCGGACACTTCCGCGGCGGCCTCGCCCACACCAACATGCTGGCCTCGGTCTTCTTCGCCGGCCTGACCGGCGCCGCCACCGCCGATGCGGCCGCCTTCGGGCGGACCCTGGTCCCGGCCATGGTCGAGCGTGGCTACAAGCGCGACTATGCCTGCGCGGTGACCGCCGCCGGCTCCATCATCGGCCCGACCATTCCGCCCTCCGGCCTGATGGTGGTCTACGGATCCCTCATGGGAGTCTCCATCGGCGGCCTTTTCGCGGCCGGCATCCTGCCCGGCCTGATCATCTGCCTGGTCTGCATGCTCGTCATCGCCATCGGCGCCACGGCCAACGACCTGCCGAAGAGCGAAAAGCGCGCCCAGTTGCGCGAGCTCGCACGCATCTTCCGGGAATCGATCCTGGCCCTCATGATGCCGGTGATCATTCTGGGCGGCATCCTGGGCGGCGTCGTGACGCCGACCGAGGCCGCCTCCATCGCGGTTGCCTACGCCCTCTTCATCGGGACTTTCATTTACCGCAAGATCACGGTGGATGACTTCATCCAGATGCTGATCCGCACGGCGCGGGTAACGGGTGTGATCTTCGTGATCATCGCCTTCGCCTCAATCCTCGGCTGGTGGCTGAGTTTCAACCAGATCCCGCAGCAGGTCGCCCAGGCCTTCCTGCTGATCGCCGACAACCCGGTGGTGATCATTTCGCTCATCATCGGGCTGCTGCTGATCATCGGCATGGTGATGGACATCACCGCGATCCTGATCATCCTGGCGCCGGTCCTGGTGCCCCTGACCGAACAGATCGGCATGAACCCGATCCACGCCGGCATCGTCTTCGTGCTGGCGCTCAACATCTCGCTGATGACGCCGCCGGTCGGTGCCTGCCTCTTCGTGCTGTCCTCGGTGACCGGTGAACGGCTGGAACGCATCGCCGCCAAACTCTGGCCCTTCCTGATCGCGGAGGTCGCCATCCTCTTCATCTTCGCGCTCTGGGAAGACATGGCGCTGCTCATCCCGCGACTCCTGGGCTTCGCATGATGGCGAAACCTGACCCGAACATCCGGTGACGACCTGCCGGGAAGGTCTATTGGATCCCGTTGGAGACCGGACCTTCAAAAGGCCACAGATGAATGACTTCAAAATGGGAGGTGTAAAATGAAAGCCTTTAAGTTCCTCAGTACGGCCATCGCGGCCTCAACCCTGCTCGCCGCGGCCAGCGGCAGCGCCCTGTCCGCCGACAAAGTCCTGAAGTTCGGCCACGACAACAAGGCCGATCCCTTCGAAAACCCGGCGCATGCCTGCACGGCGGTCTTCGCCAACATCGTCGAGGCCGACACCAACGGCTCCATCAAGGTCGAGGTCTTCCCCTCGAACCAGCTCGGCTCCGCCAAGGAGCACGTGCAGATGGTCCGGGACGACGTGATCCAGGCGACCCTCACCTCGACCGGTGCCATCGCGTCCTACTATCCGCGCATCGACGTGCTCAACCTGGCCTTCGCCTTCGATCACAACGCCGCCACCTACGACGTCTTCGACGGCCCCTTCGGCAACGCCCTGGCGCGCGATATCGAGTCCACACTGGGTGACGTGGTGGTTGCGGGCTTCCCCGATACCGGCGGCTTCTTTGCGGTCACCAATTCCAAGCGCCCGATCAAGACCCTGGAAGACTTCGAGGGCGTGCGCATCCGCACCATGACCCTGCCGTCGCACCAGAAAATCATCCAGTCACTGGGTGGCGAGGCCTATCCGCTGGCCTGGGGCGAGGTCTATTCCGGCCTGCAGACCGGCGTGATCGACGGGCAGATGAACCCTGTGCCGATCATCTCCTTCGCCAAGTTCGCCGAGGTGCAGAAGTACATGACCCTGACCAACCACCTCTTCTCGCCTTACACCTTCATGCTGTCCAAGAGCTTCTGGGACGGCCTGAACGAGAGTGAGCAGCGCACGATCCGCTACGCGGCGGAATCCTGCGTGGCCGCCAGCCGGGGCCTCAGCCGTATCATCGAAAGCTCCGACCGCGGCCTCGCCGGCCTGAAGGACAAGATCGAAGTCTCCGCGCTGTCCTCTGCCGACCGCGACAAGTTCAAGGCGGCCGCCCAGCCGGTCGTTCTCAAGCATGTCGAGGAAACGCTGGGCAAGGACGGCGTGCGGCTCCTGGAAATGTTCCAGGGCGAGGTCACCAAGGCCAACGCCAAGCGCTACATGCAGTAAGGCCTGCCATGGAGGCTGCAGTTCCAGCGCTGCGGCCTCCTTCCTTTCCAAGACAGTACGAGGATCCGTAATGCGCATTTTTTGCGCCTCCGTCGCCACCGAGACCAATACCTTTTCCCCCTTGAAGACAGACATGACCGATTTCAAGGAGAGCTTCTACGCGGCTCCCGGCGAACACCCGGAAACCCCGACCCTCTGCAGCGCGGTTTTCCCGGTCTGCCGCCGGCGCGCAGGGGACGAGGGCTGGCACCTGATCGAGGGCACCGCCACCTGGGCGGAGCCAGGCGGTCTGATCAGCCGCGCGACCTGGGAAAGCCTGCGCGATGAGATCCTGCAGCAGTTGCGCGCCACCCTGCCCCTCGATGCCGTGGTGCTCGGCCTGCACGGTGCTATGGTGGCGCAGGACTACGACGACTGCGAAGGCGACCTGCTGGCCCGGGTCCGCGCGATCGTCGGGCCCGAGGTGGTGATTGGCGCGACCCTCGACCCGCACAGCCATCTCACCCACCGGCGGCTCGAAGCCGCCGACATCCTCATTGCCTTCAAGGAATTTCCCCACACCGATTTCGTCGACTGCGCCGAAGCCTGTGTCGATCTGACCCTGCGCGCCGCCCGCGGTGAGATCAAACCCCGGCTTTCCGCCTTCGACTGCCGCATGATCGAGGTCATGCCGACCAGCCAAGACCCCATGCGCGGTTTCGTCGACCGGATCAAACAGCAGGAAGGCCGGGATGCCGTCCTTTCCGTCTCGATCATTCACGGCTTCATGGCCGCCGATGTGCCCGAGGTCGGCGCCCGCATCCTGGTGATCACCGACGATCAGCCCCTGCGCGGCGACCGCCTGGCGGAGGACCTGGGGTTACAGCTTTTCAGTTTCCGCGGCCGCACCAAACCGGCTTTGCTCAGTGCGGAGGAAGCCCTCGAGCGCGCGGCAGCCGAACCCGAGGGTCCGGTGGTCATCGCCGATATCTGGGACAACCCCGGCGGCGGCGTGCCCGGTGATTCGACCATCCTGACCCGTCTGGCCTTGGAACGCGGCCTGACCTCGCTGGCGGTCGGCTCCATCTGGGACCCCATGGCCGTGCGGCTCTGTATGTCGGCCGGCGAAGGTGCGCGCATGCCGCTGCGCTTCGGCGGTAAGACTTCGGCCACGGCCGGCGCGCCCATCGATGCAGAGGTCGAGGTGCTCAAGCTGGTCCGCAATGCCGAGCAGTCCTTCGGCGACAGCCGGGTGCCGCTCGGCGATGCGGCCGCCATCCGCATCGGCGGAATCGACATCGTGCTGAACACGGTTCGCAGCCAGGCTTTTTCGCCGGATCTCTTTTCCAATCTCGGTATCGACCCGACCGCCCGAAAGATCCTGATCGTCAAGTCCACCAACCACTTCCGCGGCGCCTTCGAGGCCATCGCCGCCGAGATCCTCTACGCTTCGATCGACGGGCTCTATCCGAACAATCCCCTGACCAACGGCTATAGCAAGCTGACCCGGCCGCTCTGGCCGATCGTCGAGAATCCACACGAAGAGCGGGAGACCGCGTGATGTTCGAAAGCCTCGAGACGCCCGCCGTCCTGGTCGATCTGGACATCGCCGAACGCAACATCGAACGCTATCAGGCCTATTGCGACAAGCACGGGATCGCGCTGCGCCCGCATATCAAGACCCACAAAACCCGCGAATTCGCCCGGCGGCAGGTTATGGCCGGCGCGGTCGGCATCACTTGCCAAAAGATCAGCGAAGCAGAGGTCATGGCCGACGCCGGCCTGGATGACATCCTGATCACCTACAACATCGTCGGCGCTAAAAAGCTGGCCCGCCTCTACGCCCAGGCCCGCCGGATCACGCTCTCGGTCACGGCCGACAGCCGCGCCGTTGTCGAAGGGCTGAGCGGAGCCTTTGCGAATTCACCCAAGCCCCTCTCCGTTCTGGTCGAGTGCGACACCGGCGCGCGGCGCTGCGGCGTAACCTCGCCGCAGGCCGCAACTGAACTGGCACAGGCGATCGACGCGGCCCCAGGCCTCACTTTCGGTGGCCTCATGACCTATCCGGCGGTCGGCGGGACAAGCACCGTCGAGAGCTGGATGCGTGAGGCGCTGGCCTTGCTTGAAAAAGCAGGTCTCGCCTGCAGGACCATCACCAGCGGCGGCTCGCCTGATATGTGGTCGGCTCATCTGGCTCCCGTGACCACGGAGTACCGGGTCGGCACCTACATCTACAACGACCGGTCCCTGGTCGCAGCGGATGTCTGCGGTTGGGAGGACTGCGCCCTCACCGTCCTCGCAACCGTCGTCAGCAGCCCCTCGCCGGATCGCGCTGTGATCGATGCCGGCTCAAAGGTCCTGACCTCGGACCTGCTCGGCCTGGACGGGCACGGCCATGTCCTTGGCCGCGACGATCTGGTCATCAAATCGCTGTCGGAGGAGCACGGCTGCCTGACCTCGACAAAGGGCGCCACGGGCCTTGAGGTCGGCGACCGGCTGCGGATCGTCCCCAACCACTGCTGCGTGGTGAGCAACATGGTGGACCAGGTGAGCCTGCACCGGGGTGGACTCCTGGAAGACAAGCGCCCGGTCGCCGCGAGGGGTTGCGTGATCTAGGGCTGCTCGCAAGAACTTGAATGGTCGCCAGGGTAATCTGATCCTGAAAGTCACGCTTTTGCGTTAAGCTGAGGCATGTTTTTCAGAACAAGCCTTACGATCGCTGCGCTTGCCATCTCGGCGACCTCCTGGGCCGCCGAGCCGAAACCGTCGTTCGATGGCACCCGGATCAAAGGGTCTTATTGGGGTATTGCGCAAACAGGGTCGACCACGGTAGCGGTCGGAACCGGGGGCGCGCTCATTTATAAATCCGGATCGCAGCGCTGGACGGTTTCGCAGCGGCCGGGCTCACAGCAAGCAGGTAAACCCTTGCTACTCGCCGTGGATGCCGCTGGGGGTGGTCATTTTATTGCCGTTGGCGGCACCGGCTTCACCTCAGGCAAGGGCGTGGTCCTGCGCTCCAGCGACAACGGGAAGAGCTTTCAGGCTGTCGCCAGCCCGGCCGCGCCGCTCTATGAAGTCAAATTCCACAGACCCGACGCCGGTGTCGCGGTCGGTGTCGATGGCCTCGTCCTTAGGAGCACTGACGGCGGCGCTAACTGGCAGCGCCTTGAAACCAACAGCAAGACCAAGTTCTGGGGCCTGCACTTCTTTTCCGACAGCGTCGGACTCGTCGGTGGCGGCGAAACGCCCTGGCAGAATAACGACCGCTCATCCGGTGAGATTCTGCGGACCGAGGATGGCGGTGCCTCCTGGACCAAGGTGTACGAAGGCGCGAAACGCATCAGCGACTTTTCCTTTCTTTCGGACGATCTGGGTTACGCCGCCGGCGTGGGCGGCCTGCTGCTCAAGACCAGCGATGGTGGTCGCAGCTGGCGCGAAGCGGGACAGACACCGCTGAAAGCCATCGTCAACGCGCTGGCCTTCATCTCGGAAGACTGCGGTCTGATCGTCGGCGCCGGTGGGACGGCTTACATCACGCATGACGGCGGCAAGTCCTGGAACCAGCGCGTTCAGGTCACGCAGGGTTCCTTCCTGGAGGACCTCGCCGCCGACGAAGATGACGGCAAGGCTTTCTGGGTCGCCGGTGGCGACGGCAGCCTCGGGCGCATCCACCTGGGTAACACCTGCGACAGATAAGTTTCAATCGGCGGCCTGTTAGAAAACCAACGCAAGGGAGACCGACCATGGGCACTTTCATCCGACTCATCCTGCTGGCCGTGCTGATCGCCAGCGGCGGTACAGTGGCCAAGGCGCAAAGTGGCGACGCCAAGCGCGCCATCACGCAGATCGCCGGCGATCTCTATCGCTTTCAGAACAACTTCCACTTCTCGGTCTTCCTGGTGACGCCGGACGGCGTGATCGTGACCGATCCCATCAATGCCGAGGCCGCCGCCTGGCTGCGGGACGAGATCAAGAAACGCTTCGACAAGCCGATCAAGTATCTTGTTTACAGTCACGATCATGCGGATCACAGCGCGGGCGGGGAGGTCTTCGCCGAAGCCGGCGCCACCGTGATCGCTCATGAGAACGCCAAGCGGGTGATCATCGGCGAAAAGCGCCCCACCGCCGTGCCTGACCTGACCTTCACCGACCGCATGACCCTGGAGCTGGGCGGCAAGAAGGTCGAACTGATGTATCTGGGCAAGGGTCACTCGGACAACCTGATCGTCATGCTTTTCCCGGAGGAGCGCACCCTCTTCACGGTGGACTTCATCACGGTCAAGCGCCTGCCCTACCAGACTCTCTCGGACGCCTACATTCCCGAATGGATTGACGCCATCCACAAGGTCGACGACATCGACTTCGATATCCTGGCACCGGGCCACGGATCGCTTGGGACCAAGAAGGACGCCGCCGAGCATGCAGAGTACTTCCAGGCGCTCTACGACCAGGTTCTCGCCGCCGCCCGGGCCGGCAAGTCGCTGGAGGAAATGATCGCCACGATCAAGATGGAGGACTACGCCGAATGGGGCCAGCATCCGGCCTGGCTGCCGCTCAACATCCAGGGCATGTACGCCCAGGTCAGCCTGCACCGCCGCGGGAACTGAGAAAGAACCGGCGGGCTCGATTGCCATCGCCGCAGATAATGTCCGGCAGCGGGATTTCTGAAACTCTTTGATAAAAACCCGCCAGCGTCGCCAGAATGATGGCGGAAAAACGAAAGGAGGCGGAAATCATGCTGTCGGACGAGATGAAGCGGATCGTGGCGGAGCAGAAACTGGGCTTCGTGGCCAGCGTCGACGCGGAGGGGGCGCCGAATCTCTCGCCCAAGGGCACCTTCCTGGTGCGGGACGACAGTCACCTCATGTTCGCGGAGATCCGCTCGCCGAACACGCTGGCCAACATCGCCGCCAATCCGCGGGTCGAGATCAATTTCGTCGATCCCTTTGCCCGCAAGGGTTTCCGCTGCAAGGGCACGGCGCGCTTCCTGCCGGAGGGCAGCGCCGAATATGAAGAACTGCTGCCCGGCTTCGTCGCCGGTTGGGGCGAAGAGTTCTCCGCCCTCTTTAACGGCATTGTTGTGATCGCCGTCCAGTCCGCCGCTCCGCTCAGCAGTCCAGCCTACGATATCGGCGCCGAAGAAGCCGCGCTGCGCGCCCAATGGCTCAGCTATTTCACCAATCTCCAGACCTCCTGAAGCTCGCCGGCCAGGCTGCCTGTAAGTCTGTCATGCCGTAAAAGCCGTGATTCTTTTTCCATCCCGTGGCAAATTCTGGCGCAAGACGGCGCTTAAGAGCTAAAAACCGCCGAAAACACCGAATTACCGGTGAGGGATGGAAATGCAGGGACAGGCAGCCTCTAGCGACCAGCGGCAAGTCGGCACGGAATTCGGCCCCGGCCTCTCCCAGGCCTCCATTCTGGTGGTCGACGACGAGCCGGGCATGCGCAATTTTCTGGTCAAGACCCTCAGCCCGCGCTGCAAACGGGTGGTCGAGGCCGCCGACGTCGAGGAGGCCGCCGGCCATCTCGACAGCAACCATTTCGACGTGGTCATCCTGGATAACGTCATGCCGGGCAAGAGCGGCGTCGACTGGCTCAATGAACAGCGCCACATCGGCTTTTTCGCCGACGCCATCCTGATCACCGCCTTCGCGGACCTGGAAACCGCCATTCGCGCGCTCCAGGCCGGCGCCGTTGATTTCGTCCTGAAACCCTTCCGCTCCAACCAGATCCTGAACGCCGTCGCCCGCTGTCTCGACCGGCGGCGTCTGCAGCGCGAAAACTTCCTCCTTCGCCACGAACTCCGCGCCGACGCGGAAGAAACCGGCGGCCGGAATCGTCTTGTCGGGCAGTCCGACTCCCTGAAACAGGTGCGCGAAACACTGGCCAGGGTGGCGCCTCTGCCGACCTCGGTGCTGATTACCGGGGAATCGGGCACAGGCAAGGAGGTTTCCGCCCGCAGCCTGCATGCGCTTTCGGACCGTGCCGACAAGCCCTTCGTGCCGGTCAATTGCGCGGCGATCCCGGCGGAGATGATCGAAAGCGAACTCTTCGGTCATCTCAAAGGCGCCTTTACCGGCGCGGAGGGACGGCGCGACGGCCTGTTCCTCCATGCCCACCAGGGTACGCTGTTCCTCGATGAGATCGGCGAGCTGCCGCTGGCCATGCAGACCAAGCTGTTGCGGGTGATCGAAGACAAGCGGATCCGGCCGGTCGGATCCGAACGCGAGGTGCCCGTGGATGTCCGCTTCGTCTTCGCGACCAACGCGGATCTGCCGAAAGCCGTGGAAAGCGGGCAGTTTCGCGCAGATCTCTTCTATCGAATTAATGTGCTGCATGTCCATATGGCACCGCTGCGGGACCGCAAGAGCGATGTCGAGGAGCTGGCCGATCTCTTCATGCGCAAGATCTCGCGGGAACTGGGGGTCCCGCCACTTCCCCTCACGCCGCCCGTGCTGACCGGACTCACGCAATATGACTGGCCCGGCAACGTCCGTGAGCTGCGCAATCTGGTCGAGCGCTCCCTGATCCTGGGCGAGTTCCCGCCTGAGTTCGAAAGCAGCGGAGCGCAGGATGCCGCCGAAGCTTCCGACTCACTGGAGGCCGTCGAGCGCCAGCATATTCTCGCGGTGCTCGAATCCGTCGGCGGCAATCGGGCCGAGGCCGCCCGCCGGCTGGGGGTTTCGCGCAAGACCATCGACCGCAAGTGCGCACAGTGGGGCGTGTAAGGCGCCATGACTGATCTCGCCAAGATTGCCCCCGGTGAGGCACGACCGGACAAAACAGATTCCAGATGGCTGCGCCCTTTCCGCGAACGCTCCGTCCGCTTCCGCCTGCTGGCCATCGCGCTGCTGCCGATGCTGGTGGTCATGCCGCTGCTGCTCGGCATCGCCGGACTGCGCTGGGCGGAGAAGTTCGACAATCTGCTGATCTCGAAGGTCAACGGCGACCTGACCATCGCCCAGCAGTACCTGACGCGCATCCTGGAAAACAGCCGCGACAGGGTTCAAGCGCTAGGAGCTTCGGCCGATTTCGCGCGGATCGCCACCTCGTCAGAGGGCGCGGAGTTCGCCGCCTACCTGGAAGCCAGCCGCCTGGAACTGGGCTTCGATTTCCTTCAAGTGGTCGATGCGGATGACAGCGTCATCGCCGCCGCTCCGGCTGTTGCAGCCGGCGCCACAGTGACCGCCTGGCCGGTCGTCCATGCCGCCGTGACCGGGCAGGCCGCCTCGGTGATCGACATCTTCGATGCCAAGCAGCTCGCGCGACGCTCGCCGGCGCTCGCCGCACAGGCCCGATTGGACCTGGTCCCCACGGTCGCCGCGGTCCCGACGGAACGCAAGGTCGAAACCAGGGGGATGGTGATCCATACGGCCGCCCCCGTTACGCTTGGGGGCCGTCGGGCGGCCCTGGTTGGCGGCATCCTGCTCAACCGGAACCTCGCTTTCATCGATACCATCAACGACCTGGTCTATCAGCAGGCCAGCCTGCCGGAAGGCAGTCAGGGCACCGCAACCCTCTTCTTGGAGGATGTCCGGGTCAGCACCAACGTCCGCCTTTTCGAGAACGTCCGGGCATTGGGAACACGGGTTTCGGCGGAGGTCCGGGCGGCGGTGCTGGACGAAGGCCGGGTCTGGCTCGATCGCGCCTTTGTCGTGAACGACTGGTACATCTCAGCCTATGAACCCATCGTCGACAGCCATGGCAAGCGAGTCGGCGTGCTCTACGTCGGCTTCCTGGAACGACCCTTTCAGAGTGTCAAGTACACGACCCTGGCGGTGATCGCTGCCGCCTTTCTGCTGGTCACGGCGATCTCGGTCCCGATTCTCCTGCGCTGGGCGCGGAGCATCTTCAAGCCTCTGGAGAGCATGATCTCGACGATTGGTCGCGTCGAAAGCGGTGATCTGAGCGCAAGAACCGGCGGGGAGACCAGTAACGATGAAATCGGCAAGGTCGCGGGACATCTGGATTCCCTGCTGGAACAGCTCCAGGAACGCGACCGCAAGCTCCGGGACTGGGCGACGGAGCTCAACACCCGGGTCGAGGAGCGCACGCGGGAACTAAGGGATGCAAACCGGCAGCTCGAGGCCGCCACCCAACAGCTCGTCATGTCCGAGAAGCTGGCCGCGATCGGCGAAATCACCGCCGGCGTCGCCCACGAGATCAACAATCCGGTCGCCGTCATTCAGGGAAACCTGGATGTCATCCGCGACAACTTCGGCGCCGAGGCAGATGCCGTCAAAACCGAGTTCCGCCTGATCGACGAACAGATCCATTCGATCAATCTGATCGTCACCAAGCTGCTGCAGTTCGCCCGGCCGGAGGAATACGCCGGTTATATGGACCGTCAGGCACCGGACGAGGTGGTCACGGACTGTCTGCTCCTGGTCCAGCACCTGATGAACAAGGTCGAGATCGAGGTGCAGCGCGAACAGAACAGCAGTGGCCTGGTCCTGATGAACCGCACCGAGCTGCAACAGGTCATCATCAACCTCATCGTCAATGCCATCCATGCCATGCCAAATGGCGGCACGCTGACCCTGCGCAGCTATGACCAGGCGCACGACCGTACGGAAGGCCTGGTGATCGAGGTCGCCGATACCGGCAAGGGTATGCCGGCAGAGGTTTTGAAAAAGGCCTTCGACCCCTTCTTCACCACCAAACGCCGCGAAGGGACCGGCCTGGGCCTCTCGATCAGCCAGACCTTGATCGGCCGCTGCGGCGGCCATATCACCGCGCAGAGCGTGGAAGGCGAAGGCACGCGCTTTTCCATCTGGCTGCCCGCCGCGGCTTAGCCCGAAGATCGCCGTCTCATCCGGCGGACAATTTGTCCGGCGTCCGCGCAAGCCGGTCTGGACAATTTGTCCAGGCCTGCGGACCCAAGGAATCCTAAAGCCTTCATATCCAGACACTTTCGCTTCTGGCACGTAAGTTGCTTAAGTCAGGAGGAAACAACGATGGCGGCGGGAATACCCTGCCGCCGCAGTCTGGGAGGGATGAGAGCGAAACGGCCAGCGGTCGCGATACGGCGGCGCGAAGACCTTGTGGCCGAAGACGCGCTACGGATTTAAAGACATATCTCACGCAGACAGACCGAACCAACTTGCCACCAGGGCGGCCGCAACCGCCTCAGAGGCAATGCTTGGTGCCCGGTTTCGCCAATTTCAGAGCTGATTTCGGCGAAGGTGACAGCGAAACCAGGGTACTTCCGTGAAGGGAGGTTGAGAGACGGCCCTGTGCTCTCAGCCTCCCTCTTTTTTTTGGGGGAAGAAGCATCTTATGCCAAGGGTCGATATTATCACCCCTTGGTATTGTCTGCGTCAGTCGTGATGCAAACGACTCTCGCCGCACGCCTCATCCGCCACGGCGTTGTCTCCAAAGCTTCAAAAAAGCAACTGGCGCAGGTCACGAGGCTGCAACAAACCTCATGGTTAATCGCGGGTGAAATAACGAAAACGTGAATAGCGATTCGCCGCGCTTCCAGCTGCGGCGCCAGTCTCTTTTTACCTTTTCTCAGCCATCCCCAACGATCCAAAAGGAATTCCCCGTGACCACTTCCTTCGGCAGTGCCTCCGACTTCGGCCTTCCAAAAATCGAAACCGGCGACGACATTCTCCTCAGCTTTCCAGCGGCTTCGCCGGCCGAGGGTTACCTCGTGCAGCCGGCCGGCCACAGCGGAACACTCCGCGACTATACTCTGATCTTCGACCTGCGCATTCCGCAGGACGTGCAGGGCAGCTTCGGCGCGCTGCTCCAAACCGATCTGAGTAACGGCAGCGACGGCGATCTCTTTTTGCGCAAGTCTTCGGCCGATACGGCAGGGATCGGCATCAGCGGGCAATATGAAGGCGACGTCACCCTGGGGGCCTGGCACCGTCTGGCCTTTACGCTGTCGGATAATGGTGACGGCACTTCGACGCTGCTCAAATACATCGATGGTGCAAAAGTCGGCGAACAGAGCGTCGACAGCGCACGCTTCGCCATCGATGGCGACAACGGCTTCCTCATCCTCACCGACGAAAGCGGTGAAACCTTCCCGGGTCAGATGAGCAGTTTCCTCTTTGCCGACCGGGCCTTCTCCGGCGCCGAAATCGCCGCGACCGGGCGCGCCGACGCCAACGGCATCCTGGCGCAGCCCCTTGAGGAGGACAGCGCGGTCGAGTTCGGCTTCAACGGCGGTGATTTCGCCCCGACACTGGGTTCGGGCAGCATGACACCGAAGGAGGCGACGCCTGTTCTCGGCAGTGCCGAAACACTCGGCGTAACGCCCGTCCCCGATGACGCCGGCCTCCTGTCTTTCCCCGCCGCAGCTCCGGCAGGCGGCTACCTGGTGACCCCGGGGAGCAGCGGTGCTCTGACCAGCTACAGCCTGGTCTTCGACCTGCTGGTTCCCGCCGACGGTATCACCAACGCCTTCGGCGCCCTGTTCCAGACCGATCTGAGCAACAGTGGCGACGCGGACTTCTTCATGCGGGCCAACTCGGCGAGCAACTTCGGGATCGGGATCAGCGGGCAGTATCAAGGCAGTGCCCAGTTCGACAGCTGGCACCGCATTGCAGTCACGATCGAAGACCAGGGCGATGGCAGCGCGACCATGAAGAAATTTATCGATGGCGCGCTGGTCGGCGAACAGTCCGTCGACAGCGGCCGCTTCACCATCGACGGCGACAACGGCTTCCTGCTACTGACCGATGAGAGCGGCGAGACCTTTCCGGGCTACCTGAACAGCCTCCTGGTCAGCGAGGAGACGCTGACGGAGCAAGCGATCGCCGATCTGGGGGGCGCAACGACAGACGGGATCCTGTCTCTGCCGCCGGCAAACGGCAAGGCGACGCAGTTCGACTTCGACGGCGAAAGCCTGGCGGCAAGCTTCGGCGACGCCGTCATGACCGACCGCAACGACAGCAGCGGTGGTAGTGAGCCTGGAGTCAAGCTCGTCAATCCTCTCCGCGACCTGCTTGTGACGCCGGATACTGAAAACAAGGTTCTCGACCTGACCACGGTCTTCGACGGCGAAGGCCTGACCTTCACCATCGAGAACAGCGACGGCACGGTCCTGACGGTCGAACCCGGTCCCGACGGTACGCTGGAACTGGATTTCGCGTTGCTCGGCTTTTCCGATATCAAAGTCACGGCCAGCAATGACGAGGGTGAGAGCGTCAGCGACTCCTTCCGGGTCCATGTCGCCGGCCCGAACGCCTTTACTATCGCCGTGTTGCCGGATACCCAGGACTACACGTCCAATCCGGGAATCAACGACACCTTCGGCAAGATGACCCAGTGGCTGGCCGACAACGCCGCCTCCAAGAACATTGAGTTCGCCCTGCACGTGGGCGACGTTACGCAAAACAACACGCCCGCCCAGTGGCAGTTGGCCCAAGACGCCTACAGCAAGCTCGATGGAGTCATTCCCTACTCCGTGCTGGCCGGTAACCACGACCAGGCGAGCGGCGGCAGCGCAGCCGACTTCAGCAGCCTGATCACCCAGTATTTCCCGCCTGAGAAATTCGGCCAGGAGGCCGGCGGCACCCTGGGCGGCACCTACAAGGGTGATATGGCGAGCAACTACCACACCTTCGAGTCGCCGGACGGCACCAAATGGATGGTCCTTTCGCTCGAATTCGGGGCCCGCGACGATGTCATCCGCTGGGCAGGCGAGGTCATCGAAGATCACCTCGATCACCGGGTGATTCTGGCGAACCACTACTACATGAACTTTTCGGACCGCGGCAATCCGCTCTCCGGCCCGCTGATGGCGGAAGGCAGCGGCTATAACTACGGCCTCGTGCGCAGCCCCGAGGGTGCGACCGATGGCGAGATCCTCTGGCGGGACCTGGTCAGCAAATACCCGAACGTCAGCTTCACCTTCAGCGGCCACGTCTTCGGTGACGGCGCCGAAACCCTAGTCAGCTACAGCGATTACGGGACACCGGTTCATCAGATGGTGGTGAACTATCAGAACGGTGTCGCCCGCGAGATCCAGGAAAACGGGGTCGACGGCCGCGGCGGCAACGGTGGCAACGGGGCCATCCGGCTGCTGACCATCGATCCGGACAACAACACGGTCCGGACCGACACCTATTTCACTGAGTTCGACGAGTACCTGACCGGCGAGCGCGACAAGGCGGAGTATGACCGCGACGGCCTGACCGGCCGTTACCGAGAGCATCAGGAGGTCATCACCGGCATCGATCTCGGCACGCCCGACGTGCTTGCCAAGGCCAAGGCCGGAGACGATCAATTCGTAACGGCAGAGAACGGCGCGGAAAAGGCGGCGGTCACGCTCGACGCCGGCGCTTCGATTGATCCGGACAGTGCAATCGTCAAGTACGAATGGCTCGATGCCGAAGGCCGCGTCGTCGCCAGCGGCGAGACTGCTCAAATCGAGCTCACCGGCGGCCGTCACGACCTGACCCTGGTCACCACCGACAGCAAGGGGGTCACCAACAGCGACACCGTCAGGATTGTCGTCTCGACCGACGACACCCTGCTGATGGACAACTTCAATGACGGCGACTTCGCAGGCTGGCTCGATAATAACCAGGCGGAACGGACGCCGCTGGCCGAGCAGATCGCGATCGGCACCCCAACGAGCTTCGGCATCGCGGAGCTGCCGGGCGGCGACGCAGTCGTGGTCAACTTTCCCCGTTCGACCACCTACGAGGGCTACAGCGTAAAGCCGGGCTTCGCACCGGCATCCGGCGATGTCTTCTCCCAGTACAGCATGGTCTTCGACATCTACTTCCCGGCCCAGGACGGCAACTTCGCCGCTTTCTTCCAGACCAATGTCGCCAACAATGACGACGGCGACGCTTTCCTGCGGGCTGACGGCGGCATCGGCATTTCGGGGAACTACCAGGGCAACTTCACCTTCGACACTTGGCACCGGGTGGCCTTTACTTTCGAAGACCAGGGCAGCTCACTGCTCCTGCGCAAGTACATCGACGGGGAGAAAGTCGGTGAGCAAACTGTCGATCCGGGACGCTTCTCAATCGACCCGAATACCGGTTTCCTGATCCTCACCGACGAGAACGGCGAGGTATTTGAAGGCTATCTCAACAGCTTCCTCTTCACCGCTGATCTCCTGAGCGACGAGGATCTGGCCGCCCTGGGCGGGCCGGACGCCGACGGCATTCTCGATGCCGCCTCCGCCGGCGAACGCAGCGTGCAGTTCGACTACAACGGCAGCTTCGACCCGAGCTTCGGCAGCGGCGAAATCGGCATCGCGGATCTCGCCTCCGGCGAGGCCGCCGCGACCTGGAAGGTCAAGGGTACGGTGGCCAGTCAGCCGGAAGGCGGCGACGGCACGGTGATGCCCGAAGGCGCGCTTTACGAATACTCCGACGGCGCCGCGGCGTTGATCTGGGAAGACGACGCCGCTTTGAGCTGGAGCGATTACAGCGCCGAGGTCACCGTTCTGTCCCAGGACGACGATGGCATCGGGCTGGTCTTCTACTACCAGGATGCGGACAACCACTACAAACTCACCCTGGACACCGAGAACAATCAGCGTCAACTGATCAAGCTGCGGGACGGGGTCGAGACCCTGCTGGCCGAAAGCAAGCAGGGCTATCCCTTCAACCGTGAGATGGACCTCAAGATCGCGGTGGTCGGTAACGAGATCCGCGCCAGCCTGGACGGTCAACTGCTGTTCGGCGGCCCGGTCACGGACAGTGACAATCCGCTCACCGGCGGCACCATCGGACTGATCTCCACCGGCCAGTTCCAGTCCATCTTCGACGACGTCATGGTCAATCGCGCGAGTGTCACCGCCCATGCCGGCAGCGATCAGCAGATTGCCGATCTGCAGGGCGACAACGAAGTCACCGTGACCTTGGATGCCGGTGGTGCCTACGCGCCCGGCGGCATCGCCTCCTACGTCTGGAAGGACGGCGATACGGTGATCGCGACCGGCCGCACCCCAGAAGTCACCTTGCCGAGCGGTCAGCACCAGATCACCCTGGTCGTGACCGACGGGGCCGGTAAGAGCCATGAAGATCTGGTCAGGATCGGGGTCTTCAACCAGGACCAGGTCCTGCTGTCCGACGATTTCCAGGACGACGATAACAGTGCCTGGACCTTCGTCGATGAGGGCGAACTGGGCGATCCGGCCAGTTGGGGTGTCACGAACGGCGCGCTCACGCAGTCGGCCGACACCTATAGCCGCGAGCTCGCACCCAACTCGGAAGCCGGCGGCGTCTGGCGCGAGTTCTGGAGCCCACATGGAGACGGCTGGCATGTGCTGCGCAAAGGCGCTTTCGCGCTCTACAACCAGGTCCCAGCGGAGGGCTGGTCGGATTACGCCTTCGAAACCGATTTTCAGGCCTCCGACGCGGGCGCTGTCGGCGTTCTCTTCCATTACCGGGATGCGGACAACTACTACAAACTGGAACTCGACTCCGACGATCGCTTCGTGCAACTCGTGGTCCTGAAGGACGGCATCGAGAAATCTCTCATGCTGACCCGCAACGACTTCGAACTGAACAGCGTGCACAAGCTGCGAGTCGAAGTGGCTGACCACAAGATCCAGGCCTGGCTGGACGGCATGGCCCTCTTCCCGGCCCCGATCGAGGAGCGTAGCCACACCTCGGGCACCATCGGCCTCTATTCCTGGGGCACCGAAGGCGTCAGCTTCGACAATGTGCTCGTGCGTGAGCTGGCGGCGGAAGCCGCAGAGCCGGAGGACGATCTGAAGGGCACGCCGGAAGACGACGTGATCGTAGGCACCGACCAGGATGACGTTATCACGGGCGAAAGCGGCGACGACGATCTGAGTGGCGGCAAAGGCAACGACGACCTGGACGGCGGCACTGGCGACGATGATGTCGATGGCGGATCCGGTGACGACCTTGCGGTTGGCGGTGTCGGCGACGACAACCTCTCCGGCGGACTCGGCGATGACGACCTCTACGGCGGTCGTGGAGACGACGACCTGGATGGCGGACGTGGCGATGACAATCTGCTTGGCGGGCGCGGCGACGATCTGGCTCTCGGAGGCCGGGGAGACGATGACATCTTCGGCGAGCGGGGCGATGACGAACTGGTCGGCGGGCGCGGCGACGATGACCTGGACGGTGGACGTGGAGACGACATCATCTCGGGCGGGCGCGGCGACGACCGGCTCTCCGGCGATCTCGGCGATGACGAGCTCGACGGAGGACGCGGCGACGACGAACTGACCGGCGGGCGCGGCAACGATGTCATGGCTGGCGGTCGAGGAGAGGATCTCTTCATCTTCTCAAACCACAGCGGATCGGACAGCGTTACCGACTTCGAACCTGGCGAAGATCACATCCAGCTCAATGGCTTCTCGCTGGCCGACTTCGGAGACCTGCTCGCCGTGGCTCAGGACGACGGCAACGATGTCGTCATTACCCTGGATGCGGATCAGGGCGACCAACTGCGGCTGATCGGCGTCAAGCTGGAGGACCTCTCCGAAGACGGCTTTACCTTCAACAGCGGCAGCTGATTTCCAGCGCCAACGCTGTCGTACAAAAATGCGGCCGTGCCTGGAGGAAACCACCCGGCACGGTCGCATTCGATTCAGTCAGCTTCGTCCCAATCATGGGGCAACTGCGTCGAAATGCCCGTGTCCGGAAGCGTCCCGGTGCTGCAGTCCACGAGCTTCGCGCCGAACATCACCGCCGTGCTGAAATCGGTGCCACGCAGATCGCAGCCGGTAAAGACTGCATCGCGCAGGTTGGCATGCTGGAAGCTGCAGGCCGCCAGTACCATGTTGGAAAAACGGCCCGCGGAGAGATTTGCATAATCGAAACAGACTGTCGCCAGGTTGCGATCGGCCATTTCCTGCCCCGCGAGGTTCTGCTCCTCGAAAGACGCCCGCTCGCCCTCCTTGCCGCCGGAAGCGACCCAGACTTCATGCATGCGGATGACGCCTTTGAGCACCGGCGTCGCCATGGGCTCGGTCGCATTGATGTTGGCCAGAACCAGCGCAGCGTCCCCGAAGTCGACGTTATCGAAGGAGGCCGAGCGAAAATCAACGTCCTGGACCAGCGCCTTGGAAACGTCGACGTTCTTCAGCTCGGCCCCGTTGAAACGGGAGCCGCGCAGATCCGCGCCCGACAGCTTGACGCCGTCCAGCCTTGCCCCGGAAAAGTTTACCTTGCGCAGAGAGGCCTGCTCGAAATTGGTGCCCAGGAGCTCCGCGGCGCGAAACGAGGTTTCGATCTCCCGATAGACCGCGGTGCCATCGCGTTCCTGCCCCTGGATCAGCATACCCTTCCGGATATCGGCCTTGATCAGCCGGGTTTCATAAAGGGTTGCCTGATCGAAGACGGCGGCCTGCAGGTTCGCACCTTCGAAGTTGGTCCGCGTCAGGTCGGCCCGGCCGAAGTTTGAACCAAAGAGGGTCGTGCGGCTGAAGTCGGCCCCCTCGAGCACGGCGCTTGAGAAGTTGCACGCGATAAAGTGCGCACCGGCAAAGGAAGAGGCGGAAAAGTCCAGGTTCGTGAGATCGCATTCCTTCAGGATCAACCGGCCTGCATTCCTCTGACGGCGCTCGAAACGGCGCTGCGCCACCAGCAGGTTTTCCAGTGCCTCGGCGGTAATGCGGCGGTCGCTGATGACGATGTTGTTGCTCTCGGCGAGCATGCTGTCCTGTTCTTCCGCTTCTTACCCGACGGGACTTATACCAAGGGTTTCTTGAGGCCGAATTAGCGCTTTGCGCGCTAAAATGACCTGCAGGCTAACAGTAATATCGGAAATTCACTCAGAATTCGTGAAGACAATACTCAACAGGATTTGGAATTTAGTTTTAAGCGGTCCCGCCCATAAGTTGTATTCCGCCCTCAGGAGCAGCTATTTAGATGCGAAAATGAGGGTAATCTTGAGCTTTTCGAGACAATATGAGCCCTTGGCCGGCTGTCACGCAGAGAGCAAAAGGCGGCCGAAGGAAGCCATTAAAGCCGGTCGCGGCGAAATCTGCCGCGATCACCACATCATCAGCACGCCTTCGCCCTTCTGCTGGGCGTGATACAGCCGGACACGGACGATGTAACGGCGCCCCTTGAAGAGCCGCATGCGGACCTTGGCGTTCAGAGAGGAACCGCTGTCGTCGTCACCCTCCAGATAGCGGGGCGTCCCGTCGATCTCCTCAAACAGCACCATGACCGTGTCCATGGCGCCGAAGGTCTGGATCGTATATTTGCGGCTGCGCGACGGCTCGATGACGTAATTGACCTGTTCTCCCGCACCGACACGGATACGCTGAGACTGGAAGGGTTTAAGCTCCGGTACGCGCTTGATCGGTGGGTAGAATTTGCGCACACGCTCGACATCGACCGGCGAAAGCCCCGGCGCGGGAACAAGGTTTCGGGTGCGGAATTCCGCCGGCTGCCTGATCAGTCCCGCGCCGAACTGATAGTGCATGATGGAATCCTTGTCCCACTTCGAGCCTTCCACCAGGGCCGGGTCGATCTTGCGCATAATATTGTGGCGGATCTGGCCTTCGCTCCAGTTATTGGGCGGACCCGAGAAATAGTCGATCACCGCCTGTTCGTTCCAGACAATCCCGGCGTTGGGGTTCTGGTGTTCGTGCGGATAGCCGCAGGCATGGCCGATCTCGTGTAACGCCGTATCCCGGCCATAGGGGGTGGTCACGTCCCAGCCGAAGTTCATGGTCCGCACCGCCGGATCGGAGGCATGGTCGACGGCATCGCGCCCGACGTAGGACCAGGAGCCTGCGCCGCGCTCGAAGCCGATCCGGATCTCGGCTTCCTGCGGGTCATCGACCTCCCGGAACTCCAGACCGATGCCATGGCTCTTCCACTCCGCGAAGGCGGCACGGACCGCATCTTTCTGGGAGTCCGCGCCCCGCCAGCGGCTGGGATTGTCGAAAAAGTAGTAGCTCAGGACCGTGCCGTTGACCCATTTCTTCTCGATGGACCTGATAAGCGACAGGCGGAAGGGATCCACATTCGCGTCGACCGGGCGCAGCGGCGCTTCAGGTACGGCGCAGGCAGCCACCGAAGGCGTATAGTCGGCCTCCTGCGCCAGCGCCTCCCGCTCATAGTCAGGTACAGTCTTTATCGATTTACGATCGTACGGCTTCGTCTTGTAGCGTTTGGCTTTGCCACTCGCCCGCTTTTTCGTTGAAACCCTCTTGCCCTCTGATGACTTCGTTCTGAGTGCCATGACGTCCCCCGATCACCTTAATTATTTGTATACTTATAATAAAATTAACCATAAAGTTTCCCCTTAGTCAATTCCAGAGGCACGTGACGCCTCTGCCCCGCAAAACCCCGTGCTATTCAGCCAAGCCTGACGAAGCTATGCTCTCAGACAGACGACAATGCGCGGACCTTCTCCGCACGACTTCGAAGGAGTGGAGAACATGGACAGCAAGACGGCCGCAGTAGAACAGACGGCGCCGCCTGAAGGCTTTTCCGTCAGCCACAGCAAGGATACACCCTTCGTTGCGGAAGGACTGCGCGCGTTTTTCGAATACCGGGATCTTGGCATCAAGGATGCGACCGCCGGCCGCTTCGGCGCCCATGTCATCCGCGCCCGTCCCGGAACCAAGGCGGCGCCTCAGTGGCATCAACACAGCCTCGAATTCCAGATGGTCTATGTGACCAAGGGCTGGGTCGAGTTCGAATATGAAGGCGTCGGCGAAGTCCGGCTGGAGGCCGGCTCCTGCGTCCACCAGCCCCCGGGTATCCGCCACCGCGAACTGGCCCACAGCGACGATCTGGAACTGCTCGAGATCACCCTGCCGGCGGAATTCGGCACGACACCGGCCGAATAAGGACGGCGGCGTAGTCGAGCACGAACAAGAAAACGAAGCTTAGACCGCGCGGGTGATCCCGCCGTCGACCCGGATATTCTGGCCCGTGATGTAACCGCCGCCTTCGGAAGCCAAAAAGGCAACGGTCGCCGCGATCTCTTCCGTCCTGCCGTAGCGTTCCATGGGAATGCGGTCTTTGAACTCGGGCTTTTCGGGCAGGCTGTCGATAAAACCCGGCAGGACATTGTTCATTCGGATGTTGTCCGCGGCGTATCTGTCGGAAAAGAGCTTTGCGAAAGCCGCCAGGCCGGCCCGAAACACGCCGGAAGTCGGGAAGACCGGATCGGGCTCAAAGGCCGCGAAGGTCGAGATGTTGATGATCACCCCCGCTTTTTGTTTCAGCATGACCGGCGTGACCAGGCGCGTCGGCCGCACGGCATTGAGAAAGTAGACCTCCATGCCGTTATGCCAATCCTCGTCAGTGAGTTCCAGGACCGGCGCCCTTGGACCATGTCCCGCACTGTTTACCAGAACGTCGATCCGGCCCCACTTTTCCAGTGTCCGGTCGACCAGGCGTTTCAGATCGTCGTTCGACTGATTGGAACCGGTCACGCCGATCCCGCCCAATTCCCCGGCAAGCGCTTCTCCCTTGCCGGAGGAGGAGAGAATCGCGACCCGATATCCCTCCGCGGCCAGCCGCCGAGCGGCGCCGGCGCCCATGCCGCTGCCGCCTGCGGTAATGATCGCTACTTTTTCTGTCGTCATGTCCAGCTCCCGCAAAACTCCCGCCCTGGCGGCAGGTTCCGCGTTTCAATCTGGCGGGGCGAGTTGTGTTTGACTAATCAGATTTCGCGGCTTATGCCTGTAGAAAATCTACTGAGTAAGAGATCGCGTTGCCTTCTTCATTTCCTCCCCTCAAGGCCTTGCGGGCTTTCGAAGCGGCTGGCCGCCACCTCAATTTCCGCCTGGCAGCAGAGGAAATCGGTGTGACCCAGGGTGCGGTGGCACAGCAGGTGCGTGGTCTTGAGGCGGCGCTGCAGGTGAAGCTCTTCAAACGCCTGCCACGCGGCCTCGCCTTAACGGAAGAGGGCCGCCGATATCTCGCCCCGATGCAACGCGCCTTTCAGCTCATTGCGGAGGCAACGGATGAACTGCGGCCCCAGCAGGCAATCCTGACTATCAGTGTCACGCCCACCTTTGCCAGCAAATGGCTGGTGCCCCGTCTGGGTCTCTTCCTGGATGCCAACCCGTCACTCGACGTGCGGGTCGTGGCTGGCGAAGGCCTCGCCAATTTCCAAAGCGATGGCGTGGACATCGCCGTGCGGCAGGGCAAGCCGCCTTTCGGCCCCGGCCTGACCTGGGACCTGCTCTTTCCCTTTGACGTCTATCCGGTCTGCGCTCTTGAACTTCAGTCCGGATCCGACCCGATCGAGAAACCGGAAGATCTCGTCCGCCATGTTCTGCTGCACGACGCGCACGGGTTATGGCCTTTGTTTCTGGAACGAACCTGTGGCGAGAAGAGCCTGCCAGTTGCGCGCGCGCTGCATTTCAGCCAAACCGCCCTGGCATTGGACGCCGCCCTCGCAGGACAGGGGGTTGCCCTTGCCAGCGCCCCTCTGGTCGAAGATGATCTGGCCTCCGGCCGCCTCTGCCGCCCGCTTCAGGTCACGGTGCAGAGCGATATGGGTTTCTTCATCGTTGCCCCCAGGAAACCCAGACACCCGCAGCGTGTCAGCCTTATACGTGACTGGCTTCTAACTCAGGGTGGGCCGGCCGAACGACCGCTCAAGTCTTAATCGGCTGATCGTAACCCGCGAATTTTTCCAGGCTGTCTTCGATCTCGTAGTAATCCGCCTTGTCGTCCACGTAGATATGGTTGGTCAACTTCAGGCCCGTCGGCTGGTCCAGGCTGCCCGCGTTGATGCTGATCTCCTCGCCGCCGTCATCCCAAAAAAGGGCTGACCCGCAATCGGCGCAGAAGCCGCGCCGGGCGAAGGATGAGGAGCGAAACCACTTGAGCGATCCCTCTGACGTCAGCGTGAAATCGTCCCTCTGCGCGCCTGTGGCCGCAACGAAATGGCCGCTCTGACGCCGGCACTGGCCGCAGTGGCAGGCATGACAGTCGCTCAACGCCCCGCGCACCTCGTAGCGCACCCCGCCGCAAAGGCAACCGCCCGTAAAGATTCTGGTCTCTGGTACTTTGGTCTCTGGCATCCCGGTCTCTGGCATCCTGATCTCCCTCTCGCTCTCTCCGCATCAGATGTGGGGATCCGGTTGCATCTGACCAAGCCTTGTCACCAACCCGCCTCGAAAAAAGCGCCCGCCCTCAACGTGGCCGATGCTGTGTCCCCTGGCCGGCGGTGATGAAGAGCGCGGTCGCCTCGCCGTCAGCATCCGCCGTGTGCCAGACGCCCGCAGGATTGACGGCATATTCGCCGGGTCCCAGCGTTACGGTCGTGACGCTGCCGTCGGCCGCTTCCTGATGCAGCGTCAGGCGACCGCGGACGCCGACGACAACCTCGTCGCCGTTCGGATGCATCTCCCACATATCCCAGGGTGCGGTGAAACTGTGCATACTGACCAGACGGCCTTCGGCGCCATCCGCCGCGTGACGCGTACCATAGGCTTCGTACCACGACATGGCGCCGGTGAATTCCGGCTGAACAACAGCCGTCGCGCCCAGGCCGAGATGAAGGGGGTGCTGTTGCAAAACCTTCGGTTCCATGACTCACTCCTCCATGCCTAAATCGTTATGCCAAGCCATGGCAGGATAGCGCTTGCCGACTTTTCACGCTTGCCAATTATGCCGCGAAAGCTTGCAAAAAACGGCCGCCGTCGCCAGATCTGCTATCCTTTGGTCCGAAAGCCGGCTCAGGGCCAGGTGGCACGGGCGGGGATCCGGCGGGCAAGTGGCAGCTCCGCGTTGTCCGCAGGGCTGAAATCGACGCAGAGCGTTCAAGCAAGGCTTTCGTTGCCTTCGCTTTTGACTATTGTAGGCGACCAAGTTAACAGGGCCGCCGCCCCGATAAGCGGCAAAAGAGGATGAGAGACCATGCCGATCAAGGTTCCGGACAACCTGCCTGCGCAGGCTGCATTGGAAGACGAGGGGATTCTGATGATCCCCGAGCGTACGGCCCTGCGTCAGGATGTGCGGCCGCTTGAGATCGCTCTGCTCAATCTGATGCCGGAAAAGATCAAAACGGAGATGCAGATTTCCCGGCTGCTCGGTGCGACACCCTTACAGATCGAGCTCACTCTGGTCACCACCTCCAGCTATGCGCCCAAGAACACCTCGGCGGAGCATATGCTGGCCTTTTACCAGCCCTGGGAGGCCGTACGCGACCGTAAGTTCGATGGTCTGGTCATCACCGGCGCCCCCATCGAAACCCTGCCGTTCCAGGACGTCGTCTACTGGCGGGAGCTGACCCAGATTTTCGACTGGTCCCAGCACCAGGTGCAGGAGACCTATAACATCTGCTGGGCCGCCCAGGCGGCCTTGCAGCACTTTTACGACGTCCCGAAGTATGAGCTGCCGCAGAAGATGTTCGGTGTCTATCCCCATCACCTGCGGGCCGGGCGCGACGGTCTGCTGCGCGGCTTCGACGACGAGGTCGTGGTGCCGGTCAGCCGCCATACCGAGGTGCGGCGGGAAGATCTGCCGGCGGATGCCGGACTGACAGTGCTGCTGGAATCGGACGAAGCGGGACTCTGCCTGCTGCGCGACGAAAACCGCCGGCAGACCTATATCTTCAATCACCTGGAATACGACACCGAAACCCTGGCCACCGAGTACCATCGCGACGTGGCCGCGGGCGCAGAGATTCAACTGCCGGCCAACTACTTCCCGGACGATGACCCCAGCAAGCCCCCCGCCAACCGCTGGCGGGCGCACGGCGGGCTGTTGATCCGGAACTGGATCAACGACCTCTACCAGTCGACCTCCTTCAATCTCGCGGATATCCCCGAGCGGCGCCGGATGCGTTAAAGCAAAACGCGTTTAATCAGCCTCAAAATCTCCGTCTTGAGATCAGCAAGAGACTGATCTCAAACACGGGTTTTGAGGCACTGTGAATCAGAAAACGCGTTGCGCTATAAAGCCGGGTGCATTGAAGCACCCGGCGCCGGCAATGCCCGGAGTGTCAGAAGCGAAACAGAGGGTCCCGTCGCCCCTTGGTGTAACACCAACGCAAACCGCTTTAAGCGGCCGGAGACTTGTCCAGGGCGCGGATCAAACCATAAAGACTCCGCCTGACCTCGCTCGAACCGATGGCCTCGAACTGGCGGCTCAGACGCGACAGTTCAAGCGATCGGCTTGTGTCGGCGGGTGGCTTCCGCGGCACTTCGGCCTCGCTTTCGAAGCCGGTAAAGAAAGCTTCGATACCGATATCCAGCACGGCGGCAAGCTGATAGAGCCGGCCGGCGCTGATACGGTTCTTGCCGTGCTCGTACTTTTGAAGCTGTTGGAAGGAAACACCGAGGCGACGGGCGACCTCTTGCTGGGTCAGCCCCATTTCGACACGGCGACTGCGAATTCTCTGCGCGACATGCGCATTGATTGCGGCTTGTACTTCTGATGACATTTTGATTCCACTTCGAGTCTCACCGCATTCCCCGTCCAGCATCAAGGTTTGCGAAGAATTGTCTCGCGTAAATTAAGGTCAGGAGCGAATTGCTTCGTCCCTTCGCCAAACGGACCGTCCGCGCTTACTGCGCTTTTACGCCGGTTCCGGAACTGGCTTCGACTCAGTGGCACAAGCCTATGGAAAGCTTGTTTCTAGACATATAGCGTAAAGAAAAACGCATGTCTGCATTCGATTGTATGTATTGAATGCAAACAAATGATTAAAATCCAATCTATCCTATATCGACTTTAGTAGATAACGCGGCTGTTCGGCTTCACTGAATTTAGCCAATCACTTCGAACCAGGTCTTCATGCCCGCCGCCTGATGCTCCAGCATGTGGCAATGAACAAGCCACTTGCCCGGATTGTCGGCAACGAAGGCCAATGAGACTGCCTCCTCTCGCTCGACCAATTCGGTGTCGCGCCAAGGTTCAGCCTTTGCCACAGGAAGCGTTTTGCCGTTGCGGGCGACGGCGCGGAAGTGATGCCCGTGTATGTGCATGGCGTGGGGCCAGGCGGTTCGATTGCGGAACTGGAGAAGGACGCTACGCCCCGCCGGAATGCGTGCCAGCGGCTGCTCGGGCATCCCCGCAACCCCGTTCAAGGCCCAGACCTGCCCTTCCTCTGCCAGTTCGCGCGGGCTCAACGACCTTCCCTGGTAAAGCGCCGAACGCAGTCCACCCATGGCGCCGCCGGCCATCTCCACCTCGAGCATAAGCGGATTCGAAAGATCAGGCTCCGGCAAACCGTTGGGCGGTGGCATCTCGAGCGTGCTACCCGCCAGGCCCTTTTCCGCATGGCCTCGGCAGTGGAATCGACCGATCGCGATGCGCTTCTCCCGCGATGCTTCGAAAAGCTCCACGGCCTCCCCCGGGTCCAGAGTGACGTCCAGCAGCAGATCAGCGCGTTGGGCCGGCGCCAGGGTCAAGGTACCGTCAGGCTCGATCCTTTCCGGCGCCTGAAGCGGCTGACCGTCCAGCGCAATGAGCTGCGGCGCCAGACCGGCGAAGTTAAGCTTCAGTATCCGGGCATTGGCGCAGTTGATCAAACGCAGGCGCAGGCGTTCACCGCGCCTGACTTCCAGATCGGGCCGGGAGACGCCATTGATGGTCAGCCAATTGCCCAGCCGGCCTGCGTGACTCCAATCATGCAGGTGCCCGAAGGAAGCCGCGTGAATCTGCCCATCCTCACCAAGACGCCAGTCATCGATGACCAGAACCATCTCCCTGTCGACCGGCAAGGGAACGGCTTCCTCGATAATCAGAGGGCCATAAAGCCCGCGCGCCAACTGTTCCCAACTCTTGTTGTGGCTGTGATACCAGTAGGTGCCGGCATCGGGCGCGACGAAGCTGTAGTCAAAGGAATCGCCTGACGCCACGAGATTCTGGGTCATGCCAGGGACGCCATCCATGGCGTTGTCGATCCGGATGCCGTGCCAGTGAACGGAAGTCGGCTGCGGCAGCTCGTTGCGCAAGCGCACCCTCACGAGCTCGCCTTGCCGGGCCCGGATAACAGGCCCGGGCGAAGCCCCGCCAAAACTCCAGAGCGCGGTCTCCGGCCCTTCACCGCCGAGCAGGGGCGCCGGGGAAACGCCAGCGGTCAGATCAAAGAAACGGCCGTCGTTTTGTGCTCTTGCACGCCGGGGTAAAGCCGCCGCGATACCGGTGGCTCCCGCAGCAGACAGAAAACGTCTCCGGTTAACGATCATTTCTTGGCCTCCCTGGAAAAGAGATAGTCCGCGATGGCGCCGATGTCCTCATCGCTCAAATAGCTGGTCCCCTGCTCCACGACCTCACCCATGGTACCGTCGAAAGTGTCGCCGTCCGGCATCAAACCGGTCTGCAGAGAGAGCATCAGATCCTCCGGCGTCCAGGCCTGGCTTGGATGATCGTAGAGAGCATCGATCGCCGGCACCGCGATGCCGCCGGGTCCCTGCCGATTGCCGGCCAGTGCCGGACCGGAAAAGCCGCCGATCAAGTTGCGTTGCGTGTGGCATTCGGCACAGTGTCCGGGCCCCTGAACCAGATATGCGCCCCGGTTCCAACGCTTGCTGCGCGCCGGGTCGGGCCGGAAGACGCCGGGCTCGAAGTTCAGGAGCTTCCAGAGAGCCAACAGTTTCCGGTCGGAAAAAGGCCAGGTGAGTTCATGCGCCCGGTTGGGCCGGTCGGAGGGCGTTAGATTATCCAGATAGGCCTTGAGATCGGCGACATCCTGGGCCGTCATCCTGCTGTAGGCGCTGTAGGGGAAAGCCGGAAAGTAATGCTCTGCGCCGGGTGACAGACCTTCGGCCAGGGCGCGGGAGAACTGGGCGAGACTCCAACCACCGATCCCGTGGGTCGGATCAGGTGTTATGTTAGGGCCATAGAAAGTCCCGAAGGGGGTTTTCAATGCGGCACCGCCGGCGAAAGCTGCGCCGTTCCGCGCGGTGTCCGTATGGCAGGCGACGCAGCCGGCCGCACGCACCATATAAGCGCCACGTTCCGAATCACCGGTCACGCCGGTAAAGTCGCGTCCTTCGCCGGTTTGTCCGAGGGACGGCAGGACAAAAAAGTATGCCAGGACGGTCGCCAGCAGCGCGGCGCCACCGGCCAGCGCGATCCGGCGCAACAGGGTCACGCTATGCTCATTCTTCGGGTTTGCGGAAGGCTGTGTGGCAGGCCGAGCAGACCTTGGCGGTCTTCCCGAACTGCAGCCGCACTGCCCGCCGCTCCGCTTCCCGTGCGCCGGCTGAAAGCGCCTGGGCCTCGCGCAGCATATCCGCCGCCAATTGATCGAACCTGTCCTTCTGCTCCCAGATCGCCGGCAGCGCATCGGTGACCTTGCCGTGCCGGCTCTCGTGGCTGTCCGGAAACAGTGTGGGAATATCGCGGGCATGTTGCGCGATCACTTCGGCTGCCGCTTCGATCTCCGCCGGATCATAAGCCACCTGGCCCTTGAACATGGCGCCGACGGTCTTCATGGCCTTGCCCATAACCTCCATCGCGTCCATCCGCTGCTTGACGATGCCCGTCGCGCCACCGTGGGCGAAGGCGGTCAGGCTGATGGCCATTACGACAAACGACAAGGTCAAGGCCGAGACCGTAACCTGCAGCCTTCTGCTTTCAATTCCAGCCATGAAATCTCTTATTCTCCTCCCCTGGGTCGCTTCAGTGCGGCCTCAGTCAGGTTCGGCCGCCTGCCGGTTGATCCGGGCATTGGCCTCCTTCGCGCGGCCTTTCCAGGTGCTCTTGATAAAGGACAGGACGGCCGCGATCTCCGCGTCGGTCAGGGCGTCACCAAAGGCCGGCATATCACTCTCGAACCCTGGATCCCCCATGTAACCCGCTGTCCCCAGCTTGGTGACCTGGAACAGCATCTCGTCCGGATGGTGCCAGGTGTGACCGCTCTCGTCATGGGGCGGCGCGGCCAGGCGCCCGTCCGGCTTGCGCTGCCGCCAGTCCGGCCAGCCCGGCTCGCCACTCAGGTCCGCGCCATGACAGGCGGCACAGTTATCGGCGTAGAGTGTCTTACCCTGGGCCACCACCAGCGGATCATCCGGCGTCAGCCGGGAGGAAACCACCTCGTCCCGGTCAAACTGCATCCAGATAAACCCGCCTGCCGCGAAAAGAACGAGCGCAAAGACAGCCGTGGGAACAAGACGAAACATAACCAACCTGCCTGGCGAAGCCTTACTGATGCGCAGGCTAGGGCTTCCCGTCAGGGGAAGGTCAACAGGCGCCAAAAGCACCAGGAGGCCCCGCGCAGAGCGCGAGACCTCCTGGCTTCGGCCGGTCCATACCTGTGACGCGGCCGAAGAACGCCGAAACCGGTGGAAGTTCGGCGGTTACCTGTCGCCTACCAGGCGCCCTCGCTCAGGCCTTCCGCCTGACGAACGAGCTGCAGGAACTCACCGCGCCGGCCGTAGGGATCGCTGCTGCGGCCACTCTGGGCCAGATCCAGCACGTCGTTATAATCAAAGCCCCGGCTGTCGATCTCTCCACGCAGGAGCTGACCGAAGGCGGCAACGGCCACGGCGAAGCGGACATCCTCAGGGGTATCTTCCAGCAATTCCGCTTCGTCGAGCCCGGAGACGGCCTGGGCCAGCTCCCGGCTGTGCTTCGCGCCCGGCGCCTTGTAGCGCAGCTTGACGTAAGCGTATTCGTCCTCGACCTCGATCGTCTGCTTCAGATCAGGTTCCCGCGAAGCGAGCTGATAGCGGTAACCCAGGCGTGCGCGGGCCAGATGCGGCACCAGGGTGATCTCATAGAGCGCGGTGACACTGTGGCCGCTGCCCACCTCGCCGGCATCGATGCGGTCGTTGGCGAAGTCGCGGCGTTGCAGTGCCCGGGTCTCATAGCCGATCAGGCGATAGGAACCGACGATCGCCGGATTGAACTCGACCTGGATCTTCACGTCCTCGGCGATCGGGATCAGGTTCGCGGTCACCTCGTCGTCGAGCACCTTGCGCGCTTCCATCAGGCTATCCAGATGTGCCGCCTGGCCGTTACCGGCCTGCGCCAGGGCCTGGGCGATGTGATCATTGACGTTGCCTTCGCCGACCGTGAGCACACTCAGATAGACGCCGCTCTTACGCTTCTTCGCGATCAGCCTGCGCAGCGCGGCGGGATCGCGCGCACCGACGTTGAAGTCGCCGTCGCTGATCAGGATCACGCGGTTGACCGCGTCGGCGCTGTAAAGATGGTCGGCGACCGAATAGGCATGCTCCAGCCCCTTCTCGCCGCCGGTGCCGCCGCCAGCCTCCAGCCGCTCGATGGCGGTCTTGATGCGATCCTTGTCCTTCGCCGCCGTTGGATCAAGGACGGTGCGCGAGCCTTCGCTGAAAGTCACGATGGCGACCTTGTCCTCCTCCTGCAGGCCGCGGGTCAGGCCCTTCAGCGAACGCTTGGCCAGGCCCAGCCGGTCTTCACCCGCCATGGAGCCGGAGGCATCGATCAGGAACACCAGATTGACCGGCGGCCGCTCGCGCCGCGGGATGCTGTAGCCCTGCAGGCCGACGTGCAGCAACTGGGTCTCGCTGTTCCAGGGGTTGGGCAGCAGCGTGGTGGTCAGGGCGAAGGGTTCTTCCCTGCTGCGCGGCCGCGGATAGTCGTAATCGAAGTAGTTGACCATCTCCTCGATGCGCACCGCATCGCGCGGCGGCATCTGCCGGTCTCTCAGAATCCGGCGCACGTGGCTGTAGGCCGCCGTATCGACGTCGACGCTGAAGGTGGAAAGAGGCTGCTCCTCGACCTGCTGATAGCCCTGGTGCGAGAGGCTTGGATAGCGCTCACCGCCGTAGGTGACGGAGTATTCGCTGCTGTTCTTATAGCGCGCGACGCCGGTAGCCGGGCTTCCGCCGGAGTCCCGCGTGGCGCTCGAATCATATGCAACCGTACAGCCGGCCAAGAGCGCCGACAGAGTGAGGGCGGCCAGGACGCCGCCGAGAGGTCTTGTTTGGTTCATCGCCGTTCCCCCAAGGATTGAATGTCCCGAACGTGCTACGACCAAAAGGCGGAAAGGCGGAGAAGCTGTGACGAAAGCATGGCGGAAAACGACGATTTTGCGGCGCGAGGGTCGGCTGTCCAGAAAAAGCCCGCAAACGAGTCCTCGATGTGATAGAACCCCCGCTCTCAAGCAATCGGAGCAAAGCACATGAAATCAAAACGACGGCCGAACAGGCCGAACCTCGCTGCCAGGCGGTTAAGCGATCCGCAGTTTCGAACCCGGATCGTAAAAGCCAAAAAAGGCAAGGGTTCCTACAGCAGAAAAGGGCGTCAGGTTTATCCGGACGCCCTTTCTCTTTGCCTGTCTCCTGATCGGACTTATGCGCCGATCAGCTCGATCAGGGAGGCGCGGGTTACCGTTGCGCGGTTCTGGCCGAAGGAGCGCAGCGCGTTGCTCTCGATCAACTGATCGATCTCCTGCTCGGTGACGCCGAGGAAATCCTGAACATCCCGGGTCGGCACCATCAGCCGGATGGAATCGACCGAGGTGAAGTTGGTCAGCGCCGGCGTTCTGGGCACAGGCGGATGGAAGACCGGAATGTCGATGCTCTGGGTCTCAAAGAGGTTGGGCAGGGCCGCTTTGCGCCAGTCGGTGGCCAGTTCCATCTCCGCACGCAGTGTCACCACGTCCCGGCGCAATTGGAGAAAGGCCGACCCGAAGTGCGTGCCGTCGGCAAGCAGCACCTCGTTCTGCTCCGGCCGCAGATTATCGGCCGTCAGCGAGCGCAGATACCAGGCGAACTCCGTCCGCGAGGCGATGGTAGACTTCTCCACGATGGGCAGGCGCACCTTGGGCGCATCATCGCCGCCGAGGCCGAAATCGAGCCCCAGTTTCGGTCCGACGCTGCCCAGCAGGGACGCCGCGCTTCCCACGATCTCGCCGGCCACCGGAAAACCGAGCGCCCCGCCCGCGGCCTTGGCCAGGGTTGAGGCCACGCCGGCCAGTTCCGGAACCAGGCTGGCGTTACCGCCCGCGGCGTCCGGCGAGACGATGTTGCCGTCTTCCGTCTCGACCACCTTCACAGCCTTGGTCTTGAAGGGGTCGATGCCCAGCACACGAACCGGTGCCACTTCATCGGGTCCCTGGACAATCTCCTGCCCATCCTTGTCGAGCGGCAGAATCTTGACCCGCATCTCCATTTCGTCGAGGCGGATGTCGTCCTTCAGGTTCCTCCGGTTCCGCTCCCGCAGCCGGCCAGCCGCCGAAAAGACAATGTTCAGGGTCGGAAAGGTCACGGCGCTCAAAAGTGCGGAGACCGCCGAAGAAACCTTTTCGTTGTTGTTGAGCAGGGCGAAGTCGTCCTGCGGAAAAACCTTACCGAAGACGCCGAGATTGGCATCCACGAAGAGATCGACGAAGGCTTCCGGATTGTTTCTGATGGTGGTCATATTCAAGGCTCCTTCTTTCGCTGTCCGAGGCGCAGTTCTCCCGTTCACGCAAAGCAGGCTTTGAGTGTTCAAGAGACCGTCCTGGTGGATTAGGGAAACCAACCTGACATCTGGTTGGTTGCGTCATTGTCCTGACATGAAGAGAACACCTATGGAGGAAATAAATTCCCGACCACCCGCAGAAAAATTTTGGAAGAGAGAACGGCAATGTCGTTTCCGCGCGGATCACCAGCGATAGCTCACCCCCAGGAAGCTGCTGAACTGGTTGGCACTGCCCTCTCTGTCGACCAGCGGGGAGTCGGCCGCATCGCCTAACAGCCGGCTGTAGCGGGCGCCGCCAAAAGCCGTGATGTTCTCCGTGATCCGATAGCCCAGCGTCAGGTCCAGGCCGGCGTCCTTCAAGCCTGCACTCGCATCGTGCCGGGCCAGGCCACGTGCCGAGGCGGCGGACTGAGCGGCCGAGATCCCGAAGGTGTTATCCATGTAACCTTCGTTGGCCCAAGTCACATAGGGCGTGAACCCGACCTCAAGGCGCTCGTCAAACAGCGCGAGGCCGTAGTCGAGTTCCGCAGTGACGGTCATACCATCCCGGTCACCGGTCAGATCACGGGTGACCTCAAGGCCCGCATCGAGCGGCCCGAAGGCGTAGGTCAGGCGGCCGACGGCGACGGCGCCGACATCCAGATCACCCAACCCCCGCAGGGCGCTGTTGTCGTCTTCGTCACGGCCGTCGTCGTAAATGAGGCCGATCTCGATCGCGAAGTCCTCGCCCAGGTAGGGCGTGCCGAAGATCCCCGGTCCGTCAGCCGTCGACAGGCGCAGCCGGTCCCGGTAAGCGATCTCGACGAGCGGGACCGGCACGATATCGTAGTCGTCAGAACCCTCATAGTCGGGCGCCAGATGAACGCCGGCGCCTAATTCGAACGTCAGGTCGCTCACAATGCCGGCAACACCGTCTTCGAAGGAGTCTTTTTCGTCTTGCGCGACCGCCCCGCAAGCGCCGGAGACAACAAAAAGGATGGCAGACGCAGAAAGCCGGTAAAACCGCATGAAGTTCCCTTTCCTGGATTGACTCAAAGACGGGCGCGAAACCGGGAGTCGCCGCCGGTACCGCCCTGTCGCCATTCCTAGAGGAGAAGGGGTGTCAGAAAGCTGTCCATCGAATGAACAAAAATTTAGGTGGCCTGCCCTGCTTCGGCCTGCGCGAGCCCGCTCTCACGACGGGCCGCCAGGATGCCGGAATTGCCGGCCATTCCAGCTTTTATCCCTGTTCTGAGTGTAAAAACTGATCACTTCCTTTAACGAGAATGTAATGATTGAGATTTACCGGCGATTAACGGCCGGTAGATATTTTATCGACTTGAAGTCGAGCGGCGACAAAGCCGGCATTTATTTGCACATCCACATCCAATCACGGACAGAAACGGGAAGCATCGATGTTCAACAAGCTGTCGCTGGGCGCCAAGCTGACCCTTGGAAGCGCCCTGGCTGTGCTGGTCTGCCTCACGGTCGGCATCCTTCTGATGAGCTGGACCGTTCAGGACAGCGTGCGAAGCCTCACCTTGAGCCAGGCCCGCAGCATCGGTGAGGTCCAGGCGGGCAAGGTCAAGAGCCGGCTCGACGAGGCCATGACCGTCGCCCACAGCATCGAACAGGCTTTCAAGGCTCTGCAGGAGAGTGGTGTGGAAGGCCGTGAGGCTTATCACAACGTCCTGCGGCAAACCCTGGAGGCCAATCCGGGGCTCGCCGGCACCTGGGCCGGTTTCGAACCCGATGCCCTGGACGGCAAGGACGAGGCCTACAAGAACGCGGATGACGGCCACCACGACGAGACCGGCCGCTACATTGCCTACTTCTATAATTTCGGCAAAGGCGTCGAGCCTTACTTCCTGACCGGTTACACCAACACGGACGAAGGCGGGGAGTACTACAACAAGCCGAAACGGACCAAGGCGGCGTCGATCGTCGATCCGGTCTTTTACGACATCGATGGCAACCAGGTGCTCCTGGTCTCTTTCGTCTATCCGGTCCTGGATGACACAGGGGCGTTCCTGGGGGTGATCGGCGTAGACATGAGCCTGAACGACATGTCGGCAGCTTTCGACGAACTCAAGCCCTTTGGCGATGACAGCTCGGTCAACTTGGTGTCCAACAACGGCAAATGGGTGGCGCATGCACAGAAAGAGCTGCACGCGAAAGAACTCGACCCGGAAAACAAGGTCTTCAAGCAGGCCGTCGAAGGCATTCTTACAGGTCAGCCGCTGGAGGCTCAGGACGGTGATCTCTTTCGCCTGTTCATCCCGGTGGAGATCCGGGATTCCGACGCGCCCTGGTCGGTCGTTGTCAACGTTCCCACCGCCAAGCTGACCGAGCAGGCCGACATTGTGCAAAACTACACGGTCATCGGCGGCATTCTCCTATTGCTGGTCCTGATCGCTGCTCTGCTTTGTATCAGCCGGATCATGATCCGCAATCCCCTGCAGCAGTCGATCTCGGTCATCAAGCGGCTGATGGAAGGCGATTTCAAAACCGAGGTGCCCGGGCAGGAACGCGGCGACGAAATCGGTGACATCAACCGGGCGCTCGAACAGTTCAAGGGAAATGCCGAACGGGTTCAGCGCATGGAGGAAGAGAAGCTGGAGGCTGAAAAACGGGCTTCAGTGGAGCGCCAGGAAGCGCGCATGACCATGGCCAACGACTTCGAAGACTCGGTCGGCCAGATCATCTCCTCGGTCTCGAGCTCCGCCGGCGATATGCGCCAGACGGCTCAGGACATGGCCGCGACGGCGAATCAGTCCTCCAGCCAGGCGGCGGTTGTTGCCACAGCGGCCGAGGAAGCCTCCGCCAATGTCCAGTCCGTCGCGGCCGCAACGGAAGAGCTGTCCTCGTCGATCAATGAAATCAGCACGCAGGTGCAGCGTTCGGCGGACATCGCCAGCGGCGCTGTGGAGGAAACCTCGAAGACCAACGACAAGGTCGAAGGCCTGGCGGCGGCAGCGGACAAAATCGGCGAAGTGGTCAAGCTGATCAACGACATCGCAGAACAGACCAACCTACTGGCGCTGAACGCCACCATCGAGGCCGCCCGCGCTGGCGAAGCCGGCAAGGGTTTTGCCGTGGTTGCCTCTGAGGTCAAATCGCTGGCCAATCAGACGGCGAAGGCGACGGAGGAAATCTCGGGACAGATCTCTGCCATCCAGGGCGAAACCCGCGATGCCGTCGATGCCATCCGCGGAATCTCTTCCACCATCAACGCGATCCACGAGGTTGCGACCGCCATCGCCTCGGCGGTCGAGGAACAGGGCGCGGCCACCGCGGAGATCACCAAATCGGTCCAGCAGGCTGCAAACGGCACGGACCAGGTGACGTCGAACATCGTGCAGGTTCGCGAAGCCGCCGGCACCACCGGTTCAGCGGCAGGCGAGGTCGAAAGCTCCGCCTCGGAACTGGCGCAGGAGGCTCGGCAGTTGGAGGAAAAGGTGCGCGACTTTATCAGCCATCTACGTACGGTGGCCTCCTAGATCAGATCACGTTTCAGCTAGGCAATCAGATCGGCTTCTATACTCGATTCGATCTCGAAAAAGCCGAAAGCCGCAGAAAACAGACCGCACCGACGGCCAGGGGCGGCACAGTGGTCAGGAACTGATAGAGTAGCGAAGCCGCGACGGCGGCTTCCTGTGCGATACCGAAGGGCACCATGCCGAGCACGAAGGCGGCCTGCAGCGTCCCGACGAAACCCGGCGAGGTCGGCAAGGCCAAGCCGACCGCCGCCAGCGTCATCACCACGACCGCCACTGCCAGGGGCGCCTCGAGCGCGACGGCTTCCAGGCTCAAATACAAGGCCGCCAGCATCACTGCCCAGCTAAAAAGGCTTGTTGCGACCAGCTTCAGCAGCAGACCGGCTTTTCGCACGGCCGATAGGCCGGACATGACATCCTGAAACAAAGGTCCGAGTCGGGAAGCGATAAACCCGGGACAAAAGTCCAGCCCCCATTCGATCAGGGCACTGGTGGCCGCGGGTTTGATCAGCAGGCCGATGAGGACGAAAGCCACCAGCATAAGCAGGATCGCGAGCGCCTGCGCCGTCTGCAGGGCGAGGGGCGAGACCACCTCGAGGGTTGCCAGCGCCCAGACCAGCAGGATCAAAAGGGCAAGGAAGTCGAAGAACTTCTCCAGAGCGATACCGGACAGCGTCGCCGCCGTTCTGAGGTCGTGGTGCTTCGCGAGCAGATAGCCGCGCCCCGCCTCGCCGGCCTGAAACGGCAGCAGCACGTTGCCCGCATAGCCCGTGAGCACGTAAGGCAAAAGCCGCAGCGGTGCGATCGTGGCGATCGGCGCAAGGAGGTAATGCCAGCGCAACGCCTTGCCGAAGAAAAACAGGCCGTAAACCGCGAGCGCGGCGAATGCGAGCGGCAGATCCAGATCCTGGCGCAGGATCCGCCAGACGGCCTCCAGGTCAGTCGAAGTAAAGACCAGCCAGGCGGCAAGGCCGCCCACGAGCAGACCCAGGATCAGCAGCCGCCAGCTTTTCGCTGAGATCATCTTGCTGGCCCGCCCGTTTTGCCTACTCGCCCTCTACGGGCGGGGCCGGCGGTTTGGGAAGATCAGGCGCAGTCGGAGCCTCTGGCAGCGGCATAACATAGGTGGCGCCGAGCTCGGGGGCCTCATAGACCCGCTCAAGTCTTTGCCGGAACTCTTCCACCAGTCCGAACTCCGGCCAGTTTTCGGTTTTGACGCCTTCAGGCAACTGGAAGAAGCTCTCCAGGAAGATCAGCCGTCCGCCGGCCCGCCAGGTCTCAGAGATGGCGTCGTTCAGGGGCCGGTCGCCAAAGTCCCGTCCCCGGGTCCGCGTGGCCAGGCCGCCGAGATCACCTGTTAGCAGACTGGCCGAGACCCTCGGTTCCTGAAACACACCGATCAGAGCCACCCTGGCCGGCGAAAGATAGCGCAGGCTCTCGCCCAGACCCGCATTGCCGTTGACGATCACCAGGTCTTCCGGCTTCGCTTCCGCGATGATCCAGGCACCCGCGACCCGGTCGTACTCGTTCGCCGGGCTCCAGACCAGCGCCATCCCGCCGACCGCATTGTGCAGGAACAGGATGCCGATGAAGGCGGTGATCAGCCGTTCCCGCCCCAGGCGGAGACAAGGCTCGATGACGAGAACCGCGAAGAGCATGACCAGCGGCGGGAACACCATGATCCAGGCTTCCAGGCCTGCCGGATTAAGCCGGCCGATGATCGCGCCGTTCACCGCCGTCCAGATCAGGATCGCAATGAAGGGACGCTGCTTGAGCGGGGCCAGCGGCGGCAGGCGAAGACTCCAGAGGATCCGCAGGGTCAGCACAGCCAGCCCGGCCAGAGTGAGAAAAGGCAGATAGACCAGCAGGCCGGCCCGTTTAGCCAGAAAAACCTCTTCGGTGATGACGTTGCTGGAGAAGGCCTGCTGGATCAGCTTGACCACCGGGTCAAAGGCGAAGATCCAGTTGACCGACGCCAGGTCATGGCTGAGCGAAAAGGCGGAGCGGATCATCGAAACGATCACGGTCTTCAGAGTAAAGGGCGGCACCACGAACTCGCCCGCACGCTGAGAGAGGAAGGCCTGGAAGCTGGCCAGGCTCAGTGGATCAGGCCAGTAGGCAAGGAATCCAAGCAGGTAGCCCGCGACAACAGTTCCACCGCCAAGCGCCAGGTAACAGCCCAGTTGGATCAAGCGGTTCCGGTAGAGCAGCAGAAAGGGAAAGGCGAAAAACAATGGAATGACGCTCGGCTGATAAAAGAGAACGGCAAGCCCGGCGAGCCCGCCCCAGGCGGCGAAGCGCGGCAGGCCTGAGAAGAGTCCCTGCAGCTTTGCCAGACTTTGAGACAGGCCATGGAAAACCGCCAGAATCAGCAGGATCGCCGGGATATAGACCTCGGCCTCGGCCGCGTAGCGCCAGAAACCATAGCTGATGCCCAGTAGGCCCGCCGTCAGCAGCGCCGTGGCGCCACTCAGCTTCAGATCGGTGACGATAACTCGGGCCAGAAGCGGCAGGGCGGCGGCGGCACAGAGCGCCGAGAAAACCCGCATGAGCGTCAGCGCCGGAATGTCCAGTCCCAGGCCCTGGCCGCCCAGGTAAAGCAGGCGCATCGCCATGTGATAGAGCATCAGCCGGGGGTCGGAGATGTAATCCAGGCCGAAGTTTTCGGCCCTGTAGGCGAAGGCGTAGACGTCGTCGGTCTCACCGGCGTTCCCGGCCGCGGTCACCAGGAAGAACAGCAACAGGAGCAGGAAGACGCCGAGCTGGCTGCGCCAGCCGCCGCTGACGAGTTTTTCAGCAAGCTGCTCGAGAGCGCCGTTGTCGGGGCGCGAAGATGCGGGCGCTGTCATGTGCCGAATGCCGGCTCCAGTTGCGGCAGAGACCTGCGGGAGGAAAGCCCCTCCGTGAAGCTGCCGAGCGGCCGGACCTGAAAGGACTGTTGCAAGCTTTCCAGGATCTCGGTCATGAAGGTCATCTTCTCTCCCGCGCGGCGCTTCATGCCGGGCATGTAGCTCAGATCGACCAGGTCGTCGCAACCAAGGAAGTCGGTGGCGTGCAGCAGGAAAGAAGGTGGAACCCGGCGCAGACGGCAGGTTTTGAAAGCGACGCGGAAGTAGCCGCGCGCGAGCGCCGGCGAAACATCCGCCAGGTAGTTCAGATAGGTGCCATGAAACGGCAGGCGCAGCAGTGGCAAGGTCGTCACCGGAATCTCGACGAGGGCACCGCTCCTCAAGCTCCATCTGTAAGGACCAAGTGGCTGGCGCGCGTCCCTGAGGCTGCCGTAGAGGCTGTCGAGGACACGGTCTTTGCTGCCCACCCTGGCGGCCTTGCTGCGATGCCAGAGCCGCGCGACGAGGCCGAGACTGTTCGGACAGGTCGAGGCATCGTAGCCGTAGCCCAGCTCCGCCAGCACCTCGAGCAGATCGGAGGAGAGGCCGAAGGCTGGCCCGCGAAAGCCCTTGGGCCGCTGGCCGGTCGCTTTCTCGATCGCCTGCTGCGCCCGTTCGATTTCCGCCCTGATATCTTCCCGCGGCCGTTGATGCAGGTCCAGTTCATGGTCGAAGGAATGATTGCCGATTTCATGGCCGCGCGCGGCGATCTCGGCCAGCAGCGGATGGTTCCGGGGATCGGAAGCATCCCGGCCGATGATGAAGAAGGTGATCTTCAGCTCCAGCCGGTCCAGGAAATCCAGGATACGCGGCAGGGCGAGTTCGAAAAATGAAGGGTAGTCCCGCCAGCTTTCCAGGCCGAAGCTGCGCTGATAGCACCAGAGATTATCGAGATCGAGCGACAGGGTCGCGGCAGGTTTCTCCGCGGGTCCGGAAGCAGGCGCGCTCATGCCCCGATCTTCCCGGCAGGCTCTGCCGCCATCAGGAAGTCCGCCGCTTCATTGGCCAGGTTGACGCTTTCATCCACCGAGAGGGAACCGTTTACGATCTGCGCTGAATTGACGATATACAAGCCCGGCAGCGATGTCGCCATCGGCGGCAGCTTGTCGGAGTAATTCAGCGTCGAAACCGCCAGCACATGACGGGTTCTGGTGACCTTGAAGGCCTTGACCTCGTCCCGGGAGAGATCCGGGAACATGCGCAGCAGCGCGGGCAGGAAAGACTCCTCCACCTCCGCGTCGCTGACCTCCAGCAGGGGATCGTCCAGCGGTAGGTACTTCGGCAGATAGACCAGATGCCTGCCGCCGATCTCAGACCGGTCGATCAGGGTCGACATCTCGATCACTGTGGTGAAGGGGATGCTCTCGTCAGTGATGTAGGTCAGGTAGGCGCCCCCGAGCGGCCGCTCCAGCAGCAGGGAAGCGCAGACGATACCCTGGTAGAGGATGGCTTCGTGCTGCTGCTTTTCGGCAGCGCTCAGGCCGCTGCAGACCCGCGTGGCGATGGGCGCGGCGCAGCTATTGATGATCCGATCGAAATGCCGTGTTTCGTCACCAGCCGTGACCCGGAAGCCCGCTCCCTCGGCCTCCACGGCGGTGACAGGCACGCCGGTTTCCAGCGCCACGCCCTCTTGCCCGAGCTTCTCTGAAAGGCGTTCAAGAATGCGGCGGTAGCCACCGGGCACGTAGCCGAACATCTCCGTCTTGAGACCGCCGCGGCGGGCCGCGTAGAAGCGGCGGATCACCGACCAGATGTAAGCCGCCGAGGCTTTGCTGTAGTTGCTGCCGAGCTTTGAGCGCAGCAGGGGGCGCCAGAGGTTTTGATAGGTGGTGCGCCCCGACCAGCGGGTCAGCCAGCTCTCGGCGCTGATCTTCTCCAGGGGCCGGCCGTTCTCGATGCGCGAGCCGAAGATGATGGTCGCCGCCAGCCGGGCCTTGTCGATCAGGCCCAGCACCGGCAGGCGCACGTAGTCGATCGAGTTGTTCAGCGGATACATGGCGCTGCCGGTGAAGAAGTTCGTCCTGGTCACACTCCAGCGGATTTCTTCTTCCAGTCCCAGTTCACTCAGGAGCGCGCGCAGGCGCGCGTCCGACAGCATGATCACATGGTAGTAGCGGTCCCAGGTGACATCATCGACCTGCCAGGCGGACGCCAGGCCGCCGAGCGAAGGCGCGGCTTCCAGGACCGTGACGCGCTGGCCGGCCTGCCTGAGCCTGAGCGCCAGGGTCAGGCCGAGCATACCGCCGCCGACGATAGCCCAGTGCGGCGCCTCTTCGCCGGCCTGCGGGCCGGGTGCCTTAGCGTCCATCTCGGCTGTCGGCATAGGAGGTCTGGAGATCAGGCGTTTCGGGCTCCGGCATGGGCCGTCCGAGCCAGCGCCGGCAGGCCAGCCGGAAGGCCAGCCGCAGATGCCCGGCGATGGTGCGGAAGATCTTGATTTTCGACTGCCCCAGCAGGCGCGTCTCCAGGACCGCCGGATACTCGACGATGCGCCGACCGGCGAGATCCATGCGCCCCAGAATCTCGGTCACGCCGCAGAAGCCCGGATCGTAGACCGTAACGTCCTTGACCGCGTCCCGGCGGTAGAGGCGGAAGCAACTGGTGTAGCTGGTCAGCTTGTGGCGCAGCACACAGCGGTACATGAAGGCCGAGCCGCGGGACAGGGCCGAGCGCCAGGCGGGCACCGCCAGCATTGCGCCCTGGGCATGGGCGGGAGAAGCGGCCACCACGTCCACCTCGTCATCCATCAGGGCCATCATCTCGAAGAGCTGATCGGGCGCGAAGGTGCAGTCCGCATCCAGCGCCGCCAGGTATTGCGTGCGCACCTCTCCGAAACCGGTGACCAGGGCGGCGGCGATGCCCTTGTTGACCGCGTGCTGGACCAGTTTAAAGCGCGGGTTCTCGCCGAAATAGTCCTGCAGCAGTTGCCAAGTCTCGTCCTTACTGCCGTCGTCAACCAGGACGTAATGGAGATCGAACAGGCCCTCGCCCTTCCTGGCGAAACGCGCCAGGGTCTTTTGCAGATAGGGCAGCGTCTCAGATTCATTGTAACAGGGGATGACCAGGGTCAGCGGGATCTTCTCCCCCTTGCTGCGGATTTCGGGGATCAGATCCTCCGCCTCGGCGGGCGACTCGTCGCGCGGCCGCGGCGTGGCCGCCTCGAGCTTCAGTTCCAGGTGATCCGCGATCGAAGTGAAGTCGTAGCGCTCCAGGTAGTAGCGGATCTTGTCCGGCATGGTCTCCAGATTGCGGTAGTGCCGCATCCGCTGCAGAAAACTGGCCGCCGCGATCTTCGGCTGGTCCGCCTCCAGCTCCCAACTGTGGAAATAGAGCACCAGTGGTTCGCTGTGTTCTTCGATCCAGCTTTCGACACCCGGGCGCAGCAGCCAGTCGGGGAACTGGCGCATGTAGTTGCCGCCGCTGATCAGCAGCGGCTGTCCCAGGACCTTCAGGCGCGAGGCTGGCACCTCCATCAGGCTGCCGTACGGCCCCCGGTGTTTATGCACTACGCCCTGCGCCGCGGTGGGGGCATGCAGGCTGGAGTCATAGGCGAAGCCGGCTTCGGCGAGCGCATCGAGCGCCCAGAGTTCCTGCGGGCCGATCCAGCCGCGGCCGATGCGGAAACCCTGGACGGCCTGCCCCGTGGCGTCCTCGACGGCGGCGCGCGAACGGCGCACGTCCTTGGCGAAGTCCTGGGGTGAGAGCTCGGCGATGCGATGATGAAAGTAGTTCTGGCAGCCGATCTCGTGGCCGGCTTCCGTGATCCGGCGCAGGATCTGCGGATGATTGTCGGCGATCCAGCCGCAAGAGAAGAAGGTCGCCTGGCTGCCGGTCTCTTCCAGTAACGCCAGCGTGCGTTCGGTGTTGCGCTGCAGGTTGGTCTCGAAACGCCCCCAGTAGCCGCTGGGAATCAGGTGGCTGAAGGCACCGACCTGAAAGTAATCCTCGACCACGACAGTCAGGATTTGCTTGGGGCTCGTTTGAGGCGCGCCGGTCACTGTGCGGCCCTCTGCGACTCTGAGTTTGACTCGGAACTTCGCCCGACAAGGAAATCGGCAAAGGCCTGAGCGATCCGCTCGGCGCTCTGCTCGTCGCCAAAGGGGTTGGTCTGTGGCTTGACGGACTCGATCCAGCGGCGCAGGCCCTCGCAGTCGTTGAGCAGTTCCTCCAGTTGACCGGGCCGCTCACCGGCCAGCCTGGCAACCCCGATCTCAAGTGCTTCCGGCCGTTCCGTCACTTTGCGCAGAACCAGCAGCGGCTTGCCCAGGCTCGCCACCTCCTCCTGCACGCCGCCGGAGTCAGAGACGATCAGCCAGGCCGCCTGCAGCAGCCGCAGGAAGGAGACATAGTCGAGGGGTTCGATCAGGAAAATCCGATCGAGATTCGACAAGGTCCGCTCGATGGTCTGCTTGACCGCGGGATTGGGGTGGACCGGCGCCACCAGCGCCGTGTCGGGATGGCTGGCCACGAAGTTTCGGAGCGTTTCCAGATTACGCTCCAAGGTCGAGCCGAAACTCTCGCGCCGATGGGTCGTCAGCACGATCGGTTTCAGTCCGTTGAGCTTTTCGAGCAGGCCGTCCAGCTTCCGCGTGGCCAGCTCCGGCGCGGGCTGTTCTGGTGTGGCCAGTTCGGGCGCGGGCTGTGACATTTGTATGGCATTTCGGAGCGAAGAGACCACCGGATTGCCGGTCACGACGATACTTTGCGGCGCGATTCCCTCGCGCACCAGCTCCGCCCGGTTGCGCCGGGTCGGCGCGCAATGCAGCGCGGCAATATGCGAAATCAGCCGCCGGTTGCTTTCTTCCGGAAAGGGATTGTCAGGATCGCCGGTCCGCAGGCCCGCTTCGATATGAGCCACCGGCACGGAGCGCATGCGCCCAGCCAGCGCGCCCGCCAGCGCACTGGTGGTGTCGCCCTGCACCACGATCAGATCGGGCCCGACCTCGGCAATCACCGGATCGAGGGCAGCTAAGGTTCTGGAAAGCAACGCATTCAGGGACTGTCCGGCCGACATGACATCGAGGCGGTAATCCACCTGACTGTCGATCAGTCCCAGAAAAGCCGGCAGCAGATCGGCCTGCTGAGCCGTCGACACCATGACCGTGCGCAGGCCTTCAATCCGCCCAAGCGCGTGCAGAACCGGCGCGACCTTGATCAATTCAGGTCGGGTTCCGGCAATGATCATGATACGGCCGCCGCACACTGGAAAAGACTTCGCCATTAACTCTTTTTAATCAAATAGTTGACACCGGCTCGAAAAAGATCCGGTCTTGCTGCGCCCCAAATATGCCACAGCAGGTCGGATCTTACGGGATTACCGGGCCTATTCATACGTGAGATTGATTAAAAAACTCTCCGCGGCTTGACCGACAGATCTTCTAAGCTCTTAAGACGCAAGTCAGATTGCTTCCCCGTTGTATACAATGCCTGAAGCCGCTTGCCGCGGCTCCAGAGAACCGGACGGCAGCCTGAATCCTGCCCCATATGGGGCAAGACAGGACTTCATAAGCGCTTTTATCATTAGCTATCAAACAAATTTCGACTTGCGGACGCTTTTCAACGCCTGGGCGAAGGGAATTCTATTTCCCGAGGAAGGCAAGACAATGCAGCAGATCTTCATCCCTTCGAGCTATATCGCAGCCCTTTGGCGCAGGCTTTTCTTTGTCGAGGATTTGCGGGAAGAAATCCAAGCCCTTCACATTCAAGAGCTCGACCGTGCTTTTCTGGCAACCGGCAAGGGCATGACCTACAGATCGCGCGAACAACTCAGCAATTCTGCGCTGCGCTGACTCCGAGCCGTTAGCGACGGTACCGATGCACGGAGGTACCAAGCTCGATCCGACCTCCCCCGAACCTTCTTCAACCTGTCGAGGCTGGAGCCGATCGTGGTTTCCGGGAATGCAGGCGAGAAGAAGATTGTGGTAAGTTGCGTTACTTAAGGATACCGCCCTGCGAGAGATCATCCGAGTGGGGCCAGCGAAAGTGCGCGGGCAGCCGGCAGGATAGTTTCAAGCTGCCTAGGTAGCGATCAAATGGTCAAGTCAGCAAGACAGGTTTCCTTCACGATCGTCGTCCTGACTGCAATCGCCATCCAACTCGGTTGGTTTGAACGTGAGCGTATCGAACGCCACGCCGTCTACGCCTATATCGAGAAGGTTCTCGCGCTGACGGAGACCTTCCAGACCAGGCTTGCCACAGCGACGATTTCGCAGGTGTCATTGACCGCGAAGATTCCGCCGATCCTGCTGTTGACGGCTGGCACCGACAACCCGGCTGCCATCTTCGTGCGTTCGATGGGAGATCTGAGATTTTCGGAGGTCTCGTTTGGCACCGACTTTGATCAGTTGAAGACCCTCGGTGATCCTGGCGGCGACTGCAGCCTACGGATTTTCAGGGGCAACGGGACGAACATCCATGGAATTGAAGTAATCAACGCGCTCAGCAGTGAGCAACGCTTCAGCGAGGTGAAGTCTCCACGCAATTCCGTCACCTATCTCGTACTCTTCGGTCGCGCCTGTTTGTTACAGACGGGCGACATTGCACCGGTCCTTGTCGTCTACGACCCCGCCGATCCCGACTTTAAAGTGCCGAGCGTGGTGATATCAAAAAACGTCGCGAGCGCCGCTGGAATGCCGCTCGATACTGATTCTGATTTCGACAACGAGCGATTTTTCTACGCGAGCCTTTACTCGAAAGACACCCTGGCGGCGCTGTCTGAAGTTACCGAACTTACGCGGCCCGCCTACACCGAAGCAGTTCTCCGCGCCGCCGTCGCACGTGAAGCCATGCGGATCGGCGGCTCGCCCTTCGAGCTCAAAGACTGGCGTGACGCGATCGCCAAAATCTACGAGCGGTCAGCGCGGGCGCCGAGCATCCTCGGCTTCAATCTACCCTCAGAAATAGCGGCGTTCTTCCTCCCGCTGATCCTCACTGCCGTGGTCTTTGCCTTCATGTTCCGGGTACGCCGGATAACGGCGTTGGATGACGACGAGGTATGGGTGCTTACCCATAGCCGTGGCATCCATGAGCACATCGGGGCAGTCTTCTGGTACGCGGCCCTGTTGGCAGCGCCAATAGCGACTATGTGGGGGCTGTCGGCGTATGCCCCGGAACAGGTTGAGACGATGTTCACTTCACTCCAGGTCTCAACGTTCCAGCTTGATCCAACCGGGACTGAAACGCGTTGGTCGCACGCCGGTTCCGCGCTGAGCGCCCCCGCTTTCTGGGCTCTGGCCGCGACGGCTTTGTCGAGCATGATGATGCTTTGGGCCGTTTGGTTGCTGTTAGCCATCAGGCGAAGGCCCAACCCGGCGAAGCCCAAATCGCCCCGGCGTTCCTCAATCAACGCCTTACGGCGGAGCTTTCGGAGAAATCGGAAGAGACGATAATGAACCAGCTTTTCCAATCCGATCCGATGCGGTCGTCGTGGCCAATCGCTGCAAGCACAACGTCAGGGACAAGCTTCAGGTCGCTCCGAGAGAAAGCCGTCATCGATCTGTAGCGCGTCAAACTTCGCCTGGCCGAAAGACCTCAAGACCCCATGACCTATGGACCTGTCCGGGAAAAACGGCGATATAGCAGACTATGAGTAAGTTCTCTCCTACTTCTGGCGACGTTGCGAAGCGAGCCCAAGTATCACAGTCCGCTGTCAGCCGGACCTTCACCCCAGGTGCAAGCGTCTCCGCTGACACGCGAGAAAAGGTGCTGAAAGCGGCGCGAGAACTAGGCTATCGGCCTAACGCGCTGGCGCGCGCAATGATCAGCGGTAAGTCGCGCCTGATCGCTATGATGGTGGCTTACCTCGATAATCAGTTCTATCCGATCGTACTGGAAAGGCTCTCGCGCGCACTGCAGGAGCAAGGCTATCAAGTGCTGCTGTTCATGACCGAGACCGGCAAGCAGGACCGGGTCGTTCAACGCATCCTGGAGTACCAGGTCGAAGGCGTGGTCATGGCGTCGGCCACCCTTTCCTCGACGCTGGCGCGCGAATGCGCGAAGACCGGTATCCCGGTCGTGCTTTTCAACCGCTACGTCCCCTCCTCGCCCGCCAGCAGCGTCACCTCCGACAACATCGAAGGCGGGCGGCTGTTGGCCAAGTTCCTGGCCGAAGGCAGACACGAACGCATCGCCTTCATCGCGGGGGCTGAAGATTCTTCTACCAACCGGGATCGCGAGGCGGGTTTTTTCAAGGGCCTCGCAGAGCATGGCATGACCGTCTGGGCGCGCGCAGTGGGCGGTTACAGCTTTACCGGCGCCGCGGAGGCGGCCCGGGAGCTCTTCGGCAAAAAGGAACGCCCGGACGCGGTTTTCGTTGCCAACGACCATATGGCCTTTTCAGTCATGGACGTTTTGCGCGACGAGTTGGGCCTGAAGATCCCGAAAGATGTCTCCGTGGTGGGTTATGACGACGTGCCGGAGGCGGCCTGGAAGGGCTACGACCTGACCACGATCTCACAGTCGTCGGAAAGCATGATCGAGGCCACGGTGTCGATCCTTTTAGAACAGATCGAGAAGCGGGTCGTAAAAAAGCGGGCGGCGGTCGTGCCGTCAGAACTCATCGTCCGATCCTCGGCCCGGAAGCCGAAAAAACGCTGAGACACAACCAGCGCATCCTGCACATAAACTGAATTCCAATCGCCTGAACGCAAGGCTGTGCTTGCGAAAATTTTTGCATTCGTATGCAAAAATCACTTGCCATTCCGGATAAAATGAGTTTGCATGCGTATGCACGACAAAACAATATGAGACGGTGACCGGCTGTGCCTAACGAAGGGGCGGAACCGGATTTCTGTCCGACGAACGAGTGGGAGAGAAACGATGAAACTCACTAGACGTGAGCTGCTTTTGACGACCGCAGGCGCCGCGCTGGCAGCCGGCCTGCCGACCTCCATTTCCAGCAACGCACGCGCCGCCGGCCAGATCAAATATGGTCTGCTCGAGGGCAAGCCCTACTCCGGCACCAAGCTGAACATTCTTTCCGTGGTCACACCGCAGTTCGACGGACTGATGCTGCGCGCGGGTGAATTCACCGAGCTCACCGGCATCGAGACCGAGTGGACCTTCATCCCCTTCGGCTCCCTGCAGGAGAAGGTCGCCACGGAAGGTATCGCTGCGAACGGCCAGTTCGATGTCATCAACTACCTCGATTCCTGGGGCCCGCCCAACGCGCACTGGCTCGTGCCCATCGACGAGATGCTGGCCCGCGATGGCATCTCCATGGAACGCTATCCGACGGCCTTCGCCCGCTCGGCGCAGTTCGAGGGCAAGACGCTCGGCTTCCCGCTGCGCGCCCATGCTCAGCTCATGTTCCGCCGTCAGGATCTCATCCCCGAGGCACCCAAGACCTGGGACGAGCTGATCGAAATCGGCAATAAACTCAAGGTCGATCATCCGGACGTCGCACCGCTCGCGCTCTACTACAACAACGACGGCAACCGACAGAACCTCTTCATCTGGCTGAACTTCCTCTGGGCCGCCGGCGCGGATGTCTTCGACGAGGGTTTCAAGGCCGCCTGGGCCAGCGAAGCGGGCCTGAAGGCGACCGAGGACTACATCGGTCTGCACACCAAGCACAAGGTCACCAACCCCTCCTCACTCTCCTTCGTCGAGCAGGATGCGCGCCAGTCCTTCATGCAGGGCAAGTCGGCCATGATCCCGGTCTGGTGGTGGGCCTATTCCGGCTTCACCAACCCCAAGTCCTCGACCCTGACCAAGGAACAGGTCGCCTTCTCCGGCATGCCGTCCTATCAGGGCAAGACCAAGACCTACGCCATCTCCATGCCCTTCTCGATCTCGAATTACTCGAAGCATCAGGAGGCCGCCTGGGAATTCATGAAGTGGCTGTCCAACCCGGAGATGGACAAGGCCAATGCAACCGTCCGCAAGGTCGGCGACAAGGATATCGTCAACAACGTGGTGACGCATATCTCGAGCCTGCAGGATGCGGAGGTCAACGCCGCCAACGACGGCATTCAGGCCGCCGCCTGGGAGTCGCTCAAGGAATCCGACATCATGCCGCAGATTCCGGAATGGCCGGAGGTCGGCGATATCCTCTCGGCGGCGATCGCAAAAGCCGCCGCCGGTGGCGACACGCGCGAACTGATGATGGCCGCGGCCAAACAGTCGGACAAAATCCTGAAACGCGCCGGCCGCATCAAGTAGTTTCCCTGTAGACTGTAAACTTATCGGGGTGAGTCGAAAAGCTCATCCCGGTCCTTCACGGCTTGCGCGCAGCTTGCCGCCGGGGCTTTGTGCGCGCCTACTGAATGAGAGTCCAGCGACGGGGAACCACGCCGCATGCGGGATCAACACCTGAAATACCTGCTTGTTCTGCCGGCCGTACTGGTGGTCTTCGCCACCGCGATCTGGCCGCTGATCGAGTCACTGCGTCTCTCCTTCTACGAAGGGCGGCTGTCGCGGCCCGCCTTCCCCCAGAGCTTCCTGGGGGTCGAGAACTACACCTGGGCCTTCCTTGAAGAACCCGCCTTTTGGAACTCGGTCTGGGTGACGGCGAGCTACACCTTCTGGACGGTGCTGCTGACCACCCTGCTGGCCCTGGGGCTCGCGCTGCTGCTCGCGCCCGGCGGACGACTGCGGGTGACGGTGCAGTCCCTGCTGATCATTCCTTTCGCCATGAGCCCGGCCCTGATCGGCGTCTCCTTCCGCTTCATGTTCAATCCGGAGTTCGGGCTGTTCGACGCCTTCTTCGGGATCGTCTTCCCGCCGCTGGCCACGATCTCCTGGCTCTCCGATCCAACGCTGGCTTTCTGGGTCTGCATCATGGCCGACGTCTGGGGCTGGATCCCCTTCCTGACCCTGGTGCTGATCGGCGGGCTTGCCTCGATCCCGCGCGACACCATCGAGGCCGCGCAGGTCGATGGCGCGTCCGGCTGGCGGGTACTGAAGGACGTGACCCTGCCGCAGCTCCTGCCGGTGCTGGCAGTGGTCCTGATCCTCAAGGCGATCTTCTCGCTCAAGACCTTCGATCAGGTCTACATGCTGACCAACGGCGGACCGGGCACGGCGACCCAGACCCTCTCCCACTACGTCTACTTCAACGGCCTGAAATACTCCCAGATCGGCTACTCCGCCGCCGTGGCCTGGCTGATGGTGATCCCGATGATCTTCCTCACCTACGCCTACGCCAAATTCGTCTTCCAGAAGAAGTGATCGCGTCATGGCCCTGACCGGAAAACAAAAGAGGCAAAGCTGGAACGCGGTTCAGATCGTCCTGATCCTGATCGCCGCCTTCATCATGCTGGTGCCGATCGTCTGGATCGCCATGGCGGCCTTCAAGACCCATGTGGACGTCTATCAGCTCAAGCTGTTCTTCGCGCCGACGCTGGAGAACTTCGCGACCGTCTTCCAGGCCCCCTATCACCTGGAGCAAAAGCTCTTCAACTCCACCATTGTCGCCTTCGTCACAGTGCTGCTGGCGATCCCGATCGCGACCTGCGCGGCTTACTCCTTCTCCCGTTTCACGCTGAAGGGTCAGACGGTCCTGCTGGTCATGATTCTCGCGACCCAGTTCGTGCCGGCGGTGGTCATCGTCCTGCCCTTCTTCGTGATGTTCCGGGACATCGGCCTGCTGGATACCCGTATCGGCCTGATCCTGGTCAACCTCTCGATCGTGATGCCCTTCGCCATCTGGATGATCAAGGGCTTCATCGACGGCATCCCGATGGACACCGAGGAAGCGGCCCTGGTGGACGGCTCCACCCGCATGCAGGTGATCCGCAACATCGTCCTGCCCATGGCCGCGCCGGGCATCGTCACGGCGGCGATCTTCTGCTTTATCATCGGCTGGAACGAGTTCCTCTTCGCGCTGATCCTGACCTCCAAGGACGCAGTCACGCTGCCGATCGGCCTGGCCCTCTTCAAGGGCGAGGAAGGCGATCTCTGGAACCTTTTGGCTGCGGCCGGGATCATCATCATGGTGCCGATGTTCGTGCTGGCCCTGATCATTCAAAAACACTTCGTACAAGGCATGACCATGGGAGCGGTGCGCTGATGGCCAAGGTTGTTCTGACAAATCTGACCAAGCGCTGGGGCGACTTCATCGGCGTGGACAACCAGTCGCTGGAGATTCACGACAAGGAATTCCTGGTGCTGCTCGGCCCTTCGGGCTGCGGCAAGACCACGACCATGCGTATGATCGCGGGCCTCGAAGATCCCACCGAAGGTGAGATCCGCATCGGCGAGCGCGTGGTCAATGACGACCTGCCGAAGGACCGGGACATCGCGATGGTGTTCCAGAACTACGGCCTCTACCCGCACATGACCATCTACAACAACATCGCCTATCCCCTGAAAGTCCGCGGCACGCCCAAGTCTGAGATCGATCCGCGGGTGCGCAAGGCGGCGGAGCAGGTCGAACTGACCGAGTTCCTCGACCGTAAGCCCAAGGCGCTGTCCGGCGGCCAGCGGCAGCGCGTGGCGCTGGCGCGTGCGATCGTGCGCCACCCGCAGGTCTTCCTGATGGATGAGCCACTCTCGAACCTGGACGCCAAGCTGCGGGTCTCCATGCGCGCGGAACTGAAACACCTCTCGCACATGCTACAGGTCACGACCGTTTACGTGACCCACGATCAGATCGAGGCCATGACTCTCGCCGACCGGGTCGCGGTCATGAAGAGCGGCCGTATCCAGCAGCTCGGCACGCCGGATAAAATCTACAACGACCCGGCCAACCTCTTCGTCGCCGGCTTCATCGGCTCGCCGGCCATGAACCTGATCGAAGGCCGGATCGAAAATGGCAGCTTCGTCACCGAGGGCGGCTTCCCGGTCACCAAGATCGACGCGCCGGACCGGAACAATCTGGTCCTGGGCGTCCGCCCGGAAGATCTGACCATCGTCGATGCCGGCGCAGGCGACTTCGACGTGCCGGTTTATGCCTTCGAGAATACCGGCGAAAGCGTTCTGATCACCGGTCAGTTCAACCGCCAGCGCATCATCGCCAAGGGCGATCGCTACCTGAAGCGGAAGATCGAGGAGATGACGGGCATGTCCGTCGACCGCAAACACCTCTACCTCTTTGACCACAGCTCGGGAGAGCGGGTCCGGAACTAGGAGACAAAGGGAAGGGCTCGAAGGATTTTTTCATTGGAAATTGCATACGTATGCAATTGACATTAAACTGACCCAGCCAAAGGACGGCCGGCTGGCGCTCACAGGAATCGCGACGAAAGGTTTGACATGGCACGCCATCTGAAAACGGCGAAACCTCTGGAAGAACGGGCAGAAGACGATGCAAAGGTCCGCGCTATCGTAGAAGGCATCCTGGCCGACATCGGTGAACGGGGCGATGCAGCCATCCGGGAGCTGTCGGAAAAGTTCGACGGCTATACACCGGAGACATTCCGCCTGAGCGACCAGGAAATTGAGGGGGCGCTTTCGAAGGTCTCCAAGCGCGATCTCGACGACATCCGATTCGCCCATGAACAGGTGCGTAACTTCGCCGAACACCAGAAAGCGGCCCTGCAGGACATCGAGGTCGAAACCCTGCCCGGCGTGATCCTGGGCCATAAGAACATCCCGGTGAATTCGGTCGGCTGCTACGTGCCCGGCGGCAAGTATCCCATGGTCGCCTCGGCGCACATGAGCGTGGTCACGGCCAAGGTCGCCGGCGTCAAACGCATCATCGCCTCCGCCCCGCCGCACGAGGGCGCGCCACACCCGGCCATCGTCGCGGCAATGCACATGGGCGGTGCCGACGAGATCTACTGCCTGGGCGGCGTGCAGGCGGTCGGCGCCATGGCCATCGGTACGGAATCCATTGCCCCCGTCGCCATGCTGGTCGGCCCCGGCAACGCCTTCGTCGCGGAGGCCAAACGTCAGCTCTTCGGCCGGGTCGGCATCGACCTCTTCGCCGGTCCGACCGAAACCATGGTGATCGCCGACGAAACCGTAGACGCCGAGATCTGCGCCACCGACCTGCTGGGCCAGGCCGAACACGGCCCGACCTCCCCCGCCGTGCTGCTGACCAACTCGGAGAAACTGGCGCGCGAGACCATCGCCGAAGTCGAACGCCTGCTCTCGGTCCTGCCGACCGCGGATATCGCGGCCAAGGCGTGGGAAGACTACGGCGAGGTCATCCTCTGTGACTCCTACGAGGAGATGCTGGAACAGTCCGAGTTCATCGCCTCCGAGCATGTGCAGGTCATGACCGACCGGGACGACTGGTTCCTGGAGAACATGACCGACTACGGCGCGCTGTTCCTGGGGCCGCGCACCAACGTCTCCTACGGCGACAAGGTCATCGGCACCAATCACACCCTGCCGACCAAGAAGGCGGGCCGCTACACCGGCGGGCTCTGGGTCGGCAAATTCATCAAGACCCACAGCTATCAGAAGGTGCTGACCGATCAGGCTTCCACCATGGTCGGGGAATACTGTTCGCGACTCTGCATGCTGGAAGGCTTCGTGGGGCACGCCGAGCAGGCCAACGTGCGGGTCCGGCGCTACGGCGGACGGAACGTTCCCTATGGCGCGGCGGCGGAACCGCGGGAGGTGGCCGAGTAGTGTCCCTGCCCCGCACCCCCTCCTTTCGGCTCGACGGCAAGCGGGTGCTGGTCACCGGCGCCTCGCGGGGTATCGGCCTGGGTTGTGCCGCCGCCCTCGCCGAAGCCGGTGCCCATGTGGTCTGCGCGGCCCGCGGCAAGGCGGACCTGGAAGAGACGGTCACCCACCTGCAGCAAGAGGGCTGGAGCGCTGAGGCGTTGGTGCTGGACATCGCCGACATCGCGGAAATGGCGGATCGTTTGAGTTCACAGCCCGCCTTCGACGCCGTGGTGAACTCCGCCGGGATCGCGCGGCACGCCCCGGCCCTGGAGACCAGGCCGGAAGACTACCAGGCGGTGATGGATATCAACCTGCGCGGTGCCTACTTCCTCTCGGTCGAGGCGGCGCGCGGTATGCTGCGTGAAGGCAGGGCCGGATCGATCATCCAAATCTCCTCGCAAATGGGCCACGTCGGCGGAATCGACCGGAGCGTTTATTGCGCCTCCAAACACGCCATCGAGGGCATGGTCAAGGCCATGGCCATCGAGTGGGGTCCAAAGAAGATCCGCATCAACAGCGTCTGCCCGACCTTCATCCGCACTCCCCTAACGGAGCCCACTTTCGCAGATCCGGAGCGGGTTGCCTGGATCGAATCCAAGATCAAGCTGGGCCGCGTGGGCGAGGTCGAGGACGTCATGGGGGCCGTGGTCTATCTGGCGAGCGAAGCCTCGGCCATGGTGACCGGCAGCTCGCTGCGGGTCGACGGCGGCTGGACCGCGGGATAGGAGACAGCGATGGCACTGAAAGGCTTCGATCCCAAGTGGAAGGATTTTCCCGACTATATCCTCGGGATCACCCACGAGATCTGGGAAGAGCGCGGCGTCGCCTCGCTGAAGCACTACTATGCCAAAGACATTCCCATGCGCTTTCCCTCGGGCCTCGTCCGGGGCAACGACGCGGTGATCGAAGGCACCCTCGCGACCCTGGCCGAGTTTCCCGATCGTCAGTTACTCGGCGAAGATGTGATCTGGTCGGGCAACGAGGATGAGGGCTTTCTCTCGTCTCACCGTATCCTGAGCACGGGCACCCATCTGGGTGACGGCACTTTCGGGCCCGCCAGCGGCAAACGCTTTACGGCACGCGCCATTGCCGACTGCGCCGCGCGAGACAATGTGATCTATGACGAATGGCTGATCCGTGACTCTGGCGCCATCGTGCGTCATCTCGGTATGGAGCCCAAACGCTTCGCCGGCGACCTGATCGCACGCGAGGGCGGGCCGCAACACTGCGTGAAACCCTTTACGCCGGATCAAGATATCGACGGTGGATATCGCGGGCGCGGCAATGAAAACCCTTACGGTGCCTGTCTCGCCGACATCCTGAAACGGATCTTCCAGGCCGATATCGCGGTGATCCGCAAGGACTACGACCGGGCCTGCGCCGTGGAGCACGCCGGCGGTCGCGGCGGGCACTCCTGGGATGCCGCGGAGAAACTCTGGATGGGGCTGCGCTCCTCCTTCCCCTCGGCGGCGCTCGACGTTCATCACCAGATCGGGCGCGAGGATCCGATGATGCCGCCGCGCGCCGCCGTCCGCTGGTCCCTGACCGGAAAGCACGACGGCTTCGGACTCTTCGGCGAGCCAAGCGGCGCCGAGGTGCACGTGATGGGCTTCAGCCACGCAGAATTCGGGCCCTGGGGCCTGCGCCGAGAATTCACCCTCTATGACGAAATCTCGATCTGGAAACAGATCCTCCTTCACACCGGGTAATCAGGTATGACACCGCAAGACATGGAACAACGCATCGTTCGCTACGGCGATCTGAAACCCTGCAAAACGGCCTTCATCGACGCCCACACGCCTGGATCGGACCAAAAGGAAAACTTCACCATCATCGGCGGCGGCGTGTCGGAAAGCCCGGATCAGCACGTGCACATCAAGGACACGCCCGGCTTTAACATCGGTGCGGCAGGTCAGCCGCCGAAATGCAAGAACTCCCTGCACACACACCACACGGCCGAGGTCTTTTTCGTACTCAAGGGGCGCTGGCGCTTCTTCTGGGGCCGCTGGGGCAAGGCCGGTGAAGTGGTACTGGAAGAAGGCGATATCTTCAACATTCCAACCGGCGTCTTCCGCGGCTTCGAGAATGTCGGCACCGACTACGGCATGATCATGTCGATCCTGGGCGGCGACGATTCCGGCGGCGGCGTGGTCTGGGCGCCGCAGGTCATCGAAGAGGCTCAGGCGCACGGTCTGATCCTGGGCGAGAACGGTTTGCTCTATGACAGCAAGAAGGGAGAAAGCCTGCCCGACGGCGTGGCCCCCATGCCCTTGCTTACCGAGGAAGAGTTGAAAGCCTTTCAGGAGGTGCCGGCCAGCGAAGTCGTACCGAAGTTCGTCCAGCGCTACTGGAACCTTATGGCACTCGCGGAGGGCACACCGGCAAAGGTCATCGGCGCCGAGGGCATCATCGCCGACCGGCCCGGCTTCGAGGTGGAACTGCTGACCCGCGGATCGATCCCCGAAACGCCCTACCGCAACACGCGGCACGAGGTGCTGATGGTGATGCGTGGACACTGGCGGCTCGGCTGGAACGGCCATGAGGCCACGCTGGCGCCCGGCGACACCTGTTCCCTGCCACCGGACTTAGCGCACTCGCTCGCGCCGGCCATGACCGGGGAAGCCAGCCTCTACCGGGTCACCAACACCGACGATCCGGCCGGCCCCACACAAGCCCTGATGCAAGCATCCTGAGAGCACAGCCATGAGCAAAATCACCACCACGCACGTCGGCTCCCTGCCCCGGACCCAGGGAGTGGTCGACTTCATCTTCGCGCGCGAAAAGGACGAAGCCTACGACCAGGTCGCCTTCGACGCCGCCATGACCGCCGCGGTCGATGAAACGGTCCGCCGGCAGGTCGAAGCCGGCGTGGATATCGTCTCCGACGGCGAGACCTCCAAGATCTCCTACGCCACCTATGTCAAGGACCGCTACACGGGCTTCTCGGGCGACTCCCCGCGCAACGCGCCGGCGGACTTGAAGCTTTATCCGACTTTTCTCAAGCGGCTCGCCGACTCGGGCGGGACCCCGCAATACGCGAGGCCCATGTGCACCGGCGAGGTCAAATCGAAAGGCCAGGGGGAGCTGCAGAAGGACATCGACAACCTCAAGGCCGCCATGGCGAAGCACGGGGCGAAGCGCGGGTTCATGAACGCCGCCTCACCGGGTGTGATCTCACTGTTCCTGCAGAACCAGCACTATGCCTCTCGCGAGGATTATCTTGCCGCGCTCGCCGAGGCCATGAAGGCAGAGTACGAGACCATCGTCGAAGCCGGCCTGGACCTGCAGCTCGACTGTCCCGACCTCGCCCTCTCCCGTCACATGCTCTTCGCCGATCTTTCGGACGACGATTTCGTTAAGGTCGCCGAGAGCCATGTGGAGGCGCTCAATCACGCCCTGCGCGACGTGTCGCAGGAACGGGTGCGCGTGCACATCTGCTGGGGCAACTACGAAGGGCCGCACGTCTGCGACATCGACATGGCCAAGGTCTTCCCGGTTCTCATGAAGACCCGCGCCCGCTATGTCCTCTTCGAGACCTCGAACCCGCGCCATGCCCATGAATGGACCGTCTTCCGGGACCGCAGGCAGGAAATTCCCGATGACAAGATCCTGATCCCCGGCGTGGTCGACACCACCACCAACTTCGTCGAGCATCCGGAGCTGGTCGCCCAGCGCATCGAACGCTTTACCGATATCGTCGGCGCGGAGCGGGTGATCGCCGGCTCCGACTGCGGCTTCGGCACCTTCGCCGGCTTCGGCGCGGTCGATCCGGAGATCGCCTATGCCAAGCTGACGGCCTTGTCGGAAGGCGCTGAGATCGCAGGCCGCGTCCAGGGATGAAACCCGGCCTTGTCTTTCTGCCCGGCATGATGTGCGACGCACGGCTCTTCGCGCCGCAGGTTAAGCACTTCGAAGGGAGCTTTGAGGTTCACGTCGCGCCCTTGTCGGGCGCAGACAGCCTGGAGGCCATGGCCGCGGCGGCACTTGCGCGCATCCCCTTCGAGCGCTTCTCCCTGGCCGGACTTTCCATGGGCGGAATCGCCGCGATGGAGATGATGGCCCAAGCGTCCGAACGGATCGAGCGGGTGGCGATCCTGGACAGCAATCACCTCGCCGATGCAGCGGAACGAAGATCGATCCGTCAGCGCCAGATCGCGGACGTGAAGGCCGGGAAGCTGCGCCAGGTGATCATCGAGGAGATGAAGCCACATTATCTGGCCGAAGCGAACCGCGGCGATGCCGCCCTCCTCGAGCTCCTGATCGAGATGGCCATCGACCTCGGTCACAGGGTCTTTATCGAACAGTCGCTGGCGCTAATGAAGCGGCGCGACTACAGCGACGTCCTGGCCGCCTGGGAGAAGCCTCTTCTTCTGCTCTGCGGTGAAGAGGATGCGCTCTGCCCGCCGGAACGCCACCGGGCCATGGCGGCACTCTGCCCGCAGGCGGAACTGAAGATCATCGCTGGCGCAGGTCACATCAGCAGCCTTGAACAGCCGGAAGAGGTTAGTCGCCTGATGGACAGCTTTTTGACTCAGGAATGAAGGAACAAACAGTGACAGCGGACGTCCCCGAGACTTTAATCGAGCTCCTGAAGCAGGTCGACACGCCGACGGTCTGCAACGCCATCGAAGTGGCCGAAGGCAAGCGCGGCTTCGACCGCTTCACCCGCGGCACCCTTCTGGCCGCCGACCCTGCCCTGCCCGCGATCTGCGGCTTCGCCCGCACCGCCCGCATCCGCGGCAGCGCACCGCCCAAAGATGCCCCCGAGACCGTGCGGGAGCGACGCATGGGCTACTACCGCTACATGGCCGAGGGTCCGCGTCCGGCGGTCACGGTGATCGAGGACCTGGATTACCCGGACTGCGTCGGCGCCTACTGGGGGGAAATCAACACGCAGGTTCACAAGGCTTTCGGTTTGGCCGGCACCCTCACAAACGGGGTCATGCGCGATCTGGGCGATCTTGCGCCGGACTTTCAGGTCCTGGCCGGATCTATTGGACCAAGCCACGCCTTCGTTCATGTGGTGGACTTCGATCAGCCGGTGAAGGTATTTGGATTGGAAGTGATGCCCGGTGACTTCATTCACGCGGACCGTCATGGCGCCGTCATCGTTCCAGAGGAAGTACTTCCCAAGTTAGAAACCGCAATCCAAAACATGCAGTCTTCGGAAGCGCTGATTCTCGAACCTGCCCGAGAAGCGGGATTCAGCTTTGAAAAGTTCGAGGCCGCCTGGAGCGCTTTCGAGCAAGCTCGGACCTGACAATCGTGCCCTCACGTTTTCCGAGGGCTGAGGTGCCTGGTTTTACCGTTGCAATTTAACGAAGTAAGCGTAAGTCGCCCAGCGGTCCCGCGATCTCTGGAGCGACCAAAATCTACCGGATAAACCTCCACCCTGCTCTGACGCTTGTGGCTGGACGATCGCTATCCTGGAGGCTTCGCGGCAGGAGAGGAAAAGATCTCAGGCCGCGGCGACGATAACCTCCTCAACCACTTTGCGCGCGATCAGTTTCAATGCATTATTCACGCCCTGGAACTTCGGCAGTTGGAATCTTGAATGCTCTACGTCGTGCGGCATGGTCAGACAGTTTGGAACATTGAAAAACGGTATCAGGGTCAGCAAGATTCCCCATTGAGTGAGCTTGGTATACGCCAGGCACAGGCAACCGCAAACTTTCTCGCTCCGCGAGGAATAGCAAGACTCTACGCGAGTCCGCTGGGGCGTGCCTGGATGACTGCAGGTTCTGTCGCTGAAGCTATCCGCAAAGAGCGCATTCCTGATGATCGCTTGAAAGAGTGCGGCTTCGGAGTATGCGAGGGCATGTCTCAGAAAGAGATCGACATTGCCTATCCCGGGAAGACAGCCTGGCGTGATGCGGATAAGTGGAACCGCAACTATCCCGGCGCGGAGACCTACCAAGAAGTCACAAACAGAGTTGGCAACTTCGCTAACGAGAACCTTATGGAGGCAGTTCGAGACAAAAGCATGATTGTTGGTGTCGTCGCGCACGATATGGTCAATCGCTGCCTGGTTGGCCATCTCGCGAATTGGGATCGGTCACGGATCATGACGGAACGGCAGGAAAACAACGAGATTTTCTTGGTGTCAAACGAGAAAGTGGAGAAAATAAAAGTGTCCGATAACGGCGGCTTGATCAGCACTCAGGCTTATCAGTAAGAGCCCGGGCGACTGAAAGAGACTTGCTATACCGCGTAATCAAACCTGGTGAGAAAACCCAAACTTTGAGCCGGTCTTGCGTGGCCTCGAAGTTATACGCAGAGGACGGTAACACCTAAGAGCATGAGCCGTTTCATTCTGCACCGACACCTGCCAGTGGGGAACAGAAAGCTGACGAGAGGCTCAGGCCTGCTAACAACGCTTTGCCTGATGACGCACCTATGGATGCAACCTGTTCAACGGCGCGATCGAACCTGTCGACATGATTTGTAGAGCTGCGTGACAGAAAAGCCGAGTCCAGCAGCTCATGAACCGGTTGGATGCTCTGCCCTCTCGCAGCCCAAGTTAAAAACGAGCGGCTGAGTTCGGATGTCTGCGCCCGACCGGCAATTTCACCCGGGAAATCTGATTTTGGATTGCGCCAGTGAGCCATCAACAGGAGACCTGCGAGCACATCGTCTCCAGTGGGCGTCAGCCCCTGCCCCCGTCCTTCCAGTTGCTCCGCTGCGGCGCCGAGATCTGCGCATTTCACGACCTCGATCACATCGGACCAAACCGTTTTCAGGTCCTGCGGAATGCCGATGCGTGTAGCGAGCTTCGCCAGACGGGGAGTGACCAGTTCAAGATGATTATGAGAAGGTAACGACGGCCAGTAGCGGGTAGCGGAGGACAGATCGACAGTACAGGCCTGGGTCCATAGTTTTGTTTGAGTAAGCCATACTTCCGACTGCTCGCGCGGCAGAGGAGGGGCTGTCTCCAACACCAGGTGGACTGGACCTGCAGGGAGTCGCGGACCGCCCACGGCGAAAATCTGGCCGGCAACGCGAACATAAAACCCAAAGGAAAAAACACCGACCACGATACCCTTCGAACCGCGTTCCGCTGCTATCTGACAGGCACTGACGACTCCGCCGCCAATCGAGTCAGATAGCACCAGTTTGACAGCCGTCATGCGAGTCGTCGGTCGAGATCTAACAGCGCATCGACGAAGCACTGGACAGGAGCCCAGGCAACGCCTGCGCCAATCTGACCGCTTCCATCTGACGCGTGTATGATACCGGTATTCACGGCAGGCGTGATTGACAACTCGACCACCTTGCGAACATCGACTCCGACAGGCGTACCGACGTTGTCGAGAATGGGAAGGCGGAATCTCGTACTTTCGCCGACACAAATGCGCTGCATACTCTGTGTTGCCGCGATTGCGTCGGACATGCGCCCGCCCAGGAAACCGGCGACCGCAGGCGAGTTCGCCGCCGCCGGACCGCCAAGGCCAATGAGTTCAAGGACCGCGCTGTCGCCGATATCCGGCGCACTCACTTCAGGTCCGTAGCCGGGATAGTAGAGCGCATCCTGAATCGGCGGCGACTCAGTAATGAACCAGCTATCGTTGTCTCCAGGTAAGCGGATTCCATAGGTCACGCCGTTACGGGCCATCGTTGTTACGATGCTCGAGTTCTCGACAGACGACGCCGAATTGACCAGGGATTTTGCCGCCGCCATGGCGATATTCAGGAACATCAGATGATTCGCGCTTAAGAAGCTGGCAACTTCACCTGCCCTGCTATGCTTGCTGCGGACGAGATAGGGCAGAAGGTCACGCAGAAACAGATTCGTCGTTGCCTGGACCCGCATATGCACATCGTCGCCCATCGGGACTCCCTGCGCAGCCAACGCAAAAATGTCGGTCTCACCCTTTTCTTTCAAAGCTTCTGCCAGAACAGGACCAACAGCATCACGAAGAAAACGCAACCGCTCGATGGCATCGTCGTTATCGACACCGAACCAGGCGACCTTGCCGGACCCCTGGTTGAGACTGGAGTAAGAGGTCGTTCCCCCAAATTCGTTTTCGACGACATATACGGGAGCCGACGGACTGATCGATGTCGCCATCGGCACGACCGTTGAGTGCTCGTTGGCGGCTTTCAGTTCGACTTCACCTTTGACGACAAGCTCGCCGGCCGACGCCGTGTCTGCCGCCCAACCTTCCGCGACGATGGTGGCTTTGATCGAGCGCTGCAGCGGGTCACACATCTCGCTCCAGGAAATGGTCGGCCCGCAATGCAGAACCGTGTTCTCATCCATTCCGGGAATGACCGAGCCCGCGCGATCGATCGCCTTGAGCATCGGCACACCTTCATTTAGGCGCGTGATAACCTCGGCATTGGCTTTGTCGATCAATTCCGACTTGGGTCCCAGCAGACGGGAGAGCGCAGCAACAACGTCGAGTTGACCTCCCCCAGGGATCCGCCAGTCCACACCGATTGCGGACGCCCCCTGATTGATAATCGAGCTTTCGAAAAGGGGAAGGCCGATGTTCACAACTTTCACGGCTTTGGGTAATTCGACGATTGGAGGCGTCTGCATTGAGCGTCCTTTCAGAAGACTGGGGTCCGGCTAACTGCCCAAGAAGCTGCCAGCATAACACATCATAATCAATGATTGTTTCATATAGTAATTGATCTGATTTCACAAAGACGTTTCAGGCGCTCAGCACTTTCGCAGCAGCACTCGAAAACTCAGGCCCGAAAACTCGAGCCCGAGCCCTTAAGGCGAGACAGTTTAAGATCGCACGGGAGGGTCAGGATTCTTGCGCTGCGACTGTCGTCGCGTGCAGTTCAATCTCCAAGTCGGACTTCAGTGTATTTGTCACGTAGCATACCCGCTCAGCGGCTTGAACGATTGGCGCAAGCTTGGTGGGGCAGCAGTTCAACTCACTGTCAATCCTAATCGAGCGAAACTTCGGGCCATCATAGAACCCGGTGACCTGCACCGACAGCCCGTCGAGCGCGACCGACTGCTTTTGCGCGCTGTATGCGATTGCAAGAGTAAAACAAGATGCGACAGACGCTAAAAGAAGGGCCGTCGGCTCGGGTCCCCGGTTCGTTCCACCGACATGCTCGGGTTCATCGACCGTAACAACGAAGTCACCAGCCTCGACCTCGCAGCACAAACCACCCTGCCAGCTACTCCGTACGGACCGCTGCGCAGTCAATGATCATGACCGTGGTCGTGGTCGTGGTCGTGGTCGTGACCGGGCGGCCGCTTTTCGAAGTCAGCAACCTTCGCATCCAGATCCTCTTTCGAAATAGCACCCGTTTCCGTTACGAGTGCCTCCAGGGCCGCATACCAGCGCTCGTAGTAGCGGTAAGGATGCGCGATGCTATCGTGCTTCTGCTCGTAGTCTTCGATGGCGGCGATCAGGTTGTCGCGAAACTCATCCCAGTTGAACATGCCCTTGTCGGTCAAAACGGCTGCGATTCCAAAGGCCCGGCTTTCCCATGGCTCTTCGAAGACAAGTTCTCCATTTGACCGCGGCAGAGGCGTCGAGGAGTTGACGCCCAGGCTTTCCACAAGACTCATTCGCTAAGCCGCCTTTACCGCACTAACGCCAACCATCGCATCACGCGTAACCAGGGTGGCCAGTTCTTCTTCGGACATCTCGTCGGTTCCTTCGGGACGGGCCGGCAGAACGAAGTATCTGTTCTCCGCGCTGGAATCCCAGACTTGAATGTCTACGTCTTCCGGCAGCTCAAGGCCCATCTCGCCCAGCAGCTTCCTCGGCTCGCGAACGACGCGTGAGCGATAGGCCGGGTCCTTGTACCATTTCGGGGGCAGGCCCAGCAGCGGCCAGGGATAGCAGGAGCAGAGGGTGCAAACGACCACGTTATGCAGCGCCTCGGTGTTCTCCACGACGACGATGTGCTCGCCCTGCGGGCCGGCAAACCCGAGTTCCTTGCAGGCCGCGGTGCCGTCTTCCAGCAAACGCTCGCGATACTCGGGGTCCGTCCAGGCCTTGGCAACCACTTTGGCGCCGTTCATCGGGCCGACATCGTTGACGTAACGGTTGATGAAACCGTCGAGAACGGCAGGGTCGATCAGGCCGCGTTCAAGCAGCAGCGCTTCCAGGGCTTCGACACGCAGTTGGGGCGAAGGATAGTCTTCGGGATGTGGTATCTCAGTCATACCGCCTCCATGTAGCTCTCAAACAAATCGATATTCAGAGTTCCGCTCTCGGACTCCTCGCCCCAGAGTTCTCTCAAGGTGAACTCCACGGTGTAGACGTGCTGTGCGTCTTCCCCGACAAAATGCGCCGTGCTGTCCGGCAAAACTGCGGCGGGTCTCAGCGCAACGACCTTGCCGACATGGCCACGAATGTAAGCCGGCAGACGGGTATGACCCGATTTCCGGAAGCTTTTCGCGCGCACGGTCTGACCAGCTTCGAAGCGTGGTTTCTCATCGACCTGGCGCAACGATCCGGCGCCACCACGCTCGTACTGAGGCTTCTGCGTCTCCACATCCTCAGGCTCTTCAACATCCTGCCCGCTCAGCTTCCGGGCTCGCGCCTCCACCGCGCCGGGCGCGAGCACCCCGCTATCGACGCAAAGAAGCTCCGCCGAACGCAGCCAACGCCCGTAGTATCCCTCTTTCAGGTAATCGAGCGGATGAAGGCGTTCCAACGCATGGCGGAAAGCATCCAGATTCGTCCCCGAAACGCCCATTGATGCCAGGCTGAGTGCAAAAGTTCGGGCTTCCCATGGATGCTCGAACACCGGTTCATCGGGATCGATGGTGACCGTCCCCCAGCCCTGCGTTCCCCCCATGTCATGTATTCCGTCCATCACGCCCTCTTGCAGACTGCTGAGCCATGTTTGTCTTGATGGAAGAGGCTATCAAAGCAGACTGCCGAATGTCAATTATCCGAAATTTGTATTTCGTTCACGATATAATCACCATTTTAACCTAAGTTCACTCAGCAGGAAGCTCATTGATTTTGTTGATGTTCTGACCCCACGGATCAGCGGCCCAAACAGCTCTGCTTTGAGGTGGACAATATGAGATTGTATCGGATAGGATACAAAAAATATCTTATCATAAATGGCTTTGTAACTTCTGCATTGCCGACAACGGAGCCGAGCATGCTGGCAAATCCGCGCCCGTCATTCTTGAAGTTACCCGACAGAGCAACCAAGCCCCGCCGCGCAGGATTGACCCATGTTTTGGATAAGGGTTGCACGTTACTGGAAACACAGGAGGTGCTGTCACAAGCCGCTGATTTCATTGATTTCTGGAAGTTCGGATGGGGAACCTCCTACATTGATCGCTCGGTGTGCGCCAAGGTGGTGGAGCTGCGCGCGGCGGGAGTGAAGTCCTGTACCGGCGGCACGCTGCTGGAAATCGCGTGGATGCAGGGACAAGAGGAGGCAATGTTCCGATTCGCGGGTGAAGCTGGCTTCGACTGCGTGGAGATCTCCGACGGGGCGGTTGATATCCCTGTGATGGAGAAGCGGAAGCTGATTTCTCGTGCGCGCGATCTGGGTTTTACGGTTTTGGCCGAGGTCGGCAGTAAAGACCCCAACGAGATCGTGGCACCAGACTGCTGGCTGGAAGAGGCTAAGGGCGATATCTCAGCAGGCGCAAACTGGATTGTCGCCGAAGGGCGGGAAAGCGGAAATGTCGGTTTATACAAAGAAACGGGTGAGGTCCGCCGGGCGCTTTTGGAGTCACTGAGCAGAAGCAGTTTGGCATCCAAGATCATTTACGAAACACCTCGGCGCGCCCAGCAGTCGTTTATGCTGGGGCATTTGGGAAGTAACGCCAACCTGGGAAACATCCCTGTCTCTGATGTGCTGGGCCTGGAGACCTTGAGGCTCGGTCTGCGTGCCGACACGCTCGGTGTTCTGGCTGATTTCAATCGGAAATTCGATGTTCGAGTTTAGCCCCGCCGCTGCGAATGTGATGCCCTCACGCTATCGGCAGGTGGCGCTGAGCACGGATCTGGAGAGCTTGGATCCAGACTGGCTCATTGACCGTTTCCGGGGCCGCGAAGCTTATATGCGGACGCGCTTTATCGTCGCCCGGAAGGGCGAGCAGACAGCCCTGCTGGAGGTAGATCGCCCAGAAAGCAATGAGCTCTTTTCGCCGATAGAAGACGTACGCGTCCTGGCGACGGCGGATCAGTGCCGATACGTAAAATCCGATGTGGCCGATGCGGGTGTTGCGTCTCATCTTGCGACCGTGGCTTCGGCGCACAAGGACGTGCCCTGTGTGGTGATCGAGGGGCGCTACTCCCACGTCAGTTTCATCCTCAACCCGAAACCCTTAAGGCTGCACGTCCTGGATATCGTTCCGCCATTTCCGTCGAAACTGCTCGACCAGGTCGAGAGGGTGCTTGACGGAGCGGAGAGTCTCCCTCCGGTCATCGTGACATCGACCATGATCGACAGCCGCACCGAATTGCGAGAGGCCTACGATCCTTTACCGCCGCAGGTTTTGGTGCCCTGCCGTGGTTCGGGTATCGACCTGGAAGGTGTCGAGGTTGCCTACCTGGACGAGCGCCCGCAAAAAGACAACTGGACGCTTCTGGGATGCGAACGCTCCCATCAGATCCATAACTGGTTCTACGGTTGTTCGCCGGCGACGGTGGACACCTGCCCTAAGCGCTTCCTGCGGGAGCTTGGCGAAGCTCACGATGCGCTTCTGACGCGGTGCTGCCTGCTTCAGGAAGGCATCGAACAAAGGGAGGAAGCGATGTTCGTCCCTTGGGGTGCCTCTCTGGAAGAGGTGCGTGAAGCCATCGAAACAATCATTGAAAATGTGAGGGTCGCATGGACGCGCACATGATCGATTCCCGGATTTTCGGGCATCAGTGGAGCACCGAGGAAGGGCGTCAGCTCTTTTCAGAGTCCTCTCGCGTGGCGCGGTGGCTGGATATTGTTATTGCCCTGGCCGAAGCTCAGGCTGACTGCGGATTAATTCCGCAAGAATCTGCTGTCGAGATCGCGCGGCTGCGCGGCAGGGAACTGCCAATAGCAGACATTGCCGAGCGTACCGTGAAAACCTCCCATTCGACGCTTGGCATGATTCAGGTCCTGCGCGAGATGCTGCCACCGTCCTGCGCAGAGGACGTCTACTACGGCGCGACGGTTCAGGATATTTCCGATACCGCGCAGGTCCTCGAGCTTCGCGCAGTTGGGGCGTTGGTGTGGCGCGACCTCTGGCAACTGGAAAGCGACCTCTTGCTGCTCGCGGACAAGTTTCGCCACACACCTATGTCCGGACGAACGCACGGGCAGCCTGGCTCTCCCATAACTTTTGGCTTCAAGGCGGCCTCTTGGGCGGACGAAATCGGCCGCCACCTACAGCGACTTCAAGACGGACGCAAGAGATGGCTTGTTGGCCAGCTTGGCGGTGCTGTCGGAACGCTCTCATTCTTTGACGCCAGCGCAATGAAACTGCGATCCACCTTTTGCGAACGGTTAAATCTGCTCGAACCGGATATCTCCTGGATCAACGCCAGAGACCGCTTAGCCGAGTTTGCCAACTTTGCGGCAATGGCGGTTTCGAGCCTCGCCCGTATCGCAAACGAAGTATACGCGCTGCAGCGTCAGGAGATTGGCGAGCTTTCCGAAAGGACACAGCCAACCACCGTCGGCAGCATCACCATGCCCCATAAGCGCAATCCGGAGTGCAGTGAGCAGGTGGTTGCCCTGGCTCGCTTGATCCGAGCGAACGCCGCTGTCCTGACAGAGACAATGGTGCAGGAGCATGAACGCGACGCGCGAGTCTGGAAAGTCGAGTGGGCATCCTTCCCTGAACTTTGCCAACTGACACTCGCTGCGACAGCCATGGCAAGAGAGTTGATTGCAGGTCTCGAGGTCAATGCGGACGCGATGGAACGCAATTTAGGATGCGGATCGGCCACGGAGTATCTGCTGAGCGAAATGTCCGCGCGGCTCGGTAAGCATAACGCTCAGGCACTCCTGCAAGAGGCCTTTCGCAGGCGTCGTGACGAAGACAGGCAAATCTCCGATATCCTCGATGGTGTGGCAACGGCTGAAGAGCTTGAGAAACTGTCCGACATCAATATCGGGGCGTCAGGCCCGATGATCGACAGGGTTCTTGAAACAGCGGGGACACGAAGGTCCTGGGAATCTCAAAGCTGGCTTTGACCCCGATTGGCTTCCACGCGTTAAGGCCGGACGGCTTTCATCCAACAAAAATCGGCCCCAAAAAGGAACTGAAACTATGACCCGCGCTGCACCGGGAACATCCGCCCGCAGGTTTGAAGGCCCATCCGCGGACGGTCCCGCGCCCGAGTTGATCGATTCGGGATTCGCCTGGGAGATCGCGGATGCGCCAATGCTCCATCACGGGCTCAATGTTGCGGATCTCGGGCATGTTCTGGATTTACATCGGCGCGGGGTTGTTCCAGAGGATGCGACGCGAAAGCTGCTCGGCGTGCTCATGGAGGCCTATCGTACCGATGCGGCCGACTTTCCTTACGATGCACGCTACGGCGAACCCTACAACTCCCGTGAACGGCATTTTGTTGAGAAGATCGGGGATGCCGCTGGCTGGCTGCATGCCGGCCGGCCCAGGCGTGAGGCTGCGCGTGTCGCCTTGCGTGTTGAACTAAGGCGCCGGACCGCGGAGCTCATCCTGTCGACGAGTTCGTTCGCGGAAACTGCGGCGAAGTTCTCAGCGCGCCACAAAGACGTCTTCATGGCTGACCAGACTTATCTGCAGCAAGCGCAACCCTCGACGTTCGGCCACTACATTTTGGGATTCGTGCCCCCGGCCATACGGGACTGCAAACGCCTGTTGGCTGGACTGGAAGAAATCAACCAGAGTCCGGGAGGCGCGGGATGCGTAAACGGCACCCAGTTGCTTGACGATCGCAACCACATCGCGACCCTGCTCGGGTTCGATGGCGTGATTGACCACACGCGGGATGCCATGTGGCAGACCGACAGCTTCATCGACGTTATGGCGAGCTGCGCGAGCGTTTTGTCCAATCAGTCGAAGCTGGCGGAAGATCTTGAGATCTGGTCGAGCCAGGAGTTCGACTACGTCGATCTTGCCGGCCCCTACACACGTTCGTCGGTGCTCATGCCCCAAAAACGCAATCCCTATTCCTTGTCGATCGTCCGGGGCGGCAGCGGGGTCGTCATCGGCCGGTTAACGGGTTTTCTGGCTGTGGTTAAAACCCCGTCAGCCAGAAGCGACAACCTGATCTTCGCTTACGGCGAAGTGCCCAGAGCGTTGGAGTTTGCAGCAAAGATTGGAGACTTGATGAACGGCGTGGTCGATAGCCTGACGGTCAACCGCAGCCGGATGTGGCAGGTTCTGGAAGAAGGTTTCACCCAGGCAACTGACTTAGCCGAACACATTATGATCACCTGCCAAATCGACTACCGAACGGCGTATCGTGTCGTTGGCGAAACCGTGAAAATGGCCAGCCGCGCAGGCCTTCGAGGGATCGACATCAAGCCGCAACTCATCAACGAGGCAGCAAAGCGTATCAACTGTCCGCCCTTGTCACTCGACTCCGCAGAGCTCGCGCGTGCGCTTGACCCGCGCAGTATCGTATCGAAACGCACAAGCTCCGGGGGCGCCGCACTCGACGTCGTTCAGGAAATGGCGGAGACCAACAGTGCCGCAGCCGGTGAGCAGAAACTTCGGGCCATGGAGTATCTGACCAAGTTCGCGAATGTTGAAGAAGAGTTGACCGCTCGAGTCGAGGACTTTCTAGGCTCGAAAGCCGCTTGAAGACACACCCCTGAGCACAGGGCTCAAGGCTCTGTTTCGAACCTGGGCCAGCGTCGGGACTTGAAAAGCTCACAGCCATTTGAAGTCAACGACCAACGGCTCCGGTCACGCGCCTCTCTTCCGGCTGCTCCGCCAAGTTGATCGGTACGGCACAGCCTGGCCGGTTTTGTCGTTGAAGAGCCCGGTTCACAGTCACCCCATAAATGCCACCCGCATATCTCAGCGCGCAGAGGGCTTGACGGCCTCAAAGCTGATATCTACCATGTGACATTAATATGTATCATACGAAATTTGCTTTCCGAGGGAGGTCGAGTTGAGAGTTGTAATGATTGGCGGAGGGCCCGGTGGCCTGGGTGCGGCCGGCGCGGCGAAGGGAACAGACCCGTCGGTCGAGACCATCATTTACACTCAATTCGAGGATGTCGCGTACAGCCCATGCGGTATCCCCTTCGTACATGGCAAAGAAATCGATGCCTTTGACCGCCTGTTCCTTGCGACCAAGGAGCAGTACGTGCAGGCGGGTATCGATGTTCACTACGAGACAACCGTAGACTCCATAAATCGGAAGAATAAGACGATCCAGGTCCGGGGCGAAGGCGATGTCAGCTATGACAAACTGATCATCTGCACCGGCTGGCGCTACAAAGAGCTGGATATCCCCGGTCAAGACCTCGGCGGCATCTATCGAGTCAAAAACATCCGAAGTGCCATGGAGTGGGACAAGTTCCTCGACAACGTGAAAACAGCGGTTGTCGTTGAATGCGGACCAATCGCCGTCGAGATGGTCTCGGCCATGATTCACCGAGGCATCAAGACGACAGTCGTCGATCCCAACCCCTGGCCGATGTCGGACGTTGTCGATCCTGACATCATAGAGCCGGTCCGGAAGGACTGGGAGGACGCGGGCGTGGATCTGCGCTGGGGCGAGCGCGCAACCGCCTTCGTCGGTCAGGGCAATGTCACGCACGTCGAAACGACATCGGGCCGCATAGAGGCGGACATCGTCATCCTCGGAACGCCGAAGGTAGCGGACAACGCTTTGGCGGAGGCAGCCGGCCTGGAGATAGGCAGCACGGGCGGTATCGTGATCGACTCGCGCGGCCAGACTTCCGATCCGGATGTTTATGCAGCAGGCGATTGCGCTGAAATCGTTCATGGCATCACGAACCTTCCACTTCAGGGCCTGACCGGCAGCCACGCCTACGCCCAGGGCAAGGTTGCGGGCGTAAACGCCGCGGGAGGTGAGCGGATTTACCAGCCAGTCCATGTTCCCTGGGGGATGCTGGCCGGCGAATGGATGATCGGCGGTATTTCCTTCGGAGAAACCTCTGCCTCCGCGGTCGGCCTCGAGTATGTCCTCGGCGCAACCAAGGGAATCACACGGGCGCGTTACTATCCCGGCGTGAAGCCCATAACCGTGAAACTGCTGGTCGATCCTAAAACGCGCTGCCTGGTCGGCGCTCAAATGTGCGGCGGCGAAGGGGTCAAGGAACGTGCCGATTTTCTGGCCGTCGTTTCCCGTGCCGGCCTCACGATCGATGCCCTTGCGACAATGGAAAATGTCTACTCGCCGGCGATCGGTGCGCTGAACGAACCCATTCAAATGGCGGCGGCGGACGCCGTCCTGAAGCTTGACGGGAAAGGTTGAGGTTCATGTCGTTTTCCCGGTGGCTGAGGACCAACTCCGAACACTACCTCTTGTGCGATGCTCAGGACCGGGCAGCGCGAAGCAAGGGTTTCAATCCGCCCAACAAGCCGCGCAGCCTGAAGGATTGGATTTGGCGTCGTTTCATCGTGCCGGCCTATCACATTCTGCCCTGGCCTTTGAAGAAGGCGATCATGCAGTCCCTGCCGGGCAGTCACAGGAAATCCTGGCCGCGGAGATATTTCCGCTCGCCCGGAGCTTAGCCCCGAGGTTCAGCTCGAGTTCTCACTTCGAGCGAACAGAATTTACACTTTGAACAAGAGACAAGGGAGTAGAGATGCCTAAGACAGTAACGATCGACGCGCCGAAAGAAGGCGATATTCTTTTCAACGTCGAAGAAAAGATCTTTCCGGATCACAAAGCCAACGAAGGCGACAAAGCGTACATCTTCATGCACACGGTGCCGTTCGAAGGGTCCGTCGGCCTTGTAAACATGCTGACCGCAACCCGTCTGCAACGTAAAGGCTTTGAACTGACCTTCATTCTTTACGGGCCGGGTGTTCTGATGGCATCGGCGTCCCGTGGTTATCCTGCCGTAGGCAAGGAGGGCTTCCCCGGCAACCTCGGCTATAACCGCCAGCTCAAAACACTCATGGATGAGGGCGCGACGATTTATGCCTGCAGATTTGCGATGGGCGCCCTCTACGGCATGCGCGAAGACGACCTGATCCCGGGTGTAAAGGCGTTTAATCCGCTGGATGTGCTGGATGCAAACATTCAGGCATACCGCGAACGTGCGCTGGTGCTTTCAACCTGGACGCTCTGATTTTTTCGTCTCTTCTGCTCGGCGTTCCGGCTAAGTATCCAGAAGCTTTTTCTGTACAGCCGTAGCCGCCGAGCAGAGAGCCGGTTCTCTAGGAGGGATACCCATGGAAGATTATCTACAGGGTCTTTTTTCCGGATTGGAACAGCCTTTCCTAGGGTTTGATCATTTTCTTTTTATCGTATCCGTCGGTCTTGCAGCCGTCTGTACAGGTTACCCGAAATCAGCCCCACTTGCTTATGTCAGCGCGATCGCACTTGGCTGCCTGGCAGGGATTTGGGGGATGCAGTTGCCGATGGTGGAATTGGCGATTGGCCTTACGCTCCTCGTTCTTGTAAGCACCAGTCTTTATGACCTTTCGCTGAAGGCCACAACAGCCGCCGGCTTGTTTGCTCTCTTCGGACTCTTTCACGGATCCGCATTTGGTGAAGCGCTGTCACAGCAAGACGCAGACGCCGGTTTTCTAACGCTTCTCGGTCAGCACACCAGTATCCTTTCTGTTCAATATTTAGTGGCCGTCCTTTCGGGAACGATCGTTGCTCGCCTCGCGACCTCGATGGAAAGACGGGCGGACCATGCCCGGCTCTCAAGTGGCGCAGTTGCGGGAACGGGCAGTTGTTTCGCACTTGAAGCCTCGGACGAGATCCTTTTCGACTCACTCGGCTGGGTGATCTGACGACTGAAAATCTAGCTTCATTGACCGCCGCTCTTCACATCCGACAGATGAGTGATCGCATCTTACAGGTCAACACGTCGTAAAGCGGAAGCGATGACCTTGGGGACCGCGCTCGATTCAATGGGACCGGTTTTCTCTTTAACAGTGCTCTGAAATCAATCAACGCTCAGCGCCCAGGCCTCTGTCGCTTGTTGAAGACCTCTCCGGCAAGTGCAAGTTCCAATACTCTGAACCAGCAGCGCCTTGACGCGAAAAACCACCTCAAGACAACTCTTGAAAATGGAAATATATCGACACATCACTTAAAAATGGCAGTAAAATCACAGAAAAATCATACATTTTACTCAAATTTAAGCTTCTTCACAGATGATTAGAGCAGCACAAATACTCACTTCCGGGAATACCGGCAGGCGCAGTTCCGAAACATTATCAGTAATCATCAATATAGTTTTATTTTGCGAGCGTCCATTGGGCATCTCTTGCAACCGGATTGGCAGTCACCTTAGCAGGAAGCGGCAAGCGGCCTGCGTAAGCTAACGAAAGAATCAGCATGCGTTTGAGCGAAGCACAGCAGAGTGAAATTGCGAGCGCGCATTATGCACACGTACAGCAGATATCGGCTGACTGTACCTTTGAGGACGCCGCCCAGGGCTTTTGCGACTTCATGTACAAGAGCTTCGAAGACAGCATCGTCCTGACGCGCATCTTCATCAGCAGACCCTTTATGACTCTCCCGCAAGACATTCGCAGCTTTGCGGAGGGTCTCGGCGACAAGGTTGGCATCCGCGACCAGATCAACGAGCAATCGCCGATCCTGAGCCTTGCGGGCACGAAGGGGCGTGAAGCCGACTGGTCGCACAGGAAACGCTCGAACGGCCATATCGGAATTCCTCTGGTAAGTTCCTCCTTCGTCAAGGAAGTCCCCATGCTGATGGGCCTGCTGCTGCAGATGTTCGGCAACCTGGATTGGCTCAACCTCAGAAACTATGCCGAAATGAGCCGCATCGTAGGCAAGAGCAGCGGTGTGTTCTATATCGATGACGCCAAGCAGCGCACCGATGATCAGGGCCGGAAGATCATTGCCGCCCAGGACTTCGTGGAAGCGGAGGATGTCCGCACCGTGTTCGGTGTCGGCGGTGGACTGCTCGACGGATCCTTTATCACCCTGCTCTGCTTCACCCGGGAAGACCTCGATTCGAAAATCGCCGATTCCCTTGTTCCTGCCCTCACCCTCCTGCGCGCCACCATGGCGAAGCAGATTACGCAGAACAACGTTTTCCACGCGTGATTTCCACCTTGCGAGCAGACACCATGACTGTAGAAGCCACCCGCGAAGATGTCCTCTTCGCCGACACCGACAAAAAAGCCGCTTCGGAGCTGATCAACTCTCTCAATGATGTTCCGGCAAGTCACGAGGCTGCCGCCGGCGGGCCCGTCAGGAAAACCATCGAGGCTCAGCTATCGGGCGACCTGGAAGCCTACAAGGCGGCTTTGACCGACTTCGCCAGCCATTCCGTAGCGGAGTTCGATGCCATTCTCTCCGCCTGGGAAGGTCACTGGGCGCAAATCTTCGCCGCCCTGGCGAAGGGTCCACTCATGAAGCGGGGCGCCAGCCTGCAGCTTGCCGGGCGCCTCAATCATCTCTCGCTGCGTGGCGCCCGGGCGATTCAATCCAACCTGTTACCTGAGGTTCCCTCCGCGGCGTCTGTCGAGGCCGAGGTAGCGAGCCCCGTCCGAGACGATGACAACAGCCAGCTCCTCACCAAGATGTGGAGCGCGGCCGTTGCCGCCGAGAGCAGTGGATTTCTCAACAACGTCCTGTTGGACGAAATGAACCTGGCCTCCAGCCGCTCGGCACAAATGGTTTCGGAAGTCAGCGACTCCATCACCAGTGTTGCTTCGGCGGTCGAGGAGCTTTCCAGCTCGGCGCAGAACATCAACACCAATATCGAAACTGCACATAGCACGACCGATTCCGCCGTCAATATGGCGCAAAGCACATCCGAGAAGGTGAGTGTTCTGAGCGCATCGGCGGACGAGATCAACAACGCTGTGTCTCTCATCCGGGAAATCGCCGATCAAACCAATCTGCTGGCCCTGAACGCGACGATTGAAGCCGCGCGCGCCGGCGAACACGGCAAGGGCTTCGCCGTTGTCGCCTCCGAGGTCAAGAGCCTTGCGAACCAGACCTCGAAGGCCACGCAGGAAATCACGGAACAGATTTCGGCGGTGCGCGCCGCAACCTCGGAGACCGTGGTCGCGATCGAAGAAATCAACGGCGTCATTTTCAGTATCAAGGAGACCTTCTCATCGGTTGCGGCGGCAACCGAGGAACAGGGCTCCGCGACCAAGGAAATCAGCCGCTCAATTAGCTACGTCAACGACTCTTCAAACAAAATGAAAGCGGACATCGAGACAATCGATGGCTTCGTCGACAACATCTCCAGCGCGGTAAGAGCCGGCACGCAGAAGAACCAGGCCGCCTCGCACACCGCGAACGATCTCTACACGATGATGCAGGGATAGCGTGGCTCCAGGGGATTTGAGATCCTCTACAAACTGATACCAAAGGGCGCTGACAATGACCGACATGGGTTATTGTCAGCGCCCTTCTTACTTCTGTCCGGCCGCCAGGAGCGCAGGCAGAGATTGAAACGCAGGCGTCTCTGGGGCGTTTTTAACGCCCACTGGTATTGATGGCACCGATGACGCGAAATGCGGCGCAGGCGGCGCCATAGCCGTTATCGATATTGACGACACAGAGGCCAGGTGCACAGGAGGCCAGCGCTGCACTCAGCGCGGTTTCGCCGCCGCGAGATGCGCCGTACCCTGTCGATGTCGGCACAACCACCACAAGGCCAGGCACGAGTCCGCCGAGGACGCTGGGCAGAGCTCCATCCATGCCCGCCACGGCGATGACAGCCGGGAATTTTTGAAGCGCCTCGACATTATTCAGCAGTCGCCATAAACCGGCCACCCCGACATCAATGAACGGCGTCGTTGAGACACCATAATAGGTCAGGGTCCGTATCGCTTCCTGAGCAACGGGCATGTCGGAACTGCCGGCTGCAACCACGGCCACCTGCGGGGCGGCCTTTTCCGGCTGCGTCCAGTTAAAGTAACCGGTCCGCGACACCGCATCGTAATCGATACGCTCTTTGTAGTTTGTCGAGATCTGCTCGAAAACCTCCGGCTCCAGGCGCGTCATCAAACAGCTCACACCCTTCTCCGCAACCTTGTTCAGGATGACGTCCAGTTGCTGAATGGACTTGCGGGCACAGAGGATCGCCTCGTCGAAACCGACCCGTTTGGGGCGATCGAAATCAAGTAGAATCTGGTTATCAATCATGCTGTTCATCCCGCAGAAATGCGCTGCCGCGGCTGTAGCTTGAGAAGGTCACCCTTCCCTTCGTGCCAGTAGGACTTTGCCTCTCAATCTCAAGGGAAAGGGAATCGAGCGCGTCCTCGTCTAGCCGCCCAAGGGAGCCTGGGTCGAGTTCGATGACGATACCATCCTTTCGAACCCGGCATCTGACGGTCTCAGGGGCCAGTTTCGCGCGCAGGTATTCCTCCGTTCGATCGACGAATTGAAGCGTCTCGGCATCGATCCACAACCCGGTCTCGACGCGGCTGGAAAGACAGGGCGCCGACGGCAGCTCCGCGAGATCCGTGAGCCCATGTTCGCGGGCCAAGGCGCGAACATCGGACTTCGCCAGCCCCGCTTCGACGAAGGGATGACGAACCGCGTGATGTTCCGCCGCCTGCAATCCCGGTCTCCAGTCACCCAGATCGTCGAGGTTGGTTCCCGACATCAACTGCGCCGGCGTTGCCTGCGCGAGCGTTCCGTAGAGATTGCTTTTACAAAAGAAGCAGCGGTTGACCGGGTTGTGAAGATATCGTTCATCCCCAAACTCCCCGGCGTTCAGCAACTCAAGCTGCCATCCCTCTGCCTGCGCATAGCGCCGTATCCGCTCCGTCGCACTGGGCGGGACCGCCGGCGAAACGGCATGAAACATCGTTACCCGGGTGCCCAGGGTCAAATGCGCAACATATGCGAGGGTCATGCTGTCGACACCTCCTGACACGGCAACCGCGCCGGGGCCGCAACTTTCGAGTACTTCGTAAAGTGTCATCGCTTCGCGCGCGATCTTATGCATTCTCGTCACTCCGCAAGAGAGCAGCTTGCTCGGCGCCCTGCCGGCGCATCCGCCTGGTAAGGTGCCCCGCTTCAGTCCCCGCAACCTCGTCGATATCGGTTTTTGCCGTCCTGCCGCCAGGTCGGTCAGCGATCTTTATGCGAAGGCCGTTCGGATCCTTGACTTCACGGCGCTTCAGGATGCTGCGGGAGTCGACGCGCATGCGCAGCCCAAGGGTCGTGGTCTGCAGAAAGCAACTCCGTGCCACTTCATCAAGCCGATCCGGCGCGGTCAGCACCTGAATCCCAGCGAGCATGCGCCCCTTCTTTCCGAACATCGGTGTCTGTACGACATCAAGCACTCCCGCCTGTTCGCGGATATGATCGAGCGAGACGGCGAGTTCCTCTCCGGTCTGATCGTCGATTTCAAACTGAATGACCCCCACCGCATCCTGCTCAGCTCGCGAGGCGGGCGGCGAATCGAAGGCCAAAACGCGCAGGACATTGCTCATGCCCTCCAAGCGCCTTTTGCCGAAGCCAAAACCGCTACGCCCTAGAATCCGGGGCTTTTGGCCTATGTCCGTGTCGGGCTTCAGATAACGAAGTATGGCGGCCCCAGTTGGCGTGACCCGCTCGCCCGGCCGGCCATCGTCGTGCTGTGCAAAACCCTCCAGCAGTAGAGTCGTGGCTGGCGCCGGAACCGGCAGATCGCCGTGGGCGGTCGTAACGCGACCGCTCCCGATAGGAAGGGAACCGATCGACCAGCTTTGCGCGCCCGTCAGCTCGATGAGTGCGGCCGCGGCAACGATATCGGCGATCGAATCCCAGTTGCCAACCTCATGGAAGGCAACCGAATCGATATCGGTGCCATGAACCTTTGCTTCGGCTGCAGCAAGCTCGGCGAAGATTCCGATCGCGTGCCCCGCCACCTTTGGTGCAAGGTGACTTTCCTCCAGCGATCTTCGAATCTCCGCCCAATGCGTATGATGGTGGTGCGTATGATGGTGGTGCGTATGATGCCCCTGCTGCTTAGGATGTTCTGGTTTCCCAGATCCAGCCTTCGTTGCGCGTCGAGACACCTCGAAGCGGCTACCTGTTAGGATGCCGTCGTTGTGGTTCAGGTGAGAGAGATCTATGTCAGTGCCCAGCCCCGCATCCCGGACCGCCGAAATCGCCTTCTCGGCATGCTCCGGCCAGGTGTCGAGAAGTGCCGCTACAAACATATCGCCAGCGATGCCTCCGACGGGATCGAGATGGATGTGCAGTCTCGTCATGTTTTGAGCGAAGGTCCTTTGGTGAGTGACGGCATATCCCGATATCCGTTAACCGGAAGCGGCACTGCCATAGTTAATGGAAGCATCAATTCCAACAGTCGAGAAACCAGGTTAGATGACCGAGCAACGACCAAATGACGCCTGGGTTCGCGTGTCTTCAGTTGAAGGGAATCTGCCACTACAAGATTGATAACTTTATCCTTTTCCAGAGAGCAGCAGTTTCAGAAGAAGGGATCCAGATAAGGTCGCACGCCGTGCGCTGAAAGATGTATTGAAGGTAAAACTCTATCGTAAGCAAACAGTTAACATGCCTAGGAATTCTTATGCATTAGTACCTAAACAACACTATCAACGCGCCTTGGTATTAAAGCGCTCTACGTTTGACCTAGAGCAGGCCGCTAATTTCAAGCGCATAGCTTGCAAACAGCTAAACGCTACGCAACCCTCGCCCGGTTTTCAGCGTTCAAATGCCAACCTCAGGTCCTCGATCAGGTCGTCGATATGTTCCAGACCGATGTGCAGACGGAGCATTGGCGGAGGCACTTCTTCAGCCACCGCAGCCTCCTTACAGGCCTGTTCTTGAACAAACGGCAAGGCGAGGCTTTCGAAGCCACCCCAAGACGACCCGATGGCGAACAGGTTAAGGCGGTCCAGAAAGGAATCGAGATCGAATCCTGAATGAAACATGACACTCAGCAATCCATTACTTCCGACGGCATCACGCTTCCATATCGCGTGCCCTGGATGCCCCTCCAGTCCAGGATGATAGACGCGCGCGACCTCAGGCCTGATAGACATCCATTCCGCTATTGCTAAACTGCTTGTCCCCTGTTGGGCCAGCCGCAAACTTAAGGTTCGCATGCCCCGCAGACAGGCATAGGCATCATCCGGAGACAGTGTTTGCCCGGAGCCAAAAGTCATTGATCGAAGTGGGGCACAGGCTTCTCCACGCGCACAGGCAACGCCCATCATCAAGTCGGCATGACCGCCGAGGTATTTTGTGCCCGCGATAACGGACACATCGCATCCGAGCTCCAAAGGCAGATACAGCCAGCTAGACCCGTAGGTGTTATCTGCGATGACTGTCAGGCCATGCGACTTCGCGCTATCGCTCAATGCGGGTAGGTCCATCACCTCAAAAGTCAGGGAAGTCGGCGACTCGACAATCACAGCTTTGGTTTCGGGCTTTACCCAAGAGCTAAGATCCGTGGCGTTCCATGGAAAATAGTCAACTTCCACGCCGTTGCGTCTCAACTGGTTTTCGCAATATGACCTGGTGGGACCGAAAACCTTATCAACGATCAACAGGTGATCACCCGCGCCCACGAAGGCCGATATCGCCGTGGCCAGCGCCGCAACACCCGAGGGAAACAAAAAGGCGGCATCGGCGGACTCTAAATCTGCAATGGCTGAAGCAAGTGCATGCGTCGTTGTCGTGCCGCGACGACCATAGGACATCACCATGTCGTCATGCTGGCGCCGCGCCTTTGTATCTCGAAAAGAATCCACTGTGTCATGCATGATCGTCGACGCGCGAACGACAGGTGGATTGGCGGCCGCTGGCAAAGTCGAGCGACCGTAGTGCATAAGTTTGGTTTCACGACGCATCTGTCGGCTCCGCTGGGCCATCTCGAGAATCAGGGACTTGAGTCCATCGCCCTTGTGCAGGCTTGGTGTCTTGTCTCAGCGACACCGAGGTCCGGTATTCAGGAATCCAAACACGAAAGTATTTAAGGGAAACAAGAAACACTCCAAAGTATTTGAGGGCTCTAAAACACTCACTCAATAACAGCAGTGGAATCTTGCAAAACGGAGGTGTTTTTCGACAAATTCTTCTTCTCCACAGTATTCGTTAGATAATCAAACCACACGAGCAGAATCAGATACACCACGATCGCGAACCCCGCGGCTGCTAACAGCATGATTAGGCCGGTCGATGGTCTCACGGACTCTGTTCCTCTTTACGCAATTGCATTGTGTCCAGACATCAGCCGGCAAGGAGATGCTGAACGCTCGATTCAAGTTCCGATGACCAATGCTCGGGCAAAGCGCATAGATCCATCACTCTTCACTAGGTCATCATTCCGCTGTTTCCCCAATCGCTCTGTCTTCTGACGATGCTATGGGGCGGTCAGGCCTATGCGCGGCACTGACGAAGGCCCGGCCACTCGCCATTGCTGGCGACAGCTTCGACAGACGGGATATCGTTTTGGTTCAGGTGATTGACGCTGAAGCTGCGAGCGATGCATTTCTGGTCACTTGACCGCTTCATTGCGGAGACGACTTCCATGTTACTTCGCCTGGCGAAGATTGTAAGTCTCTCGAAGGGATCGACATTTCCAAAGTATGCAATTTCCCGAAACTTCAGCGGGGTCGTCGCATGTAATGCAGGACACTCATATCTTTTAAATAACTGACTGTAGTTCGCGAAATACATAAAGTTTGCGGCGTTGAAATCCATCACGGGATTTACCAGATGGCTGTCCGTTTCTTCCAGAATGCGGTCATCATGCTGTTGCATTTCCTTGAATCTGTTCCGCGTGCTTTCGACAATTGCCTCACCGAACGAGTCCGAATGGAAGTCCATCGAAGACCTGAGAAACCTGGCGTTACTGTTCCCGTAGGTTTGCGAAAACGTCGACATCAGTTTGACGGACGCCACTGTTTCAGCGTCCGAATTGATGTAGTTGGTTTCGGTGACAAAAAAGGGTGAGCGCAATGCCCGGGGCACGCACTCCACCCGAATTGTGTCATCTTCCTGAACGTCGAAATACCGGGAGTAGGTGACCGCGGTATAGATGAAGCTGGCGTAGATTCTTTCTCCCTCGTCGCTCCGCCACTCCGTCGGCATCTTTGATGTCAGTTTCGAAATCAGAGACCAATGCGCATTGCCGGCATTCGACAGGCAAAAAAGCTCCGAAAGCCCAAAGATGTCGAGATGAGGCATGCCAACTTGGAGAATCTGACTGGAGCTATACATCAATGGGACCTTTTACTTTCCACTCTCACCCATGCGCTGACCTGTCTTGCAGGCAATAAGTCGTTTTGCCCACCCCGCCCAGCCGCGCAGCATTTTTTCAACGGCCTTCAGCTCCGCGTCGCTCAGTACAAGCCAGTAGCAACCCATCATGACCCTGCGCTCACGCCGGCGGTTTTTCCATGAACGCGGAAAGCTTTTCGTAAGTCGAAAGAGCCGAACAGGCACCACACTTCCCGCAGCCGGCTTTGATATCGCTCGCTCTGATGCCGGCCTCGCTCAACATCTCGCTCAACGGCGACAAAAGCCTGTGCATGAAGGCCGAAGTCGGAGAGGGATGGCTTTCCATCGGTGTTCCGGCGATCGGCACGAACGGCACGACGAAAGGATAAACTCCGATGTCCACGAGCCCTCTGCAGACTTCGAGAATCTGTGCTTCGCTGTCACCCAGACCGGCGAGAATGTAGGTCGAGACCTGGCCGCGCCCGAAAACCTCGACGGCGGAACCAAAGGCATCAAAGTAACGCTCCACCGAAATTTGCGCTTTACCCGGCATCACGCGGGCCCGCACCTCTTCGCTCACCGCCTCGAGGTGCATGCCCAGGCTGTCGATGCCAGCCTCCTTCATGCGTCCAAACCAGGCATAGTCGTCAGGGGGCTCACACTGCCCCTGAATCGGCAGGTCTACAGCCGACCTGACCCCGATCGCACTTTCACACAGGATCTCCGAACCCCGGTCTTTTCCGGGTGGCGTGCCCGTTGTCATGACCATATGTGTCACGCCGTCGAGCTCCACGGCGGCCTTGGCAACCTCTCCCAGTTGGGCCGGGGTCTTGCGTTCGATGGTGCGTCCCGCGGCCAGGGACTGGCCGATTGCGCAGAACTTGCAGGCTTTGGTGCGGCTCTGATAGCGAATGCAGGTCTGTAATATGGTGGTCGCAAGCACGTCCCGGCTGTGCAGTGTGGCGATATGTGAGTAAGGAATGCCGTCGGCGGTCGTCAGGTCGTAAAAGCGCGCCCGCGACTGAAACTTGACCTCACCCACAAAGCTGCCGTCGCGACGAATACGGCTGTTACCCGCGGCATCGGGCTTATCCACGATGTAGGGGCTGTTGAAAGCGGGCGCCGTGTGGACCGGGACCATAACGGTCGAGCCCTCAATCGTCATCGCCGTATGGTCGGAAGGACCGGCCCCGCCGCGCCGGCTGTCACCCATTGCATCCGGATCGACCATCCGAACACCTGAAGACTGTAGCTCGTTTATCAATTGCTCAACCGAGATCTTCGACATTCCCTGTTCCTTCATTTTTAGGGCTTACCGACTGCTCTCTTCGTCACCGCAGCGCCACCTGATCCAACGAGATGTCGTCGCAACCCGATCGCACGCGATGTATCCCGACAAGAGCCGAAAGAGCCCTTCAAGCGACCGCGAATACAACGCCCCGGCGCAAGCGGCCGGCGACCTCTGGCAGCAAGCCTTCGACGGTCTTTTCCTATTCCCTTGGGCGCGCGGCTTGCTTGCTGCTGTCCGCCACTCCCTGATTCACAGGACTTCCCCTCAAAAGCCTGCGACCTCGTCATTCATGGATTTTGAATGCATGCAATTCAGCCTACATTGGAATTCTTTATCCAGTCTATGACCGAATTATGATACTATCAATTTGCATCTTTAATACAGTCAAAAAATCACTGCAATCTCAAATACAACACAAGTTATTGTTTTCAATTGACTTTTTTGTTTTCACGGAGAGATGGAAATATGCGGTTGATGAACATTAAGCAACAATATACGGTCAATTTTGCAACGCACACTTTTGGAAACCATCAATGTCAGATTGGATCCCCAGGCTTTTAGCGGACGGTACCCCCCGGTATCTCGCAATCGTAAAGGCGATTGCAGAAGATATCCGGTCCGGACGGCTCTCGGACGGCGAATGGTTGCCGCCCCAGCGCATTCTCGCAAAGAAGCTTGGCATACATTTCACCACGGTGGCGCGAGGCTACGTGGAGGCTCAAAACCGAGGCCTGGTTGAGTCCAAGGTCGGTCAGGGAACTTTTGTGACCTCCACATCTGTCGATCGGAAGCCCCATATCGCCTTTCCGACCCGTCCGGCCGACCTCACGATGAACCTGCCTCCGGAGCCGGCCGATCCTGAGTTGATCGAACGCATGCAGGCCGGGGCGGAGTATATTGCGAGCGATATTGTTTCTCTTCTGCGCTATCAGGGTTTTGGCGGCAGTCACGTAGACAAGGAGGCAGCGCTCGAATGGCTGCGCCGGCACTCGCTGACACCATCACCGGAACGACTGTTCGTTTCTCCGGGTGCGCATTCAGCTCTTGTCGGGATACTGACGGTTCTTTCCTCACCGGGAGATGTCGTTTTAGCCGAGCGCATCACCTATCCCGGCATCCGTTCCATAGCGGCCCAGCTCAACCTGAAGCTCATCGGCATCGAGATGGACGAAAACGGGATCATCCCTGAGGCGCTTTCCGAGGCCTGCGTAAAGCAGAAGCCAAAGGCGATCTACCTCAACCCGACTCTGCACAATCCGACGACGATGACGATTCCCAACGATCGGCGGCGGGAGATCGTGGAGGTCGCGAGACACTTCAACGTACCCATCATCGAAGACGATGCTTACGGCTTTATCCCGCCGCGTGGGCAACGGCCGACTTGCTTCACGTCACTCGCATCAGACCTGACCTGGTACATTGCGGGGCTGTCAAAGTGTATCGGTGCAGGTCTTCGCATAGCTTACGTCGTGACACCGAACACACGTTCCGCATGGTCATTTGCTTCCAACATGCGCGCGTCCACCGTCATGGCATCCCCACTCACTGTCGCACTTGCGACCAGATGGATTACAGACGGCACAGCCGCAATGATTTTGCGCTTCATCCGCAATGAAACAGCGGAACGATACAAGCTTGCCGCCGAAATCTTACCCGAGGGTTCGTTTGCCGGTAATCCTCTCAGCTTCAGCCTCTGGGTACAACTGCCGGCACAATGGACCCGCACAGCGTTCGTGGAGCATCTCCGAACCACAGGCATCGGCGTCGTCGCGAGCGACGCCTTCGTAGTGGACGGAAGGGCGCCCGAAGCTGTCAGGATGTGCCTCGGAGGCCCGGTCGGCCGCCAGCAGATAAAGGGCGCTTTAGAGTATACCGCACACGCGATAACAGAAGCGCCCGCACTGGCCTCAACATTTTTGTAGAGGCGTGTTGAGAGGCCTGGCCCTTACCTTACGCAAGAGAGGATCCCGCCAAGACAAGTGATCATGCGTAGCTTCGGGCATGATGACCGTGATCGAACTGCGTCGACTGGAAACCCAACCGGCAGAGCCCACCGCGTTACTCGTTCCTCAACGCCACCCAAAGCAGCTTGGCTGGCTTTTTAGAAGGGTTTGACCACTGATGGACCATTTCACCACTGAAATGAAGCGAATCTCCGGGTTTTAGGGTGTACTTCTCACCTCCCAGACTGAAGCAAACCTCGCCCGAAAGGACGTGTACAAGCTCTTCCCCAGGGTGCTGGAGAAGCTTTCGACCGCTGTTGGCGCCAGGCGCCATATGTGCAATCGCGGCCGCGGCTTGAAACTGGCGATAGGGTCCGGTGATACCCTCTAACGCGAGTCCCTTGTGAGGCGTGTAGACGGTGTTGCGGTTATCTTTCTTGGTAAAGTGGACCGGTTCAGCGGGATTTTCGTCTTCCTCGATGAAGTAGCTCAAAGGAATGCCAAGCGCATTGCTGAGCTTCAACAAGGTGGTGATCGTCGGCACCATTCCGCTGCGTTCGATTTTGTGAATGGAAGGGCCCGACACGTCGCTTATTGCGGCCAGTTGCTGGAGTGAAAGCCTTCGCTCCGTACGAATTCGCAGGAGCTTATCCCCGACCCGACTAATGATCTCGTCGACTTGTTCAGACGCTTTGTTTACCTTGCTCATCCAGCCTCTCTAATTATTTGTCCGCAAGCCTCAACGACCTGCCCTCGCCAAGCCTTGGGCACATTCTCGGCAGCCTTTCTTTGCGCCCAGCTCGCGGAATTTTCACCTCAAAATCCCCCGCCGAAATTTGTATCGACAGTCCGATGCAAGCACACTATACGTAAATGAAATTCACTGTACGATACAAGTGTGGTCGACATATCAAACGCATCTAACGCCTATCTTGATGCCATCGTGGATAAGGTCCGAAGTCACACCGGCACCACTGGCAAGCGCTTTATCAGTGAGGCAAGCCGGTTTGTCGTCCCAGATGACCCCATCCACGGTCCGGGAGACGATGGCGCCGTCGTTGAGATATCCGGACAACAGGTGATTGCCTGCGGAGAGGCGATTTCCCCTCCTTTCATAAAGTTCGACCCTTACGGCGCCGGGATCGCCGCCGTATTGGCGAATGTCAATGACATTGCCGCCATGGGGGGCGTACCACGAGGCATCGTCAATACAATCGCTGGCCCGAACAGCATAACGCGGGAAGTCATCCGCGGCATTGCCGACGCGGCGGAGATGTATGACGTGCCGGTCATCGGGGGTCACTTAACCGAGCATGAGGGGGAGTGTTCACTGGGTGCCTTCGCAATCGGTCATGCACAACGGGTGCTGACGATGGCGAATGTCTATCCCGGCCAGGTTCTTTTGCTTGCCTGTTCTTTCGACGGGCATATGCGGGAGGATTTTCCGTTCTTCACCTCCATCGAGCGCCAAGGGCCCACCTTGGCCCGTGACGTACGGCTTCTGGCCAAAGCAGCAGCAGATGGCGCCGTTGAGGCAGCGAAGGATGTTTCAATGGCCGGCCCCCTGGGGTCGCTGGCCATGCTGCTGGAATTCACGCGCTGTGGCGCGGAGGTCGATATGCGCAAGCACCCGGTGCCCCAGGACACCGATCCCTTGCAATGGCTGATATCCTTTCCGACCTACGCCTTCTGGCTGGCGACGGCGCCCGAAAAGGTACCGGACTGCCAGAAGATATTCGAAGCCAACGGCCTGATCTGCGCACCGGTGGGCAAGGTCACAGCGGGCGGGAACCTTACCCTGCTAGACGGCGAACACAGCCGCACGCTTATCGACCTGGAATCGGAAAGTGTGACCGGCCTGTGGACTCGGCCCGGCGAGGTTTCGTAACCGCTTAAAGCCTCTTCATCCGCCGCCCGTTTTCGCTCGAGCGGGTTATTCGGCCGCGGGGCAAATGGCTTCGCCGTTCTCTTCCGAGAAACGCTCCGCGACGATCAGGTCGTCGGGACGCCCCGGCCAGTCGAGCGGCGGCGCAGCGGTCAGATCGAACAGCATCGGCTGATGCGGCAGTCCGAAAAACAGCTTTTCGGCACCGTCGCAGGTCCAGCCCAAGCGGCGAAAGAAGGTCACGTTTGCGAGCTGAACGCTTGCCTCCATAACTTTACCGCCCCGCGCGGCCGCGCTTGCGGTCGCAAAGCGGACGAGTTGCGCACCGACCACAGCCGTCCGCTGGCGCTTGAGAACCGCGAGGCGATCACCTTTCCACCGCCCTTCGTCATCGAGCGGATAAAGCCTGACCGAGCCGGCACAGTGTCTACCTTGTGCCGCCAGAACATGCACGACGCCCGGCTGCTCGTCCCAGCTATCGACGTCGGTAAAGGTCAGGATGCCCTGCTCATTGACAAAGACCTCATGCCGGATGCCGTAGTGCGCAGCTAGGTCCTCTGCCTTCTTGGCGTCCCAAACGGAGATTATGGGCCGCTTCATCGCTACCTCCCGAAAAGGACAGCCGATCTTTGGAACCGACCGTCAAACCTCACGACCGAGCCACACAGCGCCCCGCCGCATGATGCCGCGGCCGCTTTCTTCGCGCCATCTCTCGCCGCTGCTCGGTTTCGCTGCCGCATATACCCCTGTCTTGGTATCACAATGCGGCAATTCCGTCTACTAAAGGAAACGGATTTCAACCGCCGGACGAATCACTGTCAGAAACCCTGTCCTCGACCTGCTGTCGGGCGGCCTTGCGATTGGCGAGAAACTGCTCCGCGCGGCTGTGGGATAACCAGTCAGCGATGCCGGGCTCCGCATCGATCAATGCGCCTGTCGCACCGTCGAGCCTGACGACCGAAACCACGTAATCCGGCGCACCGCTCTCCGGGTCCATTTGCACCATGGACATCACCGCCAGCCCAGAGGCGATATGCATTTCGAGACTACGATAGGGATCGAACAACCCGGCATCGATGTTACCGGTCTCTTCCAGCTTGACCCAGGCTTCGCCCGTCTGTCTGGCCGTCGCTATGCGGTTCTGCTTCTCCCGGTATTCAAGCTGGGCGGTTAACTCGCGTTCGCGCAAGGCGAACGCCGCCCCCGAGATCTGCTCTTTCGGCAGCATGTTCGTCGGAAAACCCCTGGCCTTCGCCGCCCTGGCCCAGAACTCGTCTGCCTGCTCCCAGGAAGACATCAACAGCGAATGGCTGTCGACATCGCTCAATTCGTCAGCCAGCGCGCGCACGGCAAGAATGATCTTTTCGTATTGGTCCGGATTCATTCCGGCCATGGAGAAGAGCTGCCTTTCGCACTCAGTCCAATAGGAGCGAGCATTCCGCTCATCCGCGTGCGCGGCCATATTCCACCCTTTCGATATCTGCAGTCATCAACCTGGCCTCCCGGCGATCTTGGGCGCTTGTATCGGATACGATATGATGTTACCAATAAGAAATAAACGTTTACTTTAATGACCGCCAATCCGGTACGGAGCTATACGCCGGATTGCAAGGTAACACAGCACAGGGAGCGCTATAAGCCGTGACAAAAACTGCTGTCGTCGCACTCGGTGGCAACGCGCTGACGCGAGAAGGCCAGGAAGGAACCCAGGCAGAACAGTATGAGAACGCAATCGCCATGGCGAAGTCAGTGCGTTCTCTGATCCGGCAGGGGTGGCAGATCATTATCGTGCATGGCAACGGCCCACAGGTCGGTAATCTGGCCATCCAGCACGAAGAGGGCGCAAAACTCGTCCCGGCCCAACCCTTGTTCGCGCTCGGCGCCATGACCCAGGGCGCTTTGGGCAGTTTGATTTCGCTCGCGATGCACGAGATCTGCGGTGACGAGATTTCCGGCGTGGTCTCCGTCATCACCCACGTCGTCGTCGATCAGAACGACCCGGCGTTCAGCAATCCGACCAAGCCCATCGGCCCCTTCTTTAGCGAAGCGGAGGCGAAGAGCTTCGCCGACACCCGGGGCTGGACCATGATCCCGGACGCCGGCCGCGGTTTCAGGCGCGTGGTCGCGTCTCCCGAACCCAAGGCAACGCTCGAGGCCAACGCCATCGCCCATTTGATCGCCTCGGGCAACATCGTGGTCGCCGCTGGCGGCGGGGGCATTCCGGTCACACTCAAAGACGGCGTCTACGTCGGCGTCGACGCCGTTGTGGACAAGGACTTTGCCGCGGAGCGAATAGCCGATGCCGCGAATGCCGACGCTCTCGTGATGGTAACCGGCGTCTCGACCGTCATGCTCGATTTCGGAAAGGAAACCCAGCGTGCCGTCGAGAACCTTACGGTAGCCGACGCCCGGATGCATTTGGCCGATGGACAGTTTCCGCCAGGAAGCATGGGGCCGAAAATGGAAGCCGCGATCAAGTTTATCGGCAGCAAGACCGCAGGCGACAATAAGCGAATGGCCGCGATCACGACCCCCGAACTCGTGTATGGAACGCTCGCCGATTCATCCGGCGGCATTATCGAAGGAATTCGGGGGACCCGTATCGTCCCCACTCCCGTGAACTCACGTCTGGATTTGAAGGAACCCGCCTGAATGACACTCCTGGTATCTGTCCACCCCAATTCCTATAAAGACAGCGTTCGTCTTCTTGAAGCGACCCGCGCCATTCTTGGCGCGAAAGGCGTCGACTGGGGCTGGGCTCTCATGGCGACTCCCGCCAATCTCAAAACGCTCGCGGATGAGGGCTTTACGGACGGATTGGACGGGGCCGGAGCGAACGATCTTGTCTTCGCAGTGCGCGCCGAAGATGACGACACGGCCAAAGACGCACTCGAGGTGGCTTCATCTCTGTTGTTCGGCGCGACCGATGCCGCAGACGGCGAGCAGAAAACAGCCGCACCGGATCTGCAAACCGCCCTGGCGGAGCAGCCCGGTTCAAACCTGGCAATCATTTCTGTACCTGGGAGCTATGCCGCGCTTGAGACGCATAAGGCTCTGACGGCTGGCCTCGACGTGCTCCTCTTCAGCGACAACGTGCCCTTAGAAGATGAAATTGCCTTGAAAAAGCGGGCCCAGGAGCTGGGGCGCCTGGTCATGGGGCCGGGTGCCGGAACAGCGATGCTTGCGGGTACGGGCCTGGCCTTTGCCAACCGCATCAGCAAAGGCCCCGTGGGCATTCTGTCAGCAGCGGGAACCGGCGCGCAGGAAGTCATGAGTTTGCTGGAGCGCTGGGGCGTCGGCGTCTCGCATGTGATTGGACTCGGCGGACGGGATCTCTCACCGGAGGTTGGCGGATTGATGGCGGAATCGGCAATCCGCGCTTTGGACGCGGATGAGCAGACGGAAACAATCCTGCTTGTATCCAAGCCGCCTTCCCTCGACGTCGCGCAAAAACTGGCGAACATGCCGCGCAAGCCGATGGTTGCCGCTTATATCGGGCTTCGCGAGGACATTCCCTCCCCGGAACACATTTCGATCTGCAATACCCTGGAACAGGGTGCCGCAAACACCTTGGCCATGCTGAACAAGACGCCTCCCGATCTGGTCGGCGATCTGGCGCAAACGATCGAGAAGACCCTCGACTCCCTGGCGCCGGAACGTACCCGCCTGTCGGGCCTCTACAGCGGGGGGACCCTCTGCTACGAAGCAATGACGATCGCCACGGAGTATGTCGGCCCGATCTATTCGAACATCCCTCTGGATAAGAGCTGGACGCTGGAAAGCGCGCCGGACAAAGGGCATATCTGCCTGGATCTGGGTGAGGAAGAATACACGGTCGGACGGCCGCATCCGATGATCGACACCGAAGCCCGTATGGAATTTCTGAAACGGCAGGCAGAGGATCCGAGCGTCGCTGCGGTGTTGCTGGACGTGGTGATCGGAGACGGTGCCCACGAGGATCCGGCCAGCGTTCTTGCACCCGTTGCCGCGGACGTCGTGAAGTCCGGCGCGCCGGTTATCGTTTATGTCCTGGGAACGGGTAAGGACCCGCAGGGCTTCGAGAAGCAACGCGAAGCCTTCTCACGAGTCGGCTGTATCGTAACCGAGACCGCCGCCCGCGCCGCACTCGCCGCTTCGGCGCTGGTCCTTCGTGATTCTTCAATCGTCAGCGCGGATCTGTCCGGGCTGAGCGCCGTCGAAAGCGAACCATCCAAAGCGCGCGCCTGACAATCGCACATGGTCAAGTAGAGCGGATTGCGTTTAAGCTTTGTCTAAACGCGCGGCTTCTCGATCGGTCCGGCACCGATCGAAGGCGCCGGTTTCGAGAAGCCGCAAGGCGGAGACAGCGCAATCCACGAAAGTGTAGACAGACGATATGAAGCCTTCCCTGCCCCGTGTGGCACTGACCACCTATTCGATTAAACCGCGCGGCGGTGTCGTTCATACACTGGAGCTCGCAGAATCTCTTCAGAAGGCGGGCGTGGATGTCACCGTCTTCGCCATGGGCGAACCCGGCAGCGGCTTCTTCCGGGAGGTTTCGGTGCCCGTGAAGATCGTCGCCTCTCCGCCCTGGGTCGACGATCTGGAACAGCGCGTCTTTAGCTGGATCGACGCAATGGAAGCGGGCATGCGTGAATCCGGCAACAGCTTCGACCTCGTCCATAGCCAGGACTGCATATCTGCCCGTGCCGCGGCGCGCGTCCGCGATTCAGGCGCGGGCTTTCAACTGCTGCGCACCGTGCACCATGTCGACGACTTCACCACGCAGGCCCTGATCGACTGTCAGCGCAACGCGATCCTGGAACCTGACCGCGTTCTGGTCGTGAGTAAGCTCTGGCAGGATCAACTGCGCGAAGACTACGGCGTTCACTCTGATATCGTCACGAATGGCGTGCGGGCTGAGAGGTTTTCCGCGACGGTCAGCAAAGGCCGGCTCGCTGAGTTGCGCCAGCGCGTGGGCGCCGAAAACCGCTTCCTCTATTTGACGGTTGGCGGCATCGAGCCGCGAAAGGGCAGTCGTTATCTGATCGAGGCGCTCGCCCAACTCAAAGCCAGTCGCCAGGACGCCCCCGTGCTTGCGGTGATCGGAGGGCACTCTTTTCAAGACTATCGGGACTATCGCGAAGCCGCCTTGAACTCCCTGCCCGACCTCGGACTGGAGTTGGGTAAGGATATCGTCCTGCTCGGCACCGTGGAGGATGCAGAGTTTCCGGAGTGGTTCGCCGCGGCGGACGCTTTCGTCTTCCCCTCGATCAAGGAAGGTTGGGGGCTTGTCATTCTGGAGGCAGCCAGCGCCGGACTGCCAGTCGTCGCATCCGATATAGATGTGTTCAAGGAGTTCTTGATACACGACCAGGATGCAATTTTGACCAAAGCCGCCGATTCGACGTCGCTTGCAGAAGGTATGGCGCGGCTGCTTGACGAGCAGGAAACAACGGCGCGCAGACTCGGTGAGAACGGACCCCGCCTCGCATCCCGATACCATTGGGACAACACTGCTGCGCAGCACATAGCGATATACCAAGACAGCCTTTCCCGGCGCGCAATCGCGTTGGAAGGATAGCGCCGCACCATACCAACCTGGACTGGGACAAGCGGCGTACAGGCTGTTCACATTGGCATTTTATCTGGTCTCAGTCTGTGGCCGTTTTCTAGGTCTTTAGGGAAAGCAGAGCAGGAATTACATGAAAATCGCCATTCCAAAAGAACGGCGCGCGCAGGAGTCTCGCGTCGCCGCCTCGCCTGAGACGGTCAAGAAGATGATCGCGCTTGGCGCCGAAGTCGTGGTGGAAAAGGGTGCCGGGATCGGCGCCAATTTCACCGATGATGCCTATAAGACGGCCGGTGCGACAATCGGTAGCGATGTCACGGCGGATGCCGATGTCGTGCTCAAGGTGCAGCGGCCGATCGTCAGCGGCAAGGACGCCGAGATCGGGTCTTTGAAAGCGGGCGCGCTGGTCATGGCGATCTGCGATCCCTACCGCGCGGGCGACGATGTCGCCGCGCTGGCCAAGACCGGCGCGACGGTCTTCGCCATGGACCTGGTGCCGCGCATCACCCGCGCGCAGTCCATGGACGTGCTCTCCAGTCAGTCGAACCTGGCGGGCTATAAGGCGGTGCTGGATGCGGCGGCGGAATACGCCAATGCCTTTCCCATGATGATGACCGCGGCGGGCACCGTGCCGCCGGCAAAGGTCCTGGTCATGGGTGCCGGCGTGGCGGGCCTGCAGGCCATCGCGACCGCCCGGCGCCTGGGCGCGGTGGTTTCGGCCACCGACGTGCGGCCGGCCGCCAAGGAGCAGGTGGAGAGCCTGGGCGGAAGCTTCGTCGCGGTCGAGGACGAGGAGTTCAAACAGGCCGAGACGGCCGGCGGCTACGCCAAGGAGATGAGCGATGCCTACAAGGAAAAGCAGGCCGCGCTGATCGCCGAGACCATCAAGAAACAGGACATCGTCATCACCACGGCCCTGATCCCGGGCCGGCCGGCACCGATGCTGGTCTCCGCGGAGATGGTGAAATCCATGAAGCCCGGCTCGGTGATCGTCGATCTGGCGGTCGAGAACGGCGGCAACTGCGAACTGGCGCAGGCCGGCAAGGTGGTGACCAAGCACGGTGTGCGGATCGTGGGGCACTACAACGTGCCCAGCCGCCTGGCCGCGGATGCCAGCGCGCTCTATGCCCGCAACCTCTTCAACCTGCTGCAGCTTCTGATCGACGGCGAGAGCAAGACACTGGCCATCGACTGGGAAGACGAGATCGTCAAGGGAACCTGCATCACCCGCGACGGCAAGATCGTGCATCCCGCGCTGGCCCCGAAGGAAGAGCCGGCGAAGGAAGAACCTGCCAGTGACGAGTCAGAGAGCGCGGCGCCGTCGGACGACGCTGCGAAGGGGGAGGGGTAAGATCATATGTCTGCCGAATCTTTTGTAGAGAAAGCGACGGAAGCGGCCAATCAGGCGCGCGAGCTGTCGGAAGAACTGATCGGCCTGGCGGGCGAGGCCAGCCGGCTTGCGGTCGAATCCTCGGGCGGCGGCGGTGTTTCGCCGCTGGTCATCGGCCTGACCGTGCTCGTGCTGGCGGTTTTCGTGGGCTACCACGTGGTCTGGCGGGTCACCCCGGCCCTGCATTCGCCGCTGATGGGCGTCACCAACGCGATCTCCTCGGTCATCATCGTCGGTGCTTTGATCGCCGCCGGTCCGGATGAATTCGGCTTCAGCGAGGTCATGGGCTTCCTGGCCGTGGTGCTGGCGTCGGTGAACATCTTCGGCGGCTTCATCGTGACGCAGCGCATGCTGCAGATGTTCAAGAAGAAAAAGTAGGAGCTGCTTCCAATGAGTCCAGATTTTGCAGCCCTGCTGTATCTCGTCGCGTCCGTCTGCTTCGTCATGGCCTTGCGCGGCCTGTCGCACCCGGAAACCAGCCGTTCCGGCAACCTCTTCGGCATGGTCGGCATGGCCATCGCCATCATCACCACCCTGGCGCTGCCGAGCGTTCAGAGCTATGGCCTGATCATTGCCGGCATCGTCATCGGCGGCTCCATCGGCGCCGTCATTGCGCTGAAGATCCAGATGACGGCCCTGCCGCAGCTTGTCGCGGCTTTCCACAGCCTGGTGGGTCTGGCCGCTGTCTTCGTTGCGGCTGCCGCCTTCTACAAGCCCCAGGCCTACGGGATCGGCACACCCGGGGATATCCAGATCGCCAGCCTGATCGAGATGTCGCTCGGTGTCGCGGTCGGTGCCATCACCTTCAGTGGCTCGGTTGTCGCCTTCGCCAAGCTGCAGGCGCTGATCTCGGGTAAGCCCCTGGTCTTCCCGTTCCAGCATCACCTCAATGCGGCCATCGGCATCGCCATCGTGGTTCTGATCGTGCTGCTTTGCGTCGATCAGTCCAGCGCGGTCTTCTGGCTGATCGTGATCCTGTCGCTGCTGGTGGGCTTCCTGCTGATCCTGCCGATCGGCGGCGCCGACATGCCGGTCGTGGTCTCGATGCTGAACTCCTACTCGGGCTGGGCGGCCTGCGGTATCGGCTTCACGCTGGGCAACAACCTGCTGATCATCACCGGTGCGTTGGTGGGCTCCTCGGGTGCGATCCTCTCCTACATCATGTGTAAGGGCATGAACCGCTCGATCTTCAATGTGATCCTGGGCGGCTTCGGCACCGATGGTGGTGCTCCGGCGGGCGGTGCCGGCGGGGACGACGACCGGGTCGCCAAGTCCGGCTCAGCGGATGATGCGGCCTTCATGATGCAGAATGCCGGCTCGGTCATCATCGTGCCGGGTTACGGCATGGCGGTGGCCCAGGCCCAGCATGCCCTGCGTGAGATGGCCGACATCCTCAAGGGCGGCGGCGTGGATGTGCGCTATGCGATCCACCCTGTGGCGGGCCGTATGCCCGGCCATATGAACGTGCTGCTGGCCGAGGCCAACGTGCCCTACGACGAGGTGCTGGAGATGGAGGAGATCAACCGGGACTTCAAGTCCACGGACATCGTCTTTGTGATCGGCGCCAACGACATCACCAACCCGGCGGCCAAGACCGATCCGGCCTCGCCGATCTACGGTATGCCGATCCTGGAGGTCGACCAGGCTCAGACGGTGCTCTTTGTGAAGCGTTCCATGTCCACCGGCTATGCCGGCGTGCAGAACGAACTCTTCTTCCGGGACAACACCATGATGCTGTTCGGCGATGCCAAGAAGATGTGCGAGGACATCGTCAAGGGCATGGAATAGCAAGCTTCACGGGAAGGCGACTTCCTGGATGAGAAAACGGCGGAGCCTTGGCTCCGCCGTTTTTTGTTGAGATGAAAGCCAGAGCAGCACCACAGCGACCGAGCGGACTTGCGCCCGATCGTTGAAATCGAAAATGCAGCACATCCTAAAGGATGCTTTTACAGGTTGCTTGAACTCCCCCTGCCCCTCCTCTCAAACCCGCAGAAAATCTGGCGTTCTCGACGAGCAAGACCGCAATCTAAGGTTTTAGAATCGGCTTTTTCTCCAAGCCATCTTTGCACCGACGGAATCGGGGTTTCAGATTCCAAAGACAGCCTTATCGCTCAAGGCTTTAACTGCATTCTGCGAGGGGAAATGGCGCGCCCGTAGGGATTCGAACCCCAAACCTCCTGATTCGTAGTCAGGTGCTCTATCCAGTTGAGCTACGGGCACGCCGGGCAACCGAGGTTGCAGCTTCTTGGTGAAGCGGGGCGGACACTACTTTAAGCCTGCCGCCTGCGCAAGCCCCAGAATGACAGAAAATTCGCGCTGCCGCGCAGGGACGCGCTGGCCCCGTAATTCTGCCGATTCTGCGCGCTTTACCATCCTTTTATACAAGGAATGCGGGGCCGCATTTTCAAGCCTCCCAGGCTCTCAGAACGAGGGCCTGTCAGTTTCCCCGGTCCGCAGCCGCCCCGCCGCGCGCATCGGCAGCGGCGATTTTAGGGAGCGAAAATTCTAATGCTGTCGTCGAAGCAGGTTTTCCCGGTTAATCTCTGTGATCGCCGTTCTCACGCAAGTCTTAGCGAAGAACCTCGGGCAGAAGAAAGAAGCAGCGGCCGGATAGCAAAGCGCTCATGGATGGCGCCTTCGGCAGGGTCGCGGTCGGGATAAGGTGAAGATGGGCAACTATTCGGTTTTCTCACTGGTCAAAAACGCGCTGACCGGCCATCAGGGCTGGCAGCGGGCCTGGCGCTCGCCCGATCCGAAGCCGGAATACGACGTGATCATCGTCGGCGGCGGCGGACATGGGCTGGCGACCGCCTATTACCTGGCCAAGGAACATGGCATCACCAATGTGGCGGTGATCGAAAAGGGCTGGCTCGGCGGCGGCAATGTCGGCCGTAACACGACCATCGTGCGCTCCAACTACATGCTGCCCTCCAACACGCGCTTCTACGAATGGAGCATGAAGCTCTGGGAGGGCTTGTCCCAGGACCTGAACTACAACGTCATGTTCTCCTCGCGCGGCGTGCTCAATCTGGCGCATTCGCCCGGGCAGATCGACGCCTTCTCCCGCCGGGGCAACTCCATGCGCCTCCAGGGCGTCGATGCCGAGCTGCTGAGCCGCGAAGAGGTGGCGAAGTTTGTGCCCGGGCTCGATGTCTCGGCGAATGCCCGCTTCCCGATCATGGGCGGCCTGCTACAGCCGCGCGGCGGCACGGCCCGCCATGACGCCGTGGCCTGGGGTTACGCCCGCGGCGCCAGCGACCGGGGAGTCGACATCATCGAACAGTGCGAGACCACCGGCTTTCTCTTCGATGACAAGGGCCGGGTGACCGGCGTGAAGACCAGCAAGGGGGAGATCCGCGCCAAAAAGGTCGGGGTCGCGGTAGCCGGCAACACCAGCGCGGTGATGCGTACGGCGGGGATCGAGACCCTGCCGATCGAGAGCCACGTCCTGCAGGCCTTCGTATCCGAGCCCCTGAAACCACTGATCGACACGGTGGTGACCTTCGGCGCCGGGCATCTTTATATCTCTCAGTCGGACAAAGGCGGCCTGGTCTTCGGCGGCGATATCGACGGCTACAACTCCTACGCCCAGCGCGGCAATCTGCCGATCATCGAGCATGTCGCGGCGGAAGCCCTGGCCATGTTCCCAACGCTCAGCCGCCTGCGGCTGCTGCGCCACTGGGGCGGTATCATGGATATGTCCATGGACGGCAGCCCGATCATCACGACGGGGCCGCTGGACGGGCTCTATCTTAACGCCGGCTGGTGCTACGGCGGCTTCAAGGCCACACCGGCCTCGGGCTGGTGTTTCGCCTGGACCATCGCGAAGGACGAGCCCCACGCCTTTAACGCCGATTTCACCCTGGAGCGCTTCCACCAGGGACGTGTGATCGATGAACGCGGCGCCGGCCCCACCCCGCGTCTGCACTGAAACAGCTTTTTCGAACTGAGGATTCCTCTATGCGTATTCCTTGCCCTATCTGCGGCGAACGCGACCTGGGTGAATTCACCTACGGCGGCGACGCGACCATCTCCCGCCCGCCCATGGACGAAAGCGACCCGCAGGTCTGGAACCACTTCGTCTATAACCGCGAGAACCCGCGCGGGCCGCACTACGAGTACTGGCAGCACACCGGCGGTTGCCGCGCCTGGATCAAAGTACAGCGGAACGTGGTCACGCACGAGATTGAAACATCCGAACTGGTGGGACCCTGGGCCAAAGCTTCGCAGGAAGATGATGCCGCCACGCAGCGGGAGATCGCAGAATGAGCGGCTATCGCCTCAATGACGGTGGTCTGGTCGACCGCTCTAAACGTCTGAACTTCACCTTCGACGGCAAGAGTTACAGCGGATTCCAGGGGGATACACTCGCCTCGGCCCTGCTTGCCAACGGCGTTTCACTCTTCGGCCGCAGCTTCAAGTATCATCGCCCGCGCGGGGTCTACTCGGCAGGCCCGGAAGAGCCCAATGCCCTGGTCACCCTGCGAAGCGGCGGACGGGCGGAGCCAAATACCAAAGCGACGGTGGTCGAGCTTTACGACGGGCTTGAAGCCCAGAGCCAGAACCGCTGGCCGAGCCTGCAGCATGATCTCTTGAGCATCAATCAGTTCGCCGGCCCCATGCTGGTTGCCGGCTTCTACTACAAGACCTTCATGGGGCCGACCCGCAAGGCCTGGATGCTTTACGAGCATTTCATCCGCAAGGCCGCGGGTCTTGGCGCAGCCTCCGGAGAGCCGGATCCCGACCGCTACGAAAAGTCCAATCTCTTCTGCGATGTCCTCGTGGTCGGCGCCGGTGCTGCCGGTTTGTCTGCGGCTCTGACGGCGGCACGCGCAGGGGCGCGGGTCGTGCTCGCGGATGAAAATGCGGCTGCCGGCGGCGCCCTGCTCGGCGAGAGTGAGCAGAAGATCGGCGGTGAAACCGCCCAGGCCTGGGTCGAGAAGACTCTCGCCGAATTGACCGCGCTGCCTGACGTCACCTTCATGCCACGCACAACGGTCTATGGCTATTACGACCACAACATCCTCGGCGCGGTCGAGCGTGTGTCTGATCACCTGCCGACACCCGAGGCGCACAAGCCGCGCCAGAAGCACTGGACCATCCGCGCGGCTTCCGTGGTTCTTGCGACCGGCGCCATCGAACGGCCCTTCGTGTTCGACGGCAACGACACGCCGGGCGTGATACTGGCGGACGCCGCGCGCAGCTTCGCGAAGCGCAACGGCGTCGCCGTCGGGCGTAAAATCGTGGTCTTCACCAACAACGATTCCGCTTACCGCACGGCCATCGAACTGCACGACGCCGGCGTCAATATCGCCGCCATCGTCGATCCGCGCGATGAGCTGCCGAGCGCATTGCAGGAGGCCGTCGAGACCCGGGGGATACGTTTGCTGACCCGCCACGTGGTCACGGGCGCCAGAGGCGGCAACGCGCTGACGACCGTCGAGGTCGCGCCCTTTGAGCCTGCCAGCCAGACGGTCGGTGAGTCGATGGAGTGGCTCGAAGCGGACTGCCTGGCGATTTCGGCCGGCTGGACGCCGACGATCCACCTGGCCAGCCAGGCGGGGGACAAGCCCGTCTTCAATCCGGAGATCGCCTCCTTCGTGCCGGGCAAGGCGCTGCAGGCCTGGCGGGCCGTCGGAGCCTGCAACGGCAGCTTCGCCCTGGCAGACTGTCTGGCTGCGGGCATCGACGCCGGCGCTGCCGCCGCGAGCGATGCGGGCTTCGCAGCGACCGCGACGCAGGCGCCCGAGGTCGCACTGCCCGCGCACCTCGAAGCCGGCGGTTCGCTTTATCCTCTCTGGGAAATCAAACGCCCGAACGGCCGCAAAGGCAAAAAGTTCGTCGACCTGCAGCATGACGTGACGGCGGAAGATGTCCGTCTTGCCCAGCGTGAAGGCTTCGAATCGGTCGAACATCTGAAGCGCTACACCACGCTCGGCATGGCGGCAGATCAGGGCAAGACTTCCAACGTGAACGGTCTCGCCCTGATGGCCGCCGCGTTGGAGCGCTCGATCCCCGAGGTCGGCACCACCCGCTTCCGCCCACCCTATACGCCGATCGCCATCGGTGCGCTGGGCGGACGGGAGACCGGCCATCATCTGGCGCCCGTACGGCGCACGGCCATGCATGATCAGCACGTCAAGGCCGGTGCCGATATGCTGACCGTAGGGCAGTGGATGCGGCCCCAGGTCTACCGTCAGGCCGGCGAGGATGTCTTCGCCGCCTATGTCCGCGAGGCGAAAGCCACACGCGAAGGCGTCGGCATGGTGGACGTTTCGACTTTGGGCAAGATCGACGTCCAAGGTCCGGACGCGCAGGAATTCCTGAACCGGGTTTACAGCAACGGTTTCAAGACCCTTGCCGTGGGCAAAGCGCGCTACGGCCTGATGCTGCGCGAAGACGGCATCGTCTACGACGACGGCACGACCTGGCGCCTTGGCGAGACCCAGTACCTGATGACCACGACGACGGCGAACGCTGCCGGGGTCCTGGCCCACCTGGAGTTTCTTCTGGCCACGGTCTGGCCGGAGATGCGCGTGCAGGTGACCTCTGTGACCGAACAGTGGGCCGGCGTGGCTGTGGCGGGGCCGCAGAGCCGGGCGCTGCTGCAAAGCGCGATCAAGGACCTGGATCTGACGAATGAAGGCTTGCCCTTCATGGGCGTGCAGCCGGGCAAGCTGGAAGGCATTCCGGTCCTGGTCGCGCGTTTGTCCTTCTCCGGCGAGATGGCCTTCGAGGTATACACCGGTGCCAACTATGGTGCCGCCCTCTGGGAGAAGCTTACGGCCGCCGGCAAGGCCTTCAATCTGGTTCCCTATGGGACGGAAGCGCTCGGAACCCTGCGGATCGAAAAGGGACACGTGGCGGGACCGGAGCTGGATGGCCGGACCACGGCCAGAGACCTCGGGCTCGGCGGCATGGCCTCGCGCAAGAAGCACTACATCGGCCGCGTGCTGATGGAGCGCGAGGCCCTGAACGAGGACAGCCGTCTCGGGCTGGTGGGCGTGATCTCGCAAAACGGCACGCCGCTACGGGCCGGTTCGCATCTGGTCGCGAGCGGCAATGCCGAACAGCCGGGCCGAAGCCTTGGCCATGTCTCCTCGACCACCTATAGCCCGGCCATCGACAAGTTTGTCGCCCTCGCCCTCCTAGAGGGCGGGCTGGCAGCCAACGAAGAACGCGAACTCTTCGCCGCCGATCCGCTCAAGGGCGGACACGACCCGGTACAGGTCGTCCACCCCTGCTTCTTCGATAAGGATGGGAGCCGTATGCATGTCTGATCTGGTTTATGCCCTATCGGAGGTCGCCCAGCCCGGAACCTTCGGAGCCGCCGGTCAGGACGGACCCGGTTTGACGCTGGCGGAGCTTCGGCCCGAAACCACGCTGCAGATCGGCGCCTGGCCCGACACAAAGGAGAAGATCGAAGGCATCCTTGCTTCGTCCCTGCAGCTTACGGTCCCGAACCGGCCGGGACAGGCCGCAGTCTCCGATAAAGGGACCCTGATGGTCGTTGCGCCCGGACGCTATCTGCTGACCAGCGACAGTTCCGGCATCAGCGAGAGACTCGCCGAGCAGATCGATGCCGAACACGGCGTGATCACTGACCTCAGCCATGCCCGCGCCGGTATCAGGCTCTCCGGTCGTCATGCCGCAGATGTGCTGAACAAGGGCTTTGCCATCGATCTGGATATCCGAAAGTTCCCGGCGCATTCGGTGGCGCAGACGACCTTCCACCATGTCGGCCTGACCCTGCACAGGGTCGAAGAGCACAGCTTCGATCTCTTCGTCTTCCGCGGCTTCGCGGTTTCCTTCTGGGAATCCCTGACCGACGCGGCGCTGGAGTATGGCTATCAGGTTGTCGGTGCAGAATAAGACCAGGGCCTGAACCGGGTAGACAAACGGGCCTTTCCGCTTTCCACGTGAACAGGGCGCCCGGCAACGCTGTGACAAGCAGCTAGCCAGGCCTGCGCGTTCGCGCCTACTATGCCCCCGGTATCGAAACCTGGGGGATCCCGAAATGTCGCCACAAGAAGAGTTTGTCAGCGATCCGGTTAAATTCATGCGCGAAAATGTCCTGCGGTGCCAATTTTTCGATGGCGGCTTCAAAATCTCGGAAAGCCGGCCCGCGGTGCTGACGGTCAAGGAGATGCGGGGAAGCCCGAAGGTCGTGAACCGGCCTAACGGTAAGGTTTACTACCTGACCGACAAGGTCGATGGCTGCAGCCGTGCGGAAAAAGCCTTGGTTTACTTCGTCGGCTATAAGGACAACGACACGGTATCGGGCACGCTAAACAAAAATTCACGCATGGCTTTCACCGCAAACATGGATGGCTGCACTTTGGGGGTCGGCTCTCAGGGTGGGGACGGCACCTGCTATGTCACGCACGCAAACAAGAAGTCGGCAGGTCAGGTAAATCAGGCCGCGGAGCAGCATGAACAGCTCTCGATGGTGTATGGCGGTCAAGACTTCTGGTCGATCCGCCCGTCGGCCTACATGGATGCAATGGGCAGCGTGCACCAATTCAAGGGTACGAACTTCGGTGTGAACATCGACGACTGGTGGTTTTTCTACACACACCGTTGGATGCAAATGAGTAGCAGCGGCCTCGGAAGCTATATTCATGGCGGATGCGATGAGGCCAATTTCCTGGGCTGATTGTTTTCGGCGGTGAGTGTTTTCCGGGCTGATAAGGCGTAACGATGGAGTTCCCTCCCGGCTTCGACCTGAAGTCAATTCGGACCTTCACCTTCGTGGTGGAACTGGGCGGTATGACCCAGGCCGCTCAGCGTTTGGAGATGACCCAGTCCAGCGTTTCCCAGACCATCGGCAACCTGGAGGAGGCGCTTGGCGCGGCCTTGTTTGACCGGACTGTCCGGCCAATTGCGCTGACCCCTACCGGCGTTACCCTCTACGATCACGGGCGCGCCATCCTCTCCGCGGCGAGCGACACTCTGCAGGCCCTGCGGGAACAGCAGGGGCGACGCCTCGCCAGTCTCACGCTGGGTATGCCGGAGAGTTTCGCCAATACCGTCGGCCCGCTGCTCGCTGACAGCCTGGACAGCTACGCCGGGCGCTGGCGAATCTGGTCCGGCATCTCGCCGGAGAATCACGATGCGCTGATGAACCACGCGGTGGATATCATCGTGACCACCAGCGACGAACTGGATTCGGTGGCCGGCCTGGAAATCCATCCCCTGCTGGAAGAGCCCTTCATCCTGGTCTTTCCGGCGAGCTTCGAAGCCACGGTCACCGGCCTGCAATCGCACGCGAACCTCCGCTTTATCCGCTATTCCCTGCGTTCCGCAATCGGCCGGCAGGTGGAGCGCCAGATCAACCGTCTGCGCCTCAATATTCCGGTCACCGCGGAGTTCGACACCGCCGCGGGCCAACTGGCTGCCGTCGCCGCCGGCACTGGCTGGAGCATCACGACGCCGCTTTGCCTGCTGCAGGAGTTTTCCAAGGTCGGCAGCCGGGTGCGGGTAGAGCCCATCAAACGAGGCCGTTTCTCCCGGACCCTGAAGCTGGTGGCGCGCAAAGACGTGCTCGGCGAAGTGCCCCGTCAGATCGCCAACGAGTCACGCAACATCCTTCGCAACCGGGCGCTTGATCCGCTGGACGCCCAGCATCCCTGGATCAAAGACCTGCTGGTCTGGCCCGAACAACAGTCGCTTTAACGGCAGCCAGGATGGACTCGGCGAGTCTGTGTTTGTTGCCATGCACACAATAACCCGGCCGGCATGGGTTATCGTTAATCATGCGTTAACATGCAAACACTTAAAATAGCGTAGAAAAGACCGGTTGCATGGGGCCGAATCCCCAGGGAAATGCCACTTGTCCCCTTATGGCCCATCAAGTAGTATCGGCCAACGGTGAGGGGGGTCGGGCTGCACTTTTCTGTTCTCGATTCGACTGGTGCTGCCCCCAGGATAGTTGACGGATTATTCAATGGCAGTAAGAGACGCGATTCTCGCGCGCAGAGCCGCTTTCGTTTTTAGTGCTTTCGTGGTTTTAGGGGGATGTTCCTTTTCGGAGGACACCTTGTGGCCATCTCTTTCGCCCGATGACTCGGAAGCGAACGCGACCCAGGCCGCCGATCAAGCCGCAGGCGAGGCACAGGCTGCTGCCGCCCAAGCCGGTGAATCCATTGCGACCGCAAACAATGCTGTTTCCGGCGCGCCGCCCATTCTCGGGACGACCGTTTTCGAAGCCCCCGGCGTGACGCCAGGCGAACCGACGGGCACGCATGTCGGACAAAAGATTCAGGAACTCCGCGGAGACCTTTCCCGGCTGCAGACCCGGGTGACGTCCCATAACAATTCGCTGCAGAGCGAGCGCGCCCGGGCCCGTGCCAGTGCCGGTGCCTATCACGGGCTGGTCGGCGCCATGAACACCCGCCTGCAGGTTGGCACGACCCCGGGCAACCCGATCATGGTGAACCAGTGGAACCAGGCCCAGCGGGAGTTGGAAAAGGTTGGCGATTCGATCGCGACGCTGAACAGCCTTTCGAACGAAGCCTCGTCGACCTCCGCCCTGGCCGCTTTCATGCTGGAGTCAACGCGCGCGACCTTTGAACTGCGCGGCGCCCTGGAAGAGGATCACCGGCAGCTCGCCGTCCTGGAAGACGAGGTCAATCAGACCGTGGTCATCATCGACCGTCTGTTAAATGAACTGACCGATGACGTCGCCCGCTCGCAGAACTATTTCTCCGGCGAACGCGCGAACCTGACCGCTATGCAGGTTGCCATCGATAACGGTGAGTATATCGGCGGCAGCCTTGCCAGCCGGGCCTTCGGTGTTCCGGCCCCGCCGCCGCAGGGCGGTGCCGCTGCCCTTGTCGGCCAACGCCAGCCACTGGTGATCATCCGCTTCGACCGTCCGGACGTGGCCTATGAGCAGGCACTCTTCACAGCGGTCAGCCGCGCGCTAGAGCGCCGGCCCAATTCTGGCTTCGACCTGGTCTCGGTCGCCCCCGGCACGGGTAACCCGGCACAGGTTGCCCTGGCGACCAATGCCTCCCGGCGTAACGCGGAAGGCGTGCTGCGTTCCCTGACCAATATGGGACTGTCGGCTGACCGGGTCAGTCTGTCGGCGACCAGCAGCCCGGCGGCGCGGGTCTCCGAGGTCCACGTCTACGTCCGCTGAGGGACGGAAGCAGCGCCCAGCTAAGCCTGTTCCAGCCTTTACGAAACCGCCGGTACAAAGCACCGGCGGTTTCTTTTTGTGCCATCATCATCGTTCGACGAGGATCAGGAATGGAACGGCTTGAGATCCATCCACTCGAAACATATCCCGATCTTATTGAGACCTGCGCTCGTTGGAACTTCGAGGAATGGGGGAGAGCGAGCGGCTGGTCACTTGCAGAAACGCTGGCAGGTCTGCGCAGGATTACGGAGCCTGACAGCGGCGAGGAAGCCCGGATCGCCCTTTTTAGCAACGAACCGGCTGGCTTCGTCCTGCTGGTCGACTGCGACCTCAGTTCACACGCTCACCTCAAACCCTGGCTGGCCAGCCTCTACGTCGCACCGGCGTTCAGGAACCGCGGCATTGGCCGGGGGCTGGTGGCCAGCGTGGAAGAAATTGCCCGGGATCGGGGCGATAATGAAGTCTTCCTCTATACACCGACGCCGGCTTACTATCGTCCCCTGGGCTGGCGCTGTTTCGAGACACTTGAACTGGACGGCCGGAGCTTCGAAATCATGTCAAAGCAACTGGTTACGGTGCAGGAGTAACGAGGGCACATCAATGAGCATGGACTTCGACATCACCGGCATTGATCATGTTGTTCTGCGGACGACACAACTGGCTGTTACGCAGGCTTTCTATGAGCAGGTTCTGGGCTGCCGTGTCGAAAAGGTTCAGGAGAAGATCGGTCTGACGCAACTGCGCGCGGGCCGCTCTCTGATCGATCTGATCACCATCGACGGCGTTCTTGGACAAAGGGGCGGCGCGGCCCCGGGCAAAGAGGGCCGCAACCTCGATCACTTCTGTCTGGCAATCCAGCCTTTTGAGGAAGAGAAGCTACGCGCCCACCTGGCAGCACACGGCGTCGAGATCATCGAAGAAGGCCTGCGCTACGGCGCCGAGGGCGAAGGCCCTTCCTTCTACATCAAGGACCCCGACGGCAATGTCGTGGAGCTGAAGGGGCCGCCCTCTTCCTGATCAGCGGCCGTCACCGCAGGTTGCTGGTCCCGACCACCTTGTTCAGCGCGGCTTCGAGACTGGCGACGGAGCGCTCGACGTTGTGCAGTTTATCCAACCCGAAGAGACCGAGCCGGAAAGTCCGAAAGTCTGCCGGTTCGTCGCACTGCAGCGGCACACCGGCAGCGATCTGCAGGCCCTGCGCGGCAAACTTCTTGCCGTTCTGAATTTCGGCGTCGTCGGTGTAGCAAACCACGACTCCCGGCGCCTCGAAGCCAGGCGCTGCCACGGACTTGAAGCCCTTCTCGGCCAGCATGGCCCGCACACGATCGCCCAGTTCCTGCTGCTCCGCGCGGACCTTGTCAAAGCCGTAAGCCTCGGTCTCTTTCATCGTATCCCGAAAAGCCGCAAGCGCATCGGTCGGCATGGTGGCGTGGTAGGCATGACCGCCATTCAGATAGGCTTCCATGATCTGCAGCCACTTCTTCAGATCGCAGGCAAAGCTCGAGCTGGCGGTCTCGTCGATCCGCTCCCGGGCCAGTTCACTCAGCATCACCAGGCCGCTGCAGGGCGACGCGCTCCAGCCTTTCTGGGGCGCGGAGATCAGCACATCGACACCGACGGCCTTCATATCCACCCAGATGGCGCCGGAGGCGATGCAGTCCAGCACGAAGAGCCCGCCCACGGCATGCACGGCATCACTGACCGTGCGGATGTAATCATCGGGCAGGATCATGCCCGAAGAGGTCTCCACATGAGGCGCGAAGACCATGTCGGGCTTTTCCGCCTGGATCGCCGCCACGACCTCCTCGACCGGCGCGGGCGCGAAAGGCGCCTGGCTGCCGTCTCCCGTCTGACGCGCCTTCAGGACAATGGCGTCGGAAGGGATGTTTCCGGCTTCGAAAATCTGGCTCCAGCGATAGCTGAACCAGCCATTCCGCACGACCAGGCATTTCTTTCCGCTGGCGAACTGCCGGGCGACCGCCTCCATCCCGTAGGTCCCGCCGCCGGGTACCACTACGACCGCATGGGCATTGTAGACCTGCTTAAGCGTGCTCGAGATGTCGTTCATCACGCCCTGAAAGGACTGCGACATGTGATTGAGCGAGCGATCCGTGAAGACCACGGAATATTCGAGAAGCCCGTCAGGGTCGACGTTTGGCAGCAGGCCGGTCATGCATTCCTCCAGGGTGAAAGGCTTTTTGTTAATGCATCACTATTGGAAATTGCGTTGGGGAACAAGAGGGACATCCGTCGCAGCCATGGACTGGCCCAAGGACTCACGGAGTCTTGAGACAAGAGGCCGCATAGCAGGCCTGAAACTATGCAACTGAAGCCAGGAAAAGCCGGAGGCACTGGTCCGGTCGCTTCGCAGACACCATTTCACTTAGTCGGGAACAGGACCATAATGGCTGCACGGGTGCGCAGTCTCAGGAACTTGGGGTGGAGACCGACGCAATGCTGAAACGAGTAACCTTTCTTTTCGCCGTTCTTTTAATGCTGCCGGTGGCGGCACTGAAAGCCGAAGATTCGGCCCTTCCTGCGGGGGCGCAGGCCGCGATTAAAGGCGTGATTGAATCACAACTTGCTGCCTTTAAGCGCGACGACGGACAAACCGCCTTTTCCTTCGCCTCTCCCACCATCAAACAGATCTTCGGCACGCCGGAGCGCTTCATGGCCATGGTGCGCCAGGGCTATCCGGCGGTCTACCGGCCCCAGGCGGTCGAATTCCGCAGGCTGCACCAGGACGGATCGGCGCTGATTCAGGAGATCCGCTTCATCGGACCCGACGGCAAGGCTGTGATCGGGCTGTACCGCCTGATACAAACCGCCGATGGCGAGTGGCTGATCGACGGCGTGGTCATGGTCCCGGCGCCCGAGCAATCAGTCTAACAACGAATTTCTCACTGAAAACAGTTCAACGACGTTGTCGGGAGCGGCCGCTTTCGCTTTAATCCGCCGATCCGAATCACAGGCTCGCGCGGCGGCGCCTGCACAGGCAGATGCTCCGCGACCAGAAAAGAGATCAGGGAGAAAGTACGTGTCCTCCGACCAGCCGCAGCCGCAAAAAACCTTTCCCGTGTCCTGGGAACAACTTCACCGCGACGCCAAGGCCCTGGCCTGGCGGCTGGTCGCCGAGGGTCCCTGGCAGGGCCTCGCCGCCATTACCCGCGGGGGCCTGGTGCCGGCCGCGGTGGTCGCGCGCGAGCTGGACCTGCGGCTGATCGACACCCTTTGCATTGCCAGCTACGACGACCGCTCTCAGGGCGAACTGCGGGTCATGAAGGATGTGCCCGGCGACGGCGAGGGCTGGCTGATCATCGACGACCTGGTAGACACCGGCAAAACCGCGAAGGCTGTGCGGGAACTTCTGCCCAAGGCGCACTTCGCCACGGTCTACGCGAAACCCGCCGGCCGCCCCCTGGTCGACAGCTTCATCACCGAGGTCAGCCAGGACACCTGGATCCTCTTTCCCTGGGACATGGAACTGCAGTCCGTTCCGCCGATCGTCCACACGGGGCGTTGAACCAAGGCGGCTGAGGGCCCCCGTCAGCGGGACAGCGTGAGCGGAAGGTTGTCGATGATCCGTGTGCTCCCGAGCCAGACAGCGGCGAAGAGCCTGAAGGGCCCGGCACCGGCTGCCGGTTCATAAAGAGCCAGTCGCGCTTCATCTCTGACCTCAAAGTAGTCCAGAGCGGTAAAGCCAGCGGCAAGAAGCGCGCGGCGCGCGTGCTCCAGAGTCTCTTGAAGCTCGTCGCCAGCCCCGATCGCCTCGGCCGCGGCGCTCATTGTACGAAAGAGCGACCCGGCGCGCTCCCGTTCCTCGTCAGACAGCAAGCGGTTTCGGGAGGAAAGGGCCAGCCCGTCAGCCTCGCGGACGGTGGCGCCGCCCTCGATCGTCACGGGGATGTTCAGGTCGCGCACCATCCGGCGGATGATCTGCAACTGCTGGAAATCCTTCTCACCGAAGAGGGCAACGTCGGGCAGCGCCTGGAGCAGCAGCTTGCTCACCACCGTGCTGACGCCGTCGAAATGCCCGGGCCGGTGGGCGCCGCAGAGACAATCCGACAGGCTGGGAAGCGAGACAACGGTCGCGAAGCCATCCGGATAGATTTCGCCCACTTCAGGCATGTAAAGCAGATCGACGCCCTGCTCCGCCAGTAGTTCAACATCCCGTTCGCTGTCACGCGGATAGCTGTCGAGATCTTCGGCGCGATTGAACTGCTTGGGATTGACGAAGATCGTCGCCACCACCCGGTCACAGGTCTCCCGCCCCTGGCGCATCAGCGAGAGATGGCCATCGTGCAGCGCCCCCATGGTCGGCACCAGCGCGATGCGCTCGCCGGCAGCCCGCCAGGCCGCCACCCGGCTCCGCAGATCCGCGACGGCCCGGACAATCGGCAAGGCGGAGGTCTGCTCAGGCAACATCGCTGCTCTCCGCGGACTGGAGCTTGCTATCGCGGGGCGCGCCGAAGCAATGCTCCGGGCCGGGGAACTGTCGGCCCCGCACCTCCCCAGCGTAAGCAGCGGCGGCGCTCGAGACCTGTGGCGCCAGCTCTGCGTAGCGCTTCACGAATTTCGGGGTGAAGTCGGAAAAGAGGCCGAGCAGGTCGTCCGTGACCAGGATCTGCCCGTCGCAGGCGGCCGAAGCCCCGATGCCGATGGTCGGGATAGCAAGCGCCTGCGTGATCTCGGCGGCCAAGGGTTCGACCACACCTTCCACCACGACGGAAAAGGCCCCGGCCTCGGCAACGGCACCGGCATCCGCCAGGATCCGAGCGGCCTCTTCCGGGCTGCGGCCCTGGGTCCGGAAGCCACCCTGGCTGTTGAAGGACTGAGGCAGCAGGCCGACATGCCCCATGACCGGCACGCCGCGCGCGGTCAGGAAGGCGACGGTCGACGCCATCTCCTGCCCGCCTTCCAGCTTCACCGCCGCACAGCCACTTTCCGCCAGAATCCGCGCCGCGTTGCGATAGGCCAGTTCCGGCGATTCCTGGTAACTGCCGAAGGGCATGTCCACAACAACACAGGCCGAGGACGCGCCGCGCACCACGGCGCGCCCGTGCGCGCACATCATGTCGAGCGTCACGCCCAGGGTGTTGTCCATTCCGTAGAGCACCATGCCGAGGGAATCGCCGACCAGCAGCAGATCCACGTGCGGATCGAGCAGGCGGGCAAGCGGCGCGCTGTAGGCCGTCAGAGCCACGATCGGCCTCTCGTCCTTGTACGCCTGGATATCTTGTATCGTCGTCGTCTTGGCGGGCTTCTGTGCGCTCATGGCCTATCCTCCCGGGAACGTAAGGTGCGAGACCGGGCTCCTCCAGACGCACTCTATGCAGAGAAATGCTGCACCGCAAATAAATCGAAGGAAACCAGCCTGTGAAACTTCGCGCAGGTTTGGTCAGAGTCTCCGCAATTTCACCCATCTGTCTTGTGCGATGCAGCAGAGCATACCAAGGGGCGACATCTTTTGATTTGCCGAACGGGGGAGCGGTAGGCTAGACCCAGCGGACCAAAGCGACGCAAATCCCGTCCCTGTTGGCCCCGTCCCTATTGGCCCCGTCCCTATTGGCTCTGTCTCTATTGGCGCCGTCACTGCAAGAACACTCTATGTCAGCCTATCCTGAAATCCGCCTCAAGCCACGTGCGCACAAACGCCTGCTGCAGGGCTCGCCCTGGATCTACTCCAATGAAATCGAGATGGACGCCGCGGCCCGGGCGCTGGCGCAGGGCGAGATCGTCCGGCTGTCGGGGGCTGACGGACATGCGCTGGGCGTTGCCATGTTCAACCGGCATCCCCTGATCGCCGCGCGGCTGCTGTCCCGAGATCCCAAGGCGCGGATCGATGCCGCATTCCTGACGGAGCGCCTGCGCCGGGCGCTGACGATCAGAGAGCGGCTGTTCGAGGCCCCTTACTACCGGCTGGTCCATGCGGAGGCCGACGGCCTGCCGGGCGTCATCATCGACCGCTTCGGCGATGTCCTGGTGGCGCAGATCAATACGGCCGGCGCCGAGCGCCTGACGCCGCTGCTGTTGGAAGCCCTGCAGCAAACGGTTGCACCGAAAACGGTGGTGCTGCGCAACGATACGCCGGCCCGCCAGACCGAGGGCCTGGAGCTGGGCTTCGAGGTACCAGTCGGGCGGCTGGAAGGTCCGATCGAGGTGCTGGAAAACGACGCGCGCTATTTCGCGGACCTGGAAGGCGGCCAGAAAACCGGCTGGTTCTACGATCAGCGCGACAACCGCCGCTGGGCGGCGAAGTTCGCCGGCGGGAACCGGGTGCTCGACTGCTATTCCTTTTCCGGCGGCTTTACCGTACAGGCGGCCCTGGGTGGCGCCCGTGAGGTGGTGACGCTGGACCGCTCTCAGACCGCGCTGGATCTAGCAGAAAAGGCCGCATCGGCCAACGGAGTCTCAGAAACCTGTCGTTTCGTGAAAGGTGAAGCCTTCACCACCCTGGCGGACTTCGCCAGGGAAAAGCAGCGTTTCGAACTGGTGATCGCCGACCCGCCGGCCTTCATCAAGAGCAAGAAAGATATGGCCCAGGGCCTTAAGGGATACCGGAAAGTGGCACGGCTCGCCGCTGCGCTGGTCGCACCGGAAGGGACGCTCTTCATGGCCTCCTGCTCGCACCACGCCGACCCGGTCAGCTTCGCCGAACAGGTCAAACGGGGCCTGGTGGATGCCGGACGGCAAGGCCGGATCCTCTATAGCGGCGGCGCCGGCCCCGACCACCCGGTACATCCGGCCTTGCCAGAGACAGCCTATCTCAAGGCGCTGCTGATCGCGCTCGACTGAACGAGCGGGTTCAAAAACCGCGTAAAAGGGCTTCCTAAGCTGCCGCCTTACCCGTGGCCGTCACTTTCGGACTGGTCTGGGTCATTGGCAGAACCAGACAGAAGCAGGTGCCATCCGCGTCTGAGGTCTCCAACTCGATGTCGCCACCGTGGGCGCGCATGAGATCCCGCGCGATGGCGAGGCCGAGCCCGGTGCCGTCGGCCCGGGCCGAGCCTTCAAAGGGCTGAAAGAGCTTTTCCCGCGCGCGGGGCGGCAAACCGGGACCGTTGTCCGCCACGACGATGACGAAACGATCGCCCGAGCGGCGGGCCGACACGGCAACCTCGGTCGCACCGGCCTGGATCGCGTTGTGCCCGAGGTTGGAGAGAACACGGAAGAGCTGGTCCCGGTCCGCCTCGACATCGGTGCCCACCTCCAGCCGGTTCAGCCAGGCCGGCTGACCGCTGGCGGGCCGCGGGAGCCCCTCACCGACATCCTGCACCAGATCGAAGAGGTCGAAATGGCTGAGATCGAGAATCGGCGGCCCTTCGCGTGTGAAGTTCAGGGTCTGGGCGCAGAGATTCACCGCCCGGTCGATCGCCCGCATGAGGGTCGGCGTCACCCGGCGCACCTCCGGATCGTCGCTTCCCGTCAAGCGGTCCGACACCAGCGCCGCCGTGGCCAGGATGTTGCGAAGATCGTGGTTGATCTTGTTGACCGCCGTTCCCAGGGCCGCCAGACGCGTCTTCTGCTGCAGGGCCGACCGCAGGCCCTCCTGCATGCTGGTCAATTCGCGCTGCGCGATCCCGATCTCGTCGCCGCGTTCGGAATGGGGCAGACTGGTCGTGGCGTCTTCCGGCTGCGCCCGGAAGGAGATCATGGAACTGGTGATCCGGCGCATGGGGCGCACCATCAGCCAATGCAGGCTCAGGAAGACCAGCGCGGCGGTAAAGAACGCAATTCCGAAGGAAAGTGCCAGAATCCGCTTGGAGTAATCCAGCATCGCCGTGCGCATGGGGGCTTCGTCGAGCACGATATCGACGAGCGTGGCCGGATCCTTAGGCGACACGCCAACAACCCTGAGCAGACGGTTCTCGCCATGCCAGAGGGTCATGAAGGCATCACCGATCAAGCCGAAGAAGCTCGCCTTCCTGAGATCGAAGGCGCCTTCGATTTCGCCCGGCTTCTCGACCATCAGCATAAGATTCCGGGCATCCTGCGGCTTCTGGAGGGCCACCGAGTAGGCGTTGACGTGCGCCAGCAGCTCCTGCTCGAGGTCCTTGGTGACCATCTTGTCGTCGGTGGCCTCGAGCGCCAGGATCGCCAGGTGCCCGGCGGCAAGGCGTCCCTCAAGAAAGGTCACGCGGAAGCGGGCGATGGAAGGAGCGTAAATCAGAACTTCGGACAGCATCACGAAGGCGATGGTCAGAAGCAGAAGCCTCGCGGAGAGACTCCTGACCAAGGGCGGTAACTTAAGTCGGTGTCCTGTCATAACCTGCGTTTAACACCCGATCATAGGCGAGTCGATCCGCACAAACAGAACGGATACAACAAATAATCACCCGAATCACCGTGTCAACTCAACGCTGATTATTGCGCAATGTGTTGCTACCGAATCTTAGCGCCTCAAAATTCGCGTTTGAGATCAGCATGTTGCTGATCGTAAGGCAGAGAATTTTGAGACCGATTAAACGCATTTTGCTTTAAGACCCCTTGCCAATCAGGCCTAGTCCGCGGCCTCCTTGCGGGCCTTGATCTTCTTATACACGACCGGCACCAAAGAGAGAACGATCAGACCGACAATGGGCAGCAAAACCTGTGGTTTGAAAATGATTCCCAGATCCGGCGTCTCGCCCGCATCGAAGATCGCACCCAGACCGTTGCCGACGCTGGTGTAAACAAAGGTGCCCGGAATGATGCCGAAAAAGGTCCCGATGACATAGTTCCGCAGCGAAACGCCCAGGAAAGCCGGGACCAGATTGACCAGCCAGAATGGGAACAGCGGAATAAAGCGCAGAACAAGCAGATAATTGAGCTCGTTTTCGCGAAACCCGGCCTCCATCTTCTGAACCGCCGGACCGGCCTTGGCGCGCAGCACATCTCCCAGGGCCGTGCGGGCTGCCAGGAACAGGAGCGTCGCCCCGATCGTGGCACCGACGAGCACGTAGGTGCCGCCCCAGAAGGTACCGAAGAGAAAGCCGCCCCCAATCGTCAGGAAGAGCCCGCCCGGAATGGAGAAAGCCGCCGCGACCGCATAGGCGCCGATAAAGGCCAAAGCCGCCAGCAGGCCCTGGCTCTCGACCTGCCCCAATAACCACTCTCGGTTGTCTCTTAGAGCCTCATAACTCAAATAGTTGTGCCATCCCTGGGATAGGGCGAGTCCGAGACCAGCGACAATGACGACGGCTGGAAGAACACGTACGAAGGAAAAACCGCCGGAAGCGGCCTGCTTTTCTGGTTCGGTCATGCTTGTCATTCTCTGCGAGTCGGCGGATCAATAGCAAGCGCGGGCGTCTTGGTCCCACGAAGTTTTGAAAGCCTGTGACTCTCCCAAAAATCTCAAGGAAAAAGCGATTGGGCGGTCAAGCCTTGCGCAATTCTCTATTTATCATTGCTTTGCGAACGATGCGTTAATGATCAAAACCCGGATTTCAGGTGGAAAATCCTGGCGAAACGGCTTTTGCATCACTTAATGAAAGAATGCTCCAGCGGGCCGTTGACAGACGTAGAAGGCACGCTTATACAGCCACGTCATTTTCCAACCATCCGTACCACGGAGAGTATTGCAGTGAAGCGCACATTTCAGCCCAGCGTGCTGGTCCGCAAGCGCCGCCATGGGTTTCGCGCCCGCAAAGCGACCGTCGGCGGACGTAAAGTCCTGGTAGCCCGTCGAGCCAAAGGCCGCAAGCGGCTGTCCGCCTAATCCGATGACGCCGACCATCGGGCGCCTGAAAACGCGTCCCGAATTCCTCAGGGTGGCGGCGGCGCGTTGCAAGTGGGTGGCTCCCGGCCTGATTCTGCAAGTTTTGCAGCGCGGGCCGAACGGCCAATCGCCCGATCATTCCGCGCAAAGCGGCGACGATCTGCGTGTAGGCTTTACCGTTAGCCGAAAGGTCGGCAACGCGGTAAAGCGGAATCGCGCGCGTCGGCGTTTGCGCGCGGTTGTTGACGCCATCATGCCGGAGAACGGCCGTCCGGGTCACGACTATGTCGTGATCGGGCGCGGCTCGACCTTGACACGCGACTTCGAAGACCTGAAATCGGATTTGCGTGTGGCGATCTCCCGGGCCTCGTCAAAGAGACGCCCGGAAGGCAAACAGGGACCGCGGCGTCGAACGGACAAAAGCCGGAATCCGGAGATCGGATCGAAGGCCGGACGGGATTCCGAAGGGAGCGAAGCATGAAACTGATAAGCAGCGGCCTCATCGGTCTGGTGCGGCTCTATCAGTATGGTATCTCGCCGCTCATGCCTCCGCACTGCCGCTATACCCCAAGCTGTTCACACTACGCCTGCGACGCACTGCGGGAGCACGGCCCTCTGCGCGGTAGCTGGCTTACCCTGCTGCGCCTGCTGCGCTGCCACCCCTGGGGCGGTGAAGGCTATGACCCGGTGCCGCCGGCCGGCACGGCTCCAGGCAAGGACGGCCTGGGCTTTTCCAAATCTCATCATTGTCACGAACGTCACTGAGCAAACGGCACCATGGGACAACAGGACCAAAAGAACCTCTTTCTCGCGATCGTTCTGTCGCTCGCCATCCTGCTGGGCTTTCAGTTCATCTTTCCGCCCGAGCCGCCGCCCGAAGTGCCGCAAAGCAGTGAACAGACCGCCGGACAACCGGCCGGCCAGGCCGGACCGGCGGGAAGCGCGCCGACGGCCGCACCGGGCAGCGGTCAGGTTACGGGAACGCCTTCCATCCCCGGCTCACCGGTCATTCCCGGGGTGACCGCCGCGCAGTCGCGCAGCGATATCCTGACGTCCTCCCCGCGCGTGTCGATCGAGACCCCGAGGCTCAGCGGGTCAATCGCGTTGACCGGCGGCCGCCTCGACGATCTGGTCTTGACGGAACTGCGCGAGACGCTGGAAGAGGGCAGCCCTAATATCGTCCTGCTCTCGCCCTTCGGCACCGCCACCCCCTACTACGCTGAATTCGGCTGGTCCGCCGGCAATGCCGGCGTTAAAGCGCCCGATTCGACCACCGTTTGGAGCGCGGATCAGACCCAGTTAACGCCGCAGCAGCCGGTGACCTTAAGCTGGGATAACGGCGAAGGCCTTCGCTTCGAAAAGATCTTCGAAGTCGACGACAACTATATGTTCACCGTGCGGCAGCGCGTGATCAACAATGGCGAAGAAGCCGTCAGCCTGCTGCCCTATGGCCTGATCAATCGTACCGGAACACCGGAAACCCTCGGCTTTTACATCCTGCACGAGGGTCTTGTCGGCGTTCTGAACGAGAGCCTCCAGGAAATCGACTACGATGAGGTGATCGAAGCCGAAAAGGGCGTCATCGCGGAAGGCTCGACCGGCGGCTGGCTCGGCATCACCGACAAGTACTGGGGCACGGCCCTGATCCCGGACCAGAGCGTCCCCGTCGAAACCCGCTTTTCAGGACAGTCGCTGGCCGGCGTCGAGCGCTATCAGACCGACTTCCTCTACAGGGATCCTCAGGTCGTGGCGCCCGGCGTTTCGGTGGAAGCCACCAACTCGCTCTTTGCCGGCGCCAAGATGGTGACCCAGATCGACGCCTACGAAGAAACCCTGGGTGTGAAGTACTTCGACAAGATCGTCGACTTCGGCTGGTTCTACTACATCACCAAGCCACTGTTCTACGCCATCCACTGGCTGAACGAGGCGCTCGGCAACTTCGGTGTCGCCATCCTGGTCCTCACGGTTTTCATCAAGCTGGCCTTCTTCCCGCTCGCCAACAAGTCCTATAAGGCCATGGCGAAGATGCGTAAGCTGCAGCCGGAGATGCTCGACCTGCGCGAACGTTTCGGCGACGACAAACAGCGCCTGAATCAGGAGATGATGGCCCTCTACAAGCGCGAGGGCGCCAATCCCATGTCGGGCTGTCTGCCGATCCTGGTGCAGATCCCGGTCTTCTTCGCGCTCTATAAGGTCATGTTCGTGACCATCGAGATGCGCCAGGCGCCCTTCTTCGGCTGGATCAAGGACCTGTCGGCACCCGATCCGACCTCGATCCTCAATGGCTTTGGTTTGATGCCCTGGGACGTTCCAGAGCTCGGCCTGTTCAACGTCCTCAATCTGGGCGTCTGGCCGATCATCATGGGCGTGACCATGTTCCTGCAGCAGAAGCTGAACCCGCAGCCGCCGGATCCTGTGCAGGCTAAGATCTTCCTCTTCATGCCGATCATGTTCACCTTCCTTCTGGCCACCTTCCCGGCCGGCCTGGTGATCTACTGGGCCTGGAACAACACCCTGTCGATCATTCAGCAGGCGATCATCATGAAGAAGGCCGGCGTTCCCATCGGCAACAAGCCCGCCAAGAGCTGACGGCGGCAACGGATGGCAGACCCTCTCGAGCCCGCCCCCTCCCCCTCTGCGACGGGTGATAGCGGCGAGGAGGCGGCCCGGCAGGCCGCGCTGGAGGCCGGCCGCCTGCTGTTTGCCAAGGAATGCAAATTTCTGACGGCGGCAGCGCAGGACGGCCAGCTTCCCGATCTCGGCCTCCCGGAAATCGCCTTCGCGGGGCGTTCCAACGTCGGCAAGTCCAGTCTGGTGAACGCCCTGACAGGCCGAAAGACCCTGGCCAGGACCTCCCACACACCAGGCCGCACCCAGCAGCTCAACTTCTTCGGTCTGGGCGAACGGCTGGTCCTGGTCGACCTGCCCGGCTATGGCTTCGCCCGCGCTTCCAAAACCGACGTCAAGCGCTGGACCGGCCTGACCCGGAATTACCTCAAGGGCCGGAGCGAACTGCGCCGCGTCTGCCTGCTGATCGATTCCCGGCACGGATTGAAGGACAACGACCGCGACATCATGAAGGAACTGGATGTCGCCGCCGTCTCCTATCAGGTGGTCCTGACCAAGACGGACAAGCTCAAGCCAACGGCGCTTGCCGCCGTCCTTAAAGGCGTCGAGGCCGAGCTGGCGAAACGACCCGCGGCGCACCCCGATGTCGCCGTCACGTCATCCCACAAGACCCAAGGCATCGCCGAACTACGCGCCACGCTCGCAACTCTGGCCGAGCCCGCGCCGTAACGTTAGAATTCCGAAATGACCAATAAGAGCTTCAGCGACACCAAGCATTGGCTTCGGACGGCCCGGACCATTACCGAGGCCCTGCCCTTCATGCGCCGCTACACCGGCAAGACCTTCGTCATCAAGTACGGCGGTCATGCCATGGGCAATCAGGAGCTGGCGGATATCTTCGCCAGCGACATCGTGCTGCTCAAGCAGATCGGCATCAATCCGATCGTGGTGCACGGCGGCGGCCCCCAGATCGGCCAGATGCTGGAGCGCCTTAAGGTTCAGAGTGAGTTCATCGACGGCCTGCGGGTCACCGATGCAGCCACCGTCGAGATCGTGGAGATGGTGCTCTCGGGCGCGATCAACAAACAGATCGTCAGCTCGATCAATTCCGCGGGCGGGACCGCCATCGGCCTCTCGGGCAAGGACGGCGACCTGATTCAGGCCACCAAACTGCGGCGGACCAGGCGCGACGAGGCATCGAACATAGAGAAGATCCTCGACCTGGGCTTTGTCGGCGAGCCGCACCGGGTCAATCCGCAGATCCTGACGTCGCTGGAGCGCTCCGGTATGATCCCGGTCATCGCGCCGATCGGCCTGGGCGTGGATGGCCAGACCTACAACATCAATGCGGATACGGTGGCCGGCGCCGTGGCGGCCGCGGTCGGGGCCTCCCGCCTGCTGCTGCTGACCGACGTCGCCGGAGTGCTCGACAAGGAGGGTAACCTCCTGACAGACCTCAGCACCGAACGGGTGCGCGAGCTGCGCGCGGACGGCACGATCTACGGCGGCATGATCCCCAAGCTGGAAACCTGCGTGAACGCGGTGGAAAACGGGGTGGATGCATCGGTCATCCTCGACGGCCGGGTGCCGCACTCCATGCTGCTGGAGATCTTCACCGACCGGGGGATCGGCACCCTGATCGGGCGCAACTGAAGTCAGATCAAGCCGACTGAAACAGATCAAGCTGCAGCAGCATTTCATCCTCGCCCATCGGATATTCGTTGCCATTGACCGCATGGAGCAGTTGCTGCGGCGGTATGCCGCCGAGCTGCTGCTGGATCTGCATGGCGAAGCGCATGGAACAGCCGGCCTTCCAGGCCAGCGCCGTCACGCCCTTCGCAGAGCGGGAGGTCAGAATTTCCCCGACCTGGTCTCTCGGCAGTTGGGCCCGGACCGCAAGGCCGCTGCGCACGAGGCCCCGATCACCCGAGATCAGTGCTTCGGAGAGGGTCTCATCATCCAGCTTACCGGACTCATGGAGTTGTTCCGCACGCTTCAGGGAGTCATCCTCCTCCCTTTCCTCCGCGGCCAGGCGTCGGTTCATCTCTTCTTCGAGCATCCGCGCGGTTTCTTCATCGAGGCCCGCGCGACGCTCCAAGGCCTTGAGCAGGCTCCTGGCAACGAAGGTCGCCAGCTTGCGCGTCGCCTTGGGAGAGAGTTGAGGCCGCTCCACTAACGGCTTGTGCCAGGCTTCAACCGGCGGCGCCTGCTCCACCAGCCTGTCCAGCATCTCCTCGCGGATCTGCGCCGATTTGTTTTCCAGCAGCGCGGTCACCGCCTGGCGGTCTTCGGTGGTGACGATGGCGTCGGTGACGGCCTCGCCGAGGCCCTGACGCCGGGAAATGGCGCAAAGACGTCCGCTGGCGCAGCCACCGTCGATAATCTCAATAAGGTCCTCGTCGCTGAGCAGTGGCGAGAACTGCAGGATCGGGTTGGCAACGACGTCCTCGACGTCTTTGGCGAGGCGCTTAATCACGGCCGCCGGGGCATGCGGAACATCTTTCAGGCTGTCCGCAAGAACCTCGCGCACGCGCGTGGTCTGGTCCTGGGCCAGGATGTCCAGGGCTTCCGCTATATAGCGCTCCGCCTTTTCCCGCTGCTCGTCATCGAGTTCAGGCTTCAGAGTGGAAATCTTCGAGGCCAGGTCGATACGGACCTCGTCATCCTGATCCCGCGCCAGTATCAGATCCGCCTGAATCGGCGTCTGGTTGTTGCAGGCAATCTGCCGCCGCACTTCCACAGAGGGATCTTCGGCCAGGTAGTAGAGGATCTCCGGGCGGATATCGTCCCGCTGCGCCAGCTTCAGGCGCACGGAAACGTCGGAATCCTTGGCGAGTTCCTTCGATTCTTCATAGGAGATCATCGTCTGATCGGACACGGCTTCGACTTCCCCCATCACTGACTACGTTTTTGATTCGGCCGCCGGCGGCGCCACTTCGAAGCCGCCTTTACCACGCCGTTTCACGGCATACATTGCGGTATCGGCCCGCTGCGCCAGCGAGCTCAGATCTTCGCCGGAAGCCGGATCCCAGGCTGCGATCCCCAGCGAGAAACCCAGGGGATGCACAGGGTCGCCGGAATGAGCCCTGAGCTGTTCAGAAGCCGCAAGCAGCTCCTCCGCCTTGCGCTGGACCGCGTCGGGCAGCATGTCGTCGAAGAAGAGGGCGAATTCGTCGCCGCCCAGCCGAGCCGCGACATCGCGGCTGCGGGTCTCACCGCGCAGAATCTCCGTCACCTTCAGCAACGCGTCATCTCCGGCCTGATGACCGAAACGGTCGTTCACCAGCTTGAAGTTATCCAGATCGATGTAGAAAAGGGCCGCGGCGCTATCGCGCTTGCCCGCCCAGTCCAGGCGCGATTCCAGGGCTTCGCCGAAGCTGCGCCGGTTCAGCAGACCGGTCAGCGGGTCCGTCGCGGAGAGGCGCTCCAGTTCTTCCTGACGAAGGAGTTGACGGTTCGCCAGGCCCAACTGCATCACCACTTCGCGCAGAACGAACAGATCCTCTGCCTGCCAGGCGCGCTTGACATCCGCACGCCAGACCGTGGCCGCGCCGTTGATTTCACCCTCGTACTGGGTCGCCAGGGACAGCACCACGGCGCTCTCGTCGCCGGTCTCGACTTCGACGGCACCCTTTTGGATCTCCTCGACCTGCGCGGAAAGGATGGCTTCCGGGACGGCTGCGCCAGCTTCAGCGGCGGCGACCATGCTGCCGTCTTCACACTTACGATGGATGACTGCGCCGGTGGCCGGAAGAGCGGGCAGCAGGGAACTGGCCGCAGCCGCGAGCATGCGGTCGGGTTCGATTTCATCGCGGACCATGCGCAGGATATAGCCCAAAAGGCGCTCTCGCTGCTGGGCGCCAGCCCGTGCGATCTCCTGGCTGCGCAGATCAGTTACGTCACGGCAGAGACCGCGCGCGCCGCCCCAAGTGCCCTGGGCGGTCGTCAGCGGCAAGGCCGTGACCAGCAGGCAGATGCTTTCCCCCTCCGCATCGCGGACCCAGCACTCCTGTTCGTTGACCGGCATGGTTACACTAAAGGGCGAGGGCGTTTCCTGATCGATCAGCAGGGATTTCGCCGCAATGCCCGCCAACTCTGAAGCGGCAAAACCGAGGGCGCCGCGCGGTGAGACGAAGGTGAAATCGCCATCTGCGTCCGTCTCCCAAGCGAAATCCGCGGAGATTTCGACCAGGTCCTTATAGCGCTGCCGCGATTCCACCAGAGCCGCGCGCAGGCTGCGCTCGAGTGTGACGTCGCGCCCGAGCAGCAAGACCGCCGCCCCCTCGACCCAGGGCAACACCGCAACATCAAAGGCCTGTTCGACCGGCGCCTCGGGGCCGGCGTTGTCGTGAGACGGGGAAGGCGCGGCTTCGGCACCGAGGCCGCCGGCAGCTTCAAGGTCTTCGAGACTGGAAAGTGATGGCTTTGAGCGGACCAGAAGCGGGTTAACCTGAGCGGCCTTGCCGCCGAGTGCCGCCTCGATCGCGGTCATCAGCTCACTGGAGGGCGTGCCGCGCAGCAGGTTCGCAAGCGGGCCGGCATCAGCATTGGAGCCCAGAACGATCCCGTTCCTGCCGACGACCATGGCCGCGCCAGGGTAGCTTTCGAAAGGCCCGCCCGGCGCGAAGAGCGCAAGATCGGCGAAGCTGCCCGGCGCGCTCTGTTCCTGCGCGCCGCCGGCCGGCTGTTGTGGCGCCTCTAAAGGCTGTGTCTTCGCCATAATCGAACGCTCGTCCTGAGAAGCAATCTGTGCATCTTGAGTCACATGGGGGCCAATACCTTCGGCCTGCGTCCGTGAGACTGCCGTAATCCCGTTAACAGCGGCTTAAATCCTTCGGAACCCAACTGGCTCTCCAGGTGGGGCCAGAGGTCAATGAGCAATACATTTTCACTATAAATCAGGATTTTAACGCGAACCTGAGAGCTCATTCAGACGGGGTAAAGCGCCCGGAAGCGCCGCCGAGCGGCCCGGTATTCTCAATTCTTTGGATAAAATTTTCGGTAGGTGCTCTTATTCTATCTTTAGTAGTCATCTTCACTCCGCCGCGAGATCCAGCCCGCAAATAACGGTCCGGGCCCAGGCGCGCCGGCATTACGAGACTTCATTCCTGTCGAACTTTTCTCTATGCCTGATCAGACCGACCGACCACCATTCGATCCTTTTCGGGAATAGCGGATGCCGCGCAGCAGAGTCCCCAGATCTCAGCTTTGGCCTTACGGCCGGCGCACAGCCTCGGGTTACCGGGAGCCGGAACTTCAGGCGCTGCGCGGGCCGCCCTCACCGCTCCCTTCCATCGGCCACAATAACGGGCCGCCCCTGAACGCCTCGAAAGGCTGGGCGACTTATTGCTGGAAGAAGGCCAAGGATGAGGCCTGGAAGTCTCCGCCTATCGAGGTGGTCCGTATGCGGATGAAGCGCGCCAAGGAACTGGGCATGAGCTATCGGGAATATTGCTTGGAGATTCTCGAACGCGGGCGTTATCTCTGAATGAACGAGGCGCCGATCAGCACCTCATCAGGACCGGATGTCGAAAGGAAGTGTCTATGCCACCCGATGGCTCAAAAGCCGAAACCGGAGACAGCGTCGCGCTTCCCCAGATCGACACCTGGATCTTCGATCTCGACAATACCCTCTATCCAGAATCCTCCAGCCTCTTCGACCAGGTCGACCGCCGCATGGGGCTCTATGTCCAGGAACTGCTCGGCCTGGACCCGGTTCCGGCCCGAACCCTGCAGAAACAGTACTTTCGCGAGCACGGCACCACCCTGCGCGGCCTCATGACGCTGCACGATATCGACCCACAGCACTATCTGTCATTCGTACATGACATCGATGTCTCCGGCATCACGCACAACCCGGCGCTCGATCAGGCTCTGAGCCGGCTGCCGGGCCGCAAGATCATCTTCACCAACGCCTCTGTCCGGCATGCGGAAAACGTCATGGGCCGACTCGGCATCGCGGGCCATTTTGATGGCATCTACGATATCGTTTGCGCGGACTATCTGCCGAAACCGGCTGCGAGGACCTACGAAGATTTCATCTCCGTCCACGCGGTGGACCCGAAACGGGCGATCTTCTTCGAGGATACGGCGCGCAATCTCGAACCCGCGGCCGCTATGGGCATGACGACGGTCTGGATCGAAACCTACAGCAACGGCAGCGCGCAGGGCGCCGATCAGGACTATGTGCATCACCGCACCGACGACCTGGCCGGCTGGCTTGCGGCGCTCACGCTCTAAGCTGATTCACCAGGCAGCAAAAAGCCCTATTTTCCAAGCAAAAGCGCGTCGGGAATCATTGACAGAACCCACCCCCTCGCGCATCTTCCCACGGCTCGAAACCGGCGCTCCGCAAGCACCAACGATCGGGCTATTTCAACGACTTCACCTGACGGATCCGCCATGAACGCCTCTGCCCTGCAAACCACCATCGACACGGCCTGGGAAAACCGGGACCAGGTCTCTCCGGCCACCAGCGGCGAGATCCGCGAAGCCGTCACCGAAGCCCTGAACGGCCTCGACGCCGGCAGCTTCCGGGTTGCCGAAAAGACCGGCGACGGCTGGCAGGTAAACCAGTGGCTGAAGAAGGCAGTCCTGCTGTCCTTCCGGCTGAACGACATGAAGACCATTCCCGGTGGCGCCGGCGAGAACAGCAACTGGTGGGACAAGGTGCCCTCTAAGTTCGAAGGCTGGGGCGACAATCGTTTTCGGGATGCCGGCTTCCGGGCGGTTCCGAATTGCACCGTCCGGCATTCCGCCTACATCGCGCCGGGCGTTGTGCTGATGCCCAGCTTCGTGAACCTCGGCGCCTATGTGGACAGCGGCACCATGGTCGACACCTGGGCGACCGTCGGCTCCTGCGCGCAGATCGGCAAGAACGTGCATCTTTCCGGCGGCGCGGGCATCGGCGGCGTGCTTGAACCGCTGCAGGCCGGCCCGGTCATCATCGAGGACAACTGCTTCATCGGCGCCCGCTCCGAGGTGGTCGAGGGCGTGGTGGTCGAGGAAGGCTCGGTCCTCTCCATGGGTGTCTTCATCGGCGCCTCGACCAAGATCATCGACCGCAACAGCGGAGAGGTCTATATGGGCCGCGTCCCGGCCTACTCCGTCGTAGTGCCCGGCAGCCTGCCCGGGAAGCCGCTGCCTGACGGCACGCCCGGCCCCAGCCTCTACTGCGCCGTGATCATCAAGCAGGTCGACGAAAGAACCCGCTCCAAGACCTCGATCAACGACCTGCTGCGCGACTGATCGCAGACACTTTAGATCCAAGGCAGACACTTAGATCCAGAATAGATCACAGAATATGACATCGGTTCCCAGTGCCATTGAACTCAGCCAGCAGCTCATCCGCTGCCCATCGGTCACCCCGATCGAGGGCGGCGCGCTGGATCTGCTGGAAAAGCTACTCAAGGGCCTGGGCTTCACCTGTCATCGCATGACCTTCTCGGACGAGGGCATTCCCGACGTCGAGAACCTCTATGCCCGGCTGGGCTCCAGCGGCCCGAACTTCTGCTATGCCGGCCATACGGACGTGGTGCCGGTCGGCGACGCGGCCGCCTGGAAGGTCGATCCCTTCGGCGGCGAGATCATCGACGGAGTACTCTACGGCCGCGGGGCCGTCGACATGAAAGGCTCGATCGCCTGTTTCGTCTCTGCTCTCTCGTCCTTCCTGGCAAAGCGCGGCCCCGACTTCGGCGGCTCGATCAGCCTGCTGATCACCGGCGACGAGGAAGACATCTGCATCAACGGCACTCGCAAGGTTCTGCAGTGGATGGGGGCCCAGGGCGAGACTCTTGATTGCTGCCTTGTGGGCGAACCGACCAGCAATGACCGCCTCGGCGACATGATCAAGATCGGCCGGCGCGGCAGCATGAACGCCCGCCTGATGGTCCATGGTGTCCAGGGGCACACCGCCTACCCTCAACTGGCCGACAACCCCAACCACACACTCGTACGGATGCTGCATGCCCTGACCGACGAAGCTCTGGACAGCGGCAGCGAACATTTCCCGCCCTCCAGCCTGCAGATCACCTCAGTCGATGTCGGGAACCCGGCCACCAATGTCATTCCCGCCGAGGCCAAGGCCATGTTCAACGTGCGCTTCAACGACCTCTATACGAGCAAAGGGGTGTTTGAGTGGGTGCGGGAACGCCTGGAGCGTGTGGGCGGGCGCTATGACATGGACATCAAGGTTTCCGGGGAATCCTTCCTCTCCGCGCCCGGTCCCTTCAGCGACCTCGTCGCGGCCGCGGTGACCAATGTCGTGCAGCAGGCGCCGGAACTGGGAACAACCGGCGGCACCTCCGATGCGCGCTTCATCAAGGACTACTGCCCGGTCGCGGAGTTGGGTTTGCTCAACGACACGGCGCACAAAGTCGACGAAAGGGTGCCGCTTTCCGACCTGACACAATTGGAAGCAATCTACGGCGGAATACTGGAAGGCTACTTCAAGGAATGAGGCCCTCTTTGGGAGAGGTATCCGTCGCGCTCTACGGCGCCTGGCGGCTCATGCGCTTCGATCCGGACGGGATCAACTATTTCCTGACAACCCGGGATGCCTTCTGGAAATCCTTCTACGCCGTGGTCGTCTGCCTGCCCGGCCTTGCCGTCTTCGTGCTCTCATCAGACGACGGCTCCGCAAACCCGGTGATTGCCGTCCTCCGATTCAGTCTGGCCTTTTTCGTCGGTCTGCTCGTCATGGCAACCCTGGTTCAGGCAATCTGTGAAGTGATCGACCGGCAACAGCACTTCGTGCGCTGTGTCGTCGCCATCAACTGGTCAAGCGTTCTTCAGGTCTATGTGATCACGCCGATCATGCTGTTCAGCACGATCGCACCGGATTCGGGTATCGGCGGACTGCTGTTCTTCGCCGCATCTCTGTTCCTGATGGTCTACGAGGGCTTCATCTATCACCGGAGCCTCGAGATCACCGGCTTCGCGGCCGCGGGCTTCGTTGCCTTGGGCGTCACGGTCTCTTTGTTCCTGCAATCCCTGATCGCCGCGTCCTGATCAGGTCGGACCTCGCCTTAAACACCAGGTCTCGTAGATGACCGGTCCGGCAATGCCGCAGACCGCGACAGTGATGGCCATCGGATAGGCCGTGCCGTCGTAAAAGCTGTTGATGGAGGCTGCGCCCAACGCCCCTCCGCCCATCTCGACCGCACTCAGTAAGGCCGAAGCCAGCCCGCCACCAGTGCCGGCTGCCGCCAGCGCGCGCACGGGCGCCGTCACGAAGATCAGCGCCAGACCCAGCGCGAAAACGGACATGGCACTGGCCAACGCCAGCGGTGTTTCCAGATCGGCCAGAAGCATCAAGGGCAGCAGGCTGCCGCCGGCCGCCATGAGATAGAGACTGCTGCGCAACAGCCATTCGCTGGGCACCTTTCCCAGGATCCGCGCCGCAATGAGGTTGCCGATAAAATAGAACCCGACCACCAGCGCCTGGTAGTAGCCGTAGTCCTGCGGCCGAACACCGAGGCGGTCGATCAGGACGAAGGGCGCTCCGGCAATGAAAGCAAAGAGACCACCCAGTGACAGCGCCAGCAGGACAACATAGACCATGTAATCAGGTTTCAGCAGCAGGCTGAGGTAACCGAGCAGCAGGTGCCGAGGACAGAGGGCGTCGCGATCCGGTACCGTGGTCTCGGACAGATAACGCCAGATCAGCAGCGTGATGACCGCGATGACGAGGGACAGCAGCAGGAAGTTCGCCCGCCATCCGAACCAGACGAAGATGTAGCCGCCAAGCAGGGGGCCGATCGCCGGCGCCACGGAAATGGACATGCCGTATACACCAAGCATCTTGGCGGCCTTGGTATCGTCGTAGAGATCCCGGATCACCGCCAGGATCAGCACCGCCTCGGCGCTGGCAGCCGCACCCTGCAGCGTTCTTGCGAGGACGAGCTGCCCAATCGACTGGGCCGCGGCGCAGCCGAGAGTGGCCATCAGGAAGCCGATCATCCCGATCAGCAGGATTGGACGCCGTCCGAAACGATCCGAAAGCGGTCCATGGATCAACTGCGCGAGCGCGAAACCGGCCAGGTTCAGGCTCATGGTCAGTTGCACGCTCTTGGTATCGGTCTCGAAGTACTCGGGCAGGTAAGGCAGGCTCGGCAAATAGAGATCGGTCGAGAGCACACTGGCAAAGCTGGCCGAGATCAGGACCGTCGGCACCATGATCGCGGTCATCCGGTCGAACTGGGGCGCGCCGGACTTGAGCCCGTTCATCGACCCGGCCGTTTCATTCGAAGCTCACGCCGACGAAGTAGAGCCCGTCCGCCGGTGCCGTCGGGCCGGCGGCGCTTCTGTCCCGGGCCTCCAGGGCCGTCATGAAGTCCGCGGCCGTCCACTTGCCCTCGCCGACCAGCTTCAGGGTGCCGACGATGTTTCGGACCTGATGATGCAGGAAGGATTTTGCGGCCACATGGATCCGGATCTCTTCGCCGTCACGCGCCACCGAGATTTCGCTCAGGCTCTTTACCGGCGACTTGGCCTGGCAATGGCTCGCCCGAAAGGAAGAAAAATCATGGGTGCCGACCAGGCACTGGGCGGCCAGGTGCATGGCTTCGGCATCGAGCGGCACCGGCACGAACCAGGCCCGCCCTTTCTCCAACGCCAGAGGCGCGCGTCGGTTGACGATACGGTAGAGATAGCTGCGGCCGGTCGCGGAAAAGCGGGCGTGGAAATCATCTTCGACCGCCTCGGCCGAGAGGATGGCCACCCGAACCTCTCGCAGGTGCGCGTTCAGCGCCTTGCGCACGGTCTCGGCGGTGGTCTCCTTCGCGATGTCCAGCGTGACCACCTGGCCCAGCGCATGGACCCCGGCATCGGTCCGGCCCGCCGCCGAAGCGACCACCGTCTCGCCGCAGAAGCCCTTCACCGCCTGCTCGATCGCCGCCTGCACGCTGGCGCCGTTGTCCTGCCGCTGCCAGCCGACGAAATCGCCACCGAAATATTCGACCACAAGCTTATAGCGGGTCATGGCTGCCCGCCCGTCACAGCCGTGCCAGGCGCCGGCTCAACAGCCAGCGGGAGTTCACTGCCAGCCGGCAGGGAGAATCCATTGAGGAAATCCCGTGCCGCCATGGCGCCTTTGCCCGGGCGTTGCAGCCGCAACAAGCGCAGCGCGCCTTCACCGCAGGCCACCGTCAGAGCCTCGTCCAGCACACAACCCGGCTGACCGGAAGCTTCAACCGCTTCAGCTTCCAGAACCTTGATGCGTTCCTTGCCCAGGGAAAAGACCGCCCCGGGCCAGGGGGTAAAGGCCCGCACCTGACGCGCCAGCTCGATAGCCGGACGCCGCCAGTCCATCAGGCTCTCCGCCTTGTTGAGCTTCGCCGCGTAGGTCACGCCTTCGGCAGGCTGTGGCACTGCCGTCAAGCGCCCCGCCTCCGCTGCCGCCAGCGCCTCGACGATCAAACGCCCTCCGAGTTCCGCCAGCGCGTCGTGCAGCGTCGAGGCCGTCGTCTGTTCGGTGATCGCCAGGCTCTCGTTCAGGATCATGCCGCCCGTATCCAGCCCCTCGTCCATTTGCATGATGGTCACGCCGCTTTCCGCATCACCGGCGAGGATCGCCCGCTGGATCGGCGCGGCACCGCGCCAGCGCGGCAGCAGCGAGGCATGGACATTGAGACAACCCAGCCGCGGCGCTTCCAGAATCTCTTTGGGCAGGATCAGGCCATAAGCCGCTACGACCGCCACGTCCAGTTCGAGCGCGGCGAAGGCCGCCTGCTCTTCAGAGCTCTTCAGGCTTTTGGGTGTGCGCACCTCCCAACCGCGTTCGGCGGCGAAGGCGTGGACCGGGGTGAGTTTTTCCTTGTGACCCCGTCCGGCCGGGCGCGGCGGCTGGGAATAGACGGCGACGATCTCATGGCCGGCCCCGGCCAGGGCGCGCAGGCTCGAGACCGCGAAGTCAGGCGTTCCCATAAAGGCGAGTCGAAGCCGCGTCATCCCTGATCCCTTACTAAGCGAAATACCTGATCCGTCAGATCAAAGGACAGATCGACCTTGCGACCGCCGTCAGGCGGGCGCTGGCCCCTCTTTATCAGGGAGTGACGATGTGAGGCAACGCCGGGGCGCTAAAGCCTGTTGGGAATCAGGCCTGTTCGAGTTCGGAGGACTTGGCCTTACGCGCCTTGAGCAGCTTTCGGAGGATCATGTTGCGCTTCAGCGCCGAGATATGATCCACGAAGAGAATACCGTCGAGATGGTCGATTTCATGCTGAATACAGGTCGCAAGCAGACCGTCGGCGCTCAGTTCCTGCTTCGCGCCGCTTTCGTCGAGGTATTCCACCTTGATTTCCGCCGGCCGCACCACCTCTGCGTAGTGCTCGGGGAGCGAGAGACAACCCTCGTCATAGCTGGCATCATGGTCAGAGACCCATGTCAGCTCCGGATTGACCATCTTCAAGGGCGCGCGTTCCTCATCTTCGCGCGAGACATCGACCACGATCACCCGCTTCAAAACGCCAACCTGCGGCGCCGCCAGGCCGATGCCCGGCGCGTCGTACATGGTCTCCAGCATGTCCGAGAGCAGGCGGCGGATCTCATCGTCGACCTGTTCAACAGAGGGACAGACCTGCTTCAGGCGCGGATCCGGGGCGGTAATGATAGGCAAAAGGGCCATGTCAGGGCGTCACATCGCATCGTTTGATCAGATAATAACCCCTTAGGTATTGCCGCAAAGTCTAGGCGTCAAGCCGCTTAACGCGCGAAAATGGCCTCCCGGCCCTGCCACGGGCCGTGCGGAAGTGTTAACCTGTCGCCATTCCGATTCGCAAGGCGTTGACGGTTCACACGACTAGAAACCCTGAAGAATTGCTTCGAAAATCTGCGGACGGCCGGCACGCCGTCCCTTGGAACGAACATGGACCTGACTTTCGTCGCCCTCGTGATCGCTGCTCTGGCCGTCGCCGCCCTCTGTTTCTGTATCTTCGCCATGCTGTCCATGCGCCGAAATGCGGAACGGGACAATCGCGAGGCCATTGAGCTCACCGGACGGGTCAGCCAGTTGACCGAGGCGCTGGCTTCCGCGCAGGCGCAGACGGCGGACCGCTTCCAGACGCAGGAGCGGGCCATCGGCAAGCTGCTGGAGGAGCGCCTGGGCGATCTCTCAAAGCGGGTCGGCGACCGGCTGCAGGACCATGCCACCCGCAGTGAGACGGCGTTAGGAACGCTCGGCGAACGTCTCGCCGTCATCGACAGCGCCCAGAAGAAGATCACCGAACTCTCGACCCAGGTCGTCGGCCTGCAGGACATTCTGAACAACAAACAGGCCCGTGGCGCCTTCGGCGAGGTTCAATTGGCCGACATCGTGAAGTCGATCCTGCCGCCCAGCGCCTACAGCTTTCAGACCACGGTCGGCGATAACCGGCGGGTGGACTGCCTGCTGCACCTGCCCAACCCGCCGGGCTCCATCGCCATCGACTCCAAGTTTCCGCTGGAAAGCTACCAGGCATTGCGAGACGCGGCAGATGACGCCGCTTCTCTTCAGGCGCGCCGTGCCTTCGTCGCGGACGTCCGCAAACACGTCAAAGATATCGCGGAGCGCTACATCGTCGCCGGAGAAACGGCGGAATCGGCCCTGATGTTCCTGCCCAGCGAGGCGGTCTATGCGGAACTGCACGCCAACTTCCGCAACGTGGTCGAGGAATCCTACCGCGCGCGGGTCTGGATCGTCTCTCCGACCACGCTGATGGCAACCCTCAACACGGTACGGGCGGTCCTGAAGGACGTGCGCATGCGCGAACAGGCCGGCGTCATCCAGACGGAAGTGCAGAAGATGCTGGAGGATGTGGGGCGCCTGGATGACCGGGTGGACAAGCTGCAGCGGCACTTTCAGCAGGCGGACAAGGACATCCGGGATATTCGCACCTCGACCGACAAGATCACCAAACGTGGTGAGCGGATCGAGGAGATGCAGCTCGAGGACCGGGAGGAAGAGGCTACGGAACTGCCGCCACCGGCCCAGCCGAGGCTGGTGGTCGAATAAGAGCTAGGCCGGCAGTTCGACGCCGAAAGTCTCGGAAAATCCCGCTCGACCGGCCGCGGTCACGGTCACGCTGCGGCTGCCCTTCGTTGTCTTGAGCCAGCCCTGTGCCTCGCAACGGGCCAGGAAGGCGGCGCCCAGCGCGCCGCCGATGTGCGCGCGACGTTCGCTCCAGTCCAGGCAGCGGCGGGCAAAAGCGCGGCGTTTCCCGCGCAATCCGCTGACATCTATCCCGAATTCGCTCAATGCGGCAGCCCCCTGGTCGTTGACCAGGAAGTCTTCCTCGGCCTCAGTCAGGTAACCGAGCTCAAGAAAACGCTCGACCACAGCCACAGCCACCTGACCGGCCAGATGGTCGTAGCAGGTGCGGGCGAAGCGCATGGCCTCGTCTCGGGGGCCTGTCGGCCGGTGCCGGGGCGCGCCCTGCTGGGCGACGACCGAGATGGCCTCGATGGCCTGGGCGATCTCCGGCCCGGCCAAACGGAAATAGCGATGCCGGCCCTGGCGCTCCACAGACAGCATGTTGGCTTCCTTGAGCTTCGCGAGGTGGCCGCTGGCGGTCTGGGGTGTGATCCCGGCGATATGCGCCAACTCCGTGGCGGTGAGCGCCCGGCCGTCCATCAGCGCCGAGAGCATGTTGGCGCGAGCGGGATCACCGATCAGCGACGCCGCCTCCGCGATATAGGGACCTTCAAGCATACTACGATCATAGCCGAAGTGTCAGTGATCGACAAGCGGCGCGCAGGCTGCGAGAGTGAAAGCGGATATTCGCGTGATGGGGATAGCGACATGACACTGGCGGAATGGCTGACTTTCGTGGCGATCTGGACGCTCCTCTCCCTGCCGATCGGTCCCAACGCCATCGGCTGCATGACCGCCGCCGTCGCCAACGGAACACGCCGCGCGCACTGGAACGTGCTGGGGATCGCCCTCGCCGGCCTGACGCATATGACCATCGCGGTGCTGGGTCTGGGCACACTGCTGCTGGCCTATACGGAACTCTATCTGGCGCTGAAATGGCTGGGCATCGCCTATCTGCTCTGGCTGGGCCTGTCGCTCTGGCGGAAGCCGGCGGTGACGCCTGAAACCGGGCGACGGGAACGGCAGTCGGCCGGGTCCCTGGTCCGGCGCGGCTTCGCCATTTCCATGAGCAATCCCAAGGCCATTCTAAGCTACATGGCCGCTTTTCCGCAGTTCTTGGACGCGGGTGCGCCTCTCGCGCCGCAACTGGCCGTGATCGTGCCAACTGCGATCACCATCGTCATCCTGGTCTATAGCGGCTACACGCTGGCCGGAGCTGGGCTTGCGAAGGTGCTGACCACGGCGGCCCGGCAGCGCCTCTTCAACCGCGCCGCCGGCAGCTTCTACCTCGTCATCGCGGGTCTGCTGGCCTTTTCCGACACGCGGCGCGCTTAGATCAGATCAAGTTTAGATGGAATCGCCTTTGGCGATCTATCGTACATGTGAATCTGATCTAACCCTTTGAATCCGCTCTAGCGGCTGACGCGCACCCGATAGGTCAGGGTGGTGGAACCGCCTGCCGGAACCTCCAGTTTCCAGACAACCTGGCTCGCGGTTTCCTTTTCGTGCGGGCTGGACTCGCTCAGCATCTTCCAGGTCGGGGGAAAGAAGCCGGCCACCTCGACGGTCACCACCTCGTCCTTGGCGTTTTCGACCACGATCTCCTGCGCCGATTCGTAAGTGTCGCGGGAGATCCGGTCGACGGCGGTATGGGCGGCACGTGCTGTGATATCAAAGGCTTCGCCCAGGCGCAGCTCGGCCTTTTCGCCTTCGGGCGTGTGGTCGATCTGATCCTCACCCAGGAAGAGGCTGCCGCCCTGCGCAGACTGGTAGACCCGGACGATCCCGGCGGGCAGGGGCTGGCCGAGGCCGGTCTCCTCGTCGTTCTCGAGCTCCAGCGTGATGGCCGCGTTGACCGGCCCGATCTCGTTGGCGCCGCCATGGGCCGAGGCCAGGCCGTCGAAGCGATAGGTCTTTTTCACGGCGACACCATCGGCGGAGAGAAGGTTGATCTGCTTGGTTTCCCGCGCTCCGACAGTAATTGGCCTTTGGATATCATAGACATAGCGATCGCTGACCGACTGCGGCGGCGCGACGTCGGCGGCTGCCGACTCCATCATGGCCCCGCGCGCCTGCGCCGCCATCAGGAATTGCTGTTTGGGTTGCGGCGTCTGCTGATTGACCTCGCCCGCCACCAGCCGCAGGGTCGCGTTCCCGAAGCCGGAACCCGTGTTGTTTCTGAGGGTTACCATGGCCGAGAGATCCAGCCGGTCTTCCGCTTCGTTCAGTTCGGCGACGTAGTCCGCGCTCCAGGACAGGCCGCCGGTCAGGTAGCGCAGAGCCAGTTCGCTGGCGCCGTCGGCTTCGCTCTCGAGTTCCGCCAGGAGGGTCGGTTTTTCGCGCAGGCCCTCGGGAATCTGATCGAAAACCAGGCGGCCGGGCACGGCGGTCTCAATCCGGTCGCCGATCTGCAGGACGATGCCCTGTGTGATGCTGATCAGGCGCGCGGTGACCAGGCTTTCTTCGCCGGTGGTCGGGTGGGTGCGGATGACACGAACCTCCTTACCGACCGAGGCTTCCAATAATTTTTGCTGGGAAATCAGATTGTTATCGAAAGATTGCTCGAGCACCCGGAAGCCCGCGCCGCCGATCAGGGCAGTCTGGGGCATGAGGTTCGCGGGCAGACCTTCGATCGCCACCTTGCTGCGGCCCTGCGGCAGCTCAAGGCTGCGGCGCTCGGAAATCAGGGCGAGATCCTGATTGTAGACCGTCAGCGAGACCGCCTGACGGGCGTCCTCGCCGACCTTCAGCTCGGCGGCGGTGAGAGATGCAGTGAGAAAAATCGCGGAAGCGCTTGAAGCCAGGCCGAAAAGAGCCGTTCGGCAGGCCGATCTCGCTAGTCCAGTCATGAAAATCTCCAAAATGAACATCCGGCTGATGATCTAGGTCGCGATTATGGCAGCACCGCGGCAGTTTTCTTCGGAACGGACATACAATTGCCACAGCAAGACGGCAGGTCCGTCACCCCGCGGGGCGGCGCGCCTGCAGAGCGGCGGTCAGGGTGCCGTCGTCCAGGTAATCGAGTTCTCCCCCGACCGGCACGCCGTGGGCGAGGCGGGAGATCTTCACGCCGCTGTCGGTCAGAGTCTCGGCGATGTAGTGGCCGGTGGTCTGGCCATCGACCGTGGCCCCCAACGCGAGAATGATCTCGGTCACGGCCCCATCGGCAACCCGGCCCCTTAGCGAGGCGATATTGAGCTGATCGGGTCCGCGGCCGTCCAGCGCCGAGAGAGTCCCGCCGACCACATGGTAGCGGCCCTTGAAAGCGCCACTGCGCTCCAGCGCCCAGAGGTCGCCGACCTCCTCGACCACGCAGATCACCGATGGATCGCGTTTCGGATCCTCGCAGATACCGCAGGGGTCGCTGGTGTCCAGATTGCCGCAGGAGGAACAGGTGCGGATATTGTCCGCCGCCCGCTGGATCGCGTTGCCCAGGGGCAACATCAGGGCTTCGCGCTTCTTGATCAGATGCAGTGCCGCGCGCCGGGCCGAGCGCGGCCCCATGCCCGGCAACCGGGCCAGGAGCTGGATCAGGCGCTCGATGTCGTTCTGAGCCATAAAGAAAGCCGCGCGGTTACCGTCAGAAGCCAGAGATCAGAAGGGCAGCTTGAAGCCTTCCGGCAGGTTCAGACCGCCGGTCATGTCCTTCATCTTCTCGGCCACCTCAGCCTCGACCTTCTGCTTGGCATCATTGCTGGCGGCCACGATCAGATCCTCCAGGACTTCCGCGTCGTTGGGGTCGATCAGGGCCGGGTCGATCTTGACCGAGCGCATCTCGCTCTTGCCGTTGAGCGTCACGCGGACCATGCCGCCGCCGGCCACGCCGGTGATTTCCAGATCGGCCAGCTTCTCCTGCATCTCCGCCATCTTGGACTGCATCTGCTGGGCCTGTTTCATCATCTGAGCCAGGTTTTTCATATCACTTCCTATTCCTCGAAGGGCGCTTCGTCATCAAGCGGCAAGTCGTCGATCGGCAGGTCTTCGCCACCACCTTCGGACGCAGGGGCCAGCTCCGGCGGCGCCATGGTGCCATTGCGGCGCGCGATCACCTTGGCGCCCGGGAAGGAACCCATCACGGCCTTGGCCAGCGGATCCTCCAGCGCCTTGGCGGTCAACTGGGCTTCGACCGCATCCTCCTGATCGCGGATCGAGGGCGCGCCGGCTTCGCTGGAGACGGAGACCACCCAGCGGCGGCCGGTCCAGTCCTGCAGCAGGTTACCGAGGCGGCCGGCGAGATCCCGCGGCGCATCGGCGTTGGGCCGGAACTCGATCGCGCCCTCGGCGAAGCTGACCAGATGGACATCGTTGACCAGGTGGCTGGCGACGATGGCCTCGCGCCGGCTGCGCGCCAGTTCGATCACCTCGGCGAAGGACTTGGGGGCCGGCAGCTCCGCGGGCGCAGCCTGCGGTGACGGGCTCTGGGACGCTTCAGGCTCCGGAGCCTCTGGAATTGGTGCCTGTTCGGGTTCCGGGGCGGGTTGCTGGATGGCGGCGGGATGCGGGCTGGGGGCTTGCGGGGCGGGCTCCAGCGCCCGCATGGCCGCGGCACCGCCGGGACCGGCCACAACGCTGCCGCTGTTCCGCAGAGGTTGCGACGAAACCGCGCTCGCCTGTGGTGCTGCTCCAGTAGGCGTGGCAGCACCCGGTGCAGCGGCACCCGGAGCGGCAGCACTGTTTGTCCCTGCCGACGAGCCGCCCGACTGGAGCTGCTTCACCAGATCGCCCGGTGTCGGCAGCTCGCTGGCATAGGCCAGGCGGATCAGTACCATCTCGGTCGCCTGGAGCGGATTGGGCGCGCTCTGCACTTCGCCCAGACCCTTCAGGAGGATCTGCCAGGTCCGGGTCAGGACCGGCATGGAGAGTTTCTCGGAGAGTTCCTTGCCGCGCAGGCGTTCGGCTTCCGGCACCCCCGGCGAACTGAGGCTTTCCGGCGTCAGGCGGGCGCGGGTAAGGAAGTGAGAGAAGTCCATCAGATCCTGCAGCACCACCGCCGGATCGGCACCGGAGGCGTAGAGGTCCTGCAGGGTCGTGAGCGCCTCGGCGGTCGCGCCGCGCATCAGGGCGTCGAAAAGGTCCAGCACCCGGGTCCGGTCGGCCAGGCCCAGCATGTCGCGCACCTGCGCGGCATCGATCTTGCGCCCGCCCAGAGCGATAGCCTGGTCCAGCAGCGACAGGCCGTCGCGCACCGAGCCGTCGGCGGCACGCGCAAGCATGGCCAGCGCCTCCTCGTCGATCTCGACTCCTTCCGCCTTGGCGATGCCGGCGAAGTGGGCGGTGAGGGTTTCATGGCCGACCCGGCGCAGGTCGAAGCGCTGACAGCGCGAGAGCACCGTGACCGGGACCTTGCGGATTTCCGTGGTCGCGAAGATGAAGATCACATGCTCCGGCGGCTCCTCCAGCGTCTTCAGCAGCGCATTGAAGGCGTTGTTGGAGAGCATGTGCACTTCGTCGATGATGTAGACCTTCATGCGCGCCGAAACGGGGCGGTAGCGCACGCCCTCGATCAATTCGCGGATGTCGGCGACGCCGGTGCGGCTGGCGGCGTCCATCTCGATCACATCGACGTGGCGGTCCTGGGCGATGGAGACGCAGAATTCGCACTGGCCGCAGGGCTGAGGCGTCGGGCCGCCCTGCCCGTCCGGCCCGACACAGTTCAGGGCCCGGGCGATGATCCGCGCCGTGGTGGTCTTACCCACGCCGCGCACGCCGGTCAGGACGAAGGCGTGGGCCATGCGGCCCGACTGGATGGCGTTGGTCAGGGTGCGGACCAGCGCTTCCTGGCCGATCAGGTCGGCGAAATTCGTTGGACGGTATTTTCGGGCAAGAACCCGGTAGGGGTCCGAGGCACCCTGGCTGGAAGCCGTTTCCAAAGCTGTCTGGTCGGAAGCAGGCAGGTCCGTGGTTTCAGGGGCGGGAGACTCGCCAGGCGACTCGATTTTCGGTTGATCCGTCATCCTTGCGCGCTCGAAACTTGCCGCACCGCGGTCGGGTGCGTTCCCCGTATTAGCTCTCCCGGGCTTGTGACAAGCGCAGTTTTCTGCGGTTTCGCCTGGTGAGGCGGGAGGCTGAACCGGCGACCCGGGCCAATCTCGTTACGGCTGCTTCCTTCCGGACCTGACCGGGTTGGCGAGCGGTCCGTCCGCGGCCAACCTCCCTGCCGGACTATATCAAGCTTCTGCACCTCCAAGGCAAGGGATTTACGAGTCGATTCTGCGGAATCTCGATTCGCCGGCACCGTAATGCCCCTTCGCAGCAGGCCGAAAGGCCCGGAAGCCCTCAGAGTCACGGGTCCAGCGGCGGGACGAGGTCCGGCATCCAGGGCAGATCGGTCTTCCCGATATCCCGGCCCCGCTGTGAGAGCAGCGTCGTGATCTGTCCGCGGTGGTGGGTCTGATGGTTGAACATATGCAGAACCAGGACCCAGACGGGGCGGCTGTGCGTCAAGCCGTCGGACCCACTGGTCCAGGTCAGGGATTCCAGCAACCAGGAACGCTCGATCTTCGCCGTCCAGTCCAGGATATCCCGGTCCATCTCGTCGCGCGCCCGGCGCAGCTCCTCGAAATCCTCGAAGAGATCGATGCCGATCGGCTTGGTTTCGTAAGGTGTTCCGGTAAAGCGTTTCATCCAGGCCCGGTCGGCGAAAAGCAGGTGATTCAAGCTGCTGTGAACGGATTTGAAGAACGCACCCCGGTCACGCTTGCGCTCCACATCCTCCATCCCGGCGCAGGTGTCGTAGAGCTTGCCGTTCATCCAGGCATTGTATGTGGCAAAGCGGACAAAGACCTCTGGTTCGATCAAGTTTCCCACTCCTTTAGAATCAGGACGATTGGAATGACACCATGTGGAAGAACCGGCGCCGTCAATCCCGCCGCAGTTCAGCAACGATTTCCGAGCCGTCCCGCGCCAGGTAGCTCATGCGCACCAGGGCGCAATGCTCATCGTACCAGAGGCTGCGCCGGATCTGCCCGTTCAGTTCGAAACGGCGGGTCCGGACCTCTTTACCCCGAAGCTGCAGTGTCTCCCGACCGCGGTCCCGGCCGTTGATGACCTTGACCCTGCCGTCCACACCATCCCAGAGCGCCTGGGACGCCGGCGTGTCCCGGTGCCAGAAGCTCGCCGGGACGATAAAGCCGGACACCGTGAAGGACTGGCCGTTGACCCGCCCCCGGAAGATGTCGTCCACGCGTTCCGCCCGGACCAGATAGCGCGTGCCGTCGTCGTTGGTATCGCCGACGAAGGACTGCAGCCGGCCCGCCGCCCAGCTTTCCTCCGCCCGGTGACGATAGCTGTAAAGCGACCGTCCCTGGCGATTGACCTCGATCCGGACCTCCCGACGCACCAGGAAGAGGTTGTCCTGGCGCGAGAAGCTGAAGGCCTGGGAGCCGACCAGCGCGCCGTTGCGGGTGATGTCGAAATGGCGCTCGCCGTTCGGAGGGAAACGGAGGCACTCCGCGATGGCTGGAGTCGCGGCGGAGAGGAACAGCAACGCCAGAGCGGCCCGGACAAGGCGGCTCCGGCCTGCCCTGCCCTCGAATTTCGCCGGAATTCGCGGTTTCCACCTCACAGATCACCACTCCTTCTGCCTCAAGAGTGGCGGAGGCCGCGCGGATTGGCAAGCGCGGGCCGTTTCCGCCTGCCCCGTCACAGGCTCGTGATTTTCGCAAGCCTCTCACCGCGGCGCGATTGCGCAAGCCGCGCGCTTGTGCCAACGTCGCGACATGCCTTATCGCAACTTCTACAGCGGCAGCGGCCTGGACCGCGCCGAACATCTGCGCGACGACGCCGAGTGGCTGCTGGCGCAACTGACCAATCCGACCACGCGTCTTCTGCCGGTCTGGCGCGCCAAGAACATGATCCAGCGCGCTTCAGCGTCCCAGGACAGCCCCCAGCCGGTCTGGCTGCCGAGCCTGAGCGCGGCGCATCTGATCGAACTCGCCGAGGAGATGATCTTCCTGGGCCTGCGTGACGGCGAGGCACGCATCGCCCTGGATCTCTCGCCGGTGGAGGACCCGGCGGAGCATCCGGACCTGGCACCGCTGGGCGAATTCGTCGACCTGCGCGAGGTCGGCCCCCTGCTGCCCCAGGACGAAGGCTCGATCCTGGCTTACGCAAGGGGCCTGGTGCACTGGCACAAGACCCACCGCTTCTGCGGCCGCTGCGGCAGCCCGACGAAAAGTGTCAACAGCGGCCATGTCCGGCGCTGCACGAACCCGGATTGCGGCGCCTCCCACTTCCCGCGCAGCGACCCGGCGGTGATCATGCTGGTCCACGACGGCGACCGCTGCCTGCTCGGCCGCCAGCCCTTCTGGCCGCCCGGCATGCACTCGGTCCTGGCCGGCTTCGTGGAGCCCGGCGAAAGCCTGGAGGAAGCGGTGATCCGCGAGGTCTACGAAGAGGTCAAGCTGAAGGTCGACCAGGTCACCTACCACTCCTCCCAACCCTGGCCCTTCCCCTCCTCCATCATGCTCGGCTTTTCGGCGCGGGCGGTGAGCAGCGAGATCGAGGTGGACGAGCGCGAACTGGAAAGCGCGCGCTGGTATACGCGCGAAGAGATGCTGAACTCACCGGAGGATGAGACGTTCAGGTTGCCGCGGAAGGATTCGATTGCGCGGCGGCTGGTCGAGGATTGGTTGAGGGGGGAAGGTTAGTTGTTCGGTCTATGAGTGAGAGGGCGAATCGCTGATCAGTCGTAGAATGATCGATTATACCACCGTCCAGGTTACCAGGAATCATTCTCGAAGGTTGGCGATCCCTTCGTCGAAGCCGCGTAGGTACTCCTTCCAAAGCAGCGTTTCCGATCGCTCAGCCAGCGGCGCAATGATGGCACGCCCCTGCTCAAGCATCTCCCGCGCTTTATCCCGTTCGCCCATCTGGTTCAGCAATTGACCCAGCTTGCCATGGCTTGCCGCTAGATCGGCCTGCCAGCCCGCATTCTGCGGATCGGACTCGCTAAGGCCCACTCTAATGACCATCGAGGCCCGGTAGCTCTCAAGCGCTTCGGGAAGGTTACCCTGCGCAACTTGAACATCGCCGATATTGTCATGCGAGACCGACAGATCCCGCTGCCAGTCCGCATTCTGCGGATCGGACTCGCTAAGGCCCACTCTAATGAACATCGAGGCCCGGTAGCTCTCAAGCGCTTCGGGAAGGTTACTCTGCGCAACTTGAACATCGCCGATCTTGTTGTGCGAGACCGACAGATCCCGCTGCCAGTCCGCATTCTGCGGACCGGACTCGCTAAGGCCCCTGGCTATGAACATCGAGGCCCGGTAGCTCTCAAGCGCTTCGGGAAGGTTACCCTGCGCAACTTGAACATCGCCGATATTGTCATGCGAGACCGACAGATCCCGCTGCCAGTCCGCATTCTGCGGATCGGACTCGCTAAGGCCCACTCTAATGAACATCGAGGCCCGGTAGCTCTCAAGCGCTTCGGGAAGGTTACTCTGCGCAACTTGAACATCGCCGATCTTGTTGTGCGAGACCGACAGATCCCGCTGCCAGTCCGCATTCTGCGGACCGGACTCGCTAAGGCCCCTGGCTATGAACATCGAGGCCCGGTAGCTCTCAAGCGCTTCGGGAAGGTTACCCTGCGCAACTTGAACATCGCCGATGCCGATGTGCGCCCAAAGTCGATGCCGATCGCTGGCGCCCTGATTTCCCAAGGCGACGACGGCCTTGAATGCAGCCTCTGCAGCACCTAGGTTGCCAGCATCCTTCTGCAGCCAACCGTGCCAAAACCGACCATCCGGATTTCCCGGATCAAGCTCGGCAGCTTTCGCGTAGGCAAAGCGCGCCTGCTTCGGATCAGCGAGGCCCGCAATGGCGCCGTCATGCCGCCAGGCCGCGGCGGCGACCCTGCTGTCTTCAGCCACATGTGCCGTCTTTTCTTCAGCGACCGCGCGAAACAACAACTGCGCCTCTTCCGCTTTGCCCGCCTTCAGAAGTTCGAGCGCACGGCCCATCCGCTCATCGCCGGCTTGCTTGTCTCGAACGGCCGACTCGACGGCTTCGGTGACCTGCGCTAGTCGGGTCGCAGAGGGGACCGAGTTGGCCGGAGATGTTGCCACGAGATGCTGGACGAGAGACTGAATATTGTCCAGGCGGTCGCTGTCGCGCCGTACCTGCCTGCGCTTACGCCAGTTGCCCCAGATGAACTGATACAGCAGAAGTATGAAGCCAATGACACCACCGAGCGTCGCGATGTCCGGCGCATAGCTCCAGAACAATCCCCAAAGCTCATGCTGAGTAAACCCGTCCCAAACGGCCAAGACCCAGTCGAGCACTTGTTTCCCCTAGAAGCATGGTATTTTCAACATAAACCTATACCAATGCGCGTATCTCTCTGTCTATGAACACCTTCGGCTGTGAAACAGCGTGCTGACGACAGCAGTTACGCGTACGAGTTAAGTATTGTGTTCCTCCGATTACATGTCCGAAGTTATCGCGACCGCCAAACGGGGCTTCGGCATGCGCCACAAAAATTCTTCACGCCGGCCATGCGGTGTCTTCGTCCATCGGATAGTTCGGGCGCGGCAGGTGCGTGAGCGGCCAGCGGTCGTGGACCGGCGACGTCAGGCCGGCCGTGTCGACTTCGAAGACCTCGCTCGGAGAGAACCACTTTGAAAACCCGGCCCGGAAGTGCCCCCGGGATTTGACGACGACGGTCCGGGCAGAGGTGATATCCAGTCCGAACATGTGGAAGAACACCGGGTCGGCGGTCTGCGTGCGATCGCTAATGACGACCACGGTGATACCGCCGATGCGAAGCGCGGCGGACGGGCCGAGCGCCAGTCGCCGCCCGGCCGTCATGCCCCGTTCGCCGACCACATCCCCGTCATGAAGCGCCAGGACCTCCGCCTCGGCCTCGAAGGGCAGATCCCATTGCGCCCAGGAAACCTTCGTATCGCAGGAGCGGTTAAAGCGCGCCTTGAAGCGATTGCCGACACCTACGCCGTGCGCTTCGCGCGCAAGCTCGGGGTCGCAGAAAGAGCCATAAAGACAGTCTGAGACGCCGGCCGCGTGAAGCGCCGCCAATAGCTCTGTCGTCCGGCCGCTTCCTCCGCCGCCGGGATTGTCGCCGGCATCGGAGAAAATCACGGGTGCCCGGTTTTGGCCCGAAGCCTGGTCCGAAGAAATCGCCATGGCTTCCTCGACGGAGGTCAGTTGCCGGACAAAGTCCTTGCGCAGGGACCAGGCCATGTCGGCCAGTTCAACCGCCAGATCCTTGGCGGCCTGCTTGTCTTCACGCGCTGTGACGACAATGCTCAGGCCGTTATCGGGTGTGTCCGAGAAAAGGAAATTGCCAAAGACGGACACGTTGAGGATCGCACCCCGATGCTCGGCCTGTCTTCGCTGACCGAGGTCGATCAAGGTGCCATAGGGGTGCTCGGCGCTTAAGAGTGTGACCGATGCCGGCACCAGCGGCAGTTTGACATGCGCGACCTTGGGCCGAACGCCCGATGCCAGTATCCGTCGAAACGAAAAGGCGGTCTCCTCGCCGCGTTCGATCTGATCCACGTGGGGATTGGTTCGATAGCCGACGATCAGGTCACAAGCCTCGACCATGCGTTCAGAGATGTTCGCGTGCAGATCGAGCGTTGCAGCGATCGGCACATCCGGTCCGACAACGCCGCGTATGCGTGACATCAGCAAACCGTCGGGGTCGTGGTCGTGTTCGCCCACCATCGCACCGTGATTGCAGATATAGACCGCATCGACCGGACCGGCCGCACGCAGCATCTCTTCCGACGTCGCGATAACCTCTTCGATAACGGCCTCGCGCACCGGACCTGCCGGATGGCTGGCCGCCAAGATGCAGGGCACCGGCGTCCAGTCTCCCGTGGCATCCATCGCGCGTACAAAGGCTGCGAACTCCGCCGCAAGCCGCGGGGTCGTGGCGCGGGCCTCGGACAGCAAAGCATCGCCAGCGAGCCAGGTCAGCGAGGTGAAGTCGACCAGCTCGGCCGGGGGTGCAAAGCGATTTGACTCGAGAATTGCACCAAGAAGGGCGATTTTCGGAGGTGTCATGCGTGAGCCCTTTGGAAGTGGTGCAGGAACTGAGGAAACATGAGCAGATGTGAAGGGTCAAGGGCTTACGCGGCCCTTCAAACCACAGGCGCCGAAGGCAGCTTCCTCCGGATGCTGTCGAAAAACTCTACGTCGTCTTTGGCGTGCGCTCCGGACGCTCGCCTGAAGACCAAAGCGCCCTTTTCCGTGAAGTAAACAGAGGGCAGTTTCAAATTCTGTCAACAACCGAGCGCCGAGGTTCACAACTCTTTTCAGTAACGATTAATAGACGATTAATGGATGATTAATACGCCTTGAAGCTCCATTGAAGTTTTCAACTCACACAACCAGAGTTGTATCTGTCGCGGACACTCTGTCCCAATTCCAAAACCAATGGCTTTCAAGGGAAAGATCATGACACTCAAATCTACTGCTGTGACTGCCGCCGCTTTGTCACTTGTATTCACTGGTAAGGCAGTTGCCGGAGATATTTCGGAACAAGCCGTCTTGGATGCGCAGAATGCTTGGGGCAAAGGCATTGTCGACATCGCAACCATGCACGAGAAAGGCGATGATTTTGAAGCCCGCGCCAAGCAGCATATCGAGACACTTTATGCCTATGGCGATACGGCGGTCATGTTCAAACCTACGTTGGCCGCGAAGGACCAGTTTCGCGAGAGCTTTGATGAAGCTCTGAGCTATTTCGTCGGAACGAAAGGCACCGAAGACAGTGGCTTCGCGATTAAAGGCTGGACCAAGGTTCGCTGGGAGAACAACGGAATTTACACAGCCGATGATACGGCGATGGCCATGGGCAACTATTTCTTCACAGGCCCTGACGGCAAGGAAGTCAAAGTGGAATACACCTTTGGCTATGTGAAAGATTCGGCAGGCAATCTCAAAATCAACCTGCATCACTCGTCACTGCCGTACTCGCCGACAAAGTAAATGGCGAAAACGGGTGTTTGCGCGCAGCACCAAGTCTAGTCGTCCCAGGGATGACCGCCGGCAAAGGTCGCGTAGGTCGTCGCGGGCAGGTAGCCAGCGTCGACCGGCATCATGTGGCCGGTGACGGCGCTGGCATCCTCGGAGAGCAGGAAAGCGGCGACCTTTGCGATGTCCTCGGGCTCAACCATCTTTTTCAGCGCGTTGACCTTTAACATAACGTCGAGATCGCGTTCGCCCGCGTCGACCTTTGCCTGGAGACCGGGCGTCAGCACGTAGGTCGGCGCGACGCCGTTGACGCGGACGCCAAATCTTCCCAGTTCGACCGAGAGCAGTTCCACCAGCCGGAGGATCGCTGTTTTCGACGGGCAGTAGGCCGGCAGAGGGAGCGCCACGTAGGAATTGATCGATCCGACGGTCACGATCGCGCCGGCGCCCGCGTCCCGCATCAGGCGGCCGACAGACCGGCAGGCGTTCAGCGTGCCGCCGTAGTTAATGGCCCACAAGCGGTCATGCGCCTCGAGATCGGCGTCCAGGACAGTGGAGGCGGTCTCAATGATTCCAGCCGCCGTGACAAGAGCCGAGGGTGCGCCGGAATCTGCTTTGATGCGCCTGGCGGCATCCTCGACAGCACCGGCATCCGAAACATCGACTTCCAGCGCATGCGCCGTTTCGCCGGAGGATCGGATCAGTTCCGCGACCGTCTCAGCAGCTTCGATGTTCAGATCCAGTATCCAGACCTCCGCGCCACGCCCGGCCAGCCTTTGTGCGCAGGCTTGTCCGATCCCGCTGCCCCCGCCGGTGACGACCGCAATCTCATTCATTTCAGGTTTCCTTCAATCACGGCATCAAGCCTCGACGCCAGGTGTGGTTTCCAAGCCGTGCTTCTCGAGCACAGACCGAATGAACTTTCCGCAGGTGTTTCAATCCGTGATAATCACAGGCAACAGATAGAAATTTCAAGGTATGAGAAATGTCCAAGTGGCTCCGCCATGTTGTTCTCGATGTGGAGTCTGACGGCCCCTGTCCGGGGCTTTACAACATGATTTCCTTTGGTTTGGTGTCCATCGCCAGTCCCGAACGAGACTACCTGGGCGAGGTGGCCCCTATTGTCCAGAACCCCGGCGTTGCGGCGGCCCGGGATGCGGTTGGGGTCTCCTTCGAAAGGCAGCAATCCTACCGGTCACCGCAAGACGTCATGCAGGACGCACGCGATTGGCTCAAAGAGCTCTCAGGCGGTCAGCGCGTCATCCTCTGGTCCGACAACCCGGCCTTCGACTGGCAGTTCTGGAACTGGTACTGCCACAGGTACCTGGGCGAAAACCCGGCCGGCTTCAGCGCCCGCCGCATTGGCGATCTGGACGCGGGACGCCGGAAAGAACCGCTGAACACCAATGCCTGGAAGAAACGCCGCGTGACGAAACACACCCACAACCCGGTCGACGACGCGCGCGGAAACGTCGAGGCTTTGCGCTGGATCCTGGCCGAGATGGGACAGCCTGTCTCGCCATAAGTTCTTTGCGCCGACGCTATCGCTCAAACCGCCAGAGACTATGACGCACAAAGGCACCGAGCCCCTTTTGCAGGATCAACGGCCGGTCCCTTTACTTGCTCAACGACGAAACTAGTTTCCTCAAAGGATAAATCCTGCCACGGAACGGCAAGCCTTCGGAGGGAACCATGGCGCAAATCCTGTCCGTCGGGCGGCTGAGAAAGTCACCCTTCTACGCCTCTACGATCAAGGAGGGTGCCGAGTCCCTGCTGTCTTACAACCGGATGCTCATACCGCGCGGCTATGGCGACCGGGAAGCGGAGTACTGGCGTCTCATCGAGGGCGTTTCCATGTGGGATGTGGCCGCGCAGCGTCAGGTGCAGCTCAAGGGTCCGGATGCAGCACGGCTGGCACAGCTACTCTGCACACGCGATCTCTCTCAGCAGGCGGTGGGCCAGGGCAAATACGCCGCAGTCTGCGACCACAAGGGCATACTGATCAACGACCCGATCGCGCAGAAAGTCGGTGAAGACTGCTATTGGCTCTCCATCGGTAACTCGGACATCTGGTATTGGGCGCGCTGCGTCGCCGGGGAACGCGGGCTTGACGTGGAGGTCAGCGAACCCGATGCCTCTCCCCTGGCCGTCCAAGGACCGAAAGCCGAAGACGTCGTGGCCGCGCTGTTCGGCGACTGGGTGCGCGAGCTGAAGTACTTCTGGTTCAAAGACGCCGAGATCGAGGGCATCCCGCTCAAGGTTGCCCGCTCCGGCTGGTCCAAACAGGGCGGGTTCGAACTCTATCTGCTGGACGCCAGCAAAGGCGACCGGCTCTGGTCCATCGTCCGGGAGGCCGGCAGGCCCTTCGACATCGGGCCCGGTTACCCCAATCCTGCTGAGCGGACGGAAAGCGGACTGATTAACTGGGACGTGGATACAGACGCGCAGACGAACCCCTTCGAAGTCCGGATGGGAAAATTCGTCGATCTGGATATCGACGACGAGGTGATCGGCATCCAGGCCCTGCGCCGCATCAAGGCCGAAGGCGTCAAGCGGCACCAGCTCGGGATCATCCTGGAGGGTGGCGAAGAAAACGAAGACCAGTCAATCCGGCTCCCCATCGAGAAAGACGGGCGCCCGGTGGGCCACATGTCCCATAAGGCCTGGTCCTATCGCCTCAAACGCATGATCGGCTACGCGCTTGTTTCCGTCGAGACCGCCGCCGGCGAGCGCGTGGAGGTGGTTCGGGACGACGGACGCATCGGGGGCCAGTTGGTGGAGCTGCCGTTTCAGCTTTAGGGTCAAGCGAGCTGCAGGATTTGGCGCTTGGCAGACCAGAGCAGCGCAGACCGCAGGTACCGGAAGCGCGCGTCCCACAGTTAGCTGAAACCTGCCAGTTAGCTGAGATCTGCCAGGTCTCTCAAAAATCCTTGAAAGACTTGCAAACGGCGGTTTCCGTGTAGCGGTAATCCCTGAAGCCCATTGCTTCGTAGTAAGCTTGACCGTCGCCGTTCGCCGAACCGATGAAAGCTTCAATTGCGGGAATGCCGGTGGTTCGAGCCGATTGCTTCGTGGCCTCGAAAAGAGCGCGGCCGATTCCACGCCTGGCGGCGCCTGGCCTGATATGGGTACCGATCAAACCCCAGCCGGGCGGCGCGCCATATTCATTGTTCTCCCGAGCCAGTTTGAGTGACTGAAAGCCGAGGATCGTTCCATCGGCATCCTCTGCAACACAACAGAGGATTTTGTCCGGGTGTGTGACATAGTGCTTCAAGGCAAATTCACGGTCGCAGTCTTTGCGACGTTTTCCGGCTGCAACCAAATCTGCCAGAACAGCCGCGATCCCCTCGGCATCGCCTGTTTCGGCGGAACGAATGATCAAGAGCGGCTCCCTTCAATGCAACCCTCGTTTGCATTCTGCAGGCTACCATTCTCAAAGGTCAAGGACGGCTTCAACCCCGGCCGTAAACTTAGCTTGCTCTGGCGCGCAGGCGCGCCATATAAGCAAGCGTTTAATCTTGATCGGGCTAAGCTCGACAGCGAGAGAGTTGATTTAACTTGGCAGTTGCGCAGGCACAGTGATGAGGCAGATGCGAACACTTGGCGAAAAAGCCCTGGTGATGCTTCTCAGCCTATCCCTGCTCCTGTGGTCCGTCCTGCCGACCACGAACCACACCCCTGCCGCCCTGGAAACGATCCAGGACCATCTGGAGATGGTCGCGGAGCACGGGCACTCTCACGGTTTTGAGGAAGACCTGCTCTGGGCCCTGCATGGTCACAGCCACGATGCCGCTGATCACGACCATTCACCGCTGTTGCTGAGCTTTGGCAACCCGTCCCTCGCGATCGATATCGGGAGCACCTGGCGCCCGGCTGTTACGCAGGGCAAACCGTCGCAGAGATTTTTGATCGAACGACCTCCGCGCGTCTGATCGGCGTCGCGCTCCAGGCGCGATCTCACCGATCAAACAACTCAAAGCGGAGATCAATTCATGATTCCCAACCTACGGGAAGGGGGCGGTTCAGGCTGTGGCCGGACTGCCATTCTCTTCTGTCTTGTCGTTACCGCGCTTGCCGCAAGCGCCAGCCACGCCCTCGCCCACAATGTCACCCCGGGCGATGCAGGCTACATTCAGGAAATCTGGGGGGTGAAACTCATTCCCTTCGCCTATCTCGGCGCCAAGCACATGGTGACGGGATACGATCACATTCTCTTCCTGCTGGGCGTCGTCTTCTTCCTCTACAAGATGAAGGACGTCGCCATCTATGTGAGCCTTTTCGCGCTCGGCCACTCCGTCACGATGCTCGCCGGCGTGTGGTTCGGCTGGGGTATCAGCGCTTACGTCATCGACGCCATCATCGGTCTGTCGGTCGTCTACAAAGCGCTCGATAACCTCGGTGCCTATCAACGCTGGTTCGGTGTGCAGCCGAACACCAAGGCGGCGACACTGATTTTCGGCCTGTTTCACGGCACCGGTCTCGCCACCAAAATTCTGGACTACGAGATCGCCCAAGAGGGGCTGCTGGCGAACCTGCTGGCCTTCAATGTCGGTGTCGAGATCGGCCAGGTGCTTGCGCTCGGCGTGATCCTCATCGTCATGGGCTATTGGCGAAAGTCGGCCAACTTCTTCCGCCAGGCTTACACCGCCAACGTCGTCGTCATGTCCCTGGGCTTCATGCTGATGGGCCTGCACATCACCGGCTATTTCGCCGCCGCCTGATCTTTTGGAGAAACCAATGTTCAACAGTGAAAAACCAAGCCTCGAGGAGCTGCCGACCTCGTCCCAGCTTCTGCGCTCCACCATCCTGGCCGCCATTTCGGCCCTGGTGATCCTCGTGGCGGTCATCCTGCCCGCCGAATACGCCATCGATCCGACAGGCGCGGGCCGTTTACTCGGGCTGACCGAGATGGGTGAAATCAAGGAGGAACTGACCAGGGAATCAGAGGAGGACCGCCTGAAGCACGGCGATCCCGATCAGAGCTCAAGCCTGCTGGATCAGGTCCTGGATCTGTTCGTCGGAACGGCCCGGGCAGAGGAAGCCTGGCGGGATACGGTCACCTTTACGCTTGCACCCGGAGCGCCTGCCGAGATCAAGCTGGTGATGCGGGCGCAGGACAGCGTCGAATATAGCTGGGTCGCCGAGGGCGGGCGGATCAACTACGACCTGCACGCCCATGCTCCGGGCCAGTCCATCGACTACGAGAAGGGACGAGGTAAGACCTCCGGCACAGGCAGGATAGAAGCGCCCTTCGCGGGCGAGCACGGCTGGTTCTGGCGCAATCGCGACCGGGCCGATGTGACCATAACCCTGCAACTGCGCGGCAGCTACAGCGAGATCCTTCAAAGCCAGTAAATCGCTTTTGGTCACCCGCTCCAGCCGGAGCGGGTGACCTACGCACGGCCTTGGACCAGACCAGCCTTCAGAAGGAGCCTCAATCCCAAGATAAGTAGAAGCAGTCCCGGCGAGACGGCCGTGGCCAGTACGAGGTAGACGAGACCGGGAGGCTCAGGCTCTGCCACATCGTCTTGTGAAGCCATCGGCCGGGAACAGACAAAGATGAGTGCCGTCTCCCCCAGAAAGGGCGCATCCGACAGATCCGAAAGCAAGGAGGAGATCAGGAGCCGGCCCGAAAGTCGGGCAAAAACCTGTCAATCACGTTTCTTTTGCTGCCTGTTTCTCTGTAAAGTCAGAACGACGGAACAGGGCGATCAGAAGCAACCATGACCCGCTACCTTGACGATGGGACCATCGAGAGCTTTCGCGACAAGGGCGCCGCTGTGCTGCGAGGCGTCTTCTCTGACTGGGTCGAAAAACTCCGCGACGGGGTTGCCGCCAACATGGCCGACCCGGATCCCACGGCCAGGATTTACAAGGGGGAGAAGGGGGACGGCCGCTTCTTTGTCGACTATTGCAACTGGGCCCGCATTCCCCAGTACAAGGATTTCATCTTCAACTCGCCCGCCGCGGAGATCGGCGCCGAACTGATGGAGAGCCGGCAGGTCCAGCTGTTCCATGAGCACGTGCTGGTCAAGGAGGCGCAGACCGGTGTGCCGACACCCTGGCACCACGACGCGCCCTATTACTGCGTCGAGGGCCCGAAAACCCTCAGCCTCTGGATTCCGCTGGACGAAATACCGCGCGAGACGACACTGGAGTTCGTCTCCGGCTCGCACAAATGGGGTAAGTTCTACCGCCCGCAGCGCTTCGACGGTTCAGCCTTGAACGAGAATGATGGGCTGCAGGAGATTCCCGACATCAACGGCAATCGCGACGACTACGAAATCATCGGCTGGCCAGTCAGTCCCGGCGACGCCGTCGCCTTCGACTACCGCACGATCCACGGCGCGCCCGCGAACCATAACGCAGGCAGTCAGCGCCGCGCCTTCTCGCTGCGTCTTCTGGGAGATGATGTGCGCTTCGTGCGGCGGGAGGGAATCGTGACCTCCCCGCCTTTCAAGCAGGTCACGCTTCGGCACGGCGATCCCTTGACCGGGGACGAGTTCCCACTGCTGTTAAGCTGATTCCACCAGTCCAGAGAAGCGCCGGGTCGGAAAGGCCGCATAGAGCAACCTTACCCGACCCGGATTGGTATTCAGCCGTCGGAGACCTTCGGACTCCGTCAGTTGTAGCCGCCGACCAGGCCCAGCGCGTCGAAATCGCTGTGCAGGGCGTTCGACGCCAGGGTCAGCGCTTCGCCGTGTCGCTCGATCAGTTCGGCGCGGCGGGCCGGGTCGCGGGTCGACTCGATCGCCCCCCAGATCGCCGCCAGGGACTCCGCAGTGTCGCGCAGACGACGCAGTCTGTCGCTGTCGACCGCGGCGGCTGCGATGTTGGCGGCAGAAACCTTGCCCACACCTGGGACGGTCTGTGCGCCGCCGCTGCTGTAGCCTTCCGGGACTTCGCCCTTGCCATTGATGACCTTGCGGTAGCGGATGGCCGAGAGGATCTGATCCACCGCCTGCCTGGCGCCTTCGACACGCGAGGTATGCTCGGTGTCGGCCGCCGCGTGCGGCAGCAGCTCCAGCCGGCCCGGGAAGGCCTCGATCAGCGGACGGTAGGGTACCATCGGGCCGAAGAGGCTGCCGTCTTCGGCGATGAAGAGATCGGCATCAATGGCCGCATAGGCGACCTTGCCGGAGGCCATCGCTGCCTTCAGGGCTTCGGCGTCCACGACTTCGCCGCGGTCGTAGTTGACCAGGACAGCGCCGTCGTTCAGCGCGTTCAGGACTGAAGCGCCGACCAAGCCGGCATTGGCGAAGACGCCGTCGGCACCCTTGGCGCCCAGGCCGGTGTGGGGCGAGAGGACATCGGCGCCCGCGGCGGCCTCTTCCGGCGTCGCGGCATAGATGAAGCCTTCGGACTCGATCCACTTGCGGTGACGCTCGCGGGCATAGATGGTGACGCTCATGCCGAAGGCCTTGCCCAGCTTCGCCACCTCACGGCCGATATTGCCGTAACCGATCACGCCCAGGCGCTTGCCTTCCAGCTTCTCGGTCGGGTAGTCGCGCAGGTGCTTGCCGGTGTCGAAGTCGCCCTTGACCACGCGCGCATGCATCTCCTCAACCTTGAGGTCCGGCAGGACGCGCAGCAGAGCCTTCATGGCGGTCTGCGCGGTGGCGCGGCTGTTGAAGCTGGGGGTGTTCATCAGCGGAGCCGCACCGCCCGCGCCGTCGCCGCCGCCCCAGCAGGCGCAGGCCATGTTGCCGGTGCCCGCGCCGATCCGCACGCCGCCTTCGGGGAAGGTCGCGTTCTCCGGGAAGAAGGTGGCGGCCGCGATAACCGCGTCGTACTGATTGTCGCAGCAGGCGGCGGTCAGTTCCTCGTGGGTCGAGAGATCGGGCAGGTAAAAGAAGTGCTGGCCGGCGGGCAGTTCGCTGCCGTCCCAGCCGCCATAGGTGAAGCTCGCGCCCTGCGCCTCGATGTGGGCCTTGACCTCGGAGGCGTCGGGCTGGCCATCGGCGCCGAACTTCAGGCCAACCAGATCGGCGATCAGGATGCGGTAAGCGCGGCTCGGATCGTCCTTGCGCTCTTCGGCGCCGGCTGCGCCCGTGGCTTCGAAGGTCGTGCCCTGGGCGGCCAGTTCCTCCTCCAGCACCACGATCTTGGCGCGGTGATAGGCGTAGGAGATATTCTCCAGCAGCCGCACGAGATCCGCCGTATCGCGGATGCCGCCGATCCAGGCGCGGTAGTCGCCCGGCGTGCCCGGGAAGGCGTTGACGTAGCGCGCGGCATCGAGACCGGGCTCGTAGTCGCCGTTCGGATGGGTCAGGCCCTCGTAACCCAGCAGCTGCTTGGAGCGGGCAATGATACGCGCGTGAACGGCCGGGTCGGTCACGCCGGGATCCTTGACCGCCAGCAGGGTCACCGCTGCGCCGCGCTTCGTTGAATCGCCGACGCCGGCGGCCAGAAGATCCTGGCCGGCCAGCCACTCGTCGATCGCCGCGCGGTTCGCGGCGGAACGCTGGTTCATGACCTCGACCGAACCGAGCATCTTTTCGACCCGCAGCAGGCAGTAGGTGGTTTCGGCGAAAGCCAGCGAGGAGAAGGTGTTGATCACGCCGCCGGTCATCTTGTCGGCAGCGGCATCATAGAAAGGACCGAGGCCGACGGTCTTGTCGCCGGTCAACGGCTTCTTGGCGTCGGTCGGAACCACCAGCTTCAGCTGGCGCGCAATCGCCCAGGCCGGGTTCTTCTGGTTGTCCTCGATCAGCTGCATCGCGGCCGGCGTGAAAGCCGCGAGAAAGTAGCCCGAAACGCCGCCGATCGCCTTCTGGAAGGGGGTGAAGATGCTGCATTTGGCCATAAAGGCCTCAACCACATCCTGGGGCCAGGGCATGGCGCCGAGCATGGAGGTGGCGTCGATCATCGCGTGGTGTTTGGCCGGATCGCGGTCCAGCCATTCCAGCAGCGAACGCACCTCTTCGGTCGTGTAAGTGGTCGCGCCGGTGGTCTCGTGCCCCACACCGACGAAGAGAGTGATGCCCATGGCCTCAAGCTCGTCCGCCGAGGGGATGCTGCCTTCGGCGCCGGCGAAGACGACCTTGTCTTCATGGCCGTTGGCGGCGAATTGCTGCAGTTCGAGGATCTGGGTGCCCCAGCTCTGGCGAAAGAAGCCGCCCTTGGCCGCTTCCTCGGACTCCGGCCTGGGCGTGTCGACGAAAAGCTTCTGGCCCTCAAGGTTGGGATTCATCAGGTGCATGATGGCGACCGTGAAGCCGCTGTGCCCGCCGCCGAGGCCCACGGCCATCGGATTTTCCTTCGGGAAACCGAAGTAGCGGTGGATATGGAACATCATGTCGCGCAGGATCGCGTCCGCCGGATAGCCGCGATGCATGGAGCGGCCGATTTCCGCCGTGGTGAAGGGCCCGAGGTCGTTCCCCGTGTCGTCCAGCTTGCGGTAGGTGTCCTCCAGCCAGCGGTCGAAGGCGAAGCGGTTCGCGCGGCCATCGGCCTCGTCCTGGATCACGTCGGTGATGGGGCCGACGCCGAAAAAGGGGTTAACGGTCCGCGCCGGCGGCCCCTGGCGGGTCGCTTCGAGTGCGTTTTGGCGCTGCGTTTCTAGGTCGCTCATTTTCAGCATTTCCGGCCTCGCGTGTTACTTGTGCGCGCGCATCCTAGATAAAAGCACACGACCGCAATCACCCTTTTGCGAAGCAATTGCGTCGTCAAGCGTCATCGAAGCGCCGAGTCACGCGCTCCGGCGGCCAGAAGCCTATGTTTACGAATGGATCAGCTTTGACCGGCACGGAAGCCGTTGGCCGGATAAACGCCCAGGATCTTCACTTCCTTGGAAAAGAAACTGAGTTCTTCCAGGGCCAGGCGGACGGGGCGCTGGTCCGGATGGCCCTCGATGTCGGCGTAGAACTGGGCCACCGTGAAGCCGCCGTCGATGATGTAGCTCTCCAGCTTGGTGATGTTGACGCCGTTGGTGGCGAAGCCGCCGAGACCCTTGTAGAGCGCGGCGGGCACCGAGCGGACACGGAAGACGAAGGTGGTGACCACCGGGCCCTGCTCCGGATCCGGGTCCAGGGGCTCTTCGGCCATGATGATGAAGCGGGTGGTGTTGTGGGCGAGGTCATGGACGTCGCTGCGGATGACCTCCAGACTATAGATCTCGGCCGCCAGGTCGGAGGCGATGGCGCCCTGGGTGGGATCGTTCATCTCGGCCACCTCGGCCGCCGCGCCGGCGGTGTCGGCGTGGGTCACCGGCTCGATGCCGTGCTCGAGCAGGAAGTTGCGGACCTGGGCCAGGGCCTGGACGTGGCTGTGGACCCGCTTGATACCCTCCAGCGTGGCGCCCTTGGGCGCCAGGAGCTGATGGTCGACCTTCTGGAAATGCTCGCCGATGATATGCAGGCCGGAGGTCGGCAGCAGGTGATGGATGTCGGCGACCCGCCCGGCGCTGGAATTCTCGATCGGGATCATGGCGAGCTGCGCCCGGCCGTCGCGAACCGCGGCAAAGGTCTCTTCGAAGGAGGTACAGGGCAGAGTCTGGAGCTCCGGGAAGACCGCCCGGCAAGCTTTGTCCGAATAGGCGCCGTGCAGGCCCTGAAATGCGATCACCTGCCGAAGGGTGTTTGCCTTGGTCATATCAAAAATCCATGCAGGGTCGGACCCTGGTTCCAGGAACCGGGAGCCCGGGGCCGGATCATCCAGCGCTCCAATGAAAAATCAGCCCTTTCCAGGCGCCAGCAATTCCCGGGCCCGGATCAGGTCGGCGGGAGTATCGACACCGAAAGGAACGGTGTCAACGCGCGCCACATCGATGCGCATGCCCGCCTCCAGGGCCCGGAGCTGCTCCAGATGCTCCCGTTCCTCCAGGATCGAGCTGGGCAGGGAGACGAAACGGGCCAACGCCGCGCGCCGGAAGCCGTAGAGGCCGATGTGGTGATAGAGCGGCAGGTTCTCATTGCCCCCGTCCCAGGGAATGGGCGAACGGCTGAAGTAAAGCGCACGGGCAATCCGCTGCCCGGGCGCGAAGGGTGCCACAACCTTGACCACGCCGGGTTCGCGCCGCTCGGCCGGTTCGCTGATGCGCACGGCAATGGTCGCGATGTCGACCTCGGGATTCTCCAGAGGCTGAAAGACCGCGCGCACGGCTTCGGGCTCTATGGTGGGCAAATCGCCCTGCACATTGATGACCGCGTCGTGGCGGCCTTCGGGATCGAGCTTCTGCAGCGCCTCGAAGATCCGGTCGGAGCCGGAGGGATGGTCCGGGTCGGTGAGGACCGCCTGGCCGCCAGCCGCTTCGACCACCTCGGCGATCTCGGGCTCCGCGCAGGCCACAATCACGGGCCCGATCTCCGCCTCCATGGCGCGGCGCCAACAATGCACGATCATGGCTTCGCCGTGGATCTGGGCCAGGGGCTTGTCGGGCAGACGGGTCGAAGCCATGCGCGAAGGGATGACCACGATGGGGTTCTGGGGCAGGGACATGGCAGAAAACCGGGGACTGCTGTGACTGTTAACGGGCGCAGCATAGTCGGCAACTCCGTTAACGAAACAGCTTTTTTCGCCCGTCCGGACGCGGCAGGGGCAGGCAGAGCGGCCGAAACGGCTCCGCCGGGGCCCGCGCTGATTTGCCGCAATCGCAACGGCGCTATTGAATGCCTGCGAGTCGGACGCTATTGTCCGCAAAATTTCGCGATTTTGACGGGCTGCAGCATGTCTTCTTCACTAGAGTTTAACAAAATCAGCGCCGCCGTCCTGACGGCCGGCGTGATCGCCATGACCGCGGGCTTTATCGCCGACCAGCTATTCCATAAGGCGCCCCTGGCGGAGAATGCCTTTAAGGTCGAGGTGGGTGATGGCACGGCGGTCGCGAGCGTCGCCGAAGAGCCGAAGGGGCCCGAACCCATCAGCGCCCTGCTGGCCTCGGCCGATGTCGCCGCCGGCGAAAAGGTCTTTAAGAAGTGTTCGGCCTGTCACACGGTGGAGAACGGCGGCAAGAACAAAGTCGGCCCCAATCTCTGGAACGTGGTTAATGCGACACCAGGCACCCATGCCGGCTTCTCCTATTCCAGTGTGCTGACCGATATGGCGGACAAGCCCTGGGACTACGAAGCTCTGAACCTCTTCCTGGCCTCGCCCAAGACCTATGCGCCCGGCACCAAGATGAGCTACGCCGGCCTGAAGAAGACCCAGGACCGGGCCAATCTGGTCGCCTATCTGCGAACCCTCAGCGACAGTCCGGCCCCACTGCCGGAATAAGGCGCGCTTCCAGCGACAAGGCGGCGGTTTCGCCGCCTTTTCTTTTTTCAAAGCTATATCAAGGGGCGATATGACGGAGACCGCAGCCGCCGGGAACTGCCCGCAGGACTTCATCGATCTGGCGGAGTCGCTGGCCGAGGCTTCGGCCGGGGTGATCCGGCAGTATTTCCGCCAGCCGGTCGCCGTCGACGATAAGCCCGACGAGACCCCGGTCACCATCGCGGACCGGGAAACCGAGGCAACCCTGCGCCGCCTGCTGGCCGAGCAGGTGCCCGACCACGGCGTGATCGGCGAGGAGCAGGCGCCGACCAACCCGGATTCGGACTATGTCTGGGTGCTGGACCCGATCGACGGCACCAAGCGCTTCATCACCGGCAACCCCCTCTTCGGCACCCTGATCGCCCTGTTGCACAAAGGCCGGCCGATCCTGGGCGTGATCGACATGCCGATGCTGGGGGAGCGCTGGATCGGGGTGGCCGGCCGCCCCACCACCTTTAAAGATCGCGGCGGGACACACGAGGTCCAGACCCGCGCCTGTCCGAGCCTGGACAAGGCGGTGCTGGCCAGCACCTCGCCGGAGATGTTCGAGGGTGGCAACGAGGCCGCCTTTGAGCGGGTGCGCAAGGGGGCGAAGCTGACCCAGTACGGCGGCGACTGCTTCAGCTACGGCCTGCTGGCGAGCGGCTTCACCGACCTGGTGATCGAGGCCGGGCTGGGTACCTACGACTACATGGCCCTGGCCGCGGTGATCGAGGGCGCCGGCGGCGTGATCACCGACTGGGAAGGCAAGCCGCTGGACCTGGAGTCCGACGGCCGGGTCATCGCAGCGGGCGATCTGACCTGCCATGCGCAGGCGCTGGCGCAGATACTTGGACGCTGACCCTGGGCCGCTAATTCGTAGGTTTCCAGGCGCTCGAATGGCTCAGGGCTCCAACCAACATTAACGTGAAGCGCCTTGCGTAACGCGCTGAGAAGCTTAAATTGCTTTACAGCCGTCGCCGACTGTCATTTGCTGGTGTCCATGCGTCGAATCCTCGCACCGCTTCTCCTGGCCCTGATCGCTTCTCCTGCGGCCTCGCCCGCCATTGTAGCTCAAAGCGTTCTGGCTCAGACCGACCAACTCCCCGCCGTCCCCACCATCGAAGTCACCGAAGAGGCTCTGCCTGCGGAGCCCAGGGTCTTCAAGTCCCACGCCATCGCCATGCATGGCGAGCCAAAATACCCGGCGGACTTCAAGCACTTTGACTACGTGAATCCGAACGCGCCCAAGGGCGGCGAAATGCGCACGGGGGCGCGGGGCGGCTTCGACAGCTTCAACCCCTATATCGTGAAAGGACGGGCGACATTTACCGGCTCTGTCGAATCGTTGACGGTTGCGAGCGCCGACGAAGCCTTCACGCAATACGGCCTTCTGGCCGAGAGCATGGAATGGCCCGAAGACCGCTCTTGGGTTGTCTATACCCTGCGTCCGGAAGCCCGCTGGCACGACGGCAAGCCCGTGACGGTCGAGGACGTGATCTTTTCCCTCGACATTCTGAAAACCGAAGGGCACCCGCAATATCGCTTCTATTACGGGACCGTCGATCGGGCCGTTCCCGACGGCGAGCGCCGGGTCAAGTTCATCTTCACCGAATCCGGTAACCGCGAACTGCCGCTGATCGTCGGGCAGTTGCCGATCCTGCCGAAACACTACTGGCAGGACCGGGAATTCGGTGAGACCACCCTGGAGCCACCGCTGGGAAGCGGCCCCTACAGGGTCGCCGACTTCGAGGCTGGTCGCTATCTCGTGCGCGAACGCGTCGAGGACTATTGGGGCAAGGACCTCCCCGTCAATGTTGGGAAGAACAACTTCGACCGCGAGCGCGTCGATTACTTCCTGGATGCCACGATCATTCGGCAGGCCCTCAAGTCCGGTACCATAGATTTTCACAGGGAAAGCCAGGCCAAAGCCTGGGAATCCGGGTACGATGTTCCCGCCGTTCAGAAAGGCTGGATCAACAAGGAAAAAATCGCTCACAAGCGGCCGACCGGCATGCAGGCCTTTGTCTTCAATATGCGCCGGGAGAAATTCAAGGATCCCAAAGTCCGTCAGGCCATCGGGTACGCCTTCGATTTCGAGTGGAGCAATCCGACACTCTTCTTCGGGCAATACACGCGAAACGACAGCTACTTCACCAACTCCGAACTGGCCTCGAGCGGCCTGCCCCAAGGCGAAGAACTGGAGATTCTGGAGAAGTACCGGGGCCGGATTCCCGACGAGGTCTTTACAGAGGCATTTACGGTACCGCAGACGGACGGAATGGGATGGCCCCGCGCGAATCTGGAGAAGGCCTTCGCATTGCTGGAAGAGGCCGGCTGGGTCGTGCGCGACCTGAAACTGGTAAACCGGGAAACCAAAAAACGCTTCGAGTTTGAAATCCTGATCTTCAACCAGGAATTCGAGCGCATCTTTCTGCCCTTCAAACGCAATCTCGAACGGCTCGGCATGGACGTGCGTATCCGGGTCGTGGACACCTCGCAATACATCGAGCGGCTGCGCAGCCGGGATTACGACATGATTTCCGGCGGATGGGGCCAGTCGGACTCACCCGGCAACGAACAACGCAGCTTTTGGGGCAGCGCCGCCGCCGATGAAGCCGGCAGCCAGAATTACACTGGCGTAAAGGACCCGGTCATCGACGAACTGATCGAACACCTGATCGTCGCCCCCACCCGCGAAGCCCTGATCCAAAGGACCCGAGCCCTGGACCGTGTCCTGCTTTGGTCTCATCTGGTCGTTCCGAACTGGCATCTGCAGTACGATCGCATCCTCTATTGGGATAAATTCTCGCGTCCCGATATCACACCAAAGAGCGGCACCATTACGAATTACTGGTGGTATGACGAAGCCAAAGCGGCAGCGTTGCGTGAGGCGAGGGCGCAGGATACATCGAGCACCGAAGCGGCAAGCGGCGATACACCAGGATTGACGACGACGCTTTTTACCTTCGTTGCCCTGCTGCTGGTCGGATTCTTCGTTTTCCGCCGCGTCATGGCCAGACCGAGCAGCTGAAGGACCTCAAGAGATGACCGCCTATATCATCCGACGGCTGCTGCTGATCATTCCGACGCTCTTTGTCATTATGGTGATCAATTTCGCGATCATTCAACTGGCGCCGGGTGGCCCCGTCGAACAGATCATCGGTCAAATCACGGGGACCGGGACTGATATCACGGAGCGCGTCTCCCGATCAGGCGGTGCGGGTTCCGAAACCCTGATTGATTCGGCCGCGCAATCCTCCGGCGGGGACAGCAGTTCGAACAACGTCTACCGAGGTGCGCAGGGTCTGGATCCGAAATTCATCGAAGACCTGGAGAAGCAATTCGGCTTCGATAAACCGATCTACGAGCGTTTCTTCATTATGCTCGGCAGTTACATAACGCTGGATTTCGGTGAGAGCTTCTTCCGCGACCGCACAGTGGTCGATCTGATAATCGACAAGATGCCGGTCTCGATCTCGCTGGGGCTCTGGACAACACTTCTGGTTTACTTGATCTCGATTCCCCTCGGTGTGGTCAAGGCAGTACGAGACGGCACGCCATTCGATATCTGGACCAGCGGCCTCGTCATTGTCGGCAATGCCATACCGGGGTTCCTTTTCGCAATTTTTCTGATCGTGGTCTTCGCTGGCGGCAGCTACTTCGACATCTTCCCGCTGCGCGGCCTGACCTCGACCAACTGGGAACAACTCTCTTGGCCCGACCGAATCCTGGATTACTTCTGGCACCTTGTTCTGCCAATCACCTCACTGGTCATCGGTGGGTTTGCCTCCCTGACCATGCTGACCAAGAACTCCTTCATCGACCAGATCAACCTGCAGTACGTGATAACCGCGCGCGCAAAGGGCCTGAGCGAGAAGCAGGTGCTCTACGGGCACGTATTCCGTAACGCCATGCTGATCGTGATCGCTGGCTTTCCGGCCGCGTTTATTAGCATCCTTTTCGGCAGCGCACTTTTCATCGAGATCATCTTCTCGCTCGACGGACTGGGATTGCTGGGTTTCGAGGCCGCCTTCGCCCGCGACTATCCGGTCATCTTCGGCACGCTGTTCATGTTCTCTCTGCTCGGCCTGCTCATGGGCATTGTCGGCGACGTCATGTACATGATCATCGATCCGCGCATCGACTTCGAGACGCGGGGGGCCTGATATGACCACGGACCGCTTTCTCGGCATGAAGATCACGCCCATCGGTCGGCGGCGGCTGCATAACTTCAAAAAGAACCGCAGGGGCTACATCTCCTTCTGGATCTTCGCGGTCGTTCTCTTCATCAGCCTCTTTGCCGAATTCCTCGCCAACGATAAGCCCTTCGTCGTCTACTACGACGGTGGGATTTATTCACCGATCTTCAAGAGCTATCCGGAAACCACCTTCGGCGGAACCTTCCAAACCGAAGCCGACTACAGCGATCCGGTGGTTCAGGAAATGATCGAGTCCAAGGGCTGGTTCCTGATGCCCTTGATCCCCTTCAACTACCGCACCGTCTCCTGGGATCTGGGCGTCGCGGCCCCCTCGCCGCCCGACGCCACCCATTGGCTCGGCACCGACGATCAGGCCCGGGACGTCGTGGCGCGGATGATCTACGGCTTCCGGATCTCGGTGATCTTCGGCTTCATCCTCACGCTGATCTCAGCCGTGATCGGCGTCTCGGCCGGTGCCGTCCAGGGTTACTTCGGCGGCTGGACCGACCTCCTGATGCAGCGCTTCATGGAGATCTGGTCGTCCCTGCCGACCCTCTACATTCTCATCATCCTCGCCAGCATCATCGAGCCGAACTTCTGGTGGCTGCTGGGCGTGCTGCTGCTCTTTAGCTGGATGGGCTTCGTCGGCGTGGTGCGGGCGGAATTCCTGCGTGCCCGGAACTTCGATTACGTCCGCGCCGCGCGCGCGCTCGGGGCGACCGATACGGTGATCATGTTCCGTCATGTTCTGCCCAACGCCCTGGTCGCCACCCTTACCTTCATGCCCTTTACGCTGGCCGGATCGGTCACCGCGCTGACCGGTCTGGATTTCCTGGGTATCGGCCTGCCGCCGGGCTCGGCCTCGCTGGGCGAGCTGCTGGCACAGGGTAAGGCCAACCTGCAGGCGCCCTGGCTGGGCCTAACGGGCTTCTTCGTGATCGCGATCATGCTCAGCCTCCTGACCTTCATCGGCGAAGCGGTCCGTGACGCTTTCGATCCGCGCAAGCTCTTCACGGGCGACCCGGTGCCGGCAGAAACGACAGAGCCGGCGGGTAAGACGGCCCAGGAGGCGGCGCAATGACCAATCTGCTTTCAGTCCGCAATCTCGGGGTCGAGTTCGCCGGCGCGGGCGGCCATGTGGCGGCGGTGCGCGGAACCTCCTTCGATATCGCTAAGGGCGAAACCCTGGCGCTGGTAGGCGAGAGCGGCTCCGGCAAATCGGTAACGGCGCTCTCTGTGCTGCAGCTTCTGCCCTATCCGCTGGCGCGGCATCCGGCTGGCAGCTCGGTCAAATTCAAGGGCGAGGAACTGATCGGCGCGGAAACGCGCACGCTGCGGCGGGTCCGGGGCAATGAGATCTCCATGATCTTCCAGGAGCCCATGACCTCGCTCAACCCGCTGCACACGGTCGAGAAGCAGATCAACGAGACTCTCTTCCTGCACAAGGGCCTCGGCAAGGCGGCGGCGCGCGCGCGGACGCTGGAACTGCTGGACCTGGTGGGCATCCGCGATGCCGAGACACGCCTGAGCGCCTATCCGCACGAGCTTTCCGGCGGCCAGCGCCAGAGGGTCATGATCGCCATGGCCCTGGCCAACGAGCCGGATCTGCTGATCGCCGACGAGCCGACCACGGCGCTGGACGTAACCATCCAGGCCCAGATCCTGAAGCTGCTGAAGGACCTGCAGCAGAAGCTCGGCATGGCCTTGCTGCTGATCACCCACGATCTGGGAATCGTGCGCAAGATGGCCGACAAGATCTGCGTCATGACCCAGGGCGAGATCGTCGAGGCCGGCCCGCCGGATGCGATCTTCGAGAATCCGCAGCACGCCTATACCCAGAAGCTGCTGGCGGCCGAACCCAAGGGCGACCCGCTGCCGGCGGACCTCTCGGCGCCGGTCATCATGTCCGGCGAGGACATCAAGGTGCACTTCCCGATCAAGAAGGGGCTCTTCAAGCGCACGGTCGACTACATCCGCGCCGTGGACGGAATCTCCCTGTCGGTGCGGGCCGGCCACACCATCGGCGTGGTGGGCGAGAGCGGCTCCGGCAAGACCACGCTGGGCATGGCCCTGCTGCGCCTGACCGCGAGCAACGGCAACATCGCCTTCAACGGTCAGCAGATCCAGGGCCTGGGCTCGAGCGAGCTGCGGCCCCTGCGGCGTGAGATGCAGGTGGTGTTCCAGGACCCCTTCGGCTCCCTCAGCCCGCGCCTCTCCATCGGGCAGATCATCGAGGAAGGCCTGAAGATCCACGAGTTGGGCGGCAGCGAGCAGGAGCGCGAGGCCCTGATCATCGAGGCCCTGCAGGAGGTCGGGCTGGATCCGGACAGCCGGCATCGCTATCCCCATGAATTCTCCGGCGGCCAGCGTCAGCGCGTCGCCATCGCCCGGGCCATGGTCCTGAAGCCGCGCTTCGTGGTGCTGGACGAGCCCACCTCGGCCCTGGATATGTCCGTGCAGGCACAGATCGTCGACCTGCTGCGCGACCTGCAGGCCAAGCACAACCTGGCCTACCTCTTCATCAGTCACGATCTCAAGGTGGTGCGCGCCCTGGCGGACGAGGTGGTGGTCATGCGCGAAGGCCGGGTCGTCGAGCAGTCCACGGCCGAAGAGATTTTCAACGCCCCCAAGGATCCCTACACCCAGGCCTTGATCAAGGCCGCCTTCGACCTGGAAGCGGTCGAGAGCGGTGTGGTATCGATGTAGCCTGTTTTAGCAATTCAGTTTTGCGCGGGGGTTTATGGCGCTGCTTTTCAAATCCGACGTCGATCGCTCCGAGGTCTGGCAGGAGGCAATTGCCGCCATCATGCCGGAGCTGGAGTTCCGGGACTGGTCCGAAAGGGGCGACCCTGAAGACATCGAGTTCGCCCTGGTCTGGCATCCGCCGCGCGGCGAGCTGGCCAAGCTGCCGAACCTGAAAGCGATCTTTTCGCTCGGCGCCGGCATCGACCATCTGGCCTCCGACCCAGACCTGCCGCCGGGCGTGCCCGTGGTGCGCATGGTGGATCGGGGCCTGACCGTCGGCATGACCGAATTCGTAACCATGGCGGTCCTGCGCCACCATCGGGAGGTCCACGACTACGAGATCCAGCAGCGCCAGAAGGTCTGGAAACAGCTCATCACGCCCCTGGCCTGGCAGCGCAAGGTCGGCATTCTCGGCCTGGGCGTTCTGGGCTCGGATGCCGCCGATAAACTGAAGTATCTCGGCTTCGATGTGGCTGGCTGGAGCCGCAGCCAGAAATCCCTGCCCGGGATCACCTGCTTTTCCGGCAGCGAGGGTTTGCGCGCGTTCCTGCAACGCAGCGAGATCCTGGTCTGCCTGCTGCCGCTGACCGAGGAAACCAAGGGCATCCTGAATGCCGAAACCCTGTCGCTCCTCCCGAAGGGCGCTTATCTGATCAACGCCGGGCGTGGCGGCCACATGGTGTCCGAAGACGTGCTGGCGGCGCTGGACAGCGGGCAGCTCGCGGCCGCCACCCTGGACGTCTTTCCCGAGGAGCCCCTGCCTGAGAGCAGTCCCTTCTGGGAGCATCCCAAGGTGCTGGTGACACCGCACGGCGCAAGCATCACCCTGCCGACCACGGCGGCGGAGTCCGTCGTCGAGGGCATCCGGAAGGTTCGGAATGGTGAACCGCTGGAGAACGTGGTGAACTTCGACAAAGGCTACTGAAGCGGAACCCCATGCCCGTCCGCCTGTCCCGCGACAAGATCCTGCCTGAAACGGCCCTGCCGCGCGGGGCGGATCTGTTGGCGGAGGGAAAATCGCTGGTGGGCCTGCACCGCTTTCAGGCCAACGGCTTTCTCGCCGCGGAGGATGTCGCCTCGGAAGTGGACTTCAAAGGCCGCTGTGCCGCCGAGGGCCGGGTTATGCGGCACGCCCAGATCGGCTTTCGCGACCTGGCCAAGACCCGGCAGGCCTGGGAAGAGATCCACGGGCGCTGTGCCGAGAAAGGCGTTGCGATCGACCGCTATGGCATCTGCCTGGACTGGTCCATGGGCTTTCCCCAGGCGGAACGCAGCAAACGTCCCAAGGGCACCGGCATCATCTTCCGCGCCCCCGAGGATCTGGCGAAGATCACCGCCGCCGCGCCGGTCGCCCCGCATTTCGGCGACTTCGTCCTAGGTTTCCCCGGCGCGGTCGAGAATACGGCCCTGGCCCTGGCCGCCGGCGCGACCACCATCGGCAACCTGGGTCAGTACTTCACCTTCCGCCTGCCCGGCTGGGACGACGATGTCGCCAGCACGCGCGCAACCGTCGTCGCCCTGGGCCTGATCGCGGCCCAGGAGACCGAGATCCTGGTGCATTCCAACCTGGACGACGGCTTCGCGGCGCACTTCAGCGATCTGGCCTGCTGCCTGGGCGCGGTGCTGATCGAGCGGCAGATCCTGCAGGAACTGATCGGCGTGAAGACGGCCCACTGCTACGGCCATCACTTCTCCAACCCGGTCACCCGCCTGGCCTTCCAGAAGGCGCTCTTCGATCTCGGAGAGACCACGGGCTCCATGATCTACGGCAACACCACCAGCTACCTGGGCAGCCCGGCGGAGAACTACGCGAGCCTCGCCGGTTATCTGAGCATCGATATCGAGGGCCTGACCCGCTGGCCCACCGGCCACGCCATCAATCCGGTGCCGGTCACGGAGAACGAACGCATCCCCGACATCGCCGAGGTCGTCGAGGCACAGCTCTTCAGCGCCCGGCTGGAGGAAACGGTCGCGGCGCGGCTGGAGCTGAGCGACGCGGGGCCAGCGGAAGAGCTGGCGGCAACACTGGTAACCGGCGCGCGACGCTTCCGGGAGGATGTCTTCAAGGGTCTGACGGAGGCCGGGATCGACACGGAGGATGCCTTCGAGCTGCTGCTGTCTCTGAAGCGCATCGGCGCCCGGCGGCTCGAACAGCTCTTCGGCCCGGGCCGGGTCGTCGAGGCAGAGCGGCGCGAACCGCTGATCGCCTCACCGGTCATTGAAGAGCTGGAGGAAAGCTGCCAGGTAATCATCCGATCCCTGGACCATGCCGCGGTAACGGAACTGACCGGCCGAAAGCTGCGCGTCTTGACAGCCACCACCGACGTCCACGAGCACGGCAAACAACTGATCGACCGTCTGCTGTGCGAAGTCGGCGTGGAAGCGATCGACGGCGGCATCTCCGTCGACCCCGATCAAGTCGCGGCGCAAGCCGAGACACAAGACTGCGACGCCATCGCCCTGAGCACCTACAACGGCGTCGCCCTGACCTACGCCCGCACCCTGCTGGCGGAGTTGGCCGCCCGCGACCTGCAACTCCCTGTCCTGATCGGCGGCCGCCTCAACCAGATCCCCGACCAGACCAACAGCAGCCTGCCGGTCGACGTGACCGCGCAGCTCAGCGAGCTGGGGCTGGTGGTCTGCGAAAAGGCGGAGGCTGTGGTTGAAGGGTTACTTGGAGCGACCAAGTCCTAAACCACCTGTCTCAAATCTCCCCCGCCTGCTCGCCCGCCATGTCGGCGAATTCGCGCAGGAAGACCGAGCCGGCGACGCTGCGCTGGATCAGGATGGAGCGGCGGTCGGTCTCGTCGGACTTGCGGCGCAGGAAGTCCAGTTTCTCCAGGCGGTCGAGGGCGCGGGTGACGGCCGGCTTGGACATGTTGAGTTCCTGCGCCAGGCCGCGCACGGTGTGGGGCGGGGGCGAGGTGTAGATCTGGAGCAGCAAGGCGAACTGCCGCCAGGTCAGGTCGGGCAGATCCTTGCGTAGGGCCGCAACCATGACGCTGCGCCAGAGTTTCAGCAGATCGTTCGGTTCGAGTTGCACCCTGCGGCCTCTTCATGCTCAGGACTCAATAAACACGCCGGGCCTGCATCGTTGCGCAGGCGCAATGAGTTTTGCGCGAGGCCGTGACGGAAAGCAAGTCGTTGTTACACTGACGGCCTGCTATTTCGCGATGAAGTCCCGGATCATGGCGAAGGTCGCGCGGATGCCCATGGCCTCGCCGCCTTCCGGACGGCCCGGACGGCTGCTGAGGTTCCAGGCCATGATGTCGTAGTGGACCCAGGGTATGTCCTTTTCCACAAAATGCTCAAGGAACAGCGCCGCGGTGATCGCGCCGGCGTAAGGACCGTTGGAGATGTTGCAGAGATCGGCGACCTTGCTCTCGAGCTGCCGCTTATAGGGCTGATGCAGGGGCATGCGCCACATGGCGTCTCCGGTCGCCTCGGACTGCCGCAGGAGCGATTCGGCAACTGTGTCGTCGTTACAGAACATGGCCGGCAGGTCGGTGCCCAGGGCGACCCGCGCCGCGCCGGTCAAGGTGGCGAAGTCGATCAGGAGGTCTGGTTCCTCGCTGCAGGCCTCGGTCAGGGCGTCGCTGAGGACCAGCCGGCCCTCGGCGTCGGTGTTGCCGACTTCCACCGTCAGGCCCTTGCGGGTGTCCAGCACATCGAGCGGGCGGAAGGCGTTGCCGGAAACGGCGTTCTCCACTGCCGGGACCAGGACGCGCAGGCGCAGGGGCAGTTTGGCCGCCATGATCATGGCGGCGAGGCCCAGCACCTGCGCCGAACCGCCCATATCCTTCTTCATCAGCTTCATGCCGCCGGCGGGCTTCAGATCGAGACCGCCGCTGTCGAAACACACGCCCTTGCCCACCAGTGTGACGCGCGGACCCTTGCTGCCCCAGGTCAGGTCGATCAGGCGCGGCGCCTTGTCGGCGGCCCGGCCGACCGCATGGATGGAAGGATAGTTCTGCTTGAGCAGGTCCGCACCGACGACGGCCTTGAACTTGGCCTTGTGAGTCTTTGCGAGCGCCTTGGCGGCCTCGGCCAGCTCCGGCGGCCCCATGTCCTCGGCGGGGGTGTTGATGAGATCGCGGGTCAGGAAGATGCCATCGGCCATGGCCGCGACCAGCTTCTGGTCCGCCTGCTTCGGCCAGACCAGAGAGGCGAAATCCTGATCGAAGGACTTGTAGCGCTCGAAGCGGTAGGTCCCCAGCCACCAGCCGAGCGAGAGCGCCGTGGCTTCCTCCGCCGTCAGATCCTCCTCGATCCGGTAGCGCCCGACCGGCAAGGCCGCCGGCAGAGCCGCGCAGGACCAGAGCATGTCGGCCCGGTCGATCCCGGCCACCACACCGCCGACGCCTTTCTTGGCATCCGGCAGCAGGGTGAAGCGGCCCGCCGCACCATCAAATCCCGAAGCCTCGATCCAGCGCCGGACGGCGACCGGCTGGCTCTTCAGCCAGGACTTCAGTCCCTCCTTGGTCACCAGATGGATGGGCTGCGTATCCGCGGTGGCGCGGGCGGCGAGGTATTTGGTCATGGGATCGCTTTTCCTGTTTTCGGCGAAGGTCGGGACCGCTAACAATGGCCTCCCTCATGGGTAGCCGACGCCCGCCTTAAGCTCAAGCCGTAAGCCGTCTCAAAGCAGTGTGATCTCACGGAGCAAAACCATGTCCGACTTCACCATCGTTCTCGGAAACAAAGCCTATTCCTCCTGGTCCCTGCGCGGCTGGCTGCCCCTGGCACTCTGCGGCGTGCCCTTCGAGGAGGTCGTCATTCCCCTGCGGCGGGAAGATACCAAGTCGCGGATTCTCGAGGCCTCTTCCGCCGGCAAGGTGCCGGTGCTCAAGACGCCTGAAGGCCCGATCTGGGACAGCCTGGCGATCGCGGAATATCTCGCCGAGCGCTTTCCGGAAGCAGGGCTCTGGCCGTCGGACCCGCTGGCCCGCGCCCTCGCCCGCGCGGTGACCGCCGAGATGCACAGCGGCTTTCCCGACCTGCGCAATGAATGCCCCATGGACGTGCGCGCGGATCACAGCGGTCGCCTGCTGTCCGAGGGCACGCAGCGGGATATCGCACGCGTCTGCGAGATCTGGCGGGACTGCCGCGCGCGCTTCGGCGTCGGCGGCAACTTTCTCTTCGGGGCTTTCGGGATCGCGGACGCCTTCTACGCGCCGGTGGTCTCGCGCTTCGTCACCTATGGCGTGGAGCTGGACCCGGTCTGCGCTGCCTACCGCGATGCAGTTATGGCCAAGCCAGAGATGCAGAGCTGGATCGAGGCCGGCAGGGCGGAACCCTGGGTGATTGACTTCGAAGACTAAGGCGTTCGAGCCCTCTACTGGATCAGACCGACTTCCAGGTAGTAGCGCCGGGCACCTTCGTGGAGCGGCACGCCCAGGCCGCTGATGGCCGTGTCGAGGGTGATCAGTTGGCCCTTGGGATGGCCGCGGGAGAGCATCCTGTAGGTGCTTTCGTGCCAGAGCGCGCGGGTGATCTGGTAGACCAGCTCGGGATCGGCCTTGTCGGTCACCAGCCACTGGGCCCCGACGGAGAGGGTTCGGGTCGCCGGGACATTGAAATAGGTCCCGGAAGCCACCGTATCTTCTGCGAAGAAGGGGTAGGCCATGCGCAGCTTCTCGGCTTCCTCACCCTCGATCGGCACCAGGGTGATCAGGGAATCCGCCGCCAGAAACTTGACCGCATTGACCGGCGTGCCGGCAACCAGGAAAAAGCCGTCCAGTTCACCGGCGCGCAGCATATCCGCCGCTTCGCCGGAGGTGGCCGAGACCGGCTCGATGTCGTCCATGCCAAGGCCATAGGCCTCCAGGATCAGCAAAGCATCGACCCGCGTACCGGAACCCTCCCGGTCGATCGAGATGCGCAGGCCCTTGAGATCCCGCACCGAACGAATACCGCTGTTGCGGCGCACCACCAGATGGACGGATTCAGGAAAGAGATTGGCGACGGCGCGCAGATGGGGCACGCCGCGGTCCTTGAAAATCCCCTCCCCCCGATAGGCCCAGAAAGAGATATCCGCCTGGCTGAAACCGGAGTCGAGCAGGCCCGCAGCCAACTGCTCGATGTTCGCGACGGAGCCTTCCGTCGACTGGGCCACCGCGATCAGACCGGGCACGCCGCAGCTACCGCCGCGATCGCAGGGACGGCTGCCGGGTGGGTTGCTGATGGCATTGGCGATGATGCCGCCGACCGGAAAATAGGTGCCACCGGTCGAGCCGGTACCGATGCGGAAGAAGTTGATCTGTTCCGCCCAGCCGGCAGTCCAGGCCGACAGCAGAATCGTTATCGCGACAGCGGTAACGGACAGGCCGGCGAAAATGCGCCGGGATAGTCTCTCAAAACTCTTTACGCGGCCCACTTCAACCGCCCCTTTTTTATCGGCGCGCAGCCGGAAAGGCCGCGCTTACTCTCTGATATAGCTCTGTGATTTGGACAATTCTAGGGCAGTTTGAGTTTACGCCGGCTTAAAACCGGACAAAACCGGAGTTGTTTCTTTCGTCAGCCGAACTTCAGCAGGAAGCGCACGATCTTCTTTGTCCGCTCGCCGAAGAGGGCATCGGTGTAGTAGCTGCCCGCGGCGCGTTTGCCGACTTCGCTCAGGGTCGGATAGGGCGCGATGGCGTTGGCCATGGCACCGATCTTCAGCCCCTGGCTGAGCGCCAGGACCCAGGGCTGAATCAACTCGCCCGCATGAGGGCCGCCGATCGAAGCCCCCAGGATCCTGCCCCGCTTGCCGACCACCACCTTAATCAGGCCTTCGGTCTCCAGCTCCGCACGCGCCCGGTCATTTTCCTCGAAGGACCAGCGCAGGACCCGGATCTCATCCCCGAACTTCTCCTTCGCCTGGGCCTCGGTCAGGCCGACATGGGCGATTTCCGGATCGGTGAAGGTCACCCAGGGCACATGATCGTGCGAAGCCTTGGCCGGCAGGCGGAAGAGGGCATTGCGGATGACGATGCCGGCGTGATAGCCGGCGACATGGGTGAACTGCAGGCCGCCGGCCACGTCCCCGATGGCGAAGATCCGCTTGTTGCTGCTGCGCAGGCGGGCATCGACCTCGATGCCTTTCGGCGAGTAGGTCACGCCGGCGGCCTCCAGGTTCAAGCCCTCGACGTTGGCGCGCCGCCCGGCCGCCACCAGGAGGTGCGATCCGGTGACGGTCTTCTGGCCGCCGTCGGTCTCGATCTCGACCGAAACCTCGCTCCCGCTGACGGAGACCGAAAGAATCTTGATGCCTTCCCGGATTTCCACACCGTCCTCAACCAGACGCCGGCGCGCGAACTCTGTCACCTCGGGGTCGTCCTTGCCCAGGACCCGGAACATCTCCAACAGGGTGACACGCGCGCCCAGGCGGCGATGAGCCTGCGCCAGCTCAGAGCCAATGGGCCCGCCGCCGATCACGATCAGATGTTCGGGGCGCGCATCCAGCTCGAAGACCGTTTCATTCGTGAGATACGGCACCTCTTCGATCCCGGGGATCGGCGGGACCGCCGCCGAGGAGCCGGTGGCGACCACGAAGCGCTTGGCCCGAACCGTCGTAGCGCCGGCCTTGAGCTCCCGCGGGCCGGTAAAGACGGCGGCCTCCTGAAGCACCTTGACGCCGAGGCCTTCGAAACGCTCGACCGAGTCATGCGGGGCGATGCCGGCAATCACAGCGCGGATATGATCCCGCACAGCCGGAAAGTCGACCTGCGGCTCGACGCTCTTCACGCCGAAGCGCTGACTGCGCCGCATCACGTCTGCAGCATGACCCGCTGCGATGATTGATTTGGAGGGCACGCAACCATAGTTGAGGCAGTCGCCGCCCATCTTGCCCTTTTCAATCAGAACAACTTCGGCGCCCATCTGGGAAGCACCGGCTGCAACGGAAAGTCCCCCGGACCCAGCGCCGATCACACAAAGATCGGCGTTCAACACCTCAGTCATAAAGCCCCCTAAAAAAAACAACGCGCCGCGGTCCTGTCAGTCTGCGGCGAATCGGAATCCTGCCCCCTTGCGTGATCCATCGCTCGGTCAGACAGCCTCAGAGACTGTCGCTCGGCTCCAAGGCACGCGCCAGGATCTGCTGCTGAAGATGTACGGGATTGCCAGGCTGGGCAGGATCTTCGGGGGCGCTTTCACCAGCATCGCCGGCGCTCCGCTCCGGCCCGAGGGCCAGTTGGCGCTTGAGTTCCTGCTCGTCCGGCAGGTCCATGGCGCCTTCCATAGCCTCCTGCTCCGACGCCTCCGCCCGTTCCGCCCCCATAACCGCGCGTCGCAGGCTCAGCGCCGCGGCGGTGCTGCGCGCATTGGGTCGCTTGCCGATGGCCACCGAGCGCGCGTCCTCGACCGCGAGCGTCATGGCTTCCAGTGCGGCAAGGCGCGAGGCATGCGTTTCCTCCAACGCACGCTCGACACGGTAAGCCATGGGCAAGAGCACCCCCAGGGTCAGCAGCCAGAGCGGCAAGAGACCGTCCAGGAGTTCGCTGGCCGGAAGCTGGTTAGCCAGGAGAAGGTTTACCGGGTCCACAGCCGAGGAAACCGGGTCCAGTTCGGCGACGCTGGAAGCCCAGAAGTCGGCCGCAACGACAGACGCGATCAGAAGGCTGCCGGCGAGAAACAGGCTACGCCAGCAGATGAACCCGGCGACCTGGGCCAGAAGCACCAGGGAAAAGGCGAAGATGCCGTAGGTGACCGGCCCCGAAGTCTGCAGGCTCATCACCGCCAGCAGCACGCACTGGGCGACAAATCCCACCGCCAGAACATAGCGGGCGACCACCCTGACCGGGTCACAGACCCAGACCAGCGAGGGTATGAGAGCCAAAAATGTGCTGAGTGCGATCGCAAAGGTGAAGTCCCGCTCCGCCATGGTCGAGAGCAGGGCCACGATACCGATGGCCAGCCAGAGTTCCGCCACGATCACCTTGGCGGCCAGGCTGCGGATCGTACTCAGGGCCGGCGCAATCGTCGGCTTACGCCGCAGAAGTCTCGGATTCTGATCAGCGCTCCGGCCGGGACGCCCGTCGGCGGGAGAAGATGTCTGCGGCTTCGACCTCACCAGCACCCACCCGATGCAACAGCGTGTGGTCGAACGACCCGGACAAAGACATAGCGGACCATCAAGCAATACACCCCGTAGGTTCAAGCCGTCGCCCGATTGTTTTCCGGCCCGCCACGACGACCTGCCAGATGCAAATCGTCAGCCGGTGACATTTCTCGGCTTGCTGCTGTCCTCTATATCACAGCCTGCCCCCGTGAGTCCGCCTTCACGAACGGCGTTTGCCGCTTTCTACGATCAAATCTTTTCGATCTGGAGGCTCATGCAGCGGGGGATTATTCCTCGATAAGGAGGCTCTCAGCGCAGAGCCGCGCCAGCAGTTGCTCGAGGGCTGAGGCCTCAAACAGGGGGAAAGCCTCGGCGAGAGCCCGCTCATCGAAGCTCCCCTGCTCAGTCATCCAGCCGACCACCGGGCCTTCCGCCGGCGGTTGAGCGGCCTTGAAATCTCCAGCCACCGCCAACCATTCCTTGCCCCGTCGCAAGACTTTCAACTCGGGATGAAGCAGTCTGAAACGTCGCGGCACCTCGAGCTCGGGAAGCGAAAAGCCAGGCCGCTTCACGGTAAAGCCCTTGCGCAACTCGGCCGCCTGCCGCCGGGCGTCTGGACTGCGGGCAATCTTCTGAAAGCGCTCGACCAGTTCATCCAGATGGGCGTTCAGCCGGTCCTGACCAGCGGCGTCGTTACACTGAGGCAGATCGGCGCGGAACAAAGGGTCCCTGACCGCCAGTTCCCAGAGGCGGCTCAGCCATTCCAAGCCGATCGGCTCGCTGCAACTGAAGGTGACGTGGACCGAGACGTCGCTGCTGGCCAGGGCATCATGGAACTGGCCGCGCGGCAGATAGAGCAGATCGCCCGGCCGCATGACCAGTTCTTGCGCAACCGCACCCTTCGCCCGGTCGTATTCGGCCTGCGGCACGTTCTTGAAGGCGGGATGCTCGATCGGCGTCTCCGCCCGGCCTTCGTAGATGCGCCAGGTTTTCTCACCGAAGATCTGGAGGGCATAGACTTCGTGCCGGTCATAGTGGGAATCGAAGGCCTGACGCTGTTTCCAGGAGCAGTAGAGATTGGCGTTGCCGCGCCCGCCGTGGGCGGCTTCGATGGTTTCCAGAACCGCCCCGACGCCCGGGTGCAGGGTCTCGATTTCATTCAGCAGCAGGGAGGCCCCGCGCTTCAGAAACTCCATCACCTTGGCGGCGTCGGGCTGCAGCACCTGCATCTGATTGCGGTCCACCGCGTTGCGACAGTAAGCCGCCGGCGGAATCCGCTGCCGATCGAGAGACAACTGCAGGGAGCGCGCCGTCCAGACGCCCATCTCCAGCAGCCGATTCAGTTCATCCCAGTCCATCACCGAGGCAAACTTTCCGGCTTCACCCGGAATGTGAACCGGCCGCTGCCGGCAATAGTCGCCAAAAAACTTTTCAGGCGGCAGCGGATCGATCAATTGCCGAAAGGAGGTGATGAAGTGAGACATATAACCGCGCTGAGATAGGGTGGGATCGAAGATACCGCTTTATATGGCACCCTCACGTCGAGGCATCAACAGGCGGCGCGCGGCCTGTCATGCTTTGGCTGCCACCGATCTTCACAGCAGGGAAGCTTTAACTCAAAGTGTCTAGGATTCTTGTCTTGAATCGCGTATTCAAATTAGAACTTCTTTCCTTCATTCGCGCATTGTAAGATCAGCTTCCGACAACCCCCAGTAAACCCCTCAAGACATCAGTCGACCCAACAACAGAGCGGATCAGATCCAGTCACGCCTATGCTGAAGCACTGCCCATGCTGAAATTTAACTGGCACAACATTTCCATCATGGTGGTGGACGACAATAGTTTCATGCGCAGCCTGATCACCTCCACGATCCGCGCCCTCGGCATCAAGGAGGTCGTGAGCGTGCCCAACGCGACGCAGGCCATCGAGCTTCTGAAAACCAGTAAGACCAATCCGGTCAATTCGGAAATCGGCAGCATCGACATCATCCTCTCGGACTTCGTGATGCCCGACGTGGACGGCGTTCTGTTTCTGCGCTGGACCAGAACCAACAAACACGCGCCGGACCGCTTCGTGCCTTTCATCATGGTTTCCGGGCAGGCTGACGAAAAGGGCGTCGAGAACTCCCGGGATGCCGGCATGACCGAGTTTCTGGCCAAGCCCTTCGCGGCCCAGACCGTTGCCGACCGGCTTCTCGAGGTGATCCGCAACCCCCGGCAGTTCGTCCTTGCGCCCGACTACTTCGGTCCGGATCGCAGACGCCTGGACCGGCCCATCAGTTGGTTCGAAAAGACCACCGACAGGAACGGACGGCCGGACCTGATCGAGCATACGGAAGACCGCCGCGTCAGCCAGCCGTCCGATCTGCAGATCATCAACGCGCGCTCCAATATCAAACATCTGCGCGACGACGTACGGGCCGTCATTATCCGGCCGGCCAACCGCCTGCTCGACAAGCTGGGCCCCAACGTGATGCGCGGGCAGGTCGACTTCGACCCTCTGGTGATCCAGGCGGCCGAAACCCGCATCCAGGAACTGGTGGGCGACTACTCCAAGTGGACAGAGAACTACCTGGACACGCTGGCGCAATGCCTCAACAAGCTGCAGAAGCGCCAGGAGGACAGCCGCAAGGTCCTGGCGCAGATCAACCAGGTCGCCTACGAGCTCCGCGGCCAGGGCGGCGTCTTCGATTATCCACTCAGCACGGCCTTCGGAAAATCGCTCTACGAAGCCACACAGGATGTCAGTGTGACCGTGACCGGCAACCGCCTGAAGCTGATCGATGCGCACATCGGCGCCATTCGCACCGTCTTCAATCAGAAGATTACCGGCACCGGCGGCGAGATCGGCGCAACGCTCCTGAAGGAAATCGAGGCCGCCGTGAAGAAGTATAGCTGATCACAGGGCGCCGGATCAGCAAGACGCGAGGGTTAGAGCCCCCAGTACTGCACGTCCGCACGAAGATCGCTGTCATCGATGACCGACTTCACATCGATCAGGATACCGCCGGGTTTGATCCGGTCAGTCAGCGTCGCGTTGCCACCCTCCAGGAAGGCCTGGTGGGAAACCGCCAGGATCAGGCCGTCCAGATCGCGCAAATCCGCCTCGGGCGTCAGCTTCAGATCAAACTCTTCTTCCGCGAGTTCCGCCGTGACGAAGGGGTCGAAGATCATAGGCTCCAGACTGTACTCGCGCAGCTCGGTCACGATATCCGGCACCTTGCTGTTGCGGATATCCGGCACGTTCTCCTTGAAGGTCAGGCCAAGGATGCCGATCCGGGCATCCGCCGACATCCGGCCGCTGGCCAGCAGCATCTTGATCAGTTTCCGCGCCACGAAGGCGCCCATGCCGTCATTGATGCGGCGGCCGGCGAGAATGACTTCGGGATGGTAGCCGACGGCCTCGGCCCGGGCAGTCAGGTAATAGGGGTCGACGCCGATGCAGTGACCACCGACCAGGCCGGGCGTGAACTTCAGGAAGTTCCATTTGGTCGCGGCGGCCGCGAGGACGTCTCGCGTCGAGATCTCCAGCCGCTCGAAGATAATCGAGAGCTCGTTCATCAGAGCGATGTTCAGATCACGCTGGGTATTCTCGATCACCTTGGCCGACTCGGCCACCTTGATAGACGGGGCCTGGTGCACGCCGGCGGCAGCGAAGCTGCCGTAAGCGGTGGCGACACGATCCAGCGTTTCCGCGTCTTCACCCGAGACCACCTTCACGATGGCTTCCAGGCCATGCTCCGTGTCGCCCGGATTGATCCGCTCGGGGGAGTAACCCAGCTTGAAGTCGATACCCTGGCGCAGCCCGGAAGCCTCGGCGAGGACAGGCCCGCATATGTCCTCGGTCACGCCGGGATAAACGGTCGACTCCAGCACCACGACACTGCCCGGCTTCAGGTAGGGCGCGATCATCCGGCAGGCCCCCGTGACCGCCCCCAGGTCGGGCCGACGGTCGCTGTCGACCGGCGTCGGCACCGTGATGGCGAAGAAGGTCGCCCCCTCCAGGTCAGCAGCCGTGTCGGTGAAACGGATCGAGGAAGCCGCCAGATTCTCCGAAGTCACTTCGCCGGTCCAGTCCTCGTTCGCGCGCAAAGCGGCGATACGCCGGCTGTCGATGTCTATGCCGATCACGGTCTCGTAATGCTTTGCGAAAGCAACCGCCAAAGGCAATCCGACGTAACCCAGACCAATGACGGCAATCTTTTCTGAAGTCAGCATAGTGCAATCAATTCCCCGATAGAGTCGTGACGGCCCGCCGGACGGCGCAGCGCCTGAAGAGTAGATTTAATATTTGAGCCTCTAATCCCCCGTTAACGCCACGGACGTCAAGGGACAAAGAGATTACATGGCAAACCTGGAGTAACGAGGGTCTGTCGAGTACCGGGCGCAAACAACACTTGATCAGGAGACCTGGACCGCCTGCTCGCCTGCTCCAAAGCGTTCCATTTCCTCCAGTTTGTCCAGAACGGCATTGGCCAGGTTCATGATGTCATGCCGGGCATCGCTTTTAGGGGCAAAATCGCCGATCCACTTACGCTCGGTAAAGGCATCGATGAAGGCGGTGCGCTGCCGGACCTCCGGCCCCACTACGTCGCCGAGGTGCTTCAAGACATCACCGATCCGCCGGCCCGCGCCGGTCCGGTGGTCGATCTTCGACGGCACCAGCAGGAAACCAAGAGCATCACCCTCACGCGCCGCGCGGGAACTTTCGATCAGATTGAGCACGTTCGTGGTGGCGATCAGATCCGGCCCGGAAGCCGTGAGGGGGATGACCGCGAGACGGGACAGCGCCAGGGCAACCTCGGTCACCGCCCGGGAATGGGCCGGACAGTCGATCAGGAGAAAATCGCAGTCGATCGAAAGAACCTGAGTCGCCCACTGCTGAGCCCCGCGCTCGTCTTCCAGCGGCAGGGAGTAGATCTGAGCCGGATAGCGCCCGCGTGACATCCAGTGCGCAGAGGTTCCCTGAGGATCTGCATCCACCAGGGCCACCCGACGCTCCCCGCCGCCCAATTCGCAGGCCAGGTTCACGGCGATGTTCGACTTGCCGACCCCGCCTTTCAGATTGGCAATGGTGATGATACGCGCCGCCATCGCGTCAGCTTCCCACCCGAAGCATGACAAGCGGTCGCCGCCTCTCTATCGAGACACGATAACGGGGAGTCGTTCCTGTTTCCTCTGCAGCGCCTTTCAGCGCAAAAGCCGATCTCATCCTCAACCCGGAATCTGTTTGCCCTTCAGAGTGCCTGCAGATCGCTCGTTAGGGAAAGCTCTCTCACTGACAAAGCTTTGATATCCGCGGAGCCGAGAACAGACACTTGCATGCTATCCCTCTAACAACAAATGATTTTAGTTTTCTTTACCGCTTCACGCTGCCCGGAGTCAGTTAAGGTAAATCATACATATATACATAGTTTTAGCCTCCACAGTCGTTGACGGACCTTGTAGCGACCAGCAAGATCGCCAAGCTATTAACCGAGCGTTAACCCCGGCCCGCTCTCGCCTTGTCTTTGGCGAAGCCGCGGCGCCACCTGGGAAAGGTCGAACAGCATGGCTGAGCAACCCGTTACCCCCGTCTCGCCGGCGCGCGTATCAGAGAGTCCGGAGGCGGCCGGCGTCTCTGCCGCAACAGAAGTTCAGAACGGGATTGCCTTAGGCCAGGCCACCCCCGAGCCGCTGGTCGTCAATCAACCCGCGACCGGCCAGACTCAGGAAATTACCCTGGAGCCGGGTCAGCCCGTGCTGCTCGCCATGGCGGCCGAGGAGACCTTTATCGCGGTCGACGGCGCAAACTTCGTGCTCAGCTTCGACGGCGACGGCAACGGCGCGATCGATACCCGCGTGGTATTTCTGAACCTCGTCGACCAGGCAGCCTCAGATACACCGCCGGTCTTCGTCATCGGCGGCCAGGTGGTCGACAGCGGCCTGCTGGTCAGCCAGACCATCGCCCTGGGCGGCGGTAACGGCGAGCCCATTCCCTTCGAAACCGCGGCGCCCCCGGCCCCCGAGGGTGGCGGTAACAACGTCTACGACGACAATCTGGGCGATGCCATCGACCTGCTGGCCGCGCAGGGCGTGATCCCGCCGACCGCACTTGTCTTCGGTCTGCCGGATCCTGAACCCGGCCTGGCTCTGGACCTCACATCGGATACGCTCGATCCGATCGACCCCGTCGACCCGCCGCCTCCGCCGCCGCCCCCACCGCCGCCGCCGATCGATGGCCTGCAGGCCAGCCCGGACGTTGCGGATGTGCGCCCGAACCGCTCCGGCGACGCAAACGCGCCGGAAGCCTCGGTCACGATCGATGTCCTGGCGAACGACAGCGACTCGGATGGCGACCCGCTGACCCTGACCTCCGTTGCGCTCGACAATCCGGCACTGGGTTCCGTGTCGATCGTCAATAACCAGGTCGTCTTCACGCCCGCCATCGGCGTGACTCAGACCACGGTGGGCTTCACCTACGAAATCGAAGATCCGGACGGGAATACGGCAAGCAGCACCATCCAGGTGCGGGTCGGCGAGGACAACAGCGTTCAGAGAATTGTCGAGGTTCCTGACTCCGATCCCGCACGAACGGAACTGCTGAGCACGGTCGACACGCAGTTGGTCGACGTCGACGGCCCCAATGGCACGGCGACCGATCCCACCACCGTCAACGTGAACCTCTTTCCGAACAGCGACGTCACCTTTACGGTCACCGCCGACCCCGAAGCACCGGACATTCTGGATCTTTACCTGCTTCAGGATGTAAGCGGATCTTTCCGGGACGACTTGCCTATCGTGCGCGGCGAGCAGACCGCGAACAACGATGCGGCGGATCTTGGTCTGCTCGACGATCTGGTCAGCGGCGTGGAGGCCATTACCTCCGACGTTCAGTTCGGCCTTGGCGCCTTCCGCGACATCGGACCGAACGGCGGCAGCGCACCGGGCAGCCAGTTCGACTTCCAGCATCTGTTGAATCTCGAAGCCGGACAGGGCGGACAGCGCCTGGATGGCGACCCGGCGGTGCCGCCGCCGGCAAACCCGAACGCGCCGCCGACTCTGGGCCAGGCCTACGACGAGCTCTTCGCAGGCAATCCAGGGCCGGGACCGACCGGTCTGGGCGGTGACTTCCCTGAGCGCCAGTTGTTCTCGCTGAACCAGGTCGCGCTCGATGCGATCGCTGCGGAAGATGGCGATGCCAACACCTCATCCCAGTTCGGTTTCCGGACCGGCTCTTCCAAGGTCGTGGTGATCATCACGGACGCCACCTCGAAGGACGCTGACGCGGCTTTCCGCGCGGAGCTGAAGTCCAATCTGCAGGCCTCCGGCATCATTCCGATCTTCCTGGTCGCTGCGGGCGATGAGGGCGAGGCCGTCATCAACAACTTTTATGACGGCGTGATCGCGGATCTGGGGGTCGGCGCGCGCGTACCGCTCGAACTGGACAGCAGCAATCTGGTACAGGCCATTGAACAGGGACTGAATCAGATCACCGACAGCCTGACCCTGAGCGTTGCCGGCGACGAAAACGACTACGTTTCGATCGGTCCGGCGACCGTCGATCCGACCACCGGCGAACACACCTGGGAAGTGACCCTCTCCGCCCCCCTGGACGAAGGTCACAACAACGACCCCGATATCACCCTGACGGTGACCAACGATTCCACGACCGACCAGGTCGGCGGCCAGATCACGGTCAACGTCACCACCGACGCGCCGGAGAGCGGCGGTGACGACTTCGACATCGTGGAAGGTCACAACGGCCAGAATAATCTGATTGGCGGCGATGGTGACGACCTGCTGATCGGCCTGGGTGGCAACGATATCCTGACCGGCGGCGCCGGGAACGACGATTTCGCCTTCGGCGCGCGGGAAACCAGCCCGGGCGTTTTCGATCTCGACGGCAACGATATCATCACCGATTTCGTCAAGGGCGAAGACCAGATCAATCTGGACGCGCTCTTCGACACGCTGGGCGTTGCGGAAGCGAACCGCGCGGCCGAGGTCAACGTGGCCGTGAACGGCGGCAATACCGAGATCACGGTCAACAACCCCGGTGCCGGTGCCGACTTCACGGTGACCCTGACCGGTGTCACCGATGCGCTGACCATCGGCAGCAACCCGGACGACGATATCGTCATTTCGAACTAAAGCGACTTGCTGTCGGGTCTAAGGGCCCACACAGAAAACGACCGGCTCCTCTATAAGGGCCGGTCGTTTTGCTTCGAAGATAAAACGCGAGAGATCAGAAGTCGGCCCGCAAGCCAATCGTCACCGCATTCTCCTTGAATTCTTCGCTGGAACTTTCGTCCGATTCGCGAATGCGGAAAGAGTAGTCGACATTCGCCGAGACATTTCGGAAGACGTTGTAGCTCAGCCCGGCACGCCAGGTGTACTCGGTCTCGATACTGGTGCCGAGATCGTTGTACTCATACTCGCCCGAGGTGTTGAAGCGGGTCCGGTTATTGAGCGCCCGGCCCCAGTTGGCGCGCACCCCGTATTCGGTCTCGTCATCATCCGCATCACCGCCGCTTTCTTCCACCTCCGCGGTGAAGTTCAAGCCGAAGGTGTCGCGCCCGCGCGTTCCATTCAATCCCAGGCGGAAGGTCGAGACCCGGGTCGTCTCGTCGTTGACCTCGAACGGCAGATCGTTCACCGACGTGATCACCTCACCCGTTTCACTGTTCTCGAACTGACCGCTGTCCGGGTTGAATTCGATCAGATCCAGATTTCTGCCCAGGGCCTCCTGGGAGGTCCTCAAGGTCTCTGAATAGCTCGCGGAGAGACGCGTGCGCGGCGTGATATCGTGGCGCAGACTGCCGTCAAAACTGGTTTCGTCGTCACGCTGCCCGTAGCCGAGTTCAACCTGCGTGCGCCGGCTCGGCTGCCAGCGAACCGCCGTACGCCAGGTGGGGTCATCGACTTCGTTGTCGGCATCGCCGTCATCGAACTGCTGGTAGCCGACCGAGCCGATCAGGAAAAAGGTACGGGTCAGGGCATAGGTGGTCGTGAAGTTCGCGTCCCGCCGGGAAATGTCGTCATCGTCGGACGGCGTGGCTTCGGAGGCCGCGAGGGACAGATTCCAGGCAAACTGCGTAAAGTCAGGACCGCTGTTGAGGTTGAAGGTCCCCTCGTGCGTCGTGGTGTCCGAAGCATCGTCGGAATCGATAAAGACCTGCGACAGCCGGTAGCGGGTCTCGGCGCGGGCGAAATCGCCCAGTCGATTCTGGATGTAAGGACTGAAGCGGTAGTTCTGAATGGTCTCCCGGTTGGTCGAGTTCCCATCGGAGCCGGAAGAGGCCGTATCGCTGTTCAGAACCTCCTGGCTGATCGAGGCACTGCCATCGATGAAGAAGAGATCCTCGAAGAGTTCCACGGTGCCGGAGGTGTTCAGATCGACCTCGACGTCCAGACCTTCATCCTCGCCTGCAGTCTGGTTCTGCAGAGCCACATTGCCCGAAAACGCCCAGTTGATCCGGGCGGCATCGGCAAAGAAGGTAATGCCTGGCCGCACAGAGCTGATAAAGGCCGACTCCTCTTCACCGTCCGGATCCAGATCGACGTTGTCGGTGTAGGTCTGCTCGAAGGAGATCGTAGGCGTCACCTGCCAGTCGCCGGAGAAGAAACCTTCGGGGATGATAATCACATCGCCCGGCGCCATCGCGATGTTGGCCGTGGAATCGCCGTCGTCGATCAGATCATCCAGCCGCAGCTCGATCTGCCTGCGTTCGTCACCCTCGCGCCGCAGCAGGATGGCCGAGTTGCCCGCGGCATTGCCGCTCAGCCCGCCGACCGCAATCATGACATCCAGGAGCGACATGCGGTCGCGATAGGGTACCGCGCTGGGCTGCTGCGCCGATCCGACAACGCGGATCTGTTGCCGTAGATCGCCGGAAAAGCCGCGCACGATGACCGAGACCACAGGGTCCTGAACGTAGACGCTCAGTTTTTCCTCGAGATCCCGGGCAAGCGTGGTCGGGGTGTGCCCGACAACCTGCAGGTCCTCAATCAGGGGGGTCGAAACACGGCCATCGGGACGGACGCTGTAAACGCCCGAAAGGTCCGGGTTACGCAGAACAAGCAGTTCAATGGTATCACCCGGGCCGATCAGATAATCCGGCGACGCGATCTCGCCCGCTGGCGCCGCGCCATCGGTTTCCTGTGCCGTCTGCTGAGAGAGCGTTCCCTGCTGCGTGGCGTTGCCGACTTCAGCATGGGCCGCATGGCCAAGCGAGAGATTCAACGCCGCAGCACTGACCCCGCCTAACAAAATCCCCCGAGCGACAGACCGCAAACAACGGTCAGGTGATATCGCTTTGCTCATATGCTCCGCGTTTGCTTCTGCGCCTCTTCGACCGTCCGGAACCCCGAGAATAGACCTAGATACCCGACTCTGCGCGTGAACAACTGACTGTATATATCAAGCCCGTGACGCCGTCGAGGCCCTGAGACCCGGCCTTCCCCGCCGAATCTATGCAAAACCACTATATTATTCGGCAGCTTAAAGCAATTTGCGTTTGTATGGACACAAAAGACTCGGCCAAACCACCGAATAAACTGATTCGAGGGAGTAACATCGCGAACTTTAAGAAATTCTTTACATAAACAGACGCCGTTGCCAAAGCGGCGCCGAGACAACATCGAGGTAGACAGGAAAACAAAAGTTAAATCAACGCCTTAAAGCTGTCGACAGAAAGCGCCGCCTGCTCCCTTCGAGGACCAGACAAGTTAGGGTTCCGGATGCAAAGGCGCCGGTGTCGATTCCGATCCGGTTGCGGCGCACGTCGGGGCGCGCCGTCGGCGTATGCCCGTGCACCACCATCATGCCGTGATCCTCCCGCGAATTCAGGAATTCGCTGCGAATCCAGAGAAGATCATCCGGATCCTGCTCATCGAGCGGGCAGCCCGGCCGAATGCCGGCGTGAACGAACAGGTAGCCACCGACCACATGGAGCAAATCGAGTTCTTCGAGAAACGTCTTGTGCCGCGCCGGCACCCGGCTGACCAGATCTTGCGAGATCTCGTGGTAATAGCCGCCGTCTCCGTAGGACCGGGGCAGAGTCACGCCGTAACTCATCACCGTGGATTCGCCGCCAAACCCAAACCACTGCGGCCCGATCTCCGGATGCTCCATAAACTTGAGCATGGCTTCTTCGTGATTGCCCTTGAGATGGATCGAGGTCACGCCGGTCAGCGGCTCATCAAGCAGCAGGTCGATGACTTCCCGGCTCTCCGTCCCCCGGTCGATGTAGTCTCCAAGGTAGACCACGGTCGAGACCAAACCTTCGGGTGCGGCAGACAGCTCATTGCGGATGGTATCGTGAAGCTCTTCGAGCAGATCGGCCCGACCGTGAATATCGCCAATCGCGTAAACCCGCTGCCCGTCGGGAATGCGGTATCCGCCACGCGGAGAGGCCACGGCATCGCTCAGCCAACGCCTTAATGAAGAGAAGGAACCGCGCATAGTCTGTCCTACCCCGCATTTTCGGCATCGACAAGCCCCCCTGATCAGCAAGGCGCGTAATCAACAAAGCGTGGGATAGCGACAGTCGGCTGAAGCTGGCCGGCTCCGATGCTCCGGCCAATGGCGATGTCTGAGCGGTGACTTCCGATCGGCAAACTCTATGCGGCCGATTCTTAAGCGTCTGATTCCAGGCGACCGGCTCTAAGCGACCGATTCCGGGCTGCCCTCGGGCTTGTTCCGGTGATCGTTTGACATGCAACTTACCGTCGCCTTCTGCGTGCTGGCAGCCTCCGCTTCGAGGCGGCTGTTAAGGACCTCGTTCAGGCTGCGCAGGGGACGATTGAGATAGGGGCTAAGAGATTGATTAAATTTATTCTTCAGCATCTTATCCACAGCCTTATCCACAAGATGTAGTATGTCGATGCAGTTAAACTACACGATTTGGGGTTAACAAAAGGTTAATCGCAAGGATTCGGTAACCATATTCCTTGTCAAAAACCTGCTAAGGCCATGACAACAAAAGAGACTTTTCCGGCACCGCCGACAGGGACCCAGGGCAGTAGATTTCCACAATCCAGGGATTGTACCGGACGCGATCCCTTTCAATGCGTCAGACGCCGTCCCCCTGTCGCGACCTTTCGCCAGGCATCGAAGCTTGACCAGGAGGAAAAAAGCCCCAGATAAGCTATGCGGGCCGTGCCGGAAGGCAGGCCGACAACCCGGACGCTGCGCTGCAGGTCCGATTGAGCGCAACACAGCCCTTGCTCATGGTGGAGGAGGACGCTGGTCCATGACCCGGATGTCTCTATTTAACAGTCCGCTGATGCTTGGATTCGAACAGTTCGAACAGGCCATCGATCGGATTTCAAAAACCGCGTCAGACGGTTACCCGCCCTACAATGTGGAAAAGCTGGCGGATAACAAGCTTCGCATCACTCTTGCCGTGGCCGGCTTTACCGCGGAAGACATGCAGGTGCAAATCGAGAACAACCAGCTAGTGATCCACGGCAAGCAGAAAGACGACCGCAGCCGCATCTATTTACACCGCGGTATTGCCGCGCGGCAGTTCCATCGCAGCTTCGTTCTGGCTGATGGGGTCGAGGTCGGCAGCGCTTCGCTCGACAGCGGACTTCTGCATATCGACCTGGAATGGCCGCAGATCGAACCGGCGGTTAAAACCATCGCCATTCGCAGCGGCCCGGACGCCAAGCCGGTGGATATGCCGACCATCCAGGATCTCAATAAAGAAGATTGAGCCCTCTTTCCGCCAAAAACCCTCGGAAAACGGCGCCTACGGAAAGGTGTCGCAGGTCGCGACCGTCTTTGCCGAGAATCGGCGAAAAACCATAGGATTTTAGAAAGCTTGTTAACATCTAGGCCTTACGATCCAGGATGGAGGTAACGAAAAATGCGGCATAGCCTGGAATTCGCACACAGCATCTCGGTGCAGGATCTTCGCGTCCTCGGCATCAACGAGGTGGCCTATATCAAGCCTCAGGAGCTTGACGGTCAGGAATTCTATACCATTCACGCCGCGGACGGGACCGAAATGGCCCGCGTGCTCAAGCGCGAAATCGCCATCGTGACCGTGCGTCAGAATGACATGGAGCCGGTCAGCCTGCATTGATGCGCAAAACACCCCTGATGGCTAAGCAGCGGCGGTACGGTATCGGAACAGAAGCCAAGGTGGCCGACACAGCAGCCCCGCGAACTCGTCAGGCTGCGTGGCTGGCCGTCGACTCGGTCAGAAGGGCGTAGATTCCGTCGGCACTGTCAGTGCCTCGAAGCTTCTCGCAGACACTGCGGTTCCTCAGCAGACGGGAGACCCGTGCCAGGGCCTTGAGATGGTCGGCACCGGCGGTCTCAGGCGCCAGCAGCATGCAGATCAGATCAACCGGCTGCTCATCGATGGCATCGAAATCGATCGGCGTCTCGAGACGCGCAAACATCCCATAGAGACGGTCCAGACCGGCCAGCTTCCCATGTGGAATGGCAATCCCGTTGCCGACGCCGGTGGTGCCCAGGCGCTCACGCTCGATCAGAACCTCAAAGAGGACGCGCTCCGGCTGTCCGGTCAAATCCGACGCGCGCTTGGCAAGCTCCTGAAGAGCCTGCTTCTTGCTGGTCACCCGCAAATTGGCAACAACACTGCCATGGCTGATGAGATCGGCAATTTCCATGATGATATCTTGGTTGTGAAAGACTATTCGGCGCGATTGCCGCGAGGATCGATCCAGCCGATGTTACCGTCGGGCCGACGATAGATCATGTTCAGGCCACCGTGGGACGAGTTGCGGAACATCATCGCCGGAAGATCCTCCAGATCCATACGCATCACCGCTTGGCCGGCTGTCAGGCTAGGAATATCGGTCGCCATTTCAGCCACGATCAAGGGCTTAGCATCCTCTTCGACGCCGTCGCCCTCCGGCGAGTCGGCATCCCCAGAGAGAATATACTGCTGTGCCAGTTGAGTCTCAACATCATGCTCGTTGGAGTTGCCGTGATCCCGCAGTTTCCGCTTGTGCCGGCGCAGGCGCTTCGACAGGCGTTCCGCGGCAACGTCGAAAGCAGGATAGGGCTCAGCAGCAGCGCCATTAGCCTGCAGGCGAATGTTACGGCCGACATGGGCCGAAACCGTCGCGTGGTAAAGATGCGCTTCCCGGGTCAGGGTTACATTGACCTCGATAGCGTCGCCGAAATATTTGTCGAGGGTTCGCGACAGACTGTCCTCGATGTGAGTGCGCATCGCGTCACCAACATCAAGCTGCTTCCCTTTGACGGATAGCTGCATATTTCTATATTTCTCTAGGATTTCTGCGGGTTTTCGAAGTTTTTTGGCTTCTGCTCTGCCCAGGACGGCGCACATTAGTGGCGGCCCTGCACGGAGTCAATAGTCGCGCTATCACTGTCGAGACTCCCCGTTTCCGTCGAACCTCAGGCCAGAGAACCGATTTCCGGCTGGAGCGCACCCCAGTCGGTCTGGCTAGATTATTAACCTAAACCCAACGGCCCGGCTTTGCCAGCGTCCTGCGATCACTTTCCACCCGGGACCTGACCGCTCAGGAAAGAAACAGGGGGCCGGCGGCGCTTCAAATCACTGAAATCGAGGGCTTTCGCCGCGTTACAACAACGCGGCTTTCTCCCGCCGCCGCTGAACCGAGGAGGGAATGCGCATGGATTCGCGGTATTTGGCGACCGTGCGGCGGGCAATGTCGATCCCGTCGCTCCGCAGCATCTCGACGATGCTGTCGTCGGACAGAACCTTTTTCGCATTTTCGTTGTCGATCAAGAGCTTGATCCGGTGACGCACCGCCTCCGCAGAATGCGCCTCGCCATCCGAACCGCCGATCGATGCGGTGAAGAAGTACTTGAGTTCGTAGGTGCCCCGCGGCGTAACGATATACTTGTTGGAGGTCACGCGGCTGACCGTCGATTCGTGCATTTCAATCACTTCGGCAATATGCCTCAGCGTCAGCGGCTTCATATGCTGGACGCCCTTGCGGAAAAAGGCGTCCTGCTGGCGCACGATCTCGGCGGCCACCTTCAGGATGGTCGTGGCCCGCTGGTGCAGGGATTTCACCAGCCAGTTGGCGGTCTGGTACTGGTTCGAGAGATACTCACGCTCTTCCTTGGTCCGGACCTTCTCCGACACATTGGTGAAGTAGCGCGTATTGACCAGAACGCGCGGCAGCGTATCGCTGTTGAGCTCGACCATCCAGGTGCCGTCGGGCTGTGCCCGCATCAGGACATCGGGAATGATGGGTTCCGCCGCATTGTCGTCAAACATGGCGGCAGGCCTGGGATTCAGTGACTTGATCTCCGCCACCATCTCCACCAGGTCTTCGTCGTCCACGCCGCAGATCTTGCGCAGTTCCGGCAGTTGCCGCGAGGCCAGCAGATGCAGATTGTCCAGGGCCAGTTCAATCGCCGGATCCAGACGGTTCCGTTCGGCGAGCTGCAGGGCGAGGCACTCCTTCAGGGAACGGGCAAAGACACCCGCCGGATCCATTTTCTGCATGACCCCGAGGGTGGCTTCGACCCGCTCGAGATCGCAGGCCAGGTTCGCCGCCAGTTCCTCCAGGTCGCCAACCAGATAGCCGCTCGCATCCAGCATGTCGATCAGGTGTACACCGATCATCCGGTCGACGGGGTCGTCGACCTCCATCTGCAACTGGTCCAGCAGGTGCTGGCGCAGCGTAAGGGTTTCCGTAAGCTGGCTTTCGATCGACTGCTCGCTATCCTCGAAGCGCGTGTTGCCGCCCGCGCCCCAATTGGAAAAAGCGGTGTCCTCCTGCCCCCGGTCGTCACCGGGACTGCTCTGATAGACGTTTTCGAAGTCGGTATCGAGCGGCGCATCGTTGCTGCCCGGCAGGTTTTCGGCGTTGGCGAGATCCAGGGAGTCCGGCGGCGAATCGATCTGCGGGTCGGAGAGTTCCGCCAAGGGCTCCGGCGTGGCCTCGGAACCGGCGGGAGCCTCGACCGACGGCTCTCCGTCACGACCGTTGCTGTAGGCAGCGTCGTCCCCCGCGCCACTCTCTAGTGCTGCGTTCTCGCTGGCTCCGCCATCAGGGCCGTCTTCACGCTCCAGCAGAGGGTTCTGCTCGAGTTCCCTGTCGATGAAAGCCGCAAGCTCGACGTTGGAAAGTTGCAGCAGCTTGATCGCCTGCTGCAGCTGCGGCGTCATGACAAGGGTCTGGCCCTGTCGGAGTTCTAACCTTTGGGTCACCGCCATATGGTTAAACCCTTAAAGGCTAAACCTTTCGCCCAGGTAAACACGCCGCACATCTTCGTGCGCCACGATCTCGGACGGGCTGCCTTCCATGAGCACCATACCATCATGAATGATGTATGCGCGGTCGACGATCTCAAGCGTTTCGCGAACATTGTGATCGGTGATCAAAACGCCGATCCCCCGGTCTTTCAGGTGCTTCACCAGATCGCGGATGTCACCGACCGCGATGGGATCGATACCGGCGAGCGGTTCATCCAGCAGGATAAAGCTCGGCTGGGACGCCAGAGCCCGGGCGATCTCGACGCGCCGCCGCTCACCGCCCGACAGCGCCATGGCCGGCGTGCGCCGAAGGTGGGTGATCGAGAACTCCGCCATCAACTCCTCGAGCATCGCCTCGCGCCGTTCGCGGTTGGATTCGGTGACCTCAAGCACACCACGAATGTTCTGTTCGACGTTCAACCCGCGGAAGATCGACGCCTCCTGCGGCAGGTAGCCGACCCCCATGCGCGAACGCCGGTACATGGGCATGTCTGTGATGTCGTTCCCGTCCAGCGTGACCCAGCCGTAATCCGGAGACAGCAGACCGGTGATGATGTAGAAGCTGGTGGTCTTACCGGCTCCGTTCGGGCCCAGCAGGCCAACAGCCTCACCGCGCTGCAGCTCCATCGAAATCCCGCGCAGGACCGGCCGCTTCTTGAAGCTCTTGCCGATGTTGACCGCCATGAGGCCGTCGTTGTCGGCCACCAGCCGTGGCATGGCGCGCTCGCCGTTCGCCTCTTCGTCCCGGCCCTTCTTTACATCCCGCATTGTAACTTTCTCGACTTGTCCACCGATATCACCAGCAAAATGTGTGCCACCCCTACCGCATTGTTAACACGAACGCTCAGGAGCCGCCCTCATTTTTATCGTCCTCGTCCTTTTTGACCGAATTCGGCTCGATCCGCATGTTCACCCGGCCATCGTCCCCGGCGAGGATTTTGCTGACGCCGGTCGCCAGGTTCACTTCGGCCGCACTGCCGTTCGCCTGGTTCTCGCCCTGCGTTATCTTCACGTTCCCCGTCAGGGTCGCCCGTTCTTCCTGGACGAAGTACTGCCCCTGATCGCCGCGCGCAAACTCGGTTTCCGATGCGATCTGAACGTTCCCGAAGGCATCGACGCGGACCAGCTCCAGTTTCTCGTCGTTGTTTTGCGTAAAGTGGGCGGTGAGGACATCGCCCCGCACCCGCTTGTCCTCGCGAATCGCAACCGCGTCCCCGCGTGCCACGGCCAGTTGCTTGCGCTCCCAGTACTCCAGGCTGTCCCGGGCCGTCAGTACGTCGTTGCCGCTGGTCAGGCGGAGGTTGTCGCCAGTCAGCACCAGTATGCCGTTCTCCACGTCGTAAACGCCGTTTTCGCCGTAAACCACTTCACTGGGCGAGACGATGCGCACGTTGCCCTGCACATCGATCCGGTAGATATCGGTGCTGGTTTCCGGGGTTTCGCGATAGCTCGCGATCATGATGTCTGCGAAGACTTCAAGTTCGCCCCGCGCCGCCCGCGCATTGCCCCGGGCGATATAGGTCTGCTCATCGCGCCGCCACTCGATCCCATCGTCGGCGTTGATCTCGAGCGGCTCATCACCGCGGTCCAGATTGGAGAGCCCCTGCGCGTTAAGAGCCGCGACGTGCCCCAGCAACGCCAGGACAAGAACCGCCAAGGCCGTGCCAAGGGAACGAACCAGCTTCAGCCGTCCGAAGGCATGCTCTATCATCGAATGGCCTCCTGCGCTTCCGGATAGACGATCAGGCGACTCTTGCCCGTGAAGTGGATTCTCTCACCTTCTTGCGTAATACGGAAGCCCTCGGCATTCAGCAGCCCCGCAGGACCATGCCCTTCGACCGGGCTGTCGCCTTGCGCATCCTTGGTCTTCAGGAAAATGGTCGCCGCCTCGGTCCGGATCTCGAAGCCCTCATCATGGAAGAGATCGACATCGCCGATCAGGTCCAGTTGCTGTTCTTCGTAGAGAAAGCGGCCGGATCTGGCGGTCAGCGCCAGCCAGGTATCGTCTTCCAGAGTAATATCCGCCTTCGGCAGTTCGAGTTCGTAGAGATTGCCGTCTTCCGACGACTGGGACACCAGATCGGCGGTCACGGTGAAGGGCCGGTTCTCCTCATCCACACCATTCCAGCGCGGGTTCAGAACGCTGACCTCGCCGGCAACCCCTTCCGGGACTTCCACGACGGGGGCAATGATTCCATTCGTGCTTTCTATTTTCTGCCAGGCGATGACCAGGATGATGAGGCCAACCGCCGTCGCCGGCAGCAGCACCTTAAGGACGCTGACGAAGCGGCTGTAACCGCTGCGCTGGGAATAGCGCGGCGGCGGTGGCGGCTGCTTCTTATCGGCCGCAGCGCCTCCCGTCTCGTAATAGCCCTGATTGTCGAATGCCTGTGCCATGGAGCCCCTTGCGTTGCCTCACGCGACGCCGACATGCAGGCAGTCGTGCATCCGGATGATGCCGACGGGGCAGCCCTCTTCGAGAACGAAAAGGCTGGTGATCTTGTTGTCGTTCATCACGCCCAGCGCTTCGGCCGCCAGGGCCTGGGCCCGGATTGACTTGGGGTCAGGCGTCATGACATCGCGGACTTTCCACTGCAGCAGTCCGGGATCCATGTGCCGGCGCAGGTCGCCGTCGGTGACGATGCCGATCAGCTTTTCGCTGCCGTCGGTGACGCCGACACAACCGAAGCCGCCACCGGTCATGATCAGGATCGCTTCGGAGACCGCCGTCTCCGGATCGCAGAGCGGCAATTCGTCCCGGCCGCGCATAACCTCCGCAACCCGCATCAGCTTACTGCCCAGGGCACCGCCGGGATGAAAGACGTGAAAATCCTGCGCCGAGAAGCCCTTGCATTCCAGCAGCGACACGGCAAGCGCATCCCCCAGGGCCAGCGCCATGGTGGTCGAGGTGGTGGGTGCCGAGGTGATCCCGCAGGCTTCCGGCGCCCGCGGCAGGATCAGCGCGACGTCCGCGGCCTCCGCCAAAGACGAGCCGGCCCGGCTGGTCATGGCGATCAAGGGAATCCCATAGCGCCGCGTGTAGGCCACGATGTCGGTCAACTCGGTGGTATTCCCGGAGTTGGACAGCGCCAGCACTGCGTCGTCCCGGGCCACCATGCCCAGATCCCCGTGGCTTGCTTCGCCCGGATGAACGAACTGCGCCGGTGTGCCGGTTGAGGCCAGGGTCGCGGCGATTTTACGCGCAACGTGGCCGCTCTTACCCATCCCGGTGATGATCGCCCGGCCTTTGAGGTGGGCCAGGACCTCCAGCGCCGCCAGAAAAGACTCGTCCAGGCCTTCGGCAAGTTCCTGAAGACCTTGGATTTCCCGCTGCAGAACGCGGCGGCCGAACTCCAGGCCCCGGCTGACGTCGACCTCAGACAAAATCTCTCTCTCCGGGCCGCAACCACGGCCGGAATCCGCTTCGGAAGAACTGTTTGGAGAAGGGTCCGGGAGCGTAACGGGATCGATTGCCTGCGGCTTCATGCCGTTCCCCCCAGTGCGCTGTTCATCTCTATCATCTACACCCTTGCCAACGGGTCTCATCTGGCCGCCATCGAGGCAAGGCCTGTGAACGAAGCCTATGAATACTGCGGCCTGACAACCAAACTACACCACTTCGCGGCGCAATTGCACGTTCTATGCCGCCTGCCCGGCAGCCAGCGTCAATGTGCGAAGATATCGACCTCGTCCCAGCCAGCCAGATCGAGCTCCGCGCGGGTCGGCAGGAAGGCGAAACAGTTCTGCGCGAACGCACTGCGACCTTCACGTGCCAGCATCTCATCGAGGCGCGCCCGGATCTCGTGCAGATAGAGCACATCCGAAGCCGCATACTTCAACTGCTCTTCGGTCAGTTCCGCCGCGCCCCAGTCCGACGACTGCTGTTGCTTCGACAGTTCCCTGCCGAGCAACTCCCGGCAGAGATCCTTCAAACCGTGCCGATCGGTGTAGGTCCGCGTCAGTTTGGAAGCAATCTTCGTGCAGTAGACCGGGCTGCAGTCGACCTGCAGATAGTGTTTCAAAGCCGCCAGGTCAAACCGGGCGAAGTGAAACAACTTTGTGACCGCCGGATCGGTGAGCAGCGCCTTGAGGTTCGGCGCGTCGTACTGGGCGTCACGAAACTGGACCAGATGGCAGACGCCATCGCCTGCCGAAAGCTGCGCCAGACAGAGCCGGTCCCTTAAAGGGTCGAGCCCCATGGTCTCGGTATCGATGGCGACGGACTCGCCGAAGGTCAGGCCATCGGGAAGATCGCCCTGGTGCAGATGTATTTCTGGTGCGTTCACGCGGCTGTACCCTTGTCGCGGCCAATCCTCTGAATTCGCGCCCCCGGCGGAGGCCTGCGGCATTCTCGCGACAGCCCGGAGCCTGTCAAGGGATACCCCGGCAAGCGGCGCGGCGGAGCAGATATCGCCGCAGCTATACCTTTTAACCGGCGCAGGGGCTATTATTTCCTGAGTTGAAGTCAGCGCGGCGGATTCGAAGAGTTCGCCAACAACGAATGAAGGACACGGGGAAGCCATGGCTCAGCGCAAGATCACCATCTTCGGCGGATCGGGGTTTCTGGGGCGGCATTTGGTCACACGCCTCGCGCGCTCCGGCTGGGCGGTCCTGCTGGCCGAACGCCATCCCTCTCGCGCCCACTACCTTCAGCCGCTGGGCGACGTCGGCCAGATCACTGCCGTCGCGGCCCGGGTTCAGGACCAGGACCGGGTTGCCCGTGTGGTGGAGGGCGCGGATGCGGTCGTGAACCTGACCGGCATTCTCTATGAGACCGGGCGGCAGAAGTTCGATGGGGTGCATCACAGCGGCGCCGCCAATATCGCGAAGGCGGCCGCTGCTGCCGGCGTCAAGCGCCTCGTCCATGTTTCAGCGATCGGTGCGGATCCAAAGGCCGAGGCCCGCTACGCCCGGACCAAAGGCCTGGGCGAGGAGGCGGTCCGCCAGGCCTTTCCCACCGCAACGATCCTGCGCCCGAGCATCGTGATCGGACCGGAAGACGGCTTCTTCAACCGTTTTGCCGAGATGACACGCATCTCCCCCTTCCTGCCCCTGGTCGGCGGCGGATTGATGAAGTTTCAGCCGGTTTACGTCGGCGACGTCGCCCAGGCGATTGAGATGGGACTGGAGAGCGACGCGCTCGCGGGCGAGATCTACGAACTCGGCGGCCCCAAGGTCTACAGCTTCAAGGCTCTGCTGGAACTGATGCTGGAGCAGATCGGCAAACGGCGGGCGCTCCTGCCTCTGCCCTTCGCCATCGCCAGCCTGCAGGCAACTTTCCTGGAGCTGCTGCCGGTGCCACCGCTGACCCGCGATCAGGTCCGGCTGCTGCGCAGCGACAACGTCGTCAGTGCGGACGCCAAAGGGTTCACCGAACTGGGCATCTCACCCTCTGCGGTGGAAACCATCATCCCGACCTATCTGGATAAGTACCGGCCGGGCGGGCGCTACAACATGCGCGGCGGCCGGTAAGGTTCACGCAATCCAGTAGAGCAGCGCGGCGCCCAGCAGAAGGCGGTAAACCACGAAGGGCGTAAAGCCGGCATACTGCAGCCAGCGGATCATCAGGGCGATGGTCGCATAGGCGACAATGAAGGAAACGCCGGCCGCCAGAGCGACTTCCGCGCCGAACTGCAGATCCGGCGCTTCATAGAATTTCCGGCCCAGAAGCAGGCCGGGACCGGCGATGGCGGGAATCGCCATCAGCAAGGAAAAACGCGCGGCCTCGGTCCGCTCGAAGCCCAGGAGACGCGCCGCCGACATGGTGATGCCGGAGCGGCTGGTGCCGGGAATAAGGGCCAGCACCTGGCAGCAGCCGATCAGCACAGCGGCCCAGATGCTCATATGCTCGATCCGGCGCAGGGTCATGCCGATGCGGTCGGTGACATAGAGCACCAGCGCAAAAAAGATGGTGGTCCAGGCCACCACCTCGATGTTGTGCAGATAATCCGCGATCTGACCGAAGAAGAAGTAACCGACCAGCCCCAGGGGAATGCTGGCCACGGCCACCAGGAACGCCAGGCGCGCGCCGGGCGTGATGCGCCCCGTCAGCAGCGCGAAGAAACCGCCGGCCATCGCGCCCAGATCGCGAAAGTAATAGAGACAGACCGCCAACAGCGTGCCGAGATGCACCGCAATATCGAGTAAAAGCCGTGACTGTTCGCTCTCCTGCGGCACCTCCAGCCCCGCGTAGTCAACCCCTTCCCAGACCAGGACGAGATGTCCCGAGGAACTGACCGGCAGGAATTCCGTAAGGCCCTGAACGACGGCCAGGACAAAGACATGAAGAAGCGCCAAGGCGGTTCCCTCTTATCGCAATAACTCGCCTCTGATCAGGCGCGATCCTGCGCCCACGGCACTTCTGAACGCATTATGGTAAAGACTTAAGGTTAACAAAAAGCAACGCACCTGCTTTCCGGAGCCGGCTTATAACACCCCCTGCTGATTCCCGCCCAGCGTCAAAAAGCATCAAAATTAGTCTCATTTCGGAACCAATTTGCGCGAGAACCAGGGCGGGACACGTGCGTAAATTGCTCGCCCCGCTCCCATTCTTGCAATTAGGTCAGTATTTTTGACATAAATGACAAATTCCTGTCGCCACGGGCGGCCAGATCGGTTATAGCTCATGCAAAGAAACCGGGGGCTGGCAGAAAGCCACTGAAGCCCCGGGATCGGCTGCCGGGCGGAAAATGTGGTGCAACACTATGCCCAGACGGCCGGCGAGGTGAGGAATCGGGTCCGGAGAGCCAGGCCCGAATGGTCGAAAAACACAGAGTTGGCGCTGGCCGGCGGAAGTAAAGAACCTCCGGTCTCTTATCCTGTCTGCAACCCGCGGGGCAAACCGGCGGAAAGCGATGGGCTGCGGGACCGGACGACAGTGAGACGTCAGGAGTGAGGTTGGAGAATGACGAAGAAGATGCTGCAGTTCGTCCACAGGGACCAGCATATGCCGGAGAAGCGCGACGCTTCGTCGCGGCGGCAGGACTTCGGTGAGATCTATCAGGAGTACGATCCCGCCGCCGCCGCCGAACAGGCGAGCCGCTGCTCTCAGTGCGGCGTGCCCTTCTGCCAGGTCCACTGTCCCCTGCACAACAACATCCCCGACTGGCTGATGCTGACCGCGGAGGACCGGCTGGAAGAGGCTTACGAGCTCTCTCAGTCGACCAATAACTTCCCGGAAATCTGCGGCCGGATCTGCCCTCAAGACCGTCTCTGTGAAGGCAACTGTGTGATTGAGCAGGCCGGCCACGGCACGGTCACCATCGGCTCGGTCGAAAAATACATCACCGACACCGCCTGGGAGAAAGGCTGGGTCAAGCCGGTCAAGCCCATGCGCGAACGCGAGGACTCGATCGGTATCATCGGTGCCGGGCCGGCCGGCCTGGCCGCGGCCGAGGAGCTGCGGCGCAAGGGCTATCAGGTGGTGATCTACGACCGCTACGACCGGGTCGGTGGGCTGCTGATCTACGGCATTCCGAACTTCAAGCTGGAAAAGGAGATCGTCGAGCGGCGCGCCAAGCTGCTACAGGACTCGGGCGTGACCTACCAATTGAACTTCGAGGTCGGCAGGGATGCCACGCTTGACGAACTGCGCGCCAAACACGCGGCGGTGCTGATCGCGACCGGTGTCTACAAAGGCCGTGACATCAAGATGCCGGGCGTCGGCCTGAAGAACATCTTCCCCGCCCTGGACTACCTGACGGCCTCGAACCGCAAGGGCCTGGGCGACGCGGTACCGGCCTTCGACGATGGCCTGTTGAATGCGCAGGGCAAGAACGTGGTGGTCATCGGCGGCGGTGACACCGCCATGGACTGCGTGCGCACCGCAATCCGGCAAGGCGCAAAGTCGGTCAAGTGCCTCTACCGCCGCGACCGCCAGAACATGCCGGGTTCGCAGCGCGAGGTGAAACACGCCGAGGAGGAGGGCGTGGAATTCCTCTGGCTCTCTGCGCCGGAGGCCTTCCTGGGCGATACCGAGGTGACCGGCGTCCGGGCCGCGCGGGTGCACCTGGGCGTCGCAGACGCCACCGGGCGCCAGACCCCGCAGATCCTCGAGGGCTCCAGCTTCACCGTCGAGGCCGACATCGCCATCAAGGCCTTGGGCTTCGACCCGGAAGACCTGCCGCAGCTCTTCGGCAGCAGCAACCTCACCGTCACCCGCTGGGGCACGCTGAAGGTGGACTTCCGCACCATGATGACCTCGCTGGACGGCGTGTTCGGGGCCGGCGATATCGTGCGCGGCGCTTCGCTGGTGGTCTGGGCGGTGCGTGACGGCCGTGATGTGGCGGAGCAGATCCACAGCTATGTCCAGAAGCGCGCTGCGGCGGAAAGAGCCGTCGAAAAAGCCGGCAGCGGCGAACGCGCGGTCGCGTGAAGACTGCAAGGGCAGATCTTAAACACCGCGGACCGAACCAAGGAACAAGAGTAAGGGGCAGCGAAGACACGGCCTCTTCAGGGATGTAAGAAGATGACGAAGAAGTTCGACAAGCAAGCACAGCCGGAAGCCAACGGCGTTCGCTTTATCGATAACTGGCAGGACAACGCGAGCTATCTCTCGGAGCACGGTCTCTACGATCCCGCCGAGGAGCATTCCTCTTGCGGCGTCGGCCTGGTCGCCTCGATCGACGGGCGCCCCAGCCGCCGGATCGTCGAAGCCGGCGTCGAAGCGCTGAAAGCCGTCTGGCACCGCGGCGCGGTCGATGCAGACGGCAAGACCGGCGATGGCTGCGGCATCCATGTGCAGATTCCCCAGGACTTCTTTCACGAGCATGTGGAGCGCACCGGCCATACACCGATCGAGGGCAAGCTGGCGGTCGGCATGGTCTTCCTGCCGCGCACGGACTTCTCGGCGCAGGAGCGCTGCCGCGTCATCGTTGAGCGCGAGATCCTGAACTTCGGCTACAGCATCTACGGCTGGCGTCAGGTGCCGGTGGACACCACGGTGATCGGCGAAAAGGCCGCCGCCAACCGGCCCGAGATCGAGCAGATCATGATCGCCAATAACCGCGGCGTCTCACTCGAACAGTTCGAAACCGATCTCTACATCATCCGCCGTCGGATCGAAAAGGCGGCCGAGACCGATTCGATCAAGGACTTCTACATCTGTTCCCTGAGCTGCCGCTCGGTGATCTACAAAGGCATGTTCCTGGCCGAATCCCTGGCCGAGTTCTATCCGGATCTGACCGACGAGCGCTTCATCTCCAGCTTCGCGATCTTTCATCAGCGCTATTCGACCAACACCTTCCCGACCTGGCATCTGGCCCAGCCCTTCCGGATGATCGCCCATAACGGCGAGATCAACACCGTGCGTGGCAACGTCAACTGGATGAAGGCGCACGAGTGCCGGATGGCCTCGGAAACCTTCGGTGACCATATCGAGGAATTGAAGCCGGTGATTCAGCCGGGCAGTTCCGATTCGGCCGCCCTGGACGCGGTCTTCGAACTGATGGTTCGCGCGGGGCGCAGCCTGCCCATGGCGAAAATCATGCTGGTGCCCGAGGCCTGGAGCAACAACAGCGCCATGCCGAAGTCCCACAAGGACCTCTACGCCTACAGCAACGCCGTGATGGAACCCTGGGACGGGCCGGCCGCAATCTGCGGCTACGGTGGACGCTGGGTCATGGCGGGAACGGACCGGAATGGTCTGCGGCCGCTTCGCTATACCATCACCCACGACGGTCTGCTGTTCTCCGGTTCGGAGACCGGCATGGTGCGCATCGACGAAAGCGCTATCCGGGAAAAGGGCCGACTCGGCCCCGGCGAGATGATCGCCATCGACCTCGAGGAGGGCAAACTCTACCGGGACCGCGGGATCAAGGATTTCATGGCCGAACAGCAGCCTTACGGCAACTGGGTCGGCAATATCACGGCAATCGACGACCTTGTGCGCGTCAGCGCCGACAAAGGGGAAAAAGCGCGTTTCGACAAGGACGAACTGCGCCGCCGGCAACTGAGCTTCGGCCAGACCATGGAAGATCTTGAACTGCTCCTTCACCCCATGGTCGAGGAGGCCAAGGAAGCCATCGGGTCCATGGGCGATGATACACCGATGGCGGTGCTGTCGGACCGCTACCGCGCCCTGCATCACTTCTTCCGCCAGAACTTCAGTCAGGTCACCAACCCGCCGATCGACAGCCTGCGCGAACGCCGGGTCATGACCCTGAAGACCCGTCTCGGCAACCTGGGCAACATCCTGGACGAAGACGAAACCCAGTGTAACCTGCTGCAGTTGGAGTCGCCGGTCCTCTCCAACGCCGAGTTCGAGGCCATGCGCCGGCACATGGGTGACACGGCCGCCGCAATCGACTGCACCTTCGATGCGGACAGCGGTGAGTTCGCCCTGCGTGATGCGGTTTTGCGCATTCAGCAGGAAGCGGAAAACGCCGTGCGCGAGGGCTGCGAGCATGTGATTCTCACCGACGAGACCGTCGGTCCCGAGCGGGCGGCCATGCCGATGATCCTGGCAACGGCGGCGGTGCATTCGCACCTGGTCAAACAAAAGCTCCGCACCTTCATCTCGCTCAATGTCCGCAGCGGTGAATGCCTGGACGTGCACTACTTCGCCGTCCTGATCGGCGTCGGCGCCACCTCGGTCAACGCCTACCTGGCGCAGGAATCCATTGCCGACCGGCACCGGCGCGGCCTCTTCGGCGACCTCTCGCTCGAAGACTGCATGCTGCGTTACAAAAAGGCGGTCGACGAAGGCCTGCTCAAGGTCATGTCGAAGATGGGCATCGCGGTGATCTCCTCCTACCGCGGCGGCTACAACTTCGAAGCGGTCGGCCTGTCGCGCACGCTGGTCGACGAGTACTTCCCGGCCATGCCCAGCCGCATCTCCGGCATCGGGATGTCGGGCATTCAGCAGAAGATCCTGGACCTGCATGAAAAGGCCTGGAGTGAAGACTTCATCACCCTGCCGGTGGGCGGCTTCTACCGCTACCGGCGCGGCGGCGAGAGCCACGCCTGGGAAGCCGGATTGATCCACACCCTGCAGTCGGCGGTCGCCAACGACGCCTATTCGACTTACCGCAAGTTCAGCGACGGCGTGCGCAACCTGCCGCCCAGCAGCCTGCGCGACCTTGTCGACTTCAAACGGGACGGGATCGCGCCGATCTCGATTGAGGAAGTGGAGTCCATTACGGCGATCCGCAAGCGCTTCGTGACGCCGGGTATGTCGCTCGGCGCGCTGAGCCCCGAAGCCCACGGCACCCTCAACATCGCCATGAACCGGATCGGCGCCAAATCAGATTCCGGCGAGGGCGGCGAGGTGCCGGAGCGCTTCGTCCCGCGCCCGAACGGCGACAACGAGAATTCGGCCATCAAACAGATCGCCTCGGGCCGCTTCGGCGTCACCGCGGAGTATCTGAACAACTGCCGGGAGATCGAGATCAAGGTCGCCCAGGGCGCCAAGCCCGGCGAAGGCGGGCAGTTGCCCGGCTTCAAGGTCACCGAGATGATCGCCAAGCTGCGGCACTCGACACCGGGCGTGATGCTGATCTCGCCACCGCCGCACCACGACATCTATTCCATCGAGGATCTGGCTCAGTTGATCTACGACCTGAAGCAGATCAACCCGGACGCCAAGGTCTGCGTGAAGCTGGTGGCCCGCTCGGGCATCGGCACCATCGCGGCGGGCGTCGCCAAGGCCAAGGCCGACGTCATCCTGGTGGCCGGCGGCAACGGCGGCACGGGTGCCTCGCCCCAAACCTCGGTGAAGTTCGCCGGCGTGCCCTGGGAGATGGGCCTGAGCGAAGTGCAGCAGGTCCTGACTCTGAACCGTCTGCGCCACAACGTGACCCTGCGCACGGACGGCGGGCTCAAGACCGGCCGGGATGTGGTGATCGCCGCCATCCTGGGCGCCGAGGAGTACGGCATCGGCACCGCATCGCTGGTCGCCATGGGCTGCATCATGGTGCGGCAGTGCCACTCCAACACCTGCCCCGTGGGCGTCTGCGTACAGGATGAAAAGCTGCGCGAGAAGTTCACCGGCACGCCGGAAAAGGTGGTCAATCTCTTCAGCTTCATCGCCGAGGAAGTCCGCGAGATCCTGGCCTCGCTGGGCGTGCGCTCCCTCGAAGAGGTGATCGGCCGGACCGATCTGCTGGTCCAGGTCAGCCGCGGCGCAGCACATTTGGACGACCTGGACCTTAACCCGCTGCTGGCGCGAGCGGAAAGCGACGGCCACCCGGTGCACTGCACCCTGAAGGGCCGCAACGAGGTGCCCGAAACCCTGGATGCCCAGATCATCGAAGACGCCCGGGCGCTGTTCGACGACGGCGAGAAGATGCAGCTGCAGTATTCGATCCGCAACACCCACCGGGCGATCGGCACCAAGCTCTCCTCCCGGATCACCCGGCGCTTCGGCATGAAGGGCCTCAACCCGGGCCATGTCACCGTGCGCCTGCGTGGCTCGGCGGGCCAGTCACTCGGCGCCTTCGCCGTGCAGGGCCTGAAGCTGGAGGTCTTCGGCGATGCCAACGACTATGTCGGTAAAGGCCTGTCCGGCGGCACCATCGTGGTCCGCCCGACCACGGCCAGCCCCCTGACCACCAACGAGAACACCATCATCGGCAACACCGTGCTTTACGGCGCGACCGACGGGCGGCTTTTCGCGGCTGGTCAGGCCGGCGAGCGTTTTTGCGTGCGCAACTCGGCGGCTGTCGCGGTGGTCGAGGGCTGCGGTTCCAATGGCTGCGAATACATGACCGGCGGCACGGCGGTCATTCTCGGCCCTGTCGGTCACAACTTTGCGGCCGGCATGACCGGCGGCATGGCCTTCATCTACGACGAGGAGGGCACCCTGCCCGACCGGATCAACAGCGAGAGCGTGATCTTTCAGCGGATCGAAACCGCCCATTGGGAAGGCGTACTGAAGTCGCTGGTCGAGGAGCATGTGAAGGAGACCCAGTCACGCTTTGCCGAGCGCCTGATCATCGACTGGACCCATGAGCGCGGCAAGTTCTGGCAGGTGGTTCCGAAGGAAATGATCGACCGTCTGGCCCATCCGGTTGGCGCCGGCCCACGCGAGCAGCGCGCGTGACGAGACTGCAACAGCATATGAGGCAGCATACCCTGTAACTGCTGTAAAACTGCAACGGGCGCTTCTCGAAAAAAGAAGCGCCCGATTTTTTTTGAGATTTTGAGTGCCAGTCGCCTAAGGTTCGGGTTATTGACTTCGGCGCCCTCAGCTTCTCAAGAATACCGTTCATCTCGTGATGCGTTACCTCTTTCACCTGCCGCTCGAATCGCAATGCCGCAAGATCCGGATCCTTCTGGCCGAGAAGCGGCTGGAATTCGAGGTGAAGGTCGAGCCGGTCTGGGAAAGGCGCGAGGGCTTTCTGCAGCTCAACCCCGCCTGCGAAGTGCCGGTACTGACGGAAACCGACGGAACCGCGGTCGCCGGCGGCCCGGTGATCGCCGAATATCTGGAAGACGCCTACAAAGACAGCAGCTTTCTGGGCGAGACCCCGCTGGAGCGGGCCGAGACCCGGCGCATGATGCTATGGTTCGACGGCAAGTTTCACCGGGAGGTCACCGCCAACCTGGTCGAACAGAAGCTGATGAAGCGCCTCAAGGGTTCGGGCGAACCCAACTCCAACGCCATCCGGGCCGGCCACGCCAACATCCACTATCACCTGGAGTACATCTCCTGGCTCTGCGACCGCCGCCGCTGGCTGGCTGGGGATTCCTTCTCCCTGGCCGACATCGCCGCCGCGGCGCAGCTCTCCGCCGTCGACTATCTGGGTGATGTGCCCTGGGACAAGCACCCGGAAGCCAAGGACTGGTACGCCCGGGTCAAGTCGCGACCCAGCCTGCGCCCGATCCTGGCCGACCATGTGCCTGGCATGAAGCCGCCGAAGTACTACGCGGACCCGGACTTTTAGCGCTCAACTTGATCGTTTTGCGCTTAACCGGTCTCAAAACACTCTAATCCAGCCGGAAGCCCTTGCGCCGGATGAAGGCACCGAAGTCGGCGCGCTCCGGCCGGCTGTACTGACGCGCCTTGTCTTCGGACCAGCCGTAGTCCTCCGTCGTTCCGAAGTCAGCCGCCAAACGCTGTTCCTGGTAAGGCTGGGCTGCGGCACGACGGCGATCGTATTCGGCAATGACTTCGGCGCTCTCGCCTTCGTCATAGCGATTGTGATGCAGGCTGGCCGACAGCGGTAGCCGCAGGCTCACTTCCGGCGCCTGGAGAGGACGGCCGACCGCGAGCGCAGCGACCGGGAAGACCAGGTCCGGAAGGCCGAGGATGTCGCTGGCCTCCTGGGCGCGGTTTCGGATCGCGCTGATCGGACAGATGCCGAGGCCGAGCGACTCCGCCGCCAGGACGAAGGCCGTCAGGGCGATGGCGGCATCGACGCTGGCGTTGAAGAAGGCATCCAGATGGTCATTGACGAAGGCATGCCCCCGCAGTTCGTGCAACTGGCGCTGCCGCCGGTGGTTGCCGCAGAAGATCATCAGGGCCGGCGCCCCCTCAACCCAGGCCTGGTCGGCTAAAATAGCCTTCAAGGCGGCAAGCTGCGCTTCCTCGGTGACGATCACGATGTCCCGTTGCTGCAGGTCGCTCTTGGTGGGGGCAGCGAGGGCGAGAGCGGCCAAGATCTGAAGCTGCGCCAGGGGTGGCGGCTCCGGCGCGAAGTGGCGTACAGAGCCCCGGGACGCCAACATCTTCCAAAGCGCCGGCACCGAATCGCACCCGGACAAAGCCTCCCGGTCAATCGCCTCGCCGGCATCGCCATAGCGCTCGTCCAGCGCCGCAAAGAGCTCGTTCAGATCGCTCACGAACCGATGCCTCCAACCAGCTTGGGGAGTTACTCGACCTTCACGTCCAGCTTTTCGAGGTTCTGCTGCGCCGCGTCGCCGGTCGGCGTGCCTTCGGCCAGGCTCGCCGCGGTCAGCCAGTCGGTGCGTGCGCCCTGTTCGTCACCGCTCAGTCGGCGCAGGATGCCGCGCTCCAGCAAGGCCTCGGCGTTCTCGGGGTGCAGCTTGAGCGCCTGGTTGATGTCTTCCAGCGCCAACTCGTTGGCGTCGAGATAACGGTAGGCCGTCGCCCGGAAGACCAGGATGTCCTCGCGCTCCGGCGCCAGATCCTGGGCCCGGTTGAGGTCATCGATGGCATCCCAGTAGCTGGAGGCCGCGGCCAGCGCCACCGAGCGGTCGATCAGCAGTTCGACGTTGTCGGGATCGAGCTTTAGCGCCGCCGAGAGCACCTGATAGGAGCGTTCCACGTCCCCCTGCAGCAGCCAGGCCTGCGCCGCCTGGGCCAGGACATCGGCGCGCAGGTGGTCGGCGGATTCCGTCATTGTCTGCGCCAGGGCCTCGAGGCGCTGCGCCGCCTTGTCGTATTGCCCCAATCCGATCAGGGCGACGTTGCCGCAGTGCCGGGCCGCGTCGCCGCCACCCTTGGATTCCCAGGCGAGGGCCGCCTCAAAGGCCTGCTCCGGCTCGATCTGGGTCAGCTGCATGCAGGCGGCGTATTGTTCGGCGTGGTCGATCTCCTGGGCCGCCACCGCTGTGAGCCAAAGGGAGACCGCCAAAGCAGTGGCGGTCGGAATGGTTAATCTGGAAAAGACCAACGGGCTACCTCAAACAGCCTTCAAATCCGGCACATTCAGTGCCATATCACGAGCTCTAAAATCGACATCAATCACCGAATGATCAAGGGGCAAGTTCGGGAAGCCCGCCCCAGAGGTGCTTCGCCGACTTATCCTCAGCACGGGTAAGACTATGAACGCTGTACCGAACCATCTCTTCTGCTTCGGCCTGGGCTTTTCCGCCCGGACGCTCGCGAAACGCCTGCTGGCGAAAGGCTGGAAAGTCACCGGCACGACCCGGACGGAGGAGAAGCGTCAGGGCTTATTGGCGCAGGGTTTCGGCGAAGTCTTGCTGTTCGATGGTTCGGCGCCCCTGCAGGACGCAGCAGAAGCCCTGGGCGACGTCACCCACATCCTGATATCCGCTTCCCCCAGCGCCGAAGGCGACCCGGTTCTGGGACAGCACGCGCGAGATATCGCCGCTTTGCCGAAGCTGAAGTGGCTCGGCTATCTCTCCACGACAGGCGTTTACGGCAACCACGACGGCGGCTGGGTCGACGAAGACAGCGCCCTCTCGCCCAGCAGTCCGCGCAGCGAATACCGTGTGGCCGCCGAACGGGCCTGGCTGGAACTGGTGGAAGGCAACTCAGTGCCGGTGCATGTCTTCCGCCTCGCCGGCATTTACGGCCCGGGCCGCAGCATGCTGGACACGGTGCGGGCCGGGAAGGCCAAGCGCATCGACCGCCCGGGGCAGGTCTTCAGCCGGATCCATGTCGAGGATATCGCGTCGGTGCTGGAAGCCTCCATCGCCGCCCCCAGGCCGGGCCGCATCTACAACGTCTGCGACGACATGGCCGCCTCGCCCGCCGAGGTCACCGCCCATGCCTGCGGGCTGCTGGGGGTCGAACCGCCGCCCCTGGTGCCCTTCGAAGAAGCCGGTCTCTCCCCCATGGGCAAGACCTTCTGGCTCGACAACAAACGGGTGTCGAACCGGCGCCTGCATGAGGAACTGGGCATCGAACTGCGCTATCCGGACTACAAAGCGGGATTGGCCAGCTTGCTTTAGGCGGTATCGACGGGCGTCAGAACATAGGAACCGCTTTCGTGTAACTCGGCCTGCCAGTCCGGCTCGATCACGATGGTGGTCGTGACCTCCTCGATGATCGCCGGGCCGGTCACCAGGCTGCCCGCGCCCAGCTTCTCACCGTCGAAGACGGGAACGCGCCGGCTGGCGCCGTCGGCCGAGAAGATGGCGTTGCGGCTGCCCTTGATCGCCGCGTCGACATCGGGGCCCGTCGTCAGCGTCGCGACCTCCGGCTTGTCAACCAGGCCGTAGAGCGTGCTCTCCAGGTTGACGACTTCGACAATGCTGTTCGGTTCCGAATAGGTGTAAAGCTGCTCGTGACGGGCGTGGAAAGCCTCCTTGAGCCTCTCGATCCCGGCGGCGTCGATCGCGAAGTTGCCAACCTCGACCGTGCATTCGTGCACCTGACCGACGTAGCGCATCTCCAGGCTGCGGCGGATCTCGATGCGATCCCCCTCGAAGCCGTCGGCCTTGAGGTGCGCGACACCCTGCCCTTCGATCTCCTCGAACAGCGCGCCGATGCGCCGGTAGGCATCATCACTATCGAGCCGCAGCGGGCAGGTCGCCATATAGTTATACTTAACGTCGGAGATGATCTGGCCGAAGGCGCAGAGCCCGGAGGCCAGCTTGTTCACCAGGATCTTTTTGATCCCCATCTCACGCGCCAGCGCGGTGATGTGCGCGCCGGTGGCGCCGCCGGCGCAAACCAGTACGAAGTCGCGCGGGTCGTAGCCGCGCTCGATGGAGACGCGGCGGATGCCGTTCACCATGTTGGCGTTGACGATGGTGAACATGCCGTAGGCCGCCTTCTCGAGGCTGAGCCCCAGGGGATCGGCGATCTTGCTTCGGATCGCCTCCTCCGCCTTTTGCCGGTCGAGCGGCAGGCGGCCGCCGACCAGCCCATCGGGGCTCAGGTAACCGAGCACCAGATTGACGTCCGTGGTCGTCGGCTCGCTGCCGCCCTGGCCGTAGCAGGCCGGGCCCGGATCGGAGCCGGCGCTCTGCGGCCCCATCTGCAGCAGGCCCATATCGTCGATCCAGCCGATCGAGCCGCCGCCGGCGCCCAGGGTCTCGACCTGGATCATCGGAACCCCGATGCGGTAACGCAGGAAATCGATGTTCTTGTTCAGATTCGACTGCCCGCCGTAGGTCAAGGTGATGTCGAAGGAGGTGCCGCCCATATCGACGGTGATCACGTTCTCGTCGCCGAAAGGCCTGGTGACATGCAAGCCGGCTGTCGGCGCGGAGGCCGGTCCCGAGTTGATCGCATAGACCGAGCGATCGGACATGGCCTCACCGATCGCCAGGCCGCCATTCGACTGGAAGTAACGCACGGGGTAGCGGGCGCCCTGCTCACGGAAGTAAGCATCCACCGAATTGACGTAGGTCTTCAGAATCGGCGCCAGGTAGGCGTTGGTGATCGCCGTGGAGGTGCGGGTGTATTCGCGGATCTGCGGATAGAGCAGCGAACCCAGGGTGACGATGGCCTCCGGCATCATCTCGCGAACGATCTCGGCCGCCCGGCGCTCGTGCTCCGGCCGCAGCACCGACCAGACGAAGGAGATCGCCACCGATTCAACCCCTTCCTTCAGGAAGTGCTCGCAGGCCTCGCGCACCTGCTGCTCGTTGAGCGGCGTGCGGATCTCGCCGGTCGAGAGCACACGCTCTTCGATGCCGCGGCGCAGATAGCGCGGGGCCAGCATGACCGCTGGCGGATACTCCGCGTCGTAGCGGTAGCCGTCCTCTTTGTGGCCATTGCGGATCTCGATCGAGTCTTCGTGACCCTTGGTGCAGATCAGGCCGGTCTTGGCGCCCTTGTGCTGGATCAGGGCGTTCAGGCCGACCGTGGTGCCGTTGATACAGAGATCGCACTTGGAAATGATCTCACCGATTGAGGCTCCCAGGTCTTCGGAAATCAGGGTCAGCCCGTTGCGGATGGCCACCGTCGGATCGGCCGGCGTGGAGAGCGCCTTGTAGAGCCGCGTCTCGCCGCTCTTCTCGGCCAGGACGAAGTCGGTGAAGGTACCGCCGGCATCGATGCCGAGTCTGTATTCTGTGCGCATGGTTTCGCTCGTCTTCGAAAGTTGGAGTCAGGCTGTGCCGGCGCGCAGCGCCTCGGTCGACGCAAGATCGACCTTCAGGGAGACCGCGTCGGCGATCACCACGCCATAGTCCTCCCTGGCGCCCTGCAGGGAGACCAAGCCGTTGCGCACGTCCTCGAGGACCTTCTCGATCGGACGCTTCATGGCATCGCCGTAGCCGCCACCGCCGGGGTTCATGTTGGTCACCGACTGTCCCGGCTTGATGGTGCCGATGATGTTGTCGCGGATGATCTCGGACTGGCCGTCGATCTTGCGTTCCAGGCGCCCGACCTTGGTATCGATCATCTTTGACTCGGCCCCGGAAGCGCCGAGCGCGGGTATCCGCCGGCCCTCGCCGAACATGATGAAGGTCATCTCATCGTCCAGCGGCTCGACCTCCCAGGCGGTGCCGGAGCCGCCGCGATACAAACCCGCCCCGCCGCTGTCGGTCATCAGGGAATAGCGGTGGATGATGATCGGATAGGAGTATTCCAACAGCTCAACGTCGCCGGAGGTCAGGGCACCGAAGCAGCACTCCGGCCCGCAGGCGTGCCAGCCGTCCTGCTGTGGTGTCGCGCCGGCGCCGGAGATAATGGTGGCCAGCACCATGGTCACGTACTCCTCGTCGTGACGCTTGTCCCAACCGGCGATGTTCAGGCCGTTGGCATGGCCCCAGGAAGCCGCGACCTTCGAAGGCATTGCCTCCTCGAAGGCCAGGCGAACCGCGTCGGTCAGGGTCTCCATCGGCGTGGTCGTGCAGTTCATGTGCGGCGCCGGTTCCTGCGCATTGCACAGGGTGCCCTTGGGGCCCATGTCGACCGAGATGCAGCGGTAGAGGCCTTCGTTGTAAGGCGGCGGCAACTGGGCGAACATCATCAGGCCGAGATAGACGCCGGAGTAGGAGTTACCTTCGTAGGAATTGATGAAGTAGGGGATCTGCGGCGGGCTGTCGACCCGGATATGACAGTTGTCCTCCTCGATGGTGACGGTCGCCTTGATCTCCAGATCGCCGAAGCCGTGGCCCGCGTCCTCACAGACAGCCTTACCGATATAGGTGCCGTCCGGCACGCTGCGGATCAACGCGCGCATCTGCCGGTCGGCCATCGATTGCAGCGCTTCGATGCAGGCCCTGACCTGCTCTTTGCCGTACTTGTCCAGCATGCGGATCAGATTGCGCTCGCCAACCTGGCAGGCACCGATCAGCGCGTTGAAATCGCCTTCCTGGTCCTTGCGCGCGCGCATGTTGGTGAGAATCAGGTTCAGGACGTCGTTACGCGGCGTGCCCTTATCCCAGATCTTGACCGGCGGAATGCGGAGGCACTCGGCGTAGATCTCCTTGGCGTCAGGATTGTAGCCGGCGGGCACCGGTCCGCCGATGTCCGTCAGATGCCCCTTGCAGACCGTCCAGTAGACCAGCTCACCGTGATAGAACACCGGCTTGTACATGCAGACGTCGATGCCGTGGCTCCCCATGTAGGCCGGATCGTTGTGCAGGATCAGGTCGCCTTCATGGATGTCGTCGCCGAAGTAGGCCTGCACCGCCTTCATCGCCGGGATCAGGGAGCCCAGGTGGATCGGAATGTCCTGGCCCTGCAGGATCATCTCCGGCTCGGCATTGAACAGGGCCGTCGAATAGTCGTGGGCCAGATTGAAGACACTGGAGCGGGCGGTCTTCTCGAGCGACAGCGTCATCTCGCGCTGAGTCGTTTCCAGAATACCCCGCACCACCGACAAGGTGATCGGATCGACATCGGGGTTTGTTCCGGTCGCTTGCGCCGATGCATCGTCCAACATGTCCACACTCCTCCTGCCCGGCGCAGGAAAAGCGGCCCGAGAACCTGTCGGTTTCGTCGGCTGCACCTCCCTGCGCGGCTTGGTTTGCCGTCTATGCTTTCAGGCTGGCAGGGCATCTGCCGCGGGTCTTGGCGCTGAGTGCCCATTGTTTTGACCAAGTGTGCACAATCAGGAGGGCGCATTTGCATTGCGCGCGCGTTGCCCTAAGCTATCGGGTGGGAGGACGAGACGTGAAGACAGTCATCACGACACAGGGTGTGAAACCGGAAAGCCGCAGCACCCACTGGCACCAGACCATCGCGGCGACCTATTTCCCGCTCGATCTCAAGTTCAGCGACGCCGACAGCTTCGAGGGGGAGATCACGGGCTGGCGTCTGGGCAATGTGTCGCTCTCCCGGCTGCGCTCGGAAGCGCTGTTATACCGCCGGCTGCCGAAGCATCTGACCTGCGAGAACAGCGAGGAACTGCTGATCACCATCCCCACCGTTTCGGAGGTGGCCTTTGCTCAGTGTGGGCGGGAAGTGCGCGCCGGGCCGGGCAGCTTCATCCTGGAGCGCAGCTACGAGCCCTACGATTTCAGCCACAGCCAGGCCGCGGAACTTTGGGTAATGAAGGTCGGCATCGCGGCGCTCGAGGGGCGGCTGCGCGCGCCCGACCGCTACTGCGGCCTGCAGTTCAACGCCACCAACGGCGCGGGCGGCCTGTTCGTCGACATGCTGCAGCACCTGCCCAATCGCTACGATACCATGACCGACGAAGTGCGCGAAGTGGTCGGGCAGCAGCTCGCCGACCTGCTGGCGCTCGCCCTTCATGCCGACGAACGTACACTGACATCCGGCGCCTCTTCAGTGCGCAGCGCGCACCTTTCGCGCGCGGAGCGTTTCGTGATGCAGAACCTGCACCGCAACGACTTGCACACCGAGATGATCGCCAATGAATGCGGCATCTCGGTGCGCTATCTGCATCAGTTGTTCCGCGACACCAACCAGACCCTGGGTCAGTGGATCCGCGACATGCGCCTGGAAGCCGCGCGGGAGGACCTGCGCACGGCGAGCAACAGGATGACCATTGCGGAAATCTGTTACCGCCGTGGCTTCAGCGACCAGGCACAGTTCTGCCGCAGCTTCAAGGCGCGCTTCGGCTGTACGCCGGGTGAATTTCGGCGGGAAGGTTAGTGTTTTCTGTTTAGGCTGTTCCATCCCTCTCCCCCACCCGGCCACCCATCGGAATTATCATGTGGGTGGCCGGGTGGGGGTGAGGGACGGAACGGCTTCGACGCCAGTCGAACGAACCGAACTAACCTAACTACCCAACCTTCTCCAGCATCTCATCGAGTGTCCGCATCAACCGCGCCAGATCCTCGGGCTCGGACAGCCGGTGGTCGCCCTTCTTGACCAGCGTAACCTCCACCTCTTCGCTCTCCAGGGCGTCGGACAGGCGCAAGGCGGTCTTCCAAGGCACGTCCTCGTCGCGCATGCCCTGCAGCAGGTGCACCGGGCAGTGAATCGGGATCGGGGCGCGCAACAGCAGATTCTTCCGCCCCTCCTCGATCAGCTCGCGGGTGATGACGTAGGGATCTTCGCTGTATTCGGAAGGCCGTTCGTAACGGCCCTTGCTTTCAATCTCTGCGCGGATCTCCGGCGAGAATTCCGCCCACATCAGGTCTTCGGTAAAATCGGGCGCCGCGGCGATACCGATCAGGCCCGCGATGCGCTCGAGTCGCGCCAGGGCGGTCAACAGCATGACCCAACCACCCATGGAGGAACCCACCAGAATCTGCGGCCCTTCGGTGACCCGGTCCAGGACCGCAACGGCGTCCTGCGCCCAGAGACCGATGGTCCCTTCGTCGAAGCGGCCCGAGGACTGACCGTGTCCCTGGTAGTCGAAGCGAACAAAGCCCAGGCCCCTGTCCCGGCAGTGATTTTCCAGCGCCAGGGCCTTGGTTCCGGTCATGTCGGACATGAAACCGCCCAGAAATACGACGCCCGGTCGGTCAGATCCGCTTTTATCGCCCGATAACTTATGATACGCGATGCTCGCGCCGTCTTCGCGTGTTAAAGTTTCAGGGTGAGGGAGATCCGTGCCGGAGGTCGGAGGCCGGTCGGAACCAGGCTCCCCATCGGACTCGGATTTGGACTCGGATCCCGCGGGAAATTCTTCGGAAGACATGAAAGATCAAACACCTATGGCCTGGCAATGACGACAGTTGCGCAGGTTATCACTCCCGGTCCCGTGGTGAAAGACGGCACGCCGGGCAGCGACGGCCCGACAGTGCTGCAGGTCGTGCCCAGCCTGATTACCGGCGGGGTCGAACGCGGCGCCGTGGACATGGCCGCCGCCCTGACCAAAGCCGGCGGCACCGCCATCATCGCCTCGGAAGGCGGCCCCCTGGAATACGAGCTGCAGCGCATCGGCGCGACCCACATCCGCCTGCCCCTGGCCTCCAAGAACCCGCTGGTGATGAACCGCAACATCGCGCGGCTAAAAAAGGTGATCCTGGCCAACGAGGTCGATATCGTGCACGCCCGTTCGCGGGCCCCCGCCTGGTCGGCCTACTTCGCCGCCAAGGCCACCGGGCGCCACTTCGTGACCACCTTTCACGCACCCTACAACATCGGCAACGCCCTGAAGCGGCAGTACAACGCCATCATGACCCGGGGCGAGCGGGTGATCGCGATCTCCCAGTTCATCGCCGAGCACATCGAGCAGAACTATAAGATCGAGCGCGCCAGGGTCCGCGTGGTCCAGCGCGGCGTCGATCTACAGCACTTCGATCCGGAACGGGTCTCCGCCGAGCGCGTGATCAAGCTGGCGACCGACTGGCGCCTGCCCGACGGCGTGCCTCTGGTGATGCTGCCCGGTCGGCTGACCCGCTGGAAAGGCCAGACCATCCTGCTGGACGCCCTGAAGGAGCTGCGCGATCTGGATTTCTGCTGCGCGTTGGTCGGCTCCGACCAGGGCCGCACCAGCTACCGGCAGGAACTGGAGCGCCAGATCCTGGCCAACGATCTGGCCGGCAGGGCCTTTATCCTGGACAACTGCACGGATATGGCCGCCGCCTACATGCTGTCCGACGTGGTGGTTTCGGCCTCGACCGACCCGGAAGGCTTCGGCCGGGTGGTCAGCGAGGGCCAGGCCATGGGCCGTCCGGTGGTGGCCAGCGACCATGGCGGCGCCCGGGAACAGGTGATCCCCGGCACCACAGGCTTCCTCTTCGAAAGCGGCAATCCCAGTGCCCTCGCCACGGCCCTGCGCCAGGCCCTGACCCTCAGCGCCGAAGAACGCGCCCGGCTGTCGAAAATCGCTATCGAACGGGTCCAGACCCTGTTTTCCAAGGACCGCATGTGCGCGGCGACCCTCGGCATCTACAACGAACTGATGCGTCAGGACGCACACCGGGTGGTGTGATCACCCTGGGCCAGCATGGCTGAAATCTTCTCATCCGACGGCTGAAGACTCCGCGCTCGTCTCCTGAGGCTAACGGCGCTCCTATAGGCGCAATTTCCTCAAAGCGCCTTCGGAGACAGATGATGCACAGCCTTCTTCATATTGACGCCAGTGCCCGGATCGACCGCTCGATCAGCCGCAATCTTTCGGCAAGCTTCATAGAGACTTGGCGGAAGCGCCGCCCACAGGACAAGGTCTTCCGCCGCGATCTCGGCACCAATCCGCCCGGCTTCATCTCTCAGGACTGGATTGCGGCCTGCTTTACTCCGGGCAAAACCAGAAACGATGCCCAAAACGCCATTTTAGAGGAATCGGACAGCCTCATCGCCGAACTGGAACAAGCAACACTGATTGTCCTCGGGACGCCGATGTACAATTATGGTCTTCCGGCCGCTCTGAAGGCCTGGGTGGACCAGGTCGTCCGGATTGATCGGACCTTTTCCTTCGACCTGGAGCGGGGCGACTATCCGCTGGAACCGATCCTGTCTGGCAAGACACTTGTCTGCCTGACATCGAAAGGCGAGTTCGGCTTCGGACAAGGAGGTATCCGGGAGAAGATGAACCACCTCGATCCCCACATCGCAACCTTCGCGCACTACCTCGGCATCGAAGAGAGTCACTTTATTTCTGTCGAGTATCAGGAATTCGGCGACGCGCGCCACGAACGCTCCAAGGCGGATGCCCGGCAGAATACCATCGCGCTGGCCGAAACTCTCGCCCGCAGCCTAGATCACGCAGCAGGCGTGGAAGCCGGGAACGGCAGCCGTAAGGGCGAGATACTTTCGAGTGTCATTCGCCCGACAGATGTTTGAAGCTTCGCCGATGCATGATCCGCGGCTGCCACCTCTGAACGCCCTGAAGGCCTTTGAGGTCGCAGCCCGGCATATGAGCTTCAAGCACGCCGCGGAAGAGTTACACATAACGCCCGCCGCCGTCAGTCATCGGATCCGGGCGCTGGAAGACTGGCTGGGTGTGAGGCTGTTCAACCGTTTGACCCGGTCGCTCGAACTCACCAAGGAAGGTGCCGCTTACGCCGAACTGGTGAAGGAGGGTTTCGCCATCCTGACCCGGGCATCGGAAGAATTGCGGCAATCGAACGAGGCCGGTGAGTTGGTGGTGTCGGCCACAATGTCCTTCGCCTCGAACTGGCTGAACAGCAGGCTTCCCGCCTTGGAGAGCGCTGCGGGTCCTGCGCCGCGAAAGCCCTTCAACATCCGGATCGAGGGCTCGGACATGCCTGCGGACCTGACCCGGAGCAACATCGACATCGCGATCCGTTACGGCGAGGGCGGCTACGATGGGCTCCATTCGGAAATGCTTTTTCCAGATCTCGTCACGCCAGTTTGCATTCCGGCGCTCGCCGCCGGACTCGCTCAGCCCCATGACATCCTCGAACGGCCCCGGATCGATTACCGCTGGTCGGGATTCGGCAAACGCGATCCGAGTTGGGACAAGTGGCTGCGGGCCGCCGGCGTTGTCGAGCGCGACCAGGAACCAGTACCATCCTTCAGCGACGAGCACATGGCTCTGGAGCAAACGCTTGCCGGCCGCGGCATCGGGTTGCTGGGTATCACCGCGGCCGCCGGACCGATCCTGGAGGGCAGGCTGGTTCGGCCCTTCCCGATCGCGCTGGAGAACCGCGCCTACTATTTCGTCTGTCTGCCGCACGGACTTCAGCAGAAGAAGATCACGCATTTCCGTCGCTGGCTGAAGGACGAGGCCGCCCATTTCGACGCGCTTGTCGCCAAAGACCCCAGGCTGAGTTTCACGACCATCGTCCGCTCGGAGGACTTATGAGCCCCTATCAACCCGCACGGCCCGACGGAACCAATCCGACCGCCGAAAACCGCATCTCACCGGACGGCGCGCCGGAACCCGGCCGCGACTACAGCATCCCCGCGCGCCAGGGCCGGGCAGTCCGGCTGAAACACGGGCAGAGCCTCATCATCGTCAATCCCCAGGGCCATCAGGTCTGTGACTTCTTCGCGATCACGGAAGACTCTCCCGCCGAGTTCCTCTCCATGGAGCACTGCCGCACGGCGCTCGGCCGCATCTACGTCAAAGCCGGCGACCGCCTGGTCACCAACCGCCGCCGCGCCCTGATCGAAATCACCGAGGATACCTCGGCCGGCGTCCACGACATCCTGATCGCCGCCTGCGACCACACCCGCTATCAGCAGCTCGGCTGCAGCGACTATCACGACAACTGCGCCGACAACTTCCGCATGAGCCTGGCGGCCATCGGCGCCACGCCGATCCACGTGCCCTGCCCCTTCAATATCTGGATGAACATCCCGGTCGCCCCGGACGGCAGCTTCGACTGGGCCGCGCCGGTCTCGCAGCCAGGCGATCAGGTGACCCTGCGCGCGCTGGAAGACTGCGTCGCGATCATGTCCGCCTGCCCGCAGGACATGACCAGCGTGAACGGCGTGGGGACCGTTCCGGCGGAGCTCGGGTTTCGGGTCGAGCACTGATGAAGGCCATTAATCTCGATTGACTCTATAAATCGGCAAACCGCTCGCTGTGGCGAGAGCTTAGTTTTCAGAGGTTTTCTCGACCAACCAATCGAAGAATCTGGGGCCATACTCTTTCACGGCGCTACTAGCCGCATCGTAAGCTGTCTTGGCACCTTCCACGACGGTGGGGCCATGTTGCCGCCATGCTTCCTTCGCTTCAGGCACGACAACGTATTTCCACGCGATCCGCATATCCTGGGCAAGCTGTTTGAGTTCCTCGACCTGCTGCTCGGTGAAGGCGCTCGCAGTGCAGGCCACAGCCTCCTGATCGTCCGCGAGCCCTACGCAGTTTTGCTCATAGGCTTCCGCAGAGTCTATCGCCGCCATCACGATCGTCGCAGGCAGAATAATCCGCTTCGCGACCTGCTTGGTCGCTCCCGCAGCAGCCCCGCGACTGGCGGCGCTGGCAGCGCTGCGGTCGAGCGATTGGGCGGAGGCAGAAGCGGGCATCAAAAGAGCAGCCAAGATTAGAAGCAATCCCGCAGTACGTAAGCTCATTTTTCGCTCCCCTCTTCGAGTATGACGACCACGAGCCGCTCAGCGGCCTGGTCTTCGATCACCACGATGTCGTGGCCATCCTTTCGCGAAACAACAACGATCGGGTAAGTGCCCGCGATCATCAGCAAAGAGGTTTTATCTTTCAGGAAACCGTAGAACTGGGCCTGCGCCTGCAGCTCGTCTCCAGCGATCCAATTTCGGTTCACGCTGATTTCTCGTGCCTCGGCGTCCGAAACGCGCGCCGCGACATAGCCGCTGACGGCACCGACGATAATGGCTTCCAGTAACCAGATAGCAGGCCGTATCTTGCTGCTGGCAAAACCCTGCGTCGTAGACGCTGTAATCAACATCAATGACAGGCCAAGTGAAGCTATCAATCTCATACCAAGCCCCCTATTCCAAGCCTTTGTTTATTTTATATTTTATGAACAAATAAACATAATTTGATAGTATTAAACCGTCACGCAGTTGTATTATATTTTACAAAAATGAAAATATCAATTAAAAGCAGTAAAAATTATGTATATTTCATTATTGTTGCTTTAAATTTGAGAACGCTTTTCGAAAATTATTCATTTTACGCGATTTTATTCCAGAAATTTGAAACGTCACGCTCACCGGGAGGAACAGAACAGAGACCTGGGACAGCAGCTCCGACTGGGCCGCGCCGGTCTTGCAACTGGACGGACCGTTATCTCCGCAAGGCACCTCGATAACTCCATTTCAGCAGGCTTCCAGGAGGTCGCTCAAAAACGCAAAACGGCCCGGCATCATCGCCGAGCCGCATTAGGCTCTTCCAGGCTTTGTGGATAGCGAAATTTTGCGGAGAAATTGCAGACTTGTCAATAACTTAAATCCGGTTAGCCTGGAGCTCCCTGATCGTTCATAGCGCAAGAGGAGCAGCCCGGTGACGAGCCGTCAGACATCGCAGAGCTTCGCCGCGGCGGCCGCGACCATCCTGCTGGCGATCCTGCTCTACGACGTGATGGGCGCGATCATCAAGCACCTGAGCCAGCGCTATCCCAGCGAACAACTCGCGCTGTTCCGCAATCTCTTCGGGCTGATCCCGACCCTGATCATCCTTTCCTGGTCGCGGGACTGGCGCAAGGCGGGCCGGCCACTTGTGATCCGGCAGTGGAAACTCGCTCTGGCCCGCGGCGGCATCGGTGCCTGCGCCCAGGTCAGCTTCTACATCGCCGTGTTTCACCTGGAATTCGCGACCGCCACCACGCTCCTTTTCGCCGGTCCGCTCTTCGTGACGGCGCTTTCCATTCCCCTGCTGGGCCACCGGGTCGGGCTCTGGCGCTGGCTGGCGGTGCTGACCGGCTTCGCCGGGGTGCTGCTGGTGATACGCCCGGGCACGGAGAGCTTTAGCTGGTATGCGGTCCTGCCCCTGTGCGCCGCCTTCGGCTACGCCAGCATCAGCGTGACCGCACAGCGCTTCGACAAATGGGTGCCAACCGCGCTGATCAACCTGTACCAAACCAGCGGTGCCCTGATCGGCACCCTGCTGCTCGCTCTCTTCACCGGCAGTTTCGTGACCATCGCCAGCCTGGAAGACTGGCTCTGGATCGCCGCCATGGGCTTTGCGGGTGGCATTGCCGCCTTCTGCATCATCACCGCCTACCGCCTCGCCGCCCCCAGCAGCCTCTCGCCCTTCGAGTACTTCGGGATTCCCTTCTCCTTCACCATCGGCTGGATCTTCTTTGCCGAGGCGCCCTTCGAGCGGCTGTTCCCGGGAGTGCTGCTGATTGTGGGCGGCGGGCTGTTTATCATCTGGCGTGAGCGCCGGGTGAAGGGGCGCCGAGACTCGTCGGGATCAATCAAGAGCCAGAGAGATGAGTTCTCAAACGATCAATGAAGAGCTGATCGCCGCCATTTTCAACCGAGAGATATAGGAAGAAATGGGTCCAATCGGAATTGGGCTTGCCGTTCACCCGATAAAGACTGTCCTCGAAAAAGCCGCCCTGCACCACAAGCTCGACACTGTCGATTTGTGGGCAAGGAATGTCGAAAACGCTCAATTCGCCGTCCAGCTCTTCATAGATAACCAACTTCGACGGCGTGAGAAACTGCCCGCCAAGAGCAACGCTGTAGACGCCTTCCGAGTAAAAGAACTCGATTTCATCGTCTTTATCCAGGATCGCATGCTCGACCAGCGTCTGAATTTGGTGCTCCGGCAGTTTGTCGCCCGCCACGACCTGTGAGTAGGGAAACACGCCGGTCTCAATCAGCACACCGAGCCCGAGCATCAAAAACAGAGGCACGCCGACAACGGCACCACCCGCCAGAAGAAACCAGTTTCTCTTAACTTTCCCGACGGCGACGCCGAACTTTTTCCTCACAAACCAAGCCCGCATTCCGCTTACAGCGATCGTGCCGAAGATCGCCGCGCCCAACAGGCCGCGCCAGGGTTCGGTAAGAAGGTTGAAAAGAATTTCCAGCAACATCAGGACGCAGATGTAAGGAACCGCGCCGAACTTTCCCTTTCGAATTCGCAATCCTAACCAGAGGAACAGCGCGGCCAGAAGCGAAAACAGCCCCAGCTCGAAATACAACTGGCTTCTGTCGGAAGGTGGGAATGACACTGCCGTCTCACCCGACAGCAGTAAGATGACGATCTGAAGCAGGGAACCGAAGGTGAGAAAGAACGCCACATATTGCGTGGCGCGCAGCCCCCTCAATACTGATTGATCATCTTCAATGATCGTCCAGAGTCCGAAAAACCGCGTGTTCCTTTTGTTTTCAGTCATAGACCACCAATCAACAAACAGTGCCCGCCGGTCTAAGTAAACTCCGGAAGGTAATCGCTTTGGGCAGCACTTTCGCAGTTAGGTTGCACCTTCGCAATGGGGCAGAGCGCAGAGCGCTTCAAGCGCTATCTCACACCCCCTACCCTGCTTGACAGTCCTTGGAATCCTTCTACATTGCGCGTTTCGCACTGCGGCATGGTCGCGGTGTGTTTTTTCGTCTCTTCAATTCAGAGGTTAAAAAGCAGAGTTTCATGGTTGCTATTCATCTGCCCGACGGGAGTCGGCGCGATTTTGAGGCGGCGGTTTCCGGCGCCGAGATCGCAGCCGCCATCGGCCCGCGCCTGGCGAAAGACGCCCTGGCGCTGAAGGCCGACGGCTTGGTCAAGGACCTTGCCCATATCGTCGCGCAGGACACTACCGTGGAAATCGTGACCGCGAAGCACGAGGACAGCCTCGAGCTGCTCCGGCACGACTGCGCCCATGTGCTCGCCGAGGCGGTGCAGGAGATCTACCCCGAGACCCAGGTGACCTTCGGCCCGGCGACGGAGAACGGCTTCTTTTACGACTTCGCGCGCAAAGAGCCCTTCACGACCGAAGACCTGGAGATCATCGAAAAGCGCATGCATGAGATCGTCGATCGGGACGAGCAGATCGTGCGCGAGGTCTGGGACCGTAACGTGGCCATCCGCCATTTCCAGGAGATCGGCGAGAAGTATAAGGCCGAGCATATCCAGACCCTGCCCCAGGATGTCGAGATCTCGATCTACCGCCAGGGCAACTGGCTCGACCTCTGCACTGGCCCGCACCTGCCCTCCACGGGCCGGCTGGGCCATGCCTTCAAGCTACTGCGGGTCTCCGGCGCCTACTGGCGCGGCGATTCCAAGAACGAGCAGTTGCAGCGGATCTACGGCACCTGCTGGGCCACGGAAAAGCAGCTCAAGGCCTACCTCACCATGCTGGAGGAGGCCGAGAAGCGCGATCACCGGCGCCTGGGCAAGGAGATGAACCTCTTCCACCTGCAGGAAGAGGCGGTCGGATCGGTCTTCTGGCACCCCAAGGGCTGGGAGCTCTACCGGGCGGTCGAACGTTACATCCGTACGCGGCTGGAGGACGCCGGCTACGTCGAGGTCAAGACGCCGCAGCTCATCGACCGGACGCTCTGGGAGGCCTCGGGCCACTGGGAGAAATTCCGCGAGCATATGTTCACAGCGGTCAGCGACGACGACCGGGTGCTGGCGGTCAAGCCGATGAACTGTCCGGCCCACGTTCAGATTTTCCGCCAGGGTCAGACCAGCTATCGCGACCTGCCCCTGCGTATGGCTGAATTTGGCGCCTGTCACCGCAACGAGCCCTCGGGCGCGCTGCATGGCCTGATGCGGGTGCGCGCCTTCACCCAGGACGACGCCCATATCTTCTGCACGGAAGATCAGATCAACAGCGAGACGGTGATCTTCTGCGAACTGCTTTCCAGCATCTACAAGGATCTGGGTTTCGAGGATTTCGTGGTGAAGTTCTCCGACCGGCCCGAGGTGCGTGCGGGAACGGACGAAACCTGGGACAAGGCGGAAGCCTCCCTGAAGGAAGCGGTCGAGATCGCCGGCCTGGAATACTCGCTGAACCCGGGCGAAGGCGCCTTCTACGGACCGAAGCTGGAGTTCGTGCTGCGCGACGCCATCGGCCGCGACTGGCAGTGCGGCACGCTTCAGGTTGACTTCGTTCTGCCGGAGCGCCTGGATGCCACCTATATCGGCGAGGATGACAAACGCCATCGGCCGGTCATGCTGCACCGGGCCATCATCGGCTCCTTCGAGCGCTTCCTGGCGATCCTGATCGAGCACTACGGCGGGCGCTTCCCGCTGTGGCTGGCGCCGGTCCAGGTCACGGTGGCGACCATCACCTCGGATGCGGACGACTATGGCCGCGAGGTCCAGGCGGCGCTAAAATCCGCGGGATTGCGAACGGAAATTGACCTGCGCAACGAGAAGATAAATTATAAGATACGTGAACACAGCCTTGCGAAAGTGCCTGTGATCGCAGTCGTCGGCCGCCGGGAGGCGGAAGAAGGCAAGGTGGCGTTGCGGCGTCTGGGCTCCAAGGAACAGCAGATCCTGAGCCTGGAAGACGCGGTCGCCCTTTTGGGGGAAGAGTCGGCCTCGCCGGCCGGAGCCTGATCGTTCCGCCTGATCAAGGCGGCGCGTGAATTGGTCTCCATTGTAAAGGATGAGAGAGCGCAGGCTCTCTAAAGAGTTGTGACTGGACTTATTTTTAGTCCAGACTAGAGAGGGGAACACCATATCAGCAGGCCGTCCCGGCTGAATCCACAGCCGTGGGCGGATGCCTATGGGGAACAACCACATTTATTGGCTAACGGAGGAGTTTAGCAATAGCACGTCCACCCGCAGATCTCACGCCGTCCCGTGACGGACCGCGTGTGAATGAACAGATCGGTGTCATGTCCGTCCGCCTCGTCGATGAAAACGGCGAGCAGGTTGGGGTCGTTTCCAGGAATGACGCGCTGCAGCGCGCTTTCAACGCCGGTCTGGATCTCGTTGAGGTTTCGCCCAATGCCGACCCGCCGGTCTGCAAGATTCTGGATTACGGGCGTTTCCGCTACGAGGCGCAGAAGAAAAAGAACGAAGCCCGCAAAAAGCAGAAGGTCATCGACGTCAAGGAAATCAAGATGCGGCCGAATATCGACCAGCATGATTACGACGTGAAGATGCGCGCCGCCAACCGCTTCATCGGCGAAGGCGACAAGGTCAAGGTGACCATGCGATTCCGCGGCAGGGAGATGGTTCACCAGGATCTGGGCCTGAAGGTCCTGCAGCGCGTCCGCGACGAGCTGGAGGAGATCGCCAAGGTCGAGCAGTTTCCGAAGCTGGAAGGCCGCCAGATGATCATGGTGATGGCGCCGCGATGAGTTAACGGACTCTCTCCATCCCAGGTGTCGCAGCTATTTGGGGCGACGCCACGAAGCTCACTAAAATTTTGGCTTGTTTATCAACGCGATAAAACAGGCCCGGGTTGGTTTTGTGCAACGCACGGCAATGGCTTGCATTCGCCGTGCGCCGCCGCTATAACCTGCGGCTTCAAACGAGCGGTCGGGCGAAAAGGGCATGCCCAGCGGCTCACGAAAGATTCGTTTCAAGCGAAAGGAATGCGAAATGCCCAAATTGAAGACGAAGTCAGGCGCGAAGAAGCGCTTCCGGCTCACCGGATCCGGAAAAGTTGTTATGAATCATGCCTATAAGCGCCACATGCTGCGCCGTCGCAGCCAGTCCATGAAGCGCAAGGCCCGCGGCACCACCATCATGTGCGATGCCGACGCGAAGATCATCAAGCGCAACTTCCTCCCCTACGCTTAAGGATACCTGACTCATGGCAAGAGTAAGTCGGGGCGTCACCGCGCGTGCACGCCACAAAAAAGTCGTCAAGATGGCCAAGGGCTATCGCGGACGAGGCAAGAACGTTTTCCGGGTCGCCGTCGAGCGGGTGGAGAAAGGTCTCCAGTACGCCTATCGCGATCGCCGCGCCAAGAAGCGCAACTTCCGGGGCCTGTGGATCCAGCGGATCAACGCCGGCGCCCGTGAGCATGGCTTGACCTATTCTCAGTTTATGAACGGCATGAAGCGCGCCGGCATCGAGCTGGACCGCAAGGTTCTTTCGGACCTCGCCGTTCACGAGCCGGCCGCCTTTAAGAGCCTCGTCGACCAGGCTCAGGCCGCTCTCAAGACCGCTTAAGTTCATTCGGCTCGGGCGGCTGCAGGACCCAGAAACGTCATGCAGCCGCCGGCCACCCGAGCGAGCGCTTCGAAAGCAGCAGAGCCAAGGCCGGTCCCGGTCTTGGCTTCTCTTTTGAAGCAAAGCTCACCTCAACAAAGCGAATAGGGACCGGCGGAGATCGGGGCTGGAGGACAGCCGTCGGATCCGAAACCGGCGAAACTCCAGGCACCCGAAACCTCCACCGGGATGCAGATGGAGAACCTTGAAGAACTTCGCGCAAGCCTGATTCAGCAGATCGAAAGCGCCGGCGATGTCGATGCGCTGGAAACGATCCGCGTGCAGGCCCTCGGCAAAAAAGGCCAGGTCACCCAGCTCATGAAGACGCTGGGCGGTCTCTCACCCGATGAACGGCGCGAAGCCGGCCAGGCCCTGAACCTGGTCAAGACCGCCCTCGCCGATGCCATCGAAAGCCGCCGCGGCAGTCTGAAGGAAGCCGAACTGGAAGCCCGCCTGGCCCAGGAGACCATCGACGTTTCCCTGCCCGCGCGCCCCAGCGGTCTCGGCCACTTCCATCCGATCAGCCAGACCATCGAGGAACTGGTGGCGATCTTCGGCGAGATGGGCTTTTCCGTCGCCGAAGGCCCGGACGTCGAGGACGATTTCCACAACTTCACGGCCCTGAACATCCCGCCGGAACATCCCGCGCGCCAGGAGTTCGATACCTTCTATCTGCCCGAGCGCGAGGACGGCAGCCGTCAGGTGCTGCGCACGCACACCTCGCCGGTCCAGATCCGCTCCATGCAGAGCACCAAGCCGCCGATCCGCATCATCGTGCCGGGCCGGACCTACCGCGCCGACCACGACGCCACCCACTCGCCCATGTTCCATCAGGTCGAGGGGCTGGTGATCGACGAAAAAACCCACATGGGGCATCTCAAAGGTACCTTGATCGAATTCTGCCGGGCTTTCTTCGGCATCGACGATCTGCCGGTGCGCTTCCGCTCCAGCTACTTCCCCTTCACCGAGCCTTCGGCGGAGGTCGATATCGGCTGCACCCGCGCCGGCGGCCAGCTCAAGATCGGCGCTGGCGACGACTGGCTCGAGATCCTGGGCTGCGGCATGGTGCATCCCAAGGTGCTGGAGAACTGCGGCATCGATTCCAGCAAATACCAGGGCTTCGCCTTCGGTATGGGGATCGAGCGCATCGCCATGCTGAAGTACGGCATGCCCGACCTGCGCCCCTTCTATGATTCGGATCTGCGGTGGCTGCGCCATTTCGGCTTCCTGCCGCTGGAAACCCCCAGCATGGTGAGAGGACTCTAAGGCCATGAAGTTCACACTTAGCTGGCTCAAGGACCACCTGGAGACCGAGGCAAGCCTGGAGGAAATCTCGGCCGCTCTCTCCATGATCGGCCTGGAGGTCGAGGAGATCGAGGACCGCGCGGCGGCGCTAGCCCCCTTCAAGTCCGCCTATGTCATCGAGGCCAAGCAACATCCCAATGCCGACCGCCTGCGGGTCTGCCGGGTCAAGACCACCGACGGCGAGGTCCAGGTGGTCTGCGGCGCGCCCAACGCCCGCACCGGCATGGTCGGCGTCTTCGCGCCCTCCGGCAGCTATGTCCCCGGCACCGACATGGTTCTCAAACCCGGCAAGATTCGCGGCGAGGAGTCCAACGGCATGCTGGTCTCCGAGCGCGAGATGGGCATCTCCGACGAGCACGACGGCATCATCGAGCTCCCGGAAGGCACGGAAATCGGCCTGCCCTTCGCCGAGCTCGCCGGCCTGAACGACCCGGTGATCGACATCGCCATCACGCCGAACCGGGGCGACTGCCTGGGTGTGCGCGGCGTCGCACGGGATCTGGCGGCCGCCGGGCTGGGTAAGCTCAAGCCCCTGGCCTTCCCGGAAACCAAGGGCGGTTTCGAGCCGCCCATCAAGTGGCGCCGGGACCTGCCGGCCGACCAGCAGGATCTCTGCCCCTATGTGGCCGGCCGCTACTTCCGCGGTGTCAAGAACGGCCCTAGCCCCAAGTGGCTGCAGGATCGCCTGCGCGCCATCGGTCTGAGGCCCATCTCGGCGCTGGTCGACATCACCAACTACGTGACCTACGACCTGAACCGGCCGCTGCACGTCTTCGATGCCGCCAAGGTGAAGGGCGACGTCACCATGCGCCTGGCCCGCGAGGGCGAGGAGATCCTGGCCCTGGACGGCGAGAACTACAAACTCGCGCCGGATATGGTCGTGATCGCCGACGACAACGGCCCCGAGGGCATCGGCGGTGTCATGGGCGGCGAGATCTCCGGCTGTTCCGACGACACCACCGAGGTCTTCCTGGAGGTCGCGCTCTTCGACCCCGCCCGTGTGGCCATCACCGGGCGCAAGCTGGGTATCCTCTCCGACGCCCGTTATCGCTTCGAACGCGGTCTGGATCCGGATTCCGCACTTTGGGGTGTGGAGGTCGCAAGCAAGCTGATCCTGGAACTCTGCGGCGGCGAGGCCAGCGAAACCACCTTCGCCGGCGAACACCCCAGGGAGCAGCGCCACATTTCCCTGCGCCGGGAACGGGTCAAAAGCCTGGGCGGCATCGAGATCCCCTTCGAGGAGCAGGTCCGGATCTTGAAGGACCTGGAGTTCGGGGTCACCGAGACCGGGGACGGCCTGGACGCCCTGGTGCCGCGCTGGCGCAACGACGTCGAGTGCGAGGCCTGCCTGGTCGAAGAGGTCATGCGGATCCATGGCTTCGACAATATCCCGGTCGTCCCGCTGGAGCGGGACCGGGCGCTGCCGCACGGCGTGCTGACCACCGGCCAGAAACGCCGAAGCTACGCTCGCAACGCCCTGGCCTGGCGCGGCCTGGAGGAGTGCGTGACCTTCTCCTTCATCTCGCAGAAGCAGGCCGAACTCTTCGGCGGCGCGAAGGACGAGTTGACGCTGGTCAATCCGATCTCCAGCGACCTGGACGTCATGCGTCCTTCGGTTCTGCCCACGCTGGTGGCCGCCGCCGCCCGCAACAGTGATCGGGGTTTCGCCGATAACGCGCTCTTCGAGATCGGCCCGCAGTATCATGATGACAGCCCGAGCGGCCAGCAGTTGGTGGCCGCCGGCCTGCGCAGCGGCGCGGCCGTGGCCCGTCACTGGGAAAGCAAGGGCCGGGTTCTGGACGCCTTCGACGCCAAGGGCGATGCCCTGGCAGCGCTGGAAGTGGTCGGCGCACCGGTCGCCAACCTGCAGGTCACGACTGACGCGCCCGGCTGGTATCACCCGGGCCGCTCGGGCGCGCTCAGGCTCGGTCCCAAGGTCATGGCCACGTTTGGTGAACTGCACCCGCGCATCCTGGCGGCCATGGACCTTCGTGGTCCGGCCGTGGCTTTCGAGGTGTTCCTGGATGCGGTACCGCAGCCCAAGGCCAAAGGCAGCGGCAAGATCAAGCCGGCCCTGGAGCTCTCGCCCTACCAGCCGGTCGAGCGGGACTTTGCCTTCGTGGTGGCCGCTGACACGCCGGCCGAAAAGCTGCTGCGCGCCGCAAAGGGCGCCGACAAGCAGCTTATCACCGCGGTGGAGCTCTTCGACGTCTACGCCGGCAAGGGGATCGAGGAGGGCAAGAAATCCCTCGCCATCTCGGTCACCCTGCAGCCGACCGAGAAGACCATGACCGACGAGGAGATCGAGGCGGTCGCCGCCAAGGTGGTCGCCCAGGTGGCCAAGGCGACAGGCGGCACCCTGCGCGGCTGAAGCAACTCAGCGATCTGACACAAAAACGGCAGCTCCGATTGGAGCTGCCGTTTTTCCTTTCGTGACCTGACACGTCACCAGACTATCGGCCGCTCCAAACGGTCCCAAAAGATCCACCTGCGTTCTTCGCGCGGGGCCCGGTAGCCTGCAAAAATCGGCACTTCCTGTTTCTGCGAAGGATCGAACAGATGGAGCATTCCGGAGTGGCTTGCGATCAAGATACGACCCGTCTCCGGGCAAACATCCATCCCGCCGCCGCTCGAACCGAACTCCACTTCCCACAAAACCTTGCCATCGGGCGCAACGCAGTTTGCGAAGCTCACCCCTGCCAAGAGGAAAGCGCCCGTCGCTTCATCCGTCATTGAAGCAGGAAGGTATCCTGAAGCGTAAACGCGCAAGTAATCGTTGATAAGCGTCTGAACCTCTCTCTGCTTTTTGCGCTCGACTTTCAGACCCCGAACATCGGACAGCTTACAGGCAAACGTCGCGCCCCCGTAGAAGTGGCAGGAGTTCAGCGCGACCAGGGTGCTGTCATCACTGAAACAGGCATCATGAGGATAGGCACTCAGGCCCTCGAGGCTTGCATGAAGCGACGCTCGACCGTCATCACTAAGGCGAAAGACGTGATGATCGTCCATCTGCGTACCTAACGCTGCGTAATCCCCATCGGGAGAAAGCGCCGCGTGTATCATGTCGCAGTAGGGACGGAAGCTCTCCTTCTCCTTCAGAGCTGCATTTATGTCCTCTTCGAGACCAAGCAGCAGCGACGGGTATAGAAGCTGGGTCGACCAGCCGCTGTCGGTTTTGGTCAAAAGGATCACGCCCCTCTCATAGTCTGCCAGCAGGACTTTTCTGCCGTCATCAGATATGGCCAGATGGGTGAAGATCCCCATATCGCCGGGCGTCCCAAAATTGCGTCTTAGCTTCTCTGGCAGATCCTGAGGAATGAAGGCCGCACCGGGAATCGCCGGAATAAGATCGAGCGGTTCGCCGCCATATCTTTCACGCACAACAAGCGAGTCGTCCGTCTGCAGCGTCAGAAAGAACTTCCGATTTCGTGACCAGGCGAAGCCTGCGAGAGAATCACATTCTGTGATCTGATCGCCGGTTATGTGCCAGGTCGTGTTTGTCCAGAAAGGCGTTCCCTGCAGGACGAGGAACTCATCCGGGCCTAGGATTGCGCAGTTTGATAAACCTCCTACTCCCTTTTCCAGCTCGGGTATGAAGGGCGTGTGTGCGGGATCGAAGTGCATTCGGGCCTCTTCTGCGCGCCCTTCTGCGTTCAAGCGAACAACTTCCTGAAGCACCGCTTCCGCCAAATCCGGGTCGCGCGGATCTTCGGTAAACGACGGTTGATCTTTTTGCCCCTCATGAACCGCCCGTATCTCCGCCGAATTGTGGCTCGCGACACGGCGCCCCAGGGCGTTCCAAGATGACAGATCCATACACCCGCTTTCCAAGTCCTATCTCTAAAAATACTTGTATAAACTCCTCATTGATAATCGCTCAAGTTACATTTTCCCATGGGAATTTTCTCGACCACTCAGCGTCCGATTGTCTTCTCGCCAAAGAAAAACGGCAGCCCACCGGGGACTGCCGTCTTCTTTTGCCTATGGCGCCGGAGCGTCAGGCGGCGGCGTTCCGCTTCTTGCGGTGGCGCAGGGCCGCGAAGCCCAGCAGGCCGAAGCCCAGCATGGCGAGCGACGAAGGCTCGGGCACGTCGATCGCGGTCACGGAGATCCGCGCGAAGGGCCCAAAGTCAGGCTGGGTGAAGTCGGCCGCATCCCGGCTGAAGGGAATGTTGCCGGCGGGACCGACCAGGCCGGCGTCCAGGATGGCATCGCTGAGCCCCTCATGCAGGCGGATGACCTCGTCCTCAGAAGCACCGGTGTCCGGGGCGCCCTGATTGAGGAAGGCCACGGCGGAGTTGTCATCGTTGTCCTCGGTGCCCGCGTCATAGATGTCGTCGCGGTCGAAGGTCAGCGAAAACGGCGAGATGAAGTTACCGTTGGAGTCGAACAGCTCCACCGAGTTGTCGAGACCGATGAAAGCGTCCTGCGACGGGATCAGCATGGTCGCGAAGACGAAATGGGTGTTGATGGTGCCGTCGACATGAATGTCGAAGGAAACACTCGACTGCGGCCCGATCGGACCGACGCCCGCGTTGATGGCAAAGCCCTGGGAATCCGGGAAGTTGGCCACACGGTCGTCACGAAGCTGGGTAAAGGTGCCGTCCTCGGCCAGACGTTCGAAGACCGGGCTCGCAGCTTCACCGACGTTGAAGATGTCGAAACCGCTGTTGTCGTGAAACGCGCCGTAGACCGGCGTAAAGAAGAAACCGCCATTCTGCGCCAGGTTTTCGAAGGTGATGCGCAGACGCGTGGCCTCCGCCTCCTTCGCACCCGCCGACACAAAGACGGCAGCCGCAACCGCGGCCGCAGCCGTGGCGGCTTTGATGCCCTTAAACATGATAAATTCGCCCCCTCTTGAGCTCAGTAACTAAGCACTCGGGCCGCAGTCTGACTCCTTTCAAGGTGTGGAAGGCGTCACGATAGATAAAATTTTATTGAGGGGGAGTTGATCACCTCAGGCGAGCCGTTGGCTGCTCATGAAATTGTCGATCAAAAGCCGAACGAAGGGATCGCAGTCCGGGTATTCGCTTTGGTTGCCGGCGCGTTTGAAACGGATGAAGGCCTCCACGTCTTCAAGGAGCGCACCGTCCAACGGCATGAAGCCCATGGCCCAGGCTTCGAAGCTTCTCTGCGGCACGGTTCTTTCTGCCGCAATAAGCATGTGCTGGTGGCGCGCATCCAGTTTGATCCGCTCGAAGCAGGCCTTGACCGTCTCTTCCCCGCCCTCCAATACCTGGAAAAACACCCCGTCGCCATACAGCAGAAGTCCGGTAATCCCGGCGATCTGGTTATTTCGGCGCGAGATCTCCAGGATGTCCGAAAGCTGGGCGTCGTTTTGCTCGTGCCGCGCGGTGCTGTAGTACATCAATTGATGAATCATGGTTTCATCGCGCGTTGCGGTTTCCAACAACCAATTGGTTTATTTTTTATACCACAATTCCCGCTATATGGTCGAAGCTTTAATGTTTCATAAGGTCTGGCCGCCGCTGATCCCTGGGCCTCCCTCCGATTCTTCCACCTACGCAGCCCGTCATGCGCATCCCCTCTTGGCGCCCGGGTTTGCCGATGCTATAGCCAGCGGACCATGACCGAGCTCAAAAACATACGTAACTTCGCGATCATCGCGCATATCGATCACGGCAAGTCGACCCTGGCCGACCGTCTGATCCAGCATTGCGGCGCCCTCGCCGACCGGGAGATGAAGGACCAGGTCCTGGACTCCATGGATCTGGAGCGCGAACGCGGCATTACCATCAAGGCCCAGACCGTCCGACTGACCTACAAGGCCGAAGACGGTCAGGTCTACGCTCTCAACCTGATCGATACGCCGGGCCACGTGGACTTCTCTTACGAAGTCAGCCGTTCCCTGGCCGCCTGCGAGGGCTCGCTGCTGCTGGTCGACGCCAGCCAGGGGGTCGAAGCCCAGACCCTGGCCAACGTCTATCTGGCGATCGACAACGACCACGAAGTCCTGCCGGTTCTGAACAAGGTTGATCTGCCTGCGGCCGAGCCGGAGCGGATCAAGGAACAGATTGAAGAGGTCATCGGCATCGACGCCTCCGAGGCCCTCGAGATCTCGGCCAAGACCGGCAAGGGCGTGCCTGAGGTCCTGGAGGCCCTGGTCCAGCACGTCCCGCCGCCGGAAGGCGACAGCGAGGCGCCGCTCAAGGCCCTGCTGGTGGACAGTTGGTACGACGCCTATCTCGGCGTCATCACCCTGGTCCGGGTGGTCGACGGGATCCTGAAGCCCGGCATGAAGGTGCGCATGATGGGCACCGGCGCCACCCACACGGTGGACAAGGTCGGCGCCTTTACCCCGAAAATGTCGTCCCTGCCGCAACTGGGCCCGGGCGAGATCGGCTTCCTGACCGCCGGGATCAAATCCGTCGCCGATACCAACGTGGGCGACACCCTAACTGAGGAACGGCGCCTGGCCAGCGAGCCGCTGCCCGGCTTCAAGCCCAGCGTTCCGGTCGTGTTCTGCGGCCTCTTCCCGATCGATGCCGCGGACTACGAGGATCTGCGCGACAGCCTGGCCAAGCTGGCCCTGAATGATTCCAGCTTTCAGTTCGAACCGGAATCCTCCGCCGCCCTGGGCTTCGGCTTCCGCTGCGGTTTCCTGGGCCTGCTGCATCTGGAGATCGTCCAGGAGCGCCTGGAGCGGGAGTTCAACCTGGATCTGATCACCACGGCCCCCAGCGTGGTCTACAAGATCAAGATGAACTCCGGCGAAGTGGTCGACCTGCACAACCCAGCGGACTTCCCGGACGTGGTCAAGATCAGCGCCATCGAAGAACCCTGGATCAAGGCGACGATCCTGGTGCCGGACGATTATCTCGGCGCCGTCCTCAAGCTCTGCGAGGAGCGGCGCGGCGAACAGATCGATCTGACCTACGCGGGAACCCGGGCGATGGTGGTCTACCGCCTGCCGCTCAACGAGGTGGTTTTCGACTTTTACGACCGCCTCAAATCGGTGTCGCGCGGCTATGCCAGCTTCGACTACCAGCTCGAGGGCTACCGGGAGAACGATCTGGTCAAGGTCGCGATCCTGGTCAACGGCGAGCCGGTGGATTCCCTGGCAATCATCGTGCACCGCAGCCAGGCGGAACCGCGCGGACGCATGCTCTGCGAGCGCCTCAAGGATCTGATCCCGCGCCAGCTCTTCAAGATCGCCGTCCAGGCGGCGATCGGCGGCAAGGTGGTGGCCCGCGAGACCATCTCGGCCATGCGCAAGGACGTGACCGCCAAGTGCTACGGCGGCGACGTTTCGCGCAAACGAAAGCTGCTGGAGAAGCAGAAGGCCGGTAAGAAGCGCATGCGCCAGGTCGGCAATGTGGAAATCCCGCAGTCGGCCTTCCTGGCGGCCCTGAAGATGGGCGACGGCTGAAGCCGCAGCCCTGCGACTATCTGAAGCGCCGCCTCTGTCCGCCCCACGACCGACAGAGCAGCACCAGCAGAATTCCGGGCACCCCAAAGACCAGAACGCTTGGCCACTGAAGGGCGGGCGCCACAACGGAGTCCCAGACTTCCGGGGCGATTCGCCGCTCGATCCCAGCTTGCAGGAGATTCAGGCTGGCGGCATGCAGCTTGAACCAGACTTCACCCAAAGGCGCGAGACGAAAGGATTCCCCCGCAACGATCGCAACTAGGTCCCGCCCCAGGGCGATTACGGCGAGCGCCACCAGGAACCAGCCAAAAAACCGGCAGAAAACTCTCACATTGCTCCCCAAAATTCCCAGAGGAAGAGCGTCCGCTGGACGACGCCGACTAAAGACCGGCGGCCTCGGGCAATCAGCGGCCCCCGGGAGTCGGGACCATATCAGCTAAATGTCTTTTCTGCCAAATCGCGAGGCATAGGCCTGGCCGGGACCGGCAAAGCGATCCGATTGTGACAGTCGTGTTTTCCGGCATTGCATCTTCCGAACGGCTCGGCTAATTTCCCCGCCGCGCAGAGATGTGCAGTCGTTTTCCCGGCGGAGCGCCAGAGAGCCCTCCCCCAAACATCCCGAAAACGACCGACGGAGGGGTGGCCGAGTGGTTGAAGGCGCACGCCTGGAAAGTGTGTATACGTTAATAGCGTATCGAGGGTTCGAATCCCTCTCCCTCCGCCATTCTTAATCTATTGACTTTGTTAAATTAACCGGCGTTTCTCTGAGGCGAGTTTGTGTCGTGTTTTCGGGCCTTTACGCGGCCCGGTGAAGCGCCCAACGGTCAGCAGAGACGAACGAATCCCACTCTTTGTCGCTCATGTGAGCTCTTATCTCTTTGCCGGTGTTTTTTGGTACCTGACGAGGAGTCGCCTGTCGCAACGAGTAAACCCTTCACCGAAGTTAAGGGTAAAACGGCGCCTCATCCTGTTACACGAACCCGAGCAACTCTCTTTGTTGTGGCCAGGTAAGCGGTAGCCTTGAACTGGCCGTCAGCTTAGCAGCGGTCAAACTGGGCGGATGTTCACCGTTTAGGATCGCCTGCACGATATCGGGTGCCAGGTACGCGAGACGGAAGACACGCGTGAAGTAAGACGGTGACACCTCGGCTTGCTCGGCGATTTCGCGGATGCTGTTGCCGTGGCCCTTCATGATCCTATCGCGAAAGTCCATCGCGTTAACGAGAAGCCTGATCAGACTGCGGTCGGGCTTCTGATTCGGTCGTTTTCCTCTCTGACCTTCGATGACCATTAGGCTTTCCATGCCGCTGCGTTTGAAGCGGGCGGGGATTGACAGAGTCACCGTTTCTGCCAGTTCATCGTCACTAGCCCCTTTAGGATGTAGTTCGTGGTCGTTGCGAATGGTTTGAGTGAGTTGTTGGGGGCGAAGCTGGATCTCCACTTTGTCAGCACGAACATCGATGCGAATCACGAAGGTCAGTAAGATGGCGCGTAAATCAGCTGTCGCCAAGTCTGGCCATCCCTGCGCCACTTTTCTGGCTTGTTCCAGAAATTGCTTCTGAACAGCCGGTTCGTCAGCAACGGCAGAGATGGTCTTCAACATGAAGGATTGATCAATGAGCGCCTGGCAAATGCGTTCCAAAATCAGCTGCTCGATCTCGCCGGCGGGAATTCGGCGCCCTTTAGGTGCATCCGCACGAGAGCCCGTAATCAAGGTTTGTGAGACATAATAGCGATAGCGCTTGCCCTTCTTAACCGCATGAGATGGCGTCATGCGGTCGCCCTCGCCATTGAAGATCAGTCCGGCGAGCAGGCTCGGTCTCTTCGCTGTTCGTCCTTCGCGCCGTTCCTTGCCGTTTGCTGTCAGGCAAGACTGAACTTGGTCCCAGAGTTCTTGATCGACAATTGCCTCGTGCTCTCCAGGATAACTTCGATCTTTGTGCACAACTTCACCCAGGTAAATCCGGTTGCGCAGAAGGTGGTAGAGCGCACCACGAGTGAAGGGCTTGCCGCCAGTCCGTCATCCAGAGGCGGCAACCCGCTGCTTGCTGACAATGCGAGTTGCGGCCAGAACTTCTCTTAAGCTGGATACCGATCCCAGTTCGAGATAGCGTTGGAAAATGTGGCGCACCGTCTCCGCCTCATTCTCGACGACGACTAGCTTTCGGTCATTGCAGGTATAGCCGATCGGAGGCAGGCCACCCATCCACATACCTTTTTTCTTCGATGCTTCGATCTTGTCCCGAATCCGCTCCCCGGTGACCTCCCGCTCGAACTGGGCGAAGCTGAGCAACACATTCAAGGTCAGGCGTCCCATCGATGAAGTCGTGTTGAACTGTTGGGTCACGGACACAAAGGAGACGCCCTGTGCATCGAAGATCTCGACCATCTTGGCAAAATCAGAGAGAGCTCGGGTCAGGCGGTCGACCTTGTAGACGACGACTACATCGACGTTTCCCGATCGGATATCGGCGAGAAGCCTCTTCAGAGATGGCCGTTCCATAGTAGCGCCAGAGATGCCGCCATCGTCGTAGAATGCCGGCAAAGCGTGCCACCCCTCGTGCTTCTGGCTAGCGATATAGGCTGCGCAAGCCTCACGCTGTGCGTCCAGGGAGTTAAAGTCCTGCTCAAGGCCGTCCTCATGGGATTTGCGGGTGTAGATGGCACAGCGACGCGTGTCTTGATTTCGGGGATTGCTTCTAGGCACTTTGCCGCGCCTCTTTCTTGAGTCCGAAGAAGCGCGGGCCGGACCAGCGCGTTCCCGTTACCAGGCAGGCGATCTTCGAAAGCGAGCTGTAGCGTTGCCCGTCGAATTCGAAGCCGCCCTCGAGCACCAGAACTTCTATCGTCTTACCCTGCCAGGCGCGGATCAATCGGGTGCCAGGCTTAAGCGAGGCTCTGGGGTCGAAGCCACTTTCTTTGCCTGTCTGTAGTTGCCTGGCGAAGGTCTGCAGCTTTCGCCGGCCCGATTGCTTCAAGCCGCCATCTATTCGTTCTTGAATGCTGTAGGAGAGGCCTCGCACCATTAGGTCTCGGCTCAGACCCTTCGGCACTACGACGTTAAATACCCGTTGCCATCGTTTGCGCAATTGGTCGATGTGCAGATTTTGGAGCTCCGCAATCTCAACTTCGAGCGAGGTCATTGTTAATCCTCCCCCACAATGCGATAGGCCCGGTAACCTTTATGGTTCTTTATGCGTTCAACCTTGTGGCCATCCTTGCGTAGGCCGGTCAATCCGGCACGGACACTGTGGGCTTGCCAACCGGTTGCTTTCGTTAGGGCATCGATGTTTGCCCCCTTGGGGCGGCTAATGAGCTTAAGAAGGGTGGACTTCTTTGTCAGTGAGGCAGTCATGGTGATCTCCATCGTTTCAGCGCCCACACCGAGTGTGCGCTTCCACCGCCCGATGCCCCGACGAGGTGTCACTCAGGTCCGGGGAGTTGGTGGGTGGAGATCCTTTGAGATCGATTCGGCTGCCACCATGCACATGCACTAACGCTCTTGTGACAGAGAAAGTCCAGTCGAATTGACCTTTTCCCAGACAGTGGAAATCAAAACCACTTTGCTTTGCAGAACATCTTAGGGTCTTTTCGGGCAATACCATTCACGACAAGGGTTTAAGTCGGGTGGTATTGTTAATCTTTCGAAGGCGCTACGCTATTTCCAGACGCTCTAAAGTGTGCTTAAGGCCGTTACGAATGTGAACCTCCAAGAGCTTCACTGCCTTCTCCGCATCTCGCTCCAGTGCGGCGTCAAACATCGCCTTGTGTTCGGCAACAGCTTCACGGCCCCGGTGAGTCAAAACCAGCATCTGATAACGGAGATACTTGTCGTAGAGAATCGAATGCAAGCTCAAAAGATTTTTTGAGTTGCAGGCGTTGATCAAGGCTAGATGAAATTCCCAGTCGTAGCGCTTCCAGGTTTCCTTTTCAGACTCGTCGCCTTTCAGCATGCGTTTTTCCATCAGGTTCAGCTTGTGCCGAGCCGCGACCAGATTCCCTTCCCAGTCAGTGTCACCGTTCTCCACAGAAGTTTTAAGCGCATGACATTCGAGAAGAACGCGGAGGTTGGCAACCTCGATCAGGTCTTCTCTGGAGACGGGCGTAACGAAAAAACCGCGCTGTTCTTCCGCAGCCACGAACCCCTCGCTCGCTAGGCGGTTCAGTGTTTCGCGTAAGGTCGAAACACTGGCTTCATAGCGGTCTTTCAAGAGGTCGAGCTTGAGTTTTGCGCCGGGCGCCAATCTGCCGAATATGATGTCCCGCTTGATCTTTTCGTAAGTGCTGGAGCCGACGGTGTTGACTTGCTTCGCCATGAAACGATTGTGCCCGATGTTTCCGGATTTCTCCAATGATTATCATTTCGTTATATGAGTCTCAAGTGAGCTGATTGTAGGTAAAAAATAAAAATATCATATAATATTGATATCATCTGTTTTTGATCATACCCTGCGCACACCGATACCGCGCCGGGTCGAAGGCGCAGATCGCGCGGCCAGCGTTTGAACGAAGACAGATAACAAGGACAAGTTCGTGATCGAAGACCGGAATCCACAGACGGGCGGAAGCCGTCATGTCTGAGCGTACCCGTTTGGCTATTGCCGGCATCGGGTTGGTAGGCAGGCGTCACGCCGATGCTATCCGTCATTTCAGATCGCTTGAGCTGATCGCGATCGTCGATCCAAGCGACTCCGGACGACGCTACGCCCAGGATCACGGTCTGCCCTGGTTTGAAACCTTGGAGAAGCTGTTCAAAGTTGAAAAGCCTGACGGCATCATTCTCTCGACGCCCACACCATTGCATGTGGATCAGGGGTTGGAATGCATCAAACATGACTGTCCTCTGCTTGTCGAAAAGCCCATCGCGACATCCGCCAGCTCGGCGGAGCAATTAGTCACGGCAGCCGAAAACGCCGACGTTCCGCTTCTTGTGGGGCATCACCGGCGCCACAACCCTTTGATTCAAAAAGCAGGTGAGATAATCGCGGCGGGTGAGATCGGCCAGATCCGGGCCGTTCACCTGAATTGCTGGTTCTACAAACCTGACCACTACTTCGACCAGGCTCCCTGGAGGAAGCGAAAGGGCGCGGGACCCATTTCGGTCAACCTGGTCCATGACGTGGACCTGATCCGGTACCTCTGCGGCGAAGTGACGAGGGTTCAAGCACAAGCGGCTCCCTCAGCCCGCGGGTTCGAAAATGAAGACGTCGCCGCTGCGGTTCTTCAATTCTCCAATGGCGCCATCGGCACCCTGACGGTTTCTGACTCGGTGGTATCTCCCTGGAGCTGGGAAATGACCTCGGGCGAATACCCGGTTTATCCGAAGACGTCGCAGAGCTGTTACACGATCGGCGGAACTCATGGGTCGTTGTCGATCCCAGATCTAACGCTCTGGAACCATAAAGGCGCGCGCGATTGGTGGCGGCCGATCAATGCAACGACGACCCCACGCGCATCTTCAGATCCTCTGCTCAACCAGATCGAACACTTTGCGGAAGTGATCGCGGGAACGGCAGCGCCTCTGGTCTCCGGCCGAGAAGGCTTGAGAACTCTTCAGGTCGTTGAAGCGATCCAAACCGCAGCACACAGCAACGAGGTCGTTGAGGTGAGGGGGGCGTCTTCCCGTCCGGAGCCCATTTCTCAGATTGCGGTTCCTGTGTCTGCATAGCGGTGAATAAGCTGAAAAAATTTAAAATATCGGATATTTATAAAAATATATTGCAATAAAACAAAAATAGGATCATAACTAAATAAGGCGCCCAAAGCTGCGCCGTTTCTATGGGAGGACGACACGATGACCATCAAATTCACCCGCCGTGCCGCTGCGATCGCACTCGTGGCTGCTGGCGCTTTCGCGACCGCGGCTTCGCCGGGTTTCGCGGCCGACAAGATCAAACTGCGCTTGGCTACGTCAGGTTCTGCTACGGACCAGCGCTCGGTCGCCATGGTCGAGGCCTTCGGCCCGGCCGTTGCGGACTTTGCGAGCTTCGAACCCAGCTATAACGGCACCTTGTTTGCTCAAGGCACGGAACTCGAAGCCATCTCGCGCGGTAACCTGGAGATGTCGATCGCTTCGGCACAGGAACTCGCGCAGTTTTTCCCCGAGTTCTCGATCTTCGCCACCGGCTACGTCCATCAGGACGCCGCGCACCAGGTGGCCGTGTTCAATGACCCGCTGATGGACCCTTTCAAGCAAACGGTTGAAGAGGAGCTTGGCATTAAACTGCTTTCGGTCATGTACCTGGGCCGCCGTCAGGTGAACCTGCGCCAGGCCAAGGATGAGTTGACCGTCAAGACACCTGCCGATCTGGCCGGCGTGAATCTGCGGATGCCAGGCACGGACGCATGGCAGTTCCTGGGTAAGGCACTGGGCGCCAGCCCGACCCCCATGGCATTTGCCGAGGTCTACACGGCACTTTCGACAGGTGCGGTCGATGGACAGGACAATCCTCTGCCGACCGTGGTCGACGCCAAGTTCTATGAAGTCACCAAACAGATCGTTTTGACCTCGCATCTCGTCGATCTGAACTACATCGCTTTCTCGAAAGAACTCTGGGACAGCCTGACCCCCGATCAGCAGGCGGCTGTGCAGAAAGGTGCAGACGATGCCGCGGAGCTCGGCCGGCAGCGCCAGCTCAAACTTGAAAGCGAACTCGTTGCCTTCCTGAAAGAGCAGGGTCTGGCGGTTTACGAGCCGGATCTTGGAGCTTTCCGTAGCGAGGTACAGGCCACTTACCTCGATAGCGAGTTCGCCAAGACCTGGCCCGATGGCGTGCTGAAAAAAATAAACGCGCTGGGAAAATAAGAACAAAATAAATGAAGCAAACCGTGGGAGGAAAACATGACTTTTCTGAAAAAATGGTTCTCCTGCGGGGCTGAATTCATCGCCGCAGCTATGCTTGCGGCGATGTTTATTACCTTTCTTCTGCAAATATTCTCACGTTACGTGCTCCAGACTCCCTTTGGATGGACACTCGAGCTTTGCTTGATCCTTTGGGTTTGGATTGTCTTTTTCGGCAACGCCTTTATCGTCCGGGAGCGGGATCACGTCACATTCGACATCTTCTATCTCGCCGCACCGCGCCGGGGTCGCCAGATCCTTGCCTTGCTCGCGGCCGCGTCGATCGTGATCGCTATGGTCTGGTCGTTTTTGCCCACCTGGGACTACATCGACTGGATGAAGATCCGAAAGACCACGACCATCGTGAATCCAATCACGGACGAGAAAATCCGCATGCGCACGATCTTCTCGATTTACGCCATCTTCATGATTGCGATCACGTTGCGATATGCCTGGCGCTTCGTGGACGTTTTGCGCAACGGGCCACCCGACGCCGATCACGAGATCGCTGGACAGGACAGTGAACCGCCGTCCATCGAGCGTGGGGAGGGTTCGGCATGAGCTTCGAACTGGCTGCCTGCCTCGTCGCACTATTCGGTCTTGCCGGCATCGGCACGCCCGTTGGCTATTCCATCCTCATCGCGTCATTGGTTTACCTCGGATTTGCGGGACTGGATCTGGCGCTTGCGAGCGAAAAGATCCTCCAGGGTCTATACAAAAGCTTTATTCTGCTTGCTGTGCCCCTGTTCATCGCTGCCGCAAACATCATGAATGCGGGCACGATTTCCGATCGGCTGTTGCAGTTCTGTGTTGCGGCCGTCGGACGCTTTCGCGGCGGTTTGGGGCACGTGAACGTCGTTGCTTCGCTGATCTTTTCGGGAATGTCCGGCTCGGCCGTCGCCGACGCCGCCGGGATCGGCAAGATCATCATCGAGATGATGACCAAAGGGGGCCGTTACAGCCCGGGTTACGCAGCTGCGATCACGGCCGCTTCGGCGACGATCGGGCCGATTATTCCGCCTTCCATTCCAATGGTTCTCTACGCCCTGGTTTCCAACAGCTCGATCGGTGCACTTTTCCTCGCCGGTATCATACCCGGTCTGGTGATGGGCTTTGTGCTGATCGCGATGAACACCTACCTCTCGACGAAGCGCGGTTTCGCACTGGAGGAACCGGTGCCGCTGCGCAAGCTTCCAAAGAGTGCGGCCAATGCATTCCCGGCCCTGATGATGCCTGTGATTCTGTTGTATGGCATCTACGGTGGCGTCACGACCCCGACCGAAGCCGCAGCCGTTGCCGCCTTCTATGCGCTGGTGCTTGCGGGGCTCTTTTACCGGGCTCTTTCGGTTAAGGCGCTCTACAGCATTTTCGTCGAGAGCGCGCGGTCTTCGGCTGCCGTGGGTGTGGTGATCGGAGGCGCGCTGATACTGAACTTCGTCGTCGTGTCTGAGAATATTCCAGGGCTAGTAGCGGACTCTCTCGTTGGCTTGGATGTGCCTCCGGTCGTGTTCCTGCTGGGCGTCAACCTGCTGATCCTGTTTCTGGGCTGCGTGCTGGATGCCACGACAATCATCCTTGTAATCGTGCCGCTTTTCATTCCCACCTGCCGGGAGCTCGGGATCGATCTGGTGCACTTCGGCGTCCTGGTGGTTGTCAACAGCATGATCGGCCTAATCACTCCCCCTTACGGCATCCTTTTGTTCGTGATCAATGCCGTGACCGGTATTCCGCTCAAGGAGATCATCCGCGAAGTCTGGGCTTTCCTGGGCGTATTGATTGCCGCCTTGCTTCTGATGATCTTCGTGCCGGACATCGTCCTGTGGCTGCCACGATTGTTCGGATATCAGGGTTGAGGCAGTGAAGGTGTTCTTGGAAAACGGCCTGTTGGTACAGGAATGAGCGCCCGCAACAGCCTGATCATCGCGACCACCTCTGTCCCTGGCGACTTGAGGCGTAAGCTGGAAGCAATCTCGGCAGCGGGATTCGATGGTTTCGAACTCTACGAGCCAGACTTTACGGGGTTTGACGGGACTGCCAAGGACGTGAGGCGGATGGCGGGCGATCTCGGTCTTGAGATCTCGCTGCTGCAGCCGTTTCACGACCTTGAGGGCCTTGCTGGCGATCTGCGTGGCAGGGCCTTCGACCGCCTCGAAGGCAAGTTCGATCTCATGGGTGAGCTTGGGACGGACCTGCTGCTCGTCGGCTCATCCTGCCATCCCTCAGCTACGGGCGAGCGGGAAGTCATCGAAGCCGATCTTCATGACCTCGCCGAGCGCGCGGGTCGGCGCGGCTTGCGGATTGCATATCTCGCCCTGCCATGGGCAACGCAAGTCTGTGACGACAGGAAAGCGCTTGAACTGGTTCGCACTGTCGGCCGTCCAAATTTCGGCCTGGCACTTAACAGCTACTTCAGCCTGGCGGACGGATCCAAGCCGGCGCGACTGCGCGATGTGCCGGGTGAGCGGGTCTTTCATCTGCAGCTTTCCGACGCGCCGGTTCTGAACTTCGACATCCGTCACTTGAAGCGCCATTTCGGATTGCTTCCGGGACAAGGCGGATTGAATCTCGCAGGGTTTGTCCGGATCATGGCCAAGAATGGCTACCAGGGTTCCTGGTCGGTGGCGCGGACCAGTGACACCGCCTCGCATTCGGACTCGGTGGCTGCAGACGGATATCGTGCCCTGGTCAATCTGCTCGACGATGTGGCTCGCAACGAACCCGGATTTAAGTTCGGCAGCCGCAAGCTGCCGGAGCGGGTACATACCTCTGGCTTCGAGTTCATCGAGTTTACGGCCGATGAGGAAAGCGGTGCTGTCTTGACCGGCATGCTCTCCGCGCTTTGTTTTCGGATGGAGCGACGACATGTTTCGAAGTCAGTCGAACTCTGGCGACAAGGCGCGATCAATATCGTGGTGAATACCGAAAAGGAAGGCTTTGCCCATAAGGCTTTCGTTGAGCACGGACCCTCTGTTTGCGATATGGGCCTGTTGGTGAAGGATGCGGAAAAGACGGTGGCGCGAGCTTCCGCCCTGGGCGCGCCGGTTTTTTCGCAGCCTGTCGGTACCGGTGAATTGGATATCCCGGCGATTCGCGGCGTCGGCGGGAATGTCGTGCATTTCATTGACGAGAAATCCGATTTGCATCGGGTCTGGGATATCGAGTTCGATCCGGTGCCGACGACCGCAGCCGTGCCACCCGCAGGGCTGCGCAGAATCGACCACGTTGCGCAGACAATGAAGCATGACGAAATGCAGAGCTGGCTGCTCTACTACATTTCGACCTTCGAGATGGAGAAATCTGCGATCGTCGACGTGGCCGATCCGGCGGGCGTGGTCCACAGCCAAGCGATCCAAAGTCCGGAAGGTGAGGTGCGGCTCAATCTGAACGGTGCGGAATCCCGGCGAACCTTCGCCGGAGCATTCCTGGCGGACCGCTTCGGCGCCGGCGTCCAGCACATTGCATTCTTGACCGAGGATATCTTCGAAACTTCGGGCCGCTTATCGAAGGCCGGGTTCAAACGTCTAGAGATCTCTGCGAACTACTATACGGATCTGAAAGCTGTGTTCGGTTTGGACGACGACCTCATCGAACGGCTGAGAGCCGAAAACATCCTCTACTCCCGGAGGGACGGCTGTGAGTACTTTCAGATTTACAGCGTCCCGATTTTCGATGGTTTCTTCTTTGAGATTGTCGAACGCCGGGGCGGTTATGAAGGATATGGAGCGAGAAATGCCCCCGTTCGTTTGGCCGCACAGTTGCGACACCAGCGACCGTCGCAAGTTCAGTGATTAGGCGCAATTCGGCAAATCGGAATGGAGTCTGACGCTGGCTCGCTCCCAGCCTCACCCGGGCGGAGGGCATCCTTGGTGGGCTTTTGCTGTCTAAATTCAACCTTCGAGTGGCCGCAATGAAATCGACATCTTGGCCGGGAGCAATTGGGGCATGACAGAACGTACTGACGCGGAAGCCGTTCGTCACTGGTGGCGAACTTCGATCATCGATATGGAACCGGGGCGGATTGCCTTTCGCAACCGACCGATCGAAGAGCTGATTGGCAATGTCACCTTCCCCCAGATGATTTGGCTGATGACGCGCGGCGACTTACCATCGCCGGCGCAGGCCCGGCTTTTCGAATCTGCCCTGGTGGCTGGCGTGGACCATGGCCCGCAGGCTCCCTCGATCGCTGCGGCGCGCATGGCTGCGACCTGTGGGGTAGGGCTCAACAATGCCATGGCCACCGCGGTAAACATGCTCGGGGATGTGCATGGCGGCGCCGGCGAGCAATGCGCCGAACTCTACTACGACATTGCCGGGAGAATGGAGCGTGGCGAGACCTTTGAGAGGGCACTGCAGGACGGTCTTGATGCATGGCGTGAGGTCTACGGCAAGATCGTCAGTGGTTTCGGTCACAGGTTCCACAAACCTGTGGATCCTCGCGCACCCAGACTGATGGCTTTGGTGAGAACTGCCGCTGAAGAGGGAACGGTCAGCGGGCGGTTTGCCGACATCGGCGAAGCGGTACAGGAGGAGCTGGGCCGACAGAGGGGCGGGCGACCGATCGCCATGAATATCGATGGTGCTACCGCAGTCATCTTTTGTGAGCTGGGTTTTCCCGCACCGCTTTCCCGCGGGCTCTTTTGCTTATCCAGGTCTGTGGGTATTCTCTCCCATGCCTGGGAACAAATGAATCAAGGCGGACGGAACAAGGGACCGATGCCTCCAAGCTATTTACCTCTCTACGAACCTAAGAGTAATGATGAATGAAGCCTCGAAAGCCTTTCGGGTCGGCCTGGTCGGGACAGGCCGTATAAGTGACATCTATCTGAAAACCTGCGCGAGCTTCGAGGAAATAGAGATTGCCGCCTGCGCGAGTCTGAACATTGAGGAGTCACGCGCCAAGGCGGCGCAGCACGGGATCGCAAAGGTTTGCCTGCCGGACGACATCTTTGCCGATCCGGATATCGACTGCGTATTAAATCTCACGATTCCCGCTGCACATGCCGAGATTAGCTTAAAGGCTCTGGAAGCGGGCAAGCATGTCTACTCGGAAAAGCCCTTCGTAACCGATATCGAGCAGGGGAAGGAAATCCTCGCCTTGGCCGCCCAAAAGGGGCTGACCGTTGGAAATGCGCCCGATACTTTTCTGGGCGGACGCTGGCAGACGGTGCGAAAGCTCTTGGATCAAGGCGCGATTGGCAGGCCCACGGGTGTCGCGGCCTTTGTCGGCACCCACGGTGTCGAGCGACACAATCCCAACCCGGACTTCTATTATCAGCTCGGCGGCGGACCGCTCCTGGACCTCGGGCCTTACTACCTCACGGTGATGGTGTTTTTGTTGGGGCCGGTCAAACGCGTCAGCGGCATTGCACGGCGAACCTTCGACCGCCGGATGATCGAGAATGGCCCGCGCCATGGCGAATGGATGGAAGTTGAAGTCGACACTCACTCGCTCAGTCTCCTGGAGTTTGATTCCGGCGCGATTGGCTCCATGACCATGAGTTTCGACGTTTGGGATTCCGAGGCACCAAGGTTCGAAATCTACGGCGAGGATGGCACGATCTGCATTCCTGACCCCGATCCGGTCCACGGAGCGAACATCTTTCAAGGCGATGTCTGGTTGCGCACGCGGGAAAACTCGCGCTGGACACATCAGCCTCGACCGACCGGCCGTGACCATTGGCAGGTTGCCGAGAACACGCACGGATTTAATCAAGACAGCCGAGGCCTTGGGCTTCTTGATCTGGCCTATGCGGTACGTGACGGGCGTCCGCCGCGCGCCAGCGGCGAGATGGCGTTGCATGTGTTCGAAGTCATGTCAGGTATCCTTGAAGCGCCCGATCGAGGTGGTTTTGTCGACATTGACAGCCGCTGCACAATTCCTCAGCCGCTTCCGGAAAACTTTCCACACAGCGAGAACATCCGAAACCAAGAGGGGCAGGCACATGCCCGTTAAAACACTCGACTTCGCAGAACCTTTTTTCACCGTCCGCTTTGTTACCGACGAAGCGGGGTATGAGGTGGCCGGCAAGACGATTCTGCTCAACCTCAGTGAAGACGCAATCCGGATCCAAGACCAAGGTCTCGGTCCGCTACAGTCGGTCATTGTCCGCAACACGGCGCTTCGGGATCTTTCCTGCGCTGTGTTGGTTGAACGCTTCGACGATCACCCGGATCAGAACGCTCTCTTCGCAGAGGTCAAAAAGACCTGGCCTTCAGCCTATGATATGCGCAAGGAAGAGCGCCTGAGAGGTGTCAGCCACTACATGTCGCCCAAGGTCTGGATCGAGCGTATCGGGTTGACCATGTACCACTCAGGATCGGTCCCGTTAAATGTCGGACTGCATCGGGAGCATCCCTTTTGCCCGGTTCCAGGGTTCCGCGAAGTCCATACTCAAATCGTCGGGTTCGGCAAGATGCAGCAGTGCCTCGAACGCGATGTGGATACGCTCTATCTCGAAGAGCCCATGGCGCCAGGCGCCACTCACCGCCCGATGTACGACGAACAGGGTCGTTTTCCCTGGCATCAGTTCGAAACCATCACGCCCAGCATTTTCATGGCAGTCGAGATGCTGCCGGATGGCGCTACGCCACCTGCCTGAACAAGGAATCAGCCGTGACCGAGACTCTGCTTCCCGCCAACCTGAATTTTGACGCTCCCTTTCCGCGCCTGTCCCGCCGGCTGAGGCTTGGCGTGGTGGGCGGTGGCCGGATCTCCGTAACCCAGGCGATGGCGGCGCGGCTGAGCGATCGCTGGGAGGTCGTTGCCGGTGCGCTGTCATCCGATCCGGACAAGGCGCGGGCACGCGGCGCGGACTGGTATCTGGCGCCGGAGCGCTGCTACAGCAGCTTCGCCGAGATGGCCGAGGCCGAAGCCGCCCGTCCCGACGGCGTGGATGCCGTCATGATCACAACCCCGAATCACGTACACTTCGAGGCCGCGAAGGCCTTTCTCGAAGCCGGGATCGACCTGCTCTGCGACAAGCCTTTGACCAACGAACTGGCTGAAGCCGAAGAGTTGGTGAGCCTGACCAAGACCAGCGGCCTGGTATTCGGCGTCTGCTACACCATGTCCTGTTTCCCCATGATTCGTCAGGCGCGCGAGATCGTTCAAAGCGGAGCGCTTGGCCGAATCAATCAGATCCATGCGGAATTCATGCAGGACTGGATGACGCCCGAGGACGTAAGCGAGGCTGAGCACGTAAAGTGGCGGCTCGATCCGAAGAAGTCAGGGGCGACCAGTTGCACCGGCGATATCGCAACTCATGCCGCGCATCTCGCCAGCTTCGTTTCCGGGCTCGAAATGACCCGTTTGAGAGCCGAGTTTCATGTCTGCGGCGCACCCAAGCCTTTGGAAGATACCGTCTTCATGACAACCCGCTACCAGGGCGATGTGCCGGGCACGCTTATGGCCACCCGGCTTGCGCCGGGGAATCGCGGCGGCCTGCGTCTGCGTCTGTTCGGCAGCGAGGGTGGGCTCGAATGGGATCTCGAAAAGGCAGAGCAACTTAAGTTCAACCGTTTTGGCGAAGCCGATCGCGTGATCAGCCGCGGTCATGGCCATGGTGTTTCGCCCGCAACCGAACGCCTGGTCCGGACGGGCCGTGGCTTTCCCGAAGGCATCATCGAGGCCTGGGCCAATCTCTACACGGAGTTTGCACTGGCGGTTGCCGCCCGGCGCGACGGTGTCCCCGTTCCAGAAGGATGGCTGGGTTATCCGACCGTAGAACAGGGTGCACGCGGCGTCCGGTTTATCGAGGCTTCGGTCGAATCGCACAGGAGCGGTGGCGACTGGGTCTCGCTCGATTAGTGCATCCTGCGTCGCAACTAACGCAGGTAGGATGCTCTAGCGGGAGTCGCCGCGGCGAACTGCCTAGCAAACACACACCAAGAATGAGCCGCTTCGATCAACGGTAACGATCGTTAAACGTCTTTTCCCAAACGGCGCAGGCTCTAGCGAGGTGTCTTCCTCGCGCGCGCGTTTCTCGAGATTACCGGTTGGTCTCGCTTAAGGCCGCGGCTGGCAGACGCTGGCCAGCGGTTGGTATTCGCTGCCTCGTTCACGTCGTCCGACTGCTGGCTGGACTTCGGCTCAAGAGAGCAGGAAGGCCTCGAAATTGTGGTGCCGCAGTTTCTTAGTTGATATTCTCTAAAATATCATATATTTTTTATCTCATCAGAATATTAAACTTATATCCGACTTAAACCGGAGCCGTCGACATGCCAAAGCAAGCGAGAGCGAGCGAGAGGCGTAGCCTCTACTCTCTGGCCCATCTGACGCTGATCGGCTGCACACCGCCGGAGCTCGTCTATATTGCGGCGCGGGCGGGATATGACGCTGTCAGCCCTCGCTTCATTCCGATGAATGTGCCAGGAGAGTTTTCCCAGTCTCCAATCGACAAGGCACAGGTTCAGGCGACGAAGACGGCCTTGGCGACGACTGGGCTGGAAGTTCTGGATGTGGAGTTGGCCCGGATCACGGAGGATTGCGACCCACGCAGCTTCGAACCGGCGCTTGAGTTGGGAGGCGAACTCGGCGCGAAACGTATCATCACAAGCGCCTGGACCAAAAGGCGGGACGACCGAAACTTCCTGATCGATTGTTACGCCGAAACCTGTGACCTGGCTGCACCTTACGGGATCACCGTCGATCTCGAGTTTCCGACCTTTTCGCGGGTTAGAACGCTGGACGAAGCGCTGGACATCGTAAGGGCCGCCAATCGTCCGAATGGCGGCATCCTGGTGGATACGCTTTACGTTCATCTAAGCCGGGTGAACATCGGCGAACTGCTCCACGTACCCAGCGAGTTTTTTCACTTTCTGCACATCTCGGACTGCCTGCCCGGTATCGCCGATACACGCGAAGGCATGATCCAACTGGCCCGGGATGCCCGCCTCTACCCGGGTGAAGGCTGGATTGACTTTAAGGGCATCATCGAACGCATGCCGCCCGTGGACTATTCGATCGAATTACCGAACCAAAGCAGGCTGGCAGAGCTGGGCCACGAAGAACATGCCCGCCGCTGCCTGCAACACACCAAACGGGCCTTCGGGTCCGCCCGCTCAAAACGCCGAGAGATCGACAGGATCGCGGCTTAAGACCCATTCGAAAGAGGAAGAGATGGCCCGAGAGCTCACCGAAGACGATAAGATACTGGCTGCCGATATGCTGGCGCGTGCCCGTGCCGCAATGGCGGAGGTCGAAGACTGGTCCCAGGAAAAATTGGACCGGCTGGCTCAGGCCATTGGCTGGTACAGCGGAAATGAAGCCACCTTTACACGCCTTGCTCAGATGGGAGTCGACGAAAGCGGGATCGGCGATCGCGCAGGCCGGCCGGGAAAACGCTTCAAGATCCACGGGGTGCTGCGCGACGCGCTCCGTCAGAAGTCGACCGGAATTGTTGAGGTGGATGAGGCCAAAGGCATTGTTAAATACGCCAAACCCGCCGGCGTCATCGCTTCGCTCATCCCCATGACCAATCCTGCGTTGACTCCGCCGGTCACCGGCATCTATGCGGCCAAGGCGCGTGACGCGGTTATTTTTTCACCGCACCCGCGCACCGCTGCAACCACCTATGAAATGGTTGAAACAATGCGGGCGGCCTGCCGGGCCGTCGGCGCACCGGAAGATCTCTTTCAAGCGGTTCGGAAGCCCTCGATCCCCCTCACGCAGTATCTGATGGAAGTCTGCGATCTGACCCTTGCTACCGGTGGCAAACCGATGGTCAAGGCAGCCTATAGTTCCGGCCGTCCGGCCTATGGTGTCGGCGCCGGCAACTCCTCCATGGTGATTGACGATACCGCTGATATTGGAATCGCCGCCGCGAACAGTCGCGTTTCGAAGACCTCGGATTTCGGGTCCGGTTGCTCCGCAGACGGAAACCTGATCATCCAGCGTTCGATCTACGACCGGATGGTTGAAGCACTGGAGGCTGAAGGCGGTTATCTCTGCAACGAGGAAGAAAAGGCACTTCTGGAGAAGGCGATGTGGGATGAGAAGGGTAACCGCACCTTTCCCACCATAGCCTGTCGTCCTCAACAGACCGCAGAGGTGGCCGGTTTCTCAATTCCGGAGGACAGGAAGTTCCTGATGGTCGAAAACCAGGGAAAAATCGGCAAGGACTACAAATTCTCGGGCGAGAAGCTGACAACACTGATGGCCCTTTATCACTTCGACACTTTTGATGACGCGCTTCAGACCGTGCGACAGATCTACGATGTCGGCGGAAAGGGGCATTCCTGCGGCATCTACTCCCACAACGACGATCATATCGATGCCTTGGCGCGTCTGGCACCAGTCAGCCGCATGATGGTGCGCCAACCACAATCAAAGGCCAATGCGGGCAGTTTCACCAACGGTATGCCCATGACCTCGTCTCTCGGCTGTGGTGTTTGGGGCGGTAACATCACCAATGAGAACGTCAGCCTGAAACACTTCATGAATTACACCTGGGTCAGCCGGCCGATCCCCGAGGACCGTCCTTCTGAAGAGGAGCTGTTCGGTGAATTCTACAAGGCTGAGGTGGCGTGAAATGAAAGGCAAGGAAGTCACCAGCAAGACGGTCGCCGAGCATATCGTCGACTTTCTTGAACGCCGTGAAGTCAAACATGTGTTCGGCCTTTGCGGTCACACAAACATCGCCGTGCTGGCCGCTTTGGCGGAAAGCCCGATCGACTTCGTAACCGTGCGGCATGAGCAGATCGCCAGCCACGCAGCAGATGCTTACGCGCGTGTCACTGGCAAAGCGTCAGTGGTGTTGTCGCACCTTTCACCCGGCCTTACCAATTGTGCCACGGGTGTCGCGAATGCGGCTCTCGACTGCATCCCGATGGTGGTGATCGCCGGCGACATCCCGACCCATTATTACGGCAAGCACCCGCACCAGGAAGTCAACCTGCACGGAGACGCGCAGCAGTATGAAATCTATCGGCCCTTTGTAAAACGCGCCTGGCGTGTAGACCGGGCGGACCTGATGGCCGAAATTCTGGAAAAGGCATTTCACCTGGCCGAAAGCGGTCAGCCGGGACCGGTGTTGGTGAATGTACCGATGGACATCTTTTCTGAAATGATCCCTTCCAGCAGCTTCGACCGGATTCAGAACAACACCCGCGCGCTGGTCAAACCCTCGATTGACGACGAGACTGCTTGTTCGATTGTTAAAGCCCTGGCAGCTGCGGAAAATCCGGTGATTTACGCGGGCGGCGGCATTTTGTTGGCCCGTGCGTCCGATGAGCTTAGGGATTTCGTTGATCACATGCAGATCCCGGTTGCTCATTCGCTCATGGGCAAGGGCGCTCTGCGCGACGATCATCCGCTTGTCCTGGGTATGACCGGTTTTTGGGGAACCGAACTGGTCAATCAGACGACTTTGAAAGCCGATTGGATCTTCGCTATTGGCACGCGCTTTAAAGAGGCCGATTGCTCATCCTGGTATCCGGGCTACACCTTTAACATCCCCGGTTCGAAAGTCATCCATATCGATATCGAACCAAGCGAGATCGGGCGTAATTATCCCACGGAGATCGGTGTTGTTGCCGATGCGAAAGCAGCATTGGGCGTATTAACGCGGGTTGCCAAGGAACTGTATCCGAATGGTTTCAAACGGCCTGCGCTGGTAGAGCGAATTGCCGACTTCCGGACCGCGTTCAAAGACGGTAACAAGGATATGGCGGGCAGCGCGGCCTTTCCAATGATGCCCGAACGCATACTTGCGGACACCCGCGAAGCCCTGCCTGACGACGCCATTATCACCACGGATGTGGGTTGGAACAAAAACGGTGTCGGCCAGCAGTTCGATATTCTTTGCCCGGGCTCGATCCTTACGCCGGGAGGTTTCGCCACAATGGGTTTCGGTCCGCCCGGCGCCATCGGCGCCAAGTTGGCGGCTCCTGACCGTGTCGTGATTTCCCTGGTGGGCGATGGCGGATTTGGACAAAACCCCTCGATGCTCGCCACAGCGGTCGAGTTGGATCTGGGAATAGTCTGGCTGGTGATGAATAACAATGCCTTCGGAACCATCGCCGGTTTGCAGAAGGCGCATTACGGCCTGACCTACGGCACGACCTTTCCTGGCACTGCGGCCGCGCCAGCGAACGGGCCTGGTTATGCGGAGATTGCGCAGGCTTATGGTGCCGAGGGCGTGCGGGTCTCGTCGGCCGACGAACTGCTACCAGCACTCAAAGCCGCGATCGCTAGCGGCAAGCCGACCGTTCTCGATGTCGCGATGATCAACAATCCGACGCCAACAACAGGTCACTGGAACATTCTTGATATCTATTCCCCAGATAAGGATGTGTCGCACGTGGCGACCTGAACTAAGGCCGCAACCCGGAGAGAGTGCATGTACAAGAATATTCTCATCCCTGTGGCCCTTGACCACGGAAGCGATGTCTCAGCCATGATTCAAGTGGCGCGCCGGCTGCTGTCCGAAGACGGAAAGATCACTCTCCTCAGCGTCGTGGAAGAGGTTCCCAGTTACGTTGTCGAGTATGTCTCGGTAAAGCCGGAAGGAAAGATCCTGGACGAGGTGAACACCCGTCTGAAGGCAATGACCAACGATCATTCTGATCTGGCCTGCGCAGTGGTGGCGGGAAATCCGGGCGTCGCCATCGCTAAATACGCTGAGGAAAAAGAAGCCGACCTGATCGTGGTTCAATCTCATCGCCCGGGATTGCAGGAATACTTCCTCGGATCGACGGCCTCTCGGATCGCACGTCGCGCATCCTGCGCCGTCTTCGTGCTGCGGTGATGCCGTGATCATGGACACTGTGGATGTCGCTTGCAGGCGACGATGGAACCAATCTTGAAACAACAGAGCAACGGCTCTTGTAAGTAGGAAGCAAATGTCGAGAGACATTGAGAAATCTATAAATATCCTTGTCGCTGAGCGTGTGCGTCAACGACGTAAGGAAGTCGGCTTGACGCAGCTGGCGGTAGCCGCTCAGTTGGGGATCTCCTTTCAACAACTGCAGAAGTACGAGCGCGGTACGAACCGGATTACAGCCGCCCGGCTTTATCAGTTGGCAGGGGTCTTGGAGACTAAAGCTTCCTATTTTTACGATGGCGTTAATCCCTGCGAATCGCGACATAGTAGGGAGACTACAAGCAGATTGGCGATCTCGGATTCCGCGCGTCTGGCGCACCATTTCGACGCAATTTCATCTGCCGACGTTAAACGCAGCATCTCGAATATGATCCGCTCCCTCCAGCGTGGATAAAGCAGCCTGAATTGCTAAAGCAGTGCACTTTGAATGAGTTTATCGGTCAACACACCATGCCCGGCTCATGTCTGCAGTTGAGCAGATGACGATCCGTCAATCGGCACGATCCGACCGAAAAGTTGCATGTGGCAGTTCTGTCGTCTTGCTATCACTCAGTTGAGGATCGCAACATTCACAGTTTGTGCCGGCATCGAACCAAGGGTCTCAGCCCACAAGAGAGCGTTCCAACTCGTCCATTACGCCGTATCTGAAGTGCTTTTTCCTTTTGGTTATGCTGGTCGCCGATCAATGTGTTCTGAACAACCTCTCTAACCAAAAATGGGTGACGCGTATGCGGAGAATAAACAGCTAGAATCTCTTTCAGCAAAGCGGCCAGCTTAGCAAACTCCTGTGACTAGCTGTTTCCCTTTTTCTCCGTACTTTCAGCACTGATGGAATCCTCGCGCCTTTTCGACCATTTGTACGCTATTTGATCAATTTCCCACTTTATCTCGGGCGTAATCCACAACGGTTGTGTTCTGGTTGATTTCAGTTGCTCAAACTCCTCCGTGATACGCTTCTGCCGCTCGCGCCTGGATAAACCATGACACTCCATCAGCAGATCGAGGTCGGTACCTTCTTGCCAGCGAAAACGTTTCAGCAGGGCTTGATCGATGAGGATCGCCAGGACCTGATAGATACAGGCCCCTTCGCTCTCCGACGTCACGCTGGTCTTTCGCCGGCGATCATTGACATGGACAGATCGCAGCATTAGATGATCACGCAGTTGCATCGTATGCTCGTATTCGCGCAGATCTTCGGGGGTTGCCGGTCCGTTAATGTGAGCGTCACCTGTCGCTGCATTAAGTATAATGTCGTCGGGATGAGGCAGAAGTTCGGGTGGGGCCAGAGCCTTGCGCTTATGTGCAGCCAATACCTGCTCGCCGTCGCGTTTGACGGCGCGCAGCCGGACGTAGTTGTCGATCTTTCGTTGTAAATGTACCTCTTCCATGCCCCTGACATGTTCCAGAAGGTATTTCTGGGCCAACCGATTGCCTTTTATTGCGCTCGTGGTAAGCGCGCGCATCACGGCCTTTACGGCCGGCAACTCGATTGCCTGCCCGTTTTCGCGCAACGCAATCGGGCGGTAGGCCTCTTCCTCGAGAAAACGGTCAGATGGGGCGTCAGAGAGTTGCAAAGGCCGCGGCTTCGGTTTGCGCGGCCGCCCGCGTGGATTGCCTGATTGCCCCTTCACAAACCGGGTGTGCTTAGGTGGCTTGCGATAGCCGACTTCGTACTCTGGTTCTTGACTTGACTCCGTGGCATCTCGATGCGCTTCCCCACTCCGACGCTCATCACTATCAGAAAGTTGCTTGAATTTGCGCTTCATGCCACGTTCTCCACTTCTAGAGACGCGCCCAGTCTTTGTTCTTCAACTTCCTCGAAGGACTCTCCCGTTGCTACGAGTGTTGCGCGTTTGCCTGTGTAGTGTTCCCAACGCCGCACAATCGTGTCGCAATAGATTGGGTCGTATTCCAGGAGCCGAGCCCGTCGCCCGGTTTTCTCGGCCGCGATCAAGGTCGTGCCCGACCCGCCAAAGCAGTCGAGAACCACGGCTCCGCGTTTCGAACAGTCCTGGATGGCATCGGCCACTAACGCGACAGGTTTAACCGTCGGATGCATGGCCAGTTCTTCCTCCCGGTTCGCCCCAAGGCTGCTGATGCCGGCGTAGTCCCAGACGTTGGTTCGGTAGCGTCCGGTCTCTCCCAAGCCGAAGTTGTTTACGTGAGGCGCCCTGCCGACCTTGAACACGAAGACCAACTCGTGCTTGGAACGATAGAAGCTTCCCATGCCGCCATTGGTCTTGTTCCAAACACAGAGGTTCTTAAACTCGGCAAAGACCTGTTTTCCAGCCTTGAGAAGCTCACCCATATGACGCCAGTCCATACAGACAAAAGCGATCGCGCCGTCCCGGCAGCATTTGGCGGTTGCACTCAGTGTTTCCTTCAGGAAGGCGACGAAGGCTTCTTCCGACATCTCTCCCGTACCCATCGCGAACTCACGATGGCGCACACGGCCAAGCCCGCAGACATTTCCATCGATGGGAACATTGTATGGCGGGTCTGTGAAGACGAGATCGGCGACCTCACTGGCCAGAAGTGTGTTGTAGTCGGCAGCAGATCGCGCATCACCGCAAAGCAGCCGATGGCGCCCACACTCCCAGAGATCGCCTGTATGGCTAACCGCCTCCGTCACGAGGGGCGGTACGGTATCGGCGGGTTCGTCCTTGCTGGACACATCTCTATCGCTGGCCGCGTCGAGCACCAGATCCACCTCAGCCAGCGAAAAGCCAGTTAGTTCCAAATCGAAGTCGAGATCGACCAGTGCCCGTAACTCGATCGCTAGCAACTCCTGATCCCAACCGGCATTCAGCGCCAGCTTATTGTCAGCGATAATATAGGCTCGACGCTCGACGCTCGGCGTCCGACAGATGCGAAAGGCGCAACGTGGGCACGTGGGTCATACCGAGACTTTGCGCTGCCAAAACTCGGCCGTGACCTGCGACGATGCTGTCGTCATCAGCGACAAGGACAGGGTTGGTGAAGCCAAAGCGCGTAATACTATCCGCAATCTGCCGGATCTGTCGTTTCGAATGTGTCCGCGCGTTGCCGGCATAAGGCCGAAGTGCCGAGATCGGTCTTTCTTCGATGGTCTGGGTGGATCGCAACATTGCTGTTCTCTTAGACGCTCTTTCGTTCATTCAGTCAGCTCAATAAAGTGGAATGTCATCATGCTGTTCCACCGCGAATCGAAATACAGCGGAACCTATGGATCATCTCGAATGTCACGATATCATGTTTAGATCAATAAAAAATATCGGTGAATGATATAATTATGCGCATACATATTTTGTAATTAGAAATATGCATTTGTTAAACGCTATTTAAATCCCATTTAAACACGATTTTAACATGCGTTCATCCCACTAAAACTGATTCTTGTCCCAGTTCGATATGAGTAAATCCCACTTTATGAAAAGCCGTTTCGTTTCTGTCCTGGCCTCAAATGAGCGAGTCCCGGTCGCCTTTCGGTATCTCGATCTAGCGAAACCAAAGCTGACCGAGCCTCGATCTCGATTGAGATTCAAAAGCTGCGAACCACATCACCGAAGACTTGGTCACACAGAACGGCGCTGAATTCTGCCACTATCGGGATTTGCCGGTCCTTCATAAATCAATCTGAAGATCACTGAGCGTGTGTGCAAAAACAGCAGCGTATTGGCTGCGTGGGTATTGGCCGATCACACTTTCACTTACCCTGATCAGCAGCAGGTACATCCTTGATCAAAGCGATGGATATCCCAGTTCTGTTCGAACAGTTCCCTGCTTTCAAAGACAGGGAATAAGTCAAGAATTAATCGATAACTCAGTCGCTTAATGGGAAGAGAGACGCTCAACTCAATCGTAGTCTTTTAAGAAATTCCCTGTTTTTTGGGAAACAGGGTGCGAAAACCGGAGACAGGTTCGCTCATGACTGCGCACACCGCCACTTTTTGTTTGCAGTTAGCCGCCACGCCAACCCTAACTGCTGGCTCCGAGTTCGAACTTCGTCTCTCACTCTCCGCCATTAACTCTCTGCCCAACCCGGACAAATAGTTTTCAGTTTTCCATCGCGAGAGGCCTTGTAGCCGCTATGCGCCGGTTATCCACCTGAAGGCACGGGCAACATCCTCTTTTGCGCTGCCTTGAAGGCAGTGGCCGTGTGCGATGACGAGATTGTCGAAATCCCAAGTCAGAACCGCTTCGATGCTTCGTCGCATCGCTTCCCTGTCTCTGACGCTCAGCTTGATATCCAGAGGCGTGCCGCCATCGCGACCCAAGATCCCCGCCATACGCTTCACACCGCGCCAGATCCAGGATTCGCCGTCGGCTTCATGCTTCTGGATGAAGTCCGTGATGATCAGCGTTCCGGAGGCTTTGTGCAGAAACGCGACCTCATCCAGAACGCTATGCCCTTCAAGCAGGCAGTGATCAATTTCACTGCTCCAGGGAGCTTCAACGTCATTGGCCAACGCCGCATCGACAGCGATTTCCGGATGGCGCTTGCTGAATTCCGGTGAAGCCCAAACCTTCGCGGAAGGATGCAGTTCCCGCCACGGCCCGATGCCAAGGCTATGGATCTTATTGGGTGCAACGAGATGCTGAATCGGGCCCAGTTCCTCGACGGCGCGTCGACGTTCCGGCGTCGGTCCGACAGGAGAATGAAGCCAAAGGCCACATGATGCCAGTTGGACAATCGTCATTCTTGTGGTGAATGGCAGGATCCCGTACATGCGGACGTCATCGCCATCCATTGTCCATATGTTCGGCCCGAAAGACCGCAGATGATCCATATTGATAAGGCACTCGCTCGTGATGTTCACCGTCACATAGGCGTCAAAAAGCCACATTGCGAGAGGGGTTGGCATGCCTTAGTTGATTTCCCGGAAACAAACTCTCAGGCTTCGGCATGACCCATTCCTTTGCTTCTGACACAAAAGAACACTGCGACATCCTAATCATCGGCGCCGGGCCGGTCGGATTGTCCCTCGCGCTGTCCCTGCGCGGAACCGGTCTGGATGTCCGTATGATCGAGCGGCAGAGCGAGACAGCGCTCGCCGACCCGGCCTACGACGGGCGGGAAATTGCGCTATCCCTGCGCTCCATCGAGATTCTTAAGGAAAGCGGCGCCTGGTCGCGGATCGCACCGGAGCGAATCTCGCCGCTGCGGGCCGCCAAGGTCATGGACGGGACTTCCAACGCGCGCCTGCATTTCAATCCCGACGCGGTGGGCGAGGACAAACTCGGTTTCTTCGTCGCCAACAGCGATATCCGCCGCGCGCTCTTCGCCGAACAGAAAGACGCGGGCGAGGCGGACGTGATCACCGGCGCGGAAGTGGTCGGGTTGCGCAACGGACTGCGGGGTGGCAGCGTGACGCTGGCCGATGGCCGGACGATCGAGCCCGGTCTGATCGTGGCGGCCGATACCCGTTTTTCGTCCGCTCGCCGCATGGCCGGGATTACCGCGGCCAAGCACGACTTCGGGCAGACGATGATCGTGACCAAGGTGCGCTTCGAACAGCCGCATGAACACGTCGCCTGGGAATGCTTCCTGCCTGGCGGCGCCCTGGCCCTGCTGCCGCTCAATAACCGTGAAGCTTCCCTGGTTCAGACCTTCACGCCGGCGGAGGCCGAACGCCAGATGGCACTGCCGATCGAAGGCTATCTGGCGGCTGCAAACCAGCGCTTGAAGGAGCCCTTCGGCCGGATCTCGTCGCTCACGAAACGCTTCGCCCATCCGCTGGTGGGGGTTTACGCTAGGGACTTCGTCCGGCCCGGCTTCGCCCTGGTCGGGGATGCCGCCGTGGGCATGCATCCGATCACAGCCCATGGCTTCAACCTCGGCGTTCAGGGCCAGGCGATACTCGCCGGCCAGATTCGCTATGCCCTCGAGCGCGGTCGGGGCCCGGCCGACCCGGCTGCCCTTAAGGCTTACGAAAGGGAACACCGCCGGATGTCGGAGGCACTTTACTGGTCGACCCTGGCCATCGCCGAACTCAGCGGTCGCGATGCATTACCGGCCCGACTGACACGCCGCGCCCTGCTGGATGGAGGACGCCTGCTGGCGCCCGCGCGCCGGATGATTGTGAAAAATCTGACCCAGCCACTGCCGAGTTCTTAGTCTAATAGCTCCCGCCGCGCGATCACATAGCTCTCGTCGTTGAACCAGAGCCCGCCGTACTTCTGCAGCACCTCCCGGGTCGCGCCGACATAGGCGTTCTCCTGCATCGCCTGCTCCAGGCGCGTCTCCTCGATCTGGGCCACATAGGTGGCGGCATTCCAGGCGGCCATTACGGTGGAGGTGCCGATGGTGCTGTGGGTCTCGGTCGAAAGGCTGTGGAGGTCGTAACGGAACTTGGCCCGGCTGTCGGCGCCGACCGGCAGGTTGAAGTGCCGGGCATCGGCGCCCAGGGCCTTGCGCACCGCCTTGAGCAGTTCGCGCCGGTCCACGGGAAAGGGATTCTCCCGCGGCCAGACCTTCCGCACCAGTTCGAGCCCCGGGTCGCCGCCACAGGAGTGGATCCCGACCAGACGGCCGCCAGGACCGAGCGCCCGGGCCAGGGGACCGATCACCTTTTCCGCCTTGAAGGCCGCCGAAGCGCGCGCCCGATAGGGCTGCGCCGCGACGACGAGATCGAAATCGGCCCGCGCCGCGCCGGGCTTGGGGATGATGGGGTCGAGCAGGAACTGGTGATCCTCACGATAGAGCACCAGGACGGCCGGGCGCTGGTAGACCGGGTTGCCGTGCCTGCCCGGCTCGACCTGCCAGTTCTCCGACAGGAAGGGCTGCAGTTCGGCGATCTGCTCCTGGAACTCGTCCGACGATGATCCGCGCAGGGCCACATTCTTCCAGACCAGCCGGGTGGCGGCCGCGGGACTTCTGGCGGTCAGCCAGGGGCTCTCCGCATAGGTCAGGTTGGTGAAGACCAGAACGGTCGCCGGATGCTCGAACAGCCGGTCCGGCATCTCATCCAGGGCCAGCCGCACATCCTCGATGGAGATCTCCTTGGCCACCACATAGAAAGGCATGGTCAGAAAGCGCCGGTGCATCGCACGCATCAGGGCCGCCAGGACCGTGCCGTCGCCGACGCCCGCATCGAACACCCGGACCGCCGGCGGCCGCGGGTGAATGAGCGGCAGTTCGCGTGCGATGCGCCGGCCGATTTCCCGCTTCTCCGAGCAGGTGTTCACGAACATCAGGTACTTCTGCCTGTTATCGAAGAAGCGTTCGCCGGCCTCCGCCTTCTTTGTCTTCTCTGTCGTCTTAACGGGCTTCTTTTTGGCTTTTGCCGCCACGAGGAACCTCTTTCGCTTCAGGCTGCCGTGAGGAACTGCGCGCGGGCCTCTGCCTTGTCGGCCTTGCCGCGGTGCCCCAGTCCCTTGAAGGCCCGGGCAACGGAACGCCAGTTCTGCGCCGAGGTCGGCTTCAGTTCAACCCGTTCGTTGGCGAGTCCGAGCGCCAGATCGAAGCGGTGCGCCCGCAGAGCCGATTCCAGCAGGGTCCAGCCGATAATGTCCCGCTGGGCGAAACTGCCGCCCAGGCGATGGGTGCGATAGCGGATGGGCAGCAGCCGGTTGACGCAATCGTCGTAGCGCTCCTTCTTGAAGTCCTGGATGGCGAGGCAGAAGGGAATGCCGATTTCCCGGCTCATGGCCGCATTGGCGTCCGAGGCCTCTTCAATGTAGCGCTCGTTTGCCGTCAGCAGCGCCTTCTGCGCATCGCTTCGGTCATCCGCCGCAAAGGCCATCATGGCGTGCACGTCATTGAAGGCATAGAGCGTGTTCTCCGCCGCCGGTTCCCACTTGTCGGCCAGATGGGACCAGCGGTTGCCGACATCGGCCCCGAGCAGATCGAGCCGCCAGAGCAGCGCGCAGGCGTCCAGTTCCTCATACTTGTCGCCATGTTTGCCGTCGGAACTGAGGTGCGCGTCATAGATCTCGACGACCCGCTCGGTCTCCTCGATGTCCAGGTGGAACAGGGAGGTGTGCCACCAGAGATGATTGGCGAAGTTGGAGCTGCCCCAGCGGTCGACATAGTCTGCCATAAAGCGGATTCCGCCCACCTGACGGCCGCGCATTTCCATGACATGGGCGACGGCGTGGACCGCGTAGGGATTGTCCGGGCGGATCGCCAGCGCCCGGCGGCCCATCTCCTCCGCCCGGCCGAAGTCGCGGTTCTCCTCCAGGCCGAAGGCGTAGAAGCCAAGCACGAACTCATAGCCCGGCGTGCCCTCGTCCCAGATGTTGAAGATGCGCGCGACCACATCACGCTGGCCCACCACATCGCCCAGCAGGACATCCGTGTAGTGGACGAGCGCCAGCGCCAGAAGGTCCATGGGGTAGAGCGTCAAGACCTCTTCCCAGCGCTGCACGGCGCCGAAGAAATCGCCCCGGATCCAGGCCTGCAGTGCCGCCAGGTGCCCCTGCTCCCGCTCGTTCGCCTGGTCGGCGTGCCGTTCCGCCTCATGGACCGCTTCCACCATCTGATCATAGATCCGGGTCTCCATCGCCTGGGTCAGCCAGGCCGCCTTGAAGATCCAGCCCATGGCGAACTCGGGATGCCGCGCCAGCAGCGCATCGATCTCCGCGATGGCATCGCCGCGGAAGCCCAGCGCCATTTCGGTGGCCCGCTCGAGCCCCTCAACGGCCTCGGCCTCACTGTAAGAAAGTGGAACGCCCCTGATATCCTCTCCGCCGTTCGTCAGCATTACGCCTCCCGCTTTTGAGATTTCGCCGCGCTTTAACAGACTCCGTTTCCGTCACCGAGTCTCCCATAAAGGTAATAGCAAGCGTCGAAGATAGGAACCTGTCGCGGCCAAAGCTTTCCGCGAAAGGCGCAGCGCGATCTGAGCGGAAGCAAAACCTAAGCGGGAATTGATGAAGCACTTACGCCCCGAAAAATCTCTGTTTTACTGCAAAAACTGGCGCAATACTTCATGGAATCTTTAGTATCACTTGCTAGGCTCAAGGCCCGAAAGCTGTTGTGCGGCTGCCTGTCACCTGGCGGTCGGCAACTTCGCAAGACCCCGAAACCGACCCAACCCGGAAGCAGTTCCGACTCAGAGCCGATCCAGTCTCATGAAGCTTCAACTCGAGTTGTCTCAAGAGGATTGGTCACAGATCAAATCCGCCTGGGCGCGCGAAAGCAGCGAGATGGAAGCGGATTTCTCCTCCTATCACCCCGCCCTGGTCGAGCGGATCGAAGAGGTCGCCAGCACGCCCAAGAACGCCTTCAAGTCTGCCCACGCCATCTATGACGGCGAAGAAAACTACGACGCCGTCTTCGTCCGGATGCTGATCAATCAGCACGACAAAGACACCTGTTACACCAGCATCAACAGCATTCTGATGGCCCCGCGCCTGACCGACGAGGCGATCCCTGCCCAGCAGATTTCCGAAGTCGTCAAATCGATCATCACCATCGGCACTGTCCTGACCCGGCAGGCAGAGGACTGTCACATCCTGCGCTTCAGCCTGCAGGACGCCGATCTCCTGCCGGTTTTCGAGAAGGTCGCCCGAGCCCTGCAGAAGCCGCAGGCCTACCGTCATATCGAGATAGAAAAGACCGGCCTCTTCATCGTTCCCTAAAGCCCATCAATCCGCAAAGCCTTCCCCTGGCGTTTCCGACCAGCGCGCGACCAGCAGGCCGTAAAAGCGTTCCGCAGCCGGCGGCAGGCTGCTGCGCGTCCGGCGCAGGGTGCCGATAGCGCGGGAAACCCCGGGTTCGACCAGGGGACGGGCGACCACCGGCTGGTCATCGCCGCGCCGGATCGCGGAGGCCGGCAGAGCCGTCACGCCGACGCCCGCCGCCACCAGGCCCAGAGCCGTCGAGGAGTGCCGCACCTCATAGCGCCAGTTCAGCGTCTTGCGGCTGCGGGCCAGCGCGTTGTCGATCAGCATACGGTTGCCGCTGCCCTTCCAGGGGGCGATGAAGCGCTCTTCATCGAGTTCGGCCCAGCTTACAACGTCTTGGACGCTGAGCGGGTCATCCCGCGTCATCACCAGCACGAAAGGGTCGTCCATCAGAGTCTGAAAGGTCAGGTCCGGCTCCTGCGCGCCGATAAAGCTGATGCCGAAATCGGCCTCGCCCTGGGCCACCGCTTCCGCCACGTCATTGGCGAAGAGATCCAGCACCCGGATACGGGCCCGCTGGCCGGCGGCAGCAAAGTCCTTGATGACACTGGGCAGAATGTTGTGGGTCGCGGTCGGGATCGCCGCGACCGTTACCAGGGCCTGCCGCTGCGGGCCACCGCCGGCCTCATCGCCAAGGGCGCGCAAAGCCTCCGAAGCTTCGTCAAGCATCGTCCGGGCCCGGGCGCGAAAGCCTCGCGCGGCTAAAGTGAGCTTCATGGAGCGGGTGGTGCGCTCGATCAGCGTAACGCCCAAGGCCTCCTCAAGCTTCTGGATCCGCCGGGACAAAGCCGATTGCGAGAGGTTGAGCTGTTCCGCCGCACGTTGAAAAGAGCCAAGCTCCGCGACCGCGAGAAAGGCTTCGAGATCGCCGAAATCAAAATTTATGCGCATAGCGCAATTATAAAGTTATTTTTTGCGTTTTATCTATGAATTTTGATCTGGCAGGCTGCAATATCGGCACAGCGGCTGGAAGAATATGGCGGATTTGAACAGGCGATACGACGTTCTGGTGATCGGTGGTGGCAATGCGGGCCTCTGCGCCGCGATCGCCGCCCGTCGCGCCGGTGCCAGCGTGCTGGTGCTGGAGGCGGCGCCCAAGTTCTACCGCGGCGGCAACACCCGCCACACCCGCAACATGCGCTGCGCCCACGACACGGCGACCGAGACCCTGACCGGCCCCTATAGTGAGGAAGAGTTCTTCGAGGATCTGCTGCGGGTGACCGGCGGCAACACGGACGAAGAACTCGCCCGCCACATGATCGCCGAATCCAAAGAGATGCTGACCTGGATCACGGAGCAGGGCGTGCGGTTCCAGCCCTCGCTTGGCGGCACCCTCAGCCTCGGGCGTACCAACTCCTTCTTTCTCGGCGGCGGCCGGGCCATGCTGAATGCGCTCTACCTGACCGCCGAGCGCATGGGCATCGAGATCGCGTACGACGCCGAGGTCACGGCGCTGGAAATCGAAGACGGCGTCTTCCAGTCCGCAAGCGTGAACGGCCGGAAAGTCGAAGCGGGCGCTCTGGTGGCGGCGGCCGGCGGCTTCGAGGCAAACATCGACTGGTTAAAGGAAGGCTGGGGCGAGATCGCGGAGAACTTTCTCGTCCGGGGTACGCCCTACAACAAGGGGACCATCCTGAAGATGCTGATGTCCCAGGGCATCCAGACCATCGGCGATCCGACCCAGTGCCACGCGGTGGCCATCGATGCCCGCGCGCCGAAATTCGACGGCGGCATCATCACCCGCCTGGACTGCGTGGTCTTCGGAATCGTCGTGAACCGGGACGCCCAACGCTTCTACGACGAAGGCGAGGATATCTGGCCGAAGCGCTACGCCATCTGGGGCCGGCTGGTCGCACAGCAGCCGGGACAGATCGCCTACATTCTCTTCGATGCACCCTCCCTGGAGCGCTTCATGCCCTCCCTCTTCCCACCCATCTCCGCGCCCAGCCTGCGCGAACTGGCGGGCCTGCTGGAGCTGGAGCCGGAGGCGCTCGAGGCGACGGTGCGCGACTTCAATACCGCCGTCCAACCCGGAACCTTCGATTCCACGATCCTGGACGACTGCCGCACCGAAGGTCTGGAACCGCCGAAATCGCACTGGGCGCAGCGGATCGAGACCGCACCCTTCTATGCCTATCCGGTCCGGCCCGGCATCACCTTCACCTACCTGGGCACCAAGGTGGACCGGGAGGCCCGCATGCTCCTGCAGGACGGCAGACCCGCCGCGAACCTCTTCGCCGCTGGCGAGATCATGGCCGGCAACATCCTGGGCAGCGGCTACGCGGCGGGCATCGGCATGACCATCGGCAGCGTCTTCGGCCGGATCGCCGGCACACAGGCCGCGGCGCGCAGCAACAGCGCCTCCAGCGAATCCCGGGAGTCCGTGGCATGAACGAGCAAGCCCCCAGCCTCGCCGACTTCGCGCAGACCGACAGCAACCTGCAGGAAGCCGGCCGGCTGATGACGGTCTGTAACTCCTGTCGCTACTGTGAAGGCCTCTGCGCGGTTTTTCCGGCGATGGAGATGCGGCGCAGTTTCTCGGACGGCGACCTCAATTACCTGAGCAACCTCTGCCACGCCTGCGGTGCCTGTTACGTGGACTGCCAGTTCTCGCCGCCCCACGAATTCAATGTCAACGTGCCGAAAACCCTGGCTATGGTGCGTGCCGACAGCTACCGCGCCTATGCCTGGCCGCGGGCGCTCGCGCCGCTTTTCGCGCGCAACGGCCTGGCCATCAGTCTGATTGCCGCCCTCAGCGTCGCGATCTTCGTCGCCGGCTTTGTCGGCTGGCACGATCCGAGCGTGTTCTGGCAGAGCCATACGGGACCAGGTGCCTTCTATCGTCTCATGCCGCACAACACGATGGTCGCGATTTTCGGCGCGGTTTTCCTCTACGCCATCCTGGCAGCCTTCCTGTCCCTGCGAAACTTCTGGAACGACATCGGCGAGCCTGCGGCGACATTGGCAGACAAGCCCAGCCTCTGGCAGGCGATCAAGGACGCTTCTACGTTGCGTTACCTGGATGGCGGTGGCGTCGGTTGCTACGGCAAGGATGAAAAGCCCGATGACCGGCGCAGGCTCTACCACCACTTCACCTTCTACGGCTTCCTGCTCTGCTTCGCCTCGACGTCTTTCGCCACGCTCTATCACTACCTGCTGGGCCTGGAAGCGCCCTATCCCTGGTACGATCTGCCGGTGGTGCTTGGCACCCTAGGCGGCTTCGGCCTGGTGATCGGTCCGGCCGGCCTGCTGAAGGCAAAGCGGGAACGGGATCCGCTGCTGCAGGACGCTTCACGCAAAGGCATGGACGTCGCCTTTCTCGTGATGCTGCTCCTGACCGGCCTCACCGGCCTGCTGCTGCTGTTCCTCAGGGCGACACCCGCCATGGGCCTGCTACTCGCCATCCACCTCGGCGTGGTCTTCGCCCTCTTCATCACTATGCCCTACGGCAAGTTCATGCACGGTCTCTACAGGTTCCTGGCATTGGTGCGATACGCAAAGGAATCGCATCGCGGCTGATTAGTCGATCAGCGCACCGTCGCCGTCGAAGAAGGGATGCGGTCCATCAAAATTGCCGATGTAGGTCAGATCGGCGACGAGACGCTTATCTTCGGTCATGTGAACGATCCGGCAGGCCGGCGGTTCCTGAATGAAGGCTGGCGGCCCGGCCGGATCGAGATCGAAGGCAACGGCGTGTGACGGACTGGGTCCGATGCAGGCCAGGGTGCCGTGCCACAAGGTCTGCGCAGGACGGTGTACGTGCCCGCAAAGGATCATCTGAACCTGCTTATGTTGTTCGATCACGGCGCCGAGTGCCGCAGCGTTGCGGCAATTCTGCCAGTCCATGTGCGCCACGCCAGTGAGAAAAGGCGGATGATGCATGAACAGCAGCGTGGGTTTGTGCCGCTCGTCTTCGAGTTTTTCGCTCAGCCAGGCGAGGCGGGCCTCGCAGATCTCGCCGTAAGGCTTTCCTGGCAGGGTACTGTCCAGGCCGATCAAGCGGATAGGATAGTCCTCAATCGCGAAATGCAGAAAGCCCTCGCGGGGCAGATAGCGGTGGTCGGCAAAAGCCCTGCGCATGGCTTCGCGTTCATCGTGATTTCCCGGCACGACGAAGTAGGGCATCACCAGACGATCGAATACCGGTCGCGCGATCGCATATTCTTCGTCACTCCCGAAATCGGTCATGTCTCCGCTCATCAGAACCACGTCCGGTCTCGGCACCAGGGCATTCAAGTCATCTACGCAGGCATTCAGGCAGGCAAGCGTGTCGACCTTCTTGTAGGCAAGGCGGCCACCGGCCTTGATATGAGTATCGGTGATCTGTGCAATGATCACGGCCAGTCAGTCCTCATGATACGCCGTCAACTTCAAAGACTCGGTCAGCATTTATTTTCAGTCCGACTTCGCTGTCGACGGCGAATTCGGCCTGTACAGCAGTCTCCACCACCACGGGGTGGTCACCGATTCCGTCCAGTATGATCTTGGTGCGGTCACCCAGGAAGTAGACGCTGGCAATCCGCCCGGCGACTTGCGCCGCGTCCGGCGCCACGATCTCCGCGTCCTGCGGCCTGAACATGACGGTCACGTCCCGGTCCCCATCCGCCTGCCAGGGCAGGCTGCCCCCCTGAAACGACAGGACGCCGTTGGAGACCTGGCCGGTCAAACGATTGGAGGTGCCGATAAAATCCGCAACGAAGGCATTTGCCGGGCGGTAGTAGATGTCCTTTGGACTGCCGATCTGTGCGACGACTCCTTTGCGCATGACCACGATGCGGTCGCCGATCGCCATCGCCTCACCCTGATCGTGGGTTACATAAACGGCGGTGATGCCCAGGCTGCGCAGCAGGTCGTTGATCTCAATCCTCAGCCGTTCGCGCAGGGAGGCATCCAGCGCGGTCAGCGGCTCATCCAGCAGGAGGACCCGCGGTCTGACGGCAATCGCGCGGGCCAGGGCGACCCGCTGCCTCTGCCCGCCGGACAACTGGTCGATACGCCGGTCGGCCAGTTCCTCGATATGCATCATGCTGAGCATCTCGCCGACGCGGACTGCCTGCTCGGGCTTCGGCACGTCACGGACCATCAGACCGTAAGCGACGTTCTCCCGGACGGTCATGTTGGGAAAGAGGGCGTAGGATTGAAACACCATGCCGACGTTCCGGGATTCGATCGGCAGGGCGGTGACATCATCGCTTCCGAAGAACACCCTCCCGCCGGGGTCAGGCGCTTCCAGACCGGCAATGATGCGTAGTGTCGTGGTCTTGCCGCAGCCCGAGGGCCCCAGCAGAACCACGGTCTCGCCACCGGCAATCTCCAGATCGATTGGCTCCAGGGCGCGCGTGCCGTCGTCGAAGGTCTTGGCGCAGGCCTGCACCCGAATGGAGGTCGATACTTGTCTATCCGATGTCATACGGAATCGTCTGCTTTGGTTCGAGTTGCGCGGGGTCGGCCATAGAGTTGAAGTGCGATCAGCAATGGCAGGATCATCACCAGGAAAACCAGCGTGTAGGCACTGCCGATCTCCAGGCGCATGGAAGCGTAACTGTCGGCCAACCCGACTGGCAGAGTCTTGGTCAAAGGCGTGTGCAGCATCCAGGTCAGATTGAATTCCCCCACGGACAAGGTCACGACCATCAGGGAGCCTGCCAGAATACCGGAGCGGCAATTGGGGATGATGATGGTCCGAAAACGCGCCCAGAACCCGGCCCCCAAGCTGGCCGCCCCCTCTTCCAAGGTTCGGAAGTCGAAGGAGGAAAGCACCGCGAGAACCGAGCGGATCATGAACGGCAGGGTGTAAAGGACGTGACCGACCAGAATAAAGAGCCAGCTCAATCGAAACTCCCGGATACCGCCATAGGTGACGATCAGCGCCAGTGCGATCGCCAGGCCCGGAATGGCGATGGGCAGCACCAGCGTCTCTTCGATCATGCGTGCAACCCGGCCGGATTTCTTAGCCAGCACATAGGCCGCCGGAACCCCGATCAGGAGGTCGCAGATCAGACAGGCGACAGCGATCAGGAGCGAAAGAAAGATCGTATCAGCATAGAGCGACCAGACCTCGACGACCCACTGCAGGGTCAACCCACTCTTCACGCCCTGGAAAAAATTCACCGTGACGCCGGCGAGCATGGAGAGGAAAATCGGTACGATCAGAAACGCGCAGACCAACAGCGTGAAGGCAAGATTGACATAGAAGATTCTGCTGCGGCGCATCGCGTTAAGCCGCCGCCGCGACAGTCGATCCGGCGATCGAACGTGAAATGTAGAGTGCCAGCCAGGTGATCGCCCCCAGTACGATACTTAGGGCCGCCGCCGTGGCGATGTTGGCATTCAGCGTGAACTCCGTGTAGATCGTCATCGGCAGGACGTCGATGTTGGTGGCCAGCGTAAAAGCCGTACCGAACGCGCCCATCGCCGTTGCAAAGGCTATGGCGCCGGACGCGATCAGGGCCGGCTTAAGAGCCGGCAGAATGACATCCCGAATGACCTGCCAACGTGAGGCACCGAGCGAACGGGCAGCCTCCTCCAGCGCCGGGTCCAGTTTTTCGGCCGCGGCCATGATGGTCAGGATGACCCTTGGGATCGAAAAGTAGAGATAGCCGGTAAACAGCCCTGCCATGGAGTAGGCAAAAACCAGGCGAGAGCCGGTCAGCGCCCGCGAAACTTCATTGGCAAGACCCTGGCGTCCCGCCAGCATGATCACAAGAAAGCCGATCACGACGCCGGGAAAAGCCAAGGGGAAGGTCAGCATTGATATCAGGATCTCTCGGCCCGGGAACCGGTTCCGCTCCAGAAACACACCGGTAATCGCGGATATGATCACAGCCGTAACGGTCACCGCGGCCGAAAGAAGGACTGTACTGACCAGGCTCTCAAAATGCCGGGGCGTGTAGAAGATGCTGAGGTACTCGGAAAAACCGTTCTCTCCACTTCCCCCAATCAGAACCAATCGAGCCATGGGCAATAGAAAGAACGCCAGAAATACGATCGCGACCGGCAGCATCAGCAGGACCAACCGGGGGTATTCCGAATGCTTCATCATATCATTGCGCTACCTTTTGAAGGCCTGCGGGTGGCGGCGCATTGCCACCACCCGGCAAAGCCAAAGACTGTTAGCGCACTTCGTCCAGATAGCGCTTTTTGAATCCATCCTGGACATCGGCCATCTTTTTGTAGTCGACCGGCTTGGAGCGCGCGTAGTCCGCGGCCGGCAGGAACTTTGCTTCGGCCTCAGGTGACATGGCACTGGCGCGAACCGGTCGCAGAAAGGCATTCGCCCAGACCGCCTGCCCCTTATCGGACATGATATGGTCCAGGATCTTCTTACCCTTATCCGGATTGGGGCCGTTTTTCACCAGGCTCATGACGTAGGGCACGACCACGGTGCCTTCCGCCGGGATGACGAACTCGACGTTGGCCTTGTCCTTGTACTTGCCGCGGTAAGCGTTGAAGTCATAGTCGAAGAGGATCGGAATCTCTCCCGACAAGACCCGCGCATATGAAGTCTGCTTTGGCACGATCGGATTGTTCTTCTGCAGGCGCTTGAAGAAATCGATGGCAGGGTCGAAGTTATCCAGCGTGCCACCCATGGCGCGATTGATCGCCACTGCGCCGGCATAACCGACAAAGGCGCTGGAGGGATCCAGGTAACCGACCATGCCGTCGTACTCCGGCTTCAGGAGATCGGCCCAGGAGGTCGGAACAGGCACGCCGCCGAGCGCATCCTTGTTGACAAACAGGCCCAGGGTGCCCGAATGGATGGTAAACCAATAGCCCTCCGGGTCTTTCAAGCCATCGGGGATCTCGTCGAAGTTCGCGGGCTTGTAGGCTTCGGCCACGCCCTTTTCCTTGCTGGCGATGCCAAAGGAGACGCCGTAGTAGGCGACGTCGGCCACGGGGCTTTCTTTCTCCGCAAGTAACTGCGACAGGGTCTGTCCTGAGTTCTTGTTGTCATGGGGGATGTCGTAACCAAGGTTTTCCTTGATTGACTCCAACTGCGATGCCCAGTCGGCCCACTGCGGCGGGCAGTTGTAGCAAATGGCATCGGCCGCAAGGGCGGTGGAAAGTTGCGCTGCAAGGGCAAAAGCCGCCGTCGCACCACCGATCAGCAAACTGCGTGACCCGGTTTTCAGTTTCATCGTAATTCTCCCGTGTGTCGTTGGTTTTCGAAAAAAAGAACGATGTGACAGGGTTCTTCTACGGAACACGTTTCACATCCTCCCGACCACCTACCGATCAGATCTCATCTCATTTGTAAGAGGCTGATTCACGCTTCATTGTTGTTCAAAATGAAACGATCAGCTTTTTGCCGGCCCTATCGAACTTCCTGGTCGATAGGCAGCCGGTAGGACCTGTAATTTTGGTGCCGTACTTCCCGCCATTCGGCCCAGCAGGTGTTGTACGGCCGCCTGTCCCATGGCGTGTGAAGGCTGGACAACAGTCGCCAGTTTGGGATGCGACAGTTGTCCAAAGGAAATGCCATCGAAACCTGCAAGCGATATCTGTTCCGGCACCGCGACATCGAGGTCACGCAAAACATTGAGAACCGAAAGCGCGAGCATGTCGGTCGAGCAAAAAAGCGCCGTTGGCGCGTCCGGCCGGTTCAAGAGGTCGCGGACCGCGCGGGCGATACGGCCCTCGACGAAATCGACTTCCACCAGGGCCGGCGCTTCGACGGCTGCCTCAGCAGCCCCGTCGCAGAACCCCTGAAATCGCTGGCGCGAACGGTCGGACGCATCGAAGCGTCCCGCGATCATACCCAGGCGCTTGTGGCCGACCTGGACGAACTCTTCGGCCACCAACTGTCCGGCCGCCCGGTTGTCTACCGTGACAGCGCTGCGGCTTGTCGCAATCGGTTGATTGAACAGCAGCACGTAGGGAATGCCATGGGCATCAAGCAAGTCCAATTGGGCCGAATTGTCAGCATCCGCGACCGTCAGAATCAACCCGTCGACGCGGTTCGCCAACATGGTGTCGATCGCATGCCGTTCTTCCTGCTCCCGGTAGTTGCTGCAGGTGATCGCGATGGAGTAGCCGGCCGCCAGAGCTGCGGCTTGCACCCCCTCGAGCACCTCACCGAAGATTGGATTTGAGAGCGAGGGAAGCATCACCCCGAAGGTGCGGGTCCGGGAGGTCTTGAGATTACGGCCGACCGCATTCGGTCGAAAACCGAGCTCGGCAATGGCCGCCTGAACCTTCTCGACCGTCGGCGCGCTGATCAGGCCCCGGCTGTTGATCACGCGCGATACGGTCGCGGAGGAAACACCCGCCCTGAGAGCCACATCTTTTAATGTAACCGACGCCCCCATCTGCATCCCCGACCCTTACTTGTCATGGGTTCAAGTGAACGCTCAATTGTGATTTCATGCAAACGATTTCTAAGTTTCCTTTAAAAATTTAATATTTTTATCATATATTACAGCATTATAACAATTTTTATGCAATCGTTTGCATAAACAGATCTTTCAAATACCGGACAGGCTTTTCGGCATTACCGGAACTTGCCGGAGCTGTTGCGCGGACGTGCGGCAGGGCATGCCTGCTTCCCTCCGGCAAACCGAAAGCAGCAGGCGGTACGATGTTGCAAACGCCTCTTCGCGGGATGAGGATTCACCCGCTTTTTGAAACATTTGCGGGAGGGGTGCAGGGATTCACACCTGACCTCGGCTGACGAGGGTCAGCCTCTCCGGCCGAATTTTAGAGGAAACAGTCTGCGCTATCGCCGCGGATAGCGCTTCTTGTCTTTCGGCCGCCAGGTGTCCAGCCAGCGCTGCCAGCGGTCGTAGAGGCCTGAGGCCTGTTCCTTGATTTCCTCCGCCCCGCTTTCGGCGGCTTCCCGGTAGGCGGCGGTTTCCTCCTCGATATGATCGACGATGGGATCCACGTGGCGCTCGCGCAGACGCATCAGGAAGGAGAAGATCGCCCAGATCAGCACGGCCAGGCTGATCAGGAACACGATATTGAACCAGGGGACCGGTGTGTAGTCGGGGCCGTCCACCTGTTCGATGTCGACCGCGTTGGGAAACATGGAGAAGATCTGGATGCGCCAGCCGTAGTGGGTCACCACGACCCACTTGGGATTCTCCTGGGTCGAGGCCAGGTTCTGAGCTTTGGCCTGCACGTTGCCGCTGTCGAACTTGAAGTACCAGGGGAAACCCCAGTCGGTCTCCTCGTTTCGGTAGACCCGCGGTGAACCGTCTTCCCAGACCGCATTGACGAAGCGCACGTCACGGGTGTTACCCACGCTCTTGCCGTCGCCCTCCTTCACGAAGTCCCGGTTGACCACGTCCATGCGCTTCACGTCCGTGCCGACGATCCGCACGACATCCTTGGAGGGCAGGTAGAAGTTCAGGAAGGCGACGACCAGGGCCGCCAGCAGGGCCAAAGCGACGTATTTTGCGATGCGCATGGTCTTCCCTCAGGTGAAATCGGCAATATAGATCAACAGCGCGACGATCCCGAGCGGCACCAGATAGACGCCCAACAAGAGCTTGCGCGTCAGCGAGCGGTCGTATTCCGCCATCCCGCGCGCCACGTAACCTTTGCGGTCGCGGGAGCGAACCTCGCCGCTGTCGAAACGGGTCTCCAGTTCCTTTGATTTGTACCAGCGGAAGTAGCGCGAGAGACCCAGGTAGATCACGGTCAGGATCGCGAACAGCACCACCAGTCTGATAATCAGGCCCAGCATCAGCCGCCGCCTTTCGTGCGCGGCCCCCAGGGTCCGGCATTGACGGAGGGCCGTTTACGGGGTTTCCGCCCGGATTGAGGCCGCGGATTGCGCATGGGAATGGCCACCGGCTTATCGGGCGACTCCGGCAGGGAACCCGAGCGGGGCACCGAACCGCGCGGCGGAGGCGGAGGCATCTCCGGTTCCTCATCGGCAACGGGCTCGGTCAGCACGACCTCTTCAGGCTCCATGGCAGCGTCCATGCCCGGCTCAGGGCCGTAGAGCGACTCACGCACGCCCCGCTTATCGATGGCGTATTCCTTGGCGAGGAACTCCGCCACGTAGGTGCGCTTGGCGTCGCCCCACTGGCGGTAGGTCTGGTAGAAGCGCTCTTTGTTGCAGATGAAGAGCTGACGCACATCCAGCGGCGTGAGATGCGCCAGCAGGTGGTTCACCATATCCCGGTCGCCGTGGGACGAGGCGCGCAGGTGGTAGAAGTAGGCCGGATCTTCCGGCGCCAGATCCTCCCACTCGCCCCTCTGCTCCAGCCTGCCCAGGGTCTTAGCGATCTGGTGGAAGGCTTCCGGCAGGGCATCCAGATGCCGGTGCACGGCAATCCGCAGATCGTCCCGGGTGAGCTTCTCCAGATCGCCCGTCGTCTCGGTCGAGGCCAGGAAATCCACCAGGATGAAATCCTGGCGCTGACGCAGCAGGCTGCGCTCGTCGAGCCCCCGCGCGTCGGAAAGGGTTTCCACCAGCCGGTTCGACAGCAGAAACTCCGCGACCGCCCCGGCGTCGGTGATGGAAATCGCCGGAATCGGACTGGAAGCCGGATCGAAATCCGGATCGCAGTAAATGACCGCCGGCGCGACCGTATCGCGGAAGACGTAAAGCCCGCCCAGGTGCGAGGTGAAGAAATTGCCTTTGCGATAGCTGGTCTCGGTCGGGGTCAGGGGATGGCGGAGGACGTCGCCGACCCGCCCGGCCAGCATCACCATCTCCTCCAGCACCTCTTCGTCCCACCAGTCGTTTTCGCTCTCGAGAAATCCCTCGACGCGGCGCTCGAGTTCCTGCGCATCGGACACCAGGCCGCGCGGCGTATTGGCCTCGACCTGAATGCTCCGGATAGTTAGCAGGTCCGCCACGCTGTCGATGCGATAGACCGAGTTCACCAGTTCACCCATCACCGCGTCGCGGGCGGTCAGGGCGAAGAGCGCCGGCCGGTTGTCCTCAATGAACTGTTTCAGGATCGATCGGCTGGTGGAAAATTTGGCCCCCATCAGCGGGCAGGAAAGCTGCGCCAGGGTCAAGAGGATGAACTGACGGTTACAGCCGTTTGGATTGAGATAGTTGTTGTCGCCAAACTCATCCCCGATCTCGGGCGAAAAGCCGGAGAGGTCGATGTGAAAGGACTCCAACGCGCTGCGCCGTCCGGTCAGCTTTTCCAGCGCGGCATTGTAGCGCGCGACCTGGGTCGGCGAAGAGACCTCCACCAGGTTGCCGTACATCAGTCCGCGCTCAATGAGCCGCCGCATAGCGCTAAGCCTCCCCAGCCCCAAAGCGACGACGTGCTTCAGCCATCCGAGCCATCTCTTTCACCTGCGCCTCGATCGCCGCCTCGTCGGAGGCGTTGCCGTAGCGGAATTCGCTATCCGCATAGCGGTTGATTTCCTGGATCACCATCTCGGGCGTAATCGGCTGCATCAGTTCACGGATCATGGCCAGCTTGCTGTCGTAATCCTTCTGCAGGAACAGTTCCGGGTTCTCCATCCATTCATCCGGCAGCTCGAAATCCATGGCGCGCACCTTGACCGCGTCCGTGATGTTCTTCACGGCCCGGCCGGTGAAGCGCTCATCGGCTTCCTGGATCGCTTTCAGGTAGCCGCCCATCTTTTCGATCGTGTCCAGTTCGCCGATCGCATCCCGGGCTTTGTCGAAGACCTTTGCGAGCTGCTCCTCCTGCGGACGGCTGTGCTGGTCATAGGAGGCCGCGACCGCCGACTTGATTTCCTGCGCCGCGAAGAGTTCGTGGGAGCCGACCGGAATTTCATGGTTCCCGCCCAGCAGCAGATGCAGGATATCGACGTAGTCCTCGCGGGTCTGCGGGCCGTCCACCAGGAAGCGTGCGCCGGCACGCTGGCGCAGAGCGTCGTCGACGTTCTCCGGATAGTTCGAGAACATGCCAAAGGTGCAGTTGCCGCGCACCACCGTATTGGCGCCGGCGAAGCTTTCCATCAGCACCGCGGTCACTTCCTGCTGGCCGGAGGAGGACTGCCGGTCGCCGCGCTTGCCGGCGATCTGGTCGATGTCGTCGACCGTTCCGAAGCCGATGACATGCGGGTCCATCACTGCGCGGATGAAGGCCTTGGCGTTCTGGCCCGACTTGCCCTGATAGCTGTCGATGGAATCGGACGACAGGTTTTCGTAGCGGAAGGGATAGCCCGCGTTCTGGCAATAGTCGTTCAGCAAGCCCGCGATCATCTGGATCAGCGTGGTCTTACCGGTGCCCGGCTTACCGTCACCCATGAAGGTGAAGATGAAGCCACCCAGTTCCGCGAAGGGATTGAGGCGCCGGTCGAAGTCGTAAGCCATCAGCATCTTCGCCAGCTTCAGCGACTGATACTTGGCGATGTGATTGCCGACCACCTCATGCGGCTTCTTGAAGGTCATGGTCAGGCTGCTGGAGCGTGCGCGCGTCGCCGGCGTGAAGCCGTCAATCTGAAAATCGTCCGCTTCGACCCGGAAACTGACCGCCTGGAAGGCCTCCAGGCGCGGCGCCGACTGGGCGCGGATCGCGACCTCTTCCATCAGGCGCTCGGCGAATGCGATCACTGCCGGAACCAGGAAAGCATCCTCGGAGACCTTTTCGCCGACCACCTGATCCAGCTCCCAGAGCGCGCCTTTGAGCGCCAGCGCCGGATTGTCGGTCAGGATCTCGTCAACGTCATCGATCTGAACTTCGTGGTCGCCCGCCTCGCCGGCCTGCGGCGCCAGAAGGAAGGCCGTCATATTAGCAAAGACATGCAGGACGATCAGCGAGGAGGCCGCGAGCAGTTCACCGAACTCCGCCTTCCTGCCGGCGTCAACTTCACCCTCCAGGTTGCTGCGCTTCAGCGCGCCGAGCGGCGTCTGCGCGTCGTAGAGATCGGATACGGCATTGGCGGTGGCGAGCGCCCGGCGCAGGACCGAAAGCGCGGTCGCCTGGGTGGTGCTGACCAGCGGGTCTCCCTCATCAGCCGCCTCGATCCGCGCAATGAGATCGACACCCTCCTTTCGAACCGGCCGCCGAGTGGAGAGGCCGGGCGTGGTCGAACGAAAGGCGCGGCGCTGCGGTATCCCGCTGCGCGACGGCGTCGTCTCCGGCGCGCCCGCTGCGACACGCGCCTTGCCGATCCGCGGATGATGTTCGAAGCCGGACAGCAGCGTGTAGGCCGCGTCGTAGTGGCTGCGAATCTCCTCCTCGCGGATCTCCATCAGGTTTTTTGCCACGGACATCTTACTTCCCGTTTATCACTCACATCCCGGCTTAGGCGCCGGTCATCACGACCCCGTCGGGCGCGACCACGTACTTTCGAATCCTGCGCAGGCTGTCGAAATCCTTGTCCACCAGCACTTGGTAGGGCCGATGCGGCAGGATGATCGAGCGCTCCAGATGCGTGACACCGGCTTCGTTGGACTCCGCATCGTAGGGGTCCAGGTGGAAAACCTCGCTCTCAACGCTTCCGAAAAGTCCGGTCGATTTGCGCTCGCTGTGCTTCGACAGCAGGGTCTCGACGCTCCAAGACATGGTCCAGTCCAGGCCCGGCGCGCCCGCGGCCTCCGCCAGGATTTCACGCAGGGGACCACTCTGTTGCGTGAAGCTGTGGGAATACATCGGCCCCACATGCACCCGGCGCAGGAACTTCGGATGCAGCTCAGGAAAGTCCTTGTCGAAACCGCGCGCGATGGTCAACAGCTTGAGATCGGAAAGCGACTGGGCCAGCAGATGTTTCTTAAGCCGTTCCACCCGCGGCTCATCGGTGCTCAGGGCCTGGTCACTGCTGTCCTCCACCAGCATCTGATAGAGGACGGGCAGGTTGCGCGAGGAGTCGTAAACCGCCCAATGCACAAAGTAGCGCCGGCGCTGCGGGCCTGAACCGGGCTTTCGGTCTTCCCGGCCCAGCCAGACGATCTGCGGCTCATTCTGCGCCAGGAACAGCGTCTTGTGGCCCAGCGTCTCGTAGTAGACCCGCTGGCTCATGGCATACTGCAACTGGCGCGGCTTTTCGCGCTTCTGCAGGATATGATTCACCATCTCCAGCTTCAGCGTCTTCTTATCCGGCAAGAGATCGAGTTGCCGGTGTGCCTCGGCGGCATCGTTGGCCATCTGCAGCAACTCCCGGAAGACCGGAAAGCCGGACTCGCTCCGGTCGATCTCCAGGGCCGCCTCGACGCCACTGGTCCCGGTGCAGGTCAGCAGATACTTGGTCGAGAGCGCATCGAAGCTGTTGGCCAGCGCGGTCAGGTAGGATTCGAAGACATCGATCTGCAGGCTCGCGAAGACCGAGTTGGCCGAAGGGCGGTCCAGCGTGGCCACGGCCCGCAGATGCCCGACAATCTTGGCAAACTTGGTGAAGTAGCGGCGGCAGGCCGCATTGTCGCGGATCTCGATATGGTCTTGAGTCAGGTCCGTCACGGCATCCCCTCTAACGGCCTATTGTCAGATCGACTCCTCACCATAGAGGTTCTTATCATGCTTCTCGACGATGGCGGAGAAGCGCCGCACGAAGCGCTCGTCGGCCTTGGCCTTTTCCTCCAGGACCTTCCGCGCGAAGACCATCTGATCCTCGTGCTTCTCCATCATCTCGGCCATACGGTTCTGCGTGGCGGAACCGATCGCCGCCATGGCGGCCTGTGCCTTCTGGTCGGTCGCCACCCCGATCTCGTTGATCCGGTGGGCCACGTCCTGCTGCTGGGCGGTCTTCAGCGACTTGGTCAGCGCGTCATAAAGCACGACCCGTTGCTTGGTGTCGGTCTGCAGCTTGTTGATCAGCACCATCTGAGTGGCCGCCTGGTTCTGCAGCGAGTCGACCCAGGACTTGCCCTTTTCGATGTAACGCTCGAGGGTCTGGGAGCGCGCCAGCTTGACCTGTTCATCCTGGACCAGCGCGTTGTAGCGGGTGTTCATTTCCGCCAGCTCGGTTTCCAGGTTGGTGCGCGCCGCGGCGTCTTGCTCCATGGAGATACGGTTTTCCAGATCGATGATCTTGGGATCCATCGCCAGGATCTCCGCCCGGATCTGCTCCAGTTCCGAGACGACGGACTCGCGGTCGCTCAGAGTCTCGGTCAGGTTATCATTGACCTTGTGCTTGTGGCTGTTCAGCACCTCGAGCTGATCGCTCAGAATCTTGATGATGACATCCGATTTTGAGATCAGGTCCTGCAGCTTGTCGTCGATCGAAGAATTGCGGACCCGCTCCTCACGCATGGAATCCGACTTGGCGCTGGAAAAGAACCCGATCACGGTCTCCATGGTCGAGCGCTCACGCATTTCATCGAAATCTTTGGAGAAGCCCGCCGTAACCTCGTCAAGCCCCATGATCAGGTCCGCGATATTCGCGTTCATAGTCTCATTATGAGCGTGGACATCGTCCAGGGTGGCGTTCTCGATATCGATCTCCTGACCCTGTTTCAGGCGCTCCCGCGCACCCTCGATCTGGCTCGACAACGCGGCGACTTTGGCCTTGGCTTCCTGGACTTCGGCTTGAGCGGCGTTGATTGCGGTGTCGAACTTTTGCATCGATGTGAAAACTCCTATAGCGAGAAGGTCCGTTTCAAGGACGTCACTCTACATAATTGAGAACGCCCCGCCAGAGTTTAAAGATCAAAGGAAACAAAACAGGGAGTAGCCGCGCTCAACGCGCACTTTCACAGGCTTGCCTAGAATTTACCTTAGCCTTTGATCCAGCAGGTAAAGTTCTCGTGATCTCGATCCAGGAGCGAGTATCACTGGTTGCATGCAATAATTTAACACCGACCAACAAATTTTGGGTGTGAATTGAGTATTTCGGCGTCTTGACGAGAAATGGCGGGATACTGCAGCAGCAGCAAATTTCAGGCCGGCCCCAAGGCCTCACCCGGCGTCGGATCTGAAGGCGTCGCAGGGGTCTTTTTCATCGACCCGGGGCGTGAACCAGATGAAGTCGTAAAGGGTGGGGTCGAAGGAAGGATAGGCATGCGCCGCGTTCGCACCACGGACGACTTCGACCGCGGTCATGGCGAAGACGGTTCCATCGTCGGCCGGCAGGTGCCAGGGCACGCCCCGGTCTTTGCGCGCGTGCTGGCCGCCGGTGATCAGCACCGCCCCCTCGGCAGATCCTTCACGGCGCATGACATCCGCCATCCAGGCATCGCGCAGGCGCTGGATGGACATCATGGCGGGAAGTGCAACTGCCGGTAAAACACCGCAATGCGCCTCGGCCAGAAGCATGCTTAGCTGTAACTGCTGCGCCGGATCGTAGTTTCGCGAGAACTTCAGGCGTGCCGCTATCGCGCTGTCCAGCTTTCCGTCCCGTCCCAGTTTCCGGCGAACATCTGCTGGCGCATCGCCGGCCGCCAGGATCATGCCGTGCCTCAGGGCCTGTTCGGCGACCGGCTGATACTCTTGCCAGGAGGGCCAGCCCCGGGCCTCCCACTCGAGCGCCGGTCCCAGTTCTTCCAGTCTCTCCAGGCTGGCCGCTTTCAGCGCCCTATCATGCCGCGGCTCGGCCATCTCCCAGACCACAACGGGCCGGCGTCCCCGCTGCCCCAGGGCCCCGACCAGCAGCGCTTGAATCCGATGATGCTCGGCATTGTCGTGCTTTTCGCCCAGCAGGACCCAGCGTGCCTGCGCGGCCGCATCAAAAACCTCGAGCGGCGTCGCCCGGCGCCCTTCCTTGAGGTTCCATATCGTTCCGGCGAGAGGATGGTCCTGCAGCAGCTCCGCCGGCGCGGCCCGCGCCATAGCGGCGCCGGCGATAATCAGCAGTCCGCAGAGCAAGACTCGGCGGACGGCCTGACGCGCGTCCATCAGCCGGACACCACCAGCCGATGCACGATCCGCCGGACCAGCGGCGCCACCACCAGCACGGCCGGGAAGGCAACGATCCAGGAGGAGACCCAGCTCTCCATCCAGATCGAAAAGAGGCCGGCCGTGAAGCCAGCGGTCAAAAGACTGGCGATGAGAGTCACCAGGCAGGACATGAAACCCGAGAGGAGCAACCCGAAAACAAGGAATTCGAAACGCTGCGGAATGAAAGGTTTCATGCTCGACCTTTGGAAAAAGGGAAATCCAGCCTCATGAGATAAGCCGAATTTCCCTCCTGTACAACGCGGCTTAGCGCCGCAATTCCCGTTTAGAGGGCCGTCACCCGGTAGCCGACCCGCGGGAAGTGGATGCAGACTTCACCGACCGTATCGTTCTCGTGCGTAATGGCGATGGTCTCCCGGTCGAGGAAGCGCAAGAGCCCTTCGACAGGCGTCTCGCCGCCGTCCAGATCCGCCACGATCGCCACCCGGTCGCCCGCCTTCAGGCCGAGCGGATCCTGCGGATCGACGGATTCGGCGGTGGTGGACTGCGCGGCCTTGGCGATCTCCAGCGCCTCCTCGCCGGTCATGTCGCTCTGGGTACCGTGACCCAGGGCCATGATCCGCTGCTCCCAGGCCTCCAGGGCCGGGAACTGGCTCAGGAATTCCGGCCCCTTGGCCCAGCGGCCGCGGATAAACCAGACGATGTAGTAGGCGACCGCGTCCGGCAGGCCCGGATGCTCGCCAAGCATGAACTTGCGCCCGCCGGCAAGCCGCTGATCCATCCAGCCGAGCTGCGGACGGATCTGGGAGATCACGTGGGCCAGATCCGCCTGCACCGACTTGAGATCGGCGTCCGGACCCAGATAGAGACGCCCGCGGTCCTTCGCGAAGGCTTCGGGCAACTCGTCGGCCGCCGAGCCCAGGACCAGCTTCACGGTCTCGTCGAACAGGGGTCCGTCGGTCCAGCGGCTGACGCCCCAGACCATGCCGTCGGCACCGCCGGGATAAAAGCTCGGCTCCGGGAAGCGGCGTTCCAGCTCGCGCAGGATGCACTGGCTGTCGCAGTAGACATCCGCGCCGATCTGCACCACCGGGGCCCGCCGGTAGCCACCGGTTAGCGGCATCAGAAGGGGTTTCGGCGGAATGCGCGGCACTTCGACGGCACTCCAGGCAAGATTCTTGATCCCGAAGCCGACGCGGACCTTTTCGGAAACCGGCGACTGCGGATAGGCGTGAAAGATGATCTGGTCCAAGGTTTTTTCCTCTTAGAGATGAATTCCGGATGGTGGAAAAGGCGAGACGTCTCTTTTGCATTGGTCTCGGCGGCCGTTAGAATGGTGGAAGAACACCCTGCATCGACCTGGAAAAGCGGTTACGGGCCTTATACCAAGGGGCGATAACATCTGTTTCGACAGATCTTGCCGCATCTCGCCTGCTCCCTCTTCCAAGCCCAGACCGCTCTTTGTGACCCCTAAAAGGAACCCGTTGAAACCCATCACACGACAACTGCGGCCTCTGGTTCTGACACCTGAATGAGCCTCGCAGCGGCTATCACGGATTTCTGACGGGTCGACCCACCTTCTTTATGATATTGGAACAATCGTTCAAGAAAAAGAACAAAATCGCCCCCGAAACAGGCAGACCGAAAACGCGCGTCTTTCCCTGAGGCGCCCATAGGAGAAAACTCTATGTCTTACCTTCCCGCCGAAAACCGCTACGAGAAGATGATCTACAATCGTTGCGGCAACAGCGGTCTACAGCTCCCGGCAATTTCGCTCGGCCTCTGGCACAACTTCGGCGACAACGCGCCACGCGACAACGCCCGCGAGATCTGCCGCACGGCCTTCGACCTCGGCATCACCCACTTCGATCTTGCCAACAACTACGGCCCGCCGCCCGGCTCCGCTGAAGCGAACTTCGGCGACATGCTGAAAAGCGACTTTGCGGGCTATCGGGACGAACTGGTGATCTCCTCCAAGGCCGGCTACCTCATGTGGCCCGGTCCTTACGGCGAGTGGGGCAGCCGAAAGTATGTCCTGGCCAGCCTGGATCAGAGCCTGAAGCGCATGGGGCTCGACTACGTCGATATCTTCTATTCACACCGTTTCGATCCCAATACGCCGCTGGAAGAGACCATGGGCGCACTGGACACGGCCGTGCGCCAGGGCAAGGCGCTCTACGTCGGGATCTCGTCCTACAACTCCCAGCGGACCCGCGAGGCCGCGAAGATCCTGCGCGAACTCGGCACCCCCTGCCTGATCCACCAGCCGAGCTACTCCATGATCAACCGCTGGATCGAGGAAGACGGCCTGCTGGATACCCTGGACGACGAAGGTATCGGCTCGATCATCTTTTCGCCACTGGCCCAGGGCATGCTGAGCGACAAGTACCTGAAGGGCGTACCCGACGACAGCCGGGCGGCCAAAGGCGGTGCCCTGCGGCCGGCCTTCCTGACCGACGAAAACCTGGAGCGGATCCGGGCGCTCAACGCGATCGCGCAGAAGCGAGGCCAAAGCCTGGCCCAGATGGCCATCGCCTGGGCCCTGCGCGGCGGGCGGGTCACAACCGCCCTGATAGGCGCCAGCCGGCCGGAGCAGGTACGCAATTCCGTTGAAGCGCTCGAAAATCTCGACTTCACGGCGGAAGAACTGGCGGAGATCGACCGCTACGCGGTAGAAGGCGGGGTGAACCTCTGGGCGACGTCGGCAGAGCGGGAAGGTCCCGTCAGGAAGTAGCAGCCAACAGGAAGTTAAGGCAAAAGAATGAGCATGAAGCACAAGATTGCGGTGATTGGCCTGGGGATCATGGGCCGGCGTTTGCTGGGAAATCTGCGGAACCACGTGGCCTTCGAACCGGTCGCGCTCTGGGATCCCTCTGGGGAGGCCTGCGAGAAAGCCAGGGCGGAAGCACCCGAAGTCCCAGTCGTTGGCTCGGCCGAGGAAGCCATGGCAGCGGCGGAGGTGGTCTACCTGGCCTGCCCGCCGGTGCCGCGCAAAGCCTATGCGCTGGATGCCGCCGCGGCGGGCAAGGGGGTCTTCCTGGAAAAGCCGCTCGGCATCGATGTTGCCGAAAGCCGCGATCTTGTGCGCTGTCTCGAACAGGCCGGCGTACCGGCCGCCGTCAACTTCACCCAGGCGGCCGGGCGGGCGCTTTCGGAGGTGCAGCGCGCCAAAAAGGCGGGGGAAATGGGCGAACTCCAGGGCGTCGACATCGTCGTCACCTACCCGGCCTGGCCGCGCGCCTGGCAGGTTGACGCCGACTGGCTGCGCTTCCGGGCGGAGGGCGGTTTTACACGGGAAGTCATCTCTCACTTCGTCTTTTTCAGCGAACGGGTGCTCGGCCCCACAAAACTGGTCGCCGCGCACCCCAGCTACCCGGCCGATGCGGATCTTTGCGAAACGCATGTTCTCGCCCGGCTTGAGAACGCCGACGGGGTACCGGTCACGATCCTGGGTTCGGTCGGCGGGGCCCAGCCGGACCGGCAGGAAGTCACTGTGAAAGGCTCGGCCCGCAGCTACCGGATCGCCGAGTTCTATCAGCTCTGGTCGTCGGAAGGCGGCGACTTCACCGAGGTGCTGCAGCGCCCGGCCGATCCGCGCCGGGACAGCCTTCAACGGCAACTCAACGAGCTGGACAACTGTCTGACCGGTGAACCCCATCTGCTGGCGACACCGCAGGAAGCCCTGAGCGTGCAGGAGAAGATCGAGGGCATTCTCGCGGGCGGCTAAGGATCCTCGAAATGATCGACACGGCGCAGTTGCTGATTTTCATTCCCGCCGCCCTGGCGCTCAATCTGACGCCCGGCGCGGATATGCTGTTCTGCCTGGGCCAGGGATTGAAATCAGGACCCCGTGCCGGCATCGCCGCCAGCTTCGGCATCGCAACGGGCGCCCTGATCCACAGCCTTCTGGCGGCCTTCGGGCTGGCGGCTCTGCTCGCAGCCTATCCCTTTGCCTTCGAGATCGTCCGCTGGGCGGGCGTCGCCTATCTGGTCTGGCTGGCCCTTCAGGCGGTACGAAGCCGAAATGCGCCCATTGCCGCGGCACAGATCGGAAAGAGCACGCTGTTCGCCGCCTGGCGCGACGGCACGCTCGTCAACCTGCTCAATCCAAAGGTGGCGATTTTCGTTCTCGCCTTCGTCCCACAGTTCGTCGATCCGGCGCGAGGCTCGACGATCATCCAGTTCCTAATCCTGGGCGCGATCCTCAACATCGGCGGAACCATCATCAATGGCGTCGTCGGCGCCTTTTCCGGCGGCATCGGCCGCACCCTGACCTCGAGCACGACGCTTTCCGCCGTCTACCGCTGGGTCACCTGCTCGATCTTCCTTGGCCTGGCGGCAAAGCTCGCCTTCGATCGCCGTTAGAGCCGCACAAAAGGCTGGCACCGCGCGGGCGCGCGTGATATCGATCTGACTATTCCTAGGGGTGCCCTTCTGGCAAAGGGCTGAGATGACGCTGCCGCCGCGTCGGACTCTTAGAACCTGATCCGGGTCATGCCGGCGAAGGGAGTGGAGTCTTACTTTGACAGACAAATACACAGCCACAATCTCCCAGAGCTTCCCCGGGTCCTTTCACTCGTCAACTCTCCGGGAGAATTTTCGTGACTGAAACGACCTTATCCGCAACCCCAAGTGTGACCACCGGCCCAAGCGTTGCAACTGGCCCAAGCGTTACAACTGGCCCTCTAGCGGCCTCCGAAAAGGTCTACAGCAGCCCCGCCGCAAAGCCGGGCCTGCGTGTCCCCTTCCGGGACATCGCCCTGAGCGATCCCGCCGAAGCACCGGTGCGGGTTTACGACACCTCCGGGCCCTACAGCGACCCGGCGGTCGTTATCGATGTTGAACAGGGATTGCCGCGCCACCGCCTGAACTGGCTGGGCGAACGTGACGTTGAGGACTACCAGGGCCGGGAGATCCGGCCCGAAGATAACGGCAACGTCAGCGGCAGTCACCTGGCCCGGGCCTTCCCGCAGCACCACCGGCCTCTGCGCGGCAAGGGCGGCAAGCCCCTGACCCAGTTCCAGGCCGCGCGCGCCGGGATCATCACCGAGGAGATGATCTATGTCGCCGAGCGGGAGAACATGGGCCGCAAGCAGGCCCTGGAGAACGCCGCTGAATCCTTAAAGAACGGCGAGAGCTTCGGCGCCGAAATCCCGGAATTCATCACCCCCGAGTTCGTGCGCAGCGAGATCGCCGCAGGCCGCGCCATCATTCCCGCCAACATCAACCACCCGGAACTTGAGCCGATGATCATCGGCCGGAACTTTCTGGTGAAGATCAACGCCAACATCGGCAACTCGGCGGTCACCTCCTCCGTCGAGGAAGAGGTCGAGAAGATGGTCTGGGCGATCCGCTGGGGCGCGGACACGGTCATGGATCTCTCCACCGGCCGCAACATCCACAACACCCGCGAATGGATCATCCGCAATTCTCCGGTGCCCATTGGCACGGTGCCGATCTATCAGGCGCTCGAAAAGGTGAACGGCGTGGCAGAAGACCTGACCTGGGAGGTCTTCCGGGACACTCTGATCGAGCAGGCGGAGCAGGGCGTCGACTACTTCACCATCCACGCCGGCGTGCGCCTGGGCTACGTGCATCTGGCCGCGGACCGGGTGACCGGGATCGTCTCGCGCGGCGGTTCGATCATGGCCAAGTGGTGCCTCTATCACCACAAGGAGAGCTTTCTCTACGAGCACTTCGCCGACATCTGCGATATCTGCAATAAGTACGACGTCTCCTTCTCCCTGGGGGACGGCATGCGGCCCGGATCGATCGCCGACGCCAACGACCGCGCCCAGTTCGCCGAGCTGGAAACCCTGGGCGAGCTCACCCGGATCGCCTGGGACAAGGGTTGCCAGGTCATGATCGAAGGACCCGGCCATGTGCCGATGCACAAGATCAAGGTCAACATGGACAAGCAACTGCGCGAGTGCGGCGAAGCGCCCTTCTATACCCTGGGCCCGCTGACCACCGATATCGCGCCGGGCTACGACCATATCACCTCGGGCATCGGGGCGGCCATGATCGGCTGGTTCGGCTGCGCCATGCTCTGCTATGTCACGCCGAAGGAGCATCTAGGACTGCCCAACCGGGACGACGTGAAGGTCGGCGTCATCACCTACAAGATCGCCGCCCACGCCGCGGATCTCGCCAAGGGCCACCCCGGCGCGCAGATCCGCGACGACGCGGTCTCCAAGGCGCGCTTCGAGTTCCGCTGGCAGGACCAGTTCAACCTCTCGCTGGACCCGGAGACCTCGCAGAAATTCCACGACGAGACCCTGCCGAAGGAGGCGCACAAGGTGGCGCACTTCTGCTCCATGTGCGGCCCCAAGTTCTGCTCCATGAAGATCAGCCAGGAGGTCCGCGACTTCGCCGACCGGCTTAATGACAAACAACAGGGGATGGCGCAGATGAGCGAAACCTTTAAGCGTCTCGGGGGCGATCTCTACGTGGACGCACAAGTGGCGGAGAAGGAGTCCAATGCCCAGCTCTGAGTCCAATTCCCCCCGGGTCGAAATCGTCGGCTCGGGGGTCGTCGGCCTGACCTGCGCCCTGACCTTCGCCGAGCGTGGCTGTTCCGTGACCCTGGTCGCGGGCAGCCGCGGGCCCGACGCGAGCTGCTGTTCCTGGTGGGCCGGCGGCATGCTGGCCCCGGGCTGCGAGATGGAGTCCGCCGAGCCGATCATCGGCATCCTGGGCGCCGAGAGCATGGCCTTCTGGGACCGGCTGGAACCCAAACCGGCCAAAAACGGCACCCTCGTCGTGGCCGCCGCCCGCGACACACCCGACCTGAAACGCTTCGGTCGGGTGACGGAAGGCTGGGAGCCGGCCGATGCCGCCCGCATCGCGGCCCTGGAACCGGACCTCGCCGAGCGCTTCGCCACGGGACTCTTCTTTCCCGAAGAGTCCCACTTCGATCCACGCGAGGTACTGCCGGCCCTGGTCGAGCGCCTGAAATCCCTCGGGGTATCTTTCCGCTTCGAGGAAGTCCTGTCGGATGATCTTCTGTCTTCAGATCCAGAAGCCGACTGGCGCATCGACTGCCGGGGGCTGGCGGCCCGCGACAAGCTGCCGGACCTGCGCGGGGTCAAGGGTGAGATGCTGCTGCTCAAGACGGAGGAGGTCACCCTCAGTCGCCCGATCCGCCTGCTGCACCCGCGCATTCCGCTCTATATCGTGCCACGCGACGGCGGCCTGTTCATGGTCGGGGCGACCATGATAGAAAGCGAGGAGCGTGATCGCCCCACTGTGCGCTCCATGCTGGAGCTGCTCTCGGCGGCCTACGCGCTGCATCCGGCTTTCGGCGAGGCGGAGATCGTCGAAATCGGTGTCGACGCGCGCCCGGCCTTTCCGGATAATCTGCCGCGGATTCGCCGGGACGGCCGGACGCTCCGGGTCAATGGAATGTACCGGCATGGCTATCTGGCGGCGCCCGCCGTGGCGCGCCGGGCGGCGGATTTCGTGCTGGAGGGCAAGGTGCCGAACGATATCGGCGCGCAAGGAGACTATGCATGAGGGTCACGGTGAACGGTCAGCCTTATGAGACCGGAGTGGCGACGCTGGCCGAGCTACTGAGCGAACTGAACTACGACGGTGCCGTGGTGGCAACGGCCCTGAACGGCGAGTTCGCCCCCAAGGGCGAGCGCCTGGAGACGACGATCGCGGAAAACGACGCCATCGAAGTCATCGCCCCCATGAAGGGCGGCTGAGACCATGGGCCTCGATCTCTACGGCACGACGGTGAACTCGCGCCTGCTGCTGGGAACCTCACTCTATCCCTCGCCGGCGATCATGCTGGAGTCCCTCAAGGCTTCGAAGGCCGAGATCGCCACCGTCTCCCTGCGCCGTGAATCCGGCACGGAGCGCGCCGGCCAGGCCTTCTGGTCCCTGATCAAGGAGTCCGGGGTCAAGGTCCTGCCCAACACCGCCGGCTGTAAGTCGGTGAAGGAAGCGGTCACCACGGCGCAGATGGCCCGCGAGCTTTTCGACACCCCCTGGGTCAAGCTGGAGGTGATCGGCGAGGACGATACGCTGCAGCCGGACGTCTTCGGCCTGGTCGAAGCGGCGCGCATTCTCTGTTCCGAGGGCTTCGAGGTCTTCCCCTACACCACGGAAGATCTCGTAGTTTCCGAAAAGCTGCTGGCGGCCGGCTGCGAAGTGCTCATGCCCTGGGGCGCGCCGATCGGCAGCGGCCGCGGCCTCAACAATCTCTACGGCCTGCGCAGCCTGCGCGCCCACTTCCCCAAGGTGCCGCTGATCGTAGATGCCGGCATCGGCCTGCCATCCCACGCGGCCCAGGCCATGGAACTCGGTTACGACGCGATCCTCTTGAACACCGCCGTCGCCAAGGCCGGCGATCCGGTCGCCATGGCCCGCGCCTTCGCCGCCGCCATCAAGGCCGGGCTGACGGCCTTCGAAGCCGAACCCATGGAAGCCCGCGACATGGCCGCCCCCTCCACGCCGGTCGCCGGCACGCCCTTTTGGAACAGCTAGCTGATGCTCGATCCCTTTTACCTGATCATCGACGACGTCAAATGGTTGCCGCGCTTCCTGCCGCTCGGGCTGAAGCTGGTGCAGCTGCGCATCAAAGACCAGCCGGAGGCCGAACTGCGCCGCCAGATCGCCGAGGCCAAAAGCCTCTGCGCGGAGGCGGGCTGTCAGTTGATCGTCAACGACTACTGGCAGATCGCCCTGGATCTGGGCTGCGATTACGTCCATCTGGGCCAAGAGGACCTGGACGAGGCCGACGTGGACGCGATCCGCGCCGGCGGTGTTCGGCTGGGTGTCAGCACCCACGACGACGCGGAACTCGAACGGGCACTGGCGCTCAAACCGGATTACGTCGCCCTCGGTCCGGTCTATCACACCATCCTGAAAGCCATGAAGTGGGCGCCCCAGGGTGTGGAAAAGGTCACCGGCTGGAAGCAGCGCGTCGGCGACGTGCCCCTTATCGCCATCGGCGGCCTGACCGTCGAGCGCGCCCCCGCGGTCTTCGAAGCGGGCGCCGATGTTATCTCTGTCGTGACCGACGTCCTGCTGGCCGAAAGCCCGGAAGCCCGCCTTACCGAATGGCTGGAGTTGACCGCCCCGCGCCGCGCCGCTTGACCGCAAGTCATCCCTGCAGCATTTGACCTGTCGGGTATTTCTGCTGTAGTCCGGATCGAGGACAGGGACGAGGGCGCGGGCGTGAATCCGACAGAGTTATCTGATGGAACCAAGGGAAAGACCGAAGAGGACAGCGGCCCCGACCGCCGCTTCGCGACCACGCTCGCCCGGGGTTTGAGTGTCCTGCGCGCCTTCCGCACCTCCGACGGCCCGCTTGGCAATCAGGATCTTGCGGAACGCACCGGACTGCCCAAGTCCACCGTCTCGCGCATGACCTACACCCTCTCGCAGCTCGGCTATCTGGACCACCTGCGCTCCATCGAAAAGTACCGCCTGGGTCCGGCCGTCCTCGCGCTGGGCAATATCGCTCGGGTCAATCTCTCCTTCCTCGAAGCCGCCCAGCCCATCATGCAGGAACTGGCGGACGAGACCGGCACGCTGGTCGCCTTCACCGTGCGCGACAACCTCTCCATGCTCTATGCCCACTGCTGGCGGCCGCGCAATGTGGCCACCATCTGGCTGGAGGTCGGCCGTAAGATCCCGATCGACAAAACGGCGTCGGGCCGTTGTTTTCTGGCCTCCGCCTCGGAGCAGGAGCTGCGCGAACTGCGTCAGGAGTTCATCGCCGAAGGTGAGCTCACCGGCGAAGCTTTTGATGCTCTGGTCAAGGACTGCCGACGGCAGTTCTTCTCTCAGGGTTTCATGCCCTCGATCGGCAGTTGGGTGGAGACCATCAACGCGGTCGCCGTTCCCTTCCGCAGCCACGAAGCGTCCCAGGCCTTCGTGTTTAACTGCGGCGCTCTGCGCGAGAACCTTTCGGAGGAGCGGATCCTGAAGGAGGTTGGGCCTCTTCTGCGGCAGAAGATCGGCGACCTGGAAGCCATGACCGGGCAAATGGCCGCCCGCTGAGCAAGTCTCCAACGACAACATTTGCTGCTCGATCAATTCCGATATGCGGAATTAAATTTTAGATATTGGAATTAGAGATCTTGCTCGTTATCCTGCGGGAAAACGACCGTTAAAGCGTTTCGAGTTTTCATTGAAACACCCCGGATCACTTTTCGCGTTCGACCGAAGGGAGAGGCAGCGAACAAGTGATTCCATGTAAACTCGAAACGCTATAGGTGCCAATCCGACGCGGCTGAAAGCCTGTCGATAGCGTCCAACACTTAATTTAGAATAGCGGCAGACACCAGCAACAGCCGCCAGATCGGCCAGGAGACCGGAATGAGTGAAGTGGTGCGTCTCGAACGCCACGGAGATATCGCAGCCATCGTCGTCGACAACCCGCCGGTCAATGCCCTGGGCCAGGCCGTGCGGCAGGGACTCTCGGAGCGGCTGGCCGAAGCCGTTGGCGATACGGCAATCCACGCCATTCTGATTCTGGGCGCCGAAAAGACCTTTATCGCCGGCGCCGACATCCGCGAGTTCGGCAAGCCGCCGCAGCCGCCTTCCCTGCCCGAAGTGATCGTCGAAATGGACGCCAGCCCGAAGCCGGTCATCGCGGCCCTGCACGGCACGGCGCTGGGCGGCGGCTTCGAGGTCGCGCTCGGCTGCCATTACCGGGTCGCCCTCTCGAGCGCCAAGGTCGGCCTGCCGGAAGTCAAGCTCGGGATCCTGCCCGGCGCCGGCGGCACCCAGCGTGTGCCTCGCCTGATCGGTGCGCGCAAAGCCCTGGATATGATTCTCTCCGGCGACTTTATCGCCGCGCCCAAAGCCCTGGAGCTGGGCCTGATCGACGCGGTCAGTGAAGCCGCGACACCCCTGGAAGCCGGTCTGGCCTTCGCCCGCCGGGTCGTCGATGAGGCCTATCCTCTGCGCCGGGTGCGCGACCTGGAAGACGAGATCCTTCCGGAGCGGGGCAAAACCGAGGTCTTCGAGGACGCCCGGAGCAAACTGCAGAAGACCGCCCGCGGCCTCTTCTCTCCCTACAAGATCGTCGATGCCGTCCAGGCGGCCGTTGAGCTGCCCTTCGACGAGGGCATCGCGCGGGAGCGGGAACTCTTCAAGGAATGCCTGGATTCGCCGCAGCGCGCCGGCCTGATCCATGCCTTCTTCGCCGAGCGCCAGGTGGGTAAGGTGCCCGGCCTGAAAGGCGCGGCGCGGCGCCCGCTGGTCTCCGCCGGTGTGATCGGCGGCGGCACCATGGGCGCGGGCATCGCCGTCTCCATGCTGCTCTCCGGCCTGACCGTGGTGATGATCGAACGGGATGAAGAAAGCCTCGCCCGCGGTCGGGCGACCGTCGACAAGATTCTCGAGGCCTCGGTTAAACGCGGCAAGCTGACGGTGGACAGCAAGGCTGCGGTCATGTCCGAGAGTTTTTCCGGCGCGACGGACTACGAATCCCTGTCCGATGTGGACATCGTGGTCGAGGCGGTCTTCGAGGACATGGAGGTCAAGAGAGCCGTCTTCGCGCAGCTTGACGCGGTGCTGAAGCCGGGTGCAATTCTGGCCACCAACACCTCCTACCTCGATGTCAACGCGCTGGCGGCAGGCACCTCACGCCCTGCAGACGTGATCGGCCTGCATTTCTTCTCGCCGGCCCATGTCATGAAGCTGCTGGAGATCGTGGTCGGCGATGAGACCGCGCCGGAAGTGGTGGCCACCGGTTTCGCGCTGGCCAAGCGGCTGGGCAAGATCGGCGTACGCGCCGGCGTCTGCGACGGCTTCATCGGCAACCGCATTCTCGCCACCTACCGCAAGCAGATCGACTATATGGTGGAGGACGGCGCCAGCCCCTATGAGGTCGACGACGCGATCCGCGCCTTCGGCTTCCCCATGGGCCCCTTCCAGGTCAGCGACCTGGCCGGTGTCGATATCGGCTGGATGACCCGCCGCCGCCTGGACGCGACCCGCGACCCGCGTGAGCGCTATGTGGAGATTGCCGACCGGCTCTACGAAGCCGGCCGCATGGGCCAGAAGACGGGCGCGGGCTGGTATCTCTACGCCGAGGGCGACCGGCGTGGCGCCAAGGATCCGGTGGTCGAGGAGATCGTCGAGAGCGAGCGCAGTAAGAAGGGCATCACGCCCAGAAGCCTGACGCCCGAGCAGATCCAGCGCCGCTATCTGGCGGCCATGATCAATGAAGCGGCGAAGGTGCTGGAGGAAGGCATCGCTCTGCGTCCGCTCGACATCGACGTCACCCTGCTCTACGGCTACGGCTTTCCGCGCTGGCGCGGCGGCCCGATGAAGTATGCCGACATGGTGGGGCTGGACCAGATCCTGGCCGACATCCGTTCTTACGCCGAGGAAGACGACTTCGCCTGGCAGCCGGCCAAGCTCCTGGTCGACCTGGTCGAGCGCGGCGAGAACTTCGAGAGCCTAAACAAGTCCGCATAGGGAAAGGCGAAGCGTCATGGATATGAACTTTACGCCTGAGGAAATCGCGTTCCGCGACGAGGTGCGCCGCTTCCTGAAAGACCGCCTGCCCGAGTCTCTCGCCGCCAAGGTCAAGGGCGGCAAGCGGCTGGTCAGGGCCGACTACGAGCTCTGGCACGAACGCCTGAACGAGCGCGGCTGGCTGGCCTGGCACTGGCCGGTCGAGCACGGCGGCACCGGCTGGACCCCGATCGAGAAACACATCTTCGAAGAGGAATGCGTCGCCGCCGGCGCGCCGCGGGTACTGCCCTTCGGCCTCAATATGCTGGGTCCGGTCCTGATCAAGTTCGGCAGCGACGAACAGCGCGCCCACTACCTGCCGCGCATCCTCAACGGCGACGACTGGTGGTGCCAGGGCTATTCTGAGCCCGGCTCCGGTTCCGACCTCGCCTCCCTGAAGACCAAAGCCGTCCGCGACGGCGACCACTACGTGGTCAACGGCCAGAAGACCTGGACCACCCTCGGGCACTTCGCCGACTGGATCTTCTGCCTGGTCCGGACCGACAGCGACTGCAAGCCGCAGGCGGGCATTTCCTTCCTGCTGATCGATATGAAGACACCCGGCGTGACGGTTCGGCCCATCATCACCCTGGACGGCGAGCACGAGGTCAACGAGGTCTTTTTCGAGGACGTGCGCGTGCCGGTCGAAAACCTGGTGGGCGAAGAAAACAAAGGCTGGACCTACGCCAAGTACCTGCTGACCTACGAGCGCACCGGCATCGCCGGCGTCGCCTTCGCCAAGAACGGCCTTGCGCACCTGAAACAGGTCGCGGCCCGGCAGATGAAGGGCGGCAAGCCGCTGGCCCAGGATCCGATCTTCGCCATGAAGATCGCTCAGGTCGAGATCGACCTCATGGCCATGGAGACCTTCAACCTGCGCATGGTCTCAACGGCTCAGCAGGGCGGCATGCCCGGCGTCGAGAGTTCACTTCTCAAGATCAAGGGCACGGAGATCCGGCAGGAGATCACCGACCTGCTGCGCCGGGCGCTCGGTCCCTACGCCGCCCCCTTCGTACCGGAGGCCCTGGACGAAGGTTATAACGAACCGCCGATCGGCCCGGACGATGCCAACCCGGTCGCCTCGCAGTACTTCAACATGCGCAAGGTCTCGATCTACGGCGGCTCGAACGAAATCCAAAAGAACATCGTCGCCAAGATGATGCTGGGGCTCTGATACATGGACTTCAATCTGTCTGACGACCGCCGCATGCTGAAGGAAAGCCTCTCGCGCTTTCTGCAGGACCGCTACGGCTTCGAAACCCGCGACGGCATCGCCAAGAGCGAGGAGGGCTTCAGCCGCGAAGTGTGGGGCCAGATGGCGGAGCTCGGCCTGATCGGCGCGATGCTGCCGGAAGAGGTCGGCGGCTTCGGCGGCGACGGCTTCGACATCATGACGGTGATGGAGGAACTTGGCCGGGCCATCGTGGTCGAGCCTGTTCTCCCCACAGCGGTTCTCGGCGCCGGCATTCTGGCCGATGCCGGATCGGACAGCCAGAAGGCGCTTCTGGAAAAGGTGATTGCCGGCGAACTGCTGCTCGCCTTCGCCCACGGTGAACCGGAAAGCCGTTACAGTCTGTCGGAGGTTCACTGCCGCGCCGAGAAATCCGGCGACAACTGGTCGCTGACCGGCCACAAGGCCGTCGTCCTCAACGGTGATACCGCAGACAAAATCATTGTCTCGGCCCGTACTTCCGGTGCGGACGACGACGAAGAGGGAGTGACCCTGTTCCTGATCGATGCGGACGCCAAGTGGCTGTCCCGGCGCGGCTACGCGACGGTCGACGGCGGCCGCGCGGCGGAGATCACCCTGGAAAACGTCGAGGTCCCGGACGAGGACGTCATCGGCAGCGTCGGCGCGGCCTTCCCGGTTATCGAACGCACCGTCGGGCGTGGCATCCTGGCCGCCTGCGCCGAAGCCCTGGGCGCCATGGAAAGCGCCAAGGACATGACCCTGGAGTACCTGCAGACGCGCAAGCAGTTCGGTGCGCCGCTGGGAAAATTCCAGGTGCTGCAGCACCGCATGGTGGAGATGTGCCTCGAGATCGAGCAGGCGCGCTCGGCAGTCATCCTAGCCGCCGGCCGCATGGAGGAAGAGCGCGCCACCCGCGAGACCGCCCTCAGCGCCGCGAAGAACCTGGTCGGCCGCACAGCGCGTCTGGTGGCCGAGGAATCCATCCAGATGCATGGCGGCATCGGTATGACCTGGGAATACGCCCTGCCCCACTTCGCCAAGCGCCTGACCATGATCGACCACCTCTTCGGCGACACGGAGCATCATCTCGAACGCTTCGTCGCCTTGTCCCAGGCCTCGTAAAATACGCATGACCGACGAAACTCAAGGCCACGGTCGCCCGGACAGCGACGGCGCGCTGATCTTCCGGAACGACACTGGCGCGCAGAAATCCATGGGCTACATGGCCCGGGTCTACGCCGACCGATCGGAAGTTTACCTGACCATTGGCGAACAGCACCGGAACCGGCGCGACGTCCTGCACGGCGGCATCATCGTCACCGTGATGGACTCGGCCTGTGGTTATGCCTGCAGCCGCCACGCCGCCGAAGATGCAGGCATTCCCTTCGTCACCATGTCGCTGACCACAAATTTCATCGCGCCGGTCGCCGAGGGCACCATCCGCGCCATCGGTCGGGTGACCGGCGGCGGCTACAAGACGCTCTTCTCGGAAGCCGAAGTGCGGGATGAAGACAACCGCCTGATCGCGACGGCGACCGGTGTCTTCAAGCGCTCGAAATAGGAAGGGCGCATGATCGAAACGCGAAAAGAGGGCGCGGTCCTGGTTGTCGTAAACTCCGCACCGGAGACGCGCAACGCTCTGACGCCGGACTTCTACGACGGTTTTCGTAGCCTACTCGAAGAGACCAGCGAAGACCCTTCCATCGCCGCCATCGTGCTAACAGGAGCCGGGAACTTCTTCTGCTCCGGGGGCAACATTTCAGGCCTGAAAGCCCGCACCACCATGAAGGAAGCGGATCGGCGCCAGGGCATAGAGAAGCTGCATGGCATGATCCGGGCCATGCGCGCCTTTCCCAAGCCGATCATCGCCGCCATCGAGGGCGGTGCTGCTGGCGCCGGGGTCTCCATGGCGCTCGCCTGCGATCTGATCGTCGCGTCGGAAGGCGCCTACTTCTCGGTCGCCTACGTCAAGATCGGCCTCACGCCGGATGGCGGCGCCACGACCTTTCTGGCGCGCAGCCTGCCGCGTCAACTGGTCAACGAACTCTGCCTGACCGGCGACAGGATCGATGTGCAGCGGCTTCACGGGCTCGGCATGATCAACCGGATTGTCGAGCCGGGTGAAAGCCTGCAGGCAGCGTTGGAGATAGCACAACGACTCGCCAAAGGCCCCGCCCTCTCCATGGCCCGTATCAAATCCCTGGTCGATGCAGGAGCAACTAACAACCTGGACACACAGCTCAATCTGGAAGCCGACTCCATGGCCGCCTCATTCGGCACCGACGAGGGCGCCGAAGGCATATCGGCCTTCCTGGAAAAACGCAAAGCCAACTTTCGGCGCCCTGCAGTGAACGACCATGACGACGGTCAAGCCGGAGACGTCTGAGCATGCTGGATAACGCCCAACCGCTCACCTACAAGACCGCCGCGACCGAACTCTTCGGCATCCGCCTGCCGGTCGTCGCCGGCGGCCTGCAGTGGCTCGCCAACGCGGACTATGTTTCCGCCGCCGGCCGCGCCGGGATCATCGGCTTCATTACGGCCGCGAGCTTTCCGGATCTGGAGAGCCTGCGGGACGAGATCCGCAAGTGCCGCGACCTCTGCGACGGCGCCCCCTTTGGCGTGAACGTCTCCATGCTGCCGAAGCTGGTGCAGGGCGAGCGCACCAACGAGATCTTCGCGCTGATCGTCAACGAGGGCGTGCGCTTCGTCGAGACCTCGGGCCGCAATCCGGAACCCTACCTGCCGCCTCTCAAGGAAGCCGGCATCAAGGTCCTGCACAAGGTGCCGGCGGTGCGCTACGCCGCCAAGGCGCAGTCGGTCGGCGTGGACGCGGTCTCCATCGTCGGCGCGGAATGCGGCGGCCATCCCGGCCTGGATGTGATCGGCAGCTTCGTGCAGAGCGGTATGGCGGATGAGCAGATCCAAATCCCCTACCTGATCGGCGGCGGCGTTGGCACCGGCTCTCAGGTTATCGCGGCTCTGGCCATGGGCGCGTCCGGCGTGGTGGTCGGCACGCGCTTCACCATCGCCGAGGAGATCTGGGCGCACGAGGGCTACAAGCAGCGGCTGATCGAAGCCAATGAGCGCGACACCACCATGATCATGCAGTCGGTCCGCAACACAGTGCGCGCCCTGCGCAACGAGACGACAGAAATCGTCGCCAAGATCGAAGCGGAACAGGACGAGGTCACGATCCAGGATCTGATCCCCTATGTCTCCGGAAAGATCGGCCGCAAGGCCTACGAGACCGGCGACTGTTCCCGCGGCCTGCTCTCGGTCGGCCAGTCTGTGGTCTTCGCCGACGCCATCGAACCCCTCGCCGACATCGTCCGTCGCTTCGAGCAGGAGATGGTGCGGGCGAGCCAGAGGCTGAACGCCATCAGCGCGGGTTAGGTTTTGGTTTTCCGGCTAGCGCCGGAACGGCACCAGCCCTCTCCCCCACCCGTCCGCCCATAGCATACTGTCGCAGGGCGGACGGGAGGGGGAGAGGGCCGGTGCAGCAGCCAACCACTTCCCAAACCCGCCCCAAATCTTCCACAGTTAAAACACAGTTCTCGCCGACACTCGCGCCCCATGACGATCAAACGGCGCAGCTTCCTGGCTGCCGGATTGAGCCTTGCCGCGGTCTCGGGCTGGGCCTTTCTGGAACGCAACCGCATCGGGCGCGCGGCCCCGGTGCTCAAGGCGGAACTCGAAGAGGCGGTCATGGGCCCACCAGAAGCCTTTGCGAAAGTTGACGGCTGGGCAGCGCAACTGGTCGCCGCCGCCGAGAGCCAGATCGGCAAGACCGTCCGTTACGACCCTGCCTATGTCCGCATTTCCTACCCCAGCGGCGACATCCCGATCGAGCGCGGCGTCTGCACCGATGTCATCGTCCGCGCCTACCGCGACGCCTTCGGGCTCGACCTGCAGCAGGCCGTGCACGAAGACATGCGCGCCAACTTTAAGGCTTATCCCAATCTCTGGAATCTGAAACGGCCCGACCCCAACATCGATCACCGCCGGGTGCCCAACCTGGTCGCCTTCTTCAGCCGCCAGGGCGCCGCGCTGGCCGGATCGAAAGACCCCGCCGACTACCTGCCGGGAGATGTGGTCGCCTACCTCTTCCCCCGCGCCCGCACCCACATCGCCATCGTCAGCGACCGCGCCAGCCGCGACGGCAAGCGTCCCCTGATCATCCACAACAGCGGCCTGGGCACCCGCCGCAACGACCAGCTCTTCGCCCACCGCATCATCGGCCACTTCCGCTATCCGCCGTCGGCCGCAAAGTCGTGATCTCGTCAGTTCCCAGCATTTGTGCTAACGCTTGGTGAGCGTTATCCGGAATTGCGCCTGGGGGAATCCACATGAGACGCATCCTCGCCGCCATTGTTGCTTCGCTTCTGGCTCTCGGCCTTGCGAATGCCGTTTCGGCTTCGGTCAAGCTCGAAGGCTGGCTGATCGTCGAGGAAGCCTGCATCGCGACGAAATCCCTGCGCGGTTCCAGCGGCGACTGGCTGGAGCCCGGGCGCGCCTATCCGCTGCTCGGCAAGAACCGGACCGATAATGCCAGCCACTACCGGATCAGGCTGGGCGAGAGCGGCAGCAGCGACCGCTGGGTCGGGATCGACTGCGGTATCCACGTGGTACGCGCCGACCCGGCTTCGAGCGAAACGGACGTCACAACGACGGACGACAAAGACAACAAGGAAAAGCGAAAGGTCGTCGTGCGCAATGTGCCGCTGCTGTTGGCGGTTTCCTGGCAGCCGGCCTTCTGCGAAGCCCGCTCACGGCAGCGGGAATGCAAGAGCCAGCATCAGGGTCGCTTCGATGCCACGCACTTCTCACTGCACGGCCTCTGGCCGCAACCGCGCGAGAACGTCTACTGCGGTGTCTCCCCACGGGACAAACGCAATGACAAGGACCGGCGCTGGGACTGGCTGCCGGTCCTCGATCTCGAGGCTGCAACGCGATCCGAACTGAACAGAGTGATGCCCGGCACCGCGTCCTTTCTTCATCGCCATGAATGGATCAAGCACGGCACCTGCTACCCGGAGGGTGCGGAACGCTACTATCGGGATTCCCTGCGCGCGATGAATCAGCTCAATTCTTCCGAGGTCCAGGCGCTCTTTGCGGCAAATGTAGGTCAAAACGTAACCACGAAGGCTATTCGTCAGGCTTTTGACAACGCCTTCGGGCGGGGCGCCGGCCAGCGCGTGCAGGTCTCCTGCAAGAACGACGGTCGCCGGCGGCTGATCACTGAACTGAAGATCCACCTGGCCGGCCCGCTGGATGACGACAGCAGCCTCGCCGACGTCATCCGCGCCGGCGCGAAGACCGCACCGGGCTGCAACGGGGGTATCGTGGATCCGGTCGGCCTGCAGTAAGTCTCTGGCGTTTAAAGCCGTTCGATCACCATGGCGATGCCCTGCCCGGCGCCGATGCACATGGACAGCAGGGCATAACGGCCGCCGGTCCGCTCCAACTGACGCAGACCGGTGAGCACAATGCGCGCGCCGGACGCCCCCAGCGGATGGCCGACCGCGATCGCCCCGCCATTGGGATTGAGGCGCGGATCGTCGCCCGCGAGCCCCAGGATCTGGCAGCAGCCGAGCACCTGCGTGGCGAAGGCCTCATTGACTTCAATGACATCCATGTCCTTCATCTCGAGACCGGCCCGCTCCAGCGCCTTCGGAATGGCATAGGCCGGCCCGACGCCCATGATGCGCGGCGGCACCCCGGCGATGGCGCCGGAGAGCACCCGTCCGCGCGGCGTGGCCCCCGCTTTCTCGCCGGCCGCCCGCGACCCCAGGATCAGCGCGCCGGCGCCGTCATTGATCCCCGAGGCATTTGCTGCCGTGACCACACCGTCCTCGAACAGCGGGCGCAGGCTCGCCATCTTCTCGAGACTCGTATCCGGTCGCGGATGCTCGTCGGCGCTTACGCTCAGCGGCGGCTTCTTGCGACCCTGGGGCACCTCTGTCGCACAGATCTCCTCCTCGAAGAAACCCTCGGCCCGCGCCGCCTCGTACTTCTGCTGCGAGGCATAGGCGAAAGCGTCTGACTCCGGCCGGCCGATCTGGAAGTCCTTGGCGATGTTGTCGGCGGTTTCTGGCATGGATTCGACGCCGTAGTCAGCGGCGATCCGGGGATTGGGGAAACGGCTGCCGATCGCGCTGTCGTACATCTCAAAGGTGCGCTGGTAGGGCGTCGAGGACTTGCCCATGACCAGAGGCGCACGGGTCATGCTCTCGGTGCCGCCGGCGATATAAAGATCAGCTTCCTTCAAGGTGATGGAGCGCGCCACGTCCAGGACCGCCGACATGCCCGAGCCGCAGAGCCGGTTGACCGTCAGGCCACCGGTCTCCACCGGCAGTCCGGCCAGCAACCCGGCAAAGCGCCCCACATTGCGGCTGTCTTCCCCCGACTGGCAGACGCAACCCACGACCACATCCTCGTAGTCTTCCCTGGCGAAGGGCGCGCGCTCGACCACCTGCTTGATGACATGACCCAGCAGATCGTCGGGGCGGACCGGGGCGAGCGCGCCGGCGTGGCGGCCAAAGGGGGTGCGCAATCCGTCATAGATGTAGGCATCGAGCATTGTCATGGTTCCAGGTCTTCTCTCGGTTCGAAAGCGGTTGTTGGGGACAGTCTAGGAAACGGGACTTTCGTTCATCCCGGCAAAGAATTCGAGGAGCTTGTGTTTCAGGATCTTCCCGGTTCCGGCGGCGGGCAGTTTCTCGGTCAGCACCATGCGCGAGGGAATCTTGTAAGGCGCGAGGCGATCCCGGATATGCTGACGCAGCGCCTCTTCGGTGACCCCCGCGGCCGGGCGGATCTCCACGAAGGCCACGACATCCTCATTGCCGTCCTTGAGCCGTTCACCGACCACCGCCGACTGCACGACGCCGGGAAAGGAATTCAGCGCGGTCTCGACTTCAGGCGGATAGACGTTGAAGCCGGAGCGGATGATCAGTTCCTTGCAGCGGCCGACGACGTAAATCCAGCCGGTCTCGTCGAAGCGTCCTAAGTCACCGGTGTGCAGATAACCTTCCGCGTCGATCACCTCGGCAGTCGCTTCCGGATTTTTATAGTAGCCCATCATGACATTGGGGCCCTTGACCACGATCTCGCCGACCCCGTCCCTGAGTTCGTCCTGTCCGGGCGGCGGCATGAGACGGACATCGAGACCGGGCAAGGGCGGGCCGGCCGAATCGTCGGAGCGGGTGTGACCCGGAATGGTCGCGGAGATTCCCGGCGAGGTTTCGGTCATGCCATAGCCGTTGTGCAGCGTCAGGCCGAAGAAGGCTTCGATCTTGCGTTTCCAGTCGACATCCAGCGGCGCACCACCCGCCGAAAGGTAACGCAGCTTCGGCGCCTGCAACTCGGAGATATCGTGGTCAGCGCAGTACTTGATGATCTGGGCGTACATGGCCGGCACGCCCTGCATGACGGCCACGCCCTCGGCATAGGCGGCGAGTACATCGGCCGGATTGAAGCGCGGGACATAGCGGATCATTGCGCCGGCACGGATCGAGGCCAGAAAAGCGGAGGCGAAGGCAAAGACGTGGGTCATCGGCAGCACACAGTAGAGGTACTCGCCGGCCTGTAGTCCGCGGACGTTCATGGAGGCTTCCGCCATGTACAGCAGGTTCCGGTGGCTCAGCATGACGCCTTTGGGGTCACCGGTCGTGCCCGTGGTGTAGAGCAGCGCCGCCGGCTGCTCTTCAGCCGACTCGAAAACCGCTTCCGCGACACTTTCAGCGAAGCCGCAATGCATCACCTGTCCGAATGTGGTGGCTTCGGATTCCTCCGCAGAGAAAGCTGCCGCGTGCCGGGCCGCGGCTTCAGAGGCCTTATGGGTAAAGACCATCACCCGCGGCTGGCAGTGCGCGACGATACGCCGGATCTCGCTGTCGGTCATGCGGGCATTGAGGGGATTGACCCAGGCATCGAGACGGCTGCAGCCCAGGATCATCGCCGCGGCGGCCACGCAGTTCTCGGAGACCAAGGTCACGCGGTCGCCAGGACCAACGCCAGCAGCAGCAAGCAGCGCTGCGGCTTCGGAGATCGCAGCGTCGAATTCTTCGAAACTCAGCACCCGGCCATCGAAATCTATGCAGGCCTGGGCCGCGGGCTTTTCCCGCAGCCAGGGGTTCAGCATCTCATGGATCCGCCGCATCGACTCGCTCTCGCCCAAAACGCGCTCCGCCTCCTAAAGTCCACAACAAGCTCTGCAGCAATCCCGATGCCTGCACGGTACTGCGCAGCGTTGAACGCCAGCTTATACCAAGGAGCAGTGATAATGACCCATAGGGATTGTCACTGCTCCTTGGTATTAACTATGGAATTCCTCCCCGCGCCACCATCCCGGGAAGGATCGCCGCAACGGGAGGGTATGTTGATTGCCGATTGCCCGACAGAAAATCATGCGCTAGCATCTCGGTCAACATGCAGAATTATATTCCGCATGTTGGAATTGAACCACGACGCCGGATTTGAGGTATCATGACCTCCCAAAACGTCGATGTGGCGAACGAACAGAGAGGTTAATCCTTCGGTCCCCTACGACGGACTGCAATTCGGAAGCCTCGAACAACAATGGCAGGAGAGCCGCTCCCTCACGAGACAGGGGGAGTGGCGAAACGCCCGGTGATGCGGTTCGAAGAAACCGCTGGGCGGGAGACACAAGGCGGAGGAACGCAATGAGCTTTTGGACGAAATTCGCAGGAACCGTAGCAGCCGTCGCGCTGAGCGGAACCGCACTGATCACGACGGCCGGCAACCTGCAGGCGGAGACGGTTCTGACCTATGCAGAGGCCTCCCCCAATCGCGGCGCCCGGGCCAAGGCCCTCAACTGGTTTGCGGACGAAGTCGCGAAGCGGTCCAACGGCGACCTGAAAATCGAGTTCCAGTGGGGCGGCGCGCTGTTCGACGCCAAGTCCGCTCTGAAAGGGATCGGTGACGGCGTGGCTGACCTGGGCTCGGTCATCGCGGCATACGTTCCCCGGCAAATGCATGCGCTTTCAGTGGCAGACCTGCCTCTCGGCAATCCGGACGGCTGGGTCGGCATGCGGGCGACCTACGACCTGGCCATGAACAACGAAGCCCTGCAGGCCTCCTTCGAAAAGCAGAACGTCGGCTTCGTCGCGGCCTTCTCGACCTCGGCGGTGCAGATTACCTGCAAGGGCGACGCCATCCGCAGCGTCGACGATATCAAAGGCAAGAAGGTCCGCGGCATCGGCGCCTACGGCAAGGTCTTCAAGGACTTTGGCGCCAATATGGTGCGGATGAGCATCTACAAAGCCTATCAGGGCCTCGACACCGGTCTGATTGACTGCTCCCAGGGTTACACCTACGCGATTCAGGCCCTCAAGCAGTACGAAGTCTCCGACAGCCTGACCATCTTCGACTGGGGCCAGATCGGCGCCTTCGCCATCCTGGGGAACAAGGACAGCCTTGCCGCCCTCACGGAATCCCAGCGCGCCGTCCTGCGCGAGGTTTCCAGCGAGTTCGCCGATCACTACGGCGCGATCCTGGAGAAGGCGAACAGCGCCGCGGAACAGGCCTTCACGGACGGCATCGAAGGCCGCAAGGTCGAGATCATCCGGCTGGCGCCGGCCGAACGCGCCAGGCTTCTGGATGCCAGCCAGAAATATGTCGAGGAGTGGGTCGCCAAGGCCAACGACAACGGCATGCCGGGCGATAAGGTGCTGGCCGAATACCAGGCCCTGATCGCGAAGTATCAGACGGAGCGGGACGAGAAAGGCTATCCCTGGGCGCGCTGAGCCACTCAGCGTCCTTTCGGCTGTCTAACTGGCTACAGGAGAGCATCGCGATGCTTGCAACGTTCGAACGCGCTCTCGCCGGCGTCGCGGCTCTCTGTGTGGTCGGTCTCTGTCTGGTGATCACCGGGACGGTGGTCTCCCGCTGGCTGCTGGGCTGGGGCATTCCCGACGATGTCACCATCGTGCAGGAGTTGATGATAGGCGCGATCATCCTGCCGCTGGCCTACGTCACCAGCAAGCGCAGCCACATTGCGGTGGAAGTGCTGTATGAAAGGCTCGGTCCGCAGACCAAGCTCAACCTTCTGGCTTTCGGCACCGCTTTCGGCTTCCTCGCGCTGCTCCCCCTGACCTATGCCGCCTGGAACGAGTTCGCCTACGCCTACGAATCCGAAACCTACTTCTTCGGCGACCTGGAACTGCCGGAGTGGCCGGGCAAACTGGCCTTTTTCGTTGGCCTGATCTTCTTCGTTCTCCGGCTTGCCCTTCTGACGGCAAGCGATCTGCAAACCGCGCTGCGCGGTCAGAGCCTCACCGACAGCGCAAAGGAACAGTAACGCGTGGATCCGATCGTTCTCGGTGCGGTGGGCTTTCTCATCGTCCTGCTCCTCCTTGCCATCCGTGTCCCCATCGCCTTTGCGCTGGCCGGCATGGCGGCGCTGTGTACCCTGATTTTCTTTGCGACCAAATCCGGCGGCTTCGATCTGGCGCGCGCGATCCGGCCCACCACCACGCTGATCTTTTCCAACACCTTCCACCTCATCCACTCCTACAACCTCAGCATGATCCCGCTCTTTATCGCGCTGGGGCATATCGCCTACCGGGCCGGCATCACGACGGACATCTATCACGCGGCCAGGGTCTGGCTCGCCAGGATCCCCGGCGGTGTCGCCATGGCATCGGTGATCGGCTGCGGCGGCTTCTCGGCCATCACCGGTTCGAGTGTCGCCTGCGCCTCCGCCATGGGGCGGATCTGCGTCCCGGAGATGCTGCGCTTCAACTACGATCCGCGGCTCGCCACCTCCTCCGTCGCGGCCGGCGGCACCCTCGGCTCCCTGATCCCGCCGAGCGTGCTCTTCATCATCTACGGCATCTTCACCGAGACCTCGATCAACAAGCTCTTCCTGGCCGGCGTCATCCCGGGCCTGCTCTCCCTGGCCGGCTTCGTGCTGGTGATCTACATCTGGGTCAGGCGCAACCCGGCAGCCGGACCGGCACCGGGCCAGGCCATCACGGGGGATGAACGCAGCAGCGCGGCCTTCAAGGCCTGGCCGGCACTCCTGCTGTTCGTGATCGTGATCGGCGGCATCTACGGCGGCATCTTTACCGCGACCGAAGCCGCCGCCGTCTCCGTCGCCATCACCCTGCTGGTCAGCATTCTGCAGCGACGTCTCTCCTTCGCGGACTTCAAGGAAGCGATGTGGGAGACGGTCACCCAGACTGCGGCGATTTTCTTCATCGCGGCGAGCGCCAAGATGTTCGTCGCCTTTATCGCCCTGACCGGCATCGCTCCCACCCTCGTTTCTTCAGTCGAGGCGGCGAATCTGGCGCCCTGGCTGGTGCTGCTTGCGATCGTCGCGATCTACCTGGCCATGGGCATGTTCCTCGATCCGCTCGGGATCATGGTCCTCACCCTGCCTTTCGTCGTGCCGCTGGTCGAAGGCATGGGCCTCGATCTCATCTGGTTCGGCGTGGTCGTGGTCAAGCTTCTGGAGATCGGCCTGATCACACCGCCGGTGGGCCTGAACGTCTTTGTCATCTCCAGCGTCGTGGGCAAAGAAGTGCCGCTCGAGAAGATCTTCGCCGGCATCATCCGCTTCCTGGTGATGGACGTTGTCGTCCTCGCTTTACTGGTCGCTTTTCCCATCCTTTCCTTGCTGTTACCCAACTCGATGTGGCAATGACACTCACTCTCAAAGTAATTGAAAATCGTTCGCAGCTAAAATATTGATTTATTTCGTTTTTCTCTTGAAAAACCAACTTCCCGACTCTAGTTTCCCTCTTATTCGGTTCAGCTAGTTTTCGGCGCATTACATCGCGCGATTCAACAACCGCTGAGACTTAGGCAAAGGTCGCGGAACAGCGGCCCGCCAAGCAAGAACAAAGAGGTGAAGAGATGAAGGGCGATAAGAAAGTCATCGAGTTTTTGAACAAGGTGCTCAAAAACGAACTCACGGCGATCAATCAGTACTTTCTGCATTCGCGCATGCTCAAGGACTGGGGCATTTCGAGACTCGCCAAGCACGAGTATGAAGAATCCATCGACGAGATGAAGCACGCCGACGAACTGATCGAGCGGATTCTGTTCCTCAACGGTCTGCCGAACCTGCAGGATCTCGGCAAGCTGATGATCGGCGAGAACGTGGAAGAGATCCTTAAATGCGATCTCAAGCTCGAAGAGGACGCCATACCCGATCTACGGGATGCCATTGCCCACTGCGAAAAGGTTGGCGACTACGTGAGCCGCCACCTCTTCCGGGAGATCCTGAGCAGCGAAGAGGAACACGTCGACTTCCTCGAGACGCAGTTCGACATGATCGAGCGCATGGGCATCGAAAACTACGTCCAACTGCAGAGCAAACCCGCGGAAGACTGAGGGCACGCTCCCGTTCCCATTTTCTGATGAAGGAAAGGCAGCCGGCACCTGCCTTTCCTTTGCATTCGGCTTTCTAACCGACCAGCCCCTGTCCAATACCCGTCCAGATCAGACCCGGGTTAACGGGATCTGGCTGGTCCTTAGCGTTTAGGGGTTGGTTCACGGACCTCTTCAGGACGCGCCGGCGACCACCACAGCAGATTACGGTTTTCCGGAAATTTAAACTTCAGGCTTCGCGCTCGAAGTCGGCAGTATGCTGACTGAGCTGCCATGGAACTTATACCAGGGTTCGATACCGTTGCCCTTGGTACAGGCCGTTTTAAGCGCGAAGCGCCTTAGCCGGCAAAAGAAACCATGAAGATTGACTGGCGGTAAAAGGGTTAGCCTGCGGCCTGAGCGGCCAGGAGGGGATAAGCAGCGGACTGCTCGGTCTCTTCGTGAACCTCATCGATCAGATCCTGGGCCATTTCCAGGCACTGTCCGCAGCGCGGGCCACCGCCTAGCTGAAAGTAAGCCCGGCGTGCGCAGCGAACGCCATCGCGAGCGACTTCGCTGATCTCCGAGTCCCGGTATCCGTTACAAATGCAAACGTACATTCATTTCTCCAAGCACCTTTGTAGTGTGAAATCGTTAAGAATGATTGTCAATTGCATATTTTGGCGAAAAAATTCTCCCCATAAACAACAGGGACTTTGGGTATGTTTTTTTAACCAATTTATTTGATAATGATAATCATTCTTAATATCATGCTATCCAATGTGGTTTTCCACCGGTCTGATCTTCAGCCGTCCACCCTCAGGAGCCGAGATTGCCATTATCACATCCCGATCAAGACGCCTTGCCCTGGCCTGCATCGACCGCAGAACTCGATCCGTCGGAGCAGTTCGTGGTCTGGTCCTTCCGCCGCTGGGTACTGGGCCTGAAGCAAAACACCGGGGATCACTGGAATTTCGTCTGGAACGAGTTTGCCCGTCAACTCGGCAGCAAGGACGGACGAGACGCCCTCACCGGATTCGCCGGCCTGATCAAGACTATTCAGTGCCATGCCCGCCGGCGGATCTGTCATCACCAGCCCTGCTGCGCCTATCTCGGCGCGGATGAAGTCAGTCTTGTCTGCTTTGTTGCAGCCTGCCAGAGCGGGGAGCGCCGGCTGGCCCGTTCCCTGGCCGAATGGCTAGTGACCGGCGACGGCATCGGCGACATGCTGGAGGCCGGCTTCCGCCTCGCCGCAGGCATGCGCCGCCATGGCTTGATCCTGCCTGAACGCTATGGCGATACTACACCGCCTCATCAGGAATTCGGCGCGCCCGAACTGACCGCCCGGCTGCACTGAATCCGCAGGATAATCACTGACAAAACAGTCAAGTTGCTGTAGAAGTTACGTGATGTGCGCGGGAGTTGAGTCCCGCCGGGTGAAATCGAGGGGTGGGGCTGGCGCAGAAGGCCGGAAATTAAGGTCCACGCCGCCCAATGCGTTCTGCTGGAGCGCTCAATCGATGGTCTGGGTCCGTGTGGAGCTGTCTTCACGCGGATTTTTTTTGGCCAAACTAACCGCGATACCAGGCGATGCAGTATCAGCGGAGTTCGAAGTTCACCGGAACGACCAGGCTAAGTTCAGTGCCGACCATATCCGACGGCATGGCCGGCAAAGGCTGCGCCCGCTCGATCATACCCAAAGCCTCCTTGTCCAGACGTTTGTAGCCGGAACTCTCTTCGATATCGAAGACAGAGACCGATCCGTCGCGCGCCACGACGAAGCGGAGCATGACCACGCCCTGTTCGTTTCGAAGTTTAGAACGCCGCGGGTAACGCTTGTGCTTCTCCAGCCAGGCCTGGATCTGCTGGTAGTAGTCACTCTGGGCACCGGGTGCACCGCCGCCCGTGCTGTTATTGCCCTCACCGGCTTCGCTCGCGCCGGCACGGCCCGAGCGTCCGCCTTCCCCGGCGATCTCCTGCTCCGTCTGGGTCTCCTCACTGCCGTCCTGGCCAGTCTTGGCGAGTTCCTCGACGGCGGCTTTCTTGACAGAATCGGCCTGCGGGCTCGGCGGCTTTGCTGTCGTCTTCTCAACGCTCTGCGGTTCCCGGGACGCGGGCGGCGCGGGTTTGCCCTGCTTCTGCTCAGCAATAAGTTTCGGGCGGCGCTTCGGCGGTGGCGGAGCCGGTCGCAGCACAGTGACCGGCTCTGCGACCGGCTCGGTTACCGGTTCGACAAGCTCTTCCGCCTCGAGGCTCTCCGTCGCTTCGAGAGGACGGACCTCGGCCAGCAAAGCATCAGACGCTTCGGAAGGGGCAAGCGCCAGTAGCGGAACGCTGTTGCTGCTAGCCGGTGCTTCGACAGGCGAAACGGACAATGCAGCCACCTGCGCCTCGGCCTCCAGAGAGGCCGGTTCCGCCACAACCTGCAACGCGCTCACGCTTGCCGGCTCGGTAAGATTCGGCTCTTCAGCCAGCGGCGAGGTTTCCGGCTCGACGACATCCGGCTCTTGAAGCGCTTCCACGGCTTCCAGGCTCTCCGCTTCCGCTGCTTCGACTTCAGCCGCTTCAACTTCAGCCGTTGGGGCAGACTCACTTGCTGCCTTGGCGACTTCGCCGCCGGCCTCCCGCCCCGCCGGGCCGAGCGAAACAAGGGTTCCGCCGACCCCAAACTGTGCCACGCCCTCATCGTCACTCTCAGGGACAAGGAAAGCCGCCATGGCGTGGATGGCGAAGGACAAGAGGAGCGCGATACTCAGCCACAAGAACTGCCGCGTCTCAGGGCTCCTGCGCCCGGCATTGCCTGGATCCTGGAACGCTGCCGAAGCCATCATGCAGCCACCACGTAAGGACAGTTCCGGCTGGGGTGCTCGAGAACCTTGACGGGCAGATCGAAGACTCCCTCGATGAGCTTCTCGGTCAGAACCTCGGCCGGCGTGCCCTGCGCCGGAATCTGCCCCTCCTTCAACATCACAATACGGTCGGCATACATCGCGGCGAGGTTCAGATCGTGTAACACCGCGAGCACGCCGATACCGCGTTCACAGGCCCGCACGGCGGTCTGCAGGGTTGCATGCTGATGGGCCGGATCGAGACTTGAGGTTGGCTCGTCCAGCAAGAGAAAGCGCCCGCCGGAGGCCGCGTCTGACGGCACCGCTTCTTCGCAAAAGGCAATCTGAGTCAAAACCCGCGCCAACTGCACCCGCTGGCGCTCTCCGCCGGACAACGTGGTGTAGACGCGATCCGCCAGATGCAGCGTTTCGGTCTCCAGCATCGCCAGCCGTGCAATGGTCAGATCCCTTTCCTCTTTGCACTGTCCCTGGTGCGGCGAACGTCCGAGCAGCACCACCTCCAGGACACGAAAGGGAAAGGTCAGCTCCGCATTCTGCGGTAAGACGGCCCGATGCCGGGCCAGGGCTTCGGGCGCCCAGTCGGTCAGGGCGAGTCCGGCGAGTGATGCCATCCCCGCCTCCGGCGTCACAGCGCCCGACATCGCCCCGAAGAGCGTGGATTTCCCTGCGCCGTTGGGCCCGACCACCGTGACCAGTTCGCCCTCTGAAAGGCTGAGAGAAACCGCCTTCAGGATTTTCGCACCGCCCAGCGTGACGTCAACCTGATCCGCCACCAGCATCACCAGGCTCCCTTTGCGCGGGCCCGCAGCAGCAGCCAGAGGAAAAAGGGGCCGCCGACGCAGCTCGTCAGAATCCCGATCGGCAATTCCGCCGGCAAGGCGACCGAGCGCGCGGCCAGATCGGCAAAGAGCATCAAACTCGCGCCCAGCAGTAACGAGGCGGGCATGAGAAGCTTGTGATCCGCGCCCATGGAGAGGCGCACCAGATGCGGCACCACCAGGCCGACAAAGCCAATGACGCCGGTGACCGCAACCGAAGCGCCCGTTGCCAGGGCGACCAGCAGGACGATGGCTTTCTTGGTCCGCTCGACGCGAAAGCCCAGATGGCCGGCCTCGCGTTCGCCCAGCAGAAGCGCGTTGAGGTGCCGCGCGAAGAGCAACAGCGCAAGCGCCGCGCCGGCGATAAAAGGTGCGACCGTCACGACCTTGGTCCAGGTGACGCCGCCGAGACTGCCGAGCAGCCAGAAATTCAGATCACGTAGCTGCTGGTCATCGCTGAGAAAGATCAGCAGGCCGACCCCCGCACCGGATATGGCGTTCATGGCAACGCCCGCCAACAGGAGCGTCGCGACATCGGTTTGGCCGGCGCGGCTGGCAATGCGATAGACCAGGAAGGTGGAAACGAGTCCGCCGAGAAAGGCGGCCAGGGGCAGGAACAGAAAGCCGAGCGTCGGGCCTGCCGTGGCTGTGAACGCGACGCCCAAAACGCCCGCCAGACTGCCCCCGAGCACGATCCAGGCCGCGGCCGCCAGCGCGGCGCCTGTGGACACGCCGATCAAGCCGGGATCGGCAAGCGGATTGCGGAACAGACCCTGGAGCGCCGCCCCCGAACCGGCCAGGGCGGCGCCGACCAGCACCGCCAGCACAGCCCGCGGCAGACGAATCCCGAGCAGAACGATTTCCTCGCGGCGGCCAAAGGCCCAGATCGAGGCTTCGGAGGCTGCGTCGCCACTCGCCCAACCCAACCCGATCGATTTTGCAAGAATGGCGAGAACCTGAGGCGGAGAGATGCTTACAGCCCCCCAGCCGACCGACAAAGCAAATCCGGCCAGCAGCAGGACGCAAAGCGCGGTCAAAAGCAAACGGCTCCGCTGCCGCCGCTGCAAGGCAAGCGTCATGACGTCGCCGGCGGCGAGGCTGGTCATCGCCGGCTCCCTCTGTCGTCATTCTCCTTGCACATGCTTCGGATCGTGGCTCCTATTGCGTCGGCGGAGAGAAATCCGGGTGCAGTTGCGCCGCCAAGTCCGAGACGGCCTTTGGCGTCCGCGGTCCGAACCCCAGAAGCAACAAGCCGTCCATGGCGACGATCCGGCCCGCGCGGCCGGCTGGAGTCTCGGATATCTCGGGCAGTTGCAACAGGCCTTCGGCACCGCCCAGCAACCCGAGGGACCGGTTCGTGACCAGCAGGACATCCGGAGCGGCTTCCACCAGGGCTTCCGGTGAGAGCGCCTTGTAACCTTCGAAAGACCCGATGGCGTTGACCCCGCCGGCCAGCTCGATGATCCCGGCGGCCGAGGTCTCAAGGCCGGCGGCGAGCGGCGCGCCACCATTGCCGATGGAGAGCAAGAAGAGAACTTTGGGGCGACTGCCCGCCTGCTGGACAGCGGCCCGCAGATCTCGCAAGTCGGTCTCGACCTGACGGGAGAGCGCGCGCCCTCTATCGGACACTCCCAAGGCATCGGCAATCAGTTCGATCTTTTCGGAGATCCCCTGCGGCGTCGGCTTATCCGGGATCACGGCAACCTGCACGCCGGCCTCCCGAAGCTGGTCGAGCACGGCCGGCGGCCCCGAATCCTCGACCGCGAGGACCAGCGAAGGCGCCATCGCGAGGATCGGCTCGGCCGCCAGTTGCCGCATGTAACCGACATTGGGAAGGCCTCTGGCCCTCGCCGGATAGAGGCTGGTGGAGTCCACGGCCAGAATGCGATCCGCCAGGCCGAGGGCATAGAGGATTTCCGTGACCGACCCGCCGACCGACACCAGCGTGGCGTTTTCCTGGACGGAAATCGTTCTGCCGGTGGCATCAGTAACCGGTGACTCAGCGCGCGCGCCGCCAACCCCGGGGACCGACATCGCCAGCCAGAAAACCAGGGCGGGAACCAAAGCGCGCGCAACATTTCTCATACCGTTTCTCCCTGGCTCTCCAGTGCGGCCACCAGGCCGCGCCAATCGTCCCGTTCGGTTTCGCCCGCCTTGCGCGCGCCAAACATCCAGGCGATCTGGCGGTCATTCGCGTCGAAGATCTCAAGTGAGGTGACCAGACCGTCACGGGTCGGCTTGCGCACCACCCAGGCCTGGGCGATGCCATCCGTCCGCAGATGCAGATTGAAACCTTCGTCCAGCACATTGAACCAGGGACCCATGACCTTCAATCGGCGGACCGGGCCGGTGTGGATCTGAATGACACCCGGACTACCGGTGAAGACCATGATCGGCGTCTGGTTCTGGGCGGCGGCTTCCAGCGCCACCGGGAAGGCTCCGGTTCCGACGGCCTGCGCGAAGTCATCACCTATCAGTCGGAAGGCCTGGAGACGCCCGACACCGAGTTCCTTCAGCATCGCATGGAAATCATGCACATCCTGCAAGGCCTGCCAGCGCCGCCGGAGCGTCGCCCGATCGATGTCGCGATCGGGGCGGTCAGGCAGAGGCGCAGGCAAGACCGAGACGGCCTGGCCCGGCTGCTGATCCGCGTGCAGGTGGCGCCGAACCAGGGCATCGTAAGCACCCTGGTCGCTCTCTGGGCGCAGATAGAGCTTGTGGACCGCCGTCCCGTCGAGATCGAAGAACTGCAGGCTGTGGCGCAGGCCGCTGCGGGTTTCTTCGCTGACCGCGTAGCCACTGTGCCAGTGATCGAGGAAGAGCCGGAGATCGATGTCGTCGTCGAGCACGAGCCCCATGGACTTGAAAATCGAGATCTTGCCGAAGGTCCCGACTTTCTCGTGCACCGCCTGCTCGTTCCGGGTCAGCACCATGACCTGCCCCAGATCCGGAAAGCCTTTGATCATCGGCCCCCAGGCGTTATCCAGCCTCCGGACGGCCTCGCCGCAGCGGCAGGCCACCAGTTCGGCTTCGGAAACCCCGAGCTGCACGGCGGCGTCGCGCGCCCGGATCATGGGCTCCGCGGCCTTCAGTTCGGCCCAGCGCGCCCGCAGGTCTGCCGCCGCAAGTTCAAGGGTTTTTGGCGTTGGTTCCATCACCACTTCACCGAATAGCTGACGAGACCCTTGAAGTTACGCCCCGGCTCGAGGGCGTTGGTGTTCACCCGCGTGTAGGACTTGTCGAAGATATTGTCGATGCCGAGGTCGAGCCGAAGGCCCTGCAACAGGTCGTCTCCGGGCTGCCAGGAAAAGTAGACATCGTGCACCGTATAGCCGTCGCGCTTTTCTGATTCCGCGTTGACCTCGTCGAACTGATCGGCCGCCAGCAGCCGCCAGCCGACAATGGAGTCGATCTCGGGCAACTTAACCGCTGTGTTCAAGGTCACTTCATCAGGCGTCAGATTTCCGATCTTTTCGCCAGTTTCCTCGTTCTCACCATCGATCCGGGAGAAGCCGAGAGAGACCAGAAAACGCTCGTTTTCATAGGACGCCTCGATCTCAGAGCCCCAGAGTTTGGCTTCAGGCACGTTGAAGGTACTCGTGGTGCCGTCACAAGCGCCGGGAATAAAGGGATTGCAGTCGACGAAGGGACTCGGCTGAACGACCCGCGTATCGATGAAGTCGTCGCCCCAGATCAGGAAATGCGAAGCCTTGAACTGAAACTGATCCCCGGTTTCCGCCAGATCTTCGAAGGTCACGCCGCCGCCGAATTCAAATGTCTTCGTGCGTTGCGGTTTCAGATCGGGGTTCGGCACAAAGCGGTTCACGATCCCCGCACCGACCGGAATCCGGAAGTGGGTCCCTGTGGTGAAGAGTTCGTCGAAGGTGGGCGCGCGGAAAGCCTGCGCATAGTTCGCGAATACGAGGAGCCAGTCCGTCGGCAAATAGCTGACGCCGAGCCTGGGAGAGAGTTCAGTCTCGTCGTTGCTGTCCGCGACGGAACTGGACACCTCGTAACTGTCGAACCTCAACCCCGGAATGATCAAGAGATCACCGGGCACGACCCCGAAGGGCTCGGAAAAGGTAATCTCAGCCTGGGAGAAAACGCCGATGAAGCGGTCGTCGGCATCCGGAACGCCGTCGCGGTCACCCGATCCCCGAGCGCCATCCTGCTCGTCTTCGTAATACTCGGCGCCATAGGTGAAGGTCACGGCCAGATCGTCGCTCAGAGTAAGGTTGGAGCGGTTGTCCAGGCGGAAGCCGTAGGTATCGACATTGCGCTCAAGAGTCTCACCGGTGACGGCGAAGGTGGCCGGATCCAGTTCGACCTCATCGACCTGGAGATCCGTGTAATAGGCCGTGACATCCAGATTAATCAGATCGTTGTCCGGATCCTTGTAGCTGTAGGCGACCCGATAGGTATCGGAGAGGACATCCTTGTCGAACACATCGTTGCCGCCGCGCCCCTGACCGTTATTCGGTTCCTGAGCATCATTGCGGAAAGTGACGAAGGAACCTTCGATCCTGTGATGCTCGGCGAACTCGTAGCTGCCCTTGAAGAGGCCGGAGATGATGTCGTCGTCGGTATTGTCCAACTCGGTACCGTCGCCCAACTCGATCGAGCCGGAATCGCGGCGCGTGACACTACCGATGAAGCCCAATCCCTCGATCGGCGCCGCATAGCCCGTGACCGTGCCGATTTTTTCCCGGTTGACGCTCTGATAGCCCGTCGAGACCGTCGCGCCGAAGCTCTCATCAGCCGACAGGAAGTCGTCTGCATCGATGGTGCGGAACTCGATGATACCGCCCGTACCGCCACTGCCGTAGAGTGAGGAGGCCGGGCCGCGCAGCACCTCGACCTGCTTGAGAAGACTGGGATCGACGAAGAAGCGGCCGTCATGCGCCGAGCCAAAGTTCTGCCGGGCGCCGTCGATCGTCACGATGACGTCGGGTCCCGAGAAACCCCGGATGGACGGCACTTCGCCGGTGCGGCGCGGACCGCCGGTAAACTCGACATTGGGGACGAAACGCAAAACGTCGTCGGGTGACGAAGCCTGCCGGCTCTGGATTTCCTCCCGCCCAATGACAGTGACCATTCCGGGATATTCGAAAGCCTTGATCGGATTACGGGTCGCGGTCACCGAGATGGGATCGAGAATCCTGTCGTAGGGAGCGGCCTGCTCGCCCGTGCTCTGGCTCTCGGCAGTTTCCTCCTGCGCCTGGACAACGGCGGAAAAGAAAAAAGATCCGAGTATAGAAACAGCGATCGCCGTACCGCTGCCCCCCGGGCGAATGAAACCAGCCATAAACACTTCCCCTTGGCTTTGCACACTGGATGTTCGTCCTGGCTGGCTTGCGAAAGCGGGTTGGCCTTGAATGGCTGGCTTGGACTTGATGTTTGTCGTTACGGGGAATGCCGAACAGAGGTCGCAGCATTCCTTCTTACTTCGTGAGGATCAGCTTCCCCTTCTTGGTGGGCCGGAGACGGTAGAGCTCACCGTCGTGTTCGATCATGACCTCTCTCACGTCAGCGAACAGCTCATGACTACGCAACAGCTTGACCTTGCCTGAAGAAAGGACCGATTTCGTCTCCTTGATCGACATGGAGAGCCGGCCTTCACTTTCCTCCTGTTTTCCAATCATCCGATCTTCCTGTCTCGGAACAGACGGCGCAGTCATGCAAGCGTTTGCCTACGCTATGCGCGCACGCCGGTTCCGAAAACGCTTACTTATTGCGGGCCGTTCACCTGGAAACCTATCGCCCGGAAGCTTCTTGCACGCGGGACTTACGAGACCACCGGCGCTAAGGCTAACCGCTTGGCTTCAATCAATAATGAGAATGACTCGCACTTGCAATCATAAAATTGCGGCAAGATCAAAGGGGCGCATGAAAAGGACCGACCGGGAAACTGCCGCGGCTGGCTGGGGTAGAGAGAGACTGGAAAATCAGCGGTCGGCGGCCGCAGCCGGGTGAGATTTCGTCGCGGATCCCGTTTGGTCATCGTTGGCAGGCAGGCTCGGTTCCCCGGCAGCGCAGTCCTGCCCGTCTTCTGCGGATTCGGAGGCTTCCCGCGTCTCGGACGGGCTCTCAGCATCGCGCGCGGCGGCGATGGCCGCCATGACCTTCGCCTCCTCCTCCTCTGGGTCGAGTGCCTGGACGTCTGGTGTCACCAGTTCCGGCGCGCCGGGGCGCTTCTTGCACTCCAGAAACACCCGCGCTGAGCAGCCGGCGCAAGCATCATCCGGCAAGCGGGACACCAGTTGCTCGATGGCAGTCCCCTTGCTCTCGAAGACATTTTCTCCCCCGATGGTTTCAATCACCCGCAGCTTGCGCAGCCGCTTAAGCATCGGCGGGTAGCGCGCCACGATGTGGAGCGCACCGCCCCGCGACCGGCGCCGCAGATGTTCTTCGACGATCATATCGGCGGCCGCCAGGTCGATTTCGCCGACACCCTTGAGGACCAGCACCAGATGCTGCTGACCAGGATGATCGCGCTCCAGTTTCCGGAACTCGGCCTCGATGGTCTCAACCGACCCGAAGTAGACGGCACCATCGATGCGTGCAAAGACCATCTCGGGGCACTCGACCAGACTGTGCGCGACGACGCTGCGGAAGCTGCGACGCGTGGAGCTGGGGTCCGGCGAGCTGATCGCCAGCTTCGGACGTGCCGAATTGGAGAGGAAGATCAGAAGTGACAGGATCACACCCACGTAGATCGCGAACTCGAGCCGCACGAAGAGGCCCGCCAGGACCGTGGCGACCACCACGGCGCTGTCCGCGCGGCTGGAGCGCAGAATGTGGCGGATTTCCTTACGGTCGATCAGCTTCCAGGCGACGTAGAGAATGATGCCGGCCATGGCGGGCAGCGGTGTCAGGCTGACCAGAGGCGCGATAAAGAACAGCATACCGCCGAGCAGAATCGAGGAGACGATGGCGGAGATCGGGGTCTTGGCTCCGGCCTCATAGTTCACACCGCTGCGGGTGAAGGAACCGGAGCCCGGGTAGGCCTGGAAAACGCCCCCCACCAGGTTGGACATGCCCTGTCCGATGATCTCCTGATTGGCGTTGAAGCGGGTGTGAGTCCGCGTCGCGAAGGCGCGGCCGATGGAGACCGCTTCCAGCAGCGCGATCAGCGCGATGGCGAAGGCACTTTCGGAGAGACTGCCCGCCCGCTCCAGGGTGACGTCAGGCACGTAAAAGCTGGGCGTGATGGAGGGCAGTTCGCCGACCATGGCAACCCCGTGATCGCGCGCATCCAGCAACCAGGCCAGAAGACCGCCGCCGAGCATGGCGAGCAGGAAGCCGGGCAGGCGCTCGGATATCCGCCGGAAGACCAGCACCAGCAGCAGCGTGAAGCCGGCGATGGCCACCGAACGCCAGTTCACCACATCCACCGCGGCAACGAGATTGATGGCGCGCTCGACCACCGTCCCCCCTCGCTCGACCACGACCCCCAGCACATCGCCCATCTGGCTGATGCCGATCAACACCGCCGCGGCCGCAGTGAAGCCCACCAGGACCGAATGGGAGACGAAGGTCACCAGACGCCCCAGCTTGGCCAGCCCCAGCGCCAGTTGGAAAGCGCCCACCAGGAGTGTGAGGATCAAGGCCGATTCAATGAACTCCGGCGAGCCCGGATCGTGCTTCAGGTAGAGCGCGTTGAAGACGACGGCGGAGATGGCCGTGGTCGGACCCGAGATCATGACCATCGAAGAGCCGAAGATCGCCGCCACGATCGGCGTGATCATGGCCGTGTAGATCCCGAATTCGGGCGGCAGGCCGGCGATGGTCGCGAAGGCGATGGCCTGGGGCAGAACGATGGTTGCGTTGGTGAAACCGGCGAAAAGGTCAGCGCGCAGCGTGTTCCGGTCGACCGACGGCAGCCAGGTCAGACAGGGCAGCAGCCTGCTGAAGAACTCACCTCTCACATTCACACGCCGTTCCTTTACCGGCAAGCAGCCCGGTTTGTGCCGGCCTTGCGTCCTTCACATCACTCGAGCGTTTCTCGCCCCGTTATCTGTGACCGTAGTACAGCGACACCGCATGTTCCGCCTCGGCGAAGAACAGCCAGCGTTCCGCCAGCATCCCGATCAGATGCGACACCGCCGCCAGGACCAGCAGAACAGCCATGCCCTCCGCAACGACGGCAACCAGCAATCCGAGCACCGGCAGCGCACCGCCCAGAAGGCCGGCCAGAAGGCGCAGCTTGCTGGCGTGCTTTCGACCGACCCGGTAGACCATTTCCTTCATCAGGTAATTGGGCGAGGAATGGGGCGCTTCCAGCAACCGCACCCGGCCGATGTTGCCGAGCCCGGTCGCGGTCTCCGGCGAGGAGCCGCTGCTGGCCAGAGTCGTCTTGTCGGCGCGGCTCCACCAGACGAACTTCGCCGCCCAGGCCGCCAGCATCAGCACCAGTGCAATCAGCGCGAGATCGGCCGCAGCCTGCCCCAGGACGGCGGAAAGAGTCGTCGCCAACAAGGCGCCGCCGGCCAGCGCAAAAAGCAGGTAACAAATCGGCGTCAGCCCACTGTGCCAGCGCGGCACGGTCTTGAGCGAGCCGTAGATCATGGCGGTCGCGTAGACCGTCACCAGGGACAGCAGCGCGAGCAGTATCCCGACCGCCGTCATGCGATCAGCGCCGAAGATCCAGAGCGCCGCGTAGATCGCGAAAAGACCTAGGGTTACCACGGCCAGAACGCCCTCGCGCGACAGCCAGGAGGAGCGCCACTGGGTCAAGGCGCGCCAGGCGCGTTCCGGATGCCCCAGGTGAAAGGTCGAAGAGGCCAGGCCGATACCGGTCAGGATGAAAGCCAGTGCGCAGGCAACGAGCGCCACCGTCCCGTCGCTGGGGGCCATTCCGAGGCCCAGCATGGCGATCAGGCCGAAGCCCATACCCGAGAGAGTGGTGAAGACGATAATGGAGGAAGCAGGATGCATGGTCTTATCCCATCTTCTCGAGGGCCGCATCGAGCCAACCGAGGAAGCCCTTGGCCTCCGGTTCGGCCAGAGCGACCAGATCGCTCGGCGCGCTCTCGACAGGCCGGCTCTTCGGCCGCGGCGGCAGGTACTTGTTCACCGGTTTCGTGCCCTGTTCCGGCATCAGGTCCATACCGCCACGCTCGGCCACCATGACCGAGACCTCGGAATTGGGATCGCTGAAGTCGCCGAAGTGCCGGGCATTGGCCGGGCAGGTCCGCACACAGGCGGGCTCGCGGTCTTCTTCGGGCAGGTTCTCGTTGTAGATCCTGTCGACGCAGAGGGTGCACTTCTTCATGACCCCTTCGGCGGCATCCATCTCGCGCGCACCGTAAGGGCAGGACCAGGCACAGAGACCGCAGCCGATGCACCAGTCTTCATTGACCAGCACGATGCCGTCTTCGCTGCGCTTGTAGCTGGCCCCGGTGGGACAGACCGTAACGCAGGGCGCGTCATCGCAATGCAGGCAGGACTTCGGAAAATGCACGACCCGCGCATCCTTGCCGTTGGAAAGGATCTGAGCCTCGGAACCGGCACAGCCGGCACCTTCCCGTTTCGATGCGCCTTCCCAGTTGGAGGCATCGACCTCGAAGGTATGGATGCGGTTGAGCCAGGAGCCGACCGGATCGGCGCCATAGGGATTCTGATCCGACAGCGGCACACCGTAGCCGCCGGTGTTCCACTCCTTGCAGTTCACCACGCAGGCGTGGCAGCCGACACAGATGTCCAGGTCAATGACCAGGCCTAGCTTCTTTTCCGTCGATGCGGGCAGAGTCGTCATTTCGTCCACTCCTTCCCGTAGCGCAGTTCGGAAGGCCCGGCCTTCGCGGGCCCGCTCTGGGCATCGAAGCGCGGTTCACTCAACTCGAGTCCCGGATCGGCTTTTTCGACCCGCACGCGCAGGTCATACCAGGCCGCCTGGCCGGTGATGGGATCGGAATTGGACCAGCGCATGCCGTCACCCTTCGCGGGCAGCAGCTCGTGGATCAGATGGTTCAGCAGGAAGCCCTTCTTGGCCTCCGGGGCCTCCGGCGAAAGACCCCAGGCACCGCCCCGCTTGCCGATTGCATTCCAGGTCCAGAGCGTCTTGGCATTGACCGCGTCCATGCGCATGACCGGCACCTTGATGCGGCCGTGATGGGAGATGACCCAGGCCCAGTCGCCGTCCTTCAGACCCTGCGCGTCGCAGACCTCGCCCGGCACATACATGGGATTGGTGCCGTGGATCTGCCGCAGCCAGGCATTCTGCGAGCCCCAGGAGTGGTACATCGCCGCCGGGCGCTGGGTGATGGCGTGCAAGGGGAATTCCCCCTCGTCGATATGCAGGCCTTCGAAGGGCGCGTACCAGATCGGCAGCGGATCGAAGCAGTCGCGCATACGCGCCTTCAGATGCTCGGGCGGCTGCCTGTCGGCCTTACCTTCGGCCGTCAACTGGAACTTGCGCAGCGGCTCAAGGTAGAGCTGAAACACCACAGGCTGCGGTGCGTCGTAGAAGCCCATGCCGACCGCCCAGTCCTGGTAGGCCGCGTTGGCATGCTTGAAGTACTGGGCTTCCTCGGCGATGTGCTCGACCCAGAAGCCGCCGTTTTCGATATAGCGCTTGAGCTGATCCGGGTTCGGTTTGCCGCGCCCGGCCTGATCGGCGTTCTCGCCGCGCCAGCCCGACAGGGGACCGATGCCCGGCTTGCGCTCATGGTTGACCATGTAGTCGGCGTAGTCGCTGTACTTGGCAGAACCGTCTTCATTGACGAAACCGGGCAGGCCCAGACGCGCGCCCAGATCCAGGACCACCGACTGAAAGCCGCGCACGTCCCGGTCCGGCTCCACGACCGGCCAGCGGATCGAATCCGCCGCCGCTTCCGGCTCGCAGATCGGCCGGTCGAGCAGGGAGATACAGTCGTGGCGCTCCAGGTAAGTGGTGTCCGGCAGGACCAGGTCGGCGTAAGCCACCATCTCGGAGGAATAGGCGTCCGAATAGATGATCTTCGGAATGACGTAGTCACCCTTGTCGTCCTTGGCCTCGAGCATCTCCATCACGCCCCGGGAATTCATCGAGGAGTTCCAGGACATATTGGCCATGTACATAAAGAGCACATCGACCGGATAGGGATCGCCGGCATAGGCGTTGGAGATCACCATGTGCATCATGCCGTGCACGGACATGGGCGCATCCCAGGAAAAGGCCTTGTCGATCCGCTTGGCCTTGCCGTCGTCATCGATCGCCAGATCTTCGGGACCACGCGGATAGCCAAGATGCGGCCCCGGCAGCGGACTGTTGACCGCGTACTCGGCGTGGGGTTTCGGGTGCGCCTCCATGGGCTTGGGATAGGGCGGCTTGAAGCGGAAACCGCCGGGACACTCGATGGAACCCAGGAGGATTTGCAACAGGTGCAGCGCCCGGCAGGTCTGGAAACCGTTGGAGTGAGCCGAGATCCCGCGCATGGCGTGGAAGGCGACGGGGCGGCCGATCATGGTCTCGTGCCGCTCACCCTTCATGTCGGTCCAGGGCTGGTTCAGTACGATCTCTTCTTCAAACGCCACGTGCGCCAGTTCCGCGGCGAGACGCTTGATCTGTGCGGCCGGAACCCCGGTCTGAGCCGCCACCGCCTCAGGGGCGTAGGACGCGTCCAGGTACTTGGCGGCCAGAAGTTCGAAGGCCGGCACCGCGGTGCGGCCATCGGGCAGGGTCACCTCGCCCTTGAAGCTCGGCTTGGCGCCGGAGGTTTTGTGGGATACGCAAGCTTTTGAAGCCCGGTCCCAGATCAGGGGCTCACCGTCGTCGCCCCGGGCGAAGAGGCCGTGGTCCTTCGTTCCGGGATCGCGGATCACCAGCCAGGGTGCGTTGGTGTAGCGGACCAGATAGTCGAGATCGATCTTTCCCGCGCGCAGCAGTTCATGAACCAGCGACAGGATAAAGAGGCCGTCGGTGCCCGGCGTGATCCCAACCCACTCGTCGGCGATGGCATTGTAGCCGGTACGCACCGGGTTCACGCCGACGATCTTGGCGCCGCGCGCCTTGAGGCGGCTCAGGCCCATCTTGATGGGATTGGAATCGTGATCCTCGGCGACCCCGAAGATCATGAACATCTTGGTGCGTTCCCAGTCCGGCTGGCCGAACTCCCAGAAAGCACCGCCCATGGTGTAGATCCCGGCGGCGGCCATATTGACCGAACAGAAGCCGCCATGGGCCGCATAGTTCGGCGTGCCATAGGCCTGCGCCCAGAAACCGGTCAGCGATTGGCTCTGATCTCGGCCGGTGAAAAAGGCCAGGCGCTTGGGGTCGTTCTCGCGGATATCCTTCAGCCAGGAGGTGGCGAGCTCGAGCGCTTCCTCCCACTCGATCTCCTGGAATTCGCCCTTGCCGCGCGGGCCGACCCGCTTCAGGGGCTTGCGCAGCCGCGCCGGCGAATAATGCTGCATGATGCCCGCCGAGCCCTTCGCGCAGAGGACACCACGATTGACCGGGTGATCCCGGTTGCCTTCGATGTAGCGCACCTTGTTGTCGCGCAGATGCACATTGATGCCACAGCGGCAGGCGCACATGTAACAGGTGGTCTTACGGACTTCGTCCGAAACCATGGGAGACCGTTCAACCGGCTCTCGTTCAAACAGGCTCACAGCTTCCGTCCTCCCTCAATTTTCCGTGGGACCGGGGCCACCTCTGACACCCGTCGCCCAAAACGTCATGACGGATGAAACCATCACGACATCTCCTGGGTTGCAACAATGACCTGCGGCGCCTCGCGAGCGCCGGGCTCCTCCCAATCAATCGGCACGGAATGAAGAAACGAATAGGGGAGTTTTACGACAAAAACCACCATAAATGAGACCAAAATTACCAAAAACACGCAATTTCTTTATAAAAAACCCCTATTTCGCGCATTAATCAAAAAACAAGACAATTAAAGCGAGAGCGGGCGTTTTCCGGCGGCATTCTATCCTCCGAAGCTTCGATCCTGGTTGGCAAACAACCAAACTTTGGTTTGGGTAACGCCGCCCTTCCCCCACGAGGTCCGATCTCCAGAATCGACCTCATGGTGGGAAGAGTCAAACGGCCTTTTTGCTGCGGGTCAGGCCGCTTTCCGGTCCAGGCTTTCTTTCAGCAGGGCCGGAATCTGGCTGGGCACATCGGCCACCGCCACGCCCGCGGATTCCAGCGCCGCCCTTTTCGCGTCGTAGCCCCCGGAACCGCCGGAAACGATGGCGCCGGCGTGGCCCATTTTCTTGCCCGGCGGCGAAGCGCGGCCGGCGATGAAGGCGACCACCGGTTTGGTCATGCCGGTGGCATATTCCGCCGCACGCTCTTCCGCCGATCCGCCGATCTCGCCGCAGAGCACAACCGCCTTGGTGCGCGTGTCGGCATCCAGAATTTCAAGCGCATCGCGCGAGGTGGTGCCGATCATGGGATCTCCACCCACACCGTAGAAGGCCGACTGGCCGAAGCCCTTCTGGGTCAGGTTCAGGCTGACCAGCGTCCCCAGGCTGCCGGAGCGGGAAATCACGCCGATCTCCCCGGGCCGGAAAACATTGGGATTGAAAGCCGGCATGATGCCGACGAAGCACTCGCCCGGCGTCACCAGGCCCGCCGTGTTGGGGCCGACGATCCGCACGCCGTTCGCGGCCGCGGCCGCATGCATCTCCATCACATCATGGGCGGGGATGTGCTCCGTCAGACAGACCAGCAGTTTCACGCCGGCCTCACAGGCATCGGTGGCCGCTGCCTTCGCGGCCATGGGCGGAATGAACATGACCGAAACATCAATGGCCTGATCACGGGCGGCCTCCACCGCCGTCGCATAGACCGGGACATCGAGGTGCAAGGTACCGGCTTTCTTCGGATTGACGCCGGCCACGACTGAAGTGCCATAGGCCTGCATGGCCTCGGTCCAGAAGGTCCCCTGCTTGCCTGTGATGCCCTGGACCAGAACCTTGTGCTCTTTTCTGACGATCATCACGCCGCCTCCCCTGCTGCCTTCACCGCGGCCCGGACCGCATCGTCCATGAGATCGAAGGGCTCGATACCCAATTCCTCCTGCACGATCTTCACCGCCGCTTCTTCGCCGGTGCCGTGGATGGTGAAAAAGATCGGGATGTCGGGTGCCAGTTCCTTCCAGGCCGCCACCAGTCCCTCGGTCATGACGTCGGTGCGGGCAAAGGCACCGCAGAAATTGACGAGCAGACTGCGGATGTCACCGTTCTCCAGCAGGATTGAAAGGGCGACCTTGGCCTTGGTGTAGGCCTCGCCGCCGATCTCCAGAAAGTTCGCCGGCTTTCCGCCGTAGTGCGTGATGGCGTCCATGGTGGTCATGGTCAGGCCGGCCCCATTGGCCAACACCCCGACCGAACCACCCAGGGCGATATATTTCAAGCCCGCCTCCTGGGCCTTTCGCTCAAGCTCGGTCAGGATTTCCGGCGCCGCCTGCGCGGCGATCTCCGCCTGACGCGGCGCCGCTGAATCGTCGAGCGTGAGTTTGCAATCGAGCGCGATCACCCGGTCATCAGCCGTCAGGACCAGCGGATTAATCTCCAGCAGTTCCGCGTCGTACCGCCGGTAGGCCTGGTAGAGCCTTACCAGGGCCTCGGCGACCGCCGATTCCATCGCCCCAAGTTCGCAGTCCGCCAGGGCTTCACGGGCCGTTGAAAGATCGAAACCCCTGGTGATCTCGACGGGGATCTTGCGCATAGCGTCGGGATCGGTCTCGGCGACCTCCTCGACATCCATGCCGCCCATCATGGAGAAGAGGATCATGGGGTTCTTTGTGTCGGAATCGTTGAGCACCGCCGCGTAGAGCTCCCGCGCGATCGGCACCTGGGCTTCGATCAGCAGTTTCTCGACGCGATGACCGTCGATCTCCATGCCCAGGATGGCCTCTGACTGCGCGCGCGCTTCCTCCGGCGTCGAGGCCAACTTGATGCCGCCCGCCTTGCCGCGCTTGCCGGTGGGCACCTGGGCCTTGACCACGCATTTGCCGATCCGCACGGCGATCGCCTGCGCGCTGTCCGCGTCCCAGGCCGTTTCGCTCTCAGGCACGGCGATGCCAACCGAAGCCAGGAGAGGCTTCGCTCTGTACTCTTCGAAATTCATGCTTCCGCTTCCCTCAGCGTCCCTTGGTATTACTTGCCGTACTTCGTCCAGTGGTTCCCGAAGAGGGCCTCTTCCGAGGGTTTGTCCTCGGCGATGGTCGTGACCAAATGGGTGATGTTGATGAAGTGGCGGTAGTTCAGGTTCTCGCTGATGCTGTTGCCCGCCCAGGTGCCGCCGCCCATGGAGAGCGTGAAGGGCAGCGTGTTGTTGAAGCTGCCGCCGTTGCCGAAGGTATGAGCCTGGTTGACCAGCACGCGGACGACGTCGATCTCTTCCGCCAGTTCCCGCGCATGCACCGGATCGGCCGTGTGAATACCGACGGAATGGCCCTTGCCCTTGACCTCCAGGATCGCCTTCGCGATGGATTTGGCTTCCGCGAAATCCTTGGCCCGGTACACGGTGAGGACCAGCGACAACTTTTCATCCGACAGGGGCCGGTCGGGGCCGGGCCGGTCGTCTTCGACCATGGCGAACTTGGCCGTCGCCGCCGATGGTGACAGTCCGATCACCTCCGCGAAGACGTTCATATCCTTGGCGATGACATGACGGTTGAGATGGCCGTTCTGCCAGAGTCCCTCAAGGACCTTGGTCTTTTCTGCATTATCACAGAGATGACCACCCGCCCGCTGCAGCGCCGCCAGGGCCGGGTAGTAGACACCATCGAGGATGATCACCGCGTTTTCCGACGAGCAGGAAGTCGCGTTGTCGAAGATCTTGGAGGCCGAGATCTTCTCAGCCGCGTCGTCCAGGTCGGCAGTCTCGTCGATGATCACCGGCACATTGCCGGCACCCACGCCGATCGCGACCGTTCCCGAGGTCATGGCGCGCTTGACGTTGTTCTGGGAACCGGTGACCACGGCCAGATCGCAGGCGTTGATCAGAGCCTGGGTCATGTCCTTGGTGACGGGGGCCGGCAGGATCTGCACCAGGTCCTCCGGATGCCCACACTTTTTGAGTTCGGCGCGCATCAATTCCACGGTCCTGGCCGTGGTGCTGTAGCCGGCCGGCGAGGGCGCGATGATCACGGCGTTGCCGCCCTTCAGCGCCATCATGGCCTTGTTGACCGGGGTGGCCGCCGGGTTGGTCGAGGGACAGACCGCCCCCACCACGCCGACGGGCTTGCCGTACTTCACCATGCCCTTGGCGGGATCATCCTCAATCACACCGACGGTCCTGGCCCGCAAGAGATCGCGCAGGGCACCGAAGGTCTTGCGGGTGTTTTTGATGATCTTGGACTCGACATTACCCAGCCCCGTGTCCTCGACCGCGAGTTCTGCCAGCATCCGGGCGTTTTCCGGCTTGTAAATCGACCAGGCCAGGGCAGTGACCGCCTCGTCGACGCGGGCCTGGTCATGGTTCTCGTAGAGCTCCATGGCGGCGCCCGCGCGCCGCATCAAATCGGCGACCGCCGCTTCGGCGGAAGCATTGGCGGGTTCGAGTGCTGTTACTTGAGCCGACATGTCACTTCATTCCTTTCCTGTCTTGCGCCACCGCCAGGGGCCGCGCATCCATCCAATTAAGTTCTTGTCTTTGCTCAGGCGGCTCAGTCGATGAGCGCCTTCTGCAGTTCCTTGCCGCGGATCTCGTTCCAGATGCTGCTGGCAATGGTCGCCAGGCCCGCCAGCAGCAGGAAAGCGGCGATGGGCCGGGAGAAGAAGCCGAGGAGGTCGTAATCCATGAGCTGCATGGACTTGGCGAAGGCCGACTCGCCCAGCTTGCCGAGGATCAGTCCGAGCACGATGCCCGCCGCGGAATACCCGGTGCGGCGCAGGAAGAAGCCGATGGCGCCGGCCAGGAACATGACCCAGACATCGACCATCAGGTTGCGCAGGGCATAGGCGCCGATGGTCGCAAGCAGCAGGATGCCCGGCGCCAGCCAGCGGAAGGGCACGTTCAGGATGTGCACCACGGTCTTGGTCTGCAGCCAGCCCAGGAAGACGATGCAGAGATTGGCCCAGAACATGGCGGCGAAGGTGACCCAGACCAGGTCCTTCGAGTTGATGAAGATGAGCGGTCCGGGCTCCATGCCGTGAATCTGGAAGATGCCCATGATCATGGCGGTCAGCGCCCCACCGGGCAGGCCCAGGGCCAGCAGCGGGATCATGGCCGCGCCGGTTGCCGAGTTGTTCGCGGTCTCGGAAGCCACCACGCCGGAGAGTTCACCCTTGCCGAACTTCTCGGGCGTCTTGGACCAGCGCACCGCCTGGCTGTAGCCCAGGAAAGCCGCGAGGGTCGCGCCGATGCCCGGCAGGATACCGGCGAAGAAGCCCAGGAACATGGAGCGCAGCATGGTGAAACGGACCTGCCAGAACTCGAGCAGGCTCGGGAACTCCAGGTTGGCTTTCGGCCGCTTGCGCTTGCCCTCGGCGATCGACATGGCCTGAGTGAAAACCTCGGACACCGCGAAGAAACCCAGGATCATGGGAATGAAGTGAATGCCGGCGGAGAGATAATAGGAGGAGAATTCCCAGCCGAGGATCGAACCTTCGTTAAAACGCGGCACGCCGCCGACCGGGTCGGTACCGATGGTCGCGATCACCAGTCCGGCAAAGACCGACAGCCAGCCCTTCCAGAGGGTTTCTGCGCCGACGGAAGCAGAGACCGCGAGGCCGAAAAAGATCAGGGCGAAGATCTCCTGCGGTCCGAAGGCGCGCACCGCCCAGCCGGCGATCAAAGGCGTTGCGGCCATCATCACGACCGCGGAGGCCACACCGCCGATGGCCGAGCAGGAGACCGCCGCGCCGATGGCCTTGCCCGACTGGCCCTTCACCGTCATGGGATAGCCGTCGAAGCAGGTCGGCGCGTTTTCCGGTGCGCCGGGAATGTTGAAGAGGATCGCCGTGATCGCGCCGCCGAAAACGCCCGAGCAGTAGATCACCGAGAACAGCATCACCGCGTGCGGCGCTTCCATATTGATGGTGAAGGGCAGCAGCACAGCGCCGAGGGTGAGCATGTTGACGCCGGGGATGGCCCCGAAGAGCATGCCGCCGAGCAGTCCCAGGCAGAAGAGCATGAGCGCCGTGGGATCGCCGAAGAGCGTGAGGGTTCCTGCGATAAAGTCGACCATTACCCTGCCCTCACAGTCCGCTGCGGACCATCACGATGATCCAGTTGTTCAGGTCGTAGAAGCTTTCGATCCGGCCGACCGGCAAGGCCACGTAGAAGAAGCGCGTGAAGACCAGGAGCACCAGCCCGTAAACCACCAGCGTCACCCCTGCCAGCGCCTTGAGACTGCGCACCTCCAACAGCAGCAGGATGGCGAGAATAAGCAGCGGCGTCGTGACGTAGAAGCCGATCAGCGGGGTGAGATAGAGATAGATGAAGGGCGCCGCGAAGACCCCGAACCGCTGCAGCTTTGCGCCGAGGGAAAGGCCCGGACCCGCCTCGACGGCCTCGCCTGGCTCCTCCGGCGCGGGTTCCTTGCGCGCGAGCTTGTAGATCAACTGCCCGGTCGCCCCGATCACCAACGCAACGCAAAGCGCGCGCGGCCAGCCCGCCGCGCCGAAGCGATACTCCGCGATCGGCTCGTCAAAGCCGCCGGTCAGGGAATAGACGATCGCCGCCAGCGCCAGCCAGAACAGCCACTCCAGGACGGGCTTCGAAAAGAGCGGAGCGATCGACAGCGTTCTGTCCTGCGTCTCGAGTTTCGTATCGGATCGGGTCACGACAGCCCCCACAAGTGATTTGGATCGCCTTGACAGTAAGTCGATGGCAAAAGGAAAGCCTTCGCCGGAAAAAGCCGTTGGCTCGATCCGCGACTCCTTAACATTCCGACGAAGGTCTTCCGAGTATCACCGCCGCTTTGGCGCGGCGGGCAGGGTGGCTATTTGCCGATACCAAGTTCCTTGTACATGGCGCGGTAGGTCGCCACCGCGTCATTGATCAGCTTCACCGAACCTTCGGTGTCGCGATAGCTGTCGATCAGGTGCATGTACTTCTTCTCGTTGAAGGCCTGGAAGGACTCGGTCTTGAAGCCCGCTTCACAGGCCGCCGCCAGATATTCCCTGCGATCCCGCGGCACATCGCTTTTCACATAGAAGCCGCGGAAACGCGTCAGGGCATCAAAGTCGGCGCCCACTTCCTTGTGGGTCGGCGTATCGGCAAAGACGTCCGGGCGGCTGTCGAGGAAGGTCAGGATCGGCTTCATGGCGCCGGAGTCCAGGAAGTTCCGGACATCGCCCGGCTGCTCAAACAGGACGTCCACATGGCCGCCGATCAGCGCGCCGTAGCGCTCGGCCGGCTTGTCGAAGGCGATCTGCTTGACGTCCACACCCAGCGCGCTCTGCAGCTGCGACATGACCACCAGCTCCATCGAGCCGACCTTGCCGAGGTTGGCCATGGAGGCCTGGCCCGGGTTCGCCTTGGCGTATTCGAGGAAGGAGTTCCAGTCGGTAAAGCGATCCTCGTCGCCGCGGATGTAGATCTGGCTGAAGGTGATCTGCGTCATGCAGAGCGGAGTCCAGTCCTCGGCCGGGTTCTCTTTGATGTCCCCCTTGGCGTAGGCGGAGATCGCATTGTCGATATGCTCCAGCACCGTGTAGCCGTCGCCGGGCGAGAGCATGAAGTCGGGAATGGCCGCGGTGCCACCGCCGCCGGGCTTGTTCACCACCTGGAAATTCAGGCCGGCAACCTCTTCCATAGCCTTCGCCATGGAGCGGGCAAGCTGGTCCGAACCACCGCCGGCGCCGAAGGGCACGATCATGGTCAGCGGCCGGAGACCGAATCCCGCCGGCTTCGCCGGCAGTTCGGCGGCTGACAGGCTAAGTGGCGCCGCCGCCAGCATGAGGGCGCCGAGGGCAAGACCGCAGGGCTTCATTTGTTTGATCACGTTTTTCCTCCCATAAATTTCGCTGGCGGATGCCGAATTGACTGCGGCTATTGTTACCAGACCGGACTGCAACCGTCCGCACTGATTCCACCAGGAATGTTATCAAGATAACACCAAATTTTCTTCTACAAAGCGGAAAAAATTTTCTTTATCATCAATAAAATTGATATTTCACAGCGAGGCAGCCTTGTCCATCAAGCAATTCAAGGCTTTGGTGACGACCAGCCAGTACGGCTCCTTCAGCGCGGCCGCCGAAGTTCTGCACCTGACTCAATCAGCGGTAAGCATGCAGGTGAGCGCGCTGGAGCAGTCGCTGGGCACCGATCTCTTCGACCGCAACCACCGGCCGCTGCGTCTCACCGAGCCTGGCCGGATCGTGCTCGCCAAGGCCCGGGAGATCCTGCGCCACTACGACGGGATTCAGGATGCGCTCGCCGAGACCCAGCCCTATTCGGATGTCTTCCGTCTCGGCGCTGTTCCCACCACCCTGACCAATATCCTGCCGCGAACCGTTATGTTGCTGACCGAGCGGGAGCCGCGCCTGATCCTGAACGTGGTCTCCGGTCTCTCCGGCGCGCTGGCCGAACAGGTCCGCAAGGGCGAGATCGACGCGGCACTGATCAGCGAACCCAACCATCTGCAGAGCGAACTGGACTGGAAAGCGGTGACCCGGCAGAAGATCGTGATCGTGGCGCCCCCTGACTCCACGGAGAAGACTCCCCAGGAGGTTTTCAGCGCCCACCCCTACATCCGCTTCAACCGCGCCGCCTGGGCCGCGCCCCTTATCGAGAGCCGGCTGGAGGAGATGGGGATCTCGATGGATACGCGGGCCGAAATCGAATCGATCGAATCCATCTGCATGATGGTGGCCGCCGGCTTCGGCGCCTCCATCATCCCGGACACCGGCATGCGGATCTCCTTCGCGCCCAATGTAAGGGTCCTGGAGTTCGGCAGCCCGCCGACCTTTCGGACCATCGGCCTGCTGTCGCGCGGCGATATGCAGAAGGAAAACGCGCGCAGCAAGATACATGACGCCCTGACCAGCGCCGTCGCCTTTCCGGTTGAGTGACGATAATCCCCGAAGCATCTTCCGGTCGCTTTCCAGGCCGGCTGCGATAAAGTACGCCGATGCGCTATCAGATTCCTCCGCTCACGGCTCTCCATGCCTTCGAAGCCTCGGCTAGGCTCCTGAGCTTCTCGGCCGCGGCGACGGAGCTCAATCTCTCCCAGGCGGCGGTCAGCCACCGGGTGCGGACGCTGGAACAGCACCTGGGCTTTCAGCTTTTCGAGCGCCTGCCACGCTCCCTGCGCCTGACCGATATGGGCCGCGCCTACCTGCCCTCGGTCCGCAAGGCCTTCGATGAACTCTCCGCCTCCACCTCGAGCCTCTTCGGCCCGGTGGGCGAGCGTTCATTGACGATCCGGGCCCCGATCTCCTACGCCATCCTCTGGCTGGCGCCGCGCCTGCAGTCCTTCCTCGCGCGCTATCCCGATATCGACATAAGGATCTGCTCGGCGATCTGGGCCGAGGGCCTGACCCCGGAGGAAACCGACGTGGACATCCGCCTCGGCCATGGCGATTGGCCCGGCTGCGAAGCCAGGCTGATCCGGCATGAGCAGGCGGTGCCGCTCTGCAGCCCGAGCCACTATGGCGAGGCCCTGCCGGACAGCGCCGAAGCCCTCGCCGCCTGCCCGCTGGTCTTCACCACCGGTTTCGAGGATCTCTGGAAGCGTTTCTTTCACTCCGCCGGTCTCGAGATCGACCCTGGCAGCAGCCGGATCAACGTCGACACTTCGCTTGCGGCATTGGAACTGGCCGCGAGCGGGCCGCGCTGCGCCATGGTCCTCAACTCCTTCGCCGAGTCCTTCCTCGAAAGCGGACGCCTGGTGCGACCCGTGGAGGCCGAGGTCCCGGTGGACATCTCTCACTACCTGCTGATCCCGGAGGAGAGCACGCGGCAGAAACCGGAAACCCGGCTGTTTCAGGAATGGCTGCTGGAGGAGGCCTGAAGCCGAACCTGGTCAGGCGATAAAGCCCGAGATGGTCTCGATCAGCTTGCGGTCCACCGCCACGCCCTCGTTCATGATGCGCTGGCGGTTTGCCTGACGGCGCGCGCCCGGCAGCCTTGCACCTTCCTGCGCCGTGATGGCCTCGACCAGGCCCTGGACCCGCTCGGCGAAGCCGCCGCCGGACAGCGGGTCCGGATTCACGGCGATGAAACACTGTCCGGTGCGCGGCGGGCCGCCGGCGGTACCGGCGAAGGGGCTGGCATCCTTACCCAGCGTCGCCCCGCTCAGAGCGGCCGCCATCAGCTCGACCAGGAGCCCGACGCCGAAGCCCTTATAACCGCCGCTCGGCACCATGGTGCCCTTCAGGGCCACCGCCGGGTCGGTGGTCGGCTCGCCTTCCGGATCCAGCGCCCAGCCTTCGGGAATGGCGGTGCCCTCGCGGGCACGCATGGTGATCTCACTCTTGGCGATGACGCTGGCGGACTGGTCGATCACCATGGCGGCGCCACCCTTGCCATCGGGTACGCCGACGCCGAAGGGGTTGGTGCCGATCACCTTGGTCTTGCCGCCCACGGGTGCGATGGAGGCCGGCGCATTGGTGAAACCGAGCCCCAGGAAACCGGCTTCGGCCAGCCGCTCCACGTGATAGCCCAGGACGCCGCAGTTATAGGAGTTATAGACCGTCAGCGCGGCGCAGCCATTCTCCCGCGCGGCCTCCGTCAAAGTCTCGAAACCGGCATCGATGGCCGGATGGGCGAAGCCGCTGCCCGCGTCGACCCGAATGGCGGCAGCGGCCGCCCGCGTGACCTCTGGCACGGCCTGGCCGTCGACCTTGCCGCAACGGACATGCTCGCAGTAAATCGGCACATAGAGCAGGCCGTGGCTGCGGATGCCGTCGCGCTCGGCGGCGTAGGTGGACTTCGCCACGGAAGCCGCGGCCTCTTCGCTGGCCCCTGCCCCGCGCAGCGCGTCCTTCGCGAGCTGCTCGACCTCCTGCAGGCTGAGTTGCTGGGTCTCCATGGATTTATCCCCCTAGAAATCTGATCAGTCGTTGTCTTGCAGCCCGGCGCCCGCGCCCTGCAGGCGGGAGAGCTCGGAAGCGGGCACCAGGGTCTCGGCGACAAGCTGCTGGACGCGGCGCCAGTCCGACTCCTCGACGGTGACGCCGCGCTCTGCCGCGCGTGCCTGGCCTTCAAAGAAATCCTGTCCGGATGCGCTGTCCCCACCTTCCGCCACAGCCGAGAGTGTCAGGGTCAGCGCGCAGGGCATATTCGAGTCCTTCGAAAAGGTGACGCGCCCCCGCTGCTGCACCGCAAGCAGCGCTTCGCCCTCGGCCGTCTCCGAAACGCAAGTCAGCGTAACATCGCTGCGCAGAGTGAGAAGGTCACAGATAGCCGCCAGCACCAGCAGAGGACTGTCCGTCGCGTCGAGCCGGAGCTTCGCCGGCAGTCTCTCTTCGCTCGCCGCGGCGAGCAGCAGATCTGCCGCAGCGGGTCCGGCATAGAGCGACGAGAGTTCCACAGCGTTCTCCGAACGCAGGCACCAGGAACCTGCTTCCTCTTCCTCAAGGAGCGGTTTCGCGGCCAGACCCGCGCGCAGGCGCCCCAGAGCCTCCAGGCAGAGCGGCACGGCCGGCAGTTCGAAGACCGCCAGCCAGGCCGCCGCACGGCCCAGATCCTCCGCAAGCCCCAGCGGCAGGCCAGCGCCGATCGCCGCCTTGCGCAGGTTCACCTCGATCTCGTTGAGGGACAGGATCATAACGCCGCCGATCCGGTCTCACTTCCCTCTGCTTCGAACTTCAGACTCGGAAAGCACCAGTCGGTGGGATCGGAATCGGGGTCCGCCGCCATCAGCTCGTCCGGCAGGGGCGCACCCTGGAACATGGTGATCCGCGTCCAGCGGTCCGATTTGGGATCGAACTTGGAGGCACCGAAGAAGGAGAGCTTGCAGCGCAGCAGGTCGATCGGCAGGCAGCTCCGGTCGATGAGATTGTCGCGGATCTCGCCGTAGGGATGCCGCACCATGGTCTGCACCCGGCGGACGAGATGGCGCTGCTCCGGATGCCGCAGCAGGAATTCAGCGATCCTCTGCTTGCCGCCGCCGGCCTCAGTCGCAGCCCTGACCTCTTTCGCAAGCTTCTGAATATCGCGGCCGATCGCCAGGGGTATTTCCTTTTCGGCGCCGGGTTCGGCATAGCGGTCACCCAGGCGCGGCTCCAGCTTCTCCTCGGAGACGTACCAGAATTGCCGTTGCGCCTCGGGCACTTCGAAATCGAGCTCGAGCGCCCAGGCGTAATGCGTTTCGAGGAGGTCATTGAAATCGGCGAGAGTCATGGCGGGCTGCAGCCGGGCTATCGCATCCGTGTTCATGCAGTCGGTCAACCCGTCAACCTCGTCGCCGTAGGGCTCCAGCAGCAGGCTGACCAGGAACTCCTGCCCCTCCAGGGACAGCTCGTCTTCTCCCCGTCGGTAGAGCCAGTCCCAGGGCAGATTCCGGGACAGCAAAGCCTCCGCATCCTCGATCCAGCCGGCAAGCTTTCGAAGATCCTCGCGCAGGACCACCACCCGATCCATCTGCCGTTGATCGGGGACCGACCATTCCGCGACATGTCCCGTGGCACGGGCGAGAAGCCGGCGAAAGTGTTCCAGACGCGCCGGCTCGACCGACGCGACACCACGCACCCGCGCCAGCGCGGTCTCCCGGACCATCATCCAGTTGTTGATCAGGATCGGATGGGTCGCCAGGAAGGGCGCCATGCCGAGCCCCGTGGAGTTCCCGATGCCAATGAAGCGCCGCAGTTCCGGGTCCAGCGGAACGAATTGCTCAGGCGCCCGGCAGCGCGCCACATGCTCGACCAGATCCAGGGTGAAGCAGCGGAACAGATAGACCGTCAGCATCTCCGCCTGAAAAGGCCCGGTCAGTTCGGGACGCGTGCCGATCTTGGTGCGATCGGCGATGCCGAACTTGCCGTTGCCGTAGACCGCTGTGGTGCGCATCAGGTAGCCGACATCGATCACCATCTGCCGGTCGGGCTGACGGCCCGCGGCCAGGCGCTCCACGACATGGCCGAAAAAGCGCGTGCTCTTGTTGGCGCGGGAGAGCACCAGTTCGCGCGCCAGGAAACGCCCCGCCTCCTGCTTCGGCGCGTTCTGCGACAGCCGCGCGATGTCCTCCGCCGTGGGGTCGCCATCGAAGAGAACGAAGGTCGCGTCCCAGGCCTCCGCAATGACCCGGTCGGTGCGGTCTTCCGGCGCCAGTTCGTGGGAGAAGACGACCAGGGAGTAGCGCCGCGCGTCCCGGGCCACGCGATAGACGGCATGGCCGAAGCCCTCGGCATTCAACTCGAAGACCGGCCGGTCGAAGCGCCAGCCTTCGCGCCGCAGGCGGCGGATCAGGGTCGGCATAAAGCTCAGGCGCGTCGGAAAAAAGCTCCCCAGGCGCGCCAGCCGCATGACCTGGTCAGGCGACCGCAAGGGGACAGCCAGCTCTTCCCAGTCGCTATGGGCGTGATCAGTGCGAATGGCTCCGCTCCTTTGCCAGATCGACGATCTCCGCCACGCCCGCGCGCGCTGCCATCTCGGGTCCGAAGGAACGCTCGAAGAAGTTCAGCCAGTTCGCGCCCATGATTCCATCGACTTCGTTTTGCGCAAAGCCGATCTGGCGCAGGCCTTCGGCGATCTTGCGGAAATCCCGGTTATCCCGGAACCACTCAGGCTGCGGCGGAAAGCCGGCCTGCTTGGCCGAGCCCTCACCGTAGTCCATCTGCCGGGTCCAGGTGCCGTTGCGCATCCACTCCACGACACTGTCGGGCTGATCCTGGCAGAGATCGCTGCCCAGCCCGATACGATCGACACCCATCAGTTCCGCCGTCCGGGCGATCATCTCGCAGAAGGATTCGAGACTGCAGTCGGACTTATCCTTCAGGTGGTGGGGATACATGGAAAAGCCCAGCATGCCACCCGAGGCACTCAGGGCTTTCAGGACCTCATCGGATTTGTTGCGCAGAGCCGGATGCCAGAACTCCGGATTGGCGTGGGTGATGGCAATCGGGCGCTCGGAGATCTCGATGGCTTCCAGGGTGGAGCGCTGCGCCGAGTGGCTCATGTCCACCACCAGGCCGACCCGGTTCATTTCCTTGATGACCTGACGGCCCATGCGGGTGATGCCGGGGTCTTCGGCCTCGTAGCAGCCGGTCGCCAGCAAAGACTGGTTGTTGTAGGAGAGCTGCATGAAGCGCGCGCCCAGCCGGTGGCAGACCTCGACCAGGCCGATGTCGTCCTCGATCGGCGAACAATTCTGAAAGCCGTAGAAGATGGCGGTGCGGCCCTCGGCCTTCGCCCGGCGCACATCATCGGCCGTAAAGCCTTGGAAGATCAGATCATCGTAGCGCTCGAAGCGGCGGTTCCAGGCCGTGATCTGCTCGACGGTCTCGCGGAAGTCCTCGTGATAGCAGATGGTGACATGCACCGCCGACACGCCGCCTTCCTTCATTTCCCGGAAGATCTTTTCCGACCAGTTGCTGTACTGAAGCGCATCGATGATCACGGCTGTTTCCTCTCCCGGACTTCTTGTCGTTACTCGGGTTCCCCGGCTTTGATATAGGCCGTTTTGACCTGAGTGTAGAACTCGGCGGCGTAGCGGCCCTGCTCGCGCGGGCCGAAGCTCGAATTCTTTCGCCCGCCGAAGGGCACGTGATAGTCGGTTCCGGCGGTCGGCAGGTTGATCATAACGCAGCCGGTCTCGACATTGCGCCGGAAATGCGTCGCCCGGGCCAGGGAGCGGGTTGCAATACCCGCGGTCAGGCCATAGTCCGTGTCGTTGACGATCGCGAGCCCCTCTTCGTAGCTGCCGACCGACTGGACACAGGCGATGGGGCCGAAGATCTCCTCCCGGTTCACACGCATGGCGTTGTTGGATCCGGTCAGCAGCGCCGGCGCCATGTAATGCCCCTCGGTCGCACGCTCCAGGCGCTCGCCGCCGAAGGCCAGGCTGCAGCCCTCCTGCGCGGCCAGTCCGAGATAATCCAGATTGGAGCGCAACTGCCCTTCGCTGACGATCGGTCCAAGCTGCGTGCCCTCTTCCAGGGCATGCCCGACCTTGAGTTTCGACAATGCCGCAACGGTCTTTTCGACGAAGGCGTCATGGACTTTCTCATGAACCAGCAGACGCGAGGAGGCGGTGCATTTCTGGCCGGAGCCGAAGTAGGCACCGTTGACCGCACAGTCGACCGCCAGATCCAGATCGGCGTCCTCCATGACCAACAGCGCGTTCTTGGAGCCCAGCTCAAGCTGAAATTTGGTGAGGTTGCCAGCCGCGGCCGCCGCGACCTGACGGCCGACCTCATAAGATCCCGTAAAGGTAACGGCATCGACCTTCGGGCTTTCGATCAGCGCCTGCCCGATCGCACCACCGGAGCCCATAACCAGGTTGAAGAGCCCCTCCGGCAGGTCCTGGCGGGAGATGATCTCGGTGAGCGCCCAGGCGCTGGCGGGCGTCAGGTTGGCCGGCTTCCAGATCACGGCATTGCCATAGGCCAGCGCCGGAGCGATTTTCCAGCTCGCCGTCGCGGTCGGAAAGTTCCAGGGTGAGATCACCGCCACGACACCCATGGGTTCGCGCCGGACATCGACCTCGATCCCGGGTCGCACGGAATCCGCCGTATCACCCTGCTGCCGCAGGACCTCAGCGGCGTAATAGGTAAAGAACTGGCCAGCCCGGTAGACCTCGCCGACCCCTTCGGCTCGCGGCTTGCCCTCTTCCCGCGCCAGCAGCTCGCCGAGTTCGGCGCTGCGCGCCATCAACTCGTTGCCGATGGCCTGGAGCACGCTCTGGCGCTGCTCCAGGCCCGTCTTCCGCCAGACTGCCTGCGCCCGTTTTGCAGCTTCCAGCGCTTCCTTCAGGTCGTCCGTGGTGGCTTGGGCATAGTGCCCGATGACATCAGAGGTATCGGAAGGGTTGATGTTCGCGACGCTCTGCGCCGTCTCACGCCACTGCCCGGCAATGTAGTTTCCAAAAGTCTCGGCCATAATCTCTCTTCACACATTCGGCGGTCACGCCCGACGCGAAGCTGCCTCAGGAAAAAATTTCAATCAAATCGAAATTCTTGTTATGTATTTCAAGTTTTCTGAAATCGCGACAGAGCAATCCGAATCATGGCCATCAAGCTGGAAGCCCTCAGAGTCTTCGTGCAGGTCGCCGAACTCGGCAACATCAGCGATGCCGCCGACAAACTCGGCCGCACCCCTTCGGCGATCTCCATGTCCCTGAAACAACTGGAGGACAACCTCGAAGGCGCGCTGTTCGAAAGCGACCGCAAGACCAAACTGACGGCGCTCGGGCACTACACCCTGGAACTGGCGCGCGGCGAGGTCCGCAACTTCGACCGGACGGTCGCCGCCATGCGGGCCTATGCCCGTAACGAGATCGGACGCCTCGACATCGCCTCGGTGCCCTCGGTTGCGTCGCTACTCCTGCCCGATATCATCGGGCGCTTTATCGAGGCACGGCCGGGCATCGAGCTGGACCTGCGCGACAGTGACAGCGCCTCGGTCGAAGTCGCCGTCGAGCGCAGTTGGGTGGATCTGGGCATCGCCGGACGGCCGCGCGGCAAGGGTCCGATTGCGTTTGAGCCGCTCTTCACCGACCGCTTCGTTGTCGTCTGCCCGATCGACAGCCCGCTCGCCGAGCGTGACTCCCCCGTCGCCTGGCAGGATCTGCGCAGCGATGTGCTGATCGACAACGGTGCCGCGAGCGTCATAACAGCCCCGGAGTACAGAGAGCTTGCGCAGCAGACCGGCCTGATGGTGCGGAACGTCACCTCGCTCCTGGCCCTGGTCAGCGGCAAGGTCGGGATCACGCTCCTGCCAAGCCTTTCGGTGCCGCAGAATACACCCGGGGTGGCGACACTGCCTGTGGCTGACGAGTCGGCCTACCGGGAAGTCGGCCTGCTCAGCCGACGTGGCAGTTCCTTCTCACCTGCCGCGGCGGCCTTCATCGCCCTGCTGCGCGAAGAGCTGGCCAGCCGCCTGGACTACCGCGGTGACCTGGAGGCCTTCGAGCGCCGACAGAACTAACCCAGGGGCGCCACCTCGACATAGGTATCGTTGTAGCAGGCGCCCTCCATAATATCGGTCTTCAGGTCCGCGGAGATCAGCGCATTGACCGTCTGGCCGGTCTCGCTGGTGGCGAGCCAGGTGCCCTTCGGCGAATAGAGCACGCCGGGTTGCACATCCTCGCTGATCTCGGCGACCAGGACGACCGCACCGAGGTCGTTCCAGACCTTCACCCTGGCTCCTTGCGCGATCTCGCGGGCGGCCGCATCGCTCGGATGGATCTCGAGACGCTCGGGTCCCTGGGATTCCGCATGCCCGCCGAAGGTGGCATTGGTCCGCTTGGAGGAAGAGGGCGTGATCAGGGCCAGCGGATAGTTGGCGGCGACTTGCTCATAGCGCGGGACGCCATAGCCGAAGCGGGTCTCCAGATCCTGCGAAAAGAGCTCGATCTTACCACTGGCCGTGGCGGGTGTGACGCTCTTGCACATCACCAGCTCTTCGTCATCTGCGCCACTGGTCATAGGGAGCGCTCCGTCCAGCGGCAGCTCGCTTGGCCGCAGGCCGCCCAGGCGCGGATCCGTGGCATCGAAGGCATCGTCCATCAGTTCCGCGTCGCTGGCTCTGAAAATCGGATCCTCGAAACCGAAGCGCGCGGCCAGCCGCCGGAAGATTTCCGTGTTGGGCAAGGAATCCCCCACGGGCGGAATGACGGCCTCGGCCCGCTGCAGATAGGCCTGGCCGTAGGCCGAATAGATATCGTCGAACTCGAAGTGGGTGGCCGCCGGCAGGATGACGTCGGCATAGCCCATGGAGTCGTTCATCTCGACATCGCAGCCGACGATAAAGAGGTCTTCGCGGCTCAGCGCCGCACGCAGGCGGTTCTGGTCCGGATGGGTGCAGACGGCGTTGTGATTGTAGAGAAAGATCGCCCGGATCGGCGGGTCGATGTCGTCGTTCAGAATATGCCGCGGGATATCGACGATATTGAGGGTTCTTGTCCCCTCCGGCACAAGGTCAGGCCGCTGCAGCTTCGCCGGCGTCGCGGGAAAAGCGAAGCCCGGCTTGGCGAAGACGCCCGCGCCCAGGCGGCCGAAATTGCCGGTCAGGGCCTGCAAGGCCATGGCGGCACGGATCGAGGAACCGCCGCTGTGCCCCCGCTCCGGACCGTTGCCGACGGAAAGCGCCACGCGCTCCGCCGCCGTGTAGAGCTCCAGAAAGCGCTCAACCTCGGCCTCCGGCAGGCCGGAAAGCGCGCAGGCCTCAGCGAAGCCGAGTTTCCGCGCCTCGGTCATGTAGGCTTCGAAACCCTCGACCCACTGCGCGATGAAATCCCGGTCGAAGGCCCCGCGGCGTTCGAGCTCGGCCGCCAGCGCCAGGAAAAAGACCACATCGGTCCCCGGCTTGATCTGCAGAAAGAGATCGGCCTGCGCGGCGATCTTGGTCCGCTTGGGGTCGATGACGATCAGCTTAGCGCCCTTGCGGCGAGCCGCCTTGATCGCCCGGGCAAAGTGCAGATTGGAGACCGTGACGTTGTTGCCGACCACGATGACCAGGTCCGCATGGGCCGCCTGCTCCGGCGGCATGCCGGGGGCCGCGCCGAAGAGACTGCTGTAGGCGGCGCCGCGCACCGCACCGCAGAGAGGGCCGCGATCCACCAGGCTGGCGCCAAGCTTGTGGAAGAAACGCCGATCCATGGAGCCGCCGGAAATCTGCCCGTGCGGGCCGGCGTAATTGAAGGGCAGAACGGCCTGCGGACCGTAGGCCTCGACAACGGGCATAACCCCCGCATAGACCCGGTCCAGCGCTTCGTCCCAGGAAATCGCCTGGTAGGCACCGCTGCCGCGCGGGCCGCTGCGAAGGAGCGGCGTGGTCAGACGCCGCTGCCCATGGACGAAGTCCGGGTAGTAGCTGGAGACCTTCTTGCAAATGACGCCGGCCGTGTAGGGATTGGCGCGGGAGCCACGTACCTTCAAGACCTGGTGGCCATCGGTTTCGACTGCGAGGCTGCAGGTATCCGGGCAGTCCAGGGGGCAGATGGTCGGCTTGGTGCTGGTTGTCTCTTGGGTGCTCATGCTGGTTTCGTCCTCACTTTATCAGTGTAAGGATAAATCCACCAATTGGCCCCACCCAAGAGCCATTTCTGTCAAATCACAGGGGCCAATTCACCGCAAAGTCTCAGGCTTACTCGCGCTTCAGAAAGCGGCGCAGCACGTTTTCCAGCAGCCTGGAGATGTTGTTGTCGAAGTTATTGTGCGGCAGGCTGCCGCAAAAGGTGATGGAGCCGGTGGAGAAGACGGCACCGCCGTTAGGACGCTCGAAGTAAACCATGTCGGCACGCAGCAGTTCCTGGAGCGGCTGGCCGGGCCAGTTGGTGATGTGGGTCAGATGCTCCTCCGGCACTAGCACGAAGGCGTCGCTGTGTCCCTCGGAACTGGCCAGGATCTCGACATTCTCCGGCGAGCCGAGCCGTTCGTCGGCCCGGTCCAGTTCGAAGCCGGCCGCACCGCCGCCGGACAGACCGAAATCGCCCAGGATCTCGTCCTCGATCCCTTCGAAGACCCAGGACGCGCTCGGCGGCTCGGTCCTGCGGTTGCGCCGGTAGTAAGAGCCTTCGAACTGACCCTGGGCCGAAAAGCCCACGCCAGCAAGCTTCTGCGGCGGCCGCCCGCTCCGGCGCCAGAGACCACCATAAGCGCCGTCGAAGGCATTGAAGTATTCGCCTGGCTCCGCGGCCCAGGCGCGGATCCCGCCCTCAGCCCGCCGGATTTCGATGGCGCCGGGCTCGCTTTCATGTAGGGCGACCCGCCAGTAAAAGCCATTGCCGCCCAGATAGAGCAGCTTGCCGCCCTGATCGCGATAGGCCGTCAGGGCATCCAGGGTCTCGCTGGTATGATATTCCGGATGACTGCCGGTGGTGATGGCGGCGTAGCCGGCAATGGCCGCCACGCCTTCGTCATGCAATTCCTGATCGGTGATGATGTCATAATCAATGCCCTTGGCCTCCAGCCAGGCGATCAGATGGCTATCCGCCTGAAAGTGCCGCAGGCCTGAGCTTTCGCCATACCCGTAGGTCACGTAGCCGGGCCGCAGGTTGAACAGCGGGCGCCGGTGGGAGGCATGGCAGATCCCGCTGCCGTCGCTGTGATCGTTGTAGGTAGAGAGGCCGTAGTCCCGGTGCTCCGCCGGGTTCCAGGGATAGGCGTCCCAGGCCGCGAAGCGGGCCTTCCAGCTTTCCTCGAAATCCGGGCGCGCGTGATTGCCATAGATGGAGTAGGTAAAGGTCGAAACCAGCACGCAGAGATCGGCTTTGGGCTTTCCTTTCGGTGCGCAGACGAAGAAGGGAATGGCATCCTCTGCCCCGCCGCAGCTTATGCGCGCGGCATAAACGCCGGGTTTCAGGCTCTCCGGGATCTCGAACGCGAAATCAGTTTCCCAACCGAAGTCGTAGATATCGTCATCATGAAAATGGATCGCGCCGTATTCGTCAGGCGCATGGCGCCAGCAGATCTCCCGCCCCGTCCAGTTGGCGCCGGTCATGGCGCGGGCCGGCAGGTTAACCAGTTGGCCCTCCAAAGCATAGGGACCGAGATCTTCGATCCGCGTGCCGGATATGCCGCGGGAAAAGTCCCAGGCCGCAAGGAGGCCTTCCGTCGCCGGAGACAGATCCCCCGGGATCTCACCAGACGCCAGGGCCCGGTCGAACAGCGCAGGGGCTTCGATCTTGCCGTTGAAACAGGCCGTGATCCCGTCGCCGCGGTCGCCACCGGCCATGGCGGCGATCAGAAGATCACAATCCGGCGTCGCGGAGGCAAAGGCCGGGCATGCCAGGCTGTTCTCCTGCGCCGGCCTTGCCGCCTCTTCCAGAGGAACCGCGCCGACCTTCAGACAAGCGCTCGCGGCGTCGAAGCTCGCCCAGACGCGAACCCAGGCGCGGGTCCGGACCGCTGTTTCGACCGAGAGCGTGGCGGAGCGATTGTCCGGCGTACCGATTCGGATGGACGGACGACCTTCGGCATCAAGCAGTAGGGCGAAACCGGTTGCGCCATCCCGATTATTCCAGGACAGAACCGCCTGCTCGGCGCCATTGCCGGGCAGGGTCGGCCAGATGTTGGCGGCGAGCGTGAAGCTCTTCAAGGGGTCTGTCACCGCCGCCATACCGACCCGGCCGAAGGAGCCGGAGAAGAAGGCCTGCGGCCGCGAAGGATAGCTACCGGCAAAGTCGGCCGCGACCTCCTCCTCCAGAATACCCGGACCGGCGGGATTGGGATCAGCGGAAATGACCCGAACGAGGCGGGCTTCAAAAGGCTCCGAAGCTTGTGAAGAGACCTTGAATTCTATGTTGTCGCCCGGCCGTCCGGAAAGACGGTCGCAATAGCCGATAAGAGGGATCATAAAACCTGCTTGCTCTGTGCCAAACTCTTGTGATCAGGGGTTACTTTCCGGAGCAGACATCACCGCTCTGAATAAGACCCCAGCCGAAAATCGGGTCTTTCCCCCTGGCGCCGAGATCCAGCGTTGCGCGACGCAGGCGCTGGCGGATTTTGCGGGGCTCAAAAGCCTGGCGCTGGTCGATCATGCCGGCGGCAATGGCCGTCACAAAAGGCGCGGCGAAGGAGGTGCCGAAATGATACTGCCCGTCGCTGTCATCACTCGGCGCCCAGATCTTTACACCGGGTGCGGCGAGCGTCACATAATCGCCCCGGTTGGCATGTCGGTAGGGCCGCCGGTTGCTGTCAACCGCGGTAACCGCCACGACGGTTTCGTAACCGGCGGGATAGGCGGTGGGCGCTGCCGGTCCGCCGTTGCCTGCCGCGGCAATCACCAGAACGCCGGCGTCCTCCAGTCTTTTGATCGAGGCCGCCAGGGCAAGATTGGGGGGCCCCGCCAGGCTCATATTCACCAGCGACACCTGCTGCGACGCCAGCCAGTCCAGACTGTCCAGAAGTGAAACCACATTGGCCGCCGAAGCGCCATTCTCGTCCTGATGAAAGGCGTTCGCCGCGAAGAGTTCGGCGCCCGGCATCAAGCCTCGCGGGCCCTGCGGATCGGTGGAGACCATCAAAGCCGCGATGGCGGTACCGTGACCATCAATGGCATCCGCCTTGCCGGGGCTCGCGAAACTTCGGGAGATTATTTTGCTGTTTCTCAGGGCCGGATGCCTGCGGTCAACCGTGGTGTCCACAAGCCCGATCCGGACATCTCGGCCACAACTGCCGCCAAGGTTGTCCCAGCCGATCATGGCCCGGCCAAGACAAAGATCCTCACCGCAGGCTTCCGGCGCCGCCGCGACTCGGTAGACGTGATTGAGCTCGTACAGGCCAGGGATGTTGTCGTCCAAGAGCTGCCGCGCTGCGATCGCATCGGTCCTTGGGGGCAGGCCCAGACGCGTCACGACAAGGCTGAAACGGCTAAAAATGGACTGCGATCTGACTTCAAAACCAAGATCCACCGCGCGCTGAAGGGCGGCGACATCGGAGTTCACCGCAAGGACTTCATCCGGCTCAAAGGAAAAGCCGCTATCTGCCTCGCTCGATGACCCTGTGTCTTCCGTGTCGTCCTCCTCATCATCCTCACTCCCGTCGTCGTCATCATCATCATCGTCGTCATCATCATCATCATCGTCATCGTCATCGTCATCGTCATCGTCATCGTCGTCGTCGTCATCATCATCGTCGTCATCATCGTCGTCGTCATCGTCGTCGTCGTCATCGTCGTCATCCGCGGCCAGAGCGGCAGAGACGAAGGCCGGCTCATCGGACACAATGAAGGAAAACACGCGCGCTGTTGCGACCAGCGAAACGACGAGGGCTACGGCGACCAGAAAGCGGCCAAGCAGAAACAGAAACGACTTCATAACCGGCAACTTGCTCTCTTTCTCGAAATCAACGCGCAATTGGCCAGAAACGACATGGCAGGCGCGACAGCTTATCCGAGACAACAACGCTTTGAGAGGCAAAAACATCCATTCCAGCTCACTTTTTTTGGCGAAATCGCCGGCAAATTAAAAAAGAATGAAAAAAATTGTTTTCCAGGGGAAGGAATGCCCCGATAGCCCGTTGTCTGTGTATCGAGACTGGACTGGTTGAGCTGTGACGCGAGAGACAAAGCAAGAGATGGTGGCGATGCTGCCGCGGTTACGCCGCTTCGCCTACGCACTCACGGGCTCCAGAGATCTCGGGGACGACCTGGTGCAGGCCGCTTGCGAGCGGGCACTGGCTCGCCTGAACCAATGGCAGCCGGGAACACGGCTGGATTCTTGGATGTTTAGGATCATGCAGACGATTTGGATTGATCAGATGAGAGCGAAGAAGGTCAGGGGCCACATTGCCGACCTGGATGCCGCAAATGATATAGCCGGCGCCGACGGTGAGCAGGCGATGGAAGCCCGCCTGACCCTTAAACGGGTGCGCGGCGCGGTGCAGGAGCTGCCGGAAGAGCAAAGACTGGTCCTGACCCTGGTCTCCATCGACGGTCGTTCCTACAAGGAAGCAGCGGAATTGCTTGATGTACCGGTCGGAACCATCACCAGCCGCCTGGCGCGGGCACGCAAGCGACTCTATGAAGCCGCCTACGAGACCACGGCGCAGATGACGCAGAACGCGCGGATGGAGCCGAACAATGGTTGAACTCAAGGAAGAGACTCTGATCGCCTACGCCGACGGCGAACTGGATGAAACGACCGCGGCCGAGGTTGAGGCCGCCCTGGAACAGGACCCGGTCGCCCGCGAAGTCGTCCGCCAGTTCCAGGAGGCCGGCAAGCTGGCCGCAGAGGCTTTCGATACTCCCATGCAGGAAGAGGTGCCGGAGCGCCTGCGAAAACTCTTCGAGGAACCCGGTTCTGCCGAACCCGGTTCAGGAGAGTCCGAAGTCTCAGAGCGCCCCGGTTCCGGGGACCTTGGGGAAGGAAATGTCGCAGATCTGTCACAGCTACGCGCGGCGCGCGAGCGGAAAAGCCGTACAATTGCCACAGCCGACAGCGGCCAGGGCAGTTTCCGGCGCTTCGCCCTGCCTCTGGCCGCCTCGGTGGCATTGTTGATCGGCGTCGGCGGCGGATTCGGCCTCTCGAACTTCTCGGCTCCCTCCGCGCCCGACGTGGTCGCCGCCGGAACAATCCCAAGCGGCTCGGCGCTTCACGCCGCCCTGGAAAAAACGCCCAGCCTGGAAGCCGTCGAAGAGGTTTCGCAGGACGGCCTGACCCGCAACCGGATCGAACCGCAACTGACCTTCGTCGCCGCGGACGGCCGCTACTGCCGGGAGTACCGGGTCATCGGCCAGACCGCCGCCGTGACACAGGACCTGACCGGCGTCGCCTGCCGGGGCGGCGACGGTGCCTGGACCCAGCAGATCGCGGTCACGCAGCAGATCTCCGGTGGCAGCGACTACCGCCCGGCGGGCAAAGGCGCGAGCCCGATCGAAGATTTCATGAGCGGGTTCATGCCGGCGGCTCCCCTGGAGGACGCCGCCGAACGCAAGCTCCTGCAATCGGACTGGCGCTGAAGGGAGACGGTCCTTGCCCAAGCCCCAGGCAGCAGCCCCGTTCCGTAACGCGGCGCAGCGGATCAGCCTGCTTTGCCTGCTGGCCTTTGCAGGCGGCACAGCGAACACAGCCGCGGCCCAGTCCCTCCAGACTACCCGCCTCGACCGCGCCATCGAAGACTCCGTCGCGCAACTGCGCACCGCCCAGCGCGAAAGCGGGTTTTTCGCCTACGATTTCGACTTCCTGCTGGGCCGCCCCTCGGGCAAGGCCAACATCGTGCGCCAGGCCGGCACGACCTACGCGCTGGGCGAAGCCTTCGCCGACAGCCGCGACCCGGGTCTGCGCGAACCGCTTGCCCGCGCCCTCGCCGCTCTGGCGGCGAAATCCATCGCCGTCGAGGGCGGCGCCCTGGTCTCCTTCAACGGCAAGCGCAGCGGCATCAAGTCCGGCGCCACCGCGCTGGCCCTGCTGGCCGAACTCTACTACTTCCGCACCAGCGGCGACGGCCGCTTCGCGCGGCAGAGGGACCGCTGGCTGAACGCTCTGCTTGCCCTCCAGCTTCCCGGCGCCGGCTTCCTGCGCGCCCCCGATTCGCAGGAGGAGTCCCACTACTACAACGGCGAGATCTGGCTGGCCCTGGCCTTCTACAACATGACCTTCGAGGTGCCGGAGCTCGCGGAGCGACTCGAAGCGGTCGACAGCTATATGATGGAGGCTTACGGTCGCGCGCCGCACATCGGCTTCTTCCACTGGGGCGTCATGGCGGCTGAACGCCGTTTCGCGGACAGCGGCGATGACCGCTTCCGCCGCTTCGCCCAGAGCCAGGCCAGGCACTACTTGGAGGAGTTACGCCCGAAACGCAGCGCAAACAGCAACACCTGCTACTCTCTCGAAGGTCTGATCCCCGCCCTCAGCCTGACCCCGGCGGATGAGCCGCTCCGCGAAGCCCTTCAAGACCGCATCGCCTGGGAGATGGCCAAGAACCTCACCCTTCAGATCCACCCCGGCCAACGGGAGCTCGATCTGGGCGGCGAAACCCGCCTGCAATCCCCCCACCTGAAGAACTTCCCCGGTGCCTTCCTCGCCGGCCGCAAAAAACCCTTCACCCGCATCGACTACACGCAGCACTGTTTGTCCGCGGCGGTGAAGTATCGAAGGTGGTTGGAGGAAGAGCCAAAGCGGTAGTGCTCTGAGGGCAAACGGTGCTTTCGGAAACAAGCTCTTAGAACAATAGGAATCCGGGGAACGCGTTCCCCCGCGCCCCCTCACTCTCTCATTTTGAGGCATGACTGCGGGAGTGAGATAGTATATCCCTTGGTATAGTGTTCCGGGCACTCCCGCCTTGGCAAGCTGGCTACCGTACAGGTTCGAGTCTGGCCGGACCTTTGCCACCCCACGGCCGGTCATCGAGGATGGTGATCGTGATATCTTCGCGTTTGAGGTTCGGGTAGCGCTGCAGCAGCATCGGGATGTCGCGTTGGGATTGGTCGGTGATTTCCGGGCGGGCATCGGCAATGATCGTGACGCCAAAGATATTCTTACCTCTACCCAGATGCATATGCAGGTTGCCGATGTAAACCGCCTGGCCCTTACGCACGGTAAAGGGGATGGAGTTCCGCTCCGTTGGAGAGATCACGCCATTGTTCCCATTGAGGACTTCCCAGGTTTCAAAGACGTAGTCTCCGGGCGCAAGGGAAAGAGCAAAGAGGCTGCCGTCCGCATCCTGGAACTCGGAATCGGCACGGGGCCCAAGCGTAAAGCTGCGGCGGCGTGGCTGAATGAAACCGGCAGTCTTCAGATCGAGTGCCCCTAGGCCGCCGGCCTTTGCATAGCGGAAGTAGGTCGTCGTATCGAAGTGACTGTACTTCTTGCTGGAGGTTGCCGAGCCAATAACCAGGCCGGTTTCCGCCTCCGGTGAGAAGGCAAAATTCTGCTCTACGGACTTAGCAGCGCAGCCGGTTAGCAGCAGGGCGGCAAACAGCAAGGCAAGAGCATGCGGCCAGGTTGCGCCATGTTTGTGCAGAGTTTTTGCCTTCATCATCATCTTTTCGAGGGTTCCACATAGTTGTCGTGCAAGATCAGGAAATCTATCAACTCGGGATGCGCGGCGACAGCGCAAAGCGATGACGGCCACCCGCGCCAGTCCATCCCCAATGGATGCGACATGAAGAAGATCACCTCGGCAAAGCTTGCACTAGCCGTTCGCAGCCTCAATCATAGATCAAGAAAGCGCCTCGGCTACAGAACACCTCACGAGGTCATAGCCAAAAAAAATTGGCGCATTTGAAACCTGCATCCGCAGCATTATCGCCGCTCCTTGGTGTTTTTGTGACACGCCGCCGGGAACCTTGAGCACAGCGCCCCCAGGAACCGGCTCAATCACTTCCAGGCTTTGCGATCGGCAGCATCAATCAAATACTGCACATACATCGGCTCTTTCCGACTCTTCTTATGAGATTGGGGGTCAGGTCTTGTTTTGTGCGTTAAATCTCTGCACCGCCCGGCTGACGGTGCTGGGATAAACGCCGTAGTGGCGCGCGACGTCGGAGCGGCTGTGATAGCCTTCCAGGCAGGCCCGGGCCATGGCTTCGCTTCGGTTGGGATAGCGCTCGGCGTACCAGGCGATGCCGGGCGAGAGGGCGGCCAGCGTCCGGCGCGGATGTTCGGCGCTGACCGCAGCGGTCTTTCTGCTGCGCACCAGCTTCTCCGAAAGGTCTGTCGCAAATTCGTCGCCACCATAGCAAAGTTGTCCCCGGCTCTCGGGCGCCGGCCGGTCTTTGCGCAGTAGCGCCGCGACGGCACCCGCCGCCTTCGTCCGGTCAACCCCGAGTTCGTCCCACAGCGGCTGCGGGTCGAACCAGGCCGCCTGCGTCCGGCCACCGTTGAGGCCATAGGACGACCAGGGCCACTGCTTCGCCCCCGTCACCAACCCCGCCGCGACCGGATTGCGCAGCACATAGGCGCAGAGCTGAACCAGATAGGCCGAGGTCTCCACCAGCAGCGCCTTGTAGCGGCCCTGGAAGAGATGGCCCTGACGTCCGTGGCGGCGATTGAAACGCTGGCTGTAAACCCCGAGCAACTGCCGCATCCCGCGCGACAGGGTCGCCCTGTCGGTAGCAATGACCAGGTGAATGTGGTTGTCCATCAGGCAGTAACAAAGCACCCGCCAGTCGAAGCTCGCACAGACCTCGCCCAGAACGGACAGTAACACCCGGCGGTCCTCGTCATCTCGGAAGACCGCGTCGCCCCCATTCCCGCGCGCCATCACGTGATAAACCGCGCCGTCAAACTCAATCCGCAACGGACGCGCCATGGCAGCAACCTCTCTTTAACTGAAAGTGAGGGGTAGCTTATGATGATAACGTGCACAAAACAAGACCTGACCCCCAATCTACACGCAAACACGCTGTGGACTTTCCGGATGGCGCTTAATTTCACTCACTTTTGAAACCTGAATCACAAAGATAACGGCCTGTACTTAGTACAGACCCTGCGTAAGATGACTTGCGTAGGCGAAACACAATCAAAGAGCATTGATTATGGGAATTTTGCAATCAGGAATAAAACTGATTGCTCTGGCGGCGTACTCCTTTTCTGTATCTGCTTGGGCGCAAGACCCCCCGGTACCTGACTATCAATCCCTAACATCGGAAGAGGCAATAGCCGGATGTGACAGATATGCAGCGCATCCTGATGATCCGATGAAACCAGAGAACGTTCCCGGCGTCGCCTCCGACGCGGACGTGGCTCATGATGCCGCTTATGTTTATTGTTTGCGGGCCTTTGCCCTCAATCAGAAGAACCCGCGTCTGGCATTCCAAAATGGCAGGGTGAACCATGCCCGCGCCCCCTATCGTACCGGTCAGCCGCTCCAGATGTTCAAGATTGCCTACCGCGGCGGCTCCGAGATTGCCGGCAACTATATAAAAAGACTGTATCCTGAAGAAGCGCGCAAGATGTTCGCTCAGGGAGGCCAGTCCCCCTCCTCTCGCAGTGCTGGAACTCAGCGCTCTGGGAGTGGACAGCGATCAACGCTATCCGGCTTTTTTGATGCCGTGGTCACAAGAACCAACCAACTAGAGAGATCTTTTGCGACTTTGGCCCCAGATATAGGTTGTTGCGCAGACTTTAAGGAAGACACACAAAAACGATTTCAACCGATCAGAGATAAGATCGACAAGCTAAAGCGTCGCAGAGAACAGCGCGGCAAATGGTCTTGCGACCGGATCGAATTTATCAAAATCGACTTTGATTTCCTCGGGACGCGGATGCAACTCCTATCGAAGAGCACCGAAGAACCGATGTATCTCGGGTCGATCAATTCCCAAGACAAGATTAGTCTTGATGCTTTGACAGACGAGGTTCGCCAAACCGCCGCTTCGATCCAGAAACGGGCAGTTCAAGCTGGCTGCGATAATCTCAGAGGTTAGGTTCCGTGGACCCTGGGTATCCGTAACTTGACTGAGCCAAGAGCGACGAAGCCGCTGGTAAGCCTAGCTGGCCCGAATGAAAAAGCTCTCGCGCTTCTGACATGAGAGTAGGCGATTTGCATCGCCTTTGACGGTCATCGGCATCCCCGCCTGTGAGGATTCGGGATTATGTCGTTTTTGTGCGCAAGATAAAGCAGCAAGGCCCACGTTTCGAGTTAACGGCCGATCTAGGTGATGACATCACGCACAAAACAAGACCTGACCCCTATTTGCAGTTTCATACCAAAGCCTCGGGGGGCAGGCCATCCCACTAGACTGGCCTTACTCACTAAATCCACTAATCAGGCTCTGCGAAACAGCCTTCTCTTCTTCGGTAAACGACCACCCACGAGCCGTCAGGCCATTCTATGTCTTGGCTGTCGACAACAATCTCAAACCGGTAGTCAATCGGTCGACAGTAGAGTGCTTCAAACTCTGTCTCGCTGTCTGATATCTCATTACGATCGCACTTCGATTCGACCTCAAGTACGAACCTAACGACGATTACCCTCTTAACCTCCGCAACGGCGATCATTCTAATGTTTGGAGAAACAACTCCAAGCATAGCTTGCATAACTGACAAAGCATGTCGCTGTAATGATGATATGCTTGCCATCACATGATGTCATCCATTTGCGAAACACGGGCAAAACACATGGTATTTCTGCACCCATTCTCATAAATATCAATAACTGCGGCCGAATTACTAATCACATTTGCAGCATGTGCCCATTTTCTAGATACTGACTATTTCAAACTGCCCAGGTTTCAGGACCGCTTCAACAATTGTTTCACCACGTTCGTTGCAAAACTCAACTTCGAGTGCATGTTCAGGATCTTCAAAGACAGCGACGATTACACCACGCACACCCTGCCTTAGACCCTGCTCAAGTAGTTCGCACTTCAGCTCTACCAGGTCATTTACGTCCACGTCGTAACTCTATTTTGCAAATAGGTTTGTTCATTCTGGGGTGTTCGGGAGTTATGTATTGTATCTGCAAAATTCCATGCTGAGCTTCCAGAAGCTAAAGTGCGTCAATGACATAGTAGAAACCGTTGGACACTAATTTCAGCTCCACAACTTCATTCGCCTTCAATGTCCCATCTGTGTTCAGCACATCGAAGGCAAGCCTAACACTTTCTTCTCCGTCCGAGATGCCACAAGACCCCATAGAAAACTTTAACTGCCTTTCCGTTCTTTTCGTAAATTTGGAGAATGACAAACACTTACTTCTATCGACCGCTGAGGACTTTACCACAGTCAGCTCACCGCCTGTATCGCCTTGAGCACTGAGATGCATGGTCGGTAAATAACTGTCTTTGTCGACTTCCAACATCAGCGAATAGGTTTGTCTATCCAACCGATACTTTACCGCCATCTCGTCATGGAAAAACAGATTGCCGACGTCGGATGTAGAACGCTCCAGCACCACCAAACCATCTGTTTTCAACACAGAAAAGTAATAGTATCGATCGAATACAGGAGCACAGCCGGCCAATAAGGTTACGACACAAATTACCAAGAGCGCACGAAAAACTTGCATATACTGCCGCGACCCAGATTCAGTTTGCATTGTAGACTGTATAGGTTTCACTCCAGGCCATGCAAATCAATCACAGAATCAGGTCTTACTTCATGCGCAATGCAAGCGACAAGGCCCGCGTTTCGAGTTAACGGCAGATTGCAACAATCGCATTCCGCACAAAACAAGACCTGACCCTTGTTGCAATCAACGGGTGTGAACGGCCCTACCCGCCAGGATTTCGGTATGGGATGCTCGGTGCTCCCCATCAGCAACGCACCGAAAGACCAGCCCACTAAACATAACGCCGGCCAGGCTAGCAGACGAGTTTGGACGCTCATTGACAAGTGGCTTCCATCTATAGTGCGGTACCTAGCGGGAAAGACCGAAAGTGGAGAGGTATTGTGGGAGATCTAACCGGAGCTGGTAAGATTTTCGAGGTCATCGTAAACAAAATTGCCGATGTGACAGGTACGCTCTACGAACCCACTCAGATTCGCCGTGTCGGAAGCGCCAAGGCAGATGTAGAAGCCGAATTGATAATTAAACGCGCCAAAGCCGAAGTCGCTGCTCTCAGACTTAAGGAAGAAAGTCGGGCTGAATTACAGGCGGAAGCCGACGATATAGAGGCGCTTCGTGCTCGAGCCTCACAACGTCTTATCACGAAGGAAATCAACCGCCAGGCTAACCTTGAGAGAATCGTTCATGAAAGTCTGCAGATCACTGCGGACGGAGAATCAAAGAACCAAAAAGAAAGATCTATTGACGACGACTGGATAGCAGCTTTCATTCGCTATGCGCAGGACATCTCCGCGGACGGAGTCAGACAGATCTGGTCGCGTATCCTCGCTTCCCAGGCAACGCAAAACCGTCCCGCCATTTCCAAAGCAACGCTGGATGCCTTGCGCTTGCTTGAACCAAGGCAAGCCAAAGTCTTTGAGCGTGCGGTGCAACTGTTTATCTCTTTGGGGCAAATCATGGACATAGAACCTCATGGAGATCCCGAAATTGCGTTCAACATCAATACGATTGAAGTGATGGCCCTTGAGGACATCGGTTTTCTCAAACGTGTAACGAGTCAGGAGACAAGCTTAGAATTCCACGATGCAACCCTTACCTTCTGGAAAGAGTATGTCGTTCCAGGGCCTGCGTATGGTGACGACGCGCTTGTCTGGAAAACTGAACTTTTCTGGAACACCGATGGTGAACGTGATTCGGTGCTGCAGGAGATCAAGGCGATTACGGCGGGGGAAACTCGGGATGCGAAGGAGTTGCGCAATCACATCCGGGTCGACCGACTTCTATTGACTTCACGGGGTTACGAGTTGGCGTCTATTCTACTTGAGGGGTTCTATGAAATGCTTTCGCAAAACGGCCCTTCTGATCAGGAGACAATAGGAGTTTTCGCTCTTGAAACGACGCAAAAGAGAATTCTGAAAGAGTGGGCGAAGCAGTTTGCGTTTCAGGGCGCGGCAGTCGTTTTGAACCGCTCGCAATCAAAGAACGAAATGGAAGATGGTGAAGAGGTTACAAAGACGGAACTCCTGCCAGTGTACCTGCTCGATAAGGCGTCAGCCACCTGGATAGAGGTGACCTGAAACAAGCATCCCACAGGTGCGAAAGTGATCCGGACATAGCTGCTAACTCCGCACCTACTTCAATCACAACCAACATTGCCTGTCTGCGGCATTGAAGTAATGGCGGTGCCTGGAGGAAGACCGATAAGCAGCCAACAAGCCTCAGCAGACCTAAGACTTCACCGCCGCGGCTTCCCTCTTCCCATCGATCAAGCGCCAGACCTGCTGCGTGTCGAAGCCGCGGATGTCTTTCTCTCCGACGTTCTCCAACTCGAAGTCCTCGCGGAGGGTTTTGGCAACCTCGTTCTGCACGGAGATCTGCATCGGTTCGGAGAATTCCTGCAGGCGTGTTGCCAGGTTCACCGCCGGGCCGAAAATGTCGTAGACGTATTTCTGAATGCCCACGACGGAGCCGACAACGGCGCCGGAGGCCAGGCCGATGCGGCAGTGCCACTTGTGCGGATGGCTCTTGTTGCGCCGTTCCAGGTATCGGATGAAGCGGATTGCGGTGTTGGCCACGGCCTTGGCATGATCCGGCATGGGATCGGGCAGGCCCGCGACGGTGATGTAAGCATCGCCGATCGTCTTGATCCGCTCACAGCCGAACTGTTCGCCGATGCGGTCGAAGGCGCTGTAGATGTCGTTCAGTTCGGTGACGGTCACGCTGGGATCGGCGGAGGCGACCATCTCGGTGAAGCCGACGAAATCCAGCATCAGGACAGAGATGGGATCGTAGAGCTGGGGCGTGACGACGCCGAAGGCCTTGAACTCCTCGTAGACCGAACGGGGCATGATGTTGAGCAGCAGCTTCTCGACCTGCTCCTTCTCCCGCTTGATCTCGCGGGTGTTCCGCTCGACCATCATGGAGTAGGAATCGATCATCGACTCCAGCTCCCGGATCCGGGTGATGTTCTGGCAGACGAGCACGATGAGCTGCTGATCGGCCTCGCTGGTGGCAGTGAATTCCACCGCGATGACCATGGTCCGCCGCTTTTTCTTATGCCTGATTTCCGCCGTGTAGCGGCCGCCCTCATCCAATCCGGCATTCAAGGCCGCGGCATCAAGGCCCTCGAAGACCTCGGGAAGGGCGGCGACACCGACCTGGGCGCCGAACCACTCCTCGAAGGTGTCGTTGTGAAACAGAAAACTCAAATCGCCACGGTTCAGCAGGGCGACGCCGACACCGATCGCTCTTAAGAGCTGTTCATTGATTGCTTCAATCGACATAGCTTTATCCTACGATCCGGGCTTTATCCTGCGATCCGGGCTTTATCCCACAATCAGGCCGCGTCGCTTTTCGAATTCCGCGAGCACGGCTTCGACATCACCCTCCTCGACGCCGTGGTCGCTCAGGGTCTCTTTCAAAACGACTTTGAGCTCGTCGAAGTGCGCATCCCGAATGTCCAGATGATTGTGCATCTGCTGAAGCTGCCGATCGGTGTAGGACGCGGGACCACCAAGAAGCGAGGCGACAAACTTGGTCTGATGATCGACCATCCTCGACATGTCGATATCATCGAAAAAGGGACCGATTTCGTCGCTGTCCAGCAAGGTGTCGTAAAACGCGAGGACAATCTTGCTGACTTTCGAAAAGCCTCCGTATTTCTCGAAAAGAGTTTGTTGCGGCATCTCTCTTCCCCTCTTCCTGGTCTTGGCCTTTGTCAGAACCCATCAACTAAAGGCCTCAACGCCGTGCAATAGAGGCAACTTCGCATTTTCAGCGGATTCAGAAAAATAAAATATCTGTTCCTGGAGACCCCGGGCACCGCCGCGCATGCGGCGAAACCCGGGGTCATCGCAGATCGGCATGCCCGCGCGGTTACCGCCGCGTCACGACAATTTCAGCGTACTGGGACGGCACAGTCATCGAGCCATCCGTCGCCACGTTAAAGCGCGCCACCGTCTCGAGAATGTCCTTGGTCAGCGCAGCTTGCCCTGCTTTGTCGAGCGCGAGGAAGGCCTTGTGCACAGGTCCATAGAACTCACGGAAGAACTCGATGAAGTGCGCGGGCGAACGATAGCGGAAATTGAAGGACTTGAGCTTCATCTTGATGTCCCGGGCGTCGGAGATGAACTGCTTTTCGATCCAGTCCTTATCTCCCCAGAGAGAGGGCGAGGCGACACCCGCCGGCGGGGGCACATGCCGGCCCAGTGTCTTGAAAAGCGCGCCGATGAAGCCGTCGGGCGTCCAGTTCGCCATAGCGATCTTGCCGCCCGAACGGCAGACCCGCGCCAGTTCCGCCGCTGCTTTCGGTTGGTTGGGGGTGAACATCACGCCGAAGCTGGAGACCACCAGATCGAAGGACGACTCTTCGAAGGGCAGGTTTTCCGCGTCGGCGGTCTGGAAGGTTACATCCAGGCCCTCCGCTTCGGCGCGCCGGCGCCCGCTCTCGAGCAGAGCTTCCACATAATCGGTCGAGGTCACCTCGCACCAGCGGCGGGCGAAGGCAAGCGTCGCGTTGCCGTTTCCGGCAGCGACATCCAGGACGGAAGACCCGGGTGCAGGTTCAGCGGCCTCGGCCAGCTCTTCGCCGGTGATCTGAAGCGTCACGCCAATTTTCGTGTAGTCGCCGGACGACCAGGCCGCGTTCTGCTTGCTTTTGATTGCCCCAAAATCAGGGCCGGAGGGATCGGATACAGGGCGTGTCAGAAGGGTCAAGTTCATAGCAGTCTCCTTGGTTGTCTTCGGCGCGGTGAAAGCTCCGAAGAAGTGGACGGGATCAACATGGGTGTGGGCCAGAGTGCGACTGGACATGGTTGTTTCCTTTTTCTCGGCCGTCATCTGCCTGCGGCCACATCATCTGCCTGCGGCCCCAGGCGTCGCGAAGTCGAAGTTCAAGCCGCGCGCGTTTGCGGCCAGGCAAAGTGTTCGGCACAGCGCTCGACCCGCGCGATGTGCTGCTTGATGCGGGGGTTCACCCAGTCAGGGTCATGGATCGGCGCCATATGTCCGAGCCCCGGCAGCATCACCAGTTCCGCGTCCTGGATGTGCTCGAAAACCAGCGCGGCGGTGCGCTGCGCAATGGCCGGCGATTCCATCCCTGTCAGGATCTGGGTCGGGATCTCCAGGCTCTGGAGATCTTCAAGCCGCCAGTTCTCGGCAAAGCCGTTCATGAAGTCGGCGATAACCGAAGCCGTTGACGCGATCAGCTTGCCGCGAAGCGCTTCCGGCATGGCATCCCAGGCGCCCTGGCCGTTCCAGAAGTCGATAAAGGACTTGATGCCAGGACCGGCCGCTTCGTCCGCCCCACCGGCGTGAAGCTCCAGCTCAACCTCTTTCAGGCCGGACAGCAGCGCGGCATCCGCGGCGCAATTCCTCTTCAGGACGTGGAAGGCCACCGGTTCGTAAAGGGTCAGGCTCTTGATCAGGTCAGGGCGCATCAGGGCGATTTTCAGCGCCACGCCGCCGCCGAAGGAGTGGCCGACCAGATGAACCGGTCCGCCGAGGGTCAGGATTTCCTGAAGGATCGGTTCGGCGACCGCCGCCATGCCGCGCCGGAAAGGGCTGCGCTGGAAGGCCGGCCCGTAACCCGGCAGATCGTAGGCGAAGACCTCGTGGCGATCGGAAAGCTCCGAGACCAGCCCGGTCCACTGCTTGCTGTTCGATGCCGAGGAATGCAGAGCAACAATGGGAGCGTGATCTGCGTCAGTGATATTAAGGTGATAGGCCATCGGTTTCGCCTCGTTGCGTTGTTCGATGACCCTTATTTGGACCTCGCGTGTTTCAACTGATTGTCACACCGCCGCGTATCGCGTTTCAGTTGTTTCCGGAGACGAAAATTTCGAGATATCGATAACTATTGTTGCACTCCAGCACCTTAGCCCGACGTCCGTTAACCATCTTCCCGTGAAGTCTGAAACAATTGAAACATTGGAGCGGCGATGAGAAAACGTAATGAAACAAGCGTGCGGTAGGCTTTAGGCATGGAAAACCAGAAAGACAGCGAGGAAGACATCCGCCGCGCCCGCGATTTACTGCGGGATGCGATCGAATCTCTCAGCGAAGGCTTCGCGCTCTACGACGACGATCGCCGACTGGTCATGTGTAACCAGCGCTACAAGGAGATGAACGCGGCGGTCGCTGATATGCTGGAGCCGGGGCTCGACTGGGAGATCCTGATGCGCGAAACGGCGCGCCGCGGGGTTTATGCCGATGCCATCGGCCGTGAGGACGCCTGGATCCAGGAGAGGCTGCAAACCACCCACGACTATGTCGACGAGTATGAGCTGACCCATACGGACGGCTCGTCCTATCTGGTTTCGACCCACCCGACCAAACTCGGCGGCTTCGTCGTCACCCGCTCCGACGTGACCGAGCGGAAAAAGGCCGAGTTCATGGAGCGTGAGGGCGACCTGCTGGTCAGGACCGTGCTGGACGCAAGCTCCGCGATCGTCATCATGGCGCGCACCGGCGACGGTCAGATCCTCTACCGCTCGCCCGCCGCGCTGGCCAAGTTCGGCAATACCAAGTCGGCCAGGGAGCATTACGAAAACGTCGACGAACGGGCCGACTTCATCACCCAGATGCTGGCGGACGGACAGGTCGACAACTACCGCCTCAACGCGGTCGCCAAGGGGGTTGTCTTCCCCGCCTCCATCTCGGCGCGCTTCGCGGAGTTCCGCGGCGAAGAGGTGATCGTCACCAGTGTGATCGACCTGACCGAAGAGGTGAAATCCCAGGAGCTGGTCAAGCAGGTTCTCGAGGCCTGCCCCGTTCCGCTCCAGATGACCAGCGCCGAGACCGGGCAACTGCTCTTTACCAGCCTGGCAACAATCAGTGAAAGCAGCCGGGCTGCGAGCTACAGATCCCATTTCAAGGATCCTGAGGGGCGGCCCAAGTTTCTCGCGGCACTCCGTGAGAAGGGCTGGCTCGACAGCTATCGGGCCGACTTCGTCGACCGACAGGGGCGGGTCTTTCCGGGCGCGGTTTCCGCACGGCTGATTACCTTCAACGGCGAAGAGGTCATCGTCTCCAGCACGCGCGACCTGACGGACGAGTTGGCGCTGCAGGAAGAGCTCGCGGAACAGCGGGACATGCTGTTCCAGAACGAGAAGATGTCGGCGCTCGGCGAACTGCTGGCCGGCGTCGCCCATGAGCTCAACAATCCCCTCTCCATCGTGGTGGGCCATTCCCTGATGCTGCGCGAAGAGGCGAAGGACGCCGAAACGCTGCGCCGCATCGACAAGATCAGCAACGCGGCGACGCGCAGCGCCAAGATCGTGAAGACCTTCCTCGCGATGGCCCGGCAGCAGCCGACAAAGATGGAGCCTGTCAGTCTCCATTCCGTCGTTACAACCGCCATCGACGTGGCGGGCTTTGGTCACCAGCAGGAAGCCGTGCAGATCGTCTCCTCCGTGCCCAAGGATCTGCCGAACATTCTGGCGGACGCCGACCAGATCACGCAGGTGGTCATCAATCTGATCATCAATGCGGTGCAGGCCATCGACAGCTCGGGCACCGGCGATCGGGTCGAGGTGACCTGGCGCCGCGATGAGTTGGGCAATGCGGTCCAACTCGTCATCACCGACAATGGGCCCGGCATCCCGGAAAATCTGAAGGCGCGGATTTTTGAGCCCTTCTTCACGACAAAGGAAGTCGGCGAGGGCACGGGCATTGGTCTCGCCTTCTGTCACCGCATTATCCATTCGCACGGCGGACAGATCTGGCTCGACCAGCACAGGGAACAAGGCAGCCGCTTCTACATCCGCTTGCCGCTGGCCAGGGACAGGCTTGGCTCGAGAGATGAGGAGATCGTCCGCCTCGAGGAAATCGCCTCGAAGAAAGCGCTGGTCGTCGACGACGAGAGCGACGTGGCCGAGTTCGTGGCGGAGGTGCTGTCGAATGAGGGTTTCGAGGTGACCACCGCGAACTCGGGACAGGAAGCGATCGATTGCCTGAGGCAGAAGAAGTACGACGTTCTGCTCAGCGATCTCAACATGCCCGATGTGGATGGCCGCGGCCTCTACAATGCGCTTGTCGCCGACTTCCCTTATCTGGTCGATCACTGTGCCTTCATTACGGGTGATACCATGGGCAAGGCATCCCAGGCGCTTCTGAAAGAGTTGGACCGGCCCTTTCTCGAAAAGCCGGTTTCGCCGGACGAGTTGCGCAGCCTCGTCTATGCAATTCTGGGCGATACAAATCCGGACGATACGAAAGAAGACGGATAGATGGACAACAAAGCCATAGAAATTCTCGTCTGCGACGACGAACAGGACGTTCGGGAAATGCTGCAGGAGTATCTCGACAAGCGCGGCTTCAACGTCACGACCGCCGGCAATGCCCAGGAGCTTCGCGCCGTCCTCGCGCGGACCAACATCGACCTGATCATCCTGGACATCAACATGCCGGGCGAGGACGGGCTGGCGGTTCTGCGATCCCTGCGTACGGACAACCAGGTGCCGGTCATCATGCTCACCGCCGCCGGCGAGACCGTCGACCGCATTATCGGTCTCGAGATGGGGGCGGACGACTATCTGGGCAAACCCGTCGACCTGCGGGAGCTGGAGGCCCGGGTGAAAGCCGTCCTGCGGCGCAAGGGCGAAATCACGGAGAAAAGCGACAGCCCGGCAAGCCCGGATAGCGAGCAGTTCGGCGACTACACCCTGGATATTCCGGCCGCGAAGCTGACGGCGAGCGACGGAAGCGAAGTGCCTTTGACCGCGATGGAGTTCAACCTTCTGAAGGTCTTCGCGCAAAACAAGGGCCGGGTTCTCAACCGCGACCAGATCCTGGAACAGGCCCACGACCGCTCCTGGGATCCCTTCGACCGCAGCATCGACATCCGCATCTCGCGCCTGCGCCGTAAGATCGAAAAGAATCCCGAGAAGCCGACGATCATCCGGACCGTGCGCGGGATCGGGTATGTCTACGATCCCAAGGGGTCGTAGAGCACCCCGCATCATCACTGACGCCGGATGCTCTAAGTCATTTCCCTAGGTCGCTTTCACGAAGCTGCCCGGGGCCGGCTCCAGCGACTTGTATTTGCCGCGTGTCTTTGGCTTGCGGGCCGGGACCTGCTTGCCGTCTTTGGCTTCGAGCCAGGCGGCCCAGTGCGGCCACCAGCTGCCTTCATGCCGTTCAGCCTGATCGAGGAAAGCCTCCGGACGCTCGGGATAGCCCGCGGCGGTGCGGTAGCCGTACTTCATGCGCTTGCTTGGCGGGTTGATGACCCCGGCAATGTGGCCGGATCCGCCGAGGACAAACTCCACATCGCCGCCCAGCAGCCTGGTCGCGGGGTAGATCGAGGTCCAGGGCGCGATGTGATCGTCTTCGGTCGCCAGGACGAAGCAGGGCGTAGTGACCTTGCCGATATCGATTTTCACGCCGTCCATCTCCAGTCCGCCCGGCTTGCGCAGACGGTTTTCGAGATAGATCTGTTCGAGATACCAAAGCAGCATGGCGCGCGGCAGGCGCGTGGAGTCTGCGTTCCAGTAGAGCAGGTCGAAGGCCGGCGGCTTGTTGCCGCGCAGGTAGTTGCGCTCGTAGAAGGACCAGATCAGGTCGTTCTCGCGCAGCATCGAGAACATGTCCTGCAGGTGATAGGCCTCCAGGTAACCGGTCTCGGCCATATGCTCGCGCAGGACCTCCAGGCGGTTTTCGTCGATGAAGACGCCGATCTCGCCGACGTCGGAGAAGTCGACCATGGTGGCTAGGGTGGTGGCGGAATTGATGCGGTCATCGCCCTTGGCGGCCAGGTACCCCAGCATCGCCGTCACCAAGATGCCGCCGATGCAGAAGCCCAGAACATTGGCCTTTTCCTCGCCGGTCACGTCGCGCATGACATCAAGGGCAGTCAGCGGGCCGAGCTTCATGTAGTCGGCGAAGTCGAGATCGGCATGGGCTTTGGTCGGGTTCGCCCAGGAAATCACGAAGACGGAATGCCCCTGCTCCAGGGCGTAGCGGATCAGGCTGTTCTTCGGCTGCATGTCCATGATGTAAAACTTGTTGATCCAGGCGGGCACAAGCAGCAATGGGATGCTGTGCTGCTTTTCGGTCCGCGGATGATACTGGATCAGCTGCATCAGCTCGTTCTGAAAGATCACCTCGCCCTCTGTCGTGGCCAGGTCCACACCGACCTCGAAGGCCTCCTTGTCGTTGGTCGCGATATCCAGGCGCCCGTCGCCGCGTTCCAGGTCGTTCAGCAGGTTCTCGATCCCGTCGAGAACGCTTTCGCCCTGGGTCTCGATCATCTTCGCCCGTGCCGCCGAGTTGGTCGCCAGGTAGTTCGCCGGCGAGAGGGCGCTCAGGGCCTGACGGGTGTAGAAGTTGACCCTCAGATGGTCGCGGTCGTTCTCGGTGAACTCATCGAGAAAATCCCCGACGCTGTCCTCGAAGGCTAGGAAGGCGTCCCGGAAGGCCTTGGAGACCGGATCCTGCGACCAGCTCGGGTCGGCGAAGCGGCGGTCACGACGGCTGTCGCTCGCGTTGGTTTCGCCGGTCGGCAGCATCGCAGACCAGATGTTCGTGAGGCCCGTGGTCATGCGCAGTTGGGCGTCCCAGAGTTTCTGCGGATCCTTGGCCAGGTCGCTCCAGAAACTGCCGTAGGCCTTGGCCAGTGTCGCCGCATCCATCAGGGCATACTCCGATCCGGTGGCCTGTGCGAAGGTGCGTGCCTGCATCTTGGTGCTGGCTTCCAGGGCGCGCTGGCTGAGCTCCATCATACGCAGGGCGGTTTCTGAAAGCTCTGGACCGGCAAGGCCGGGTGCCAGGTCTTGGGGCTTTTGCTTGAGCATGGTTTTGTCCTGGGTAAAGGGCATGGTGAGGCGCCTGGGTCGCCCGGGCGCCTCAATCCCCGCTAAGTTCAGTTCAGGCGCTCGAAGGCCAGGGCGATGCCCTGCCCGCCACCGATGCACATGGTCACCAGACCGTACTGGCCGCCGATCCGCTCGAGCTCATAAAGAGCTTTGATCGAGATGATCGTGCCGGTCGCGCCGATCGGGTGGCCAAGCGCGATGGCACCGCCGTTCGGATTGACCTTGTCGGTATTGAGTCCCAGCCCGGCGTTCACGGCGCAGGCCTGGGCGGCGAAGGCTTCGTTGGATTCGATAACGTCGAACTGGTCGGCGGTCATCTCGATCTTCTCGAGCAGCTTGGTGACCGCCGGGACCGGGCCGATGCCCATGACCTCGTGCCGGACACCGGCATGGGCATAACCCAGCAGCCGGGCGCGGGGTTTGAGGCCCGCCTTGTCCGCGGCCTCCGCGGACGCCAGGACCAGGGCGGCGGCGCCGTCGTTGATACCCGAGGCGTTGCCCGCGGTCACGGTGCCATCCTTCTTGAAGGCCGGGCGCAGCTTGCCGAGCGTCTCCATGGTCGTGCCGGCCTTGGGATGCTCATCGGTGTCGAAGGCCACCAACTCACGGCGCTTCTTCACCTCGATCGGCAGGATCTGGCTCTTGAACTTGCCGGCTTCGATGGCCGCGATGGCCCGCTTCTGGCTTTCCACGGCGAAGGCGTCCTGCTGGTCGCGGCCGATCTGGTTTTCCGCCGCAACGTTCTCCGCCGTCACGCCCATGTGGCCGACTCCGAAGGGGTCATTCAGCGCGCCGATCATCATATCCGCAAAGGAAACATCACCCATCTTCTGCCCTGTTCGGATCGACTGGGTGGAGTGCGGCGAACGGGACATGCTCTCGGCGCCGCCGGCCAGCGCATAGTCGACGTCGCCCAGCATGATGTGCTGCGCCGCCGAGACGATAGCCTGAGCGCCGGAACCGCAGAGACGGTTCACGGTCAGGCCGGGGGCGTCTTCGGAGACACCGGCTTCGACCGCCGCGACGCGGCCCATGTACATGTCGCGCGCTTCCGTGTTGATCACATGTCCGAAGACCGAGGTGCCGATCTGTCCGGGCTCGACCTGCGAACGCGCCATCGCCTCTTTGGCGACCGCCGTGGCCAGCGCGGTCGGGGGCGTTCCCGCCAGTGCGCCGCCAAAGGTTCCGATGGCGGTGCGGGCACCGTCGAGAATTACAACATCCTTTGCCATGACTGGGTTCTCCTTCTCGGATCAGCTGGTCGGTTCGCCAAGGCCGCCGATCCGCTCGGCAATGGCATCCAATATGGTCGGGTCATCGATGGTGGCGGGCATCTTCCATTCGGTGCCATCGGCGATGGACACCATGGTGCCGCGCAGGATCTTGCCCGAGCGGGTCTTGGGCAGGGCTTCCACCACGATGCATTTCTTGAAGGCGGCAACCGGCCCGATTTCCTGCCGAACGAGACCCACGCATTCTTTCTGGATCTCTTCCTCGCTGCGTTCGGCGCCGCTGTTGAGGCAGACCAGGCCCAGAGGCGCCTGTCCCTTCAGCTTGTCGCCGATGCCGATCACGGCGCATTCGGCCACGTCCGGATGGGCGGCGAGCACCTCCTCCATCGCGCCGGTGGAGAGGCGGTGGCCAGCCACGTTGATCACGTCGTCGGTGCGCGCCATGATGTAAACGTAACCCTCCTCGTCCATCATGCCGGCGTCACCGGTCTCGTAGTAACCGGGGAAGCTGTTGAGGTAGCTCTTGCGGAAACGCTCCTCAGCGTTCCAGAGCGTCGGCAGCGTGCCCGGCGGCAGCGGCAGCTTGATGGCGATGGCCCCCAGGGTGCCGGCAGGCACCGGATGGCCCGCATCATCCAGGATATCGATCGCGTAGCCAGGCATGGGCACAGCGGGTGAGCCCGGTTTGATCGCTAGCTGCTCGATTCCCAGCGGATTGGCCGCGATGGCGAAGCCGGTCTCGGTCTGCCACCAGTGATCGATCACCGGCTTTTGCAGGTTGTCCGACGCCCAGTTGATGGTGTCGGGATCGGCCCGCTCGCCGGCCAGGAACAGCGCATCCATGCAGCTCAGGTCGTAGTTCTTGATCAGCGCGCCTTCCGGGTCTTCCCGCTTGATGGCCCGCAAGGCCGTCGGCGCGGTGAACAGCACCTTGACCTTGTGCTCTTCGATCACCCGCCAGAAGGTGCCCGCGTCGGGCATGCCGACCGGTTTGCCTTCGAACACGATGGTCGTACAGCCCGCCAGGAGCGGGGCGTAACAGATGTAGGAATGCCCCACGACCCAACCCACGTCGGAGGCGGCCCAGAAGACGTCGCCAGCCTGGACATTGTAGAGATTCTTCATGGTCCAGAGCAGCGCCACCATGTGACCGCCGCTGGCGCGCATCACGCCTTTCGGCTGGCCGGTCGTGCCGGAGGTATAGAGGATATAGAGCGGGTCGGCGCCGCTGACCGGCTCACAAGGCGCGGGCTCGGCGGCGGCCTGGATCTCATGCCAGTCGTATTCCCGGCTATGGTCGAGCTGCGCCGGCTCCTGCTCGCGCTGGAAGATGACGGTGAAGTCGGGCTTATGCGCGGCGGCCTCGATAGCGGCATCCAGCAGCGGCTTGTAGTGAATGATCCGGCCCGGCTCGATCCCGCAGGAGGCGGCGATGATGGCTTTCGGCTTGGCGTCGTCGATCCGCACCGCCAGCTCGTGGGCCGCGAAACCGCCGAAGACCACCGAGTGAATGGCGCCCAGGCGGGCGCAGGCCAGCATCGCCTCGATCGCTTCCGGCACCATCGGCATATAGATCGCCACGCGGTCGCCTTTACCGACGCCCCGCGCCTTGAGGGCACCGGCCAGACGCGACACCCGCTCGAGCAGCTCGGAATAGGTCAGCACATGCTTGCTGCCGGTCGCCGGGCTGTCGTGGATGACGGCTGGCTGGTCGCCGCGCCCCGCCTCGACGTGCCGGTCGATGGCGTTGTAGCAGGTGTTGGCCTCCGCATCGGCGAACCAGCGGTACAGCGGGGCATTGCTGTCGTCCAGAATGCTGCCAGGCGCGCGGGTCCAGTCGACCGCCTTCGCGGCCTCCGCCCAGAAGGCTTCCGGGTTGGCTTGCCAGGCAGCGTAAACGTCTTTGTAGGTTCCCATGGCATCCTCCGAACAAGCGCCATCGCTATCGCGTGTTCCGTCTTTCCCGGATCACGGCGCTTCAATTGTTTTTTTGGATCTCAATCAGTGCACTGCTGGCTCAAAAAAAGCGGTTTCGAACCAGCCTTGCCGCCGATGCTCTTAGCTGAAGAACTGGCCGCCGTTGGCCGAGATCGTGGAACCGGTGATGAAGCCGGCTTCATCCGAAGCCAGGAACACCACGCAGCGTGCGATCTCTTCAGGTTCGCCCAGCCGGCCGACGGGAATGTGCGGCAGGATGTGCTTATCCAGGACGTCCTGTTCGATGGCGCGGACCATCTCGGTGCCGATGTAGCCGGGGCAGACCGCATTGACGGTGATCCCGGCCCGCGCGCCTTCCTGCGCCAGCGCACGGGTGAAGCCGATATCGCCGGCCTTGGCCGAAGAGTAGTTCGACTGGCCCGCCTGGCCTTTCTGACCATTGACCGAGGAGATGTTGATGACGCGGCCGAACTTGCGCTCGCGCATGCCGGCCCAGACCGGATGGGTCATATGGAACAGGCCGTTCAGATTGGTGCCGATGACGGCATCCCACTTGTCTTTGGTCATCTTGTGGAACATGGCGTCGCGGGTGATGCCGGCGTTGTTCACCAGCACGTCCACCGGGCCGAGGTCGGCTTCGACCTGGGCGATGCCCTCGGCACAGGCGTCGTAGTCGGCGACCGACCATTTATAACTCTTGATACCCGTCTCTTCGGTGAACTTGGCCGCAGCCTCTTCATTGCCCGCGTAGTTTACGGCGACCGAATAGCCTGCCTCTTTCAGTGCAACGCTGATCGCAGCGCCGATGCCGCGGGTCCCGCCGGTGACCAATGCAACTCTTGCCATGTTCTTCCTCCTCTAGGTAACCGACCTTGGGCGCCGGCCGTTGACTGGCGTTACGGTTAACGCTTGGAGGATCAGGCTTCGAGTGCTGAACTTGTTACATTGTTAACTATGACATATTGCATAGTGCGAAATGCGAAAATGTGAAATTCTCAAGGTTCTGAACTGGCTCTGAGTGAAGAAGCTTTTTATTTCAATAGGAAGAGCCACTGCAAGCACAAGAATTTCACACCAGAAAACGGCCAATAACACCGTCACCTTTTTGCGCTGCGTCAAGAGGTCGCAGCATCTTTTGAAGCGTGAGGACGCTCAAGTGCCGGCCAATTCGGCCCGGTGCGTCTCCACCAACTCCATCATAGAGTTGAAGCGGAAGTTATATTTCGGCAGGTCGCCGGGATTCATGGTGGCGCCGAAGCCCTCCTTATCGTAACGGCGATAAATCCAGCAGTTGGCCAGCCCGTGTTTGTTCGCGGGCGCGTGGTCGTGGAACATACTTTCCGCCGTGTGCAGGATGTCCTGCTTTTCGATGCCCTGCCGCGCAAGCGTCTCCAGCATGTAGTCGAAGTTGCGGTCGGCGGGTTTGTAGCTGCCGATATCCTCGGCGGTATAGACGCCATCGAAGGCCACGCCCAGCCGGGCGTTCGATCCGGAGAAGCTGACGTTGTCCGTATTGGTCAAGACCACCAGCTTGTAGTGCTGTTTGAGATAGGCCAGGGCTTCGCGGCTGTCGTCGAAGGCCGGCCACTGACGGACCGAGAGACCGTAAGCCTGGCACTCTTCCCAGCTCACCGCGACGCCCCACTCCTCGGCCAGTCGGCGGTAGACCACGGGCAGCAGTTCCGAATAGATCTTGCCCGGAGTCCAGCGCTGGGTGGTGGACTCGTAGTAGGCGTGCGCCTCAAGGATCTCGTCCCGGGTCAGGCCGCGGTCGACCTTGTCGGTCAGGGGTTTCAGGGCAGTGACCATGCCGCTTTCCCAGTCGATCAAGGTGCCGTAGACATCGAAGGTCAGGGCCTTGAAGTCGGTCAGTTTCATGCGCGTTCCTTTCCTGTCGCAATTAGCCTTTTAGCGGTTCCAGGCCTTCAGGCCCAGCGGATCAGGCCCACGACCGCGGAGGCGGCGTAGAAGGCCTGCAGCAAGAGAAAACTCCAACGCCGGTCGATCAGGGCCCAGGCAGCAAAGAAGCCGGACGACACAAAGAGCAAGGTAAAGCCCAAGAGTTCGGCGCCGATGTTGGAGGCAATCAGCAGGGCGTAGGCCATTGCTAGGATCGAGCCGGCGATTTCGAACAGATTGGTCAGGCGTCGCCGGTTGCGAAGACTGGTTTCTCCAGATACGAGTGTCGTCATGGATCAAGCCTGCCGCTTGAGGAAGTCGACCAGCAGCGCCGAGATTCGCTCGGGCTGGTCCTCCATCGCGAAATGACCGCAGTCTTCGACCACATGCAGTTCGGATCCCGGGATCGCCGCCTGCAGTCGCTCAGCCCAGGACACCACCTGCCAGGCGTCGTCCGCGCCCCAGATCAATTGAACGGGCAGCCTCCCCAGTTCCGGGTAACGATCGGCGACCTCGCTTGTGTGGTCGGGACGGTAGTGACGGACCTGATGTTGAAAGAAACTTCCCTGACCAACCGGACCGGAGATGAAGTTGAGGTAGGTCGCCATAGCGGTCTCCGCCAGGCGCTCCTTGTTCTGCACCGTCGAGAGGAGCCAGTCGCGAAAATGCGCCCGGTGGTCGGAACCCGGCGCCTCGATGAGATTTTCCAGTCCGGCCTGCATCTGTTGGCGGGTGCGTTTGGAGGGCCAGCTATCAAAGCTGACCACGTCGATCATGGTAAGCGAGCGCACCCGCTCCGGCGACTGCAGCGCAAAGCGCTGGGCCACACCGCCGCCGATATCGTGGGAAACGATGTGGAGGTCGTGCAGGCTCCAATGCGCCAGCAGACCTTCGAGGATCGGCACCTGCCCCGTGACGGAGGTATCGATATCGGGGTCCCAGGGACGCTCCGAGAGGCCATAGCCCAGGAGATCGAAGACATGCACCTTATAGCCGGCCGCGACCAGCGGCGGCAGGATGTTGCGCCAGATGTAGGAGGAAGACGGGGTGCCGTGGATCAGGACGACGGGCGCGCCTTCACCCCGCACGCCGTGGGCAATGCGGGTGTCGTTGATCAGGACCTGTTCCGTCACGAGTTGGGGCATGGCTGGGCTCCAGAGTTTCAGCTTTCCTTACCCCTAATCCAGATCTATTGTATGACACAAATGAATGATCGTCATACTTTGATCTAAATTTTTCATGTCTGGATGAGGAATGGCTGAACGCCTGGAGATCGATGCCCTACGTGCCCTGCTGGCGATCGCGGCGCACGGCGGCGTCACGCGGGCCGCAGAGCACCTTGCACTTTCTCAGTCCGCGGTCAGCCATAAGATCCGGCGGCTGGAGCAGGCGCTGGACTGCGATCTGCTGGCGCGGCGCGCGGGCGGGCCGCTCTTTACCGAGGCCGGAGAACGTCTCTGCGACTACGCGCGGCGGATGATCGACCTGCACGACGAAACCCTGGCCGCGCTGGGGAAGAAACCTCTCAGCGGCACGATCCGTCTGGGCATGACCGAGGACACCACCACCAGCGGCATCGCCCGGATTCTGGGGCGCTTCACGCGGCTCTATCCGGACGTCCAGGTCCGGACCCGCACCAGCCAGAGTCTGAACGTTCAGGCCTGGCTTAAGGCGGGAGAACTCGACCTTGCGGTGATGCAGATCTTTCGCGACGAGAGTCTGCCCGACGATCTGATCCTCTTCGACGACAGCCTGCACTGGGTGAAGTCCCCGGAGCTCGCCATCGATCCTTCCGGACGCATGCCCTTCCTCTCGTTCGACAGCAACTGCTTCTACAAGAGATGGGGCTTCGCCGAGGGGCAGGCTCTGGGACACCGCTTCGAGAAGGTCCTGGAATGCCCGAGCGCCGCCGGCATCCAGTCCGCCGTACGCTCAGGCCTCGGCGTCGCATTGCTCAACGGGTTGAATGTGACCCAGGACATGGAGGTCCTCGAGGGGATCTTCCCGCCCCCACCGGACATCACCTACATCGCCCGCACCAACCTCAAGAGCCGGAACAACGCGGTCAAAGCGCTGACCGAGGAAATCGGCCGGGAAATTAGCAATGCCATGCCCTTGCGCGTTGCGGGGTGAAGCAGGAAATCAACGACTATGTTTTATCGCTCTTGAAGTCTGCGGGAATACTAGATAGCTGCGCTTCCAGATCCCAGTTTTCCGGTTTGTCTTTTGGCGACCACCACTGCATCCCCTCCGACAGCCACTTTTGCCGATGTGCTTCGACTCCAGCCGGAAGCGAATCCTCGTAGCCAAACTCTACACCACAGCAGGCGCAGATATCGAAGGTAGGCGTCTTTCCATCAAAACCCCATGGCGGCGACCGCTGCGTTAAACCGCATACCCGACAGGCGAGGGAAGACTTGTGCGACATTTAGTTTCGCCATCCAATCGGTGAAAGAATCGTCCTCAGGAAAGCCCGGGAAGGGGCGCTTCCAAAACGCATCGATCGCCTCGTTTAGTTCTTGCATCACTTAATCCGTGACAGCCACGACCCACCCTAGCATCATCGGCCAAAAAGCGTACTCAACTTGATTGGCACGACAGAGCTAGCCGACAGGGGATACCTCCAGTCCGCCGCTGACGACCTCCAAAACCGGCACATCGTCCATGTTGAGCAGTTGGTAATGCCTGTAAGGATGGTCATCAGGCACCTTACTTTCATAGACATCGCTTATGACCTGCGCGAGCAGTTCGCTTTCGTCCTGAAGCACGCAGCAAACCGCCGTATCGCCGCAATTGCGATCAAGAAGAAAGATCGTGTCGCTAAAGACGAACAGCAGACAGACCCCATTCCATGCCAAGAGTTCTACAGTGAGCCGGTCACCTTCCCGTTTGTACGAGGTCAGTTCGGAATCATCCATCCAACCGGCGTTTTGATCATAAGACGCTGGATACAAAGCTCCACTACTTGAACCTCTAATCGGGAATTCCAGTGCGCGACAACCCGGATGCCACCAGGTCCGAGCGACTAACGGCTTTGAGAGATGCTAAAAAGTTAAACCTTGCGTTGCTGTGTGCACCAAATCATCAAGCAGGTTATATCGAACTACAATAAACGATGACGCTGTCATCCACTATCTCAAGGTCGCTCTTAGGAATGCCAACAAATCGCTGCTCGAGTTTAAAACTGGGCTGTATCTTTAGGACAATTTCGTCACGCCCTTCACCGAACCCGACGGCTTTGATGCTGTCGGCGCGCTTAAGGTCACGAGGTTCTTCTGCTACGCGGTGCACCGAAAAACTGGCATGCTTAAATTCGATCCCCAGAAACTCCCAATCTATGCCAAGCCGCCGCAAACTTTCTCTGTCATCAAAGTGATGAATGTCACTGAGATATCCGAGAGACTCGTATCTTTCTTCGATTTTGATGTTCTGTTCGATCCACTGGTAGAGATAACCGATCCGTTGTTCATCGCGCGCAATCGCCTTGAGGTTTCGACAGTGTTGAAACGCACTGATGTCGATCAGCTTCGAGGCTAAAACAAACCAGATTGCAGCCAACAAGCTTACAGCCGCTGTTGCAGTGATGAGTCTCTTCACAGGCAGCACTTTTTGTTGCGGCACCAATCAACTCCAGCCGGTAACGGATTAGGTATCCTAAGATTTGGCATGGATGATACCAGTTGGGTCAAGATCCTGAATTTTGAATAGCACTAACTTGCCTACGGTTGTAAGACACAAGTTGGCAACCCCGGCTCATGTTCATGTAAAGTGGCCAAACGCCCCCCTCAAACCCCCAAAAACTGCTCCGTCTCCAGGCCCGCTTTGCGCAGGCCCTCCAGAAAGTAGAGATCGTCGTTCGGGTCCTTGTACATGGGGCGCAGGGCCCAGCGGGTGGCGAAGCCGGCTTCGCAGCGTTCGCATTCCTCCAGGGCGGCGCGGGCCTGTTCCGCGTGACCGAGCTGGCCGAGGGCGGCGGAGCGGACCAGGTGGGCGAGCGGGTAGCCGAACTGGCGCTGGACGGCGCGTTCGGCCCAGTGGGCGGCGGTCTCCGGGTCGCGGGCGTTCAGGTAGGCGCGGGCAATCATTGTGATGACGAAGTGGATGCGCGGGTCCTGCGGGTTGAGCGCCAGCGAGCGCTGGAGCTGCGGGATGCCCTCGCGTGGGCGGCCGGCGAAGCTGAGGGCGATGCCGAGCTGGGCGAAGGCCAGGGCGTTGCTCGGGTTAATGCTGACCGCCTGCTGTCCCGAGGCGATCGCCAGGTGGTACTTACGCTCCCAGATGAAGGCGAAGCCGAGCAGGCAGTGCGCCTCCGAATTCGCGCGGTCGAGGGCGACCGCCCTCTGCGCCGCCGCCACCATGGCGCGGATCGCAGACTCGCGGCTGTCGGCAGCCTCGAACCAGAGATCCCGGTGGTAGCTGTAGGCCAGGCCGGCATAGGCGGCACTGTAGCCCGGGTCGAGCTCGATCGCCTGCTCGAAGAACTCCCGGGCCGCGTCGTTGTCCTCTTTACGAAAACGCTCCAGCAGCGCCCGGCCCTTCAGGCAGAGGCTCCAGGCGGTCATGTCCTTCGGGCGAAGCTCCGCGCTGCGATGGCGCTCGGCGCGCTCGAGCTCCGGTGCGACCGTGGCGGCGATGTGATGGGCGATCTCGTCCTGCAGCTCGAAGACATCCTCGATCTCGCGGTCGAACTTCTCGGCCCAGAGGTGATGACCGTTTTCGGCGTCGAGGAACTGGACATTGACCCGGACCTTGCTGCCGACCCGCCGCACGCTGCCCTCCAGCACGTAGCGCGCGCCGAGATCGCTGGCTACGGCCCGAATATCAGGCGACTTGCCCTTGTAGGCAAAGGTCGAGTTGCGGGCGATCACCGGGAAGGAGCGCCAGGCGGCCAGCAGGGTGATGATGTCTTCGGTCAGGCCGTCCACGAAGTAATCCTCGTCGGAGTCTTCGCCGAGGTTGTCGAAAGGCAGGACCGCGACCGCGGGGTGATCACTCCCGGCATCCACCCTGATCCCGCGCTCCTCCGGCAGAGGCGCCGCGGCGCCGGCGATTGCGCCCCCACCCTGTCCCGCCCCATTGAGCGCGACGCGATAGATCCGCAGGGGCCGGGCGATGTTCTTCAACGCGACCTCGCCCATGGGCTCGAAGCTGAATTCCGGGCTGGCGGCGACGTTGCTGTAGACCATCTCGGAGACGCAGATCCCGCCCGGCGTGGCCTGGGACTCGACCCGCGCCGCGATGTTCACGCCATCGCCCAGGTAGTTCCGCTCGTCCACTACCAGATCGCCGAGATGCAGGCCGAAGCGCATCAGCATCTGGCGCTGCGGCGGGACACCTTCATTGACATCGCGCAGGAACTGCTGGATCTCGACCGCGGCACGCAGGGCGTCCAGGACGCTGGAAAAGGCGAAGATCAGGCTGTCACCAGCGCTGTTGAAGAGCCGGCCCTGGTGGTCGGAAGCCACGTCCAGGATGTATTCCCGATAGGCGGTCCAGTTCTGCACCGCCAGATCCTCGTTTTCGCCCATCAGCCGGCTGTAGCCGGCCACATCGCCGGCCAGGATCGCCACCAGTTTCCGCTTCATACGCTTGATACCCCTGCCACGAGAGAACCTCATGGCCTCAAGTTGGCATGGCGGGCTTGCGCGCGTGAGTATGTCACGGTGACATAGGCGCCGGAGCGGCCAGGATTCGGCTGATCGACCCAAATTCAGCGGCGACTTAAGCCGGGTCGTGCACCTGCAGACCGGCCTTGCGCAGGCCCTCGGCGACGCTCTGAAGCAGATCCAGGGGCAGGTTCCAGAAGGCCAGGTACTGCCAGATCTGGGTCGCGAACTCCGGGGCGACCTCGAGCAGAGTGTCGCAGGCCGAGCGGGCCTCGCGCTCCCGGCCGAGCTGCCCGTAACACATGGCGAGTGCCATGTAGTTCCAGAAGAAGCCGGTCATGCGCAATTGGAGCGCGTGTTCCAGCGCGGTCTCGTACCGGCCCTTGCGGTAGAAATCCACCACCGCCGCGGTATGGAACCAGCCCGGGTGAGTCGGGCTGAGCGCGATGGCTTTGTCGGCCAGCGCCATGCCGCGCTCGGACTCGCCGGTGGAAACCAGCATCATACCCAGATCCGAAAGCATGTCGGCGTGGTTGGGGTTCAGCGCAATCGCGCGTTCGCTGGTGGCCCGGAACTCGTCCAACTCGCCGCGGTGAAAATGTGCGCTGAAGAGAAAGTGGTAGGCCATGGAGTTTTCCGGATCGAGCCGGACCGCCCGCTGCGCCGCCGCCAGGGCCCGGTCGAGCGGATCGCTGCCGCCGCGCGGATTGAAGCCGAAGCGCAGTTCGTCCAGATAGACCGCCGCGAGTGCCGCCCAGGCGCTGGCATAACTCTCGTCGAGTTTGACCGCGGCCTCCAGCGCATCGCGGACGGCGCGGTGACCTTCGTTGGAATGGTGCACCCAGTATTCGTAAAAACGCAGCACCGCGTCATAAGCCGTAAGATGCTGAGAGGCTTTCTGATGGGTGCGCTTCACGGCCGCCCGTGCGAGCACGCCGTAGGGCTGACCGACCGCGGCGACGATGCGCTCGGCGATGTCATCCTGGATCGCAAAGAGACTCTGCCCGGAAAGATCCCGGTCGTAGGTCTCGGAAAAGAGATGGGCACCGTCCTCTGCATCGATGAGCTGTCCGGTGACGCGGATCAGTTGATCGGCCTTGCGCACACTGCCCTCCAGGACATAGCGCACACCCAGGTCCCGGCCCACGTCGCGGATGTCAATGCGCTGCTCCTTGTACTTGAAGGTGGAGTGGCGCGCGATCACCCGCAGATCCGGAAAGCGGGTCAGGTTGTTGATGATCTCCTCGGTGATCCCGTCGACGAAAAAGTCCTGGCCCGCATCGCCGCTGAGGTTGGCGAAGGGCAGGACCGCGATCGAGGGGCCGCTGGGCAGGCTGACCAGCTTTTCGCCCTGCGCCTGTGACGGCACATCGGCAGATGGCGCTGGCGAGACCGCGGCAGGCAAAACGGCGGCGGGCGCCGCCGTCGCGGGCGGGGCCACCCGGAACACCGGCACGTAGCTGCCCTTGGGCAGGGAGATACGGATCTCGTCGCCTGCCCCCTCGGTCAGGTAATAGCGCTCGAGCTGCCGGCGCAGACGGCCGGCCTGGACCCGCACGATGGTGTTGGTCTGGGGGTCGAAGCTCTCGTCACGCCCGAAGACTTCCGTGGCGATGGTGTATTCCTTCAGACGCTCGGCGCGGCCGTTCAGGGTTTCTTCCACGACAAAGCGCAGGAAGGCCTTGATCCGGCCCGACTGGGCGAGATCCGGACTGCCCAGAATACGTTCAAGCTGTCCGAGAACCTGCTCCTTCGCGGGGAGCGTCTCGTCGAGTACCGCTTCTGTCGCGGAGGCGTCCGATCCGGCCATATCCCTTGTCCTCATCGCCCATTTCAAGGGTACCAGCCCGCCGTAAAGCTGTCGACGATCACGTTCGCCCTCTTATGAATTGGGCCGTGACTCACCGTGACAAACTCATCTTCTCCGCGCGGAAAGCACAGATTGAGCCCATCAACGGACCAGGGCCGATCTTGGAGGCGCCGGTCCTGGAGCCATTCGTGAGGGGAGAGACCATGAAACAGGAGTTTACCGGGCGCTGGCCGCGCCGCAGGGCGAACGAGCGCCGCGCCGCGAACACGATCAGGAGCATTCTGGGTTTGGGCGCGGTCCTGGCCGCCGGGCTGGCCCTGGCCGGCTGCGACAAGCCCGTCCAGGCGGACAAGAACGTGATCCGGGCCATCAAGTGGATGAAGACCGAAGACGGCGTCGCCCGTCAGGAGCGCCGGATCGCCGGGATCGTCGAGCCGGTCAAGGTGACTCGGATCGGTCTCGAGGTAGGTGGCCGGCTGCAGAAACTCCACGTCAAGCTGGGCGACCGGGTCAAAACAGGCGACCTCCTGGCCGAGCTGGACCCGCAGCCATTCCAGCTCCAGGTCCGCCAGGCCCGCGCCGAAGTGGCCGCAGCCAACGCGGCCTATAAGGAAGAACTGCAGAACCTGGAGCGGCAGCAGATTCTTTTCAACAAGGGCTGGATCGCCAAGGCGCGCCTGGACAGCGCCGTGGCCGGCCATGACGCCGCCCGGAGCCAGCTCGGCGCCCGCCAGGCGCAGTTGGATCTGCGCCGGCGCGACCTCAATCTGGCGGTCCTGAAAGCGCCTTTCGACGGCGTGGTCTCCAGGAAGATGATCGACAATTTCGAGGAAGTTGCCGTCGGCCAGCCGATCCTGGAGCTCAATGGCGAGCAGAATTTCAAGGTCACGCTGCGGGTTCCGCCGGCGCTGATCGAACGGGTCGCGCAGGGACAGCGCGTCGCCGTCCAGTTCCCGAGTGAAGCCGGCCTGGTTGTGAGCGGCCGGGTGACTGAAATCGGCAGCCGGGCCGAGGCGGGCAACGCCTTTCCCGTGACCGTGACCCTCGCGGAAGGGGCGCAGCGTCTGCGGGCCGGCCTCTCCGCCGAAGTGGTCTTTACCTTCGACGAGGGCGGCCGGGCGCGTGCCGGCGTGATGGTCCCCATGGGCGCGATCCTCTCGGGCAAGGGTCAGGACTATCACGTCTTCAAATACGACGCGGAGAGTTCGACCGTCCGTCAGGTCCCGGTCCAGATCGCCGACCTGCACGACAACGAGGTGCAGATCACCAGCGACCTCAAAGCCGGCACCATCATTGCAACCGCCGGCGTCGAGTTTCTGTCCGACGGTCAGGCCGTCCGCCTGATGGACGGTGACGTGCCCTTCGGCGAGGGAGTGGTCCAATGAACCTCACCGGCTTCGCCCTGAACAACACACGCCTGACGGGGCTGCTCGTCGCCATGCTGGCCATCGCGGGCGTGCTCCTCTTCCTCAATTTCCCGAGCAAGGAGGATCCGGAAGTCACGGTCCGCGAGGCGGTGGTCGCCGCCTACTTCCCCGGTATGGCGCCGGAGCGGGTCGAGAACCTGATCACCCGCAAGCTGGAGCGGCAGATCCGCCTGATCCCCGAGGTCAAGAAGATCAAGTCGAGTTCCAAGTCGGGCGTCTCCATCATCCACGTCACAGTCTACGACAAGTTCTTCGAGATGGAGCCGATCTGGCAGAACCTGCGCAACAAGATGGCCGAGACCCGTCCCGAACTGCCACAGGGCACGCTGGGCCCCTTCGTCAACAGCGAGTTCGGCGACGTGAATGTGGCGACCATCGCCGTGACCGCCCAGGGCTTCTCGCCGGAGGAAATGCGCAAGGTCGCCCGCGACATCCGCGACGATCTCTACAGCCTCGACGGCATCCGCCGGGTGGAGATGCACGGCGTGCGGCAGGAGCGGATCTTCCTGGAGACCACCAACGCCCGGCTGGCCCGCTATGGCCTCTCGCCCGACGAACTGATCGCCACGCTGGAGGCGCAGAACATCATCCTGCCTGGCGGCCGCATCGACGTCGGCGGCTACAGCATCGTCATCGAACCCAGCGGCAACTTCGATACGCTCGAGGACATCCGCGAGACGGTGATCACCATCCCGGCCACCCAGCAGGTCGCTTACCTGCGCGACGTGCTGGAGGTGCGCCGCGCCTATGAAGACCCGCCCCAAACGCTCGCTTACTACAAAGGCAAACCGGCCATCGTGCTCGCGGTCTCCATGCAGAAGACCGGCGTCAACGTGCTCGACTTCGGCCCACGCCTGAAGGCGCGGGTCGCCGAGATCGAGGCCGAACTGCCGGTCGGCTACGCCCTCGACTTTGCCACCTACCAGGCCGACTACGTGAAGGCCTCGGTCGACGGCGTGACCCTCAATGTCTACGAGACCCTGGCCATCGTGCTGGGCATGGTGATGCTGTTCCTGGGCTGGCGGACCGGTTTGATCGTCGGCTCCATCGTGCCCCTGACCATGCTGGTTTCGCTGGTCTTCATGTCCCTGGTGGGGATCGAGTTGCAGCGGGTCAGCCTCGCCACCATGATCATCGCCCTGGGCCTGCTGGTCGACAACGGCATCGTCATCGCCGAGGACATCGGGCGGCGCATGGCCGAGGGTGCGGAGCGGCGCGCGGCCGCCCTGGCCACCGGCAAGCAGCTTTCCCTCCCGCTGCTGACCTCCTCGCTGACCACCATCCTTGCCTTCATTCCGCTGATGCTGGCGAGCGACAGTTCCGGCGAATACATGCGCTCCATGTCGCTGGTCATCATGATTACGCTACTGAGCTCTTGGGCGCTGGCCATGTGCTTCAGCCCGCTGCTCTGCGTCTGGTTCATGGGCAAGCCGAAGAAGACCCCGGAGCAGGCCAAGGCCGCCTACGACGGCAAGATCTACCAGGTCTACCGTGCTTTTCTGCGGCTGCTCCTGCGCGCGCGCGTCCTCTTCGTGGGCGCCATCGGAGCCGGTCTGGTGGGCGGCTTCGTCCTGCTCGGCATGGTGCCGGAACAGTTCTTCCCGGAATCCTCGCGCAACCAGTTCTACATCTATCTGGACCTGCCCAACGGCGCGACCAGCAAGGCGACCGACCAGACGCTGCGCCAAGTCGTGGACTGGCTGAGCGATGAAGACGAGAACCCGGAAGTGACTTCGAACGTGGCTTACGTGGGTTACGGCGGACCGCGCTTCTTCGTGCCCCTGGCGCCCCGGGACGAGGACCCGCATGTGGGCTTCATCCTGGTGACGGTCACCGACGCCGAAGCCGTCAATCCGGTCCTGGAGCGCACCCGGCGCTATCTCGCCGCCTCGCATCCGGAGGCCATGGGCCGGCTGAAGAAATTCTTCCTCGGCAACTCCGAAACCGGTCTGCTGGAGGTGAGGGTACGCGGCCGCGACCTCGACAAGGTGGCCGGCTTCGGCGACGAGGTGGAGACAGCCCTGCGCGCCATTCCCGGCACGCTGGACCTGCACAACAACTGGGAGAACCGGACCACTAAAATTCTGGTCAAGATCGATCAGGTCCGCGCCCGCCGGGCCGGGGTGACCTCGGAAGAGATCGCCCAGAGCCTGAACACCTTCTTTAGTGGCGGGCAGGTTTCCGCCTACCGGGAGGGCGATCAGGTAATCCCGATCCTGCTGCGTGCCGCAGATGCGGAACGCACCAACATGGACCGCCTGCGTTCGATCGAGGTCTACGGCACCGGCGTGCGTGACAGCGTGCTTCTGTCCCAGGTCGCCGACTTCGTACCGGTCAATCAGTACAGCCGGATCGAACGCTACAACCTCAAGCGCACGGTCACCATCCAGGCCAAGCACTCCTGGCTTCAGGCGGCGGAACTGGCTCAGGCCCTGCAGCCGGCGCTGCAGGAGATCGAGACCCGGCTGCCCGCCGGTTACAGCGTCGAGATCGGCGGCGAGCCGGAGGATGCGGCGAAGGGCGAGGAGGCACTGTTCGAGTTCGTGCCTCATTGTCTCGCCTTCATCGTGATCCTGCTGGTCTGGCAGTTCAATTCCTTCGCCAAGCCGGCGATCATCTTCATCACCATCCCCCTGTCCTTCATCGGCGCGGCGATCGGCCTGCTGGCGACGGGCGCCTTCATGGGCTTCATGGCGATGCTGGGCTTCCTCAGCCTGGCGGGGATCATCATCAACAACGCGATCGTCCTGCTCGACCAGATCCAGGTCGAGATCGACCAGGGCGCAACGCCCTACGAGGCGGTGATCAATGCTTCGGTCAGCCGCTTTCAGCCGGTGATGATGACGACCCTGACCACCATCCTCGGTTTGATTCCCCTGATGGTGCCGCCGGATCCACTGTTCTTCGCCATGGCCCTGGTGATCGCCGCCGGCCTCTCGGTTGGCACCCTGCTCACCCTCGCGGCCGTCCCGGTGCTCTACACGCTGTTCCTGGGTGTCAAGATCCCACGGCCAGTGCCGGATGCCGGACCCGATGCCGGCGATGCCGCACCGGTGGCAGCCGAGTAGGAGGGAAATCCGATGCAAAGTGAAGGTAGACTCTTGCAAGCGACCCCGGCGATCCCGGAGGGCTGGTTCAAACGCTTGCAACCCTTGAGTGGATACGGTTTCGCACTGCTGCTGGTGTCGCTCATCCTCCTGCTGCTGGCCTCGCCGCTGCTGGAAGGCGACGCGGCGGGCAACCGCTACCTGACGCTCCTCTTCACGCTGGTTCTGCTCGCGGCCATCGCCGCGAGCAGCGCCCGGCGCTGGAGTCTGGGAGTCGCGCTCGGCCTGGCGGTTCCCTGGTCTTATCTGAGCTGGCTTCACCCGATCTGGCAAGGCGATGCTTCGGACATCGCGGCCAATCTGCTGTTCGTTTGCTTCGGGCTGTTTGTCGTCGGCCTGATCCTGGCGCGCATCGCCAAGGCAACGGCGGTCGGGATCGACACGCTCTGCGGCGCGGTCGCAGCCTATCTGCTGCTGGCGATTGTCTGGGCGGTCTGTTACGGCGTCATCGAGGCGCTGCAGCCCGGCTCCTTCGGTTTCGAAGCCGCTGATTACGAGACGATCTGGAACCACCTGCTCTACTTCAGCCTGGTGACCATCAGCACCCTGGGCTACGGCGACATCACCCCGCTCGGCAACGCGGCACGCATCTGGTCCGCCTTCGAAGCCGTCGTGGGGACACTCTATCTTACCGTCCTGATCGCCCGGCTTGTCAGCCTCTATCGAAGTTAGCAATGCGCCCTGGCCGGGACGTCCCACACATCTGTGTTATCGAATTTATAATTAGCTTGCTAATTAATAGCTCACTATTTATTTAACTCCGCATCGTCCAACCGATGAGGAACAGAGCATGACAAGATTACGTTCGGCGCTGATCGGCGCCCTGGCCATGGCGGCGAGCACCGCCGCCTATCTGACGAGCGCGCCGGCATCTCTTGCCGCCGAAGCCGCAAAAACCGTCGTTCTCGTGCACGGTGCTTTTGCCGACGGTTCTTCCTGGAACAAGGTCATTCCCCTGCTGCAGGCGGAGGGCCTGAAGACCATCTCCGTGCAAAATCCACTGACCTCTCTGAGTGACGACGTCGCCTTCACCGAACGCGCACTTAAGAATGCCGAGGGACCGGTGGTGCTGGTCGGTCATTCCTGGGGCGGCATGGTGATCACCGAGGCCGGCGGCCACGAAAAGGTGAAATCCCTGGTCTACGTCTCCGCCTTCGCACCTTCCAAAGGCGAACACATCCACGACATCCTCGACGATGCCCACAAGGTTAAGAAAATCCCAAAGGTCAAGGGCTTCGCGAAACCCATCGTCGACGAGGAGGGTTTCATCCGTCTGTCGGAAGAGACCATCATCACCTACTTCGCACCGGACCTGCCTACCGCGGAAGCCAAGCTGATCGCCGCGAGCCAGGGCAAGCTGCACAAGGACGGCCTGGATCAGGCCGTGACCAAGGCGGCCTGGGAAGTGAAGCCGAGCTGGTTCGTGGTTTCGGGCAATGACCAGATGATCGCGCCCGAGATCATGCGAAACGCCGCGGCCAAGATCGCGGCCAGGACGACCGAGCTTCCAACCAGCCACGTGCCGATGCTCTCCCAGCCGGAAGAGGTGGCCAGGGTCATCCTGGAAGCCGCCCAGGCCAAGTAGCCCAGGCCTGGTCGCCCAAGCCAGCTCGTCAATCAATCCCGCCGGGCGGTTCACAGTGGACCGCCCGGAAAGGGCTGCAGCAAGAACAAGGAGGAATATTCAATGTCGAGAAATTCTTTTAACCGCGCCAGCCTGCTCGCGGTCATCGGCGCTTTCGCTCTTTCAGGCGCTTTATCTTCGGGCAGTTCCGACGCCGGCGCCGCGGAGGTCCGTAAATCCATCGCCCCGGCCGGCGCCGCCATCATCGCACCATACTCGCCCGCCATCGACTACAAAGGCGGCCTGCTGTTCGTGTCGGGCAACATCGCCTATGTGGAGGGCGCGATTCCAGCCTATGCGGTCGACGGCGAGAACGACGTGCAGGATCAGACCAGGATTGTGATGGAAAGCCTGGGCCGGATTCTATCGGCCGCAGGCTACAGCTTCGACGACGCGCTGAAGGTCACGGTCTTTCTGTCCGATATCGCCCACTACGGCGCCTTCAACGAGGTCTATGGCAGCTACTGGAAAGGCGAGGCGAAGCCGCCGGCCCGCGAGGCTGTTCAGGTCGCCGCCCTGCCCGGCAGCAAACCGGACGCGCCGGTTCTGCTGGAGGTCTCCCTGATCGCCGGCAAGTAACGCCCGCGGTCCCTGTCACCGCCCTTTCGGCCGTCACAGCGCGGCCGGAAGGGCGGCTTTTTGCTTCGAAAGGCTAAGCGCCGTCGCGCATGAAGGCCTTGATCTTGTTCATCTCGGCCAGGATCTTTTGCGCACGCTTGGCGTCCAGACCGGTCGCGCAACCAAGACCGTGGGGAATGTCCAGCGCCTTCTTGTAAAGCCTGCGGCCCTTCGGTGTCAGAAAGACGTGCACGCGCCGCTCGTCCTCGCTGCTGCGCTGGCGGGAGACCAGGCCCAGCTTCTCAAGCCGCTGCACCAGCGGCGTCGTGGTCGCCGGCTCCAGCTCGAGCGCGGCCGCGATCTCCTGCACCAGGAGTCCGTCGCGCTTCCAGAGCACCAGCAGGGTCAGATACTGCGGATAGGTCACCCCCAGATCTTCCAGCAGGCTTACATACTGCCGGGTAATGGCCCGCGAGGTCGAATAGAGAGCAAAACAAAGCTGATCCTCGAGCCTCAGCAATCCCTCTTTGTCGGTGGTGCAGGGTTTCATTTCGTTCCAAGCCAACAATTACTTCGCACACTATCTAATATCGTCTCCAGGGGCCGGCAAGATCAAAAGATCCACCGCTTCCTTGCATCAAAGCGCATGCTCATTGGTCTCTTGGCGCTCTGTGTCTCCCGCTCAACATCCCCAAGGCAGCCTCTCGGCTGGAGCAGGCCAAGTTTAGGCTAGAGCAGACCAAGCTTGCACGGAATGCCACAGGCGATCTGTCTTGGTTGTAAACCTGCTTTAATCATTTGAGGCAGACCGGATTCACGAGCTTTACCGAAAACACACCGTGTTTCCGTTAGAGCGCGATCCGGTTAAAGCGTGATCCGGTCCGGGGTCACAGACAGCGCGTCCTCAGAAAATCGCGAAGCCCAAAGCCGTGTTGACCACGTCCCGGATGACCTTGAGCGCAGCATTGATGATCTTTTCAGCCATGATCATGACCTGGTTGGTCACCAGCGAGATCGCCGCGATCACGTTGTTGCGGACCATCTTCATCAGCAGCTTGGCCGTGGCCTTGTTGATCTCGCCATCGGCATAGGCCTTGCCGATCTCCTTGATCCGCTTGGCGAGCGCCTTGAACTCGATCTTGATCACCGAGCGGATCTCCTCCCAGCCGGACCCCGCGATATCCTTCGCGGCGGAGAACATGGGCGGGAAGAGCGCCGAGACGCTGAGAGCTTCCAAATTCACCGACATCACTCTTCTCCCCGATTTTTCTTGGCAATTTCATTGCGGATGGCGATCCGCGCGGACTGGTCGAGCAAGGGCCAGGCCTGGTCCACGACGATTTTGGGTAAGCTTCCGTTGGTTTCGTGCAACTCCATCACAATCGCATGGTTGTCCTGCAAGGCCTTGAGCATCACCACGGTGCAGTTACCGATGGACACCTCCTCCGCACCTTCACCGTAGCTTTTGATGATGCCAGTGATGTTGCTGTACTTGCCGAGCGGCAGATCCAAGCCCTCAACCACACCGGCAGACCTGGTGACGACCGCCTGAATCCCCTTGCCGAGGTAGTTGGCAGGCAGGCACTTTCCGGAAGAGTCGAGAGCCTCGGCCCGGTCGACGAAGGTAACGAGCTGCGCGGTCTGACGGGCATAGAAGGCCTGAACATCAGGATGGTCGAACTCACCCTCTTCATCATTGGACAGGGCCGCCATGCGGGCCATGAAGGCTGCCATGTTCCCCTGGTAATCGGTCAGGCCTTGATCGAGCACCGCATCGTAGTCTTCGACGAACTTGACGTTCGCGCAGCCGGCCAAAACCGTGATCAAGATCACGCCAGCCAAACGCCCCAATAGGCTCTTCATCCTCTCCCCCTTCACCGCTTTCACCCCAAAGCCCGCCGACGATTGCGCCGAACAGCAAGGCGCGAATCGGAGCGGGAGCGAGTCACTGGCTGTAAGCTTACTCATAAATTGCAAGGGGCGCCATGCCGGCATGGCAGAAGCATCCCGGTTGTCAGGGACGCAATAAGCAAAAGGTCGAAGACAAAGCCTGTTTGGCGGCTTGCCATGAAATGATAGGTTATCGCTCGTAACAGAGGAGCGCGTCACCATTGCCCATGACTGACAGCCCTGCGGCCCCGGAAGGCCGGCAGCAAGGGCCGGCCCCAGAAGTAACCCCGGACGTCGCTCTTCAGGTCTCTGGCCTGACCCACGCCTTCGGCACCCGTGAAGCCCTGAAGGATGCCAACTTTACGATTCCCCCCTCGGGTTTCTGCGTGCTGCTTGGGCTGAACGGCGCCGGCAAGACCACGCTCTTCTCTCTCATCACCCGTCTCTACAGCAACACCTCGGGCGCGATCCGGGTCTATGGGCATGACGTGCGGCGGTCACCCGGCGAAGCCCTGCGCCGGCTCGGCGTGGTGTTTCAGCAAAGGACGCTGGATCTCGATCTGACGGTGATGCAGAACCTGCTCTATCACGCGGCCCTGCATGGCTTTTCCCGGCGCGCAGCACGGGAACGGGCGGAGGCACAGCTCGAACGGGTCAAGCTGTCCGAGCGCGCGAAAGACAAGGTGAGACGCCTCTCCGGCGGCCAGATGCGGCGGGTGGAGATTGCCCGGGCCCTGCTGCACGAACCCAAACTGTTGCTGCTCGACGAACCGACCGTCGGCCTCGACATCGACTCCCGCCGCGACATCCTGGAGCGCACCACGGCGCTCTGCCGGGACGAAGACCTCGCCGTGCTCTGGGCGACCCATCTGATCGACGAGGTCGCCCCGGCCAATCAGGTCATCGTGCTGCATCAGGGCCAGGTGATCGCCGACGGCACCCGCGAGTCTATCCTCTCTGAAACCGGCACGGCGGACATCGGCGCGGCCTTTGCGCATTTGACAAAGGCAAAGGGAGCCGCCGCATGACGTCAGCGGCTTCAACAAAGGATGAGCGCGCGCAGCCCGGCATGGCACCCAGGGGAGGTCTTACGGCGGCGGGCTATTTCCACTGCATGCGCGGCATCGTCTGGCGTGAGGCCTTGCGCTTTCTGCAGCAGCGCGAACGCTTTGTCGCCGCGCTGGTACGGCCCCTGGTCTGGCTCTTCATCTTCGCCGCCGGTTTCCGTTCGGTACTGGGCGTCTCCATCATCCCGCCCTATGAGACCTATGTGCTCTACGAGGTCTATGTCACGCCTGGGCTGGTCGGCATGATCCAGCTCTTCAACGGCATGCAGTCCTCGCTCTCCATGGTCTACGACCGGGAGATGGGCAATATGCGCACCCTGCTGGTGAGCCCCTTTCCGCGCTGGTTCCTGCTGACCTCCAAGCTGATGGCCGGCGTGGCGGTGTCCCTGCTGCAGGTCGCGGTCTTCCTGGCCATCACCTGGTTCTGGGAGGTGGAGCCGCCGCTCTGGGGTTACCTGACCGTCATCCCGGCTCTGATCCTTTCGGGCCTGATGCTGGGGGCGCTGGGTATGCTGCTGTCCTCGGGCATCAAGCAGCTCGAGAACTTCGCGGGCATCATGAACTTCGTGATCTTTCCCATGTTCTTCGCCTCCTCCGCGCTCTATCCGCTGTGGCAAATGAAAGAGACCAGCCCGCTGCTGCACGATATCTGCCTGCTCAATCCCTTCACCTACGCCATCGAGCTGATCCGCTTCGCACTCTACGGGCAGCTCAATGTCGAGGCTCTGTTGGTGGTGGTGGGCTTTACGGCGGTGTTCCTGGGCGGCGCGATCTTCGCTTACAATCCTTCAAAGGGGCTGATCGCGAAACGGGGCGGTCCCGGCGGCGGGTGATCAACGAACACGGGATTCAAACGACAGGGTTTCAACAGGGAGAATGAAAGCATGAAATTCGCAGACTTTATGTCTCACGCCGTTTTGGCGCCATCCGGAGCGGGCGGCGCCGCGGGCGGCACGGAGGTAATGAAAACCACCACGGTCGATCACCCGGCGGACAAGGTCTGGGCCCTGATCGGCGAATACGGCCACCTCGACAAGTGGCATCCGGCGGTGGTCAAGCTGGAGCTCAGCGGCGACGGCGGCACCGGGATCTTCCGGCTGCTGACCCTGCCGGATGGCGCGACCCTGAAGGAAAGGCTGCAGAGCTATTCCCTCGACGAAATGTCCTACAGCTACAGCATCGTTGAAGGCCCGCTGCCGGTGCAGAACTACCGCTCGACGATCACTGTGAAGCCCGGCGACAATCCGGCGCAGTCGGTGATCGAATGGTCCTCCAGCTTCGACCCGGCGGGCGTCGAGGAAGATCAGGCCCGAAAGATCGTGGGTGGCATCTATACCGCAGGCTTTGACGGGATCAACGATAAGCTGAAATAGACGGGTCTGCTTTTCGCGCGTAAAGACGCCGTCTTGCGCTATCTGCTCTGGGATTGCGACTTCAAGGTGGTCGGGTCCGAATGGCTGACCGTTTTCGATCTGTGATCGGGCGCCGCACTCCTTGGTGTTACGGCCAGTATTCCGCCTTGAGATGGCGTTTGATCAGCTTCCCCGTGGCGGTGCGCGGCAGCTCGCGGCGGAAGTCGACGCTCTTGGGGGTCTTGATGGCCGAGAGCCGCGCACGGCAGAAGGCGATCAGTTCGTCAGCGAGCTCCGATCCGGCGGCCGCCGGATCGGCCGGCTGAACCACGGCCTTCACCTCTTCGCCCAGTTCCTCGTTGGGCACCCCGAACACGGCCACGTCGGCGACTGCCGGATGGGTCACAAGCAGGTCTTCTGTCTCCTGCGGATAGACGTTCACGCCACCGGAGATGATGGTATAGGCACGCCGGTCGGTCAGATGCAGGAAGCCGTCGTCGTCCAGCCAGCCGATATCTCCGAGCGTGGACCAGCCCTCGGGCGAAAAGGCCTCGGCGGTCTTCTCAGGATCTCCGTGATAGGAAAAGCGCAGGCCACTGTCGAAGTAGACGTTTCCGGTTTCACCAGCGGGCAGTTCCGCCCCCTCTTCATCGAGAATACGCAGCGCGCCGAAAAGCGCCCTGCCAACCGTTCCAGGGTGCGCGAGCCACTCTTCCGTGGTCGCCGCCGTAACGCCGTTGCCTTCCGTCCCCGCGTAGTACTCCAGCAGAATCGGCCCCCACCACGCGATCATCTGCCGTTTGATCTCGAGCGGACAGGGCGCCGCCACATGAAGGGCGGCAAGCAGGCTGCTACTGTCGTAGCGCCGGCGCAGCGCCTCGGGCATCTTCAGGAGGCGCACGAACATGGTCGGCACGACCTGGGTGTGGGTCACCCTCTGCTCTTCGATTTCCCGCAACAGCCCCTCTTCATCGAAGCGGTCCATGAGAATGGTGGTCGCACCGAGCGCAGCCGCCATCATCGCGGCCCCCAGGGGGGCAGAGTGATACAGCGGCGCGGGTGAGAGGTAGATAGAACTGCCGTCCATACCCGCGAGCTCGCCCAATAGCTTGCGAAAGACCGGGCTCAGCGCGTCGATCGAGGTGTTCGGGTAGTGTTTGAGGATGCCCTTGGGGCGACCGGTGGTGCCGGAGGAGTAGAGCATGCTCGCACCGGCGGATTCGTCGGCCAGCCGCTCGTTGGGCTGGCTTTCCGCCAGGGCTGCCCAATCCTCAAAACCGGCCAGAGCGCCGTCCAGCATGACGTAACGCAGTCTGCTTCCCGAGAGTATGCGAATCTGCGCGGCCACCGCGGCGTAGCGACCGGAGGTGACGAAAAGTTTCGCGCCGCAGTCCTTCACGATATAGGCGGCCTCTTCGGCTTTCAGATAGCGGCTGATCGGCGTGAAGATCACGCCTGCCCGCTGTGCCGCCCAGCAGATCTCCATAAACTCGAGCCGGTTCTCAAGCAGAAAGGCGATGTGGTCGCCCGCTTCCACGCCGAGCGCGCGCAAAGCCTGTGCACCACGGTTGGCGCGTTCATCCAACTCGGCGAAGGTAAGAGCGGGGCCGCCGCCGGCCATCCGGTAGGCAATTTTCTCGGGCGTGACACGCGCATGATGGATGGGATGCTGCATCCGGGATTCACTCGTGCGGCAGGGTTGAATTCGATTGGCGCGGCGGAGTATGCGCGCAGTAGCCGAGCCGCGTCAAAGGGCGGCGCGAGGAGGCAGAAGACAGACGCCAATCCACCTTGACAAGTACCCGTCTTCTTTGCGAAACGAAGGGTATGGCTTACACGCACAGCACGTCCGTCGTTTCGAAACGGGCCCCTCTCTCGGGGGGCAGGGATCGCTGTGCGCGCTAGCTAGCTAGCACAAAAAACGAAGATCGCAGTGAACCCCGCCGGTTTGGACGGGGTTTGTTTTTATGTGCGCCCTGTCTCCGGCACTTGAGGAGACGAAAACATGAATAGCAGAGATCTGACATGGCGTGGCCTCTGGCTGCCGCTCATCACCCCGTTCCGGGACGGCGCGCTGGATGAAGCTTCGATCCGGCGGCTTGTCACCCACTACCTCGGCGAAGCGGTCGAGGGACTGATCCTGGCCGCGACCACCGGCGAAGGCCTGACCCTGGAGGAAGAAGAAGTCGAGCGTCTGGTCTCGCTCAGCGCCGAGGTGGTTTCGCAAGGGCACCGGCCCCTGCCGCTCACCCTCGGGCTTTCGGGCAGCGATACCCGCAAGCTGGTGAAGGCCCTGGCGCGCACGGCGGACTGGCCTGTCCAAGGCTACCTTATCGCCTGTCCCTACTATTCACGGCCGTCGCAGGAGGGACTGTTCCAGCACTTCACGGCGCTGTCGGAGGCCACGGAAAAGCCAATCCTGATCTACAACATCCCCTACCGGACCGGCGTCAATCTTGGCAACGAGACCCTGCTGCGGCTGGCGGAACGCCCAAACATTGTCGGGCTGAAAGACTGCTGCGCCGATGCGGCCCAATCCTTCGAGCTGCTGCGCGACCGGCCGGAGGACTTTTCGGTACTGACCGGCGAGGATGCGCTCTACTACAGCGCCCTTACCCAGGGTGCGGACGGCGGCATCCTCGCCTCGGGGCATGTGCTGACAGCGGCCTTCGCCGGCATCCGCAGCCGCCTGCTGGGCGGCGATCAGCCGGGCGCTTTGGCGGACTGGCAAAGGCTCTCACCAGTGCCCCGCCTGCTGTTCGCCGAACCCAGCCCTGCCGCAGTCAAGCACTGGCTCTGGCACAGCGGCCTGATCGACAGCCCGGAAGTCCGGCTGCCCATGACCGGGGCCACGGACACTCTGGCGCGGCGGATCGAGCAAACGATGGCGCATTGGGTCGCGACCGCCGACGCGGGGGTTACGCCATAGCTCAAATGGGGCGGCCGGCGGCTTTGCCATAGCCTTTGCGAGGTAAGCGCAGCCGTCTTTACGAGGGTCGACACGGAACCGGCAAGGTGTGATACGAAAGTCCTATGCGGCAATCACGCAAGGTGTGGATAAACTGTTCCAATGAGCAAACCTGCCGCGACGCCGGCGCTCCGAACAAGGCTGTCTTGCGAAAAACGAGCAGCCTTTGAAGGGCTTCCCGCTCGCCGCCCGTTACCGTGCCAGATTTGCCATCTGGCCGGTTTGTAAGGGCCTGAATGGTCAGTTGCGGCAGGTTCCAGGCGAAGATGAGAGGTGGCAACTCTGCGTCAAGCCCCACCGAGGTATTCACAATTGGCCGTCCTTCAGGCTTGGCAGGAGCGGGACTCGCGGAGAAACATTTTTTGAGGGTGAGGCCGATCGACGTTTCATCTGACTCCAAGACGGAACCGACGACCTCTAAAAGAAACCATGCAAAAAATACTGATCGTCGATGATCATCCCCTGTTTCGCGAAGCGGTCTGCAGCTCCATCAAGCAGGCCTTCGACGGCGCCGAGGTGCTGGAGGCGCGCAACCTGCAGGAAACCGTCGAGATCATCTCCGGCGACAGCGACATCGATCTGGTCCTGCTCGATCTCAACATTCCCGACACCACCGGCTTCAACGGCCTGCTCACCATCCGCACCCAACATCCCAAGCTGCCGGTCGTGGTGGTTTCCGGAAACGACGACCGGCGGATCGTGGCAGAGGCCCTGAGCTATGGCGTGGTCGGCTTCATTCCGAAGTCCTCACCCACGTCGATGCTGAAAGAAGCCATCCTGGAGACCCTGGACGGCGGTGTCTTCCTGCCGCCCGGCTACCAGCGGGACTCCGCTGAGGAAGGCAGCCTGCCGAACGGCGACAACGACCTGGGCCAACAGCTCGCGACCCTGACGCCCCAGCAGTTCCGGGTGCTGCGCATGCTGAGCGAAGGCAAGCTCAATAAACAGATCGCCTATGAACTCAGCGTCGGCGAGACCACGGTCAAGGCCCACGTCTCCGCCATCCTGCGTAAGCTGAAGGTCTACAGCCGCACCCAGGCGGTCATCAAAGCCCAGAACATCGAGTTCGAGAACATCCTGGCGGCGGACGAGGAATAGGTCCAAAGCGCGGGATGGACGGCCCCAAAGCTTCAGCAGTCAACTTGTCGAGGCAACGACATATGTTATTATAAACGTAATAACATATGGAAGCTACTGCATGACCAAACTCAAAGTACGCCCTGTAGGTAACTCGCTAGGCGTTGTTCTACCCAGGGAAACCCTCGCCAAACTCAATGTGAGAGATGGAGACAGTCTTCATTTGACCGAGGCGCCAGACGGGTCGATGCGCATCACGCCTTATGATCCCGAGTTCGAGGAACAGATGGACGCCGTACGCGAAGGCATGGGCAAGTATCGCAACACACTGCGCGAACTTTCGAAGTGAAGGAACCCGTCTGGCTGAAACGCTCTGTCATCGACGCGATGCACGATATGCTGTTGGCCGAGCACGGCGGCCCCGCCGGGCTGCGCGATGAAGGCTTGTTGGAGTCTGCTCTCGCCCGTCCCAAAAACCTCTACAGCTATGGCGAAAAAGATCTATTCGACCTGGCCGCAGCCTATGCCTTTGGAATTGTGAAGAACCACCCTTTTACGGACGGCAACAAACGAACGTCCTTTCTTGCCGCCTATGTATTTCTCCGAACGAACGGGATCCAGCTTACTGCGGACGAAGTTTCAGCTACAGAGGCCGTGCTGTCGCTGGCTTCGAGTGGGATGAGCGAAGCCCGGTTCGCCGCTTGGCTGCGCGAAAACTCATAAACCTCTTGAGCGACAGCTTTGAAGAATCACCCAAAACGTTCTGCGTTTAACTTCACTTAAAATACCTTGCCTCTCCATCAGCATACGACTGATTTCGAACGCATATTTTGAGAACTCCTGACTCAGGAAAAACGCGAAATGCTCTAGGCTGAATCGACATTCATCGCATCCATAGTATTGCAGCAGCGATATGTATGAAGCTTAGAAAGTGTCTTGCGCGTCTGTCGAACCGAGTTGCGATGCGCCTGAAGTGTTTGAGCTTGTTGAAACATCGTTCGACGGTGTTTCGGGTCTTGTAGGCCTGGAAATCGTACGGGATTGGACGCTTTCTCGTAGGGTTAGAAGGTATGACCGCTTCTGCGCCGATGTCTGCGATCAGTGTGCGCAAGGCGTTTGAATCATAGGCCTTGTCAGCCAGTACCCGGCGCGGCGACAGCCCTTCGAGCAAGGCCTGTGCAAGAGGTGCATCTCCTCGTTGACCGGGCGTGAGGATGAGGCGCAGAGGCCGGCCGAGAGCGTCAACGGCCATATGGATCTTGGTTGTCAGTCCTCCTCGGGAACGCCCCAGAGCCTGGTCCCCCCTTTTTGGCCGCCACCCTTGCCGGTGGCTGCCTGCTGGTGAGCACGCACGAGACTGGAATCGAGCGAGATGTAGTCGTTGTCAGGATCGTCGATGAGGTGTTCGAAGACGCGCTCCCAGACGCCGGCCTCGGCCCAGCGGGAGAAGCGCTTATGAACTGTCTTCCACTTGCCGTAGCGCTCCGGCAGGTCGTGCCAGTGCGCGCCTGAGCGCAGTACCCAAAGGACGCCGTTGACGAAGCGCAGGTTGTCTGTGCCGCTGCGGCCGGGATCACCGGGCTTTCCAGGTAAAAGTCCTTCAATCCGACGCCACTGAGCAGCGCTCACTTCATATCGCTTAGGTTTCGCCATCGCCGGGCCCCAGATATTCAAACCTGGAAACCCATGAATCACACATCACAAAAAAAGGGAATCATGAATGTCGATTGAACCTAAGCCAGCAGGTGCAACATCAGAGAACGCAATTCGGCTGGCTTGACCGGTTTCTGCAGCAGTTCGAAACCCGCGTCCTTTACCGCCAGCCGCACGGCCGAGGTGTGATCGGCGGTCACGATGATGCCCGGTACGGGCGCGCGGCAGTGGCGCCGCACCTCTGAGATCGCGGCGATCCCCGTGCGGCCCTCATCCAGGTGATAGTCGGCGATGATGAGGTCCGGTGAGATCCGCTCTTGTGCCATCAACTCGCTGGCCTCGACGCCGTCGCGGGCACCGATCACATGACAGGACCAGCGCTGCAGAAGCGCCGCCATGGCCTCCAGATTGTCCTGATCGTTTTCCAGAAAGACAACGTTCGCATTGCCGAGACCATAGTTTTTATGCAGGGCCGGGGTCAGATCCATTGCGTCACGGCTACTCGCGCTGCCATAGGGCACTTCCAACGCAAACATGGAACCACGCCCTGCCACGGAGTGCAGTTTCAAGGGGTGGTTCAGGATACGCGCAGAGCGCTGTGCGATGGCCAGCCCCAGGCCGAAGCCGGTGTCGATGCCCGAATCCGGATGTACAAAGCGCTGGAATTCGTCGAAGACCGCCCGCTGATGCTCTTCGCGGATGCCCGGCCCGGTATCCCAGATCTGGATCGAGAGTGCGCCGGCCTTGCGGCGGCAGCCCAGCAGAACCTGTCCGCTGGCGGTATAGCGCACCGCGTTGCTGACGAAGTTCTGCAGGATCCGGCGCAGCAGCAGCATGTCGCTCTTGATCACCACGCGGCTCGGCACGACCCGGAAGGCCAGCCCCTTGTTCTCGGCCATCAGCGCGAATTCGCTGGCCAGGGCCTCCAGCAGGATGTCGACGGGAAACTCCCGCCATTCCGGTGTCACGGTGCCAGTATCCAGCTTTGAGATATCGAACAGCGCCTTCAACAGGCCGTCCACGGACTCCAGCGCCGTGTAGACCCGGTCGATCAGGCGGTTGACCTCGTCGGAGGGATCGGAGTCCAGCAGGGCGGAAACGAAGAGACGGGCGGCGTTCAGCGGCTGCAGCAGGTCATGACTGGCCGCGGCCAAGAACTTGGTCTTGCTGAGATTGGCTTCCTCGGCCATGGCCTTGGCGGTCTGAAGCTGCTCGTTCAGCTCGGTCAGTTCGGCGGTGCGCTCCTGGACCCGGATCTCCAGCGTTTCCTTCGCCTCCTCCAGGACTTTCGCTGTACGGCGCTGCTCGGTCACGTCGGTATAGGTGGAGACGAAACCGCCGTCGGGGGTCGCGTTGCGGCGCACCTCGATCACCACGCCGTCACGCCGGTGATACTCGGCACGGAACGGCCGCGCGCCGCCTTCATAGCGCAGCCAGTCGACCAGATCGGTCACCATGTCGGTCTCGGGAAAGGCCGCTTTTACCTCGGGCGAACCGAGAATCTGATCGAAGCGTACACCCTCACGCACCAGGGGCTGGGACAGGCCGGTCAGCCAGACGAAATGCTTGTTCCAGTAGGCCAGATGATGACGATAATCGAAGACCGAAACGCCCTGCGCCAAGTTGTCCAGTGTCGCGGTGAGCTGAATCGACTTCTCCTCCAGCTCCCGCTCGCGCCGCTGGGACTCGACTTTTTTGATCTCGGTGACATCGGTGTAAATGCCCACCGTGCCATTCTTGGTCGGCCGTTCGCTGACCTGTACCCAGCGGCCATTGGCCAGCGCGAGCAGAACCGTGTCGCCCGGATTCCGGTGCTGCTGCAGCCGCTGCGCAATCCAGCTCTCGTGCTCGCTGCGCGGAATCGCCAGGACGTCACGCTCCAGGATGGCACGCAGGAAAGCTTCGAAGGTGATGCCGGGTTCGATTGCGTCTTCAACGTCCGGGTATAGGTCGCGGAACTTGGAGTTGGACTGCACCAGCCGGTCGTCGGCATCGAAGAGTGTGAAGCCTTCGGAGAGGGAATCGATGGCATCGGCCAGCCGGGTTCGCGCCGTCTCCACCTCTTCGTTCGCGATGGTCAGCGCGGTGTTGGTGTGCTCCAGGTTGCTCAGCGCATGCTTCAGTTCCTCGGTGCGGTCGCGCACCTGCTTTTCCAGCAGGATCGCCGTCTGGAACAGTGAGAAAGAGTTGCCGTGATAGTCGATACTGCGCTCGACCCGTTTCATCAGGGCGTCGTTGATCTTGGTCAGGCGCGCGACCTGCTGCTCCAGTTCGTCGATACGCTCTGCCGGATCTTCATCTTCGAAAGTCTCAGCCCCCGCTTCGGCCCGAACAGGTTCAGGCGTTGCCTGCTGCTTCTCGACGGACAGGAATCTGGCGTTCGGCCGGCACGATTCCCTCCTGCTCCTGGCGGCCAGGTCACCCGGCGAATCTGTGTTCTGAATGGACATCAGCCTGCTTCAAGTCCGATGGCGACCGCGGTGAAGGTCTGGTTCACATGCATTGAATGATACTGTTCGCCGTAAGTGCTGAAGCCGATCACCTTATTGCCGAGCAGAATCTCGGAGATCACCGACTTGACCTCTTTGCGCTCCATCTCCAGGCGCCGCAGAATGCAGTCGCAGCCGATCACCACCTGCACGTTGTTGAGCGTCGACTGCAGCTCTGCGAACTGGCGCTCCAGATCCTGAACGATATCACCGCTCTTTGCCACGGTAAGCACGATGCCCTCATCGATGGCGCAGAGGAAACTGAGGCTGTCGTCCTCGTTGACCCGCTGGATCGAGCGCACGTGATACTCGCCGCCGACCCGCACCACGAGCGGATGCGCGGCGAAGACCAGGGGATTCAGTTCCTCCTTCGGCAGCCCGATGACCTTGGCGTATTCCCGCGCGGCCGGTTCGGCATTCAACTCTTCGACACGCCGGTCGCTGCCGGCCGCGGTCACCACCATCTTCTTTCCGGTACTGCTGAAATGCTCGGTCTTGAAGATTCGGAAAGGGTGCCGCGTGTGCATCAGAACCAGTGCGGCCGAACCGCTGTGAAACGCGCCCTTGTGAAAGACGTAAGACGCCACGTATGACAGATCGTCGCCGGCCGAACCGCCCAGCAAAGGAATATCGCCCAGGGCATTGAACACCCCGGAGGCTACCTGTTCTTCCTGCTGAGACGTGCCGTCGATCATCAGAAAAGCGAAGGTCGTGCCCGGTGCTCGGCTCGGAACCTTCTGGTCGAGCCGGAGGATGGCGTTCTGCACCACCTCGCGGATACGCGAAATGCTCAGATTCTTGAGATCGCCGATTACCTCCGAGACAGCGGCGAAGTCCGGAGCCGAAAAGCCCACGCCGGTGATGCTGCCTTCGATGTAGCCGCGCGGCGTAATCTCCCCCGCCGTGGTGCAGCCGACGAGATGGACATCCCCAAAACGGGCGCTCAATTCCTGCCCGAGCTGTGCAAGATCATATTGCGGCGAACAGAAGAACAGAACCGTATCCAGGTTCGGCCGCTCGATAGCGTCGCAGAACTCTTTTGCCGCCACCGCCGGATCGCGCGCGCAGGACACACCGGTGGTCATCTGCGCAGCTTCCTGCGCCACCGCCGGACACATAGGCCACTCCCTGTTGCGGCTCTGATCATAGCTTGAAGCGCGACCGAACCGCTGATTTTTGTTTACTTATCTCCTAATCCTGACTCGTCTCGTGAGAGAAATAAAGCGCGGACCAACACGGCAGTTTCTGCTGCGCTGCGGTAAAACCCTGATAATGCGATAACTTTCACGCGGAAGTGATCGCTTTGAATAACATAGTCAGATCAATTAATTAGCACACAAAGAGGTGACTTGAACTCACCACAGGCCGACGCTACTTTAGAACTCCTCAAGACTAGGACTTTAGTAGGATGGGCGCAGGACCGTCGAGAAGCTAACATGCGCAGTGTTGCAATGATCGAATCGCGGTTCTCCGCGAAGTCGGAGGATTGCTTCGCAGCCTCAAGCCGGAGCTTCGCTCATCAAGAGGCAAACGATAAAATCTGTTTCTGAGGAGAAAAACATGAGCTGGGCAACCCCTAAAGTCATCGAGATCTCCGTTGGTATGGAAATCAACTGCTACGCTTGCGCGGAGCTTTGAGACTCGGCTTTTCAGCCAATAGATAAAGGGCCGGGTGCGGCGTCCGATCGATCGGACCAGCAGTCCCGGCCTTTTTCATTTTCAGATGCAGGAGAGGGCTTGTGCTTCGCGTCCTGGTGCTTGGTGCTGCGGCAGGCGGCGGATTTCCGCAATGGAACAGCAACAACGAAGCCTCGCAGCGCGCCCGGCGCGGCGACCCGGCCGCACGGCCTTCGAGCCAGTCCTCGGTCGCGGTTTCGGCCGACGGTGAGAACTGGGTGCTGCTGAACGCCTCGCCCGATATCCGCCAGCAGATCAACGATAACCATCAACTCCATCCCAAGACGGGCGTGCGGCACAGTCCGATTGCCGCCGTGCTGCTGACCAATGGCGACGTCGACCATGTTGCCGGTCTGCTGACCCTGCGCGAGCGCTATCCCCTGGCGCTCTACGCCACCGGCCGTGTGCTGGAGGTGATCAACGGCAACGCCATCTTCAACGTCCTGAACCCGGAGTTCGTGGAGCGGCGGGTCATGACCCTGGACGAGACCTTCGAACCGAAGAAGAAGGACGGCAGCGGCACGGGCCTGGACATCCGTCCCTTCCCGGTGCCCGGCAAGGTCGCGCTCTACCTGGAGGATGAATCCGCCGGAGAGAATTTCGGCACGGTCGAGGAAGACACCATCGCCCTGCGCATCACCGACCGGGAAAGCGGCAAGTACTTCCTCTACGTGCCGGCCTGCGCCCAACTCTCCGAAAGCCTCACCAGCCAGTTGGACGAGGCCGCGCTTCTCATGTTCGACGGCACGCTCTGGCAGGATGACGAGATGCCGCTGCAGGGCGCCGGGAGCAAGACCGGCCGCCGCATGGGCCACATGAGCCTCTCCGGCCCGGAGGGTACGCTCGCGGCCTTCGCCGACAGCAAGGTCGGGCGGAAGGTTCTCATCCACATCAACAACACCAACCCGATCCTGCTGTCCGACTCGCCGGAGCGGGCGGCGGTCGAGGAGGCGGGCTGGACGGTGGCCTACGACGGCATGGAGATCACCCTATGAGCGCCGTTCCCGAGTCCTCAAGCTCCGTTTACGACGCCGACGATTTCCTCGATGCCGCTGAGTTCGAGCGGCGCTTGCGCCAGATCGGCCTGGAGCGCTATCACAACCTGCACCCCTTCCACAAACTGCTGCATTCGGGCGGCTGCAGCCATGCCCAGGTGCAGGCCTGGGTGCTCAACCGCTTCTACTATCAGAGCCGCATTCCCCTGAAGGATGCCGCCCTCTTGTCGCGGGCCGAGGAGTTGGACCTGCGGCGGGAGTGGCGCAAACGGATCGAGGATCACGACGGTCACGCGGGCAACGCCGGCGGCATCGAACGCTGGCTCGTGCTGGCCGAAGCGGTGGGACTGGACCGGGACTACGTGGCTTCAACCGACGGCATCCTGCCCGCGACCAAGTTCGCGGTCGAGGCCTACGTGCGCTTCGTGCGCGACAAATCCCTGCTGGAAGCCGTGGCCTCCTCCCTGACCGAGCTCTTCGCCCCCAAGATTCACGAGGAGCGGATCGCCGGCCTGCTGGAGCACTACGACTTCGCCAACGACAAGACCATCGCCTACTTCACCACGCGTCTGACCGAAGCCCCCAAGGACGTGAAGTTCGGCCTCGCCTACGTGATCCGCGAAGCCCGGACCCGGGAGCAGCAGGAACAGGTCATGGCGGCCTTGCGCTTCAAAACCGACGTGCTCTGGGCCCAGCTCGATGCGCTCTATCACGCCTATGTTTCGCCGGGCCACATTCCGCCGGGCGCCTTTGTACCGGAAGGCCACGACGGCGAGGTGCATCACCGGGTCGGCCGGGTGACGGCGCCATGAGCGAGCGCATCGAAATCACGGAAAGCTCCGTCCCCAAGCTACCGCGCGGGGTCAAATTGCGCTTCGACAAGCAGAGGGACCAATGGGTACTGCTCGCGCCCGAACGCCTTTTCGTGCTCGACAACATCGCGCTGGAGATCGTCAAGCGCTGCACCGGCGAAGCCAGCATCGAGGAGATTTCCGACGATCTGGCGCGGACCTTCTCCGCCCCCAGGGACGTGGTCCAGAAGGACGTCATCACCCTGCTGCAGGATCTCACCGACAAGCGGATCCTGACCGCATGAATGCCCAAGCGCCAAGCCCGCCGGAATTCCCCCTGGCGATCCTGGCGGAGCTGACGCATCGCTGTCCGCTGCAGTGCCCCTACTGCTCCAACCCGGTCGCGCTGGAAGCGGCCAGTGCGGAGCTGGATACCGAGACCTGGCTGCGGGCCATCGAAGAGGTGGCAGACCTCGGCGCGCTGCAGATCCACTTCTCCGGCGGCGAACCGACGTCGCGCAAGGACCTCGAGGTCCTGGTTGCCAAGGCGAACGAGGCCGGGCTCTACACGAACCTGATCACCGCCGGCGTCCTGGTCGGCGAAAAGCGCCTGGAAGCCCTGGCGGATGCCGGACTGGACCATGTCCAGTTGAGCTTTCAGGACAGCGAGGCGGCCGGCTGCGACCGCATCGGCGGTTTCAGGGGCGGTTTCGAGAAAAAGCTGGAGTTCGCTGCGGCGGTCAATGCGCTCGAACTGCCCCTGACGACCAACATGGTGGTGCACCGGCAGAATCTCGCCAACCTGGAAACCATGCTGGAACTGGCCGAAAAGCTCTCCGCCCGGCGGGTCGAGATCGCCCATGTGCAATACTACGGCTGGGCCTACGTGAACCGTGCGGCGCTGATGCCGACCCGCGAACAACTGGAACGCGCCACGGAGATCGTCGAGGCCGCGCGCGAGCGCCTCAAGGGCATCATGGTCATCGACTATGTGGTGCCGGACTACTATGCGCAGCGCCCGAAATCCTGCATGGGCGGCTGGGCGCGGCAGTTCCTCAACATCTCGCCGGCCGGCAAGGTCCTGCCCTGCCACGCGGCGGAATCCATCACCACCCTCTCCTTCGACCGCTTTCCCGACAAGAGCCTGCGGGAGATCTGGGAGACCTCGGAAGCCTTCCTGAAGTACCGCGGCACCGACTGGATGCCCGAACCCTGCCGCGGTTGCGAGCGCGCGGAAATCGACTGGGGCGGCTGCCGCTGCCAGGCCTTCGCGATTACCGGTTCGGCGGACAATGTCGACCCGGCCTGCGCCCTCTCCCCGGAGCACGCGAAGCTGCAGGCCCTGGCGGAAAAAGATTCCCACGCCGAGAGTGATGACTTCCACTATCGGACAAGGCGGACGGGGCTGGAACTGGAACGGGCCTGATTTGCCCGGGTCTTGCCGGCCGATACCAGTCATAAAGACTTAGCCTGGCGCAAGTGTCCCCGCTGCCCAGTCACGCGAGAGTCCTGAAGCCGCCTTTCGCCGGATGACACTTGCCATGGAAAATTTTTGAATTTAGGCTCAAGAAACTTCTTGAACAGACGTTCCAGAAAGCCAGCCAGCATGTGCGCACCGCCTGCCGAAGCGCGGCCATTGCGCCTGCCCAGCAGACACAGCCCAGGGAGAAAAAAATGACTGTCCAACGGCCCTCCAACAGCGATGTGAAAACGGTGGCCGCCGAGCTCGGTATGACTCTCTCGGATGCTTCCGCGCAGACCTACAACGATCTGATGCAGGGTCTGCTCGACGCCTATGATGCGGTCGAAGACATGGAGGCGCCGCTGCCCGCGCCTGCTTATCCGCGCGAAGGCGCGGCGGCTCCGGCGGCCGACGACAATCCCTTCGGCGCCTGGGCCGTGCGGGGCAGCATCAAGGGGAAAAGCGGCGGGCCTCTGGAGGGCAAGACGCTGGCGATCAAAGACAACACCTGCGTCGCGGGCTGGCCGATGCACAACGGCTCGTCAGTCCTGGAAGGTTACGTGCCGGAGGTTGACGCGACGATCGTCACCCGCCTGCTGGATGCGGGTGCGGAAATCACCGGCACGGCCACCTGTGAGTATTACTGCGCCTCGGGCGGCAGCCATACCTCGGCACAGGGGATCGTCGAGAACCCCGTGGTGCCGGGCCACAACGCCGGCGGCTCTTCTTCCGGATCGGCTGCCCTGGTGGCCGCCGGGCTGGTCGATCTGGCGACGGGCGGCGATCAGGGCGGGTCGATTCGCATCCCGGCCTCCTACTGCGGGATCGTCGGGCTGAAACCCACCCATGGACTGGTGCCCTATAGCGGCATCTTTGCCGTCGATCTGACCATCGATCACGTGGGCCCCATGACCCGGACCGTCGCCGAGAACGCGCTGATGCTCGAGGTGATGGCCGGCCCGGACGGACTGGACCCGCGCCAGACCGGCGCCCCCGGCCAACGCTACACGGAGGCCTTGGGGCAAGGCGTCAAAGGCCTGCGGGTCGGCGTGGTCACGGAGAGCTTCGGCCATCCGGGTGCCGAGGAAGAGGTCGAAAACCGGGTGCGCGAAGCGGCGCAGAAGCTCGCCGAAGCCGGGGCCGAAGTGACGGAAGTCTCGATCCCCCTCCACGCCGCCGGCCCCGCCATCTGGACGCCAATTTTCCTGGAGGGCGCAACCGAGTTAATGATGCGTCAGAATGCCTACGGCACCAACATGAAGGGCCTGTTCCTGGAAAGCCTGCTGGATGCGCAGGCGGCCTGGCGCGATCGCGCGGACGAGTTTTCGCCAACGCTGAAACTGGGCCTGCTCACCGGGCACTATATGTCATCGCGCAACCGGGGCCGCTTTTACGGCAAAGCGCAGAACCTCAACCGGCTGCTGACCAAAGCCTACGACGACGCCCTCGCCGGCTGCGATATCCTGCTGATGCCGACCACCCCCATGGCCGCCAGCAAACTGCCGCCCAAGGACGCGCCGGATGAGGAAATCGTCGCCCGCGCCTTCGAGATGGTGCCCAACACCTCTCCCTTCTGCGCGACCGGTCATCCCTCCCTGTCGGTGCCAGTCGGCAAGACCAGCGACGGGCGGCCAGTGGGGGCTATGCTGAGCGGCCGCTACCATGACGAGGCCACGATCTTCCGTGCCGCCGAGGCCCTGGAAACCGCTTACGGCACTTAAGTCCCCTCAGGCTCCGCTTCAAACGCGATCTCCACCGAACCGAGATCCCCGAAGTCCGCTTGCACGAGATCGCCGGCCTGCACCGAATCCAGGCCGGTGCAGGTGCCGGTGGCGACGATTTCCCCGGCCCGCAGATCTCTGCTGCGGCTTGACTGGCGGTTGACGAGCCATAGCAGAACATTGAGCGGGTCGCCCAAAGCGCGGCTGCCCGTACCGCGCCCTTTGAGCTCACCGTTGATGGTGATCGTGACGCCATGGTCGCGCAAATCCTGTCCGGAGAACTTTGCCCAGTTCCCGGTGGCCAGCGCGATGTTCACGCCGCAGTCGGCCGTCGTCAGCAGCCTTCCTTTGCCTTGAAGCCCGCCGGAAAAGCGTGTCCCCACGACCTCGACGACGCCGGCCAGGCTGTCGATGGCCCCGGTGACTTCGTCCAGGCTGTAAGGCTCGGCGCGCCAGGGGAGGTCGCGGCCGAAGCGAAAGGCGAATTCGCCCTCCACGGCGGGCATCTGTTCGGGGACGAGCTTCAGCCGGGTGGGAGACTCGTGGACGAAGGGCGCCAACAGAACACCGAAGCCGGGCTCGTCCGTGCCGAGAAGCTGCTGAGCCTCCTTACTGGTCGAGCCGACCTTGTAGCCGACGTGTGGCAAGCCGCTCAGTTCGACGACCGCCTCCTGGACCTTGAAGGCTTCCTCTTTTGTCTTCGGCAGATCGCTTCTCGCGGCGTCGATGGTGTGTCCGAGACGCCGCGCGTCCCAGAGATCTTGCGCTAAGTTGTTCAAGATAATCCCCCTGATAGAACCGTATCCGCCAACGGGTTAACTTCCCTCACCCCGGGACCCGTAGATCAGCAAAACGAGCGCTAAGAACAGGGCAGCAAATCCGGCCAGGGTCCAGATATAATTCGATCGATACTGCCCCATGACGTTCGCGATGATGCCATCTCGATCACTCTCATAGATCTCGCGCGCCTCGAGAAGACGTCTCTGCCGTTCTTCTTCAGACCCAGCCTGTTGCGCGCTCGCTTTTTCCGTGCGGTACACCTCCTCCACGTCTTCGAGCGCCTTGCGGTCCCCGAGGCCAAGATAGACCGGAACGCCCAGAAGGATGGAGCCCAAGATGCCCAATAGTCCCGCCGCGAGTTCCATATCAAAGGCCGGACGAGGGCTTTGCAATCACAGAGACGGCAAAGTTCCTGTCTTTGGAGTTCTTTCGAAGAACCACAAAATTCTTCTTGGAGTTCAAAGTCGAAACAAAACCAGCCGCCACGGGGGTCTCGCGAACGATGCCGGCAATCGCGATACAGCCTTGCGGGAATGAACTGCTCACATCATCGATTTCGACCACCTCGAAATCCTTTTGCGACTGCTTTGCCCCGGCCGTTACGACCCGCACGCCGATGGGCTTAACGAGTTCCGGTGCAGTCATGTGAACGGCGGCGACCACTTCTTTTCTCGCGAAGGCCGCTTCCAGGACTTTGCATTGTTCCTCATCCGGCAGGTTGAAGAGCGCAGGATCGACCAGCAACTCTTCCATCCAATCCTGCTCTGATGACATCGCCTGCACACCTAAAGTGCGCTCGATGCGCGCCATGGTGCGAAATGTCGGCCCCTCATCCATGACGCCCGACTCAATTCTGGAGATGCGGGCTTGCGTGATTCCAACTGCGGCAGACAGTTGCTTCTGAGTCATGTTTTTCCGTTTTCGCGCGGCGCGCACCTGTTCTCCATAGCGCGCCAACTGCGCTCGAACGACCAGATCGCCATCGGTGACATCAGGGTCACGCGCCATGTCCTCGTAAAGAGCCGACAGGCTGCCGCCGGCTCTCGGTGACAGAGGCGGCGCAACAATATTCTTGTCGTCTTCAGTCATTTTCCCAATAGCTCCTCAAGCCGTGGCTTGATGCTGCTGCGCCACCAATCCTGTTCTCCATGCGGCGGAGGGTTGGTTTGAACGCCCAACAAATAGGTCACATAACCTTCAGTCGTCCTGTGGGCATAGAACGTGATTGCCGCGTTGTCCCTCACTCTAATGTGGACCAGGAACTGATAGCCCTCATGAGGCACGCGCCCGAGCACTCTTTCATTCTGCAGCAGGCGGGTGATCGATGACGCCGACGGCTGGCCAAAATCATGATGCACGTCCTTTACCAGGGCGACGGCATCATTGTTAACCCGCATGTCGCGTTTCGCTCCGTGATGACCGAAAGATCTTCGGTCGTCGAAGAAGCTACCGAGTCCTGCACACTCCGCCTTGGGCTGATAGTGCTCCACGACATTGCTCATAAAATATATCCAGAAAGATATATTGTCAAGAGAAGTGCTGAAATTTTCATAATCATTGATTGATTAAAATGATATATAATAAACGCAAGAGATGCAAATCGACAAAGATAACAGTCTCGCCTCAACAAACAGGCCTCGGGACTGGCGATCGCGAACACAACCGCAGGCGTCGTTACGCAGCGTAGCCCAAAGGGCTCATCAGTTGGCTTGTCAATCTGCGCCTTCTGCTCCTCTCCCCTCGTAAATCCGGACAGCAATCCACTGGCCAAAGCTGCCCCTTGGTATTGCTGCCTGCTCGAAAGTCTACCCCTTCAGCCACCGACTCGCCTTGACTCTTTTCCTGGGCTATGAAAAAATTTTCATAGATTGATAATTTTTTCCATTCGGGACCATGGCAGGCAAAGCGGCAAACGGGGCACTGAAGGACAGCGACGCCAGCACGGCGACCCGCGCGGCCTGGCTGCACTTCGCCGGCGGACTGACCCAGGCCGAGGTCGCGAAGCGGCTGGGCCTGACCAGCCTGAAGGCGCACCGCCTGATCGCCCGGGCCAGCCGGGAAGGCCTGATCAAGGTCTATATCGACGGCGAGATTTCCGAGTGCGTGCGGCTGGAAGAGCAGCTCAGCGCGCGTTACGGGCTGGAGTTCTGCCAGGTGGTGCCGGATCTGGATGAAATGGACAGCAGCGGCGCCCTGCCGCTGAAGCCGTTGGGCATGGCAGGCGCGCAGTACCTGAAGCTGGCGCTGGAGCGCGGAGAGGAGCGGCTGATCGGTGTCGGACACGGCCGGACACTCGCCGCCTGTATCGATTATTTGCCGCGAACCGCTGCCGGGAAGACGCGCTTCGTTTCCCTGCTCGGAGGTCTGACCCGCAAGTTCGCGGCAAACCCCCACGACGTGATCCACCGCCTGGCCGAACGCACCGGTGCGGAAGCCTACGTCATGCCCGTGCCCTTCTTCGCGAACTCCGTCGAAGACCGCTCGATCCTGCTGAACCAGCGTGGCATCAGCGACGTGGTCGAACTGGCGAAACAGGCGAGCCTGTTGCTGGTCGGGATCGGCACGGCGGAACCCGGCGCCTCCCTGGTGGAAACCGGCATGATCGAGCGTAAGGAGATCAACGAGATCAAGCGCAAAGGCGGCTGCGGCGAACTGCTCGGCCACTTCTTCGACCTCGAAGGCGCGCCGGTGAAGACCGATCTCTCGGACCGCACCCTGTCGTTGTCGCTGGAGGACCTGCGCGACCGGAAGCTGGTCACGGTGGCTGGCGGAACCGAGAAATGCGATGCCATCCGCTCCATCCTGAAGAGCGGATTCCTGAAGGGGCTGATCACCAACGAGCGCACGGCAAATGCGCTCACAGTCCCGGCGCCCTAAGCAAAGGCGCAAAGATAACGCGACCAGAGGCGAGAAAAATCGCCCCAATTACAAGGAGGGAACGTTATGTACGGTAAAGAGAAAGACCTCTTTAAGTCCTATGCGGGCGGAAAAATGAGCCGCCGCGAGCTGATCGAAAAATCGCTGAAACTGGGGATCGCGGCGGGGACCGCCAACTTCCTGCTGAACAGTGCGTCCACCGCGGCCATGGCGGCCGATTTCGACTGGATGAAACACAAGGGCAAGTCGGTCAAACTGCTGCTGAACAAGCACCCCTACGCCGACGCCATGATCGCCAACCTGGAAAACTTCAAGGCGCTCACCGGTATGGATGTCAGTTACGACATCTTCCCGGAGGACGTCTATTTCGACAAGGTCACGGCGGCACTGTCCTCGAAGTCCAGCCAGTACGATGCCTTCATGACCGGCGCCTATCAGACCTGGCAGTACGGTCCGGCCGGCTGGATCGCCGACATGAACGAGTTCATCGGCGATGCCGACAAGACCAATCCCAGCTACAACTGGGACGATGTCCTGCCCGGCCTGCGCGCTTCGACCGCCTGGTCCGGCGTCCCGGGCGCGGAACTCGGCGGCGCGGATTCCAAGCAGTGGTGCATCCCCTGGGGCTTCGAGCTCAACAACGTCGCCTACAACCGCAACATCTTCGACAAGCTGAAGCTTACTCCGCCGCAGAACATGGCGGAGATGATGGAGGTCGCGGCCAGGATCACCAAGGACGCCGGCGGCCCCTACGGCATCGGCGTGCGCGGCTCGCGCTCCTGGGCGACCATTCACCCGGGCTTCCTCTCCGCCTATACCAACTTCGGCGGCAAGGACCTGAAGCAGGAAGGCGGCAAGCTGCGCGCGGCAATGGATTCCGCCGAGTCCAAGGCCTTCACCGCACAGTGGGTCAAGATGATCCAGGACTCCGGTCCCAAGGACTGGGCGACCTATACCTGGTATCAGGTCGGCACCGACCTGGGCGCCGGCGCCTCGGGCATGATCTACGACGCCGACATCCTCGGCTACTTCATGAACGGCGGCGACAACAAGGAAGCCGGCAACTTGGCCTACGCCGCCTTCAAGGCCAATCCGGACGCGGCCACGCCGACCTCGAACGTCTGGATCTGGTCGCTCGCCATGTCCAACTTCTCGAAAGAGCCGGACGCCACCTGGTACTTCATGCAGTGGGCCTCCAGTGCCGACCACGGCCTCTTCGGCGCACGCAAGATGGACTTCGTCAATCCGGTCCGTGGCGCGGTCTGGAAGGACCAGGAGTTCCGCGACCGGATCGCGCAGAGCTATCCCGGCTACATCGAGCAGTACGAGGCCTCGGCGCCCGACGCGAAGATCTACTTCACGCCGCAGCCGCTGTTCTCGACACTGACCACCGAGTGGGCGGCCGGCCTGCAGAAGATGGTCACCAACGAGGTGCCGGTGGACGAAGGTCTCGATCAGTTGGCCGAGAGCGTCAACCGGCAGCTTAAGTCGGCGGGACTCTAAAGCCTGCGCGCGCCGTTCCCGAGACTGCCTCGTTCGGGAACGGCCGGGCTTTGGAGCTTCCAGGGGAAATCCGGAACGGAAGTTCCGGAACCCGGCGGGCGGTTTGATACCAAGGAGCGATACTAATGACCCCTAGGGACAGATTTCTGAGGTTTTCGGCTAGGAGCGCGCGGTGCAGCGATGCGGGGCATCGGAAGCCGTGTGCGACACAGCCCGAAAGCCTCAGAATTCTGCCGTACCGGTTGTCTTCAGGGATCTTCGGAGAGCGTCGAATAGCCTTGACGATACGCCGTATCGCCTGCGGCTCTTCTCCTACCCGAAGATCCCTGAAGACAATCCCTAGGGGTCATTAGTATCGCTCCTTGGTATTATCTCCCAGGGCCGCCCTGCCGCCCCGCTTCGTCGTACTTCGAGACGTATAATCCAACGCAGAAATCTGTTTTTCGGTGTACAAAGATAACTGTCACTTGATCGGAGGCCGTTAGGTGTCCCGCCGCGTCCTGCCCTACATGCTGTCTCTGCCCGCGCTGCTGGTCTGCATCGGGATCCTGGTGCCTTTCGGGACAGCGGTCTACTACTCGACCCAGCGCTACAACCTGGCCTTTCCGCAGATGCGCGGCTTCATCGGGCTGGAGAACTATCAGGACTTCCTCTCCGACAGCGCCTTCTGGAACACCATCGAGATCTCGCTGCTCTACACCTTCCTGACGGTCACGCTGGAACTGCTGCTCGGTCTCGGCATCGCCCTGCTGCTGCGTCAGCCCGGGCGCTTCAACAACATGGTTTCGATCCTGCTGCTGCTGCCGCTGATGACGGCGCCGGCGATCGCAGCCCTGATGTGGAAGCTGATGACCAACCCGAACTTCGGCGTGCTGAGCTACCTGATCGGCCTGATCGGCTTCACCGACTTCCGCTGGGCCTCCTCGCCCTCCACCGCCCTCTTCACCGTGGTGCTGGTGGATATGTGGGTCTATACGCCCTTCATCATGATCCTGCTGCTGGCCGGGCTGCGCTCCCTGCCGCGCCAGCCCTTCGAGGCCGCGGAACTGGACGGCGTGCCGCGTTCCTTCGTCTTCTTCCGCATCACCCTGCCGATGCTGATGCCCTACATCATCACGGCGACGCTCTTCCGCCTGCTGGATTCCATCCAGCAGTTCGACATCATCTACGCCATGACCCAGGGCGGGCCGGGCGACAAGCTGATGGTCTTCCAGGTGCAGAGCTATCTGGAGTTCTTCCAATACACCAACGTCGGGCGCTCGGCGGCGCTGCTGATGGTGCTCTGGGCGATCACCTATTTCCTCTCGAACCTCTTCGTCAAACACTGGCTGAAGCTGCGCGAACGCGCGCACGGTCATGCGTGAGGCAGCGTAAGCTATGAATCATACCTCGACAGCCGAACGCATCCTCCGGGGCTTCCTGCTCAGCCTGGTGCTGCTGTTCTTCCTCTTTCCGATCTTCTGGATCTTCCTGATGTCCTTCCAGACCAACGAGGACATCCTGCGCATCCCGCCGAGCCTCACCTTCACGCCAACACTGGAGAACTACGTTGCGCTGATTTCCGGGCGGCTTTCCACCGTGGCCGGCGACCTGGACATCGCCTTCATGCGCAACCTCTGGAACTCGGTGCTGCTCTCCAGCCTCTCGGTGGGCATGGCCCTGATCCTGGGTGTGCCGGCGGCCTACGCCTTCGCCCGCTTCAAGTTCCGCCTGGGTGAGACCATCGCCTTCACCCTGCTGTCCTTCCGCTTCGCGCCGCCGCTGCTGGTGTTGCTGCCGTTGTCGCTCTACTTCAGCGAACTGGGGCTCAGCGACACCTACTTCGGCCTGGTCTGGGTCTATCAGCTCATCGCCCTGCCCCTGATCCTCTGGATCGTGCGCGGCTACTTCGAGGACATCAGCCCGGACATCGAAAACGCCTACCGCATCGACGGCCACTCCTGGCTGACCACCTTCCGCAAGATCGCCATTCCCCTGGCCCGCCCAGGCATCGCGGCGGCCAGTCTGCTAGCCTTCATCTTCTGCTGGAACAATTTCGTCTTCGCCCTGGTGCTGGCCTCGGCGGACAAGCAGCCGGTGACCGTTGGCGCCCTGGCCTTCGTGACCGCCTCGGGTATTCAGTACGGCCAGGTGGCCGCCGCCATCGTGCTGTCCGTCACGCCGACCCTGCTGCTCGCGCTCTACGCCCAGCGCTATCTGGTCGAAGGTCTCTCCCTCGGCGCGGTGAAGGGTTAGGAAGATGACGGCACTTGAACTCACCGGCATCAGCAAAGCCTTCAGAAACGACCAGGTTCTGAGCGATTTGTCCCTCAGCGCGGAAGAAGGCGAGACCGTCGTAATCTTCGGCCCCTCGGGCACAGGCAAGACGGTGCTGCTGCGCCTGATCTCCGGCATCTACGATCCGGACCAGGGCGACATCCGGCTGGAGGGCAGCTCCGTGATCGGCACCGCACCCGACCGCCGCGGCGTCGGCATGGCCTTTCAGAACTTCGCGCTCTACCCCCATATGGAGGCGGCGGACAACATCGCCAGCCCGCTCCAGGCCCGGGGCGGCAGCCAGGTTATGGAAAAGGTGCGGGATATCGCTTCCCTTCTGAAGATCGACCACGTGCTGAGCCACCATCCGAAAGAACTCTCCAACGGCCAGAAGCAGCGCACGGCCCTGGCGCGGGCCCTTGTGGCCGGCCCGAAAATCCTGCTGCTCGACGATCCGCTGCGCAATGTGGACGCCAAGCTGCGCTACGAGATGCGGTTGGAACTGCCCCGCCTGCTGCGGGAATTCAACTCGACCACGCTCTACGTCACACAGGACTACAAGGAGGCCATGGCCCTGGGCGACCGCATCGCCGTGCTGTTAGACGGCGACTTCGCGCAGGTCGCGACCCCACAGGAGATCTACCGCAACCCCGTGAACGTGGAGGTCGCGAAACTCTTCGGCGACCCGACAATCAACCTGGTCCCGACCGAGATCATGATGGCGGGCGGCCTCGTTCAGGCCGAACTCGCCGGCTCTGCCATCGATCTGGATGCCGGCTACGCCCACGCGGCAGGTCGGAAAGTCTTCGCCGGCATCCGTCCGGAAGCCATCACCATTTCGGAAGGCACCAGCCCGGGTGCCCTGCCGGTGGAACTGGTGGCCGTGACACCGCTGAACGAACGGGTCGTGATGCTGCTGCATCTCGCCGACGGCAGCGAATTCTTCGCCTCCGCGCCGGAGGAGGCCGGCACCGGAACCCGCAGCCACGGCCCGGTCTTCGCGAGCCTCGACCCGGGCGCCGTCTTGCTCTTCGACCGCGACAGCGGCCAACGTATCGAACCGCAATCTCCATGAGTGTTGATGCCGTGAAACCTTCGTCTCCAGAGGCTTACATGACAGGGCAACCGCCCGCGGCCGCGAATCCCGGCAGCCGGGAAACGGCGCTGCATCTGGATGCGGTCGATAAGTTCTACGGCGATCCGGCGAACCCGGTCGTGCATGCGGTGAAGAACTTTTCCATGGCCGTCGCCCAGGGAGAGATCGTGGCGCTGCTGGGCTCCTCCGGCTGCGGCAAGACCTCTACCCTCCGTATGATCGCCGGTTTCGAGACGGTCAGCCGGGGCGGGATCACCCTCGCCGGCCGACGCATCGACGAACTGCCGCCGGCCAAACGCAATGTGGCCATGGCTTTCGAAGGTTACTCGCTCTATCCGCCGCTCACCGTGCGCGACAACATCGGCTTCGCCCTCAAGGCCGCGAAGCTGGACCCGCAGGTCGTGGCGCAGAAGGTCGGCCACATCGCGGGCCTGCTCGAGATCGAATCCATCCTGGACAAGTACCCTTCGTCGCTCTCGGGCGGGCAGCAGCAGCGCGCCAGTCTGGCCCGCGCCCTGATCCGCAAGGCCGATCTCTATCTGCTCGACGAACCCATGTCGCAGCTCGAGCCGCAGCTACGCTCGGTGCTGCGCGGCCGGATCAAGAGCTACCTGATCGAACACGGCATGACCGCGGTCTTCGTCACCCACGACCAGACCGAAGCCAACGCCCTGGCCGACCGCATCGCGGTGATGGAAGACGGCGTGCTGCAGCAGATCGCGAGCCCCGGCGATCTCAAGGAACGGCCGGCCAATCTCTTCGTCGCGACCTTCATCGGCGAGCCGCCCATGAACGTCTTTCCGGCCAGGCTGGCAGGCGAAGACGGTGAGTTGAAAGTCGAGGTCGAGGGCGCGGGACACGCCACCGGTTTCGCCCTGAACCTCGGCAAGCTCGCCCGGCCCGCCGAATCCGCTTTGCAGGACGGTGCGTCGGTCACACTCGGGATACGACCCCACAGCGTCGGCCTGAACCGAGGTAAGAACCGTGGCACGGTGATTTCCAACCAGTGGCTCGGCGATCAAACGCATGTGGTGATCGAAGCCGCCGGTCAGACCATGGTGGCAGTGAGCTACACCCCGGTCGAGGCAGGGATCGGCGCGGAGATCGCCTTCGACTTCTCGGCCCAGGCCCTCCATCTCTTCGCGCAGGATGACGGCCGCGCCCTGCTCCATGGGACGGAGGTGGTCGGATGAAAGATATCCTGATCGGCCTGGACGCCGGCACCTCGGTGATCAAGTCCGTCGCCTTCTCCAGCGACGGCAGGCAACTGGCCGTCTTCGCTCAGCCCAACAGCTATGACAACCTGCCCGACGGCGGCGTGGAGCAGGACGTGGCGCGCACCTGGTCCGACGCCGTGCAGGCCATCGCCGGGCTCGCGGAACAGATCCCGGATCTGGCTCAGCGAACCCTGGCCGTCGCGGTCACCGGACAGGGCGACGGAACCTGGCTGATTGACGCGGCGGGCGCGCCGGTTGGCCCGGCCTGGCTCTGGCTGGACTCCCGCGCCGCCGGCATCGTTGAGGAACTGCGGGCCGCGCCGGACAACCGTACGCGCTTCGAGCTGACGGGCACGGGCCTTGCCGCCTGCCAACAGGGGCCACAGCTACAATGGATGAAGCGGCAGCGGCCGGAAGTCCTCACCAAGGCGGCGACCGCCTTCCACTGCAAGGACTGGCTCTATTACAAGCTCTGCGGCGAGCGCGCGACCGATCCCTCGGAAGGCACCTTCTCCTACGGCGACTTCCGCCGGAGGAACTACGCAGATGAGGTCATCGCCGGCCTGGGTCTCACCGAGCAGCGGCACCTGCTGCCCGATATTGTCGAAGGCACAGAGCGGCACGGCAGTCTCACCGACGAAGCGGCAGCGGCAAGCGGACTGCTGGCCGGCACGCCGGTGGTGCTCGGCTACGTGGATGTCATCTGCGCGGCCCTGGGTGCCGGGCTCTACGACCCGGATGCCGACCTGGGCTGCACCATCGTCGGCTCCACCGGCATGCATATGCGCTTTATCAAGTCGGCCGGGGAGGTGGTGCTCAATCCCCATGGCACCGGCTATACCATGCCCTTCCCGGTGCCGGGCAGCTACGCCCAGATGCAGTCGAACCTGGCCGGCACCCTGAATATCGACTGGCTGCTGGACGTGGCCCTGGGGGTGCTCTCCAGTGAAGGCATCGAACGCGCCCGCAGCGATCTGCTGGCCAAGGCCGACAGCCTGGTCGCCGCCGCAACCCCGGCCAATCTGCTCTATCAGCCCTACATCTCGGAAGCCGGGGAACGGGGGCCCTTCACGGACGCCACAGCCAGCGCGGCCTTTCTCGGCCTCTCCACCCGCCACGGCTACGGCGATTTCCTGCGCGCCACTTACGAGGGCCTGTCCTTTGCCGCAAGGGACTGCTACGGCGCCATGGGCAAGCTACCGCAGGAAGTGCGCCTGACCGGCGGTGCGGCCCGCAGCCGGGAGATCCGGCGCATTCTGGGCGCGGTGCTGGGTGCCGAGGTCCGCACCAGCGGGCGGGAAGAAGCCGGTGCGGCCGGCGTCGCGATGATGGCGGCGGTCTGTCTGGGCGTCTATCCTGATATGGCGGCCTGCGCCGCCCAGTGGGTGTCGCCATACCTCGGCGAATCCGAAGCACCGGATCCCGATCTGACAGAGACTTACGAGAAAGCCTTCGGCGTTTATCAGGAAGCACGCCAGAGCCTCTCGCCGCTCTGGCGCCCCCTTGCGGAAGGAATGGGAGGCGCGCGTGACTAGCGAGATCTCGATCATCGGCGACCGCTTTATGCTGCCGGATGCCTTCAGCGCCGCGATCGAGAAGGCCTGCGGCAGCGAACACCGTATCCGCAGCCTGGAGTTCCCCTGGCCGGACGAGCCCATGGAGCACGGCTACGCCAAGGCGGGCATGGACGGGCTGAAGGAATACATGGGCGATCCGGACGAGGTGGTGGACTTCATCGGCGAGTCGGAGATTTTCGTCACCCACCTGGCGCCCCTCTCCGACGGCATGATGGAACGCCTGCCCAATCTGAAATTCGTCGCCGTCTCGCGCGGCGGACCGGTCAACATCGACATGGCGGCCGCGCGCAAACGCAACATCCGGGTAGTCAACGTGCCCGGGCGCAACGCCAGCGCCGTCGCCGAATTCACCATCGGCGCGATCCTCGCCGAAACCCGGCTGATCCGCGCCGGGCATGAATCCCTGCGCCGGGGCGAATGGCGCGGCGACCTCTACCGCGCCGACCGGACCGGCCGGGAACTGAACGAGATGACCATCGGCGTGGTCGGCTACGGCAACATCGGAACCCGGGTCGTGCCCCTGCTGCGCGCCTTCGGCAGCCGTATCCTGGTGAGTGATCCTTACGTGCAACTGAGCGCCGAAGACCTGAAGGCCGGGGTGGAACAGGTCGACCTGGAGCGGCTGCTCGCGGAATCGGATGTGGTGACGCTGCATGCCAGGGTAACGCCGGAGACCACCAAATTCTTCGACGCCGCGGCCTTCGCCCGCATGAAACCGGGCAGCCTCTTCGTCAATACCGCGCGCGGGCCGCTGGTCGACTACGACGCGCTATACGAAGCCCTGGTGTCAGGCCATCTCGGCGGCGCCATGCTGGAAACCTTCGCGATCGAGCCACCACCTGACGACTGGCCGCTGCTGAAGCTGCCGAACGTGACCCTGACGCCGCACATCGCCGGCGCCTCGGTCCGCACCGTTACCTACGCCGCGGAACAGGCCGCCGAGGAAGTCCGGCGCTTTTTGAGCGGCAAACCGCCCAAGAATCCCTGTTAAGGGAGCGCCTGAACGACTAGATAAGCGCGATAGATTTTCGGCTGCCGAAAATGCCCGCGAGAGAGACAACGGAGAGATCCATGACCGAGAGAGAGATCCGCAAGGCCATCGTCGCAAATTGCCTTGAGATGAACGCGACCGGCCTTAACCAGGGTACGTCGGGAAACCTGAGCGCCCGTTACAAGGATGTGATGATCATCACACCCAGCGGCATCGCTTACGACGTGCTCAAGCCCAGCGACCTCGCCACCATGCCGATTGGCCGGGACTACGGCTCCTGGGAAGGGCCTCTGAAGCCCTCATCCGAATGGCGCTTCCACCTGGACATCATGATCGACCGGCCCGAAGTCGGCGGCATCGTGCACACCCATTCCACCTACGCCACCATCCTCTCCATCGCCGGCAAGGAGATCCCGGCCTGCCACTACATGATCGCGGCTTTTGGCGGACCAACCGTCCGCTGCGCGGACTATGCGACCTTTGGCACGGCGGAGCTCTCGGACAACGCGCTGAAGGCGCTGGATGACCGCACAGGCTGTCTGTTGGCCAATCACGGCATGATCGCGACCGGGGCCAACATAGCAAAGGCCATGTGGTCCGCGGTCGAACTGGAGACCCTCGCCAAACAGTATTACCACAGCCTGCTGATCGGCGGCCCCAACCTGCTGAGCGATGCCGAGATCGCTAACGTGAAGGAACGCTTCAAGGGTTATGGCCTGCAGGACAAGAAGCCGGCCAACGATGCCAAACCGGCCACGAAGACTGTGGCTAAACCTGCCGCCAAACCCGCAGTCAAAGCCAGGACGCGTGCCAAGACCGCGGCAAAAGCCCCGGCAAAAACGGCCGCCAGGAAACCAGCCGGCACCGCGGCGAAAACCCGCGCGAAAAAGCGGGCTTAGCCTGGATCAGCGAGGCCGCGCGAGAGCGAAAGCATGACACCGCCGCCAGAAGCAACGCAGACGGAGAGGAGAGACAACGGCAGTCAGCCGGACGTCTTCGATCTCTGCGTTATCGGCGGCGGCGTCAATGGTGCCGGTATCGCCCGCGACGCCGCGGGCCGCGGGCTTTCCGTCCTGCTCTGCGAAAAGGACGATCTCGCTCAGGGCACCTCGTCACGCTCCGGCAAGCTGGTGCACGGCGGACTGCGCTATCTGGAATACTACGAATTCCGGCTGGTGCGCGAAGCGCTGATCGAGCGGGAGGTTCTGCTTGAGTCAGCGCCGCACATCATCTGGCCCATGCGCTTCGTTCTGCCGCACAGCCCGCAGGATCGGCCGGCCTGGCTGATCCGGCTTGGCCTGTTCCTCTACGATCATCTGGGCGGCCGAAAGCGCCTGCCGGGCACGCGATCCCTCGATCTGCGCAGCGCGCCTGAGGGTGTCGCCCTGAAAGACAACTACCACAGAGGCTTTGAATACTCGGACTGCTGGGTCGACGACGCCCGGCTGGTGGTGCTCAACGCCATGGATGCGCGGGAACGGGGCGCGGAGATCCTGACCCGCACCGCCTGCGTTTCCGCCCGCCGGGAGGAGGGGCTCTGGCGGATCGAACTGAAACAACAGACGACGGGACAGGTCCGGACAATCCGGGCCAGGGCGCTGGTCAACGCCGCCGGCCCCTGGGTCCGGGAGGTCATCAGCGAGGTCACCGGCCTCAACGCGGCCCGCAATGTCCGCCTGGTCAAGGGCAGCCACCTTGTTGTGCCCAAATTCTGGGACGGGCCGCAGGCCTATCTGGTGCAGAACAGTGACAAGCGGGTGATCTTCATCAACCCCTACGAAGGGGATCTCTGCCTGATCGGAACCACCGACGTGCCCTACGAAGGCGACGCCGGCGACGTGGCCATGGCGGAAGACGAGGTCGATTACCTGCTGGCCGCAGTCGGTCGCTATTTCAAGAAGGGCCCCACGAAAGCAGATATCCTGCATCGTTTTTCAGGCGTCCGGCCCCTCTACGACGATGATGCGGAAAACCCCAGCGCAGTCACCCGCGACTATGTCTTCGATCTGGATGCCGCGGGCGGCGCACCCCTGCTCTCAGTGTTCGGCGGCAAGATCACAACCTTCCGCAAGCTGGCGGAACATGCCTTGCAGAAGCTGCGGCCCTTCTTTCCGCAGAGCGGGCCGGACTGGACGTCGGTCGCGGCCCTGCCCGGCGGCGATATCGCCGATGCAGATTACGCAGGCTTTCTGGCCGAAACGAAGCTACAATACGACTGGATGCCAGAGGCCCTAACCGATCATCTCGGGCGGCTTTACGGCACCAGGCTGGGGCGACTGCTCGGCCAGTCCAAGTCCCTCGAAGATCTGGGGACGCATTTCGGCGGCACATTCTATGAGGCGGAAGCCCGTTACCTGATGGAACAGGAGTGGGCTGTCACCTCCGAAGACATCCTGGAGCGCCGCACGAAGCACGGCCTGCATCTGACCAGGGAACAACGCCAGCGCTTCGAGGCCTGGTGCTCGGGCGTAACCGCGAAGGCAGTATGACCATGACCGAGGGACAGAGCGAAAACCTTCAAGAGCTGCGGGCCTTGCGCGTGCTTTCGGCAAAGATCGGCCAGGACCCCGCGCTGGTACAGGCCGCCGGTGGCAACACCTCGATCAAGCAGGACGGCGTGCTCTGGATCAAGGCCTCGGGCACCTGGCTCAGCCAGGCCCTCGAGCGGAACATCATGGTGCCGGTACGCCTCAAACCACTTCTTTCCGCCCTGGCGGCCGGCAATCCCGCGGCAGAAAAGGCCCAGGGCTTCGTGATCGATGCGGCCAATCCGGAAGGCCTCCGGCCCTCGATCGAGACCACCCTGCATGCGGCCCTGCCCCAGAAGGTGGTGGTGCACGCCCACTGCATCGAAACCATCGCCTGGTCGGTCCGCGCGGACGGGGAAACAGCCTTACAGGGACGCCTCAGCACCTTTGACTGGGCCTGGATTCCTTACGTCCGCCCCGGGCTGCCCCTGGCACGCGCCATTGCGGAACGCAAAACGGAGAGCACTTCGGTGCTGGTGCTGGCCAATCACGGCCTAGTCGTGGCGGCGGAGACCGTCGCCGAGGCTGAAACGCTTCTGATGGCGGTCTGCGACGCCCTGCGCGAACCCGCGCGGCCGATGCCGGGCCCCGACGAAACCGCGTTGGAAGCCGCCTTGGATGGCACGCCCTATCGCCTGCCGCGTTATCGGGATACCCACGCCGCGGCCATGGACCCTCTGTCCTGCGAGATCGCCGCCGGCGGTTCGCTCTATCCGGATCATGTCATCTTCCTGGGCTCCGGCTGCACCAGGCTGGCGCCGGGCGAAACACTTGGCGACCTGCTGGCCGCCCGGGAGACCAGCGGTGACATCGCACCGGCCATGCTGCTGATGCCCGGCGTCGGCGCGCTGCTGCATGAATCGGTCTCGGACAGCGGTGAAGAGCTGGCCCGCTGTCTCGCGCAGGTCACGAGCCGTATAGGCAAGGACGCAGATATACGCTATTTGACGGCCGAGCAGGACTACGAGCTTCTGAACTGGGATGCGGAAAAGTACCGCAAGCAGTTGGACGCTGAAAGTCAGGCTGCCGTGCGGTAACCGGAATAACGGCGGGGACAGTTAGAGAGTGATCGGCGTAGGGCAGACATCAGACGCGGTGACGGTCGGGATCGACGTGGGCACCAGTGGGGTACGAGCCGTGGCCATCGACGTGGCCGGACAGGAAGTCACCCGCGCGGACACTCCCATGTCCGCTGCCGGTCCCAATCCGCGCAGCCCGACGGTCTGGTGGTCGGCCACGGTCCGGACACTGGAAGCGCTCTTCGCGGATTTGGACAGCGCCCGGGTGCGCGCCATCGCCGTGGACGGAACCTCCGGCACGCTGCTGGCCGTCGACCCACAGGGGCAGCCGCTCGGCAATGCTCTGATGTACAACGATGCGGTCACGACGCCGGAGGCCATCGCCGACCTCGCTGCCCATGCGCCGAAGACTTCGGCCGCCCATGGACCGACCTCGGGCGTTTTGAAGGTGATCCGGCTGCAGGAGGCCCCCGGCGTCGCGCGTGTACTGCATCAGGCCGACTGGATCGCCGGACGCCTCTCCGGGCGCTTCGACATCAGCGACGAAAACAATGCCCTCAAGACCGGTTACGATCCGGTCGAGCGCCGCTGGCCCGACTGGCTCAGCCGGACCAGAGTCAGGGTCGAGCTGCTGCCGGAGGTCGCGGAGCCGGGCAGCGTCGTTGCGGAAATCTCCCCGGAAACCTCAGAGACCTTCGGTTTGCCAAGGCAAACGCTCATCGTTGCCGGCACGACAGACGGCTGCGCCTCTTTTCTGGCCACCGGCGCCGAGGCGCCGGGAGAGGCGGTGACCGCGCTCGGCTCGACGCTGGTTCTCAAGATGCTGTCCGACAAACCTCTCTTCGCGCCCGAGTACGGCCTCTACAGTCACCGGATCGGCGAACGCTGGCTGGCAGGCGGCGCGTCCAACAGCGGCGGCGCGGTACTGGCCGCGCACTTCACGCCGGAGCGCATGCAGGAGCTCTCACCGGAGATCGAACCGGAGTCGCCCCTGGACCTGGACTACTATCCGCTGACCAAACCGGGCGAACGCTTTCCGATCAACGACCCCGAGCTGGCGCCGCGTCTGGATCCGCGCCCGATCCGCGACGCGCAGTTTCTGCAGGCGCTGCTGGAGGGCATCACCGCCGTCGAGGCGCTTGGCTATTCCCGCCTGAAGGAGCTGGGCGCGCCGGATCTCAAGTCGCTGCGCACGGTCGGCGGCGGGGCGCAGAACCCGGCCTGGACGGCGATCCGCGAGCGCGTGCTTCAGGTCCCCTTTCTGAAGCCGGCTTCCCTGGACGCGGCGGCAGGCACGGCACGCCTGGCCCTCGCCGGTGCCAAAAGCGCAGGCCTTGTATGACAGCCTTTACCGCGCTCGGCGGTATCAGCGAGATCGCCGAGGACTACGATCTCTTCCTGGTGGACCAGTTCGGCGTCCTCCACGATGGACAAAATCCCTATTCTGGCGCGATCCAGGTTCTCGAGGCGCTCAAGGTGCGCGGAAAGACAGTGGTTCTGCTGTCCAACTCCGGGAAGCGCTCGGCGCCCAATACCGAACGTCTGCGCGGTCTGGGTTTCCCGGAAACGCTCTATGACCTCTTCGTTACCTCCGGCGAGGTCGCCTGGCATCAGCTCTCCGGCGAGATCGGAGAGGGCCGGGTGCGACGCTGTCTGCTGCTGTCCCGCGGCGGCGACCGTTCCGCAATCGAGGGACTGAACCTGGATCTGGTCGAGGACGGCGCCGAGGCGGACATCGTCCTGATCTCCGGCAGCGAAGGCCGTGCCATCGGCCTGGAGCGCTATCGCGACCTGATCCGGCCGTCAGCGGAGCGGGGCATCCCCTGCCTCTGCAGCAATCCGGATAAAGTCATGATCACCCCGGCGGGCCTGGATTTCGGCGCGGGGCGCATCGCCGAAGTCTATGAGCAGCTCGGCGGTCAGGTCACCTGGATCGGCAAGCCCTTCCCCGCCATGTACCGCTTCGCCCTGGAACGCTGCGGCCTTCCAGCCGGCGCGAAGGCCATCGGCATCGGCGACAGCGTCGAACACGACATCGCCGGAGCAGCCGGCATCGGGGCCGCAACTCTCTTGATCAAGGGCGGCATCCTGGCCGACGCGGATGAGAACGAAATGACCGCGCTATTTCGAAAGCATAGCGCGACGCCGGACTTTCTGCTCGAGAGCTTTGCCTGGGACTGAGATCAGTTGCCTCCAGAGCGGCGGTTCTTATGCTCCGGCTTTAGAGACGATCGGTCGCTCGATCAGAATCAGGGCGACACCCGCGATCACCACCAGCCCGCCCGCGACAATCTGAAGGCTGAGGGATTCCCCGAGAAACAGCACCCCACCGATCACGGAGAAGACCGGCAAGAGCAGAAGGAAGGGCGCAACCATATTCACCGGGTGCCGGCGCAACAGCGTATACCAGAGGCCGTATCCGGCGGCGGTCATGATCAGGCCGAGGTAGAGCACCGCGCCCCACACGGTCCAGCCGGCAGACGTGATGGCCGGGAGATGCCCTTCCTCGAACAACAGCGACATGATGAGCAACTGTGGCGCGGCGAAGACAGCGATCCAGGCGGTCATGGTGATACCGTCGATTTCCTTCAGCCGGCGGATCAGGATCTGCCCGAAGGCCCAGGCGCAGGCACCACCCACCACCATGAACATGGAACCCCAGGCCCCGTTCAGCTTCGGCTCGCCAGCGATCAGCGCGACCCCGACGAAGGCCATGGTGATCCCGAACCATTTGCGCAGGCCTGGTCGCTCCTTGAGAAAAATCACGCCGAACAGCACCAGAAAGGGCACCTCCAACTGCACCACCAGGGCGGTGACCGAGGCATCGAGTCCCAACATACCGGTGAAAGTCAGGCTGTATTGAATCGCAGCCGAGATAACCGCGATCCCACAGATGCGCCAGAGCGCCCACAGCGGCGGCTTTACGAACCACACCAGCAACAGGGCGGTCACCGCGAAGCGAAAGGACATGAGCAGAATCGGCGGGAAGTGATCGATCGCCGCTTTCGCCACGACGATGCCCATGCCCCAGGTCAGGGCAACAGCGATCCCCATCGTCATGTCCAAAGCGGTTAAACGCATCTCTGAAAGTTCCCATCCTGCGCCAGTGAGCGCGGGGACGCCAATACTAAGCTTTACCACCCTTCGGTCACGCGCTAATACCGAAGGGCTTCCATGCAATCAGCCTGCTGCGTCATTAACAGGCGGCGGCCCGTCTTCCGAAAAAGGCATCGATGTCCTCATCCTTAGCCAGCGATCATCCGGCCGCACGCACGCCCTCAGTCGGCCGGGCCGTCGCCTGGATCTCGGTGGCGCTGGTCTCCTTTTCCGTCATGGCGGTCGCCGGACGGGAACTGGCGTCCGACCTCGACACCTTCAGCATCATGTTCTACCGCAGCCTCTTCGGGCTGGCGCTCGTGGCCTGCTTCATGCCCTTCACGCGGCAGGGCTTTTCGGCGGTCAAGACCCGCCGGCTGCCCCTTCACCTGACCCGCAACGTCTTTCACTTTACCGGCCAGAACCTCTGGTTCTATGCCGTCTCGCTGGTGTCACTGGCGCAGGTCTTCGCTCTCGAACTGACCACGCCGATCTGGGTCGCCCTGCTGGCGCCGCTGCTGCTGGGGGAGCGCTTCACGCTGTTGCGGCTAGGGGCCATTATCCTGGGCTTTATCGGCATTCTCGTGGTGGTCCGCCCGGGCTACACGAGCCTTGGGGCCGGTGAACTTGCCGCCATCGCCTGCGTCGCCGGTTTCGTCGGCACCGTTATCGGCACCAAGAAGCTCACCGGCACCGAGACGACGCTGACGATCATCTTCTGGATGACCCTGTCGCAGACGGTCATGGCCCTGATCATTCTGCTGGGCGCACCCGTCCTGCCGCCCGCCGATGCCGTGCCCTGGGTCCTTCTGGTCGGGCTCTGCGGCCTCTCCGCCCACGTCAGCATCGCCCAGGCCTTCCGCTATGCCGACGCCTCGGTCGTCGCCCCCATGGACTTCCTGCGCCTGCCCCTGATCGCCCTGGTCGGCATGGCCGTCTATGGCGAGGCGCTTGATTTCTGGGTCTTCGTCGGCGGCACCATCGTCTTCCTGGGCAACTATCTGACCATCCGCACGGCGCGCTAAAGGCGATCCAGCCGGGGTCGGACCAAAATCGGGCAGTAGACGACAAAGTAGATCAGGAAAGCGAAGGACCAGAAGAACGCGGAGAGACCATAGAAGTGCACCGCCGCTTCAGGCCAGATCAGTGCAGGAAAGACCCTGGCCGCTGCGGCGGCCACCACCGCCATCAGGGCCAGGTTTTCGATCCCACTGGCTTTCAGAGGCCGGCCCGTATGGCCTTTCGCGCTGCGCATCATCATCGCCAGCATCAAGCCACCCATGGCGCCCGCCGTCATGGCGTGGAGTGCCAGGAACGGCGGTACCTCATCAGAGACGAGGCCCAAGGCGCGCAGGGCAAGCGAGAGGGGCAGCCAGGCGTATGACAGCGGCAGGATCCAGAGCAGAGGTTCGCGCCGGGTCGCCCAGGGATCCCAAAGCAGGAGCCGCACGGCATGGGCCAGGGCCGCAAGGGCCAGCAGGCCTGCAAAGACAGCATCGCTCAGTGCGGACCAGGGCGCAGCGGCGTCGAGGAGCAGGATTGCCAGAAGGGAAAGAATGGCGACCGCCTCGAGCGCAACGAAGCGGCGTGGCCGCGCCGTTGAAACGGCGTTACCGGTGAAGAGCGGGATGATCCGGCCGCCGATGACGGCCATGAGCAGCGTAATCACATCGACCGAGAGTCTGATTCCGAGCTCTGCCAGATCCACCCCCGGACGCGGTGACTGCTGCTCGAGATGAAACAGGGCGTTGGCCCCGGCCAACAACAGCAGCACCGCGACCACAAAGAGGTTGCGGTGGCTCCGGCTGCGCAACAGCGGGATGGCGACGGCAAGGGCCGCGGCCGGCAGAAACAAGAGATCGACAGCCGCCGCCAGGGGTCCGGGGCCTGCGACCACCAGGATCCGGCCCAGGATCCAGAGCCCTGCAAAGCCGGCGAGGATCCCGCCGTGGGGTGTGGGTCGCCCGCTCCAGTTGGCGACCGCGGTGAAAAGAAAACCGACAATGATTGCCGCAGCAAAGCCGAAGATCATTTCATGGCTGTGCCATTGCGCCCCGGTCAGGTAGCCCCCGTCCGGCAGCAGGCCCACATAGCTGGCAAGCCAGAGCGGCACGGCAAGAGCGGCGAAACCCGCGCCCAACAGATAGAAGGGACGGAAACCGAGCTGCAGCAAGGGGATCGAAAAGCAGCCCCTTTGCGCATCCACCACGGTCATCGGGCACCCTCCCTTCGCGCACCGGCCCGTCAGGCGGGGGTCTCGCGCAGGGATAAAATCCGTTCGGGATGCTTCGGATCGAAGAACATGGCCAACTGGAGGCTCTCGCCGATCCGTTCGGCGCGCTCGATGAAGATCACCGCGACCTCCGGTGCGCAGAGCGCGCGAGCCGTTTCACGGAACAGCGTGAGCCAACGCAGAAAGTGCTCCGGTTTGACGCCGGCCAGACGCTGATGAACGGCAGTGGGTTTTCCCCGGTAGCGGCCGGTCATCCGCGTGACCGAGGACCAGAAGTCGAACATTTTTGCCAGATGCGGCTCCCAGTCCTCGCCGATCTCCGCCGCAAAGACCGGCCCCAACTCGGAATCGGCACGGACCTTGGCATAGAAGGCGCGCACGAGCTCTTCGATCAGCGCCTCGGTGATGTCCGGGTGCGCAGCCTGGCGCAGCGGCCGGGGAGGCGCCGTTCTGGGATCGGGTCTGGCACTCAGAGAAGCGGAGGCTTCGCGAGGCTTCCGGGAGGTCGCGTCGGTCATAGCTGTCAGTCGAACTCTATAATATGTATTTTCAATACCTGTTTACCGTCATATACTGTCCGCGAGGCCAAAAGCAATAGCTTTCCCACAGTCTTTTTGTCGCAGCCACCCCGGCGCCCGACTGCCTTAAAGCCTTTGCAGTGCAGGCACAAACTTCGAAACGACACAGGAGATATCAGCCGAGCAGCACGGTGCTTTCAGGATTCCAACGCAGAGTCACCTCCGCCCCGTCCTCCAGGCTGTTGTCACCCAGGTTTTGCGCCAGCACCTTGAGTGTTTCGCCTTCGCGCTCGAGAAAATAGGTCGTGCTGTTACCGGCGAAGATGCGTCTCGTCACCCGGGCCTTCAAGAGGTTCTCCAGGTCGGATGATGTTGAGGTCTCACCCGAGGCGCTGATCCGGATCCGTTCGGGCCGCACGGCACAGCTCGCCGGTCCGTCGGCGTTGGCGCCTGCATTCCGGCATCGGATAAGCGTGCCGTCGTCGAGCCGGATGCCACCCTCCGCCGCTGCTCCGCGCAGGATGTTGGCATCGCCCAGGAAGGTTGCGGCGAACTCGCTGGCGGGCGCATTGTAAATCTCTTCCGGCGCCCCCTCCTGAACCAGCATGCCGTCACGCAGGATGCCGATCCGGTCGCTCATGGTCAGCGCCTCTTCCTGATCGTGGGTGACGAAAATGGTCGTGATGCCGACTTCGCGCTGGATGCGCTTCAGTTCAATCTGCATATCGACCCGCAGCGCCTTGTCCAACGCACTGAGCGGTTCGTCGAGCAGCAGGACCCGTGGTCGCGTGACGATGGCGCGGGCCAGGGCGACGCGCTGACGCTGGCCGCCGGAGAGCTGATGGGGGCGTCGTTGTCCAAGTGCCTCGAGCTGCACCAGATCCAGCGCCTGTTCGACCTCGCGCGCGATCTCCGCTTTAGGCTCCCCGCGCACCGACAGACCGAAAGCAACATTGTCGGCGACCGACATGTTGGGAAAGAGCGCGTAGTTCTGGAACACCATCCCGATGCGCCGGCGCTCCACCGGCACTCGTTCCACGCCCTCGCCGCCGATCACGATCCGGCCCTGGTCGGGAAAATCGAAGCCGGCAATCATACGCAGAAGCGTCGTCTTGCCGCTGCCCGAGGGACCGAGCAGCGCATAGAAACCGCCGTCGGCGAAGTCGATGGAAACCTCGTTCAGCGCCCGATGCTGACCGAAGCTCTTGGAGATGCCCTGGACTTCAACAGACGCCATTACTTTTCACCCCCGAACCTGAAGAAGCGCGCCGCCAGCAGCATCGAGCCCATGGAAAGCGTCATGATGATAGTCGAGACGGCATTGATCTCCGGTGTGAAACCTTTGCGGATCGCGGCGTAGATCTCGACCGGCAGCGTCGCTTCGCCCGGGGTCGAAAGGAAGTAGGACACCACGAACTGGTCAAAGGAGACCGCGAAGGCGAAGAGCGCGCCCGCGATAACGCCCGGCGCGATCCAGGGCAGCGTGACCCGTGTCGTCACCTGCCACTGGCTTGCGCCGAGCGAGCGGGCGGCCTCTTCGTACTCCGGCGCGAAGGTTTCCAGCCGCGCCGAGACCACGACGATGACATAGGGCAGGGCCAGCGCGACGTGGCCCAGCAGAATGGCATGCAGTCCCCGGCCGATGCCGACACCGAAGAAGAAGATCAGCATGGCCGTGCCGGTGATCAGCCAGGGAATGGCGATGGGCGGGAACAGCAACACGCGCAGCAGGCGCTTGCCGGGGAAGACATAGCGCCAAAGGGCCAGGGACGCCGCCGTGCCCAGGACCGTCGCAATCACAGTGGTCATGACGGCGATGCGCAGGCTGTTCCACGTCGCGTCGATCAGGCCGCTGTTTCCGGCCAGGGCGCCGTACCAGCTCGTCGTCCATTCCATCGGCAACTGGTAAAAGGGCGAGGCGTTGAAGGACATCAGCGCCATGATGACGATCGGCAGGTAGAGAAAAGCCAGTACCAGCCCGACGAAGACCCGGCCCAGCAGTTCGAGCAGACGCGTCAGGCCCATCATGCCGCCCTCCTGAGAACCGGTGACGCGACGCCGAGAATAACCAGAACCACCGCCAGCAGGATGAAGGAGAGCGCCGCACCCAGCGGCCAGTTGAAGACCGCGACGAACTGGTCCTCGATGACCGTACCGTAGAAGGTCCCCGCGCGTCCGCCGAGGATCCGCGGCTCCATGAAGGAGCCGACCACCGGTACGAAGATCAGGACGCTGCCCGCGACCAGCCCCGGCAGCGCAAGCGGGATGATCAGGCGGCGCAGCACGGTCAGGCGCGAGGCGCCGAGGGAGCGCGCCGCCTCGATCAGGGAGTCGTCGATCGCCTGCAGCGTTAGGTAACAGGTCAGAACCATGTAAGGCAGGTAGGAGTGCACCAGGCCGATCACGACGGCCGGATAGGAAAACATCAGATCGACCTCAACCTCAAAAGGCAGAACGGCGTTGAGGCCCTGGTCGAGCAGGCCATTGCCCCTGAGCGCGATGGCCCAGGAAAAGACCCGGACCAGTCCGTTGCTCCAGAAGGGCAGAATGACCAGCAGGAAAATCGCCTCCCGGCTCCGGCCCTTCAGCACCTTCGCCAGCACGTAGGCGCAGGGAAAGCCGATAAGCACACACCAGAGCGTCACCTCCAGAGCCAGCCTGAGGGAATCGCCCAGCAGCTTCGCGTAGAAGGCCTTCTCGAAAAAGGCCGCGTAGTTGGCGAGCGTGAAGGCCCAGGGTTTTCCCGAAAGCGGCAGCTCGGTCATGAAGCTGAAGAAGGCCATGGCCGACAGCGGCAGGAAGATCGCCACCGTCAGCCAGAGATATGCAGGCAGGAGCAGGGGCAGCGCCGGACGTAGCTGCGACCGCTTTCCGCTGGGCGCGACTTCACTCACGGCGCTCCCTCCCCCGAACCAGAACCCGTCGTTACTTCACCTCGACCTTCAGTTCCTGCCAGAGCGCCAGGTACTTTTCCCGGTCCGCGTCAGAGACGGGAGATTGGAACTGAATGCGGGCGGCCACATCCGGATCGCCGAGCACGGCGCGATTGAAGGCGGTCTCGGGCAGGGCGGCGAGTGCCTTGCTGTTGGCCGAGACGGGCGCACCGACCTTGGTGTCCCACTCCACATAGAAGTCCGGATCGATCATGTAGTTGATGAAGGCCGCCGCACCTTCGGGGTTCTTGGCGCCGGCCGGGATCGAGAGCCCGTCGAGCCAGCCGACCACGCCCTCTTTCGGAATCACAAAGGCCACCGGCAGCTTGAAGTTGGTCTTGGCGCGGGAAGCCGAGCCGCTCCAGTAAGTGCCCACATCGAGCTGATTGGAAGCCACCATCTGATTCCACTCGTTCTCGGAGCCCCAGAAGGCGCGGACCTGGGGCATCAGGGACGCAAGCTTCGCGCGGACCGCGCCGAGGTCCTTGATGTCGTTGATGTTCTGGCCCGTGGCGATGGCACCGAATTGCACGGCCTCCAGCGCGTCGTCGCGCAGCACGACCTTGCCCTTGTGCTTCTCGTCCCACATGACCTCGATGCTGGTGGGCAGTTCGTCGAAGGCCTTCTCATTGACGGCGATCGAGGTCAGTCCCCAGACCCAGGGCACGCCGTAAGTCTTGCCCGCGTCATTGAGCATGGGCGATTCGGACATCTCCGGCGCGACATCGGCCGCGTTGGCGATCTTCGAGACATCGATCGCCTGGATCAGCCCTTCGCTGCGGGCCTGACCCGTAAAGGCGGCGTTGATCATGACCACGTCGTAGGTGCCGGGATTGGTCCGCAGCTTGGTCAGCATCTCCTGCTCGGAGTTGAAGTAGTCATGGATAACCTTGTGGCCGGTCGCCTTTTCGAAGGCCTCCACCGCCCAGCTTTCGTCCGTGCCGTAACCCTTCCAGTTCAGCACACGAAGCTCCGCCGCCTGCAGTGCGCCGGCAAACAGACTGGCCGTCAGTAGACTTGCGGTAACAGTGGCAATCCCTTTTGCGTTCTTCATTGCCGGTTCCTCTCCTGAGTTGCGTTGGTTTTATCGTTTGGGGTTTCGTTGTTTGGGGGTCTTGTTGCTCCGGGTCCGCCGCCTGGTCGTGACGGCCGCTAACCCGCCCTCCTTGGCGTTTCCGGCGCGTGCGTGCGCAGGAAACCTTCGATTTCGCCCCGCTCCGGTGCCGAAGCACCGCTGTTGCGGGTGACGGAAATGGCCGCGGCGGCATTGGCATAGCGAACGGCCTCCAAAGGGTCGCGGCCCTGGCTGAGCGCTGCGATGAAGGCACCCACATGCGTATCGCCGGCACCATTGGAATCGATGGCATCGACCGCGAAAGCCGGAAGGCTCACCAGCGCCTGATCACGCAGCCTGAGGAAACAGCCCTCCCCGCCCGCACGGATCACGATGCCCTGCGCCCGGGGGCAGTGGCTGTCGATCAGAAGGCCTGCCTGCGCCGTGGTGTCATTGTCGCCGGCGATTGCGGCCGCTTCGGCCCGGCTGCAGCTTAGCCAGTCCGCCCGCTGCAGAACGGCGGCAAGCCGCGCTGCCGGAATCCCCCCGACCAGCGGTGAGGGATCGAAGACGACCGAAACTTCCGGCGGCAGAGAAATGACCCAGTCCGCCAGCGCCGGTCCGCTCCCTGCATAACTGAGGCTGTAACCGGAAACGAAAACCCAGTCCTGCTCCCTCGGCTTGATCCCCTGGAGATGATGCTCCTCCAGCACGCCCTCAGCGCCCGGCCAGGAGACAAAGGTTCTTTCGGCATCCGGCGTCACCATGACGACACAGGTACCACTGTCGAGCGCTTCGTAAGGTGGCTGCAGAAGCCCGATCCCACGGCCGGTCATGGCGGCGCGCAGCAGGTCTCCGCAGGCGCCCTCGCCATGCTGACCGCCGTAGGCAACCTGCATACCGCTGGCGACAGCCGCGGCCATGGTGTTGAAGCCGCCACCGGCCAGGCTGTCGAAGCTTTGGGCCAGCGACTCGCCACCAGGCGCGGGCAACGCGGGAATGCGATAGATGAAGTCGACAACCGCGCCGCCCATGTAAAGGAGCCTGGGTCCGGTCATGCCGCGTCCTTCCCGTCCGAATCACTGTTGGAGGGATCGTTGGTCTCAAACCTGCGCGAGAGCAGCCCCTTCGCCAGGTCGCGCGCCTCGTCCAGATCGAAGCCCTGCAGCTTCGCGATCTTGTCGCCGGGCAGGGCCGAGAGCCCCTTGCAGGCCCCGGCCATGCCGGCGGCGATGGCGCCGATCGTGTCGGTGTCGCCACCGATATTGGCGCTGATAACAGCCGCCTTCCAGGGGTCACCCCGTGCGATGTCGACAATGGCAAAGGCGGTCGGAACCGATTCCTGCGAAGCCACACTGGTACCGACCAGTTCCACAAGGGCGTCGACAGCCTCGTCATCGCTGCGCCCCAGGATCAATTCGCGAGCCCATTTGATCCGCGAAGCGATATCGGCACCCGCGATCCAGTTCCCCTGCCCTGCGGCCCGCTCGGCCGCTTCCATTGCCAGACGGGACGCGGTCGGCCAGTCATTGCCCGTCACGCCCGAACTGATCGCCGCCGCCACGGCCGCCGCGGCGGCGATGGCCACCGAAGTGTTATGGGTCGCCCGGCAGCTATCGGCCACCCGGTCGATCAGGCCCTCGAGCGGCTCCGCCGAGCAGATAATCCCGACCGGCGCGATGCGCATCGCAGCCCCGTTGGTGTCGCCGGACGCGCCCGCGTCCTCGGCTGTGACGCCGTTCCTGATGGCCTCGATCGCACGTTTCGTCGAGGGCCCCAGCAGATCCAGGCCGCCGCGCGCCCGCACCTCGTCCTCCCAGGCGACCAGTGCCTCGATCCAGCCGGCATGGTCGAAGGTCTGAGACGATCTCAGGAGGCAATGTCCCAGCAGGAGGGTCTGTTCGGTATCGTCGGTGATCGTACCGACCGGCAGGCCCCGCGAAACCGGGTGATCGTCCGTAGGGGCAACGAAGTCATCGACATAGCCATAGACCTGGGCGATTTCGCTCGGCGACAGCAGTTGCGTCGGCATGCCCAGGGCGTCGCCCAGGGCACCACCGACAAGCGCGCCCAAGGCTCTGTCCAGGTCATTCGCCGACAGCGACGTCATCGCTAAAACTCCAGGTGCAGAGCGAAGTAGTCGGGATTGAGCAGGCTGACCACATATTCGATCGGCCGGCCGTTTTCATCGCGGGTCAGGCGGCGCGCGCGCAGAAAGGCGGTGCCGGCGTCACAGCCCAGCAAGCCGGCATCCTCCGGGCTCAACATCTCGAGGTCGGCCCATTCCTCGCCATGATGGGGAACCAGTCCGGCCGCGCGCATGGTCTCGTGCAGGGACCCACCGCGGAGGCCGCGCAGGGGTACGTCTTCCAGCTCGGGGAGAAGCGGAAGGCGGCTGCGCTCCAGGGAAATACCTAGCTTCGACGAGGCAATACTGCGGATCCGGTCGACAGCCACGAACTCCGGGCTCTCGACCTTCAGTAAGGCGGCAAGATCGGGATCCTGGACGAATTCGACGCGCAGGGTCCGGGTCTCCGTTTGAACACCACTGTCGGACAAGGCGCGCGACCAGCCGACCGCCGCGTTGATCGTCTGGCCATTGAAGGTCACGAAGGAGCCGATGCCCATGCGGGTCGTGATCAACCCCCGGCTCGACAGTTCTTCCAGCCCCTTGCGCACGGTGTTGCGGCTGACCGCAAAGCGCTGAACCAGCTCGTTCTCGCTCTGCAACTGGTCGCCGAACGCCAGCACGCCGCTGCGGATATCCTGTTCCAGTTCCTTGGCGACGCGTTCGGGTTTCGCCGCGCCGGGCCGGAGTCTCGCCGCCTTCCTGCTCAAAGCCACACCTGTACTTTATACTTGTTCAAACTTGTATAATATATGACGGCAAGCCCTCCTCCGTGTCAAGCCGGGACAATCAGGAGCTTCGTCGGGAATCCTACGACGGAATAGCCCCCGCGGCGGCAAGACGGGAAACCCTGCTGCCAGCGACAAGCGGGTGGGAGGTCTTTGGGCCAAGGGCCGCGGGGCCTGGGCAGCGCCAGATCGGATCCGGGTTACATGGAAGCGCTGATGGCGATCCTTTCACCCGGTGAACCTGATCTAAACCGCTCTGGCGGAGGAATATCCACTGGCGCAGCGCCAAGCCCTGGTCCGGCTCTGTGACCGGCCTGCAGGTCTGAAAGGCGTCAGTGGAACTGTTGCGCGGAGGCCGCGGACGCCGCGTTCATCTTCCTGATCTCGACGGGCTCCGCGAGCCAGTCTTCATAACGGGCAAAGACCGCTTTCGTATAGTCCTGCGCGTAGTGGCTTTGCAGCGCCGCTTCATCCTCGAAGATCTCGAAGAGGTAGAGCTTGCCATCATCTTCGCGGCTCTCCATGAGGGAAAAGACATGACAGCCCGGCTCGGCCAGGGTGGCCGGAATGATGCCCTCCAGCGCCGCGCGCCCCTCCCTGTAGTGTTCCGGCTTCAAGGTGATGCCGGCAAAGAGAAAGAGTCTTTCGTCGTCAACGGCGGTGCTTGCGACAGGCTTCAAAGCCTGAATCAGATCGGCCTGCAGCGGCGCCGTTGCCGCGTTGATCTTGTCGACGCCCATATCGTGCCCGACCGTCGTGCGCAAAGGCCGCGGGTTCGGCATGGCCACCAGGCCGCAAATCCTGTCGGCGACATTCTGCGCGTCCGTGATCTTTTCACCGGCGGAGAACATGACCTCGAACATCTTGAGCATCTTGCCGGGTCCCTCGGCGGTGCGGCCATAGGCGGCGATGCAATCCCGGTCCGCCGGCGCGGGCGGGTTTCTGACCAAGTCCGTCGAATGCCCGCCGGGCTCCAGGATGATGGACTCGATCCCGAAATCCCGGAGCTCGTAGTGCAGCGATTCGGCATAGGCCTCGAGCGCCCACTTACTGGCGCAGTAAAGGCCGAAGAAAGGAATGGCCAGACGGCCGGCGTTGGAACTGACGTGGATCATCAGCCCCGCCCGGCGCGCGCGCATCCCCGGCAGAACCGCCCGGCAGCATCGCGCCACGCCGACAAGGTTGATGTCCAGACAGTCACGGACCTGTTCCGGGCTATAGGCTTCGGTCATGCCGACCGGCATGATGCCCGCGTTGTTGACGAGCACATCGATCGGCTGCCGCGCTTCGATAGCCGCGACCGCCGCGTTGACGGAGCTTTCGTCGGTCACATCCATCTCAATGGTTTCGAGCCGGTAGCCCCCGGCGCTTGCCCAGGCGGTCAGGCCTTCGCCGACGGATTTGTTGCGGCCCGCCAGATCACGCATGGCGGCAAAGACGTGATGTCCCGCCTGCGCCAGGGATCGGACGGTGAGCAGGCCAATGCCGCGGCTGGCCCCTGTGACGAGAATGGTCTTGGGTTCAGACACCTTGGTTCCTTTTCTGAAAGACGGATTTCTGGAAGAGCTGTAGCGGCACCGCACTGCGTTCGGCCTTCATGCGGGTCAGCGCGCCGCTCCAGGCGTTCAGCAGCCAGTCCGCCGCCTCGTGATCGCTCAAGGCTTCGAGCCCGATGTCGGCGCGGTCGAGACGCGCGATACAGTCGGCGATCTCGTTGGCGAGTTCGCGCCAGTGACTCTTGAGCAATAGCTGGAAGGCGTCGTTACGATCCGCCATCTCGGTCGAGAGATTGCACATAAGACAACCCGAACCAAAGCCGCGTGCCGCGTAGTCCGCCTGCGCGTTGCGGAAGAAAGCCTGCAGGCATTCCAAGGGTGCACGCTGATCATCGCGCAGGACCTCCCGGGCGGAGGCCAACTGTGCGTCGTGGTAGTGTTGCGCGACCTGCAGACCGAAGGCCTGCTTGCTCTCAAAGTAATGATAGAAAGAGCCGCGCGGCACGTCGGCTGCCTTGAGCACGTCGTTGATCCCGATCGCCGCATAGCTCTCACCACGGATCAGATCCATGCCGATCGAAAGCAAGCGGCCACGCGCTTCGTCGTAGTTGTCGATGTTTCTCGTTCTTGCCATGAAATAATAATTAGACCGGTCTACTATTTATTGTCAAAAGAATTTTTCGCAGATTAACCTTCTGTTTTTCCTAACTCTTTATAGGTTCCCTGATATATTCGTTGACTAGTATGGAAGTATGGAAATAATAAGATACAACGAAACGGCGATAGAATAAGCCGTGACAAGGGGAGAGCGTCGGGTGCCGCCAAGGGCTGCAACAGTAAGAACTGAGACGACCTGGTCGATCGAACAGGGGGCGCCTGTCGGCCCTCAGGTCTACCGCATCCTGCGCAAGCGCATCATCCGGGCCGAGCTCACCCCCGGCAGCCTGATTTCGGAATCGGAAATCGCCCGCGCCTTCTCGCTCAGCCGTCAGCCAGTGCGCGAGGCCTTCATCAAACTGAGCGAAGACGGATTGGTCGAGGTCCGGCCGCAGCGCGGCACCCTGGTGCGCAAGATCTCCATGGCGGCGGTCAAGGACGCGCGCTTCGTGCGCGAAGCGATCGAGGCCGACGTGGTCAAGCTGCTGGCGCAAAAGAGCGACCCGGCAGTGGTCCAGGAACTGCGCGCGCAGATCGCCCTGCAGCGGGCTGTCGCACCGGGCGATTACGGGCGTTTCATGAAGCTCGACGAACTCTTTCACCGCACGCTGTCCGAAGCGGCGGGCAAGGCCTATGCCTGGAAAATCATCGAAGACGTCAAGGCCCAGATGGACCGGGTGCGCTATCTCAGCCTGCTGCAGTTCCCGATGAACAAACTGATCACCCAGCACGAAGCGGTGGTCGACGCCATTGAGGCGGGTCAGACGGAAGTCGCCGACGCCGCGCTGCGCGAACACCTGCGGGAAATTCTCACCGATTTGCCGGAAATCGCCAAAGCGAAACCGGAATTCTTCGAGGCCGCCGACTAATACCAAGGAGCAGTGATAATGACTCATAGGGATTGTCTCCAGGGTCCTTCGGGTAGGAGAAGAGCTGCAGGCGATGCAGCGCATCGGCAAAGCTCTTCGACGCTCTCCGAAGGTCCTTGGAGGCAACCGAACCAGCGCTTTTCTGCGACTTTCGGACTGCGTCGCATGCGGCTTCCGATGCACCGCATCGCCGCACCGCCTGCTCCTGGCCGAGAGACCCAGAAAAGCGTCCCTACGAGTCATTATCACTGCACCTTGGTATAGCGGCCCCGGAAAGCCTTTCACAGTAAACGAGGGAGGAACTCATGCTATCTTTTGGAAAACTCCGTAGCGTTCTGCTTGCCGGACTGGCGACAGGCCTGCTCGCCGGACCGGCCATCTCGCCGGCCGTCTCGGCCGAAATGACCCTGAAACTCGGCCACCTCGCCAACGAAGAAAACATCTGGCACAAGGCCGCCGTGAAGTTCGGCGAGGAGCTCAGCACCCTGACCAAGGGCCGGATCGAGGTCGAGGTCTTCCCCAACGAATCCCTCGGCAAGGAAATCGACCTGATCAACGGCATGCAGCTCGGCACCGCCGACATGACCATCTCGGGCGAAAGCCTGCAGAACTGGGCGCCCATGGCGGCGCTGCTTGCCGTGCCCTATGCCTACAAGTCCCTGGAGCATATGGACGAGGTCGCGGGCGGCAAGATCGGCGACGACATCAAGGCCGAGATCATCGAGAAAGCCCGGGTGCGCCCAATCGCCTACTTCGCGCGCGGGCCGCGCAACCTGACCTCGAAACGGCCGATCAAGAGTCCGGATGACCTCGATGCCCTCAAGCTGCGCGTGCCCAACGTGCCGCTCTTCGTCGATGTCTGGAAGACCCTCGGTGCCCAGCCGACACCGATGGCCTTCTCCGAGGTCTTCACCTCGCTGCAGAACGGCACCATCGACGCCCAGGAGAACCCGCTCGCACTGATCAAGTCAGCGAACTTCAATGAGGTGCAGGGCTACGTGAACAAGACCGAGCATGTGCGCTCCTGGATCTATCTGGTGATCTCGGAAATCACCTGGGGCAAGCTCTCGGACAGCGACAAGGAAGCGGTCATGCAGGCCGCCGCCACAGCGCAGGCCTATGAGCGTGAGCTCTTCCTCGCCGACGAGACCAAACTGGTCGACGAGCTCAAGGGCAAGGGCATGGAGTTCGTCGAGGTGGATGGTGCCGCCTTCGCCGCCAAGGCCAAGGACGCCGTGCTCGCCAACGTGAAGGATGAGATCCGGCCCATTGTCGAAGATCTCTTCGCGCAGTAAGGATGATACCGTAAGGATGATGGCGCCGCAGTTGAGTGGGCCGACAAACTGTCGATGCCCATTCGAGCGGCGCCATTTTCTTCCTGAGATTTCCGGAGCGGGCTAGACCTTGAACGCGGCGATAACATTTCTGGAACGGCTCTGCCGCTTCGCCATCGGCGCCGCCTTCCTGGTGCTGATCGGCGCCGTGACCGTTCAGGTCCTGGGGCGCTCGGTCTTCGCCAGTTCGCCGGTCTGGACCGAGGAACTGACGCGCTTCGCTCTGCTTTATCTGGCCGCCTTCGGCGCCGGCCTCTCCTTTCGCAACGGTGAACTGGTCAACGTGGATCTCTTTTGCGAATCCCTGCCCGGACGCTGGCCCTGGCGGCTTCGGCTTTTCTCAGCGATCGCGACGGCGGTGCTCTGCGGCCTGCTGATCCTGCCGGCCTGGAGCTACACCTCGATCGGTGCACTCCAGACCTCGCCGGCACTCGGCTGGCGCATGGATTTCATCCACGCCAGCGTCCTCATACTCCTGGGTGGGCTGCTGCTCTTCTCGCTCCTGCGCGCGCTCGCCATGATTTTGGGCGGTTCCGACGGGCAGCCCTCCCGCAGCGCGCCGCAGCCGGACAGCGCGGTATGAACCTTGCCATTCTGATCGGCGTTTTCGCCGGTGGCCTGCTGGTCGGCCTGCCCGTGGCCGTCACCCTCGGCCTAGCGTCGCTGAGCTACCTTCTCGCCGCCGGGATTCCCCTGGTGGTCATGCCGCAGAAGATGTACGCGGGCATCGACGTCTTCGTGCTCCTGTGCATCCCCGGCTTCATCCTGGCCGGCAACCTGATGAACGGCGGCGGGATCACCGAGCGCATCATCCGTTTTGCCAACGCGGTGGTCGGCTGGATGCGCGGCGGCCTCGGCCTGACCAACGTTGCCGGTTCCATGCTGTTCGGCGGCATCTCGGGCACCGCGGTCGCCGACTCCGCCTCCATCGGCGGCATGATGATCCCGGGCATGAAAAAGGCAGGGTATCCGGCCGACTTCTCGGCGGCCGTCACCGCCGCCTCCTCCACCGTCGGCCCGATCATCCCGCCCAGCGTGCCCATGATCATCGTCGGCGCTCTCTCCGGCATTTCAGTCGGCAAGATGTTTCTGGCCGGGGCGGTGCCCGGCATCCTGATGGGCGTCGCCATGATGGTGACCACCTATATCGTGGCGGTGCGCAAGAACTTCCCGCGCCAGGAATGGCAGGGCTTCGGCGAACTGGGCCAATCCTTCCTGGGCGCTTTCTGGGCGCTCGCCATGACCGCGCTGATCATCGGCGGGCTATTGAGCGGACTCGCCACGCCGACGGAGACGGCGGTGGTCGCCAGCCTCTACGCCTTCGTGGTCGGCTGCTTCGTCTATCGGGAACTGCCGCTCTCGGCGGTGCCGAAGATCATCATCGACAGCGCAATCTCCTCCGCCGCGATCCTGGCCCTGGTCGGCTTCGCCAACGTTTTCGGCTGGATCCTGGTCTCGGAGAAGATCCCCCAGACCATCGCGGCCGGCGTGCTCTCCATCACCGACAACAAGTTCCTGGTGATCCTGCTGATCAACCTGCTGCTTCTCTGCGTCGGTATGTTCATGGAGACCATCGCGGCGCTGATCATCCTGTTTGTTCCGCTGCTGGCCCTGGCTCAGGGCGTCGGTGTCGAGCCGCTGCACTTCGCGACCTTCGCGGTGCTCAACCTCATGATCGGCCTGACCACCCCGCCGGTCGGCGTCTGCCTCTTCGTCTGCGCCAATATCGCCAAGCTGCCCCTGACGCCGGTGGTCAAGGCCATCGCGCCCTACCTGCTGACCAACATCCTGGTGCTGTTGCTGGTCTCCTACATCCCGGCCATCGCCACCTGGCTGCCGAACCTTTTGCTGGATTGAAGCTGCGTCACTCCGCGGGCTGACGGCTGCGGACATTGGCGCGCTTCTTCGCCAAGATACGAGATTTTGGAAAGACGATCTCGACCGTCGTGCCCTGCCCGACACTGCTTTGAACATCGAGCCTGGCCTGGTGCATCTTCGCAAGCCCCTTGACCAGTGAAAGCCCCAGGCCCACGCCGGAATTGTTGCTGGTCAGGGTGGAGCGGACCTGAGAGAAGGGCTCCACGATACGCGACAGATCCTCCGGCGCGATCCCGACACCGTTGTCACTTACCTGAAGGATCACTTCGCCGCTCGCGCGGCTGTGCTTCGCGCTGCAGGTGATGGTTCCCCGCGCACCGATGAACTTGATGGCATTGCCGATCAGGTTGATGAGGATTTGATTGACCGCGCCCTCGTCGGCCAGCAGTCTTGGCAGATTCCTCGGCATGCGCGCCTCGAGCTGGACGCCGAGTTCCTCCGCCCGCTGCTCGAACAGTTTGAAGGCCGCAACCTGACAGGCGGTCAGGCTGATCGGTTCTTCGTCCAGCTCAAGGCGGCCGGACTCGATCTTGGAGAGATCGAGAATCTGGTTGATCATGCGCAGCAGGTGATTGGCGGCGCCCGCGATGTCCTCGCCATATTCCGCATACTTCGGGTGACTGTGCACGCCGTAAGCCTGCGAGGAAATCAACTCTGCGAATCCGATAATCGCATTGAGCGGCGTGCGCAGCTCGTGACTCATATTCGCAAGGAAACTCGACTTGGCACGGCTCGCCTCCTCGGCCAGACGCTGCGCCTCCGCCATGGATTGCTCCAGCAGGACCTCGTTGGTGATGTTGATATGCATCACCAGCGCGCCCATCTGCGCGTTGGTCCTGGAGGCGCGGCGCATCACGCACTTGAACCAGCGCTGCTCCGTCGGCGAGTGGCAGGCGTAGCGTGCTTCGGCATAGTCTTCGCCACCGATCAGGATCTTCCGCAGCGCGGTCATGACCTCGTCGGCCTCCCTGGACTTGGCGCCCGAAGCCTGTTCACAGATTGCCAGGTAATTGCTGCCGACGGAGAAACTGCTGTCCAGGCCGCCGTTGTCGCGCGCGAATTCCCGCCAGGCCTCATTGACGACGATGATCTGTCCGCTCCGGTCCAGCACGGCGATCTGCGCCGGCGTGCTGTCCAGAATGGCGCTGCGCAGATCGGTTTCCTCCGCCAGCGCACTTCGGCTGCGCCGCAGGCGCAGATTGGCCTTGGTCAGGCGCGAGACGTCGTGCAGGCTCAGAACTGCGCCCACAATACGTTCGGCGGCGTTGAGGCAGGGATGAACCGAAAGTTCGAAATGCCGGTCCTGCTGCGGCGCCCTCACCGACTTGCTGCGCGGCGTCCCGTTGCGAACCACATCCGCCACCAGGCTGCGCAGATCCGGAATGCGAAAGCGCGGCGCTGCAGCCTCCAGCGGCTCGCCGAGGAGCCCTTCGTTTAGCTTGAAAATCTTGAGAGCCGCCGCGTTGTAGCGCTGTATCTTAAGGTTCCTGTCCGTGACGATCACGGCGTCCGAGATGCTTTCCAGCACCGAGTTCTGGAAAGAATTGGCCTCGTTCAGGGCATCTGACTTGACGATGATCTCCTGGTTGACCGTTGTCAGCTCTTCGTTGGTCGACTGCAGTTCCTCGTTCGAGGTTTCCAGCTCCTCATTGGTCGACTGCAGTTCTTCGTTCGCGGACTGCAGTTCCTCATTCAGGGACTGCAGCTCCTCGTTGGAGGTTTCGAGCTCGTTGACCATGGTGTGCAGATGCTCGCGCATGGCCAGGAGCTCATGCTCAAGCTCCTTGACCTGGTCGCGGCTGCCGGTCTCCTCAGCCTCCCCGTCGCTCTCTTCAAGCAACGCGCGGACCGTCATGAAGGCGACGAGACAGAGGTCTTCGTCGCTTTCCTCATCGCGGTAAGGATGGATGACGATCCGGTATTGCCACCTGTCACCCTGATACTCGGCGGTGTGCAGACGGCTGCGCACCACCACATGCTCGCGCCGGCAGCGCAGCAGCAGCGCACGGACCTCGGCGCGCAGATCCGGATCGATCAAGCTGAAGAGGTCGAACTGCGAGGCGCCCGTCGGTACCTGCAGATAGGCCTTGACCGCGCCGGCGATATGTAACGGCTTGTCGTTCACATCGACAATCACCGTCGGCGGCCCGAAGCGCTTGGCGATCGCCGCGTTGGCGCGCGCCTCGCGCGACTGCGGGCGGTTGGCCGCGTGCCTGCTTTCCTTGACCGCCGGTAGCTTCAAGGGCGTAAAGGCACTCGGGCGGAAGGGCGAAGAGGCATAGCTGCCGGCGCGGAAGACTTTGTTGGAGCGATCGACCAGGTCGAAAAGCTCGCTCAACTCACCGATCGCCTCGGAGCGGCCGAGCAAGAGAATACAGCCGCTGTTCAGCGCATAGTGAAAGCGTTCCAGAATGCGCCGCTGCAGATCCGGCGTGAAATAGATGAAGAGATTGCGGCAACTGATCAGGTCCATCTTGGAAAAGGGCGGATCCTGGATAATGTTGTGCCGGCTGAAGACAATCATCTCCCGCAGTTCCTGCCTGACGGAGAACTCGGAGCTCACCGGTGTAAAGTAACGGCGCAGGATTCCAGGTTTGATCTGTTCAGCCACGACGCTGGGATAGACCCCTCGGCGGCCCGTCACCAGGGCGTCGTTGTCCAGGTCGCTCGCGAAGATCTGCAGCTTGATGCGCTTACCGAGCTTACGCATGGCCTCGGCGAACAGGATGGCCATGGAGTAGGCTTCTTCGCCCGAGGAACAGCCGGGCACCCAGACCCGGATGCTGTCATTGTACTCCTTTGAGGCGACGAGCTTCTCGATCAGTTCTTTCAGCGCCTCCCAGACCGGCGGATCGCGAAAAAACGAGGTCACGCCGATCAATAGTTCGCGCACCAGCCGGTCGATTTCACCCGGATCACCGTTCAACAGCTCCAGGTATGCCTCCAGATCCGGCAGATGCAACAGGTTCATACGCCGTGACAGCCGACGCAGGATGGTTGAGGAACGGTAGTTCGTAAAGTCGATACCGGAATGGCTGCGGACGACGGCGCAGATATCGACGTAGGTGCTGCTGGAACCGATCTTTTCGCTGGCCTTGAGGGCTTCCTGCCGGTCACCACCTTCGAGCAGCCGCGGTATCCTGCGCGCCACCTCGCCCGGCGGCAGGACAAGGTCTACACAGCCCGTGGCGATGGCCGCATTCGGCATGCCGTTGTACTTTGCGCTATCATCCTGCGCCAGCGTCACGCCGCCCGCCGCCTTAATGGCCTGGACTCCGCGGGCGCCGTCCGATCCCGTGCCGGAGAAGACCACCCCGATCGCCCGCTCCTCACACTCCAGCGCCAGGGATGCGAACAGCAGATCGACGGAGGGCTGAGGTCCCGTCTTGACCTTCGGCGTCCTCACAATCAGCAGGCCGTTCTGTAGCTCGACATGTCGGTTGGGTGGTGTGATGTAGACCACATCCGGAGCAGGCGCCTGACTGCGTGCGAGTTCCTTGACCGGAAGGCTTGTCTCCCGGGCCAGAAGTTCCATCAGCATACTGCGGTGGCTGGGCGAGAGATGTTGCGCGATGACGTAACAGCAGCGCCCGCCCGGAACCAGTTGGCCAACGAATTCCCTTAAAGCCTCCAGCCCCCCGGCAGAAGCCCCGACGCCAACCATGGCGGGATTAAATACCGCTTTCTGCTGCTTCGCGATCGCCGCCCCCAGTCCAGCACGACACCGGCGCAATCAGTATTCGAGATTAAAATCGAACAAAGAATTTATAACAACCTGATAATACTCACCTACATTACTATTTCAACTGTAATATTTTACTAAAATACTATGTCAATTCATTTCGCTACTTCTAGTATTATTTTTCCCGCAAATATATATTCTGGATAGGCGCAAGAATAAAAAATTGAATCATCAACCTTAGAGTGCATAAATAATGCGAACTCGTGTTTTTGGTCGCGAGAGTCCCGCACGGACAAAGACAAGCCTGCGGATCGGAAGTGCCCTCTCTACCATTCATCAGGATGACCCAGCCCATACCGGTCACAGAACGCAGGTGAAATAGTCCTCGGCAAAGTCCACGAGTGCCCGGGTCGAAAAGAGCAACGCATCCGCTTGCCCGACACGCCCCCGCCGCAGAGAGCCGGTCTCCATGAAGGCATCACCAACGCTTGGAAAGAGGCGGCCGCCGTCCGTGCCCATTTGCGGAACCTCGACCCAGCTTCTCTGCCCGTCACGCAACAAGAGCAGCCGAACCTTTTGCGTTCTTCTGTTTGGCGTCAAAGATTCGGCAAAGTGCAGCGAGGTGCAGCGGTTGAAGCCCACACCGAGCAACAGCGTGTAGGCATCCAGATCATAGAGTTTTTCGAAGGGCGAGCCCCTGCCCTCGCAGAATTCCAACACATGATCCTTCGTGATGACTTCCGCCTGCCGCCCGTTGGCGCAGACCGACACCAGGGGATGATGACTGCGCAGCGTGCCCGGGAAACTGCGGAAAGCCTCCGGAACCGCCCCCATGCTGGTCGGCGTGGTCGCAGGATCGAAAGGCGGCAGATGCGCCCTTATGACATCATGCCATTCGGGCTTCACCCGCGGATCGCTCCATCGGCCCGGATCGCCAAGCTGCGGCGTCTCCGCCGGCATCACCAGCGTCCCGGCCTCTCCCAGTACTTCCAGCAGCGCCCGAATGACACTCACCGGCCCGCCGACCGTCCAGCCGACCTGCCCCAGCGCGGAATGCACCATGACGGTCATGCCCGGTTTGAGGCCCAGGGCGGAAAGATCATCGCGCAGCGAAACCTGTGTGTTGGGGTGGGTCATATCTTCTCCCGGGACTGCCTTGTCGCTTGTCCACGTCGCCGTGGCAGTCCTGATTCTGCAGTTTGGGAAACACACCGCAAGCCTGTGATGCCTGGCCGGAGACAGGCGCTTGGTTTGGAGATCAGAAAACTGCGTTCACGGCAAAGAGCGGCGGTCGACCCCGAACGCCACAATGACCAGATTGATCCCATAGCGACAGATGCCGCGGAGGTCAGGAAGGCTATCGAAGCGCGAAGACCAACCTAAAGCGCTTTGCGAAAGAAGACGACGCACTCGGTTTCCGCGAAGCCCAGGGCCCTGTGAAAGGCGTGACTTGTCAGGTTGTCGAGATCCGCGTCGGATGCGAGCTCGGAGCACCCCTGCTGCTGCGCCCAAGACTGGACCGACTTCAACAGATCCCGGCCGACGCCGGCGCCCCGATCTTCGGGGCGGACAAAGACACCCTCAAGGTAAGCGACGGGTGACGTCGCACATCCGTTGACGTAGTCGTGGCGCAAAGCGGCCTCGGCAAAGGCACGGATACCGGCCCCATCGACAACATCCAGAAAGGCGATGAACTCACCGGATGGCCGGGCGAGCATTGTCGCGGCTTCATCCAGGTGCTGGTCGTAAGTCATGTCTGTCCAGAGCTGGGCGCGGAGCTCCGCCCAGGCTTCGATATCCGAAGTCGTCGCGATCCGTATCGGCATCATTCGATTTTGCCCGCTTTCCGGAGGGTCTGCAAATCGCTGCGAGCTGACACGGTTCACACCTTTGGGAGGGTAGACCTGTTCCGCATCGCCGTCGTTCGGGCCGTCTCTCCACGAGTGTCTGGATTGAGCCCATTCTCCCAATTTGCCGCAGAACCGCGAACGACCGCTTCGCTTCCCTCCGGCCCGTCAAAAACTTCGCAAGATTCGCGCTGGATTTGATAGGGTTTGTGAATGCAGAACAACCTGCGGTCTCAGGGCTCGTCAGGCCACCTTCAGAAATGGCCGTTTGAGGCAGCAGGCTGCGGACACGATTGGTGCAAAAACTACCAATACTGGGGTCAAAAATCCGACGGTGCATTAGCTGGCACGGCGCGTCGCATCATTTCTCGGGCCTCCTCTGCGGTCGGGAAATCTGCCAGCTCTGCCTTCCGCGCTTCCCGCATCAGGTAGTTCAGTTCATCTTTCGCTGCGCCGCAAACCGCTATCGCCTCTTCGTATTCTACTACAAAGGCAAGAAAACGATGTGCGGGATCATTCTCCTGAGTAAGAGAAAATCTCACTAAATCCTGACATGATAGATACGTTTCTAATGTAGCTGATAGGTGCTCTGCAGCTCGCCGATTCTGCTCACTCCAATATTGTATAATTGTCACAAGCGCGGCCAATGAAGTAACCAAAATTGTGATATGCTCAAAGATCTTAAATGCACGGTAAAAACGTTTCATCGTCCGTAGGCTCCTTCTTTGTTCCGTTTGTAGAATCTCACCAAGCATAGGCCCGTAATTCATACCTTTGATTCAGCACTTTGTGCTGCGGAGATCGGCCGGTGCTTTGATGGGCCAAGACTCATAAGTTTCTGATCAGGTCTAAACCGTCCGTTTCTGAAAGCCGACGTTTGCTGCACGCCGGGAACGTCCGCATAGCGGCTTCCTAGTTTGCACCCTGTGAAGGTCTGGATTGAGCCCACAACGACGGATGCTGCGCCCTACTCGAACTGGTGGAATGCGAGATTAGCGGACATAGCCAGTGAAAGAGACGGCCGAGTGTGCCCTTCCCCCGGCCACTCCGCCGCTTCAACGCAGCTTCACCGAACCGGTCGTCCGCGCGGCCTGCAGCGCCACAACCCAGACGTGCGACGGCTGCTCGTCGAAGATGTCGTCGGGTACTCGCGACTGATGGCTTTGGACGAGGAAGGAACGCTAGCCAGACTTCGCAGCAGCGTCGAGGCAGTGGGATCTCAGATAACTAAACATAGCGGCCACGTCTTTGTGACTGGGGTCAGGTCCAAATTTGTGCTTCTTGGCTCAGACGGTCAGCAGCGAGATCCAGGTGGACGAGCGGGAGCTGGAAAGCGCGCGCTGGTACACGCACGAAGAAATGCTGAAATCACCGGAGAATGAGACTTTCCGGTTGCCGCGGAAAGATTCGTTGGCCCGGCCTGCAGCGTCACAAGCCAGGCGTGCAACGGCTGCTCGCCGAAGAAGTCGTCGGGTACTCGCGACTGATGGCTTTGGACGAGGAAGGAACGCTAGCCAGACTTCGCAGCAGCGTCGAGGCAGTGGAACCTCAGATAACTAAACATGGCGGCCACGTCTTTGGAGGCGCCGGAGACAGCCTGATCGTCGAGTGCTCTAGTTCCGATGGGTGTGGTTCAAAAATTCGTCTATCGCCCAGCGGGCTCCAGTGTGCAGTTGCGGCAATTGCGCGACCTCCCGCGGCGGGCGCGCTTCTGGCAGCGCATCCATATGGGTGAGCACGGCATCCGCCACGACGGCCACCAGATTCTCCGGGAATTCCGTCCGCACGACGAAATACAACTCCGAGAACTGATAGATGGTGCTGAGCGGGACCTTTTCCCCACCCGCAAATGGCCCGCTCGCTGCGCGCATCGCGTCCACATTCGGCCGCGACAAAAGCGCGAACTGGAACTGATCGGTACGCAGCAGATCGTAGGCGCGGCGCAGGTCTCGCGCGCGGGCCGGGCGGGCGCTGGCCTCAGGCGCGCCGAGATTGATCGCCTCTACCAGGCGCTTGGAATAGGGGTAGCTCGGCGCATCATCCCGGGTGCTCAACACGAGAAGATGCTTTTGCCGGTAAACGGCGTATTGCCCCCAGGGCGAATGTGCGCGTGCAAGACCCGGGAGCAAGGTGGCCGCCGCGGAGGCGGCGAGGAAACGGCGTCGGTTCATAGCTTGCTCATGATGGGCCGCCCCGTGTCGGGGCAGCCCAATGCTCCTTTGAACTTAGTCGTGGCCGAACTTAGTAATGGCGGAATTTGTCGAACACGCTGAGGTTCAGCGTGGCGGTGACCACATAATTCGGAACGTCCACCACCTGGCCGATCCGCAGGTCCACCGCGACCGAGCTGAGCACATAAGCCTGCTCGCGCGTCAGCCCATGCTCCGAAACGATATAGTCGATCATCTGCAGAAGCGCGTGGCGGGCGGCGACGGTCAGGTCCTCGTTGAGGTTTTCCAGATTTGCGATGACCTCGCTGGAGAGATAGGCGTGACTCGGCGGGACCTCGCCTGCAGCCTTCAGCGGAATGCCAACGGTCTGATAGTAACGGTTGGGTTCGATCTTGATGATCTGGTTATTGCCCTTGGTGGCTGGCATCGGTACGTCCGCGGCCTTGCCCTTGTGGATTTCCATCACGCGCAGGGTCGTCACCGAACCCATCTCGATTGCAGTTCCGCCGACCTCGCCATCGCCCTGGGCATAGTGGATGTCACCGACAAAGAGCCCGCAGCCGTCGATGAAGCAGGGGAACAGCATATGCGTGCCGATCTGTTGCTGCTGCACGTCCATGTTGCCACCGTTCTCGCGCGGTGGAATGGTGCGCAGGCAGCGACTTTCGGCCGTACCGCCTTCGCCGCAAAGATCGGCGGGCAAGGCGCCGGGCCCGGACGGCGTCAGCACGACGCCCCCCGCGCCGGCCAAAGCTGCCTCTCGCGCGAGGATCTTGTCGAGTTCCGGCTCGCCCGGCATCACACCGATGGAACCCGGGAAAGCTTCAAAGGGGATCGTCACGCCCGGCATCTCGTCAGAGACCGCGCCGTTGCGGGTCAGCCGCCAGTTGACGATATATGGTTCAGTGAAAACGTCGCGAAGGAAGCCAAAGCCAGGCGCAATCACCGTATAGCCATACTCGTCGGGTACGATGTCGACGATCTCAACCTCGATCACATCGCCGCGCATCGCGCCTTCGATATGGACCGGCCCGGTCATCGGATGCACGAGCCCCAAGTCGACCGTCGCCAGGTCATCCGCGACCGAATCCAGTCGGAACTCGGAGTCCAGCGCGTCTCGTGTGTGGTATATGATCATATCCCCAACATTGGCGGTCGCCTTGCTGGGGATATCAGGGTGATAGCGATTGAAACAATTCGGGTCGTCGGAACAGTGCTCGCCTTCTTTGGCGATAACGACCTTGTTCATCCAGGTTTGATCTGTGGTGTCGGCCGATACAGCCGGCGCCAGAAGTCCGGCAGAAACCAAGCAAGCAACAATTGAAGAAACGCGTCGCATTTTTTCCTCCCTTGCAATCGGTTAGAAAGCCTACGCGGCATAATTCGGTCGATCAATGGCTCAATGGGAAGCTCTCCTTTCACGACTGGCTCGCCGCATGCTTGAAGAAAAGCCGCTTTCGGTCATTCGCTACGCCGCACCCGATGCTTGCCATGACCGCAAACGGCAGATACCAGCCACTCGCGCGAAGGGACTGAACCGCAGGAAGGTCCGCCTTGCTGACGTTGGATGCCAAGCTGGTGGTCACGGCGTCGATTCCAGTAGAGGCCGGACGCACGAGCGCGTGTCAACGCGGCTTTCGGCTAAATGAGGATCTTCCAAATGCGAGATTGGCAGATTGCTGGTTTCTGACGGTCGGTTGGTAACGCAATCGTTCACCGTTTTTGGAAAACTCGCGTTCTGCTTCACATTCGCAGTGAGTTGATGCTCAAAGAAACAACGACGTCTAAGCTTGATCCATTATCTGAGAATGGCAAACAGAGAGCTTCAGCATCGACATGTCTTTGATTGGCGCTCAATGGCCAATACACGTAGCTAGGTTGACCAGTTCTACAGCAGGAATCGAAGAAATCTTTGATTCGGCTGCCCAGGTGCGGGTCGATCTCGGATAAGAGATCACCGTTTCTTTCACCATAGTTCTTCGATACCTCAGCGCCGACATATTGAAAGCAGTAGTCGTTTTCCAGGATTTCGGCCACCGATACGTACGGAGAAAACTGCGCAGAGTTTAGGAGGCTCGCATCACTCCACAACGGAAAGGCCTGATCTCCCTTTAGTTCTTCCCAATAGGAGAGCGCTTTCTCGAACATGGGGGAAATAAAGACAATGCCCTCTGTGCCAGTCGGCCCAAATGGCTCTACGTTTTTTGCGTAGCTTGGCAAATCCGTCATATCGTATCGAGACTTCGGCTATTTCGAATCTTCTCAGGCATGCCTTTGACAGTTACAAGGCGAGCCAGAGTACCTTTTCCGTTTTATCAGTCAGCAGGTAATTTGGATAGAAATTGATCCATATGCTGAACGTCTGGGGATGCCCAGGCCTGCAGCCGGTCTATAAGAACTGCGGCCGCGGTTATGTGTCAGAGCTGCGTGACTAGGGACACATCCTGCCATTCGTTCGAAACGCAGCGAAGGTCCAGAAAGAGCCCAGATGCAACATTTGGTGCCATGCAGCGAACAGCAGCTTCCATGGGCTCGCCTGCAGCGGTGCCAAAATCCTGTCAGAAGCTAAAGATGTTTCGCCCTGGGATTCTGACCGGTGAATTTCCATCGATCCCAGCGGAGCATATGCGCGGCTCGAGAAGGACCGTTTTTGGAGACGCATTTTTGGTATGGAGGTTTTGGGCCGTGAACAGTAGAGCTCGGGTTAGGGCCATTGGGCAAAGCTACGTAGCGCTCGATGGAGCGCCCAAACCGTTGGCAAATTCGTCCGATACCAACAGGCTTTCTTATCCTCGGAAACTGGTGTAATGTTGTTGTTTTTACTTTCCAAAAAGAATCCAAACCTAAAATGACTAGAGAAAAACTAACAAGAGAACAATCGAGCAAAAACTCTTCGAAAGTTCTTTCGGTCAGCGAAACTATTAAGTTCAATCAAAAAATTTACTTGCTAAAGCCAACAATATTTGCCTGCCAACTTGGGATTGTCACTTTTCTTTCGGCATTTTTCCTTTCTCCGGAAGAGATTGACGTCTGGGTGAATGACGAAGGGTCTCTTGTCCAAATTCACGCCACAAGTGTTAGTTCGTTCTCGGACGCCATATCTGGCTTCATAGAATCATCTTACCTTCTTTTTTCCGTGGCTCTCTTCGCAGGTGTCACTGCTCTGATCTTTCATACATGTCATCGGTTCAGGTATGTGCTACTTGACCAAGATGGCTTCGAGATCGGTACTTTATTCAATATATATAGGGCCGTTGTTGACGAACCCCTGATAGAAGAAGCAAAAAGCCTAAATGTCCGAGTCGTAAAGCAGTCATCTCGCCTACCTTTTTCATCTCTCGTAGGGCTTCGAAGGGGTGACAAGATTTACTTAACTTCAAGTGCGAAACCTTTGATAAGCGAGCAAACACGGCGTGCATTAATGGGTGACGGGGTCATCCAGTGAGCAAGCCAGAGCTCGAGCAATTTACCCTAAAGAGATACTTTCCTTGGTTGCTGAAATTTTATAAATATCTATCTAAGATAGAGCAGTTTTTTAGAACGTTTGTCTTGCTCTTACGCGGAAGACGGCTCTGGCTTCTGGAAAAGGAGAAGCGTGCGAATTTCGGCTTGCTGAGCCCGTGGGCCTACAACATTTTCCAAACCAGCGGCTCTACTTTCCTTGCTGTTCAGATTGCTCCACTCATTGCGTACTTGCATGGCGTATCGACGCCGGCCGAAGGTTGGAACCAAGTATCGTCTTACTTTCACGCTGCGCTGGCTCCATTTACGCTCGCAATATACTGCTTCTCGGTTGAAATGTGCTCGGACGTTGGTTCGGGATCGTCTCGGGACTCCAGTGCCTATCTCTATATAGAGGCATCCATTGGGATTGTGTGGGAAACGATCGTCGGATCTTACATTGTGATTATGTACGTTGGATCTGAGCTCAACAATGAATTTTTGTTTTTACGCGGCGGATTTACTGCATTATTCATCGTTATTGGTTTAAATGCTTTGATTTACCAGTTAATAATTCCGATACTTATTTTTCGATCTAGTCACAATAATTGTACGCTTCGCTTCACTTTGTTGTACCTGGCGCGCTATCAATTTTGGACTCTTATTTTTGCTGCGTCGGTTTCTTCGTCTCTGATATATGCTGTGAGCACACTTGATAAATATGTCTCTACGCTCGACTTGATAGTTTCGCTCTACGAGAGATGAAGTAAAATGTACGCAACATGGCTGGTAATACAATCTGCTGCGCCTCTCGCGTCACTTGTCCTTTGCATGAGATACATCTACCTTCGCTATGGTGTGATCGATTTAGGGTACGTGTGTGTTTGTGGTACAATATCATTTCTTTCACTGAGCGCTTTTGTCATATCGGATTTGCTGGGTGTGAATTCCTATACAGCAGCGATCTGGGTTTTGATTGTTGTAAGCCTAGCTTTTTCTGCTCTCTACCAATCGTTTATGAATGTTGGATTTGTCGATAAATACCCATGGATTTCGGTGATATTTTTGTTCGGCATCGGAACCTCTGTACTGAGAATGTTAGACAGTTATTATGTTTTATTGTTTGGACAAAATCCTATCTCTATAAATATGATGTTTTGGTCCGGCGATATTTTTGGCGCTCCGGTTTGGGTTGGGTACATTGACTTGGGACTCTGGTGCATCTGGTTGTTGATTGCGATGTTCTCGACAATGCGACAAATTCTGCCAAGCTATAAATATTTCAGATCCTTAGAATTCTTATCATTTTTTTCTGTACTTTTGATAGGCTCATTGGCTATCTCAGCATACGGAATGAGTTCAACACTCGAAGCTCCTTCATCAATATATAGTTGGATTGCGTTTCTGGTGTTAGCGTTATTTGCTATTACTCACGGTTTGCCGGTTTACATCGTAGTAGCGGCTTCATTTGCATACCGCGCGCTGGATATCATCGGGCAGATTTATTCATTAGGTACGATATATGATTGGTACTTATCTGTGATCATCTTGTTCGGCACAGTGTCGATTGTCACTGTGATCAGAGGGGCAGGGTTATTCGAAATACGCACCAAAGCTGACAACGAGGATATCTAAGGTCGTTGGAGCATTTTCGCGAATGAACGAATCGCGAGAGCCTCACAGATGTAACATTTTCTGATTCATCATTTATGTCGGAGCAGGAGGCCAGCATACTTTGCTCAATACCTATCTGAAGATCTTCGTATCCGTTTGCTTTGCGCCATTGAGGCCGGCATGTCACGCAATGTCACCGCGCACCGCTTTGGTGTTAGCATCACAAGTGCAGTCCGCTGGATCGACAAATAACTCTCAGCGAGAGTAGCTCGCCCAACCCGGTCTTTTTTATGACGAGGTAGTGCTAAGACTCGTACAATTTTTAGCTCGCCAGAATCTACCGTTTCTGAAAGCCGCCGTTTGCTGAACGGCGGGAACGGCCGCGCAGCAGTCATTCAAGCCGTCAACTCGCAATGACAGCTTCGGAGCGGATGGTCGCCTTCGAACGGCTCCAGCCCGAAAGTAGCCCGCCACAAGCGTCAACCCGCCCTCCAACAACACACAAAACTTGAAGCTGGCCAGGAAGTCGCGCGTGACTTCAAGGCAACCGCCCCAAAAGAAAAAGCCCCGGCCTCGCCATGAGGACCGGGGCTTTTCCGTAAAGCGTCGCCAGCTACTTGCTGGCGCCGGAGCGGCTGTAGCTTCCCTGGATGATTCGGTCGATCACCATGGCGCAGAAGAGGATCGCGAGGCCCGCGAGCATGCCCTGCCCCTTGGCGGCGTACTGCAGCGCCTCCAGGATGTTTGCGCCCAGACCGCCGGCGCCGATCAGCGAGGCGATCACGACCATGGAGAGGCACATCAGGATGGTCTGGTTGATGCCGGTCATGATCGAAGGCATGGCGAGCGGGATCTCAACATCACGCAGCAACTGCCATTTGGTACAGCCGAAGGCAACGGCCGCCTCCTTGGTCCCCGCCGGCACCTGGCGCATACCCAGCGCGGTCAGGCGGATCACCGGCGGCATGGCGAAGATGATGGTCGCCAGAACCCCCGGCGGCTTGCCGGTGCCGAAGAAGGCGATGATGGGAATCAGATAGACGAAGGCCGGCATGGTCTGCATGAAATCCAGGATCGGCAGGGCCGCGTTGTAGGCGCGCTGGCTCTTGCCGAACCAGATGCCCAGCGGAATACCGAACAGCAGACAGAGGAAGGCCGCCGCGCCGAGCAGGGCGACCGTCACCATGGAGACTTCCCAGAGCCCGAAGAAACCCAGGTAAGCCAGGGCCGCCGCCGAGAAGACAGCGACGCGCGGTCCCGCGAGACGCCAGGCCATCACGAAGATGACCAACATGACCACCGGCCAGGGCGAATCCACCAAAATGACTTCAAGCCCGTCCAGCACCCATTTAATCGAAGTGGTCACGCCTTTGAAGACACCACCGAACTCAACGGCGAGCCAGTCGAAACCACCTTCCATCCAGTTAGCGGTGGGCGTGAAGTACTCTTTGTTAATGGGAAACTCTGCGATGAACTCCACCGGCTTCGAGACCGTGAAGCGATAGAGCGTCAACGGCCAGATCCCCAGCAGGAGAAGTGCACCGAAGCCGGCGCTGGTTGGGTTCAGACCCGAAGGCGTATTATCATCCGTGCGCCAGCGCAGATACTGCTTTTCATAGGCCACGTTGGCGTAAAAACCCTCCACGACCTTAACCAGCAGAAAGAGGGCGATGCCAACCAGAAGGATGGAAAAGGCATCGGCTGCCGCCGCGTCAGCGGCCTTCTGCGCATTGACGACTGCTTTTTCCAGGTTCTCCGCCACCTTAAGGGAAGATGCGGCCGCGGCTTCATCACCTGCCGCCAACGCCTCAGCGGCCTTCTGCCTTCGCGCTTCGATGTTTGCGGTCAGCTTTTCGACCCGCGCCAGGCTGTCCGCGCCGAGATCGGCCCAGAGGCCGCGCCCGAGCTGGACCAGCGCGAAAAGCTCCAGGACCAGAAAGGTCCAGAAGAAACCCCAGAGCCCCCGATAGGCACCCCAGAGTGGTCCGAAAACAGCGGCCATGGTATTCCACGACCAGGCAAAACCCGTCGAACCCTGGATCTTCGCAAATTCCGCAGTGTAGTAGTCTTGCTTTTCCTTGGCGAATTCGCCGATGGAACTGTCGAGCGCCTTGGGCCCGAGTTCGAGGCCGGTATCGGTCATGCCTTGCCTCCCTGAATGCCCTTGAGCAGAGTGGATTTATTGATGACGCCGACGTCCTTGCCGTCATCGTCCTGAATGACGATCGGCTGGTCGGTGGTGGTCGCGATGTCGATGAGCTGATCCAGATCTGTCCCGTGCGGTGCCCGCGGTGACTTGGTCAGGTCCTCACCCTGCCCCAACGGATAACTCTCGATCGGGAGCATGATGGAGTGAGCGAAGACCAGCTTCAGCTTGGAGATACCCTCGACGAAGTCCTTCACGTAATCGTCGGCCGGCTGGGTCACGATCTCTTCCGGCGTGCCGATCTGCACCACGCGGCCATCCTTCATGATGGCGATGCGGTTGCCGATGCGGATCGCCTCGTCCAGATCGTGGGTGATGAAGACCGTGGTCTTCTGCAGCTCGACGGACAGCGCCATGAACTGGTCCTGGAGCTGCCTGCGGATCAGGGGGTCGAGCGCCGAGAAGGGCTCGTCCATCAACAGGACCTCAGGGTCGGAGGCCAGGGCGCGGGCCAGGCCGACGCGCTGCTGCATACCGCCCGAGAGTTCCCGCGGAAAGCGGTCCTCGTAGCCGTCCAGGTTCACGCGAGAGAGACACTGCTGGGAGACTTCCCAGCGCTTCGACTTGGGCTCACCGCGCACCTGCAGCGGGAAGCCCACGTTGTCGCGGACGGTCCGGTGCGGCAGCAACGCCATATGCTGAAACACCATCCCGATGTGGACGGCGCGCATTTCTCTCAACTCTTCGCCGCTCAACGCCAGCATATCGCGCCCCAGGAGCGAGATGCGCCCGGCAGTCGGCTCGATCAGACGGTTGAGATGGCGGACCATGGTCGATTTGCCCGAGCCCGAAAGACCCATGACACAAAAAATTTCACCGCGCTCCACGGTGAAGGAGCAATCGGCGATTCCGACGACACAGCCAAATTCCTGAAGCACTTCGGGCTTGGTCAAGCCACGGGACTGTACCGCCGCCATGGCTTCTTGAGCGCGTTCGCCGAAGATTTTCCAGACGCCCTCAAGCTCGATTACATTTTCCGGCACTTAGCTTCCCCCAGCTAGAGTGCGCTCATTCTCGACGTCACGACTGGGCCTGACGTCACTATTGAGAACGAGTAGCGCCCTCTCACCATAAGATTAGAGGCTGGTTCGCGCTCTTCTCAGCGTCCGCGAAAAACCACCAGGCTCCAGCCCGGTCGTTCCGATCAATCCGGCCAAGCCATCGGATGGGACGAATCGGGCGCTCCCACGGATGAGAGCGCCCGACATTGTCACCGGTCAGACTAGTTCAGCCAGGAGTCGACCAGAGAGCCGTTTTCGCTGACCCACTTCTTGGCGAAAGCCTCGGGGTCCTGCTTTTCGACCACCAGTGCGTAGGTCATGGCCGACACGGTATCGGTGTCGAGCTTGACCTTGGACAGCAGAGCTGCGGCATCCGGCTGATCGCTCTCGAGCTTGGCGGCATAGTGGATGTGCAGATAAGCCGTGTTCCAGGCGACACCGGCTTCGGACTTCTCGAGCCACTCCGGATCGTCGGTCGGCTGGATCACGTTCCACTTGGCCTCTTCGTACTTCGGCTCTTTCAGGATCACCAGTTCATGCAGCGCGAACATGTGGTGCGGCGTGTAGCAGAAGAAGACGATGTTCTTCTTCTGGGCAACAGCGTTGTCGACTTCCGCCAGCGCCAGGGTCTCGTCCATTTCCTTGAGCTGCATGGTCTCGGAATAGCCGTAGGACTTGGCACGGATCTTCTCGACATTGGTGGAAGCCCAGCCGGCCGCGCCGATCCAGATCTCACCCTTGCCGTCGCCGTCGGTGTCGAAGTTCTTGGCCATATCCGGGTTGGTCAGATCCGAGAGCTCGGAAATGCCGGTGCGTTCCGCGGTGCCCTTGGTGACACACATGGCCTGATCGCCCGCAACGCCGTTGGGGTTGACCTTCACGCTCTTCTTCTCGTTGACGAACTTGTTGTTCAGGTTCGCCTGGTTCGGCAGCCAGACTTCCGGATGCACATGCATGGCGCCGGAATCCATCGCTTCGAAAACCACCGGATTGGTGCCGTTCTGGAGCTCGACCTCGAGACCGAGGTTGTCTTCCATCACGACCTTAAGAACGTGCGCGGTCACCCGCACCGACGGCCAGTTCGGCACACCGATGATTACGTCCGCCGCCTGTACGGGCGCCGCAACGGCGAGCACCGCCGCGACACCAACGCTGGTCAGAATTTTGTTCAGTTTCATTGCCTCTTTACTCCTGTTATTGGCTTTTTGTACCGAGTTTAGTCTTCTTTCCTCTCGGTTCCCAGCACTTCAATCGCTGGAGACCGCCACACCTAACTTCCCCCTACACAGCACGGGCTCTCTCCTGCACGCTCCCTATCCGGCGCGGGCAAGATCCCCTTTCTGCCCGTCGCTTGCGACCACCATTCCTGCTCCCCTTTGAGCATTGGCCATGGCCTCTCCCAGAACGGCCGCGATGGTCGCACAGTCTTCGTCGCTGAGCCACTGCGGCAGACGAAGATCACAGAGTCTGTTCAGCACGCGGTCCGCGTTGGGCACCGAACCGGCCGCCGCCGCATCCACATAACGCCAATGATCGTGCCGGCTGGTAAAACCGATCGGATCGGGCGCACCGAACCACTTCACATGAACGCCGCGCGCATCGGCTTCTCGAATAAACTCGGCAAGCCGAAGATCGTCCAGAACTGCCGGATCGACCGAAAACTGCATTGAGGTCGGCGCGAAGTCTTCCTTGCCTGGGCGCTGCGGCAGGACGATCCCCTCGATCTTCGCCAGGCCCTCGGCGAGCCGGTCATAGATCTGCCGCCAGCGGCGGTTCCGTTCATCCAGCGCCTTGAGCTGCGGCCGCAGCAGCGAAGCAACCAGGCCCGACATCCGCATGGAACAGTTGGGCATGCCATAGCGATGGCGCTCGAAGACTTCCAGCGAGGGCCGCGCCCGATGCTGGGCATAAAGCATATAGCTGCCCGACAGCAGAATGGCGCGGGCCGCAAGATCCTCGTCGTCAGTGACGATCAGGCCGCCTTCACCGGAATTGATCTGCTTGAAGGTCTGGGCGCTGAAGCAGCCGACCGCGCCAAAGGTGCCGGTCAGCCGGCCGTCCCAGCCGCCGCCCATGGTATGGGCGCAGTCCTCGATCACGATCAGATCGTGGCGCCGGCAGATTTCCATGACCGCATCCATATCGGGGATGTGTCCACGCATGTAGGACAGCATGAAGAAACGCGCGCCGCTCTCCGCGGCCTTGCGCTCCAGGTCTTCCAGGTCGACCACGTAGCGATCGTTGATATCGACGAGGACCGGTTTTCCGCCGGCATGGGCGATGGCGCCCGGCACCGGCGCCAGGGTGAAGGCGTTGACGAGCACCTTTTCACCCGCTTCCAGGCCGGCCGCCTTCAGCGCGATGAAGAGCGCGCAGCCGCCGGAGTTCACACCGACACAGTACCTGCGGCCCTGATAGGCGGCGAATTCTTCTTCCAACAGCGCGGCTTCGGGGATTGAGTTGCGGTCCTCGCCGTATCGGAACAGGCGCCCGTCACGCAACAGGCCGACCGCCGCTTCGATCCCCGCTTCGGGGACCGGCTCCGGTGCACTCAGGTCGCCGGCGAAGACCACGCCGGCCGGCTGTTCGTACGGCCCGTCCGAGGCTGCCATTACCTCTCAGCCTCCGACGCCAGTTTGAAGAGCTTTTGCATTGCTCGCAAACCCTGTCCCTGCAACTACCGGCGGTGTCTTGTTTGCCCGCCTTTCTGAAAGCGCTTTCACACGCGCCCTCTTTTCAAGAGGAGATCACATAGTTTAGCATTGAGTCAACAAGCGAGACCCAAACCCTGTTTATCCATTGTTTTTATATGGAAAATTTAACATCCCCAAGTTTGATGACAATAGGGTTAAAGCACGGACAGGATTGAAAACACGAGATTGGCGCAAGAGTAGCGAGGCTCTATGGAAAGGCTTTCAGAGTGAGACGGCGTGAAATCACGACCCTGGAGGACGTCGCGCAAGCCGCGGGTGTGTCCCCTGCGACAGTCTCGCGCTGCATCAACCGGCCGGAGAGCGTCCGCTCCGAAAAGCGCCTGCGGATTCAGTCCGCGATCGAGCAGCTCGGCTATGTGCCTAACGGCGCGGCCCGGGCCCTGGCCTCCAGCCAGACCCGCATGATCGGCGCCATCATGCCCTCGCTCGACAACATGCTTTTCGGCGGTCCGCTGGAGTCCTTTCAAAAGGAGATCGGCAGCGCCGGCTATACCGTCGCCGTCGCCTGCTCGGAGTACGACAATCAGCAGGAACGCATCCACGTCCGGAACTTCCTGGAGAGCCGGGTCGACGGCCTGCTGCTGGTCGGCGCCAAGCGGGATCCGGAGGTCTACCGCCAGATGGAGCAGCAGGGCGTCCCCTACGTCCTGACCTGGGTCTCCAGCGACACGCGCCGGGACCACTGCGTCGGCTTCGACAATGCCGCCGCCGCGGAGCATCTGGTGGATTATCTGGTGTCGCTGGGGCATCGGCGTTTCGGGATGATCTCGGGCTTCATCGAGAACAACGACCGGGCCTACGCCCGCTTCACCGGCGTCTGCAAGGCCCTCACGCGCCATGGGCTTAAACTGGATCCGGATCTCTTCCTGCAGCGCGACTTCGATCCGGACGCCGGGCGTGACGCCTTTCACATCCTCATGTCCGGGCCCAGGCCGCCGACCGTCATCGTCTGCGGCTCAGAGCCCCATGCCTACGGCGCGCTCTTCGAGGCCCGGGATATGAATTTCGAGGTGCCCGGCGATGTGTCGGTCACCGGCTTCGACGACATGTGGCTGGCCAGTCAGACCTCGCCGCCCCTGACCACCGTGCGCACGCCGCGCGGCCGCATGGGACGGCAGGCGGCCCAACATCTTCTCGCGCAGCTCCGCGGCGAGCGCATCATCGCACCGCGCCCCCTCGAGACCACGCTGGTGGTGCGCAAGTCCACCGCGCCGCCGCGCGCAGGCGAGCTATCCCAGAAAGCGCGCAGCTCTCTGGCGCTCAACTACGCAGAAGGCTGAAGTCCGGGTCGTAGAGACAGGGCGCGCAGACCTCGGCTGCAACGGCTTCTCCGATCACCTCGACCGAGAGACTGCTTCCCAGTTCGGCGCCGTCCGGATCGACGAAACCCATGGCGATGTTCTTGCCGACCCGGTAGCCCCAGCCCGCGGAGGTCACGGTTCCCACCACCGCGCCGTCGCGCAGGATGGAATCGCCCGGCTGCGCCGGCGCCTCGTCGCTCTCCAGGACCATGGTCACGAAGCGCCGTCGCGGACCCGCCGCCTGCATCTCAAGCAAGGCCGCCTTGCCGATGAAGTCCTTGTCCAGCTTCACAAAGCGAGCCAACTCCGATTCAAGGGGGTTGAATTCGGTGATGAGGTCCGCCTTCCAGTGCCGGAAGCCCTTTTCCAACCGCATGGACTCGGTCGCGTAGAGCCCGAAGGGCGTCAGGCCGAAATCCTGCCCGGCTTCCCAAAGGCGATCGAAGGCAAGCTTGAGCTGTGCGTTGGGAATATGCAGCTCCCAGGCCAGCTCACCCGAGAAGGAAACCGACATGGCGATGGCCTCCGCGTTGCCGATGAAGACCTTCCGCACCGTCAGCCAGGGAAAGGCGTCCTTCGACCAGTCACAGCGCGGCGCGGCTTTGGTCAGCAGATCCCGCGCGCGCGGCCCGGCCAGCACCAGGATGGTGTAGTCGTTGGTCAGACTCTCGACGCGGATTGAACCGTCGTCCGGCAGGCGCTCGCGCAACCAGTCCATGTCGTGATACTCGGCTGCCGCCGCGGACCCATACCACACCCTACCGTCTGGAAGGTTGGCGATGGTCGCCTCGCCCTTCACGTTGCCTTGTTCGTTCAGCAGATAGGTCAGCGCCACCCGCCCCGCTTTGCGCGGTACCCGCGAACAGAGGATGCCGTCAAGCCAGTCGTGCAGGCCCTCGCCGGTAATCTCGAAGCGGTTGAAGCCCGAGACCTCCATGATGCCGACAGCTTCCTGCACCGCCTTCACCTCGTCCCCCACCAGGTTAAAGCTATTGTTGAAGCGGAAAGAGTGCTCCTCCCTGAAACCGGCCTCCGGCTTGAAGTAGAGCGCCCGCTCCCAGCCGTTCACCACACCGAACTCGGCCCCCATTTCCGCCAGGCTCGAGGTCAGCGGCGTGGTCTTCATGGGCCGGCCCGCCGGACGGTGCTCATGCGGCATGTGGAAGCGGAATTCGTTCTGATAGTCCTCGATGGCCTTCAGTGCGGTGTATTCCACATTGGCGTAGCGGGTGAAACGGCGCGGATCCAGCGCCCAGGTGTCGTAGCAGGCCTCACCCTGCACCATCATCTGCGCCAGCAGCCAGCCATGGCCGCCCCCCTCGCCCAGGCCCGCCCGCAGTCCGGTGATACACCAGGCATTGCGCCTGCCGGGGATCTTACCGACCAGCGGCACGCCATCGGGCGTATAGGTGATCGGCCCGTTGATGATGGTATGGATGCCGGCCTCCTGGAGGCAGGGCACCCGACGGAAGGTGCCCTCCATGGTGTCGATGCAGCGGTCAAGATCGTCCGGACAGAGCGCGTTGGTGAAGTTCGGGTCGATGCCCTCCAGGCCCCAGGTCCTGCAGTCCTGCTCATAGAAGCCGACCAACAGGCCGTTCTTCTCCTGCCGCGAATAGAAGTCGTCCGTCGGGCAGCGCAGCAGCGGCACCCTGAAGTCCAGCGCCTCGATCTCGGGGATCGGCTCGGTCAGCAGATACTGATGCTCCATGGAGGCGACCGGCAGCTCCACGCCCATCATGGCCGAGATCTCGTTGCAGCGGTAACCGCCGGCATTGACGATCATCTCGCAGTGGATATCGCCCTTGTCCGTATGGACGATCCAGTCACCGCCGGGCTTCTGGGTCAGGTCCGTCACCGAGGTATGGCGATAGACCTCCGCCCCCGCCTTGCGCGCCCGCCGCGCCAGGGCCTGGCAGAGCTGGGCCGGGTCGATGTCACCGTCCATGGGGTCCCAGAGCGCGCCCAGCAGATTGTCGGTGGAGATCAGCGGATGGCGGCGCTTGCATTCCTCCGGATCGAGTAACTCGAAATCCACCCCCATGCCCTTGGCCAGGGAGATGAAGTGCCGGTAACCGTCGATATGATCCTGTGTCGACGCCAGTCGCAGCCCGCCGGTGCCGTGGTGGTAGTTGATCGGATAGTCCGGGTCGTCGGCCAGTTCCTGATAGAGCTTGATGGAATGGCTCTTCAGGCCGACCATCACCTGGATCGCGCCGAAGTTGGTGACCTGGGCGGCGGAATGCCAGGTGGTGCCGGAGGTCAGCTCATCCCGCTCCACCAGCACCACGTCGCTCCAGCCCTCCTGCGTCAGGTGATAGAGCGCGCTGCAGCCGCCGATGCCGCCGCCGATCACAACCACGCGCGTATAGCTCTTCATAATCCGTCCTCGAGTACCCAACGAAAATCCGGCGCGAGCATGCGCGAAAGCGGCGGCGGATTTAACGGCGAAAGAGCAAGTTAAGGCAAATCGGCAGTTAGGCTTCACTTTTCCTGAAGGTGATCCTTCGGCTTATGCCGGCCGGGCAGACTTGAGGCAAACTGCCAGACGAATAAGCAGGAGGTTTTATGACGTCGGAGGAAAGCAGGATCGGCCGGCGCGGCCGCGGCCGCGCGGCCCGCAAGGCGGCGCGACTGGCGCCGGAGGTGGAGGTCGATCCCTGCCCGCCCGGCCAGGCCGGCGGCGCCTACCGTCCGCTCTCCGATGCCAAGCTCGCCACCATCTGCAACGAAGCCTTCCGCGTGCTGGAAGAGATCGGCATGAGTGAGGTGCCGCAGGTGGTGCAGGAGCAGGCCCTGGCCAAGGGCGCGCGCTTGAACGAGCTCGGCCGCGTCTGCTTTTCGCGGTCCCTGGTGGAGGACATCATCGATGGCGCGGCCAAAAGCTTCGTCTATCATGGGCGCGACCCCAAGCACGATTTCGAGGTCGGCGGCGAGCGGGTCTACTTCGGGACCGGCGGCGCGGCGGTGCAGACCCTGGACCGGCAGACCGGTCTCTACCGCCCCTCGACCCTGGCCGACCTCTATGACTTCACCCGCCTGATCGACACCCTGCCCAACGTGAGCTGGTTCACCCGCTGCTGCGTGGCCACCGACATCCCCGACAACTTCGACCTGGACATCAACACCGCCTACGCCCTGCTGGCGGGCACCACCAAGCCGGTCGGCACCTCTTTCACCATGCCGGAGTATGTCGAACCGGTGATCCAGATGTTCGACATGGCGCTGGGCGGTGAAGGCAGATACCGCCAGCGGCCCTTCTGCAAGGCTCACATCAGCCCGGTGATCTCCCCCCTGCGCTACGGCGAGGACGCGGTCGGCGTGACGCTGGAGTGCATCCGCCTGGGCGTGCCGATCAACAACATCGTGGCGGCCATGTCCGGGGCGACCGCGCCGGCCACGCCCGCCGGCTTCCTGGTCCAGTCGACCGCAGAGACCCTCGCCGCCTTGCTGCTGGTCAATCTCTTCGCACCCGGCTACCCGATGATCTTCTCCAACTGGCCGCTGGTGATCGACCTGCGCACGGGCGCATTCTGCGGCGGCGGCGGCGAGATCTCCATCATGAACGCCGCCGCCGCGCAGATCGGCAATCACTTCGGCCTGCCGAGCGGCGTCGCCTCCTCCATGTCGGACTCCAAGGCGGTCGACGCCCAGATGGGCATGGAGAAAGGCCTGGCCGCGCTCGCCGCCGGGCTGGGCGGCGCCAACATGGTCTATGAGTCCTCCGGCATGATGGCGAGCCTGCTGGGCGCCTCCTTCGAGGCCTTCGTCGCCGACGACGAGATGCTCAGCCACATCCACCGCGCCATCCGCGGCATCGAGGTGACGGAAGAGACCCTGGGCTTCGAGACCATCAGGGAGGCGGTCACCGGCGAAGGCCACTTCCTGGGCACGGCCCAGACCATGGACGCCATGCAGCGCGACTACTTCTACCCCGGCCTCGCCGACCGCAACGAACCACGGACCTGGGAGGAAGCGGGCGCGACCGACCTCAAAACCCGCGCCAAGGCCCGCGCCGAGGCGATCCTGGCGAGCCACTATCCCGATTACATCGAGCCAGCGGTCGATAAGGCGATCAGGGAACGCTTCAACATCCTGCTGCCGGAAGAGCGGATGCGGGCAGGCAGCGTTTAAGCCGTCGTCACCGCAACAGAGTCTTCCAGAACTTCAAACAGGCTGCCCGGCTCTTCGGAAAAGCCGCCGACCTGCGGCAGAACCCTATCCCGCAGGTAGATCCGAGTCATCTCGGCGACCGTAGCAGGCAGAGTCCCCAACTCCCCGCGCCGGGCGACCAGGTAAACCTTGCGGCTGAGGCGGGTGAAGGGCGACTTCACGACCTCGGTCTCGGCGGCGAAGCGGGCGCTGTCGAGGATGTTCAGGGGCGTGCCCAGGCTCCAGCCGCCGACCAGCCCGACCATGGCCAGGATCGAGCGGGGCGCTTCGAAGGAGAAGCGGCGCTCGGCGGAAAAACGGTGACGGCGCAAGTGCTGTTCGACCAGCCGTCCCATGGGCATCTTTTCGTTGTGATGGACGAAGGGCAGCCGGCGCAGTTGCGGCAGCAGGGGCTCAACCCGGTTCAGGACGTCGCGCGCCGCCACCACGGAGAAGGTCTCCTCCAGCAGGGGAAAGACATCGTAGCTCGAGGGGTCGTCCGGCGGCAGGCCGGTGACGGCGATATCTGCTTCGCGCTGCACGAAGAGCGCCGTCATATTGTCGGAGCGCCCGGAGACGGCGCTGAAGGCCGTCTTGGGATAGGCGTCGTGCAGATGACCGATCAGGTGCGGTGTCACCGAAGCGTCGAAGTCGTCAATGATGGCGAAGCGCAGTTGCGGCAGGGAGGAGAGCTTGAGCTCCATCATCTGCGCCTGGGCTTCGGAGACCGCCATCAGGACCTTGCGCGCGTGACTGAGCAGCAGCGCGCCGGCGGGGGTCGGGCGGATCGGCCGCTCCGAGCGGTCGAGCAGCCGGGTCCGGGCGAAGGCCTCAAGGTTGGCGATCTGCTGCGACACCGCCGCCGGGCTCGCGCCGAGGCGTTCGGCGGCCTTGGCCATGGTGCCGGCTTCGTCCACGGCGACCAGCACCCGTAGCGCCCGGATCGAGAGATCCAAGGGATTTTCCTGCATCCTACACGGTCCTCCGAACGATCTCATCGCGAGACAGCGACAACTTCTTTAGGCGATCTTAAGGGGGTCGTAAACAAGGCTTAATCGCAGGCCGGCTCCGGGAAATCCAAATTGCCGCGCGCGGCAGGACGCTAAGCGGCGAGAATTTCCGATGTCGGCAGCACGGTCGCAAATTCGCCGTGCAGATTACACAGCGTTACAGAGTGGATCTGCGCCGCACTATGTTCCAAGCCATCGGGACCGGTCGCCCCGTAGGCCCAAACCGCGTCAGAAGCGTAAATCGTCGCAAACCCGAGATTGCCCGCGGAACGGGTTGTCGACTCGGCACAGTGATTTGCCGTGGCGCCGCACACGACCAGACGATCGATCCCCGCGCTGCGCAGATCCCGCTCCAGCGAAGTCCCGACAAATGCGCTGGCCACGTGCTTGATCACAACCGGCTCATCATCCAGCGGTGCGGCAAAGGCTTGCACCGCGGCGCCCGGCGCGTCCGCGTGAAAAGGATCGTCAGCTTCCAGTCCATGGTGGTGAATGTGCACCACCATATCCCCGCGTCTACGGAACGCAGCCAACAGGGCCGCCACATTTCGCTCAGCCTCTGGACAGGAGCGGGAGGCCCCCGCCGCGTCGTCGTGCACAAAGGCCATCTGCACGTCGATCACCAACAGTGCCGTTTTCATAAAGCTCTACTCCTTCGCTGCTTCGCGGCCCGCCGGAGATCGCTTGCGACCTTCCAAAATCTGTTTCACGCGCGGTCCATAGATTCGAATGTTGATGTCATCGGCGATCACCCGCCTCGGCTGCTCGTCGTAGGTCAGGATCGCGGTCACCCTCGGATGACTGCCGCTGACCTCGGTCACGCCATGCAGCGAATAGCCGCCCCGAAACAGAGTAAAGGTGCCGGCACCCCGGCTGAATGTCTTGGCCTTCGAGCGATCGCCTGCAAGAAACCGGTCAACGGTTTCACGGTCCTCCGCATCGTCCGTCCGCGAGTTCGGAAGAAAGGTGAACTCACCGCCGTGCTCCGCTGCCTGCAGCAGCAACGTGACGGTGCACTCGGTGGTGTCGTAGTGCCACGCGTGCCAGCTACCCGGTTGCAGCGCCACCACATTCAAGGCCTGAAATTCATCAGCGCAGCGGTAGAGTGCCTCTTTTTTCTGAACCCGGCGAACGAAGTCCGTCAGCAAGTCAGACCTGTAGAGCTGTTGTATCAGGCTGTCGCGGGGGATCTGATCGTCGGCGAGTTGCAGCGCGTGATGTATATACTCGCGACGTTGAGGATCGTCTTCGGGCCGCGTGAGGTCGGCCTCGCCCTGATAGATGGTGCGCTTGATCGTCAGGGTATCAGCGGCCGGCAGCAAAGCACTGGATTCCGAAGCCAGCGCCGCCAGCGCTTCAGGCCGGATGAAATTCGCCAGGTTACACCAGCCGTGTTCCGCCATATGCCGCTGACAGTCCCGCAGGAAGTCGGCCCCTTTGCCCTGTTCGAGGTCCGCTATGGGATAACGCTCCAAGTCCACCAGCTTCAGGGCCATATCGGCGCGCTCAGCAAAAGAACTATCGGACAAGACCACCTCCCGCGAAACACCTGCCCTCGGCTTCCCCCGAAGCCCGGCAAATCCGCCAGATCCGGCAAGCAACCGGATCCGGATCATATTGGGGTCGCGCAGAAACCAAGAAAAACGAAACTATTTGTCTTCATGACCCCAAATATCTTATGCAAAGAGATATGATCGAAAACCTGAACCTGAACTGGCTGCGGACCTTCGAGGCGGCATCCCGGCACCTGAGCTTCACCGCGGCAGGACAGGAACTCGGCCTGACTCAGACTGCAGTCAGCCAGCATATCAAGGCACTTGAGCTTAAGCTCGGGCAGGACCTGTTTGTTCGGCGCCCGAAGAGCCTGCGCCTTACCGAGATCGGCAAGGCCTATCTGCCATCGGTACGAGACTCGCTTGAAAGCCTCAAGCTTGCGACGAGCGGACTGTTCGGGCCGGATATGACAACGACGGTCGTCGTTCGTGCGTCCATGGCCTTCATCCTTTGGCTGTCACCGCAATTGGGGACGTTCCAGCGCCTGCATCCGGGTGTTGGTATCAAACTTGTGACTTCGATCTGGCCCGATGTCTTCGATCAGCAGGCCGTGCATTTTGATATCGTTCTCGCGCCGCACGGTCGCGCCAACAGCCAGATGGAAAAGCTATCCGATGAGTTTATCGTCCCGGTCTGCGGAGCGGTCACCACCAAAGGAATTGGCTCCGTCAGCGACCTGACCCGGCTCCATCCGATTCACATCCTGGGGTTCGACGACCACGCATCCCGCTACCTGGCGCAGTTTGGCCTGTCACACGATGTCAGATCGACAGGTCTGGTGGTCGACACCTCCGTGGCGGCCTGCGAAATGGCCGCTGCCGAACTTGGCTGCGCCTTCATGATCGAGCGCTTCGCGCAGCAGGCCATACGAACAGGCCGCCCGATCAAAGTCGTCGGCGACCGGGTGTCGCTGGGGCAGTCCCACTATCTGTCCAGAGGCGAAGCGGCAAGAAGCATCCAGCCCGCCACCAAAGCCTTCGCGAACTGGCTGCGCGGTTGTTTCGCTTCATAGGAGAGGAAGGCCGGATCTTCAAACTCAGATCGCCAATTTTTTGTGCAGCGCCACCTTTGCGCACAAAATTTAGGCGAAAACCCTGATCACTTTGCAAGTCTTGTCGAGCGCTCTCTTCGCTTTCTTCTTTATTTACAATTTATTAACCGGATTTTCCGCGACGGCGTGAGTCTTGGCACGCCGCTTGAAAGTCATGTTGCGATGCAAACAAAAAATCTGCGGGAGAAGCTTCATGGCTAAACCAAATCTCTTCAAATCGGGCCTCGGCGCCGCGGCATTGACCGCAGCCCTGCTGTCCGGCTCATCCATCGTCGCGGCGGAAGACACCATCAAGGTCGGCGTGCTGCACTCGCTGTCCGGCACCATGGCCATTTCGGAAACCACCCTGAAGGACGTCATGCTGATGCTGGTCGAGCAGCAGAACGCCAAGGGCGGCCTGCTCGGCAAGAAACTGGAAGCTGTCGTCGTCGATCCGGCCTCCGACTGGCCGCTCTTCGCCGAAAAAGCCCGCGAACTGATCGAGAAGGAAAAGGTCGCCGCGGTCTTCGGCGCCTGGACCTCGGTCTCGCGCAAATCCGTCCTGCCGGTCTTCGAGGAGCTCAACAACATCCTCTTCTATCCGGTCCAGTACGAAGGCGAGGAAAGCTCCAAGAACGTCTTCTACACCGGCGCGGCCCCGAACCAGCAGGCCATCCCTGCCGTCGACTACCTGATGAGCGAAGAAGGCGGCGAAGTTGAGCGCTGGGTCCTGGCCGGCACCGACTACGTCTATCCGCGCACCACCAACAAGATCCTGGAGTCCTACCTCAAGGCCAAGGGCGTGGCCGACGAGGACATCATGATCAACTACACGCCCTTCGGACATTCCGACTGGCAGACCATCGTCTCCGACATCAAGAAGTTCGGCTCGGCCGGCAAGAAGACCGCCGTGGTCTCCACCATCAACGGCGACGCCAACGTGCCCTTCTACAAAGAGCTGGGCAACCAGGGCATCGCCGCGGAAGACATCCCCGTTGTCGCCTTCTCGGTCGGCGAGGAAGAGCTTGCCGGATTGGACACCGCACCGCTGGTCGGCCACATGGCGGCCTGGAACTATTTCCAGAGCGTCGACGCCCCGATCAACGCCGAGTTCGTCGAGGAATGGAAAGCCTTCATCGGTGACGACAAGCGGGTCACCAACGACCCCATGGAGGCCCACTTCATCGGCTTCAACATGTGGGTCACCGCGGTCGAAAAGGCCGGCACCACCGATCCGGATGCGGTCGGCGAGGCGATCATCGGCGTCACCGTGCCGAACCTCTCCGGCGGTTACTCGGCCATGATGCCGAACCACCACATCACCAAGCCGGTGCTGATCGGCGAGATCCAGGAAGACGGCCAGTTCGATACGGTCTGGCAGACCCCGAGCACGGTCCCGGGCGACGCCTGGTCCGACTATCTGGCCGGTTCCGCGGACCTGATCTCCGACTGGCGCAAGCCCATGTCCTGCGGCAACTTCAACACCAAGCTGGGCCAGTGCGGCGGCGGCGGAAGTTAAACAGGGCCTTCCTTCGCTGAGCTAGAGTCCGATCGTTTTCGCCAAGGACGGTCCGACTCGGGAGAGACGGGGACCCCGCAGGCCGTGACCAACTGCCGGGTTCCCGTCCTCCGCAAACTCCAATCCTTGAATCGTTGTTTTTATGATGTTCCTTAGAACGGCCCTGATCACTCTGCTGTCGCTGTTTGTCGTCACGATTTCGGCGCCGCAGACCGTGCAAGCCAACGGCCTGGAAAGCGCCCTGCAGGGCCTGACGGAGAAGTCCTTCAAGGCGCGGCTGGGCGCGGTGGACGCCATCGCCGCGACCCAGGACGAGCGCGCCGCCGAGATCCTGACCGCCCTGTCCAAACGCAACCTCTTCATCACCAAAGCCGGCGGCGAAATCGTCATGCCGGACCCCGCGGTGAAAGGCGAATACCTCTTCGCCCGGGACGGGGAAAGCGCGGGTGCCTTCAAAAAGGCCGCGCTGAAGAAGGTCAAGATCAACAACCGCATGCGCTCGGCGATCCGCAAGGCGCTGGGCAGCCTGACCTTGGGCGCCGCTGATCCCGCCCGCCGGCTCGCCGCGGCGCAGACCATCTTCAACAACCGCGATACCGGCGCCATCGAAGCGCTCGAGGCAGCCATCGAAGCCGAACGCGACGCGAAGGTCCGGCTGGCGATGGAACGTGCCCATGCCGCCGCCATCCTGGCGTCCGATGCGGAAGAGGCACAGAAACTCGCCGCCATCGAGGTCATCAGCCCCATGGGCAGCCAGGAGGCCCTCGCCCTCCTGACCCAGGTCGCCAGCGCCAGCGCAAATGCCGGCACGGTCGCCGGGGCCGCCAACCAGGCCATCGCGGAGATGCAGAGCACCCTGGCGCTCTGGGAGGCCGGCCAGAACGTGCTTTACGGCCTCAGCCTGGGCTCGGTCCTGCTGCTGGCGGCCATCGGGCTCGCCATCACCTTCGGGGTCATGGGCGTCATCAATATGGCCCACGGCGAAATGGTGATGATCGGCGCCTACGTGACCTTCGTGGTGCAGGACCTGCTGCGCGGCAGCTTCCCCGGCCTGCTGGACTGGTCGTTGCTCTTCGCCCTGCCGCTCGCCTTCCTGACCGCCGCGCTGGTCGGGATCGCCATGGAGCGCGGCATCATCCGCTTTCTCTACGGCCGGCCGCTGGAGACCCTTCTGGCCACCTGGGGCGTGTCTCTGATCCTGCAGCAGGCCGTGCGCAGTCTCTTCGGCCCCAACAACCGTCAGGTCGCCAATCCCTCCTGGATGTCCGGCTCCCTGGAGCTGGGGCAACTCACCCTCACCTATAACCGGATCTGCATCATCGCCTTCACGCTGGTGGTCTTCGCCGCGCTCTTCGTCGCCATGCGCAAGACCAGCTTCGGCCTGCAGATGCGCGCCGTGGTGCAGAACCGCCGCATGGCCGCCGCCATGGGCATCCGCACCAAGTGGGTCGACGCCCTGACCTTCGGCCTGGGCTCCGGCATCGCGGGTATCGCCGGCGTGGCCATCAGCCAGATCGACAACGTCGGGCCGAATCTGGGTCAGGGCTACATCATCGACAGCTTCATGGTGGTGGTCTTCGGCGGCGTCGGAAACCTCTGGGGCACCCTGGTCGGCGCCATGACCCTGGGCGTCGCCAACAAGTTCCTGGAGCCCTTCTCCGGCGCGGTGCTGGCCAAGATCCTGGTGCTGGTCTTCATCATCCTCTTCATCCAGAAGCGGCCCAAGGGACTCTTCGCCCTCAAGGGCCGGGGAGCGGAGGCATGATCACCCGCATGCTGCTGCGCTCCCTCGACCGGGGAAGCTACTGGTTCCTCGCCATTCTCGCCGCGGTCGCGATCCTGATCCCGGCGCTGCACCTGCTGACCCCGGCGGACAGCGCGCTGCATGTCTCGGGCTACGCCGTTGCGCTGATGGGCAAATACACCTGCTACGCCCTGCTCGCCCTCTCCGTGGATCTGGTCTGGGGTTACTGCGGCATCCTTTCGCTCGGCCACGGCGCCTTCTTCGCGCTCGGCGGCTACGCCATGGGCATGTATCTCATGCGCCAGATCGGCGACCGCGGGGTCTACGCCAATCCGGAGCTGCCGGACTTCATGGTGTTCCTGAACTGGCAGGAACTGCCCTGGTACTGGAGCGGCTTCGATTTCTTTCCCTTCGCCATGCTCATGGTGGTGCTGGCGCCCGGCCTGCTGGCTTTCGTGTTCGGCTGGTTTGCCTTCCGCTCGCGGGTGACCGGGGTCTATCTTTCGATCATCACCCAGGCCATGACCTACGCGCTGATGCTGGCCTTCTTCCGCAACGAGATGGGCTTCGGCGGCAACAACGGCCTGACCGATTTCAAGGACATCCTCGGCTTCTCGCTGCAAAACAGCGGCACGCGCGCCGGGCTTTTCGCCGCCTCGGTCGTCGCCCTGGGGCTGGGCTACATCGTCTGCCGCCTGATCGTCCGCTCGCGGGCCGGCATGGTGCTGACCGCGATCCGCGACGCGGAGAGCCGGACCCGCTTTCTGGGCTACCGGGTCGAGCACTACAAGCTGATGGTCTTCGTGGTCTCGGCGGGCCTGGCCGGGATCGCCGGCGCCCTCTACGTGCCCCAAGTCGGCATTATCAATCCGGGCGAGTTCGCCCCCGCCAATTCGATCGAGATCGTCATCGCCGTGGCCGTGGGCGGTCGCGGCACCCTGATCGGCGCGGTGCTGGGCGCGCTGCTGGTCAGCTACGCCAAGACCTGGTTCACCGGCGAGCTGCCGGAGCTCTGGCTCTTCGCGCTCGGCGGCCTCTTCGTGGCCGTCACGCTCTTCCTGCCCAAGGGTGTCGCCGGCTTCGTCCAAGCGCGCTGGCAAAATTACGCTCCCAACATCGCACCGGCCGTGAAGAACAAGGAGGCCACCTCGTGAGCGAGCTTGCGGCTTCCGTTCTCTACCTCGACGGCGTCACCGTCAGCTTCGACGGCTTCAAGGTCCTCAACGGCCTGTCGCTCTTCATCGAGCCCGGCGAGATGCGCGCCATCATCGGCCCCAACGGCGCCGGCAAAACCACCATGATGGACGTCATCACCGGCAAGACCCAGCCGGACAGCGGCGAGATCTTCTTCGACGGCAGCGTCGACCTGACCAGGCTGGACGAGGCGGACATCGCCCAGCTCGGCATCGGACGCAAGTTCCAGAAGCCCACCGTCTTCGAGACCCAGAGCGTTACCGAAAACCTGGAGTTGGCCCTGGCCGGCACGCGCGGTGTCCTCGAGAGCTTCACCTGGTTCGCTGGTGACCGCGACCGGGCCCGGATCGAGGAACTGCTGGAGATCATCCGTCTGCAGGACCAGCGCGACCGCACCGCCGCCGCCCTCTCCCACGGTCAGAAGCAGTGGCTGGAGATCGGCATGCTGCTGGCCCAGGACCCCAAGGTCCTGCTGGTGGACGAGCCGGTCGCCGGCATGACCGACTTCGAGACCGAGGAGACCGCCCGCCTGCTGCGCGAGATCGCCCAAGACCATTCCGTCATCGTGGTCGAGCACGACATGACCTTCGTGCGCGATCTGGGCGTCAAGGTCACGGTGCTCGCCGAAGGCTCGGTGCTGGCGGAAGGCTCTCTGGAGAGCGTCAGCGCCGACGAGCGGGTGATCGAAAGCTATCTGGGGAGGTAGCGGTATGTTGAGCGTATCCAATCTCGATCTGCACTACGGCGCGGCCCAGGCCCTGCGCTCCGTCAACCTGGAGGTGCCCGACGGCAAGGTCACCTGTCTGCTGGGCCGCAACGGCGTCGGCAAGACCAGCCTGCTGCGCGCGATCATCCGGCAGATCCCGGCCTCCGCCGGCAAGGTCACCTGGAACGGCGCCGACGTCACCCACTACAGCAGCGAACAGCTCGCCCGCCTTGGCCTGGCCTATGTGCCGCAGGGCCGGGAGATCTTTCCTCTGCTGACCGTGCGCGAGAACCTGCAGAGCGGCCTCTTCGTCCTGCCGCGCGGCAAACGCAAAATCTCGGACGAGATCTTCGAACTCTTCCCGGTCCTGGGCGAGATGCTGGGCCGGCGCGGCGGCGATCTCTCCGGCGGACAGCAGCAGCAGCTCGCCATCGCCCGCGCCCTGGTGATGCAGCCCAAACTGCTCATCCTCGACGAGCCCACCGAGGGCATCCAGCCCTCCATCATCAAGGACATCGAGCGGGTGATCGGACTGCTGCGCGCCCGCGGCGGCATGGCCATTCTGCTGGTCGAGCAGTACTTCGATTTCGTGCGCGCCCTGGCCGACAGCTACGCCGTCATGGACCGGGGTGAAATCGTGATGTCGGGCGACATGCAAAGCGGCGACGAAGATGCCATTATGAAGCATCTGACGATCTGATTTAGGGCTCTTCGCGCGTGAACGTTCTGTCCCCCCATCCGCCGCGAGCGGCCGAACCGACAGCGCTGCGCTCCCTGCAGCGGGCAGAGGGCAAGGCGCGGATTTCCTTCAAGCATGCGGACGGCCGCAGCCGGATCGACGGCCTCTATCAGCAGGGTTGCCTGAAACTCCGCCTGCCGCGCAACGGCGCCGCCGATCCCGAAGCGGTCATGATCAACACCGCCGGCGGCCTGACCGACGGCGATCACCTCACCATCGAGGCCAGTTGGAAGGCCGGCAGCAGCGCCGTGGTCACCACCCAGGCCTGCGAGCGCATCTACAAATCCCGCGCCGCGGCCGCGCGGATTGAGACCCGGCTGACGCTGGAAGAGAACGCAAACGCCTTCTGGCTACCGCAAGAAACCATCCTCTTCGACGGTGGAAGGCTGGAGCGGCAGGTCCAGGTCGCGCTGCAGGGCAATGCCCGCCTGATCGCCTGCGAAGCGGTGATCTTCGGCCGCCCGGCCATGGGCGAGACTGTGCACAGCGGTCTGCTGCGCGATGCCTGGCGCATCGAACGGGACGGCAAGCTGCTCTTCCTCGATCGGCTGGGCTTCGAAGGCGACATCGCGGCGCAACTCGACCGGCGCGCGGTTGGTGACGGCGCCCGCGCCCTGGCCAGCGTCCTTGTCTGCGCCCCCGACACGACCGGTCTCTGCGACCTCATCCGCCCTGTCATAGACCGCCCCGATGTGATCGGCGGCTGCAGCGATCTCGGCAGCGGCGTCGTTCTCACCCGCCTCCTCGCGCCCAGCGGCCAGAAGCTGCGCGGCGCCCTTATCCCCCTCCTCGAAAGACTACGCGGCGGCGAGCTGCCGCGGGTCTGGACCTGCTAAGACTCCTGGAAGGACCTCATGAACCTGACCCCCAGAGAAAAGGACAAGCTGCTGGTCGCCATGGCGGCCATGGTCGCCCGGCGGCGGCTGGAGCGCGGCGTAAAGCTCAACCACCCGGAGGCCATCGCCCTGATCACCGACTTCGTGGTCGAGGGCGCGCGCGACGGACGCAGCGTCGCCGAGCTGATGGCCGATGGCGCCAAGGTCATCACCCGCGCGCAGGTCATGGAGGGCGTCGCCGAGATGATCCACGACGTCCAGGTCGAAGCCACCTTCCCCGACGGCACCAAACTGGTGACCGTCCATGAACCGATCCGCTGAGCGAGGTGTCCCAATGATCCCCGGAGAAATCATCTCGGCCGAAGGCGAGATCGTCCTCAACGCCGGCAGCGAAGCCATCACCCTGGAGGTCGCCAACTCCGGCGACCGCCCGGTCCAGGTCGGCTCCCACTATCACTTTTACGAGGTCAATCCGGCCCTCGAGTTCGACCGGGAGGCCGCGCGCGGCCAGCGCCTGGACATCGCCGCCGGCACCGCCGTGCGCTTCGAACCGGGCCAGACCCGCGAGGTGACGCTGGTGCCCCTGCGCGGTAAGCGCGCCGTCTTCGGCTTCAACGCCAAGGTTATGGGAGGGCTCGACTGATGCCAGCCAAGATCTCCCGCGCCACCTATGCCGCCATGTACGGCCCGACCACGGGCGACAGGGTCCGGCTCGCCGACACCGAGCTCTTCATCGAGGTGGAAAGGGACCTGACCACCTACGGCGAAGAGGTGAAGTTCGGCGGCGGCAAGGTCATCCGCGACGGCATGGGCCAGAGCCAGGCCTCCCGGGCCGAAGGGGCCGTCGACACGGTCATCACCAACGCCCTGATCGTCGATCACACGGGCATCTACAAGGCCGACGTGGGCCTGAAGGGCGGGCGCATCGCGGGCATCGGCAAGGCCGGTAACCCGGACACCCAGCCGGACGTGGACATCATCGTCGGTGTCGCCACCGAGGCCATCGCGGGCGAGGGCAAGATCCTGACCGCAGGCGGCTTCGACGCTCACATCCACTTCATCTGCCCGCAGCAGATCGAGGAGGCGCTGACCTCCGGCGTCACCACCATGCTGGGCGGCGGCACCGGCCCGGCCACCGGCACCAACGCCACCACCTGCACTCCCGGCCCCTGGCACATCGCGCGCATGCTGGAGGCCGCCGAGGCCTTTCCCATGAACCTGGCCTTCTCCGGCAAGGGCAACGCCTCCCAGCCCGCCGGCCTGCGCGAGCAGATCGAGGCCGGGGCCTGCGCCCTCAAGCTGCACGAGGACTGGGGCACCACCCCCGCCGCCATCGACTGCTGCCTTTCGGTGGCGGAGGAGATGGACGTGCAGGTCATGATCCACACGGACACCCTGAACGAGTCCGGCTTCGTGGAGCACACCCTGGGCGCCATCAAGGGCCGCACCATCCACGCCTTCCACACCGAGGGCGCGGGCGGCGGCCATGCGCCGGATATCATCAAGGTCTGCGGCGAGCCCAACGTCATCCCCTCCTCCACCAACCCGACCCGCCCCTATACGGTCAACACGGTGGACGAGCACCTCGACATGCTGATGGTCTGTCACCACCTGGACCCCTCGATCGCCGAGGACGTGGCCTTCGCCGAGAGCCGCATCCGCAAGGAAACCATCGCGGCCGAAGACATCCTGCACGACATGGGCGCCTTCTCGATCATCGCCTCGGACAGCCAGGCCATGGGCCGGGTCGGCGAGGTGCTGATCCGCACCTGGCAGACCGCCGACAAGATGAAGCGCCAGCGCGGCCGCCTGCCCGAGGAAACCGGCGAGAACGACAATCTGCGCGTCCGCCGCTACATCGCCAAGTACACCATCAACCCGGCGGTCGCCCACGGCCTCTCGGCCCACATCGGCTCCATCGAGACCGGAAAGCTCGCCGACCTGGTGCTCTGGTCGCCGGCCTTCTTCGGGGTCAAGCCGGACCTGGTCCTGAAGATGGGCAGCATCGCCAGCGCGCCCATGGGCGACCCCAACGCCTCGATCCCGACCCCGCAGCCGGTGCACTACCGCCCCATGTTCGCGTCCTTCGGCAAGGCCCTGAACTGCAGCCGCGTGACCTTCGTGTCCGAGGCCGCCATGGCCGCCGATCTCTGGGAGGAACTGGGCCTGGACAGCGAACTGCTGCCGGTCACCAACACCCGCGGCATCGGCAAGAAGGACATGGTGCTGAACGACCTCTGCCCACAGATCGAGGTGGACCCCGAGACCTACGAGGTCCGCGCCAACGGCGAGCTCCTGACCTGCGAGCCGGCCGAAGTCCTGCCCATGGCGCAGCGGTATTTTCTCTTTTGAGGATGGGAGGGAAACAGAAAGGAATGTGCCTTCAGAGATTCAACCTCCCTCCATCTGCCGGTCAGGCAGATGGCAAGCGCGCCAGAAAACTTCAGCAGGCGCCGGCCAGAGCGGGTCTATTGAATGCCGCGCCTTTGGCGCTGGGGCGAAAAGCCCGCGTGGTGCTTGAACGCCACAGCTTCGCGACAGCGGAGCGTTAAGGACAATGCTCCGCGCCTTCCAGCATATCCCCGCCGGCGACTGGAGCGGCCTGCCCGCCGACTCCGTCACCCTGGAGCAGGAGCAGCGCGACCGCCGGCGCATCGCCCTGACCAGCGACAGCGGCCTGCGCTTTCTCTTAGACCTGCCCGCGCGCGTCCTGCTGCGCCATGGCGACGGCCTGGAACTGGAGGACGGCCGCGTGATCGAGGTGCGCGCCCGGCCCGAGCCCCTGCTGGAGGTGCGCGCCGAGGACACGCCCCACCTGCTGCGCCTCGCCTGGCACCTGGGCAACCGCCACCTGGAGGCGCAGATCGAACCGGAACGCATCCTGATCCGCCGCGACCGGGTGATCGCCGAGATGCTGGCGCGCCTGGGCGCGGAAACCGCCGAGGTGGTCGAGCCCTTCAATCCGGAAGGCGGGGCCTATGACGGGGCAGGTCATAGCCACGGTAACGGCCATGGACACAGCCACGGGCATCCCCATGACCAGTGAGTCTTCCCCCGCCCTCTACCGCCTGCTGACCTGGCTCTCCCCCGCCTACCCGGTCGGGGCCTTCGCCTACAGCCAGGGCCTCGAGGCCGTCATCGCTCGCAACCTGGTCACTGACCGCACCAGCACGCAGGACTGGCTCACTGACAGCCTGACGGCCGGTAGTCTCTGGAGCGACGCGGTCATCTTCGCCCGCGCTTATGAAGCTGCACGGGAGAGCGACGGCCCGGCCCTTGCCGAGATCAACGCCTTCGCCCTGGCCTTCCAGCCCGCCCTGGAGCTACGCCACGAGACCCTGGCCCTCGGCAACGCCTTCCTGCGCACCACCCGCGAAGCCTGGCCCTGCGCCACCCTCGACCTGCTCGCGACCGAGGTAGGAGACGGCCCCGCCTACCCCCTCACGGTCGCCTGCGCCGCCACCGGTCATGGCATCCCGTCGGACCCCGCTCTGGAGGCATGGCTCCACGCCGGCGTCTCCAACCTCATCTCCGCCGCCATCCGCCTGGTGCCCCTGGGTCAAACTGACGGCCAGCGGATCCTCGCCGCCCTGGAGCCAGCGATCGCCGAAACCGCCACCCGCGCCACCGCGACACCCCTCGAGGCCCTGACCAGCAACAACCTCATGGCCGAGATCTGCGCCATGACCCACGAAACCCAGCAACCGAGACTCTTCCGCTCATGAGCAGCCCTCTCTCCCCGGCGTCCTCTGCCGCCAACAGCGCAGACTCCCCCGGCGCTCGGCTGAAAGCCCGAGCGGAATCCCCCACCCCCACCGGGTCCTCTAACCCCCTCCAAAAATCCCCCTACGGCCCTTTACGGGTCGGCATCGGCGGCCCGGTCGGCTCCGGCAAAACCACCCTGACCCAGCGCCTCTGCGAAGCCCTGCGCGGCCGCCTCTCCGTCGGCGTGGTCACCAACGACATCTACACCCGCGAGGACGCCTTGTACCTCGCCCGCGTCCAGGCCCTCGCCGAGGACCGCATCCTCGGCGTGGAAACCGGCGGCTGCCCCCACACGGCCATCCGCGAAGACGCCTCCCTCAACCTCGCCGCCGTCGCCGAGCTCAACGCCCGCCACCCGGACCTGGACGTGGTCTTCATCGAATCCGGCGGCGACAACCTCGCCGCCACCTTCAGCCCCGAACTCGCCGACCTCTCGATCTACGTCATCTCCGTCTGCCAGGGCGAAGACATCCCCCGCAAAGGCGGCCCGGCCATCACCAGGAGTGACCTGCTGATCGTGAACAAGACGGATCTGGCGCCCTACGTCGGCGCAGATCTGGAGGCGATGAAAGCAGACGCGGCGAAAGGGCGCGGGGAACGGCCGGTGGTCTTTACGGATTTGAAGCGCCGGGCGGGAGTTGAGGAGGTAATTGCGTTTTTGGGGGATGTTGGGGGTGTGGACGTTGGTGTCGCGTAGGCGGCTACGGAAATCCTCTGTTTAGGGATCTAAACGACTGGGGTAGTGAAGGGCGCCCGGAACCATAGCTTAGCTCTACGGGTAGCGGTTCAAACACCGAATAAGTACCGAAACTGGATTCGGGCCATTCTGGGTGGCGATTTTTGAGCCTCCCTGTTATTCCACACCCATGGCCCCGCAGGTCCCAAGTTCGAATCCCGTCTAGGTCACCGCTCCTTTAAGTGTTTTCCAGAGCTTGCAGTGCGGAGCATTCGTTGTGTCCATGCCAATCCGCTTTCGCTCATCCGGATTGCCTGTCGCTGGAATTGGACTTGGAGTATCGGGCAAAACATACCGGAAATTTTGTTTTTTGACGTCGCATATTGCCTTGAATTGAGCTATCGAAGTTCAGTGTGAGAAGTGGTTGCATTGCCTGAGCTATGTCTTCAACTTACGCTGATAGCCCGGTAGCGTTGCGAACAGACAAAAAAAGTAGTGATTCCTGCAATGGCCACAAATAAACCTGAACGCGATCTTGAAGAGGCGCTGATCGCCAAGTTGGAGGACCTCAAGTACGAGTATCGCTCGGACATACGAGATCGCGCATTGCTCGAAGCAAACTTCCGGGAAAAGTTTGAGGCTCTAAACCGGGTCAAGCTCACCGACGGTGAGTTTCGGAGGCTCCTTGACGGGATCGTCACGTCAGACGTCTACGAGGCAGCCCGTTCTCTCCGCAACCGTGAAGCCTTCATCCGCGATGACGGCACCCCTCTCAACTACACCCTCGTCAACGTCAAAGACTGGTGCAAAAACACATTTGAAGTCATCAATCAACTCCGTATCAATACAGACAACAGCCATCATCGCTATGACGTGATACTTCTCATCAATGGTCTTCCGGTTGTTCAGGTTGAGCTGAAATCGCTCGGAATCACACCGCGCCGGGCGATGGAGCAAATCGTCGACTACAAAAACGATCCGGGCAACGGCTACACGAAAACGCTGCTCTGCTTCATCCAGCTTTTTATTGTCAGCAATCGCTCCGAAACCCTCTATTTCGCCAACAACAACGCCCGTCATTTCGCTTTCGATGCAGATGAGCGCTTCTTGCCGATTTATCAGTTCGCTGCGGAGGACAATACCAAGATCAACCATCTTGACGACTTTGCCGACAAATTCCTGGCAAAATGCACGCTTGGCCAGATGATCAGCAAGTATATGGTACTCATCGCCAGCGAGCAGAAGCTGATGATGATGCGCCCTTATCAGATCTATGCGGTCAAGGCGATTGTCGAGTGTATCGAGCAAAATTGCGGCAACGGCTACATCTGGCACACGACCGGTTCGGGCAAGACGCTGACCTCGTTCAAGGCTTCGACTCTCCTTAAGTCGAACGCGAACATCCATAAGTGCCTCTTCGTCGTCGACCGCAAAGACCTCGACCGTCAAACCCGTGAAGAGTTCAACCGGTTCCAAGAAAACAGCGTTGAGGAAAACACCAACACCGCGACACTCGTGCGGCGGCTATTGTCAGACGACTATGCCGACAAGGTGATTGTTACAACCATCCAGAAGCTCGGTCTGGCGCTCGACGAGAACAGCAGGCACAACAAGCGGAAGGTCGCCCGAGGCCAAGCCACGTTTAAAGAACGTCTCGAACAGCTCCGCGATAAACGGATGGTGTTCATCTTCGATGAGTGCCACCGCTCACAATTTGGTGAGACACATAAGGCGATCAAGAAATTCTTCCCAAATACGCAGCTCTTTGGTTTTACGGGAACACCGATTTTTGAAGAAAATGCGACCGTGCAACAGATTGAAGGCGACATCGCCAGTCTTCGAACCACTCAGGACCTTTTCGAACAAGAGCTGCATGCCTACACGATTACGAACGCGATCGAGGATCGGAACGTCCTGCGTTTCCATGTCGACTACTACAAACCGAAGGATGAGACGACCAGAAAGCCGGGCCAAACCTTGACCAAACGGGCGATCGCTCAGGCAATTTTGGACAAGCACGATGCAGCTACAGGCGCGAGGCGCTTCAATGCCCTGTTCGCCACCGCGTCAATCAACGACGCCATCGAGTACTTTGAGCTGTTCAAGGCATTACAGGCTGAGCGACAAGCGGTTGATTCGGAATTCATGCCGCTGAAGATCTCATCAGTGTTTTCTCCGCCCGCCGAAGGCAACAAGGATGTGCAGCAGATACAAGAGGACCTGCCGCAGGAAAAGGCTGACAATGAGAAGGACCCCGCAGGCAAGAAAAAGGCCCTGAAGGCCATCATCGCCGACTACAATCAGCACTATGGCACGAACCACGACCTGAAAAATTTCGACCTCTACTATCAGGATATCCAGCAGCGGATCAAAGACCAGCAATTTCCCAATCGCGATCTGCCGCAAAAGGGCGGAGAGAAGATTGACATTACGATAGTGGTCGATATGTTGCTCACTGGCTTCGACGCGAAATTCCTCAACACACTCTACGTCGATAAGAACCTGAAGCATCATGGACTGATTCAGGCTTTCTCACGCACCAACCGTGTGCTGAATGCCACCAAGCCCTATGGCAATATTCTCGATTTCCGCGACCAGCAAGACAATGTAGATGCAGCCATCGCGCTCTTTTCCGGTGCCCAATCGGATCGTGCGCGCGAAATCTGGCTGGTCGACAAGGCGCCCGTGGTGATTGAACGACTACGTGAAGCAGTCGCCGATCTGGGCAGCTTCATGACCTCGCAAGGCGTCGGGCCGACGCCCGATCAGGTCAAGAACCTCCTGGGTGATGAAGCGCGCATCGGCTTTGTCCAGAAGTTCAAGGAGGTACAGCGCCTGCAGATTCAGCTAGATCAGTATACCGATCTGACGGACGAACAGCGCAGCGAGATCGAGAAGACCTTAGCAAAGGACGATCTGCGTGCCTTCCGGAGTGCTTACCTCGAAACCGCGCAGCGCCTGCGCGAGCAGCAGGGCAAGATCGGCGGCGACGGAGAATCACCGGCGCCGGATATGGATCAGCTTGATTTCGAGTTTGTGCTCTTTGCCTCTGCGGTCATCGACTATGACTACATCATGAAGCTGATGGCCAAATTCTCCGGCCAAGACCCGAAGAAAATGAAGATCAGCAGGGAACAGCTGATTGGGCTGATCCAGTCGGACGCCAAGTTCATGAATGAGCGTGACGACATCACCCAATATGTGCGCTCGCTTAAAGAAGGCGAGGCACTGAACGAGGCGGCGATCCGCGCAGGCTACGAGGCGTTCAAGGCTGAAAAGCAGGCTAAGGAAATTGCGGCACTGGCGGGAAAGCACGGCCTGACGACCAAGGCATTGTCAGCCTTCGTCGCCACCATCCTGCAACGCATGATCTTCGACGGCGAGCAGCTGACCGACCTGATGGTCCCACTTGGTCTCGGCTGGCGCGAACGTCGCGAACGTGAGTTGGTGCTTATGGCCGATCTTGTACCGTTGCTGAACAGGCGCACGCAAGGCCGCGAAATCTCCGGTCTCAATGCCTATGAGCAGGAAGGCTCGTGATGGCGGGGGAGAAGCAAGCGCCACTGGTGCCGAAGCGACGGTTTCCGGAATTTAAGGATTCGCCGGAGTGGCAATCAACAGTGCTGGAACGTCTTGCGGCTCGTCGAACACAGCGAAACGGCTCAGAGTCAAAATTAAGACCGCTTACCAATTCCGCTGAATTTGGCGTAGTCGATCAACGGGCCTTTTTCGAAAAGGACATAGCGACAAACACAGAGAATTACTTTGTCATTGAAGAGGGTGACTACGTCTACAACCCAAGAGTATCAAGTATTGCGCCAGTCGGGCCAATCTCAAAGAATCGAGTTGGCAGCGGGGTGATGTCACCCCTTTACACGATCTTTCGTTTCAAAAGTGATAAGTTCGATTTCTTCGCGCACTTTTTCGCCTCCACTCACTGGCATCCGTATCTCCGTCGCGTCTCTAACAGTGGTGTACGACACGACCGAATGGCGATCACGAATGAAGATCTCATGTTGATGCCGATCCCGCTCCCACAGACGGAAGCCGAACAACAGAAAATCGCCGATTGTCTCGGCTCGCTGGATGATCTGATTGTGGGGGAAGGCCGGAAGCTGGACGCTCTGCGCCAGCACAAGAAAGGGCTGATGCAACAGCTCTTTCCCCGTGCTGAACGAATTGAAAACGGCCAAAAAATCCCCGCCGAAACCGTCCCACGTCTCCGCTTTCCGGAGTTTCAGGGCGCGGGAGATTGGGAAGGAAAAGAATGCGGAAGTTTATTCGCAAACCGTATTGAAAAAGGCGTGTCGGGTCTACCGTTGTATTCCGTGACAATCCACGATGGGATGGTCCGTCGGGATACATTCGATCGGAACTACTATGACATCGAAGACGCGGCAGGAAACAAAAGAGCTTCGAAGGGCGATATCGCATACAACATGATGCGAATGTGGCAGGGCGCATTGGGTGTGGCGTTAGAAGACTGCATGGTCAGCCCAGCCTATATCGTGCTAAAGCCGAAACAGGAAGTCGTTCCAAGTTTCTTCGCAAACTACCTAAAAACCGCTTCCAGCCTGCAACAGCTTACCGCCCATTCACGCGGGCTTACTAAAGACAGGCTGCGTCTGTATTTTGATGACTTCGCATCTATCCGCCTGCGCATCCCGCCTGTGCCTGAGCAGGAAAAAATAGCGCTGTTTCTTACCTCATTGGACAAGAACATCATCGCGCAATTGCTACGGGTTGAAACGCTCAAGCTTCATAAGCACGGCCTACTCCAGCAACTCTTCCCGTCGCTGGAGGGCCATACGCTATGAGCGATCAGACCAAGAAAATTTTTGAATACAAAAGCATCGGAAAACTCGCGACCCGCCTGCGCAGCGATGTGAAGGATTTCGATTGCGTTTTGCTCTACGCCTATAACCGTACGGGCAAGACGCGGCTTTCCATCGAATTCAAGGACCAAGGCAAGAAAAAGGGCCAGGGCAATCCTGACACGCTCTATTTCAACGCTTACACTGAAGATCTGTTTGTCTGGTACAACGACCTAGACAACGACACCGAACGCTATTTGAAGATCAATGAAGCGTCCTCATTCGTCGATGGCCTGAAGGATTTAGCGCTGGAAGTCGATATCAAGGGCTACCTGTCCCGCTATGTCGATTTCGATTTCGACATCGACTATGACAAATGGACAGTCACTTTTCGCAAAGACAGCGACGAGAAAATAAAAATATCTCGCGGCGAAGAGCGCATTTTCATCTGGTGCCTGTTCATGGCGATCTGCGAACGCGTTATTGACGGGCTTGAGTCCTATAGATGGGTGAAATACCTCTACATTGATGATCCGGTCTCATCGCTCGACGACAACAACGCGATCGCCATTGCTTGCGATCTGGCTGGTCTCGTTCGAAAGGCGGCCGTGCGACGCGATGAAAATGATGCGCCTGACCCATTACGAACGGTCTTCTCCTCGCACCATGCGTTGTTCTTCAATGTGACGTGCAATGAGTTGGGCCGGGCGCCTGAGGACCAGGCGAAACTCAAAACCAAGCGCTATTTCCTGCATCGCCCAAACCAGGAGGGCACTTACACGCTGCGCCATACGGAAGACACGCCGTATTTCCATCATGTTGCGGTGCTTGCCGAACTGCAACACTGCGTGAATACGGATACGCTTTACACCTACCACTTCAATGCGCTGCGCAGCATCCTCGAAAAGATCGCGAGCTTCCTCGGCCATGACGATCTGAAGATGTGCCTCGCCGGACTCGAAGATGAAGTGCTCTACAATCGCGCCCTCAATCTCCTGAGCCACGGCAAATACGCCATCACTGAACCGGTGGAGATGGTCGACGACAATAAGGAACTGTTCCGCCGTATCCTTGCGGACGTACTCGAGCGTTTCAAATTCTCCGTTCCCGAACTGACGCCTGTCAAGGCTGCCAAGAAAGTCACCACATGACAACCACAGATCAACAGAAACAACTTGGCAAAGTGCTTTGGGACATCGCGGACCAGCTTCGCGGGGCGATGAACGCCGATGATTTCCGCGACTATATGCTGGCCTTCCTGTTCCTTCGCTATCTCTCGGACAATTTCGAGCAGGCTGCGAAGAAAGAGCTGGGCAAGGACTATCCGGACCCGAATACGATCGGAAACGGCGGTCGCTCCTCCCTCTCCGTATGGTATGAGCAGAACCCTTCCGATGTTTCCGCGTTCGAGAAGCAGATGCGGCTGAAGGCGCACTATGTCATCCGGCCGGAGCACTTGTGGACCAGCATCGCCCAAATGGCGAAGACCCAGGACGGCGAATTGCTGAACACACTGCAGGCCGGTTTCAAGTACATCGAGACAGAATCATTCCAGAGCACATTTTCCGGATTGTTCTCGGAGATCAATCTGGCGTCGGAAAAGCTCGGCAAGAAATATGAAGACCGGAATGGGAAGCTCTGCACGATTATCTCCAAGATTGCCGAAGGCTTGGCCGAGTTTTCAACCGACAGCGACACGCTGGGCGACGCCTACGAATATCTGATCGGTCAGTTCGCCGCCGGGTCCGGCAAAAAAGCCGGTGAGTTCTACACCCCGCAACGCATCTCAGATATCCTTTCACAAATCGTGTCGCTCGACAGCCAGGAACCGAACTCCGGCCAGCGCAAGCATCTGGCCAGCGTGATGGATTTTGCCTGCGGATCGGGTTCGCTGCTGCTCAATGTGCGCAAGCAGATGGGACCGCATGGAATCGGCAAGATTTACGGGCAGGAAAAGAACATCACTACCTATAACCTTGCGCGCATGAATATGCTCCTACACGGCGTGAAGGACTCAGAGTTCGAGATTTATCATGGCGACACACTGACCAATGATTGGGACATGCTGCGTGAAACCAACCCGGCCAAGAAGCCCTATTTCGATGCAGTAGTCGCCAATCCGCCCTTCAGCTATCGTTGGCAGCCAACCGAAGCGCTGGGCGAGGATGTGCGTTTCAAGAACCACGGTCTGGCGCCGAAATCAGCGGCAGACTTCGCATTCCTGCTGCACGGATTTCACTATCTGAAGGATGATGGCGTGATGGCGATCATCCTTCCGCATGGTGTGCTGTTTCGTGGCGGCGTCGAAGCGAAAATCCGCCGCAAACTGCTCGAAGATGGTCACATCGATACGGTGATCGGTCTTCCTGCGAACCTGTTCTATTCGACCGGCATTCCGGTTTGCATTCTCGTATTGAAAAAATGCAAGAAGCCCGATGACGTGCTCATCATCAACGCTTCCGAGCGCTTCGAGAAGGGTAAGCGGCAGAACTACATGACGGATGAGCACATCGCCGAGATCGTCGATACTTACCGTAAACGGCCTGAAGCCATCGAGCGCTATGCCCGCCGCGTCGCGATGGATGAAATAGAGGCAAACGATTTCAACCTGAATATTTCTCGCTTTGTGAGCACGGCCGAAGAAGAAGCCGAGATCGACCTGGCGGCGACACACCAAGATCTGGTCGAGATCGAGAAGGATATTCGAGAAGCAGCAACGAGGCACAATGGGTTTCTGAAGGAGCTTGGACTACCCCCATTGCCGGGCTTTAATTGACTTGAGAAAAGCAAGAATTGCATTGCTGTTCCATTACGATCTCGATCGTTGCGAGCATTGTAAGAACAGATGTAGCCGATTGGCCGAGGCACCTACTGAATGGTTTCACCTGAAACCAAACCCACCTTCACCCGACCCCTGAAAACCCCGCCCCAACCCGCTTCGGTCGTTTGCTCTTCCCGACCTATCCCCCGCCCCACCACCTCACCATTCACCCCTCACTCCGCCTTCAACCTGTACCCCGCCCCGCGGACCGTCTGCAGCTTCTCGCCCTGCTCCCCCAGCTTCCTTCGCAACCGCCCCACATAAACATCCACCACATTGGTCAGGGGATCTTCGCTGGCGCCCCAGACGCTGTTGAGGATGCGTTCGCGGGAGAAGACGCGGCCGGGTTTGCTCAGGAAGAGCTTCAGGATCTCGCGTTCCTTGGCGGTCAGGTCCAGGGGCTGGCCGGCGACGGTGGCTTCCAGGCTCTCCAGGTCCAGGGTGATGGCGCCGGCCTGCAGGCGGGTCTGGGCGGCGGGGGCGCAGAAGTGGGTGGAGCGGCGGGCCAGGGCCTCGATGCGAGCGATCAGTTCATCAAACTCAAAAGGTTTGCCCATGTAGTCGTCGGCACCGAGCTTCAGGCCGGCGACCCGCTCGTCCAGGGCGTCCAGGGCCGAGAGCATCAGGACCGGGGTCAGGTCGCGGCGGGCGCGCAGCTTGCGGCAGAAATCCTGGCCGTGCATGCCCGGCAGCACCAGGTCCAGCACGATCACGTCGAAGCTGTCCTGCAGGGAGAGCTCGGTCGCCATCTCGGCGTCGGCCGCGTGAGTGACCATCCAGCCCTCGGCGCGCAGGCCGCGGACGATGAAGTCGGCGACCCGCGCCTCGTCTTCCACCAGCAAGAGGTTCATCGCGCCCGCCCCTCCCCGGGCCAGCTTTTTGACTCTGCAAGCCAGCGCAAAATCGCGGGCAGAAGCCCGCGCCGGCTCTGGCTCAAATTCAGACTCCAATCCCGCTTCGGGCGCCGCGGCGGCGTTGTCTCCAGGGGCGCGAAAGGCATGTCGTCGTTCCTTGTCTTCTCACCTGACCGCGGCCGGCCGGCGCGCAGATCCGCTGCGCCGGCCGCCAGGTCACGGATGATTGGCTCATGGCGGGCCCCATGCCGATGGCGTCGAGGGCCTTTGCCGTTTGTCCCCACCCGCGCCGCTTCGGTTTCCCGGATAATTTTCCGGATAATTTCCTGGGCGTTTTCCCGGGTGGGGCCGCTTTCGTTATGACAACGGCCGACCCACCACTTTCTTCCCTACGGAGCTGTGACAAAAGTAGGGCAGATCGTAGAAAAAACGCCGCCATGGAAGCTCCGAGCCTTGCCGCGTCCAACTGTACCGCGCGCGCCCTAACAGGCCGCGGCGAGCGGCAGCCGGCGGGGCAGCGTGAAGCGCGCCTGAACCCCCTCGCCCATCTCGCTGGTCACCGCGATCCGCCCGCCGTGGGCCTCGACGATCGCCCTGGCCACCGGCAGCCCAAGCCCGGTGCCGCCGTCGTAGCGCACGGCCGCGTTGGATCCCCGGAAGAAGCGTTCGAAGACGTGGGTCAGTTCGGCCTCCGACAGCCCCGGCCCGTCGTCGGCCACAGTCACCGCGAAGCCGTCCGGCGCCTGGTCCAGCCGCACGCCGATACTCTGACCGCCGTAGCGCAGGGCGTTTTCCAGCAGGATCGTGACCACCTGCTGGATGCGGCTGGGATCGGCCCGCAGCCTGGCCTGAGCGACCGTGGACTCAAAGTTCACCTGCTTCGCGGCATCGCCGAGCAGCCGGCCCGAGGCCACCGCCCGCTCCACCACCTCCAGCAGGTCGGTGTCCTGCGGCCGGATGCGGACCTCGCCGTTTTCATGGCGTGCGACGAACAGCAGGTCGTCGACGATCCGCGCCGTGTGATCAGCGGCTTCACGGGTGCGCATCATGACCTCGCGATACTCGGCGGCACTGCGCTCGCCGCCGCGCAGCGCGACATCGGCCTCGCCGCGGATGATGGTCAGGGGGGTGCGCAGTTCATGGCTGACATCGGCCAGCAGGCGTTTGCGATTTTCTTCGGAAATGCGCAGGGTTTTCAAGAGGTTCTGGAGCTGCTCGGTGCGACGGGAGACTTCCTGTTCCAGGGCGTCCCGGGAGGCACTGAGCAGATCCTGACGCTCCGCGACCTTGCCGATCATCTGGTTGAAGGCCTGCGCGACACGCCCCAGTTCGGTGTCACCGGAGGCGTCGACCCGGTGATCCAACTCGCCCCGGCCCACGGCTTCCGCCCCCTCCAGCAACTGCTTCAGGGGCCGGGTCAAGGCCCGGCGCAGCAGGAGAATTCCGAAAACCGCCGTCAGGGCCGCGATCACGCCGGCAATCACCGCCGCGCGCTGAAAGAGGTCGACGGCCGCCTGAATCTCCGCCTCGGTCTCGCGCACCTCCTCGCGCTCCTCCTCCAAAGCCTCCTCGATCATGGCCTGAAAGTCGGCATCGATCTTTTCATCGAGGATCTGGGAGAGACGCTCCTGAAAGGCCACCGGATCGGCGGCACGCGCCCCGGTCTGCAGGCGCAGGAACTCCTGCAGCAGGCTCTCGATCTGCCGCTCGATCCGGGCGAGCAGTTCGAGTTCTTCGATCTCCTCGTCACCGACCAGGCGCACCTCCTCGGCGATCAGGACGCGCAGGCGCCGGATGTCCTCTCTGATGGCGGTCAGGAGCATGGCTTCGCCACGGCCTTCGTCCCGATCCCCGATCAGAAAGGCATCGCCGAACTGCTTGAAGAGCTGGTAAGTGTGATTGGAAAGGGAGAGGTATTGCGCGTGCACGCGGTAGGCCAGATGCGAGCGTTCCAACTGGTTCTCGGCCGTGCGCGCACTCCAGAAGGCAATACCCGCGGACACCAGCGCGATAATCAGCAGCCCGCAAAATGACAGGGTCAGTTTGGTCAGATAGCGCAAGTCACGGTCCCCACGGCCCTAGAGCATCCTGAAATAGAGCAAGTTAGCCTCACTGAATCGGTCCATCTGAAGTGAGGCTTGCCCTAGGCCGCCCGCCGGGGTGCAAAAAACCTGGCAGCCGGCCCGTCGCCGGCGAGCAGCGCGTCGGTTGGGCCGGCTTCCACGATCCGTCCGTCCTCGATAAACCAAAGCTGATCCATGCGCCGAGCAACCGCCAGGGAGTGTGTGATGGTCAGGGTCGTCGCCGCACTGTCTCGGACCAGTCGTTCGATCAATTCGGGGCCATCGGTATCCAGGACGTCGTCCGGTTCGTCGAGCAGCATGAGAGAAGGCTTAGAGAGCGCCGCCCGTACGAGCAGGAGCCGGCGCGCCTCGCCCGCCGAGAGGTTCCGTCCGGCTTCGTTGACCCGACCGTCCAGCCCGCCGAGCCGCTCGATGGCATCGCCCAGCCCGAAGGCCCGGGCCTGCGCCAGGATCGTCGAATCCTCGGGCCGCTCGGCCGCACCCATGGTCAAGGCCCGACGCAGGCTGCCGGCGAGGATGGGCGAATGCCGGCCGACCAGGGACAGCAGCTTGCGTCGCTCCGCCGCGCGCAGGTCGGTTGGCGCCCTCCCGCCGAGCCGGACACAGCCCTCCGCCGGAGCTTCCAGACCGGCGGCCAGCCCCAGAAGCGTCGACTTGCCCGAACCGTTACCGCCGACGATGGCGATCTTCTGCCCCGCCTGCGCGGTGGCATTGACGTTGTAGAGAACACCGGCCGAAACCTGCTTGAAAAGCAGCTCCTGCGGCCCCAGGGACGGCAAAGCCGACAGCGCCAACACCTCGTCCCTTTGTCCCTCTTCTTTTGGCCGTCCTTCTTGTTGTCCCCCTTCTTTTTGTCTCCGTTCTTTTTGTCTCTGGGCACGCGCAACCCTGGGGGAAGAGAGGATGGACTGGCATTTGTTGCGTGCCGCGATCCAGGCCCGGTGCCGATCCCAAACCCCGGCCAGGTCACGCAGCGGTTGGATCATCAGGCCGACGGCCGCCAGGGCACCGGCAACCTCCGCGCCGGCAGCCCCTGACCGCAGGGCCATCCAGAGGACCGCCGCAGCCGCAAGGCCGGACACCGCATCCGGCACCGCCCGCAACAGCGCCGCGCCGCGCGCGCGCTCCAGCGCCGAAACGATCAGCTTCTCGGTACGGCGCTGCAAATGCGCGATTTCGATCGAGCTGCGGCCGAGCAGCCGCAGCTCCGGCGCATGGGGCACGCGCTCGCTCATATCTGCTGCGAGCCTGGCCCGGCGCGCGCGCAGTTTTTTATGTGCCGGCCCGAGACGCGGACCGATCAACGCCATGGCGACGAGGCCAAGGACAATGGGAAACACCGCCGCCCAGGCCAGATCGGCATTGAGGAAAAACAGCACGGCGGCGGCAAGCGGCAGGACAATGGAAGCCGACACCAGCCGCGCGATGCCCAGACTGACCCAACCGCGAACCGCAGTCAGGTCACCCACGAAGCGCAGGGCCAAAGCCCCCCGGCGCCGTTTAGAGACTTCCCGCGCCGGCATCTGCGAGAGGTGTTTGAAAAGCTTCAGGCGCAGCGAAGCGGCATAGTTCTGTCCGACCCGTTCCGCCACCAGCCGCTCGGCCACCCTCAGCAGAGCGATGGCGAAACCCGCCATCACGATCAGGCCGAGCGCAAGCAGCGGGAGGCCCGGCGACTCTTCCCCCAAGGCGGCGAAAACGTCCCGCGTTGCGAAGGCCGCGGCGCCGGCCGCCGACGCCTGTCCCAGGGCGAGAAACGCAACCAGCAGGATAGAGCGTCCACGGCCTTCACCCTGGATCGCTGGCAGCCGGCTCGCGGTGGAGCCGCCGCGAAACGGCCAAGGCAGGGTCGGCCAGATCATGCCGCAGCCCCAACTTCGGCAACCTCGGATTCGGCGTCGCGACGGTCCGGCCTTGCCAGCATTTCGGCCAGAAGCGCATTGGACTGCGCCGGATCGCAGAGCGTGCTGCGCTTGACCACCTGAACGCCGGTCGCGGCCTCCGCCTCGGATGCGCCGAGCGGGGAGCAGCTAACCATGCCGGTCACGATCGCGGGTTCAATCCCCATGGTCCTCAGTGCTGCGCAGCCGCCGGCCGCAGCAAGCGCATCCGGAGCGGCAAAGACCATGCCCGCGAAACCGCCCCGAACCTGTGGATCCCGCAGAAGCTCCGCCGTTTCCTTCTGAAACACGCCATCGGCCAGTTCGACAACGGCAACATCACAACCGGCTCGCCCGGCATGTGCCAGCAGCGTATCCAGTCCGGTAGCGATCCTTGCCAGAGGCTGCCGGTAGGTCGAGACCATGCCGGCATCGGTGAAATCGGCGACATAACGTGCACCAGTATCGATGAAGGCATTGTAATCGCCGAAGGCACCGGTACCGGTGGCCTTGATCGCGGCCACACGGTAGCCGGCGCGCGTCAATCCATGCGCGAAGGCCGCAACCGCCGTGGTCTTTCCGGAATTCATGGAGGCACCGACAACACCGATGACCTGGAGACCGACCGGCCGCGCAGCCCGTTCCAAAGCATAGTCGTTGAGATTGATCACCTTGCCCGCGGCGTTGGCCAGCAGGCCCAAGGGAATGATCCGGGTTGGCACAGACATCTTGGCATGCCGCTGACGCATGCGGCCGAGCACGCCGCCACCGGCGAGCATGTCGGCCCCATTGGGGTCCAGTTCCGCCAGGCCTTCAAACTGGTCGGGCGCATAGCGGTCACCGCAGGCCAGAACCACCAGGTCGTCCTGATAGAGCTCTGAAGCGCGTCCCGTCGCCAACTGAATTTTCTTATGCGAACCGATCCGCTCGACACGGCCGAGAACCAGATCGCCCGATTTGGCGTAGGACAGCATGTCGATCAGGGACACCGCGTCCTCACGCTGGACGCGCCTAGTGGAAAAGGCCCACTTCGCCTGGGCGAGAAAATCGAACGCGATAGGGGTTAGTACAGTCATGGATATTCTCCTGGATTTGTCCGACACCCGCCGAAGTGCCATGGTTTATGCCTATGAAGTCTGACGCTGTTTGCTAAAGCCCGCCTGTCGCAGCGATGAACGCTCCCGGACAGGCACATGAACAGTTCATGAAAGAGTTCATACCCGCGGCGCAGCCGCAGGCGCTGTTTCCCTGTCCCAGTGGTGCGCGCGCGGCATGTCGATCCCGGAAGAAGACTCCGTCCGGAAGATCACGCGATCGAGGCCGCCGACCTCCACGCACTCGCGAAAATCGTGTCCGCATTCAGGCAGAACGGAAAAGCTGATCTGCGCCTCGATTCCCTTCGCGGCGGCACAGCGTTGGAGCGCAAGAACCCAGCGCTTGGCGCGCATCATACGGTTGTCACCTTGCTGCTCGTCGATCTGCTCACCCCGCCGGGTTTTTGCATCAGCAACGCAGTCCTTCGAGCCGACGCAGACATGAATCGGAATACGCAGAAACCTCTCCAACCCGGCCGCAAGACGTGGGCCCCAATCACCGCTCCGGCCGGGCCGCGGCGCCATGCCATAAGGAAAGGGCGCTTCATCGGGAAAGCTATACCAGCCCGCGGAAGCGACGGTGAGCCGCGCCACGATTTGCGGATAGAGCATCGCAAAGCGGTGAGCGAACTGGGCACCGCCGGAATAACCTGAAAGCTCAAACTGCTGGCTTTGCCAGATACCGGCCAGGCGCAGTTCGTTCATCAAACGCAGCAGCGCCAGATCGGCGCGCTTGCCACGAACGACCTGCTGATACTGCGGCCAGCGCTTTTCACTGAAAAGAGGCGCGATCACCGGGCGTCCCAGCAGCGCAGCCTGCGCCGCCAGAAGCGAGGCCTGCTGCTTTGCGCCGCGCTGGACACCATGCACTGCGACCAGGGGGAGCGCGTCGGGCGCCAGTTTGCAGGGCAGCGCCATCCAACAGGACAGAGCCTCCTTGCCCTTCGCCGGCCGGCGCACCAGACTGACGGTGTCTGACGATGACGCGAGAGTATTGTTTGCAAGATCTGACATCCGCTTTTCCTTTTCAGTCGGCGTCGCCGCAAAACCTGCGGAGGCTGTCGCGCGACTCCTGTGCTCCAAGAAACGGCGCTGCGCTCCGGCAAGGCCGCCAACTCGTTTGTCAGCGGATAACACAGCCGGCTCGTGCGCTACGTTACAATATTGTTTTTTAACGATAATTTTCATTTTCGTTCATGTCTTCTTTGGGATCTGTTCACACTGGCTTCATGCAGCATTCATCTTTCGCGGCGCGCGATGTCACTTGCTGCGAACCCAGGCTTCCTCGACGCCGTTGCGGCGATGGACCTCCCGGTAGGCCACCGGGCCTTCTTTCGGCGCATACCAGGTCGTGCGCACCCGGCGGCTGTCATCGCACTCCACGACGAAGGCTGGCGTGGCAGCGCGGCCCGGGCGCAGGACCTCGACCGCGTCGGTTACTTCGCAACGCGTTTCGCGGCTGTAGCGGCGGCCCGTATGGGAGACGGCCTGACGCTCATATCGTCCGACGCTGCCCACCTTCAGGGGATAGAGCGAGTCGAGTTCACGCACTTTGGCCTGTCCGGTATGCCAGTTCTTGGAGGTCCCGCAGTTCGCCCAGCTATCGGACGGCGAGAACCAATCACCGGCACGCGTCCAGATGCAGCCGTTGTCCTCCGTCACGCGCACGCCGTTGCCATAGCTGCGAACCGCGTAACGCCTGTGCGTTCCGTCTTTAAGGCTGGTCACGGTCATAGTGGGAATACGACGCGCCGATGCTTTTCCAACCTGCGCGATGCCACCCTTCAAGGGTCGGACTTCAGGGCCCGGCCCAGCGAACAAGCCCGAAATCGAAGGCAGCTTGATGGCAGGCACCTTGATGCTCTCAAGCTCCTTTCCCAGCGAGCAAGCAGCCAAAGGCAGGACAAGTAACGGGGCAAGAAGGCGTTTCATCGTTGTGTCTCCTGGTCGTCGGCCCGCCAGCGGGCCACATTCACCAGAACAACGAGAGCGGCGGAAAATCCTTCCAGAAAAAATTCAAAAAAGTTAAGAATTCATATAAATCAATAAGGTATAAGAAATTTTCATTGAAATTATGATTAACTGACCGTCATCGACCTGTCAGATCAGAATCAGCTCTCTCTAGGATTCCGTTGGCTGCGGCGCCCCTTCGATCCGGATCGGCTCCTTCAGGATAATCTGGCTGTGGGGATAGGGAATCTCGATGCCGTGCGCCTTAAAAGCATCCCAGAGCGCCAGCAGTACCTCCCCCTTGATATTGGCGACGCCGCCCGAGGGATCGCGGATCCAGAAGCGCAGAACGAAATCGAGGGAGCTGTCCCCGAAGGCGGTCAGGTGGCAGACCGGCGGCTTCTCCGACACCACACGCTCCGGTTTGGCGGCGGCCTCCCGGGCGATACGCCGAACCTCATGGGGATCGCAGTCATAGGACACCCCGAAAGTGATCTCCATCCGGATCAGTTCGTTGGAAAAGGACCAGTTGACCACGCGCTGGGTGATCAGGTCCTCATTCGGGATGAGGTACTCCTTGCTGTCGCGGGTCACGACCGAAACGTAACGCGCGCCGAGCGAAGAGATCCAACCGAAGGTCTCGCCCAACTCGATGACGTCACCCGGCTTAATGGACTTGTCGAGCAGCAGGATCACACCGCTGATCAGGTTGGAAACCACCTTCTGCAGGCCAAAACCGATCCCGACGCCGACCGCGCCCGAGAAAACCGCCAGGGCCGTCAGGTCGATCCCGACAGAATTGATGGCAATCAAGACGGCCAGGGTGATCAGGGTGATCTTCAGCAGCTTGCCGAGCAGAACCTGAACGGACGGCGTCAGGTCCGGCACCTGGTTGATACGCCGTTCCAGAAAACGCGACAGCGCGGAGGCTGCCCAGAGCAGCAGGGCCAGGGTCAGCATGCCCTTGACCACGGTCAGCAGAGAGATGCGCAGATCACCGAAGGAAACAGCCAGAGAGTCGAGCAGCTCGACCGTCGGATCCAGGAGACCGGTGATGTTGAGCGCGGCGATCGTCCAGGCGCAGAACGCCAGCGTCTTGGCAAGCGCCGGATTGCTGACGAAGGTGGTGACCAGCCGGATGATGATCCAGGCGCCCAGGAGATTTGTCGCGATTCCGAGAAGGTAGCTCCGGCTCGGCCAGGTCATCTGCTGAAGAACGGCTAGCGCGAGGCCAAGCAGGGTCAGATAGATCACCGGCGTCAAGACCGCGGGCAGGGCCTGCACCTGGCTCGCCACCCGCGCCGGCAGCTTCACGCCTTCCAGAAATTTGACGAGACGGGGTCGGATCAGCTTGCCGCTGTAGGCGGAAAGCCCGAAGAGCAGGAGCAGGAGAACGACCTGAAGCAGAGTCCAGATGTTCGTGACATGCAGGAGGATCCAATCGACAGCCGACTGGAACTCCGCAGCGGCGCGGCCCGGTTCGAAGAACTCTTCCATCAGACGCCTTCACTCCCGCCGAAAATCAGGGCAGCGGCATCACGATAGGATGCGGTAGGGAGTCGCGGCAATAGCCGAAAGCCTCAGGCGGTGATGCGCAGATCCGTCACGGTGTTGGCCGGGGCCTTGTGAAACTTGCCGTCCTTCATGATCGCGAGCAACCGATTCTTGTCCTGCAGGATGCGGACGTCCGCGATGGGATCGCCATCAACCAGCAGAAGATCCGCCAGGTAACCCTCCCGGATCATACCCAGTTCGTTCCCCATGCCCATGATCTGGCCGCCATACTTCGTCGCCGCCTGGATCGCCTCCATAGGCGACATGCCGAGCAGATCGACGAAGGTGTGGATATCGGTCGCGTTGGTGCCCTGGGGCGTCCAGGCGAAGCCGTAGTCACCACCGATCAGGACCCGGATGCCGCGCTTGTGCATCTTCTGCATGGTCTCCACCGCCATCTCCAGCTCGCGCTCGTAGGCGATGGTGATGGGCGTGCCGGGCTTGATGCCGTAGTCGCCCGCGTTGCGCGCGGTGTTGATCAGCCAGGCGAGGCCCGGGGCAACGAAGTGCTTGTCCTTCACCGCCTCCAGCATATCGAGGGCTTCCTCATCGGCGAAGGAAGCGTGATAGATGTAGTCGATGCCGTGCCTGACGCACTGTTTTACGGATTCGGAGGAGCGGGCGTGGGCCGCGAGGGTCTTGTTCCGCACCCTGGCTTCGCGCACGGCCATGGTGATTTCCTCCTCCGACATGGGCGTTTCCTCGGCACCCATGCCGGTGATCTCTTCACCCGAGAGATTGAGCTTGACGGTGTCGACACCGTACTTGATCAGCTCCCGCACCGTGCGCCGGATCTCTTCCGGCCCCGAGACCACGATCCCCAGGTTCATGCCCTCGTGCGGGATGTGCGGCGGCGCCGTATCGCCCAGGCCGCCAACCGTCGTAATCTCCGGTCCCGACGCGGTGTAACGCGGACCCGGGATGCGGCCCTCGTTGATAAAGTTGCGCACCACGACGTCGAGACGCGGCTTGGCGGCGGCAGCACCGCGCCCCGCGGTGAAGCCGGCATCCAGCAGAACCTTCGCCATCTCTGCCGTGACCAGCATATGTTCTTCCAGCGGCATCATCTGGATCGGGGCAATGCCGGGCGCATTGTTCCAGGACAGATGCAGGTGCGCGTCGATCAGGCCGGGCATGAGGGTCGCACCGCGCCCGTCGATACGCTGCCCGCCGCCGTTGCCCCAGGCGTAACCGCCGCTGGAGCGGCTGACGCTCTTGATGCGGTTGCCCTCAACCACCACCTCGCCGCTGTAGGGCGCTTCACCGGTCGCATCCAGGATCCTGACATTGGTGAAGGTGATCGCGTTCTCACTGAAGCTGCTGCGTCCACCGCTCCAGTCCGTGTAGCTGCTATCGGTCATGACCGTTTCCTCCCTCTCCGCTTCGTCAGATCAGATTTCGCCCAGTTGTTGTTGGCACAGTTGTCGTTGGCCCAGTTGTCGTTGCAAGTGTTCCGCTGCCGCCCGCGGGGCTTCCAGCATGCTCCAGTGTCCGCAATCGGGCAAAATATGGAGTTCGGCACCGTCGATACGGGCTTTCAGCGCTTCACCCATCTCAGGCGGCGCGACGACATCCTCCGCGCCGGTCACCAGGCGGGTCGGGCAGGTGATCGCGCCGTGATCCGGCGGTATCATCTCGGCCAGAGCTTCGCAGTGCCGCGCATAGCCGCCAGGGTCCTGGCGCATGAGGCTCTCGCGCACAAAGGCCGACAGGGCAGGGTTCGCGCTCTTGCTCTTCGCCGAGAGACTGGCTTTGGCGACCGCATCCGCGATGCCGCTCATACCTTCCCGGCGCGCCCTTTCTGCCCGCTCTTTGAGGGCCGCCCGCCCCGCCGGTGGCGGTTCGAGAATCGGTCCGAACAGTGTCATGCCCGTCACAAGGCCTGGATGAGCGACAGCAATTTCCTGGCAGAGGATGGTGCCCATGGAATGTCCGACCAGATGTGCTTGCGAAATCGACAAGGACCGCAGGACTTCAATGGCCGCCGCCGCCAGCCCTTTGAGGCCACAGAGACCGGGACGCAGGGCGGACCGCCCCGCGCCGGGCAGGTCGGGCCGGACCGCCCGGAAGCCCTGCAGGACAGACATCATCGGCTGGAAGGAATTGGAGCTTCCGCCCAGTCCATGGATCAGCAACACGGCAGGGCCATCGCCCGCCACTTCGCTCACCATGCTTCCAAATCGGACATCCGCCATGGCTCAGAAAGCCTCCACGGGATTCTCGAGCCGGCCGATACCTTCGATCTCGATATGCATTCTGTCGCCCGGCTTCAGGTACTTCGGAGGATCGAAACCGATGCCGACCCCCGCCGGCGTCCCGGTGGCAATCACATCGCCTGGCAGCAGTGTCAGTCCGTTGGAAATCGCCGCGATAATGGTCGGGACATCGAAGATCAGCAGCTTGACGTTGGAGTCCTGCCGCAGTTCGTCATTGATCCAGCAGCGGACCGCCGCATCTTCCAGATTCAGCTCGTCCGCCGTAACCGCCCAGGGCCCCATGGGACAAAAACTGTCCTGGGATTTTCCGATTAGCCACTGGCTGTGCCGCCCCTGGAGATCGCGGGCCGTCACGTCATTGACGATGGTGTAGCCCCAAACGTGGGACAGAGCCTCCGCGGCCGGAATGTTGCGGCCGCCCTTGCCGATGATCACCGCCAGTTCGGCTTCGTAGTCGATAGCTTCGGAAACCGAAGCATCGATCTTCACCGGCCCGCCATCGGGGATAACGCATTCGGGCGTCTTGGAGAAGACGATCGGATGTTCCGGTACCGCGCCCTTTGCCGCCGAGCTGTCAAAGCCGGAGGAGGCGAATTCCTGGGCATGCGCGTGGTAGTTCTTGCCGACGCAGAAAATGTTGCGCCGCGGACGCGGCACAGGCGCGCAGAGCGTGACCTCGGACAGGGGAAGCGGCGCACCAGCCGGCGGCAGCGGACGGCCGATCAGGGCCGTCACACCCGCTTCCTTTGCGGCCTCCAGCGGCAGATCGAAGGGTGCGACCGTCTGCGCCGCTTCGTCGACCTGGCCGACCCGCCGAATTCCATTCCATTCGAAGACCGCTATCTTCACGCTGTTTCTCCCGGTATGAGAAGGCTGGAACCTGTCGTGCGGCGCGCCTCCAGATCGCGATGCGCCTGCGCCGCCTCCAACAGGGGATAACGCTTGGTGATATCGACACTCACGATGCCCGCGCGCAGGGCAGCGAAAAAGCGCTGCGTCGAGGCCGCGACCTGTTCCGGCGTTCCGGCATAGTGTCCGAAGTTCGGGCGGGACAGTGTCACCGAGCGCGACGAAAGCGCGCCGATATCCCAACTTCCCACCGGTCCCGATGCCTGGCCGTAGCTGACGAGGTGACCGCGGATGGCAAGTGCTTTCAGAGAATGGGCAAAGCTGTCGCGCCCCACCGCATCGAAGATCACGTCCGCGCCCTGCCCATTTGTCAGCTCCATGACCTGGTCTTCGAGACTGACATCGCCCGGGGTCACGACCGCATCGGCACCCGCCGCCCGGGCCACCGCGGCCTTCTCCGGGCTCGAAGTCGCACCGATCACCCGCGCACCCAGATGCGAGGCCCATTGGCATAGCATACGGCCGACGCCGCCGGCCGGCGCATAGACCAGCACCTGTTCCCCGGCCTGGAGCTTGTGGACCCGATGCAGCAGGAACTCGGCTGTCATGCCCTTGAGCAGGCCAGCGGCAGCGACCTCGTCGCTGACATCCTCCGGCAGCCGGAGGACGAGGTCCGCCGGCAGGGTGCGATGACTGGCGTAGGCACCGACCGGCGGGCAGGCATAGCCGACCCGGTCGCCGACAGCCAGGTGCGTGACACCGGCCCCGACATCGAGAACGACACCCGCGGCTTCCATACCCGGCACACCCGGGGGCTTCAGAAGATCGAAGTAGCCGGTTCGGCAGTAAACATCGATGAAGTTCACGCCGATGGCCGTGTGACGCAGCCTGACCTCACCGGGTCCGGGCGGCGGCGCCGTCACCGGGCCGAAGAGCAGTTCCTCGGGACCGCCGTAGCGCTGCAGTGTGACGCCCTGCCCTTCAATCGAACCAACTGCCGGAGGGGCCGAAGGCTTGGAGACGAGAGCACGGATCGCGGAGAAGCCCGCTTCGTAAACACCCTCCGCTACCAACTGCGCGAGTTCCTGTTCCTGGCCCGCCGGCGGCCGGAATTTCGAGTACCAGTTCCAGAAAGTGCGGCGTCCGTCCGTGACCGGTTTCAAGGCCACATGCGCCACGTAGTCCCGGAGCGGCACGTCGCTCTCGACGATCGCATAGCTGAAACTGCGGGTCTTGTCGGAAAGGCTGAGCAGTTGCTCCGTCACCCGCTCACCACCGGTCAGGCGAAAATCACGCACACAGCCCACCTGGTCCGTAAAGTCTGCGCCGGTGAGATGACTCTCGGCCACCGCCGGATGCCAGCGGTCGTGGCCATTGAAGTCGCGCAGAATCCGCCAGACTTCCTCAATCGGCGCATCGATCACGGTGGAGCGGCGGACTTCGACCATCCCGGGGCCTATGCGCCGAAGCGGCTCTTGAGGGAGTCGAAACCGCCCTGAAAGACGTTCCCGCCGATATCGGCCACCAGTTGCGCCTCCGCCTCGGCGGCACAGTCGAACTCGGCCGACCACTCGGCGAAGGTGCGGTTGCCGTCGGTGACCGGTGTCAGCTTCAGCGTAGCCACATAGTTTTCGACCCCCATCGGACTTTCCAGGATCGAGTAGGTGCAGGAGAAGTCATAGTCCGAGAGCGCCAGCAGCTTCTCGCGAATACGGCCACCGTCCTTGAGCCGGAAGTCGCGCACGCAACCGACCCTGTCCGAAGGCGCGCCCCCTTCGATCCGGCTTTCCGCGATCAAGGGGTGCCAGGCTGGCAGCGCGTTGAAGTCGCGGATTTGCGCCCAGACCTGCTCCGCCGGCGCATTGATGATCGAGGAGGTGTAGACCTCCGCCATAACCTAATCTTCCTTCTTCTTACCGTCTTTGTTGCCCTTGGCGAGGGTCTGTGCGTCACGCGCCGCGCGGAAGACATCGCCCATGCGCGCCACGTTGGAACCCTCGACTCCGATCTCCTTCATCATCTCGTCGATCAGGGGCGCCTGCGCCCGGTAGCGCAGCGCGCTCTCGATCACCTCGTCGGTCGGGGATCGCGGTGTGCCGTTCCCGCCGCCCCCGGCCAGGCCATCCACATGGAGGATCTTGATGCCTTCGATGTTCTCCATCGGCCGCACGGATTCTCTGACAATACCTTCCAGACGCTCGATCAGCTTGCTGCGCAGCAGGCTGGCACGCGCATCATCGGTCAGGATGTTCTCCGCCTCGTTCATCAGGCGCTGCGCCTCGGCGGCCACACCTGCGCGGACCTTCTCGGCTTCGGCTGCGATCTTCGCCGTATCGGCGTCCTTGGCTGCCAGCAGGCGATCGATGGCGGCCAGGCGGTCCGCAACCTCGATCTCACGGATCGTGGTGACCTTCTCTTCCGCTATGGCCGCTTCGGCGCGGGCCGCTTCCGTGGTCACACGCGTCGCTGCTTCATCCGCCTGCCTGTTCAACAGCGCGATCGCTTTATCCAGTTCGGCTAGTTCGATGACCTGCTGGCGTTCAACCTCGAGCCGCTTCAGATCACGCTCCAGCAGAATCCGCGCCTCGTCGAGGCCACGGTTCGAGGCGATGCGGGCCCGCTCGACCTCTTCGCGGGCCGAGATTTCGGCCTCCTCGGTCGCCTGGCGTTCGGCGATCTGATGCGACTTAAGCAATTTCTCCCGCTCGATCCGCGCCTTGTCGAGCGCCTGCTCCTGCGAAATCCGCGCAGCCTCGACCGCCTGCCGCGCGGAAATCTCGGCCGATTCGATCTGCTGTCCGCGTGCGATCTCCCGAGCCTGGGTTTCCTCCTCGGCGACAATACGGGCCTCGCGAAGCTGACGGTCCGAAACGATGCGCGCCCGCTCGACATCCTCGTTCGCGGAGATTTCCGCCACTTCGGTTTCATGACGCTGGGCGATCTGTTGCGAGCGCAGCAGCTTTTCGCGGTCAATCCGCGCCTTGTCGAGTACCTGCTCCTGGGCAATGCGCGCGCGTTCGACCTCTTCCTGAGCTTTGATCTCCTTGTCTTCCAGAGAGATGCGGCGCTCGATCTCCCGCTTGCGGGTTTCCTCTTCGGTCGAGATCCGGGCGCGGGTGGCTTCGGCTTCGCGCGCGACCTGCTCGCGGACGATCTCGGCGCGCTGCGCGGCCCGCAGGGCCTCGATATCACGTTCCTGGGACAGGCGCGCGTTCTCGCTCTCGCGCTCCAGCTCCAGGGTCGCCTTCTCCGCCTCCAGGTTGCGGCTGCGGATCGCCACCATCGATTCCTGCTCGATCGCGTTGCGCGCCTTGCGCCGGGTTTCAATCGTCTCGATCAACTGGGTCAGGCCCTCGGCATCGAAGCGGTTGGCCGGGTTGAAGAACTCCAGATCGGTCTGGTCAAGATCGGTGATAGCGACGGATTCCAGCTCCAGTCCGTTGCTGGCCAGCACGTCCACGGCGCGGGCTTCGACCTCGACGACATAATCGCCACGCTTCTCGTGCATCTCGTCCAAAGACATCTCGGCCGCGACGGACCTGAGGGCGCCGATGAACTTACCGGAGAGCAGATCGCTCAGGCCGTCGGGATCAGTGGTGCGCCGGCCCAGAGTGGCAGCCGCAGCCGCGACCGCTTCAGGCTTGGGTGCCACGCGCACGAAAAACTCGGCCTCGATGTCAACCCGCATGCGATCGCGGGTGATGACCGCATCCTCGCGGCTGCGGCGCACGGGAATGCGCACCACGTTCATGTTAACGGGCGTCACCTCGTGGATGATCGGCAGCACCAGGGCGCCGCCGTTGATGACGACCGTCTCGCCTCCGAAGCCGGTCCGCACGAAAGACAGCTCTTTGGTCGAGCGGTGATAGAGCCAGTGCAAGAGATAGACGATCACGGCAATGCCGACGATCGCGACGATAAGCCAGAGTATGACCGCGCCAATCAATCCGCCTGTCATGCTTCTCCTCCTCTTCAGCGACCGCGTATAGCCTTAAAGGCCCGGGTCTGTTCCGTCAGCGCCACTTCGGTCGGCAGGCGCTCCATGGAGGAGGCGCCGTAGAACCCATGGCAGGCTTCGGTGTTTTCAAGAACATAAGTGGCGTCCGCGGGCATGGAGACCGGACCGCCGTGCACCAGCACGATGACATCGGGGTTCACGCGCAGAGCCGCGGAAGCCCAGGCATCGACCAGCGCGGGGCAGTCCTGCAGCTTCAGCGCGGTCTCCGCGCCAATCGAGCCGCCGGTCGTCAGGCCCAGATGGCAGACGACGATGTCGGCTCCCGCCTTGGCCATGGCCTCTGCGTCTTCTTCGCAGAAGACGTAGGGCGTGGTGAGCATGTCCTTTTCATGCGCCATGCGGATCATGTCGACCTCCAGGCCGTAGGACATGCCGGTCTCCTCCAGGTTGGCCCGGAAGGTGCCGTCGATCAGACCGACGGTGGGAAAGTTCTGCACACCAGAAAAGCCGATCCGCTTTACATCATCCAGGAAGCTGTCGAGAACGCAGAAGGGATCGGTGCCATTGACACCGGCGAGGACGGGCGTGTTCGGCGCCATGGGCAGCACTTCCCGCGCCATCTCCATGACGATGTCGTTGGCATTGCCATACGCCAGAAGGCCGGACAGCGAACCACGGCCGGCCATGCGATAGCGCCCGGAGTTGTAGATCACGATCAGGTCGATCCCGCCCGCCTCTTCGCACTTCGCCGAGAGCCCCGTACCGGCGCCGCCCCCGATAATCGGCTCGCCGTTTTTCTTCATGCGCTGAAACTTCTCCAGCAGATCGGAACGCTCAAACCGCGGCATGTCGCTCTCTCCCAAGGTAACTGTCGATTTCTGTCAAGGCGGCCACCACTGCGTCTGCAAAGGCCGGGTCGTTGATGTTATGCGGCAGGCGCAGGAGCCTGCGGTTGCCGGTTTCCTGGAAACCCTCCGCGATGGCATCGAAGAGCGCCTGGTCGGCCTGCGGGTCGTGAAAGGGCTGTCCCGGTGCATCCAGCGCAGAGACCCCACCTTCGGGGATCAGAAAACGCACCGGACCTTCCATCTGGTTCAGGCGGCCGACGATCCATTCCCCCATGCGCCGGTTTTCCTCCGCCGTGGTGCGCATCAGCGTGACCTGCGGATTATGCTCCACGAAGTTCCGGCCGCGGTAGCGCTCGGGCACCGTGTCCGGCGGTCCGAAATTCACCATATCCATGGCACCGAGGGAGCCGACGTAGGGGATGCCTGTGCGGATGAAGGCCCCGAAGCGGTCATCATCGGCGGGGAAAACACCCCCCATCATCATGTCGCAGACTTCGGTGGTGGTAAGGTCGATGGCGGCGGTCAAAAGGCCGCTGTCGGCGAGCTTTTCCATGGAGCGGCCGCCCACTCCGGTCGCGTGGAACACCAGGCAATCGTAGTGGCTTTTGAGCTGCGCGGTGATCTGGCTGACCGCCGTGGTGGTCACACCGAACATGGTCAGTCCGAGACCGGGCAGATCCTGCGCGCTGTCGCGCGCTGCGGATTTCTCCGCCGCCTGCTTCACCATGCCGGTCAGCGCATTGGCGCCGTTGGCGAGCACCTGGCGCGAGATCCGGTTGAGCCCCTGCACGTCCGTGACCGGGTACATCATCATGATGTCGGAAGGACCGACGTACTGTCCGACTTCACCGGAAGCCACGGTCGAGATCATGACCTTCGGAACACCCACTGGCAGGCGCCGCATCGCGGGCGTGGCGAGCGCCGTACCACCGGAGCCGGCCGCCGAGATAATGCCGCCAATGCCCGGATGACGCTCGATCCAGGCTTCGAAGGCCTTGGCCATGGCGCGGACGGAGGCGCCGCGGTCGCCGGTGAAGACCGCACTGGCACCGCCACGGTGGTAAGCGGCCACCATGTGAGGCGGCACGTCGGCGCTGGAGGGCTTGCCGGAGGTCGAGAGGTCCACCGTGCGCACAGTCAGTTGCTGCGCCTGGATCTGATCCCGGATGTAACGGAGCTCGGCGCCTTTGGTATCGAAGGTTCCCACCACCAGAACCTCATTCCCGCGTAGTTGAGACAGAGGCGTCAGGGCTTCGGCGTAGAGTGGCTCCGGCTTGACGTCAAAAGGCCGCACAGGCGGCGGATCGGACTTGGTTTCGCGCGGCTGAGATGATTGCGCTTCGGGCTCCTTCCCCCATTGCGCGGCGGACCAGCGCGTCGGCGGCACATATCGAAGCTTTCGCCTCTCCGGTTCGGCCGGCGCCGGATCAGAAGACTCGGCGATCTCACCAGCCGCTTCCGCATCCGGTTTCGCAACAGATATGGTCTCTTCAGACGGCGGCAGGTCCAGATCTTCGTGAGAATGCCGGCCGACACCCAACAGGCGTTCCTGCAGGTTCCGGTCATTGGCAAGCTGGTCCGCGGGCATGACCCGGTTGATCCGGCCGTTGACCATGATACCGACAGATTCCGCGATCGCGGTAGCGACACCGATGTTCTGTTCGATCAGCAGGACGGAAACATCCCCCTCCTCGGCCAGCTTCGCCAGCATGGCCTCGACCTGCTGAACGATGACCGGCGCCAGTCCCTCGGTCGGCTCGTCAAGGACCAGCAGTTCCGGGTCCTGCAGCAGAGCGCGGGCGATGGCGACCATCTGCTGCTCACCACCGGAGAGCTGGCCACCGCCGTTACCGCGTCGCTCGGCCAGACGCGGGAAGCTGTCGTAAACCCGCTCCACGGTCCAGGTATTGCCGCCCCGGTCGGATAGCCGCAGGTGTTCATCAACCGTCAGGGAAGGCCAGAGCCGGCGCCCCTGGGGCGTGTAACCGACCCCCAGCGCCGCGATTTTGTGGGTCGGCAGCCTGGTCAGTTCATCGCCATGAAAGCGGATCGACCCGCGGCTGGCGGGCACCAGCCCCATGATCGCGTTGCACAGGGTCGTTTTGCCCATACCGTTGCGGCCGACGATGGCCTGCACACCCTGCTCCAGCGTGAAATCGACGCCCTGCAGGGCATGGGAACTACCGTAGTAAACGTGCAGGTCGCGGATTTGCAGGACGTTGTCCGCGGGCTTTCTCATGCTCCGTCGTTCAGGCATGCCCACCTCCCAGATAGAGCTCCTGAACTTCCGGATCGCTCTCGATCTCTTCCGGCGCGCCTTCCTTAAAGATCCGACCGTTGTGCATCATGGTCACGGACTCGGCCACGCGCAGGGCGACATCCATGTCGTGCTCAATGATGATGAAGCCGATGTGGTTCGGCAGCGACTGCAGGATTTCAATCAGTTCGCTGCGTTCGGTCGGGGACAGGCCGGCGGCCGGTTCGTCGAGCAGGATAAAGCGGGGTGCCCCGGCCAGGGCCAGGGCAATTTCCAACTGCCGCTGCTGCCCGTGGCTGAGTTCCGCCACCAGGCTGTCGCGCTCGGCCCCGAGATGGACCGCCTCCAGCAGGGTCTCCGCCGCATGGGTCACCGCGTCATCCGGCTTCGGCCGGCGCAGGGCCAGACGGCCCCGGCTGACACCGCGGCAGGCGAGATAAACATTGTCGAGGACACTGAGCCCGTCGAATAGCAGGGATATCTGATAGGTCCGGCGCAGACCGCGCCGGATCCTCTCATGCACCGGAAGATCGGTGACGTCTTCGCCAAACAGCCGGACCCGCCCGGTGGTGGGCGGGAAATCGCCCGTGATGGCGTTGAAGAGTGTCGTCTTGCCGGCACCGTTGGAGCCGAGAACCGCCCGCCGCTCACCCGCCTTGACGGCGAGATTGATGTCCGCCAGAGCCACCAGCGCGCCGAAGTGGCGGCTGACGGCCTCGAGTTCCAGCGCATACTGGCCGGTCGTCTGCAGGCGGGTGAGGGCGTCGGTCCGGAGCATCAGGAAAACCTCAACTGCGCGGCCTTAGCTGCAGGTCGGGTTTTCGCGGCTGACGGGGCCGTACTTCAGGAAATCCTCATAGGACAAGCCGAGAGTCTGGCTGACCGAGGGGATCACCTTAATGGTCTTGTTGAGAAGATTTCCGTCCGGGCCTTCCGTCACTTCCGTCAGGAAGACATCGGCAATGGCGTTCCGGCGTGCGTCCAGCTTGACCATACCGGTCGGCGTCTCGAACTCGAGACTGGACAGAGCTTCCCGGTACTTCTTACCGCCGTCCGACAGATCGCCGCCGACTTTATCCAGAGCGAGCAGCGCCGCCTTGGTGTTGATGTAATAGGCGTGCGCGAAGAGTGACGGTGAAGGGAAGCCGTCCGGGAACTGTGCCTTATAGGCCGCCACGAAAGCCGCCCAACGCTCGTCTTCCCAGGTATCGGAGATCGGACCGCCGGAAGGGGTGCCGATGACGAAATCACGAGTCCGCCCCTTGGAACCGAGCACCGTCTGATCGACCGTGATCGATCCGCCGACCAGCGGCAGGTCGCCACCGGCCTGTTCATACTGGGTCAGGAAGTTGACGGCATCAGCGCCGCCCAGGGCGACGAAGATGGCATCCACATCATCCGGCAGCGCGGCGATGACAGAGGAATAATCCTTGTTGCCGATGGGCACCCAGAAGCGGGCATCTACAGGCGCCTGTCCCCCCAGGCGGCAGAAGGGCTCCAGAAAACCGAAGACCTGGGTGTAAGGGAAGGAATAGTCCTCCGCCAAAACCGCAATGCTGCGGTAGCCTTTTTCTTTATAGACGTATTCACCGAGGCCAGCCATCCATTGCGCACCTTCGGTGCTGAAACGATAGAAGTTCTCCGCCGGGTCGCGCAGCGTGGTGTCCTGGGCGGCGGAAGAGCCGTTCAGGAAGGTGACGTTGGGTTGGGTCTTGGCGTAGTCCTTGACGGCCAGACCTTCCGAGCCGGACAGCGGTCCGACCATGACCTGGACGCCGTCCTGCTCAACCAGCTTGCGGGTCGCGCGAATAGCGCTGTCCGGCGAGGCGTCGGAAGAGCCCGTGATCAGCTCGATCTTCTTGCCGCCGGCGCTGTGCTTGAATTCTTCGAGCGCCATCTTGACGCCGCGCATGCTGTCTTCGCCCAGCACCGCGAAGGCGCCTTCCAGGGTCGCGAGCGCGCCCATCTTTACGGTACCGTCGTCTGCCATCGCCGGGCCGGCGAGCATGGCCGCGACGGCTGCTGCTATCAATGTCCGACTATCGGTTATCATTTTTTCCTCCCTGTTTTGGGTTGACCGTGTTCGGGCGCATCCGCCTGATCCCGGTTACTGCCCGCCGCCGCCGTCCGGCGGTGAGCTTCGCCTGAGCTTCAGGGCACCTTTGATGCGCATCCAAAGCCCGAGCAGGCCGTCCGGTGAAAAGAGAACGACCAGAAGAAAAGCCAGTCCGATGACCGTGTTGAAGCGTTCGCGATCGATCAGGTCGATGGCGAAGTTCTCCAGCAACACGAAAGCCAGCGCCCCGATGAAAGGTCCGATGGGATGCCGCATGCCGCCGACCACCGCGATGATCAGGATGTCGATCACCACATCGACGCCGACCGAGCCGGGCGAGATGCGGCCGTTGAACCAGACCATGAGCACCCCGGCCGTGCCGGCAATGAGACCCGCCAGGAAGTAGGCGAAGATCCTGTGCAGCGTGACGTCGTAGCCGATGGCCCGCATGCGGCGCGGATTGTCTCGGATGGCCTGCAGGCTCAGACCGAAGGTGGAACGGGAGCCGTAGAGCACCATTAAGAAGAAGAAGGCCGCGACCGCGAGGCTTAGATAATAGAAGGGCGTCGGATCACGCCAGTAGATGCCGAAGAGCACTGGCGGCTCGACGCCCGCGTAACCGGTAAAGCCGTTGAAAATGACGTAGTTCTGTCGCACGAAATAGAAGAAGGCGACGGCGATCGCGAGGGTGATCATGATGGTGTAGATCCCCTCGGTCCGCACCGAGATCGCGCCAATCAGGGCACTGAAGACGGCGGCGGCGAAGATGGCCACGACGACGGTCAGCCACCAGGGCCAGCCGAGCCCCATGACACCGACGGAGTTGTCCCCCAGGATCGCCATAAGATAGCCCGCAAAGCCCGCGACCGTCAGTTGCGACAGGCTGACCATGCCGCCGTAGCCGGCCAGCATCATGAGCGACAGGGCGATGGTGCCGAGCACCAGGGAGTAGGCGCCGACCTGGAAGACGAAGAAGTCGCTGGCGAAGGCCGGATAGAACAGCAGGAAGAGCACCGCGAGCGCCGAGGCCGGATGAATGTTCGGCAACCTGCTCTTGCCGGCGATGAGAGAGATCTCGGCCATGGTTCAGGCGCTCCCCATGATGCCCTGGGGTCGAACCGCCAGCACCACCACCATGATCAGGAAGGTGAGGACCACGCCGTAGGTCGGGAAGTAAGCTAGTCCGAACTGTTCCGCGAGACCGATCAGGAGCGCGCCGATGGCCGCGCCCGGCACCGATCCCATGCCTCCGACGATCACCACCACCAGGGACGCCAGCAGATAGCGGACATCCTCGCCGGGTGCGATGGAGAGCGCCGTGCCGCCGATCACTCCGGCGAACCCGGCCAGTCCGGCGCCGATGGCGAAGACCAGCGCAAAGACCACCTGCACATTGACGCCGGTCGCCGCCAGCATATCCCGGTCGTTTACCCCGGCGCGGATCATCATGCCGATGCGGGTGCGGTTCAGGAACAGCCAGAGTGCGATGCCCACAGCAATCGCCACCGCCAGAACGGTCAGGCGGTAAACCGGGTATTTGATGAAGACCTCTTGGCCCGATGAGCGGATGGCCGAGATGATCGGCAGCTCCGCCGCGCCGAACAGCCATTCCGGCGGTGCGAATTGATAGGTTGTGCCCGACCAGATCGCCAGCATGAGATCAGCGGCCACGATGGACACACCAATGGTCACAAGGGTCTGGCGCAGATCGTCCCCTTCCATCCGGCGGAAGACCAGCACCTGGAGCAGGATCCCCGTGATCGCGATAACGATGAAGGCGGCGGCCAGCCCGACAAACCAGTTGCCCGAAGCCTCGGCCGCCTCATAGCCGATGTAGGCGCCGAGCAGATACATGGAGCCATGGGCCAGGTTGACGTTGCGCATCAGCCCGAAGACGAGCGTAAAGCCGCTGGCCACGAGAAAATAGAGGCCGGCCAGGGTCAAGCCATTGAGGAAGGTGTTCACGAAGGTCTTCTTGCGACCGATCGCCGAGACCAGCCAGTCAGGCCAGACCGCGAAGATCATCCAGAGGAAGACCCCGACTGCGATCAGGATCACAATGGCCCAGAAGGTATGGCGCTCGATGAAGCGCCTCACCGTCCGCAACTCCTGACCGGAGACACCGTCACGGGAGAAAAACAGGTCCGCTGACGCTCCAAGCCTTCGCCCGGCACCTCGGTCGAAGATACGACCGCCACCTGCACCCGCAAGCTCATGTGCAACATGATCTCTCGTGCCTCCCTCGACGCCGTCTCCTTCCAGCAGGACGGCTTTTTTGGGTAAATCCAGCGACGCCAATCCGGAACCCCTGTTCCGATAAAACGCCGCGAACTCCCTCTGACCTTTTCGGCCTTCACAAGAGTGTGAAGAGGAAAATTTTTGGCTACAAGCTGGTTAAATTGCGATTTTGGGTAATTTTGGGTAATATTATGCGCATGCTGCGGAATCATTTGAGCTGGGACATCACACTGCGAGACGAGTCGGAGTGGGATTCACGGCTTTTACCGCCGGCAATTCTGACTGCCCGGCCAAGATTCACAGCCAGTGGACTGCCTGGCGAGGTGGCCTTACTGCTGCCCAACAACAACGGCGCGTCAGAGCTGATCTCCGAGGTCCTCGCCGCGCCGTCCCAACTGGAAGAACGCGCCCTGGGGTTGTTTCTGGCGGATCCTTTTTTCAACGTGAACACTGAAACCGGCCGGCTGCGCGAGAGCGGCGTGACCTGGGTCGCCAACCTGCCGTCCGTTGAGCAGCAGGATCATGACTTTGTGCAGCTCCTGGGAGATGTCGGCCTCGACCGAAGCCTTGAGATCGAGCGGCTCGCCAGGTTGAAGGCCGATGGCTTCGGCATTCTGGCCATGGTCGCGGGGGCGGAAGCAGCCAGTGCTACCGCGCAGATCAATCCGGATGCCGTCGCGGTGCTGCCGAGGGTCGCGGATTTCGCCGCCGGCTTCCCCTCCTTCCGGCAGCGCGGCGCCGCGGCTCGAGAAGTGCGTGAAGCCCTCCATGCCGCCGGCTGGCGCGGTCCCCTGCTCGGCCTCGCCGCCGACACCGAGGTGGCGCACACCACCCTCTGGCCGGATGTCCTGGATGGTGTCGTATGCCGGCCGGTGCCGTTGAAAAGCCTGGCCGGTTTCGAAGCAGCCGTCATCAGCCCTTGAGGCCGTATTTCACCATCTTGTTGTAGAGCGTCTTGCGAGAGATCCCGAGCGCTTCGGCGGTCCGGGTCCGATGGAAACCGTTGCGCCAGAGCGCATCGACAACCCGATGTTTCTCCGTCCGGGCATCCGCCTCGTCGTCCAGGGCGCTTGCAAGCAGGGGAGCCAGTTCGTCGGGCTGAATCTGATAGCTCTGCCGCCGGCCAGCCAATAGCCCGAGGAGCCGGCGCAGCTCAGCCTCGTTCTCACGCCAGCTATGAGCCGAAAGAAGTTTTCGCGCCGCCGTGGAAAAGTCACCACGGCCGGGCGCCGCCGGGCTCAGGTCGGCCGCCATGGCATCCAAAAGCGTCATCAGGTCTTCGATCCGCTCTCTGAGCGGCGGCAGCCGCAGGCTCCAGCCAGCCATGACCCGGGCCAGTTCGGCACCGGAGCTGCTTTCTTCCGGCCGGGCCTGATCCCAATCGTCGGAGACCAGCACCACGCGCGGCAATACCTGCAACCGCCGCCGGCTTCCCGGCAGAGTGAAACTTCCATCCTTCAATGCCCTGGCCAGACGTCGCTGAACACTTGACGGCAAGGCGCCGGGCGCGTGGATCACGATCAGCCCGAGACTCTCATCCGCCAAGGCACCGGTCGTCAGATTTCCGGACTCGGCCGAGCCGAACAGGCGCCGACCGACGCCCGCCGGAAAGTCCTCCGACAATAGATCGATTTCCAGAAGCGTTTTCTTTCCGCGCGCCGACTGATTGGCCAGCGCCGTCAGGGTCGGGCGAACGTCCTGTCCACGCTCCGCGAACAGCGCCAGGGGCGTCTCCACGGCAACCAGGCTTCGCAAGCGCCGCAGGTAAGCAAGAAGCGCCGCCGAACGGCCGACAAATCCGCAGCGCTGCCCCCAGGCCACCAACTTGGCGCTCTCGGCATCCAGGGTGACCCGGCGCTTGCTGGCACGCCGGTAAGCATCGATCTGTTCGGCGACGGAGGCCTCGAAAGGCAGGCGCTCGATGGTCGAACCGCCGACATAGCCGTCGATCGGCGCGCGGGCCGTCACCTTGCCGAGGTCCTCGGCCGTCACGATGGAACCACCCTCCAGCAGGAAGGCCACATCCGGATGAATGCGTTTGATCAGGCGCCCGACTTCCCGGGCGACGGAAGCGGTTTCCTCGATCGAGGCGCGCAGGCGATGGCCGAAGGCGCCGCCCGCATTCCAGCCGAGATTCAGACAGACCATATCCAGCCCCGCGTCGGCCCCCAACCGCGCCTGGGTGCGGTTGGCGCAATAGAACATGGAGGTCAGGCCGACGTCCTGCACAGCCCGCAGGATCTCAACCTCCTTTTCGATGCCCCGCCCGGCGCGGGACAGAAGCTGCCGCATGGCGTGCGAATAGTGCAGACTGCTGGGGAAGTTCACCGCGCCGGCGAAGCCGCAGCGCCGGACTTCTTCGGCGATCTCCGCCGGCTCGCAGCGCTCGCCCCAGGCATTAACGCCCAGCAGAACCGGCACCCTGCACTGGGGCAACAATTCGCTCAGAGCGAAGCCCCGGGTCAGCGGGCCGGCATCGAGGATCGGCAGCATGCAGGCGATGGAAGGCGCGCCCATGTTGCGCAGGCGTCCGGCGTTGATCGCCAGCAGGAAGTCGGCGCCGCCGCGCTCAGCAGCTAGAGCGGCATTGCCTGAACCGATGGCCGCGCCGACCAGAAACTGCGATCCCGGTTTCTGTAAAGCTTTCAATGCGCCCGCTCCGGCGTGCTTACGATCCCTCTAAAATAAACGCGAGAGAGAGTCAGCGTCGAGCCTCTTGGCCCTCAGAGGCTTTCCAGACGCGCGCGGTGGGCCTTGCGGATATGCAGCCGGGCGTATTCTTCCGCCTTGTCCAGATCGCGGGCGGCGATGGCCTCGACCAGGAGACGATGTTCCTCCACCGCACCGGCCCGGCGCTGCGGATCGGTGTAGGTCGTACCGTCCAGGAGCAGGAGATACTGTTTCATATGCTCGACCTGCAGAACGAGGTAGCGGTTGTGCGAAGCGAGTGTCAGCCGCCGGTGCAGTGTCCGGTTGGAGGCCACCAGCTTTTCGACATCGTCGATGATCTCGAAGTCAGCGGCCACCGCGTCCTGCAGAATCGCAATCTCGACATCGGTCGCATGCTGGGCGGCGAAACGGGCCGCAGTGCCCTCAAGAACCTCGCGCATCATATAGAGCTGGTTGATCTCGTCGTGGTCCAGCGTCGGGATGACCATGCCGCGGTTGGGTTCGTGGCGCGCGAGCCCCTGGGCCTCCAATTGCTTCAGAGCCTCTCGGATCGGCGTGCGGCTGACGCCGAAACGTGTCGCCAGGTCGGTCTCCCGCAGCCGGTCGCCGGGCTTCAGGTCGCGCGCCTCGATCGCCTGTACCAGGCGCGTGTAGATGTCCTTTCCGTTGCGCGGCTGCATCACGCCCTTTGTTCCGCCGACTCTTTGCTTGTCAAAAATTGCATGCAGATGTATACAATATTTAACACGAGGTGTAATCTTGAAAATCGCAATCCTGGACGATTACCAATCGCTGGCCGGCTCCTTCGCGGACTGGGACCGGCTGCACGACCGGGCCTCGCTCGAATTCTTCAGCGATTCCATAATGGATCCGCAGCAGCTCATCGCGCGTCTGATGCCCTTCGACGTTCTCTGTGTGATGCGCGAGCGGACGCCACTGCCGCGCGCGATTATCGAGGCGCTTCCAAACCTGCAGCTCATTGTCACCAGTGGCATGAAGAATACGGCCATCGATGTGGCCGCCGCCCGGGATCGCGGGATCACGGTCTGCGGCACCCCCTCGCCCGGCCATGCCACGGCGGAGTTGGCATTTGGCCTCGTCCTCGCCCAGGCCCGGAACCTGTTGCCGCAATCCAATGGTCTGCAGGACGGCCGCTGGCAGGTTGGGATCGGGCGGGATCTGCGCGGTGCGACGCTGGGGATCGTCGGCCTCGGGCGCCTGGGCGCGCAGGTTGCGGGCTTCGGCAAGGCCTTCGGCATGAAGGTGATCGCCTGGAGCCAGAACCTGGAAGAAGCCCGCTGCGCCGAACTCGGCGTGGAGTACCGCACGAAGGCACAGCTCTTTTCCGAGGCGGATTTCATCACCCTCCACCTGCGCCTGTCGGAACGGACGCGGCATCTGGTCGGCGCGGAAGAATTCTTCCTGATGAAGCCGGAGGCCTGTCTCGTCAACACCTCCCGCGCGGCCATCGTCGATAACGCCGCCCTCGAACGCGCGCTTGTCGGTGGCCTGATCGCGGGCGCGGCACTCGATGTCTTCGATCAGGAACCGCTGCCGGCCGATCACACGCTTCTGAGCACCCCCAATCTGCTGCTGACGCCACACATCGGCTACGTCACGCGGGAAACCTATAAGATCTTCTATGGCGAGACCCTGGCGGCCGTCGAAGCCTGGCTGGAAGGGAACCCGATCCGGATCCTGGCGCCGTGATCGAAAGCCTGCTCGCCGACTTCGGGCCGCTCGAGATAGTCGCGATTGCAGTGGTCGCACTGGTCACCTCGGCGATCCATGGCGCAACGGGCGTGGCCGGCGGCTTTCTGCTCTCGGCCGCCATCGCGCCGATCATCGGCGTCAAGCCGATCGTGCCGGTGATCAGTGTCGCCCTGCTGATCAGCCACAGCGCCCGCGCCCTGCTCAACATGCGGGACTTCGACCGCAGCGCCTACTTCGCCATTGCGCTGCCGGCCGTTCCCTGCATCATCGCCGGCGCGCTGATCTACGGCCGCCTGGAAGCCACCGCCATCGCCGTGCTGCTGGGCTGCGTGATCCTTTCCTCCATTCCCATCCGGCGCTGGGCCAAGGCGCGCGAGATCAGCGCCGGAAAGCCGACACTCCATGCGGCCGGCGCGGTCTATGGCGGGTTGTCCGGTACCTCGATCGGCCCGGGCATGCTGCTCATCCCCTTCATGCTGGGTTACGGCCTGAGGAAAGAGGCCTTCGTCGCCACCCTGGCCGTGATCGCCCTGACCACCAACGTCACCCGGGTTTCGGTGTTCGGCGGTATGGAGCTGCTGGACGCTCGTTATCTGCTCCTCGGCGTGCTAATCGGTCTGGTGACCATTCCCGGCAACTGGATCGGCCGTTCCTTTCTGCGGCGCATGACCAACGACGGTCACGGGACCCTGGTCGACATCCTCACGGTCATTGGCGCCCTGAATTTCTTCTGGCTCGCCTATCGCGCTTGATTCTAGTCTTCGCCTAGCTGTGGATGAGGAAAGGAATCGGTGCTTATGAGCGATCCGTCGCTGGTGACGGTGGGCCGGGGTTACGGCATTTCCGACACCGCGCTCGCCATATCGATGCTTGAAGCCGCCGGTATCAAAGTCTCCGCCCACCCGTGGCATACCGTCAGCCTGACATGGCATAAGACGCACGCTTTTGGCGGCATTGAGCTCCAGGTCCCCGCAAGTCAGGTCGAGCAGGCAGCCGCTGTGCTTGCCGAGTTTCAGGTCACAACGCGGCCCAAAAACCGCCTCTTCGTGCTGTTCGTTGGCATCGTCGTTCTGATCGCGATCGGCGCTCCACCACCGGCCTCAGGCTTCTTCGCCGCTGTCCGGCCCAAGCTTGCTCGCATAGTAGCGATGGACTGACATCGTTTGTTTAAGGCCAAACGTTCCCAGGAATGGAAACGGAACCCGAGAAAAGCTTACGCGCCGTGCGCAGGAGACCGGCCGACCGCAGTTCGAAGCCGTTCGATCCGATCTCATAGTCGAAGACGACGTCGATTCCGCCTGAAGGATGCTCGATCTTCAGCGGAAGAGGCCTTTCATTGCCCAGGCGCCCCAGCCCCTCGGCGATGGTGCCTGGCGCGAGGACGCAGGATCCGGTGCAGATCGATCCGGTCACGGCATAGCTGGGGTGGCACTTCCAGGGCATGAGATAGCGCGCGGCGATGGCGCCGTCTTCCCGGGGCGGCGCCAGCAGGCCGACCTTCGGCACGACCGAGTCGGCGACATTGGAGAAGCCCATCATTTCGCCGGCCTTGATGCGGATCGGCTCGATGGCGGCGAAGAGATCTTCGCGGGCATCCACCTCCTCACGGCTTTCGTAACCGGTGATGCCGAAATCCGCAGCCCGCACGACCATCATGGGCATGGCGACATCGATACAGGTCACCTCCTTGCCATCGATCACGTCGATCGAGCGGCCAGTGGGAAAGAGCGCCCCGGTCTTCGAGCCCACCACATCCATGAAGTTCAGGATGATCGGCGCAGCCGTGCCGGGCACGCCGTCGATGCGGGCGGCGCCCTGGTAATTGACAACACCGCCCGGCGTTTCGACCTTGGCCTCGATCCGGGAGTCGGTGTTCACGTTGCGAATCTTGACCGAAGTGACTTCGCCGGTGGGCTGCACCAGCCCCATTTCCAGTGCCGCCGGACCGACACCCGCCAGGATATTGCCGCAGCTCGGCGAGAAATCGACCTCGGCCTTTTCGGCGTGTACCTGAGCAAAGAAGTAATCTACCTCGGCCCAGTCGTCCCCGGAGGGTGAGAGCATGGCCACCTTGCTGGTGGTCGGCTGCCCGCCGCCGATCCCGTCGACCTGCAGAGGCGAACCCGCCCCCATAGCCGCAATGAGAACCTCAGCGAGCAGATCCCGGTCGTCGGGCAGATCTGCCGCATTCAAGTAAGGCCCGCGGGAGGTTCCGCCGCGCATGAGGATGCAGAGGATGTCGCGTTGTGCGGTCATAGGTCCAGTCTCCTGCTCAGCGGCCACCGAAGGGCCAGGGCAGTTCGATGAAGCTCTGCAGCAGGCCGGGCGGAAAGTCGCGGTTGAGCACGCCCGCCATCAGCAGCATGAAGCCCACCCCGCCGACGGTCATGATGGCGATGTTCTGCCAGCTCGCCTGGGCGCGGATGCGCAGGAAGGCGACGAAGAAGAGCACCAGTGCGATGACGAAGCCGAAGACCGCCGTCAGCAGCAGCAGCGAAACGAACCAGGCGAGCGTCTGCCAGAGTCCGAAGGGCGCAGCCGCATCTTCCCCCTTCCGTTCGCCGTCGGAGAAGATCGGGTCAATCTCGGGCTTGAGCCGCATCTGCAGCAGCAGGATCAGCGCGCCGACAAGCGAAAGACCTGCGACCGTCGCCGGGAAGACCTTGTCGATCAGAACCCGTACGCCCATGGCGTCAAAGAAGGCAATGGCCAGGAAGGCGGTCACTATCAGAGCGAAGATCAAGGGTGCGCGCTTCTCACCCTGCTCCGAAACCGGCTCGTCCTTGTGCAGGGCCGATGACTGGCGCATCCCGAGCCAGACCGAGACCACGATCACGGCGATCAGGACCAGGCCGACCGGCGTGAAGAGATAAGAGAGGACGGATTCCGCGCCGCCGGTGCGGCTCTTCACCATGGCGATCTGCGTGGCCTGATAGGCATAGACTTCGGCCTGATCCGCCAGCACGAAGCCAATCAGAAAGGCCGGCCGCGACCAGTCGAACCGCCGCATGAAGATACCCAGGAGGCCGATCGCAACCAGCGCGCCAAGATCCCAGAGGGTCTGCTTCGACTGGAAGGCCGCGAAGGAGATCATCATGAAGAGGAAGGGCACCAAAAGCGGGAAGCGGATCGTGGTCAGACGTGCGATTCCGCCCGACAAGAAGATGCAGAGCCCCGCGCCGATCACATTGGCCAAGGCGAGGGACCAGACCACGGTGTAGGTAATGGGTAGCTCATTGCTGATCATCTGCGGGCCGGCTTCGTAGCCGAGCAGGATCATGCCGCCGATGAAGACCGCCATGGAACCGGAACCGGGAATACCGAAGAGCAGCGTTGGGACCAGCCCGCCGCCTTCCTTTGCGTTGTTGGAGGACTCCGGGCCGATCACGCCGCGGATTTCACCATTGCCGAAGCGGCTGCGGTCTTTGGTGGTCTGAACCGTGTGTCCGTAGGCGATCCAATCCACCACCGAGCCCCCGAGACCGGGAATCACGCCGACCACCACGCCGATACCGGCGCAACGGATCGACAGCCACTTGTTCCGCCACCAGTCGGCAATGCCGTCACCCCAGCCGGCACCGAGCTTTGCGCCCTTGGCAATCGCGCGATCCTGGCGCAGCAGGGAGACGATCTCCGGCACCGCAAAGATGCCCAGGCCGATAACCACCAGGCTGAAGCCATCCTGCAGATACCAGGAACCGAAATCCAGGCGCGCCGAGCCCTGGGCCGGCGCCTCGCCAATGGCGCCTACGGTCATGCCCAACCCGACCGCGACCAGCCCCTTGAGCAGGCTGCGGCCGGCAAGCACGCCGACCATGGAAAAGCCAAGGATCGTCAGCAGCAGCAGTTCGGGAACACCGAAAGCCAGCACCAGCGGGCGGGCAATCAGAATAAAGAAAGTCAGGACAACGGCGCCGAAGATCCCGCCGAAGAGCGAAGAGATAAAGGCCGCCGCTAGTGCACGGGCCGCTTCGCCGCGTTTGGAGAGCGGAAAACCGTCCAGCACCGTGGCCTGCGACGCGGAAGATCCCGGAATGCCCAACAGGACCGAGGCAAAGGTGTCGGAGGTCGGAATGACCGCCACCAGCCCGACCATCAGAGAGAGGCCGGAGACCGGGTCCATGCCGTAAACGAAGGGCAGCACCAGCGAGAGACCGGCGATTCCGCCGAGGCCTGGAAAGACACCGACGCAGAGGCCGAGCAGGACGCCACCTGCCAGATATCCAAGGGCATTCGGTGTGAGGATGAGCGAAAAGGCTTCGCCCAATGCCGGTAAGGCAATCGAGAGCAAATCCATGACAGATCTTTCGCTTGGCTGCAGGGAGCTACTCAAACGGCGGTTATGCCGGAGCAGCCTCCAATCGAATCAGAATGAGGTAATCTAAAAGAAAAAAGGGATGCGCCGATCGTGCCCCGGCGCATCCCCAGGCTGCATCAGAGCTCTACGCCGTAGCGCTCCTTGAGCCAGTTCTTGATCCAGTCCTTGGCCGAGTCCTTCACGACCGTGCCCTGCACCAGTTTGGCTTCGGCGGCCTCACCGACAGACTGCGGATAGACTCCGAGACGCTTCTTGGAAATCTCGGCAAAATCAGGCCGTTCGATGACCTTCTTGAAGGCAGCGGAATAGGTGTCGATGATTTCCTGATCCGTACCATTCGGCAGGAACACCATCTTCTGCGCCGGGAAGCCGGCCACGAAGAAGGCTTTCCAGGCTTCCCAGGCATCACCGGAAGGCGCTTCGCCCTTCACCTGGGTGTAGACCTCTTTGAAGGTCGGGATGTCCGGGAAAGTCGGGTCACGGACCACATTGCCGTCCGCATCCAGCGCGCCCCAGGTCATGATCGGCACGGCTTTACCTTCTTCAACCAGCGGCGTGACCTTGGAAAGAAAAGCCGAAGAGGTCTGGTAGTCGATGTTGACTTCGCCGCGCTCGAACATCAGGCGGCCGGCGCCGCGGCCCTTGATGCCGAAGACCGGCTCGACCTTCATGCCCAGCATTTCCCAGGCCAGGAGCGGCACCAGGTCCAGACGCGTCGCGCCCTGGGACCCGTAGATGAAATCGACGTTGGCGATCACGTCCTTCGGATCTTTTTTCCAACGCGCGGCCAGATCTGCCGGCAGATAGGCAACGCCGCCGGTGGCCGTGGCCAGCACGACGTTCCAGTCCGCATATTCATAACGCACGCGTGGATCACCGAGAAGGAACGGGAACTGGGTCGAACCCGAGGTACCGAAGATCGTCAGACCGTCGGATTTCGCGCGCTCGGCGAACCAGTTCGCGCCTTTGGTCGAGCCAGCACCGGGCATGTTCTTCACGACGATGCTCGGATTGCCGGGCAGAGCCTCGGCCAGCAGCGGCGCATAGAAGCGCGCCCACTTATCGGAACCGCCGCCTTCTTTGAAGGGGATCACCCATTCCACGGTTTTTCCGGAAAAATCCGCCGCCAAGGCGGAACCGGCCAAAAGACTGGCCGCCGCGATACCGGCAAGCGTCTTGGCCACAGAACTAAGGAAACGTCCTGACATCATTATCCTCCCACTATGTCATTCTTCGATAGGGTCCGACGCTCGGGCCTCGGGCTCTACCGGCTTGTTTCTTGGGCAACCCGCTGCGCGCCCTTTTGCGCAACGGCAGGATTGCTCCTACTATGAGTAGCGTGGGAACCTTTCACCAAGCTATCAGGTGCCGAAAATCCCGGAACGGGGCGGAATCTGGAGAAAAAAGCTCGGGCGGGGGAGAAATGGGAGGAAAGCTTGCGGATCGCCGTGGTTGAAGACAATGCAAGCCTGGCGAAAGCCATCGCGACCTCGCTGATGGACGAGGGTCACGGTGTGGACGTGATCGACAATGGCGACGAGGCCAGCCTGTTCCTGGCGCAGGAGCAGATCGATCTGGTGATCCTCGATATCAACCTGCCGGAGAAAAGCGGCCTCGAAGTCCTCAGCGGGCTGCGGGCGGCCGGTTCCGCCACGCCAGTGATCCTGCTGACCGCCCGCTCCGACACAAAGGACCGGGTCGCGGGCCTGGACAAGGGCGCGGATGACTATCTGGTCAAGCCTTTCGACATGGCGGAGTTGCTGGCCAGGGTCCGCGCCCTGTTACGGCGCAGTTCCCTTGACCAAACCTTCGAAACCAAGATCGGCGATCTCGTGTTCGACCAGGTCGGACGAAGGGTTTACAGAAGCGGCAGCCCGCTGGATCTGCCCCGGCGGGAGTTCGCCTTGCTGGAGCTCTTTGCCAGCCGCGTGGGCCAGGTCATTTCGAAGGAACAGATTCTGGACCACCTCTATGGTGCCGGATCGGATTCCGATGCCGCGGCCGCGGAACTCTACGTCCATCGTCTTCGGAAACGTCTGACCGACTGCGGCCTGACCATCAAGACCTTCAGAGGCCTGGGCTATTGCATGGAAGAGGAGCCATGAAGCGGGTCCACGCCATCCGCACTCGGCTGGTGCTCCTGCTGCTGATCCCCTTGAGCCTGATCGCGGTGATAGAGGCGCTGGAGACCTTCCTGACCGCGCGCAAAACCGCCGATGAACTCTATGACAAGACCCTGCTGGCGGTGATGTTCACGGTCTCCGAAAACGTCCTAGCGTCCAACGGAGACCTGCTGTCGGAAAACGTCCTGGAGGTGCTGACAGAGAATCTGGGCGACCAGTTCTTCTATCACGTGGCCGGGCCGGACAACATCTTCGTCACCGGCTACACCGGCTATCCGCCGCCCCCACCGGGCGTGGAGCTGGAGGGCGGTATCCCGCTCTTCTACGACGGCCACTACAAGGGCCGGCCGGTGCGGGTGGTGACGATCCGGCAGTTGATCTCGGAGCGCAATCTTAACGGCTGGATCACCGTAACGGCCTGGCAGAGTATCAATTCGCGCGAGGCGCTTTCGTTCCGGCTGTTCGGGCAGTCACTGCTGCGTCTCGGTCTGCTGGTGGTCAGTGCCGGTCTGATCGTCTGGTTCGCCGTGCGCATCGGCCTGAAGCCCTTGCGGAACCTGCAGGATGCGGTGGAAAAGCGCTCCTCCTCCGACCTCTCGCCGATCCGCCGCTCCGTCCCCATCGAGGTGCAGAGCCTGGTGCAGTCCATGAACGCGCTGTTTCGAAAGGTTCAGCAGTCGATCGATCTGCGCGAGCGCTTTATCGCCGACGCCGCCCATCAACTGCGCAATCCGATCGCCGGCCTCAAGGCCCAGGCGGAAGTGGCGGCCGCCGCCAAAACGCCGGAGGACATGCGCGAACGCATTGGCGACATCGTTACCGCCAGCGACCGCATGAGCCGCCTGGTCAATCAGTTACTGACCAGCGCCAAGATTCATTCGGCGCAAAGCGGCGCGGAGAACCAGGAGTCTTTCGACTTGGTGGAAACCACGCGGGAGGTGGCCCGCCGCTTCGTGCCGAAAGCTATGAAGCAAGACCAGACTCTGGAATTCCTCGCCGCTGGAGAGCCCATCCTGGTCACCGCGAACCGGACACTGATCGAGGAAGCCATCTCCAACCTCATCGATAACGCCCTCGCGCACAATCCCGCCGAGACCCGGGTCACGGTCGACGTCTCGACTCAGAAAACGGCGGCTGTCGCCTCGATCGAGGACGACGGCATCGGCATCGCCGAAGCGGACATCGAAAAGGTGCTGGAGCCCTTCGTCAACGGCGCGGCGGCAACCTCGGGCAGTGGCCTCGGCCTCGCGATCGCGCGCGATGTGATGCAGCAGCACGGCGGCGAGATTCAACTCGCTCCCTCGAGCAAAGGTCGCGGGCTGAGGAGCGAGATCCTTCTCCGCCGCAGTGAGACCATCGTTTAGAACCTGACTTAAGATCCGGCGAAACTGCCGATCCCGCGTCCTTCGAGGGTTTCAGTGATCTCGGTCAGGATGGCCGGATCGTCGATCGTCGCCGGCATCTTCCATTCGGCGCCGTCGGCGATCTTCTGCATGGTGCCACGCAGGATCTTGCCGGAGCGAGTCTTCGGCAGGCGGTTCACGCAGACCGCCAGCTTGAAGGCCGCGACCGGACCGATTACCTCGCGCACCCGCTTTACGACTTCCTTTTCGATGTCCTCGGGCGTGCGCTGCACATCGGCGTTCAGGATGATGAAGCCGACCGGGATCTGCCCTTTCAGACTGTCCTCGATCCCAATGACGGCGCATTCAGCGACGCTCGGGTGGCCGGCGATGGCTTCCTCAATGGCACCGGTGGAGAGGCGGTGACCGGCGACGTTAATGATGTCGTCCGTGCGCGACATGATGAAGAGGTAGCCGTCCTCGTCCATCATCCCGGCATCGGCGGTCTTGTAGTAGCCGGGAAACTCGGTGAGGTAAGCCTCCTTGAAGCGCTCGTCCGCATTCCAGAGCGTCGGCAGACAGGAGGGCGGCAGCGGCAGCTTGACCACGATATTACCCAGAGAACCGGCCGACACAGGATGCCCTTCGTCATCCAAAACCTGCACATCGTAGCCGGGCATCGGCACGGTCGGCGAGCCGACCTTTACCGGCAGCGCGCCGAGACCAAGCGGATTGCCGACGATGGTCCAGCCGGTTTCGGTCTGCCACCAGTGATCGATCACCGGAACGCCCAGTTTATCCTGCGCCCACTCGATGGTGTCGGGATCGGCCCGCTCACCGGCCAGAAAGAGCGAGCGCAAACTGGAAAGATCGTAGTTGCCGATCAGGCTGCCGGAGGGATCTTCCTTCTTGATCGCGCGGAAGGCGGTCGGGGCTGTAAAGAGCGAAACGACTTTGTGGTCCTGGATCACCCGCCAGAAGGTCCCCGCATCGGGCGTGCCGACCGGCTTGCCCTCGAAGAGGATCGTGGTGCAGCCCTTCAGCAGGGGCGCGTAGACAATGTAAGAGTGACCGACCACCCAGCCAACATCGGAAGCCGCCCAAAAGACCTCTCCGGCTTCGACACCGTAGATGGCGTTCATGGTCCAGTTCAGCGCGACCATATGGCCACCGTGATCGCGGACCACGCCCTTGGGCTGGCCGGTCGTGCCCGAAGTATAGAGAATGTAGAGCGGGTCGGTGGCCGCGACCGCTACGCAATCGACTTTGGTGCCGGCCTCTTTCTGGGCGCCAACCACCGCCGCATAGTCGAGATCCCGTCCTTCGATCATGTCACAGGTAAGCTGTTCGCGCTGGAGAACAACGCAGGTGGCTGGCTTCTGCGTGACCATATCGATGGCGGCGTCAAGCAGCGGTTTATAGGCAACAGTTCGCCCCGGCTCCAGGCCACAGGAGGCAGAGATGATGGCCTTGGGCGTGCAGTCCTCGATCCGGGTCGCCAGTTCGTTGGCGGCGAAGCCCCCGAAGACCACGGAGTGAACGGCACCCAGCCGCGCCGTTGCCAGCATCGCGACAGCCGCTTCCGGGATCATGGGCATGTAGATGATCACCCGGTCGCCCTTTTCGACGCCCCGCTCCCGCAGGACGGCCGCCAGGGCCTCGACTTCGCGCTGGAGCTCGCCATAGGTCAGGGTCCGCTGCTCGCCGGTCATGGCGCTGTCGTAGATCAAAGCGGCCTGCTCGGCGCGGCCACCCTGAACGTGCCGGTCGACGGCATTAAAGCAGGTGTTACAGGAGGCGCCGGCAAACCAGCGGCCATAGACGCCCGCTGAGGGGTCGAAGACCTTGTCCCAGGGTTCGAACCAGTCCAGTTCCTGCGCACAGGAGGCCCAAAAGGCCTCCGGGTCCGCCTGCCAGCGCGCGTAGGTTTCCTGGTATTGCGATCCGCTTGTCATGTCATTCTCCCTAAACTTGGTCTTTTTGCCTTCGGAGCGGAACTGGAGCTTAACGGTTGCGCCGGTCTCCCGAAACACGGCCGAGCACGGCATTGGCTGCCTCGATCACATTGGTACCCGGACCGAAGATATCAGCGACACCGGCGCTGCGCAGGAAATCATAGTCCTGCTCGGGTATAACGCCGCCGCAAACCACGGTGATGTCCTCTGCCGACTTGTCTTTCAGGGTTTCGATCAACTCTGGGATCAGCGTCTTGTGGCCGGCCGCAAGCGAAGAGACGCCAACGACATCGACCTCAAGGTCAATCGCCTTGTCGGCCACTTCCTGCGGCGTTTCGAACATGTCCGACAGATCGACGGTAAAGCCCATGTCCGCGAAGGCGGTCGCAATCACCTTGGCCCCGCGGTCATGGCCGTCCTGCCCCATCTTGGCGAGCAGGATGTGCGGCTTCCGCCCCCGGCTCTCGGCGAATTCCAGAATCCGGCGCTGCAGGGCTTCATATTCCACATCGCCCGAATAGGCCTCGTCGTAGACGCCGGCGATCACCCGCGTGGTGGCCTTGTGGCGCGCAAAGGCCCGCTCCATGGCGTTGGAGATCTCGCCCAGGCTGGCCCGGGCCCGGGCAGCCTCAACCGCGGCCCGCAGCAGATTACCCTCGCCGGAGGCAGCCACCGCCTCCAGATCGGCCACGGCCTGGTCGCAGATGGCCTGGTTGCGGCTCTTGCGCATGCGGGTCAGGCGCGCGATCTGCGCCTCCCGCACCTTGACATTGTCGATATCCAGGATGTCGACCGGCGGCTCGTCCTCCAGCCGGTACTTGTTCACACCGACCACCACATCCTCGCGCTGATCGATGCGGGCCTGGCGCTTCGCCGCCGCCTCCTCGATCCGCATCTTGGGAAGGCCCTGCTCAACCGCCTTGGTCATGCCGCCCAGAGCCTCGACCTCCTGGATCATGCTCCAGGCTTCATCCGCCAGATCCTTGGTCAGCCGCTCGATGTAGTAGGAGCCGCCCAGCGGATCCACCACATCGGTCACACCGGTCTCATGCTGCAGGATGAGCTGTGTATTGCGGGCGATCCGGGCCGAAAACTCGGTCGGCAGGGCGATGGCCTCGTCAAAGGAATTGGTGTGGAGCGATTGGGTCCCGCCCAATACCGCCGCCATGGCCTCGAAGGCCGTGCGCACCACGTTGTTATAAGGGTCCTGCTCGGTCAGGGAGACGCCGGAGGTCTGGCAGTGGGTGCGCAGCATCTTGGAGCGTTCGGACTTGGCGCCGAAGTCGGTCATGATGCGGGACCAGAGCTGCCGCGCGGCGCGCAGCTTGGCGACCTCCATGAAGAAGTTCATGCCGATGCAGAAGAAGAAGGACAGCCGGCCCGCGAAGGCGTCCACATCCAGCCCCTTGGACATGGCGGCCCGCACATACTCCATGCCATCGGCCAGGGTGTAGGCCAGTTCCTGCGCCAGGGTCGAGCCGGCCTCCTGCATGTGATAGCCGGAGATGGAGATGGAATTGAACTTCGGCATCTCCTGGGCCGTGTACTCGATGATATCCGCGATGATGCGCATGGAGGGTTCAGGCGGATAGATGTAGGTGTTGCGCACCATGAACTCTTTCAGAATGTCGTTCTGAATGGTGCCCGAGAGCTTGGCGCGGTCCACACCCTGTTCTTCGCCAGCAACGATGAACATGGCCAGCACGGGAATGACCGCGCCGTTCATGGTCATGGAGACCGACATCTGGTCCAGCGGGATGCCGTCGAAGAGGATCTTCATGTCCTCGACCGAGTCGATAGCGACACCGGCCTTGCCCACATCCCCGACCACCCGCGGATGGTCCGAATCATAGCCGCGGTGCGTGGCCAGATCGAAGGCCACCGAGAGACCCTTCTGCCCCCCCGCCAGGTTCTTACGGTAGAAAGCGTTAGACTCTTCAGCGGTCGAAAAGCCGGCGTACTGACGGATGGTCCAGGGCCGGCCCGCATACATGGTCGCGCGCACACCGCGGGTGAAAGGCGCGACACCGGGCAGTTCTCCGGCCGCCGCCTCCGGGAGGTCCGCCGCGGTGTAGAGCGGCTTTCTGGTCAGGCCCTCAGGGGTCTGCTTCTCCAGCCGCGCCGGGTCATCCCCCTTGAGTTCCTTCGCCGCCAGGGATTTCCAGGCTTCCAGGTCCTTGCTCATGCCGCAAACTCCATCATGACTGCATCCACCGCGAGGCTGTCGCCGACGCTGACCAGGATCTTCTCGACCACCGCCGACTTCTCCGCGCGCAGGACATTCTCCATCTTCATCGCCTCGACGATGGCGAGAGGCTGCCCCTCTTCAACCCGATCCCCCTCCTTGACCTGCAGATTGATGACCAGTCCGGGCATGGGACAGAGCAGCAGGTTGGAGGTGTCGGGCGCTTCCTTGCGCGGCATGCGGTCCGCCAGCTCCGCCAGACGCGGGGTCAAGACCTGCAGGCGGCAGTCCACACCGCGATGACGCAGGCGGAAACCGCCCGGGATCTTGTCAACTTTGAACCAAAAGGCCTTGCCGTCAATGATCGTTGCCGCCACCGGCATACCCGGTTGCCAGGCGGTCTCGACCGAGACTGCCTCCATCTCCGCGGCCACCACCTGATAAACGCCATTTGCCTCGGCGAGCTCGACCGCGATCCGCTGCTCCTCGTGACAGACCACCAAGCTGACGCTGTCATCCTCCTGCAGCTTGTGAAAGCGAGCGCCGGAAATGCCGCTGCGGCGCTTGGCGAGCTTGCGCTCCAGCACCGCCGCGACCGCGGCCAGGCGCAGCTCCATCACGGCATCGGGGGTCACACCCGCGAAGCCATCAGGATACTCCTCGGCGATGAAGCCGGTGGTCAGACGCCCTTCGCGCCAGCGGGGATGGTCCATCAAGGCCGCAAGAAACGGCAGATTGTTGCCGACACCCTCGACCGAGAAACGATCGAGCGCATCCGCCATGGCATCGACGGCATCGATCCGGTTGGGCGCCCAGGTGCAGAGCTTGGCGATCATGGGATCGTAGAACATGGAGATCTCGGAGCCCTCGACCACGCCGGTGTCGTTGCGCACCGCGAGCGTCTCGGTCGCGACCTCCTCCGGCGGCTTATAGCCGGTCAGACGGCCGATGGAGGGCAGGAAGTTGCGGTAGGGATCTTCCGCATAGAGACGACTCTCGACCGCCCAGCCGTTGAGCTGAACATCCTTCTGCCCGATCTCCAGCTTCTCGCCGGCCGCGACCCGGATCATCTGTTCGACCAGGTCGATGCCCGTGATCAGCTCGGTCACTGGATGCTCGACCTGCAGGCGGGTGTTCATCTCCAGGAAGTAGAAGTTACGGTCCTTGTCGGCGATGAACTCGACCGTGCCCGCCGAATGATAGCCGACCGCATTCGCCAGGGCGACGGACTGTTCGCCCATGGCCTTGCGGGTTTCGGGGTCGAGGAAGGGCGACGGCGCCTCTTCCACCACCTTCTGGTTCCGGCGCTGGATCGAGCACTCGCGCTCACCCGCATAGATGCAGTTACCGTGCTGGTCGGCCAGCACCTGGATCTCGATATGGCGTGGCTCGGTGACGAATTTCTCGATAAAGATGCGGTCGTCGCCGAAGCTGGAGGCCGCCTCGGACTTGGAGCGCTCGAAACCTTCACGCGCCTCGTCGTCATTCCAGGCGATGCGCATGCCCTTGCCGCCACCGCCGGCCGAAGCCTTGATCATGACCGGGTAGCCGATGCCGGTGGCGATCTCGACCGCGTGCTCCGCATCGTCGATCAGGCCCATGTAGCCCGGAACAGTGGAGACACCGGCCTCGGCGGCGATCTTCTTGGAGGTGATCTTATCGCCCATGGCTTCGATCGCGTTGGGCGGCGGACCGATGAAGGTGATGTTCTCGGCCTTCAGACGCTCGGCAAACTCGGTCCGTTCGGAGAGAAAGCCATAGCCGGGATGCACTGCGTCCGCGCCGCTCTCCTTACAGGCCGCGATGATCTTGTCGATGATCAGGTAGCTTTCCGCCGCCGGGGCCGGGCCGATATGGACGGCTTCATCCGCCATCTCGACATGCAGCGCATCCCGATCGGCGTCCGAGTAGACCGCGACCGTCCCAATGCCCAAACGCTTGGCGGTCTTGAAGACCCGGCAGGCGATCTCGCCGCGATTGGCAACCAGTATCTTGTTAAACATCTCTGCGCCCACCCTAGATCGGAATATTGTCGTGCCGTTTCTCCGGCAGACTTTGCTTTTTGTTCTTTAAGGACTCGAAGGCGCGCAAGACGCGGCGCCGGGTCGAATGCGGCATGATCACATCATCGATAAAGCCGCGCTGCGCCGCAATGAAAGGATTGGCGAAGCGATCCTCGTAATCCTTGGTCCGTTGGGCGATCTTTTCCGGATCACCCAGTTCGGAGCGATAGAGGATTTCCGTCGCGCCCTTGGCCCCCATAACCGCGATCTGCGCCGTCGGCCAGGCGTAGTTGACGTCGGCGCGGATGTGCTTGGAGGCCATGACGTCGTAGGCACCGCCATAGGCTTTGCGGGTGATGACGGTCACCTTCGGCACGGTCGCCTCAGCATAGGCGAAGAGCAGCTTGGCGCCATGTTTGATGATGCCGCCGTACTCCTGACCGACACCGGGCAGGAAGCCGGGCACATCCACCAGGGTCAACAGCGGAATGTTGAAGGCATCGCAAAAACGAACGAAGCGTCCGGCCTTTTTCGAACTGTCGATATCGAGACAGCCAGCCAGCACCATGGGCTGGTTCGCGACCACGCCGACGGTCGAGCCGTTCAGGCGGATAAAGCCACAAAGGATGTTCCCGGCGTGGGCCTGCTGAACCTCGAAGAACTCGCCCTCGTCGGCAACCTTGGTGATCACCTCGTGCATGTCGTAGGGCTTGTTCGGATTGTCCGGGATGATGGTATCCAGAGACATCTCGAGGCGTTCCGGGTCATCGGCGGTCGGCAGGACGGGCGGCTTTTCCCGGAACGACAGCGGCAGGAAATCGAAGAGGCGTCGGATTTCCAGCAACGCTTCCAGGTCGTTCTCAAAAGCGCCGTCGGCCACCGAGGACTTCTTGGTGTGGGTCGATGCGCCGCCCAGTTCTTCCGCGGTGACCACTTCGTTGGTGACGGTCTTCACCACATCCGGCCCGGTGACGAACATGTAGCTGCTGTCCTTCACCATGTAGATGAAATCGGTCATGGCCGGCGAATAGACCGCGCCGCCGGCGCAGGGCCCCATGATGACCGAGATCTGCGGAATGACGCCGGAAGCCTGGACATTGCGCCAAAAGACCTCGGCATAGCCGCCAAGGGAAGCCACACCCTCCTGGATACGCGCGCCGCCGGAATCATTCAAGCCGATAACCGGTGCGCCGTTCTGCACGGCGAGATCCATGATCTTGCAGATCTTTTCGGCATGGGTTTCCGAGAGCGATCCGCCCAGGACCGTAAAATCCTGGCTGAAGACATAGACCTGGCGGCCGTTGATGGTGCCCCAGCCGGTGACCACACCGTCGCCCGGGATCTGGACCTCCTGCATGCCGAAGTCGCTGCAGCGGTGGGTCTTGTACATGTCGTACTCTTCGAAGGAACCCTCGTCGAGCAGGACTTCGATACGCTCCCTCGCGGTCAGCTTGCCTTTGGCGTGCTGGGCGTCGATCCGCCGCTGACCACCCCCAAGACGCGCCTGAACCCGGCGTTCCTCGAGCTGTTCCAGAATCTCCTGCATCAGGCGATCCCCCGCGCCTTGAGAAAGCGCCAGGCGGCCGGGAAAACGGCAGCCGCCAGCGCGGATTTGGCGAGGCCGCCCAGGATGAAGGGATAGAGGCCCCATTCGAGGATCGGCTTATCCCAGCCGAACAGGGCGCCGAGCCAAAGCAGGCCCGGCACGAAGAGAATGGCGGTTCCGATCAACGCAGCGGCAAAGGCGGTAAAGACGTTCCGGTCCCAGCCGCGCTGAGCCAGAACCCCGGTGACATAGGCGGCGATGAGGAAGCCGAGCAGATAACCGCCGGTCGAGCCCATCATGTAAGCAAGGCCGATGCCCTTCTCCGGTGTCCCTGCAAAGACCGGCAGACCGACGGCCCCCTGCGCGAGATAGAGCGCGACGGCCGCGGCGCCCAGGCGCGGCCCCAGTGCCAGCCCAAGCCCGAGAACCACGAAGGTCTGCATGGTCTGAGGCACCGGGTAGAAGGGAATGGAGATCTTCGCGGAGAGCGTCAGCAGCAATGATGCAACGACGACGACGCCGAAAGTCCGGAGAATTGAAGGGTCGAGATGTCTCGAAAGTGCGCCGTGCAGGGTCATGACCGCCTCCTGGTTTCTTTTGAACACTATTGCTTTACACCTGCGGCGCGCCGGTTAGCAGGCTTGAAAAGGTGGCAATGTTAACATTATGATGTTGCAAATTTAAATTTGCGAAATTGTGAAATGCGCGCAAGAAAGCTCTTTGTTGGACGGCAAATCCGCGAGATACGTCAGGCCCAGGGCCTGACACAAGCCGCCTTCGCTGAACGCCTTGGAATTTCAACCAGTTACCTTAACCAGCTTGAAAACAATCAGCGGCACGTGACCGCACCGGTGTTGCTCGGCCTCGCCGAAGCCTTCGCCGTGGATATCGCCAGCCTGTCCGAAAATGACGATGATCGCCTGATCGCAGACCTGGCCGAAGCCGTGGCCGACCCGTTGTTCGGTGGCCAGCAACCCAGCAAACAGGACCTCAAGGTCATGGTCCAGAACGCACCGACTATGGCGCGCGCCTTTCTGTCGATGCACCAAGCCTTGCGCCGGGCCGGCGAGCAGCTTGCGGAACTGGATGAAACGCTCGAGCGTTCGGGCGCCCTGAACGAACCAACACCCTACGAAGAAGTCCGCGACTTCTTCCACTATCGGGACAACTACATTCATGATCTGGACCTCGCCGCCGAGGCACTTGCAAAAGAACTGGCAGGCGGCGCCCGCAATCGGGTCCGGGTACTGGCGGACTATGTCGAGCGACGTCACAGGGTCCGGGTTGTGATCGGTGGTGACAGCGCGGGATCGAAATCTATCCGGCGTTACGACCCCACCGGACGGGTGCTGACACTCAATCCGAAGGTTTCACCTTCCACCCATGCCTTTCAGATTGCCCATCAAATCGCACTGCTGGAGCATGGGCGCGTCATCGATGCCATCGTGGCAGCAGCCGATTTTCGATCACAGGATGCCGCGCCGGTCTGCCGCATCGGCCTGGCCAACTACTTCGCGGGCGCGGCCCAGTTGCCTTACGAGAGCTTTGCAGCCGCGGCGCGGGAACTCCGGCACGACCTCGACCTGCTGGGGGATCGTTTCGGCGCCAGCCACGAGCAAGTGGCCCACCGCCTGAGCACCCTGCAGCGGCCGGGCCAAAAGGGCGTCCCCTTTTTCTTCGCCCGGGTTGATCAGGCAGGCACCATCACCAAACGCCACAGCGCCACCAAGCTGCAGTTTGCCCGTTTCGGCTCGGGCTGCCCGCTGTGGAATGTCCACCGGGCTTTTGAAACACCGACCCGGATCATCCGGCAACTGGCGGAAACGCCGGATGGTGTACGTTACCTCTGCCTGGCGGAAGCGGTCACAAAACGCGGCGGCGGCTTTCGGGATCCGGCCCAGCGCTACGCCCTGGCGCTGGGATGCGAGATCAAACATGCCGGCGAACTGGTCTATGCCGACGACTTAGACCTGGAGCGGGAGCAGGGTTTTGAGCCGATCGGGATCTCCTGCCGGATCTGCGAGCGCCGGAATTGCCACCAGCGCGCGGTCCCTCCGCTGAAGCGCGCGCTGGAGGTGGATCTCAACGTTCGCGATACGATTCCCTACGTATTCCAATAGACGCTAGCGGCGTGCTTTGCCCAGGAATCGCCAGGCCAGCGGCAGCACCGCAGCGGCAAGGCAGAGCTTGGTGACATCGCCCAGGATAAAGGGCAGCAGGCCCCATTCCAGAATGGGTTTGTCCCAACCCAAGACCGCGCCGAGCCAGGCCAGGCCGAGCAGATAGATCAGGCCGTTGCCGATCAGCATTGCAAGACCGGTTGTCAGAACATGCCGGTCCCAACCGCGTTCGGCGAGCCAGCCCATGGCAACCGCTGCAACCAGGAAACCCGCGAGATAGCCCCCGGTCGGCCCGGTCATATAGACGAGACCGATGCCCTTTTCCGGCGTGCCGGCGAAGACCGGCAGGCCGGCCGCGCCTTCAGCCAGGTACAGCAGGACCGTAGCGCCGCCAAGCCGCCAGCCGAAGGCCATGCCAATGGTCAGGACAACAAAGGTCTGCAGGGTCATGGGAACCGGATAGAAAGGGATTTGAACCTTCGCAGAAACCCAGAGCGCAAGGCTGCCTGCGACCGCCAACAGGACATTGCGGAGCAGGGTGTTTTCACCACGCCAGATCTGATCGATGAGCGTGGGCTGGGCGAGGCTGTTAGGGGTCATCGTCTTTTCCTTATGCTTCCAAGCGGCTTAATTCAGAGCCGAACGGATCTGCGACAGCAGCTCTGCGCGGTCCCGCCGGGCCGCGAGGGCCGTATGCATACTGACCTTCACGAACTTGGTTTCGGTATGGGGCTGAAGCTGTCCGATCAGATCCATATCCGCCGAGATCACCGTCCCCAGCATGAAGTAACCGCCACCGGAGACCGCATCTCTATGCAGAACGATCGGTTCCGCGCCACTGGGCACCTGGATCGAACCATAAGGATAGCAGGCATCGGTGATGTTGGAAGGATCGGAGCCAGCACCGAAGGGGGCCTCCCGCTCGACAAACTCCAGCGGCCGGCCACCCTGAAAGCGATAGCCCATGCGGTCGGCTTCAGGCGCGACCTTCCAGCCGTCTTCAAAGAAGTTGCGCCCGGACTCCTCTGTGATGCGGTGCCAATAGAGCCCCGGCAGAACCCGCAGTTCAGCGGGTGCACCCGGCAAGCGCCGCAAGTTAGCCGCGACGCTACGACCTTCCGCCGCCGCGCCGCCCTGATCGCCCAGCGGCAGCTCGTCACCAGGCTGAATAGCGCGCCCTTCCACACCGCCAAGCGCACCGATGGCGTAAGTTGAGCGGCTGCCCAGGGCCTGCGGTGTAGCGATGCCGCCTGAGATGGCGATGTAGGCCCGGGCACCGGCGCGCAGGTAATCGAAACTCAGAACCTGGCCCGGCTTCACCCGGAAAGAGGTCCAGGTCTCCCGCGGCTCGCCATCGAGCTTGGGCGGCAGTTCCGCCCCGGTGATCGCCACAGTGGCTTCCTCAGTGAACTCCAGCTCCGGCCCCATGAAAACAGCCTCCAGGCCGGCGGCATCTTCCGCATTACCGACCAGAAGGTTGGCAGCTCGCAAGGCCAGGCGATCCATGGCGCCTCCGATGGGGATGCCCAGATGGTAGTAGCCGGGACGGCCGAGATCCTGGATCGTGGTGGCGAGGCCCGCCGTGTTGACTTTAACCGGCATAGAGCGCCTCCTCGAGCTTGGCGTTGGTCCCGTCGATGTCCTTGTTGAAATCGTCGAGGGAGAAGACAACGTCCTTCATGCGCGGCATGAAGGTGCCTGCCTCCACATCCGCGACCGCCTGATCGTAGGCTTCGCGGTCGATCGGCTTCCATTTCACGATGTCGCCGGGTTTGAAGAAGACCATGAAGTCTTTCAGGTAGCTGACTTCCTGCTTTGGATCGAAGATCGGCATGGGGGTGATGCCGAACATCTGATAGCCGCCCGCGCCGCGGACCGAATAGATGCAAGAGAAGCAGCCGCCGTAACCCACGGTCAACTTGGGGGTATCGGTGCGCGGCCGGAGGTACTTCGGCACCTGGATCTGCCGCGACCGCTCGGCCATCTGGTAGAGGAAGGGCAAGCCCGAGACGAAGCCGACCATGGACACGAACCAGGGCGCGCCGGCGTGGGCCTTGATAAAATCCTCGACCGTCGCGAAGCCATTGATCTCGGCGGCGAACTCGATGTCGGTGGCGTTGGGGTCCTGGTGCCGTTCGCGGAAACGCATCAAGGTCTCGTGGGTCCAGGGATCCTGATAGTAGACCGGGATCTCGATGATGCGGGTGTTGAGCACCGCCTCGGCCTTGTCCGCCCCTTCCTCCATCCGCTTCAACTCGGTCAGCAGGTCGTCGGGGTGGATGACGTCGGGATCGAACTTGATCTGGAAGGAAGCATTGGCCGGGCAGATTTCGGTTACGCCCTTGATGCCGGCCTCCCGGACCGCGTTGGTCATGGAAAGGCTCTTGAAAAAGGCCTCCAGCGACATGGCTTCATCGACTTCGACGAAGATGTGTTCGTCGCCGCCGAAGGTGTATCTCGAGGTCATGACGTAACTCCTCCTTCCGCAGGGGCGAGTTTTCCTGCATTGCTTTCGAGCCAGGGTTCGAGCCAGCGGGTGTGGACCGCCCCCCGGCGCAGTTCTTCATCGTCCGCCAGCGCCAGGAACAGCGGCACGGTGGTCTTAAGGCCATCAGCGCGGAATTCCGCCACCGCGCGCTTTAATCGGTCCATCGCTTGGTCGCGCGTCGCACCCCAGACGATCAGCTTGCCCAGCAGGGAATCGTAAAAGGGTGGGATCTGGTAACCGGGATAGAGCATGTGGTCGAAGCGCACACCTGCGCCGCCCGGCAGCCGCAGGTCACCGGCGACACCCGGAAAGGGCATGAAATTGTTGGCGGGGTCCTCGGCGTTGATCCGCACCTCGATGGCGTGACCGCGCATCTCCACCTCATCCTGCCGGACCGAAAGCTTCTCGCCGCCAGCGATCCGGATCATCTCCGCCACCAGATCAAGACCGGTGATCTGCTCGGTCACCGGATGCTCGACCTGAATCCGGGTGTTCATCTCGATGAAGTAGAACTCACCGCTGGCGTCGTCGTAGAGGTACTCGATCGTCCCGGCACCGCGGTACCCGACGGATCTGGCAAGCGCGACGGCGGAATCACAAAGCCGGGCGCGGACCTCAGGCGAGAGCGCGGTCGAAGGGGCTTCCTCCCAGACCTTCTGTCGCCGGCGTTGAAGCGAGCATTCGCGCTCGAAGCAGTGGATGAAGCTTTCCCCGTCGCCGAGGATCTGCACCTCGATGTGCCGGGCGCGGCTGATGACTTTTTCCAGATAGAGGCCACCATCGCCGAAGGCTGCCTTGGCCTCGGCCGAAGCCTGGGGGGCAAGTTGCGCGAAGTCTTCGGCACTCTCGGCGACCCTGATTCCGCGTCCGCCGCCGCCGGCGGTCGCCTTGATCATGACGGGAAAACCAATTTCCCGCGCCAGATGCCCCGCGGCTTCCAGATCGTCGATCAGACCATCGCTACCGGGCACCGTGGGCACACCGGCCGCCTGCGCCGCTTTGCGCGCCGTGACCTTGTCACCCATGGCCCGGATGGTGTCGCCACTCGGCCCCACGAAGGCCAGGCCGGCTTGTTCGACCGCATCGGCGAAAGCGGCGTTTTCGGCCAGGAAGCCATAACCGGGATGAACAGCGTCGGCGCCGGACTTTTGCGCAGCCTCGAGAATAGCCTCGATCCTGAGGTAAGACTTCGCGGCAGGCGGCGGACCGATCTCAACGGCTTCGTCCGCCAGTTCAACGGCCAGCGAGCTGGCATCCGCTTCACTGTGCACCTGTACCGTGCGAATGCCGAGGTCGCGCGCCGCCCGAATGATGCGGACAGCGATCTCGCCGCGATTGGCGATCAGAAGTTTCTCAATGGGCATCAGACTCTGCGCTCGATCAGGACTCAACCTCGGCCAGAACCTGGCCCGGCGAGATCGGATCTTCGTTCTCCGCAAGAAAGGCCGTCAGCGTGCCATCCACGTCGGAACGGATTTCATGAAAAGACTTCATCACCTCGACCAGGCCGATAACATCCCCCTTCGCGACCTTATCGCCCGGCTCCTTGTAGGGCGGCTGATCAGGCGAGGGCCGGCGGTAGAAGGTCCCCGGCAGCGGCGTGCGAATTTCAGACTTGGACATAAATCCCTCCCTCATGCTCCGACGCCGGAGCGGTAAAGCAAATCACCAGATCAGGCCGCGAGGTGCGGGCGGAGCGCGGCGCGCACCGCCTCGACCACAGCGACGGCGTTGGGCGTGTCGGAGTGAACGCAAATCGTCTCGGCGCGCACCGCGACATCTTTTCCCCCGGCGCTGCGCACGAGACCATCCGTCACGGCACGTACAGCCTTGTTCGCCGCCTCTTCCGGCGGTACGGCATCATGCTCTCGGGTTATGAGCAGATTGCCGTCGTCGTCATAGTCAAGATCGGCAAAGAACTCGGCCCGGAATTCCAGGCCCCGCGCCTGATAGATCTCTTCATGCAGAGTCCCGGCCAGACCGAAGATCGGCACCTGGTAGTGCTCGCCCACATCGGCGATGGCATGGGCGGTATGCTCCTGCCGCGCGGCCATGCCATAGAGCACGCCATGCGGCTTGAGGTGACTGAGCGGCAGACCGGCCATGTCCAGGAAGGCTTTCAGGGCACCTACCTGATAGGCTACGATGTTAGCCATCTCCTCGCGGTCGATCTTCATTTCCCGACGGCCGAAGCCGGCAAGATCCGGCAGCGAAAAATGCGCCCCAACCTTGACGTTGTGACGCTTGGCCAATTCGACCGTGCTGCGCATATGATTGGGATCGGAGGCGTGGAAACCGCAGGCTACATTTGCCTCGGTGATATGGGGCATGATCCCTTCGTCATCGCCCATCTTATAGAGCCCGAAGCTCTCCCCCATGTCGCAGTTGATATCGACCGTCACGATGCGTTCTCCCAGCCTGGTCTCGTGGTGAGGCGCTGCAGAAGCGGTGGGCCCGGATCGGCGTTCACTGCACCGAAAGCTCCGCCTTTCTGATCGCAAGGAAGTGTCTGCTCACCCGTCGGAGCATGATAAGGAGATAGAAGGTCTATTGTTAAATACGATTATCAGCTTATTTCTATCAGGATTTTTGATATTAATACTCCTGACGAAAATCCTGCGCAGAGAGCTTTTGGTTAAAACGCACCAGCAAGCCGTGGGAAACTCGAGAACTCAAACCGGGTTATGTCCGTTAAGCTGATATTAGAATTACAGATATCACAAATCAAAAAAACAGATGGAACCATCACTTCGACAGATTCGCTACTTCATCGCCGCAGCCGATGCCGGCCAGCTCTCCCGGGCAGCCATTGAGATCAACGTCTCGCAGTCGGCGATCACAGCAGCCATCAAGTCGCTGGAAGAAAGCGTCGGAGCGCCGCTGTTTGAACGTCATTCAGGCGGCGTTGCGCTCACCTACGAGGGCAATCTCTTCCTTGAGCATGCCCGGCACATCATCGCTGCGGTCGAAGAGGCGGTCCGGCTTCCCCGCCGCATCCGGGAAGACATCCGCGGCCGGTTTAATCTGGCAGTCAGCTATACGGTCGCCGGCTACTTTCTGCCGGCTTACCTGGCGCGTTTCGCGCGCGGCTTCCCCAACATCGACATCAACCTGACGGAAGCAGACCGCGGCGACATCGAGGAAGGCCTGATCGCGGGCGCCTTCGATCTTGCAGTCATGCTGACCTCCAACATCATCAATCAGGAAGACCTGTCCTACGATACGCTGCTGCGGTCGCGCCGGCGGCTCTGGACGGATGCCCAGCATCACTTCCTGGAACGTTCCAACGTTTCTCTGCAGGACATCGCCAACGAGCCTTACATCATGCTGACTGTGGACGAGGCCAGCAACACGGCGCAGCGCTACTGGAATCGCAGCCCCTATCGTCCGAAAACGATCTTTCGGACGTCTTCGGTCGAGGCGGTACGGAGCATGGTCGCCAACGGGATGGGCATTGCCATCCTCTCTGACATGGTCTATCGGCCCTGGTCGCTCGAAGGCCGACGCGTCGAAGTCATGCCCGTTTCAGATACCATACCGACCATGGACGTCGGCCTCGCCTGGTCGAACTCCGCGGTGCAGAACAGCGGGGTCAGGGCTTTCGTCGAATTCATGCACCTGGCCATGGGCGCTGAACAGCCCTTGAACCGCGAGCGCCCGTAACGCGCGGTCGAGGTAGTGACGCCGTATAAGGCTGCACGAGACGCTCAGGTGCCGTCAGGTCTCGATGGTCATCGGCCCGTGGAGCGGACAGTGCGGCGGCCCAACCTCATCAAGCCACTTGCGTGAAACGCGCGCCACGTAACCGCATTTCTTGCAGGAAACCTTCATCATGCGTGTCGTCTGACTTGTTTTCTTCTCTTTGTCGGTCGGCGAGATTTCAGGCGAAGGCAAAGGGCCGGCCGCATCAAGAATAGGCTTCACCAGTTCCTTGAAAAGCGTACCTGGCGGTGACTCGGTCTTGGTTCCCTTCAGACCGATCGAAATCGCGAGATGGCGAAAGAGATAGCCGTGGCTGTCGCGCTCGCCGACCGCTATGCGGCAGAGCTGAAAGGCCAAAGCCGCCGTCACATCGGTCGGGTCGCTACGATCCGGACGCACGTAGATGACATAGGAGCCAGCCTCGTCCTGCGCCCAGGAATCCGTGATGTTTGGACTGCGCTGCCCCGAGCTGGGAAAACCGGTCCGGACCTCAAACACAGGCAAGGGAAACCCCAGATCATCGAACCAGCCCTTCATCGCCGATACAACCTGCCGCAACCAGGCTTCGCGGGAATAGGTCACGGCTGACTGATCTCTTTGAATTGAGCTTCCTTTTTTCGGCATTCGAACTTACACCGGCAGTGTCACAAGGAGATTGGAAACCGACGCCGTGACGGCGAAACGCGTTGGCAGACGCGCTCTGTCCAACGCAGGTTTGCCCGTGAAACAGACGAACACGTACGGTTAAACATATGATCTCGTTTAGTCAACAGACATAACAAGTTAAACATTACTTCTGAAAGAGATGCGGTCTCACTCTTTCGTCTACACTTCGAGAGCGCAGACTCATTGCGCGGCTGTAAAGCAATAAATCAGCTATTGCCCCCTTAAGGCGCATTATTACTATTTCAACAAACCTAAAAATGGTAAATTGTCAGTTGTTCGTGGCCCCTTGACCTGTTTGACAAAAATGCATTTGTTTTTGTTTAAACAATTTGCTTTGTTTAACTATAAAACTACCACTTCAGATAATGCTGCTTTACTCAACAGGACCTAAGCTGGGGGAAGAGAGACAGTTATGGGGGCTCGAGCTTCTCTGAAAGAACCTACAGGCTCAAAAACTCCTGTCGATCTGCGCGATGCCCCGCCACCGCTCGAGCAAGCGCCGCTCCATAACAATCGGCTGTCCTGGAAGCCCGTTACCTCCCTCGCGCTTCGAGATCGAGATGGCATCACATGATGCCTCTTGAACATCATTGCAGCGACTTTTCACCGCCCCGAAGACTTTGGTCGAGTCAGTAAAATGTCGATAGGAAACCTGTTCTTCAGCGATCTCACGGACAAAACAGTCAATCCCTGGCTTGGGAAGATCCTCACGCCGCTGGCGAGTCAGTCGATCTCGACGAAGCTGGTTGCCGGCTTTGCAACGATCTCGCTACTCGCCGTTCTGGTCGGTGTCACAGGCCTCTATGTTATCGACAAAATCAATACGACTCTGAACAACATCTCCGACGTCGCCGCCCCGACCGTCGAGACTTCCGACGATCTGATCGCGCTTATCTTTGAGGCAACCAAGGTTGCCGAGGAAATCACCGCCGAAGAAAACATAGGCGACATTGCTCCGCTGGCCGACGAACTGGATTCTCTCAACAGCCGTTTCGCGGACAGCTATCTGGAACTGCAGGGACTGGTCGACGACGAATCTCTCCTCGATGAACTTGCAACCGCGCGGCAGGAGCAGTCGGAGTTCGTCGAACATGCGCTTCAGATGGTTACAACTCACCGCAATCGCCTAACGCGCGAAGCGGCCGGAATCAGACTGCTCGCAGCCTTCGATGCGGCCGGTTCGGAACTCACCACGGCACTGGACGAGTTTGCCGAAGAAAATGAAGTCCAGATGGCCAAGGCAGAGGAAGAGGGCGACAGGCTCGAGGAAGCGGGCGCCGACGGAGCATTGGTCAACGCCGTGCTCGGTCAGCTCTTCGACAAGGACTATCCCGTTGTGGAAGCCGCCTTGAAAATGCAGCGGCTGATTGTCGAACTCCAGGACACCGCCGGCGAGTATCTCGCCGAAGGCAAACCTGAAAGTCTCAGGGCGGTCGAGCGTGACTTTCTGACCATCTACGACAAGATCAAGCCACACCTGGAGGTGCTTGGCAGGTTGGCAGAGACCGAAGAGGACCACGCCGATACCGCCAGCCTCAAAACCATGCTCGGCAAGTGGGTCGATCTTGCGCTCGCCGATGGTCAGTTGTTCAAGACACACCAGTCGATGCTCGAGGCAAAATCGCAGACGAAGCTGCTGGCCGACCGACTCGAGGCGGATGCCGACAATGTTGTCGCCGCCCTCGATAAGGTCGCAGAAACGGCCGATGCGATCAGCGACGGCGCGGACGATGCCGCCGAGAGTGCCGTAAACCAAGCCAATACAACGATTCTGGCCCTTCTGATCCTGGCGCTGGTTTGCTCGGTGGCGCTTCTCGGTCTGATCGTCCTGACAGTGGTGCGCCCCATCAAGAACCTGACCACTGCAATGGCCTCGCTCGGAGAAGGCTACGGACCGGCTCTCACTCCCCCGTCACAGAGTGGCGACGAAGTCGAGCTGCTTAGACGCACCTTCGATCATCTTGAACTCCAGGTCCGACAGCGCACCGCCCAACTGCAACAGCGCACCAGTGAACTGGATGCTGCGAACCGGGACCTCGGACAGGAACTCGTTCAAAGGCACGCATTGGAACGGCAGCTCGTCCATACGCAAAAGCTGGACAGCCTGGGCACGCTGGCAGGTGGCATCGCTCATGATTTCAATAATATGCTCTATGTCATTCTCGGATCCACGAAGATCGCGCTGACAGATCTGCCGAAAGGGAGTTCGCTGGCGAAACTGGTGTCGAGGATCGACAAGGCCGCACAGCGTTCAAAGTCGATCGTAGACCAGATCCTGTTCTTCAGCCGTCAGGAGGCCGCGAACCGCGAGCCGACCGAGTTAAGCCGGGCGGTCGAGGAGTCCCTCACGCTCTTGCGGGCGGGTTTGCCCTCGTCAGTGATTCTTCAGGTGGAAATCGATCATGACTGCGGCATCGTACTGGCCGACGAATCACAGATCCAACAGTTGACCGTGAACCTGGTCACCAATGCCTATCAAGCGCACGCCGATCGAAAGGGAACGATCACCGTCAGCCTGGACCCCGTCGACATCGATCGACATTTTGCAGAGCAGCACCTCGGCCTGAAACCCGGCCCGCACGTGCGTCTCTCCGTCATCGATCAGGGCTGTGGCATTGCCGACGATATTCTCCTGAAGATCTATGACCCCTTCTTCACGACCAAGCCGGTTGGCGAAGGAACCGGCCTCGGGCTTGCCGTCGTCCATGGCATCGTGACAGCGCACGAGGGTGTCATTGTGATTTCAACACGAGTTGGTCACGGCACAACCTTTGACATCTACTTCCCGGTCTATAGCGGCGTGGAACCGGCGGGGTTTGTCGGACGGGAGACGCTTACCTTGGCGAGGACACAGAGTACGCTGCCTCTCACTCATCAAACCGCTGATCTCGAATACAAATTTTGAGCTTTAGTGCTTCTCAGAAAAAGCCGTCTGCGTTAAGTAGGTGAAAGTAATGCCGATTGTGTGGAGGACGAAATGGGTCATATTTTGGTTGTAGATGACGAGCCGCTGATCTGCGAGATGCTCGAAGTCGTTCTTTCACGCGCCGGTCATGAAGTCACTGTTGCGGGCGATGGTGTCCAAGCCATGGAGCTGGCCCAAGAGCTGGCCCTCGACCTGGTCATCGCAGACATCGTCATGCCCGAAAAAGACGGGCTTGAAACCATCAGCGAACTGCGGAAAGCAAAGCCTGACATTAAGATCATCGCCATCTCCGGCGGGTCCCGGATCGGCAACTTCGACTTCCTCGCGATCGCGGAAAAGCTGGGTGCCGATGCAAGCTTTTACAAACCCCTGGACAACGACGAACTGCTGAAAACCATCGACAAGTGCCTCTGCTAAAGTCGTCGCCACTGACAACCTGACACACGGTTATTGTTTTTCTTTCCCTGCCAGCTTCTTAAGTCGGTCCAGTTCAGCGAAAGCCTGCTCGAAGGCCTTTTCGTAGCGTTTGCTGGAGGCGGCATTCACGCTGCCGCGTTCCTTCACCGCCGCCGAAGCCCGCGCAAGGATCTTCGGGCTCTCGGGCAGGGCGGCGCGCAGATCGGCAACCAGCTTGCGGTCACTCAATCGCTCCATGGTCTCCTTGTCGCTTGCCGAGGCACGCTCGAACTGATCTTCAAGCAGTCGGGCCGCGAGTTCCAATCGCGTTCCAGTTTCCTCAAGGGTACCGGTCAAATCCGTTGTCGGCTTCGAAACCCGTTCGCGGGTTGCCAGACCGACATCCGAAGGCACAACAATGGTCCGGCCGGCCCGGAAAGCCCTGCGACTTGAAAGGCCCGGATTCGCCCGCAGCAGCGCACGCTCGGCCCGCTTCTGGTCCGCAGCCGCGGACTCGCCCTCGATCACGTAGAGGCGTTTGGCAAGGGTCGAGAGGCTCTTTTCGCGCTCCAGTCTCGCAATCGCGGTTGCCATAGGTCCATCTCCTCGAAGCGAATGCTAGTTGTTCTTAAGATTAAGGGCTTCAAACGGCGGGTTTAGACCGCCGGGCACGACATCGATACCGGCCGTCGTGATGTTACCGATCGGGGTTGCGGCTCCGTTCTCGCCGATACTGAGCAGGAGCGAGAGAGAGTCGCTTTGGTGCCGCACACCATTGCTGTTTGCGGTGATGCGAGGGGCGGCAAGCAGGACAATCGCCCGCACACCACCGCCGGCATCCAGGTCGCACTGGTTCTGATTGAAGGCGACGGCAGAAGCCGCGGTATCGACAATCCCCACCAGCGGACGCAACGGGCGGGCCGCATGGCGGATCTGATTGTTCTGCACCATGACTTGGCTGCGGCGAACCGGCGCGATTGCAAAAAAGTCGGCGCGGGAAAAGGTGAAGATCTGCTCGCCTCTGTTTGCAAAGCCCAGCTCGTCCGAGGCGACGGCCGGCACGGCCGCGAGGTATCCCTGCGGCATTGCGATAAACCCAATGTCCGGGTTCACATCCACCGCCACACCGAGCGGCGCAGTCTCGATCGCCATCCAGGACGTACTGTTATTGCTTCGAACAGGCACACCATTGATCCGGTTGGACTGTATCGAGAGCTGCGCGAAGGGTGGGCGGACCAGAATGGCTGAGGCCTGCGCCTCCGCCCGGTCGGGCCCGACCGCGCTGATGACGTTCTGATCGATCGCGATGCTGCCGACACCCTGAACGGCAATACCGGCGGTGACAGAGCCGTCGAGGGCGCTTTCAGCAACAGCGCTGATCGCATTACCAACGATCTGGCCGCTGGCAACGCGGGTCAGGATCACAGCACCACCCTCGCCCTGACCGATGGCTTCGCCGATTTCTTCGATCACGTTGTTGTCGATGGCGATATGGCGGATCACCGCATCCGGCGCGGTAAGAATTCCGGCCGTGCCGCAGTTCCGGATGACGTTGCGTTTGATCAGCAATGCGCCGTGGCGCCCTTCGATGCTTATCCCGGCACCCGCAAGCTCGCTGATGCGGTTGCCGATGACCTGCGCATCGGTCTCGAAATCCGGTGCCACGTTTGGCACCAACCGCACCCCTGCCCCGTTTTGTGTACCGCCGCTGATTTCATTGTCCTGCAGATGCAGATCGCTGAGCCCGAGGACGGCGGCGTCGCGATTCGAAATAATCCTGTTGTCATTGATCGCGGTTCCGCCGCTCGGCGGCTCGAACCAGTTGATGCGCAGACCATCGTCGACGCCCAGAAGCAGGTTCCGCTCAAAGTTCGCACCGGCGACATTGAAGGCAACGCCGCCGAAGCGTACCGCCGCCCGCCCGCCGAACAGGATGTTGTCGAGCGCGCGCAATTCCGCCAGCGCAAGAAACCCGGGGCCCTCGTTGTCAGGATCGATCGCGGAGAACGACCCCAGCGCAACGGGTGCCAGGACCAGACTTTCCTCAATCTTGCCGCCGATCGACAGGCCTTCTATGGCGATCCCATGGTCCTGACGGGCTTCGCCAAAGGCAGCGACGATGACCGCCAGCCGTCGCAGCGCGAGGAACGCGGTATTGCTCGCTGTAATCCCGTTGGCGGAGAGCAGGTTGCCGTTGGCATCTTCTCCCTGCGGTGCGACCAGGAGACTCAGGCGCTCAACCTGGACATCGATCGAGCCATTGATCGAAATTGCGCTGTCACTGCCCTGGTAAACAATAACCGTGGCGAGCCCCTGCCCCCGCAAGGTAATGGCCGTGCGCCCTGAGATCGAGATCGGCTCGTCGATGCTGTAGCCTCCGCCATCGAGGCAGACGGTTCCGCCTTCCGGGCCTATCTGATCGATGGCAGCCTGAATGGTCAGTTGGCCGGAGCTGTGGCTTTCCGGTGATACGCAAACCGTACAGCCGCAGCTTTCCGCGGCCTCGCCTTCGAACTCAGGCGGCCAGAAGACACGGCAGTCCTGGACGGAGTTCGGAAAGGTCACGACCGCAAGGCGGCAATAGTGACGCTGGACAGACGTGGGCGGCGCATCCCGCAGCTCTTCGATCTGCGTCCCGGCAGTGCGGGCGGCGAAGTTCCAGCAATCCATCTCCCGGAATCCGCCCGGCCCCGCGGCGGTCGAGAAGGACACCGTGATGCCGGATTCCAGCAGGATCGCGGAATCGTCCGGCGGCACCGGAATCAGCCCGTCCGCGCCGGGCGCATCCAGATCGACCCATTCGCTGCCATCGGCGAGACGGATCACACCACGCTGATCCCAACGGATGATCCGACTGCGCCGGGTCTCGGCGGTATCCCCGGGCGCGCCGGAGGGAACAAGATCGGCATCGACCGTGCCTTCCAACTCGATTTCCCGCGTTTCCTCGTTGACCAGTGCCACGCGCAGCATCTGGCCGGAGCGATGGTCCAGTTCCCGGTGATCGTCCGTGATCTCCACCCAGTCGCCGGCCCGGAAGCGCAGGATCTCGTCGCGGCCGATCCGGCGCACGGTGACCCGGTCGGCGGGATTGGCAAAGGTCTCGATCGCCGCCGCCACGGAGCCATTCTCGCGCGAGAACTTAAAGCGCGCATCGTCCTGGGCTTCACCCACGCTATGCAGTTGAACCGCATAGAGCTGATTTTCGATGCCCGTATAGCCGTCAGTCGGCGGCACCAGGCAAGGGTCCTCCGGATCCTCCACATCGACGGTATCGGTCGTCAGCCGCGCGGTGGAGGGCGCGATGGTGTCAATCCAGCCTTCAAGCTGGTCGTCTTCCGTGGCGCAGGTGGCATTCGGCCCGACGTTGGGGAGGACCCGCACCTGCCAGACAGTCTGCCAGCGGGTCGTGGTGTCGATGCCGCCCAAAGCCGGTTCCAGCAGATCCGGCTCTTCGAGCGGTGTGACCTCACGCTGCCAGGCGACGAGGTAGGCCAGATGCGGGCCGTTACCATCGGGCAGAGCCTCGGGATTCGGCCAATAGGGTTGGCGGTTATAGGGCAGAAAATCATCGGCCTCTTGCGAAATCAGCTCGTCGAGCACGCCTTCAGAGCCGTCGCTGCCTTGGCGCGCCCGGTCGAAGATGGGGTCGGCAAAGTCATCGTCGCCGGAGCCGGGAAAGTTGGCGGCTCCGTGGCATTCGAGCAGCATACCGTCGAGATACTTCCGGCCGCGCCCGATCTCGAGATCGTCACCGCCGACAATTCGGATCTGAAAACCCTGAATCGTCTCGCGCGGGACCACGGCACGGCCGATGGTATCGACGGTCGCGGTGCGGATGCGGCGCTCCAGGATCCTGACCATCTCGTTCCAGTCGGCATCCAGAACCGCCCGGCCCTGTTGGAGAAACACCCCGGCGTAATCCCGCAGGGCATCGAAACTGTCTCTGCTATAATCGCCGCTCATAGGGTCGCCCCTCTCTTAAAATTCAGGTTTCGAAAAAGAGGCCGGCTTCGAGGCCGAACCGTAAATACTCTTCCAGCCGGATCCGCAAATTGGCCTCCCGCTGCGGCTGGAACAGCAGGTGATAGACACCCATCTCGCCACCGTCCGACGCGCCCTTGCGGATCTCCGCCGGTGCGGCCTGCCGCAACTGCGCGTAGGCCGGCGCGCTGGCGCTCAAGGCCGTGAAGCTGGGTCGCAGCCAGCGCCGGACCCGGGCCGCGATCAACGCCCGGCCCGTGGCATCGACCGGCAGCCCGGTTTCCTCTTCCCGCGCGATGACGGCCTGATCGATGGCCAGTTGAGGCTGGCAGCGATACCGCCTGGGCGTCACGGAGCCTGCCGGCACATAGCTGAAACGCATGCAGCCCTCCTGCTTTCGGAGACTGCGTACGGGTGCAGAACCGTCGCCGGGATCGCGGGCGAAGAGGATGGAGTCCGAGACCAGTGGAAAGCTTCGCGCGAGAATGCGGCCAATGACCGTCGAAGTGACGATCGTCAGAGCTCCTGCCGGATCGCCCTCTCCGGCAAGGCCGGCGATCGCGAGGCCTTCCGCACTGTCCAACGAGGCCGCAGCCGCGGCATCCACGATAGAGTCTTCAATGCGAAGGTTCGTGGTATCGAGCATGCGCAAAGGGCCGGTGATGCAACGATGCAAGCCGAGTTCCAGACCCGTGGTCGTTACTTCCAGGCTGACGCTGCCGGGAGACTGTGGCGCGCCGGACGGCGCGAAGGCCAAACCGGGAATCAGTGTCAGATGAGACAGATCGACCGCAGCCAGCGAGACTCCATCCGGATCCGGCATGATGTGAAGCGGCGCGCCTTCGATGATCAGCCCGTTCAGGCCGACCCGGGCGTCCGCCCCGCCCTGGATCTCAATCGGCACCGCGGCCCGGAGGATTGGACGAACGCCGTCGGCAGCACGCAGGACGACCTCAGTGCCTGCCGATGCCGTGATACTGGCAGGCGCCGTATAGATATCGTTGGCCGTGATCTCGACGATACCGCCATCAGGCTGCAGCGCGTCAAGGGCATCCTGCAAGGTCGCATGCTCGACGCTGGGAAAGGCGATGACCGCCGTACCGCCGACCGGCGAGGTCAGGCTGGCCGCCCGATTGTATTCGCCGCCACCAATCGGCGCGGGAAAGGCTTGATGGTAGGTGATCCGCACCTCTCCATCCTCGGGCAGGGGAAAGGCGATCCGTCCCAGCTCCGGATCAACCCGTACCAGCGCGTTGGGCGCGGGGACTTCGGGCCCGGGCGCGCCCTCGAGATCGGCGAGTTCCCCGGGATCGATCGGATCATGCGGCGAGTGGTTCCAGCCGGGCGCGTCGTCGGAGAGGTCGCAGGCCTCGATCCGGGTCACCGGGATGGCGGTCCCGTCGACATAGATCTCGAAGCTGCGCAAGGCACCTGTGGTCGTACGACCGTACCAGAGTCCGGTATCGTCGTGGAGCATGCGGCGCGTGACAACACCTGGCAGATTTACCGGTTGCGCCAGGCTCTCGATCTCGGTTTCGGCTTCCTGGCGATTGACCAGTTGGCGTGGCGCGGCAAGCGGGTCGAAAAGATAGCGTCGCCCGTCCACCTGGGCGGTCGGGACGAAGGTCTGGCGTTGCGCCTCCAGGCGCCAGAGGAAGATCCCGATGTTCGGCAGATTGTGCTTCCCGCCCGTGCTCTTACGAGCAGGGCTTTGCGTAATGGAGCGCACATCGACCGAGCGCGTCACCCGATCGAAAGCCTGCCCCAGGGGTTCCAGCGCCAGCGGGTCATGCAGATCCGCTGTGGCATGATGCTCCGGGCGGATGTGGTTCATGTGCTGGCAGGTTGCGACCAACTGAAAGTACTCGACCACACGCGCCGGCCAGCCGGTCACGTCCCGTGCCAACTGTTCCAGGACCGCGGCCGTTCCCTTTCGGCGGCGGTAGGCGATGGTGTTGGCGACCTCCGCCCGGCTGCCGGCGGTCAGGCCCTCGACCGGGAACAGCGTGCGGTAGCCGATTACGCCGCCGATGTAGGGCGCGGCCCAGGGTGCGCAGGTCTCGATGAAGAGGTCGTCGAGTAACTGTTCGATATTCTCCTCGATGGCAGCACCTTCACGGGCCAGCACGGCGATCAGCGCCCGCAGCGGCTCGCCTTCATCCGCGTCCCGCAATCGATGCACGGCCGGGAGGAGTTGATAGAGTGTCTCGGCATTGATCCGGTTCATGCCATCACCTCCAGCAGATCGAAGGGCTCGGGCGAAAGCGTCAGGATCTCGGCAGGCAGCAGTGATCCGTCGCTGCCCCGCCGTCCGGCCTGGGAGATCAGGAGCCGGTGATCCGTTGGATTGTCTTGCGGCGCTGAATCCCGATAGAGCCGGTCGATGTCGACGGCCAGGACCCCTGCGACTTCATGTGCCCGGGCGGCGACGTCGCTCAAGGCCACCGCCTGCGCGAAATCCCTGCGCGCAAAGCTGAAGGCCTCCCGCAGCGCGGCCTCCACCTCGGCCAGGACAGCCAGATTGTCGTAAGCCTTGTCGACCGCGACCTTCAGGCCCAGCCGGAAGCTTGCGGGCTGATAATCAATCAGATCGAAGGTCACCAGCGGATCGCCGTAGGTGCGATAAGCTTCGAGCAGTGCCGAGAAAACAGGCCCGTCCTGCGGTATCTCCACGCCATCGTCCCCTGCCACCGTCACCAGAATCCGGCGCGTTTCGCCCTGCCAGACCCAGCGTGCATCGGCCTTGGCAATGCCCGGAAAGCCCAGAGCAAAATCTCGATAGTCGGTGACCGAAACCACACGCCCCAGTGTCAGGGTATAGATCGGGGCATTACGCCGCGCGGCACTCGAGGTTTCCGCATCGGCCCCACCACTGGACGGCAGGGGATTGACCACCTCGCGCAGACCAAGCGGACGATCCAGCGCCAGCGAGAGCTGTCCGGACTTCAGGTTACCCGCCTTTCCCAGGCCTTTGCGGTACTCGGCCTGTATGTTGTCCCGTCCGGCGGGTGGCCGCGCGCCGGAGATACCGTCGCCGAAATGGACCGTCGTTTCACCGGCGTCGGACAAAGACGTGGCGAAGACGCGTTCATCCGGTTGGCGCGCATAGAGGTTCGGCACTTCCGTCCACTCGACGCCATCGACCCGCAGTTCCAGTGTCGAGGCCACGCCGTTCTCGGTGGCCGCCACCAGATGGGTGACCGGGTTTTGCTTGAGCAGTGCCGTTTGGAAGGGCCGGGAAGGATCGCCACCGCCCAGGATGTCGGCAACGCTCTCACCGTGCGACGCGGTGGCGACATTGGCATGGATGGAGAGGTCGCGTCGGTCGTAAGCCTGTGTCAGGGCATCGCGCAGAACAAGCCGGGAGTGAGTTGCATCAACCACCTCGACCCGGTCGAGCAGCGCCGTTTCCGCGATGATCTCAGCGCTCTCGTCCGCAACGACCGTCTCAAAGTCAGCCTCTGGGCCATCCAGCAACCCGACAAAACCATCGGCATCCATCAGCTCCCAGGTAAAGACACCCGGATTCCCGGGAACCTGGAGTGATTCTGACACCAGCGCCAAGCGCTGTCCTTTCTCAAGGGCGCGGGCCTCGCCATCCAGGGTCGTCAGGACGAGGTCGTCGCTGAGGGTAAGGAGCTGCGCCCGACGGCCGGCAAACATCAGGCGACGCCCCTCTGGCAGTTCCGCGGCGGCCACATCGAGCTCGATCGCATTACCGACCACAGGATCGATCAGAGGCGTCTCGGCAAAGGCGATCTCTTCACTGCCGCCATAGACCGAAACCCGCCGGTAGTCCGAACGGAAAGTCGACAAGCCCTCCGTGCTGTCAAGCGTCAGGCGTGTCGTCTTGCCGCTGATCGCATAGCGGGCTTCGCTGTCATCCTGCGCCTCCACGATCTTGTAGAGTTCGGTATAGCCGCTGGGCAGGGTCAGTGCGACCCAGCTATCCTGGACGAATGGTTTGTAAACCGCATCAAGGGAAATCTGGTCACTGCCCGGAAAGCTAAAGGACCAATCCCCCACATTCGACTTCGATCCGAGAATCTTTGACGGCGAAAGATAGGTCGGGCCATCGATGAAGAAAACGGGCGTATCTTGCGTGTAACCGAAACTCGCACGCTGTTTGTGGGAGAGCACGCGCGGATGCGGCGCGTTGTAGCCAAAGAGAGCCGCACGCTGACGCAGGACGAAGAAACGATGATCCGCCTGCGCCGGCAGACCCGGCGGCGTGTCCGAGCCCAGGGGCTGATCCCAGCGGACGCGTGTCTTATTGAGATCCGGATAGGGTTCGACCTCCAGGATCCTCCGGAAATCCCAGAGTTCGGACCCAGGGTCGTAGTCCAGCGCATCAGGATCGCCACGCTGCCGTCCGACGATCACGATGACATCACCGACCTGAAGCGTCGGCAAGCCTTCCAGCCAGGTCTCCAAATCATCGTCTACGGGTGCGATCCGCCGGTTCTGGCGCGGGCGCAGGCGGTTCCAGGCGACGCGGGCCTGGAATGTCTCCAGGGTCTCGAAGGTCTGAGGTTCTTCATCCGGGCCGGGTTGACTCTGGACACGGGTTCCGGCGGGAACGGCCAGATCGGTGACATCAGCCTCCGCACCGGGCGGATCGTCCATCAGGAAAACCAGATCCGTCTCCGCCGCCGAACCGGGGTGCAGCCGATAGCCGATCAGCCGCGCAATTTCGCCGACGGAGAGCCGCTCGAGCGCGGTCTGGATGTAGGCTTCGTTGGCGTGTCGCTCCTGATAGAAACTCAGGACATCGCAGACCGTCGACCAGGCGTCGATCAGGGCGATCGAGAAGTCGTCGTCTTCGCGGGTGCCAAGCCCCAGAAGCGGCGGATGAGCAGAGGAGGCCAGGCTCGCCAGCATAGAGGCCTTGAAGCGCCCGTGGTCGCCGATCCGATAGGCGATGGCGGAAAGGTTCGGCCGGTTCTCAACCTGCTGCAGCGTGGAGAGCGTGGTGCCGTCACAGCAGTCGCAGAGGCTTGCCGCCGCCTGCTCCCGGTCCGGATGACCGATGCGGATAGGGGCTTCGCTCACTTCCCGCCTCCCATTTCTATGGTGATGGATCCACGTTCGGGAAAGTTGGGATTGTTTTCGAGCTGCGCGATTTCCAGCCGGCCCAGCTCGATAACGCCGTCCTTGAGCGGCGTGGTGGTCGTGGTGCCGCGACGACGGAAGCGCGTCGCCTTGACCGAGGTCACGCCTTCGACCGCCATCACGGCGGCATAGATGGGGCTCAGGTAAAGCGCTTCGCCGAAACTCAAGTTGTCCGGATGAAAATGACCGAGCTTGCTGCCGCTGCTCCGGCCAGTGCCAAGCACCTCAAGGATCTCGCGCCGGACCTCTGAGCGGAAGTGATCCGGGCTTGCACAAACAAAGAGACCGAGTTCCAGAGCGACAAAGCGTGGCGAGTCGATTTCGAGGTCGTAGCCGGCCATGCGGAAGCGATCGAGGAACAGGCGCAGATCAGCCTCGAACTCCGCTGTGACGGGCCGGCCGCCGAAGCGGTCCACGGTCACGAAGACCGTATGTCCATGTCCGTTCCAGCGGAAGGTCGCGGCCGCCCGTTGCACGTCGGGATGGCGCCGGGCCATCTCCGCATAGTCCTCCGGCGTGACAGCCCGCTCCTGACGGCGGTAAGCGTAGGGCGCGGCCTGACGTACCTCCTCCAGGCTCTCGGGCTCGGCACCACCGGTTGCGGGCAAGGGGTTGCGGAGCGCGACAACGCCACCCTGATCGGTCACCACATGGCGCAGGGCATCCGCACCGATATTACCGGCGGCTCCGTTACCGACCCGGTAGGAGGCCGTGAAGCCGGTGCGCGCATTGGGACGGCGCCCATTCAAATCGTCGCCGAAACGCAGGCGCGCCCGGCCATCGCGCTCCGTCTCAACTACAAAATGGCGATCATCCGGAAAGGACTGCAAAAGATCCTGGCGCGCCAGCCAGCGTTCCGATGGCGTCAGATCGTCATCCAGAGCCACCGCCGGCCGCCGGTTGTCGATCCGCTGATCCAAGGCCGCGAAAGCGGAGGGACTCTCATCCGGATCATAGCCCGGCGAAACCTGCGTCACGGGCCCAAGCGAGAGAGGGGGGCGGTAGCGGACCGGCAGGGGCACGGGATCGGCCCGCTCGCAGGTGTCATTGGAGGGTTCGGGCACCAGGCTTAAATGCGGCAGGGGCACCCGGGCCAGTTCTTCGCCCTCAATCGTCCGCCCATGGTCGGCCAGAACGACGTTCCCCAGCGCGTGCGAAACTCGGGTCACCGGTCCACCGCCCACCGAATCATCCAATGTCGATGAAATGCAAAGAGGGAATGGCAGAGCGTCTTCTTCAGCCCAGCGGATCTCGGTGATATCATCACCGGTCAAGTCATCGGTCAGGCCGCTCTCCAGCGCGCAGAGCCTTACCGGGTGACGAAGGTTCGGATCCGCATCGGCCGCCTGTCCGGTGCGCGGTCCGACCCGCTCCTCGAAGATCAGCACGTCGCCAACCGCGAGATCGGGGAAGTCGCCGGCCAGGGTCGCACGGGTTGCGCCCTTGGGCAGGCAGCAATCGGCATCGCCCCACTCGTAAAAGTCCATAGCGTTGTGGGCAGCAAAGAGTTCCTTATCCTGCAGGGGTTCGAAAACCAGCGGTTCGCGGTTCAGAACCCGCTCTTCGTCTCCGGGTGCGACAACCGGCTCGAGGCCCGGCAGCCGGGTCAAAAAGCGTTCTTCGTTTTGCCAGATGGTTACACCGTCCACATCCACATCGATCTGCACCCAGACACGCGCGTTTCCGCCGTCATGCATCCGATAGTCGACCAGGCGGGCGTGGCGGCGCACCGAAGAACGGCGGCGCGCGGTGGCGAGATAGCTTTCGGTCGCAACCGCGTCCTGGGCGTAGCTCAAGCGGTCACCGGTGAAAGCCAACAGCTCGACGAGCGTCACCCCAAGATCCGCAACATTGCGCTCCCGCCAGTCTGGCATGATCTGCGCCATGCGATTCAGCATGAGGCGCCGGAAGCTCTGATAGTCCTTGGCCAGATAGGAGATGTCCGGTATGGCCGGCACCTCTTCCGGGCAGTCGTTGCGCGGGGCGCAGTCGAAATCGGTCGGACATTCGACTTTGAAGGAGAAGTTAACCAGCGCGAGCAGGCGGTCGATACCCGGCGGCGGCGACAGCGCCCCGGCGGTGGCCACGAGACGCAGGCTGTAGGTCGCGTAGTCGCCGTTAGAATCGGTCCGCAAGACCAAAACATGATCCGCGTCCGGCAGACCGGTGAGAAAGCCCGGCAGATCCGCTTCGATCGGATCGATTAGGGTGAGATCCGGCGCGTCCGCACGGGTGATCCAGTCAATGCCGATCCCGGTTACCCGCTCCCCGCCGGTGAGTTCGAGGTTGTCCAGCGTCAGGTTCGGCGCGGGCTTCAGGAAGCGCAGCAACAGGGTGCGCTGTCGCGGCGTGTTGTGGGGCGCCTCGAGATCTAGAACCTCCAGAAAATCGATCCCATTGAGAACCGGGTCCGCCAGTACCAGCTCCCGGCGGCGGGCATCACAGCAATGATAGATCACGGACCGCCCTCCATCTCGAATTCCGCAAGCTGCTGCGTGTCGTCACTCAGGAGGCGGTAAGCGATGCGAATACGCAGGGTAGATTCCACCGCCTCGGTGCGAACCTCCTCGACCAGAATTCTTTGTCCGAGATACTGCTGCAGCGCGCCCTTGATCATGAATTCGGCGGTGGCCGCTGCCTCGGGACTGGCGGCGGCGAAGACCAGTTGCAGGATTCCCGCGCCGAACTCCGGCCGGTTCACTCGCTCGCCCGGCGAGGTGAAGAGGATCTGTTCGATCAGGTCCCGGACGTGGTCGGCCTCACTGACCGTCGCCGTCCGGTCGCGGCCGTCGAAGTGATATGGAAAGTCGATCTGCATGGCGTCAGCTTCCGATCACCCGCGTCTGTGCCTGAACGGGCAGCATCGGCGTCCCGGTGGGTACGCAGGTGCTGACACTGTCCTGCAGAACAACGGGCGCGCCGCCGGCGAAGACCCGCGTCGCGGCAACCACAAAGGTTCCGGAGACGCAGGGACCGTTTCCGCCCGGCGGCACGAAACCGCAGCCGGCGACTACCCAGGGCGAGGTCTGCGTTACAACCGGCTGTCCGGACAGCAGGACGCGCGGGAAAGGCGTGGTCGGAGTCGCCTGGCCGCCGTGGCTGCAGGTAACGGTGGCGCCGAGATGAAGCAGGGGTCCTGGCATGATCTTCTTCTCCTCAAACCACGGTCAAAGCGCCGTTGTTGATGGTGACGGCAGGTCCGCTCATCACAATGGAGGCGCCCTTGCCGTTCTGGATGTAAATGCCGGTGTCGTTGACGATCAGCGAGGCGCCGGTCGCTGTCTTGAGCACGATGCCGCCGGTCGGGCCGGGCAGGTCAGTCACCGTGATCCCGTTCTGCAGCAGGGTCTGGATCGTAACGGCGGACATGCCCGGCGGCGTCAGTTGATGCAGGACCGGAACCTCTGCCGCCGATCCGAAGTAGCAACCGGTCCAGATCGGATAGTCCGGATCGCCGCGTTCGAACTCGACCCACACCCCGGCCCCGATCGGCGGCACGGCGATGCTGCCGGTCTGAATGCCCGCCATCGGAAAACAGGGCATGGCCCAGGAGGTCAGCGCAACCGAAGAAACATCAGGCACGATCGCCTGTATGCGTCCCGTCAACATAGGGTCGACATTGTTGACCACCGTCCCGCGATACTTTCCGAAGTAGCTTTCCGTCATGCCGGCACCGATGCTTGTGTGGGCAGAAGCCCGTTGCGCTTCAGGGTGAATGACTGCTTGTAAGCGCCGCGCGATAGCTCATGGGTCACGCTCTCCACGTAGTGGACGCCGTCAAAGGCCTGGCCGGCGCCGCGGACGCCGACGAGCGAACGGGCGCGCAGGATGCGGCCATAGCGCACCACGTCGATCCTGCCCCTGCCCGAGACCGCGTCGGAATGCTGCGCCGCATGGGCGAAGCCCCGAACCAACGCCTCGAATGGATTGAGCCGCGCCGTGTCCCGCAGCCGCGCGATCTTTGGCGGCAAGGGCGGAATGGCGCCCAGGGGCGGATGAAAGGGGATCGCCGAGGGGATCGGGATGGGAATCGGCGCCTTGGTCAACTGGTTCTGAATGAAGACGATGGGGATTTCCGTGCCGTCCTTGTTGAAGGTGAAGCTCAGTTCCTCGGCATTGGTCGGACTGCCGGATTCGATGGTGAGCGCCGGCTGCACCTCGCCAATCCGGACTTCAGGCCCCCAATAGGCAACGCTCGTCGCCGGCGCCGGTCCGGGTTTCATGAAAAAGGTATAGCCGGCCTCGCGCGCCAGCATCCGGATATAGGCGAGATCGGAATCCTGGTGCCGCGGCAGCTTCTCCGTCGGCAATGGCGGACCTTCAAGGGAAGGAATGACCTGCGGGATCACCCCCAGCCAGGCATACTTCGCCAGGATCAGGTTGATCCGCACAAAAGGCGGCATAGCCACATAGGGAATGCCGGAGAAGTCGAACAGCTCCATGGTCGCGGTCAGATCCCGGCCCATCACCTTCAGCATGGCGGGGTTCTTGCCGCTGCCGGGGCTCAACTCTGTCCTGGTGACCACGCCGTTGATCAAAGGCGTCGCACGGCCGTTGATGGTCGCGATCAGAGCCACCCGCAGGATCGGCAGAGCTGCACCGCCGGCTAGCAGGAAGATGGTGTTGAGTGGCGAGTCTTTCTCCAGCGCGAACATGAGATCGAAACCGCTGGGGGTTTCGCCAGAATTCTCCTGAATGGAAACCGACTGCAGAGCATCGACCACGGCACGCGGGGCGGCGACCGGAACACCCGGCCCGAACATGACGGAAAGGTCGATGCCCTTGATCATGCCGTCTATCCTTCCTCTGGCCCTGGAACGCCGGCGGGCAGAGTGATACGCAGTGCCGTTCCTTCTTCTTCAAGCTCTTCCGCCCAAAGACTGCCGTTCGCATCGCAGAGCATCCAGAAGGCTTCAGGATTTCCGATCTCCGCGGCAGCGATCTGATCCAGGCGCTCGCCCTGGCGGATCCGACGCAGACGCTGGGTATGAAAGGCTTCCGGCGGCGGCGCAAAGCGGCGCCGGAGATAGGTGATCGCGCGACCATCCGGGCCGGCAATGACGCTGGTGGGAACCCCGTGGTAACGGCTTTCCGGCGGGAAGTCGGTGCGCTCCACGACACCGGCTTCGAACATGGCCTGAATGGGATTCTTCATGGCAGGCCTCCAATTCCGAATTCAGACAGAGGTCCGGCAGCCGAGCGGGAGGCCAATTGCTCCTTGCCCTGGAGGTAGGCCATGAAAAGGCCGCTGCCGCGATGTTTGAAACCGAGATCGTCGACGCTGAGAACGCGCAGAGTGAGACTCACCTTTGCGCGGATCGGGTTGAGCGCCGGATCGAAAAACTCTTCGGTAATGGATAGGTCGGAAAGCCGCACCGGTACGATGCGATTGCGGCTCCAGATGAACAGGGCAAGCGGCGTTTCGGCAGGCGTGATCTCGAAACTGCCCGCATCGGACTGCGCATTCTGGCGTTCGAGCTGCGAGACTGTCGGATGCAGCAGGGTCTCCATGGCCGACAGAGCCGGAAAGATCCCGGCTTCGAGCGTGTCCGGATTGTCCCTGGGGAACTCGAGTTGGTCGGTGGCGTCGAGTTCGGCCTCCAGCGTAATGGTCTCAACGGCAGGCCCGGTCAGGCGCAGAGGCTGCGAACGATCGGGCTCGTCCTGGATCGACTGCACCTGGAGAGACCGCTGGAGAGTCTCGGCGGCGTACTGCAAGGTGATGATGCGTTCGATGGCACCGCTCTCCGGCGCGATCAGAACCAGCCCGGCACGGGTGAGTTTTGGAGATCTGGGGAAACCGGTCATCCTGTTTTGCCTCGCCTTCGATGCTCTGGTGCATCAGCTCTGAATTCTCGATCGATCTTCATGGCGTCGGTCTCGGGTATCTTGTCTGGAAAAACGCATAGGTCCGCGGACGCAGTGCTTGAAGCGCATCCGGATCGGTCATGTAGAGCATGAAGGATTCCGCGAAGAGCTCTTCGTAGTTCGTATCGGAATAGGTCGTAACGCCGCGCCGGAGGGTCGCCGCCGTGCCTTCGGGTGTGGTTCGGTTCCCGGTCTCGTCCCGGACACCATCGGCCCGCACAGCCGCGCGAAAAGCCGGTGCCCGGTCATTCGCGGCAATTTCCTGATTGAAGTTCCCGGACTGATCCCGCTGGAAGCGTGAGCCCGAGAGAGAACGCTGCCGCAGCAGACGCCGGCGCCCCGCTGCCGTCTGGCCGCCGCTGTTGAAGCGGTTCCATTCCGCCTCGAGCGGGCGGAGATCCAGGGCATGTCCGATTTCATGCACAATGACGCGCACGGCCTGGGACTGTCCGCCGAAACGAAGCGAACTCGTATCGAAGCTGTCGTCGAACAGCTCCACTTCGTCATCGGTCTGATCGTAGTGTGCGGGCTCACCGCCCGGCGCGTTGCCGCTCCGCCGTTCGAAGGTCAGACCGTTGGCCGCGGTCAAGGCCGCGGGCGTCAGGATATTGAGGGCCTGATGCAGAACCGCGTATTCGCCGTTGGCCCAATTGCCCGAAAGCGTGAAGGTCGCGCCCCCGACCGTCACAGAGTTCGGCACGCTGGTCTGGGCCGGCGCGGTCGTCGCCGGCGCGACATCCTCGATGAGCATCACATGCGTCCTGGTCGCGCTCCGGCCGCGCCCCGTGGTGTGGGTGAAACGGGTAAAGCGGTAAACCCGATGCGCGCCGCCATGGGCCGACAGGTCCAGCGCCACCTCGATGCTGCCGTTGAGCGGCAGGGCATTGGTACTGCCCCCGAGCCAGGCGCCGATACTTCCCAGACCGATATGCAGCGCCGGATCGATGCCCGCCTCGAAGCTGTTGGTGGCGCCGATCGACGCCGTTTCGCCCGGACGGCCGCTGCTCAGAAGCGAGAAGAAGGCCGTGACGCGCTGCGCCGGAACATCGACGGGTATGGCGGAGATCTGGATTTCCCGCCGCTCGTTTTGAGGGATGTCGGCAAGGCGCGTCGGCTGGCGCTGTATCAAGCCGGCGTGGGACGGGCGGCCTCCGCTTTGCTGGAAGGTGTGCGTCAACTCATGCGCCAGCAGGCGCCGGCCATCCTGCGAATTGGGGAGGTATTGACCTGAAGCAAAAGCGATGTGATTGCGCAGGGTATAGGCGCGTGCGTGGATGCCTTGAGCCGCGATCTGCGCCTCGGCCCCGGTGTGGACGCGGACATGTGACAGATCACGGCCGAAACGCGGCTCAAAGTAGTCGCGCACCGCCAGAGATAATGGCTCTCCCCCAGATGACAGAGCGCGCGCCGCCTGTCGTGCCGCACCCGAGGTCGGGCCAGTCGGAGATGACGTCATGCCGGCCGTAACCGACTTGGTCTGTAGCGTTTCTTCTTCCTCTTCCGGCTGCCGCTGTACAAGAGGTGAAATGGAAGGGGGGCGGCTGAACCCGGTCACCGAGGAGGAGTCAACCGGACCGGACAAAATCTGATCGGCGACACGATCGGCTTCCTGTTCGTAGCGGTCGCCAGGTTGACCAAGCACCAGCTTCGCCTGGATGCCAAAGCGCTTCTCACCTGCACAGGCCCGACACTGACCACTGATTCCGGCGGACCCGCCGCAGGCGCAGCTTCGCTGCAAAGGCTTCGCCGCCACCTGTGAGGCTTCAGCCTGTGCCGACGCCGTCTGTACAGCCACACGGTTCATCCGGCCTCCTCCGCCAGCACGAAGGCGCCGGAAAAAATCATGTCTGACTTCAAGAAATCATCTGAATCGACCCGTGCCGAGACGGTCTTGCCAATCTCGCGCCAGCGCGCAGCTTCGGGCGATCCGGCGGGAACATAGACGTAGATGGTCCTGCCGGTCAGATCACCGGAGAGGATCCTGATTCCCGCAGCATCATATTGGCCCGACGTGCCGTCCATAAAATCGTCGAACAGCGCATCCTGCTGGTAGTCAGTGATTTCAAAGGTCAGTTCCATGCACTCTCTTTCTCAGGACCGGCTAGAAGCCGGCAGAATCACGCGTAAGCCCGGTCGCTCGGCGGCATCGGAAAATCCCCGACCGGTGGACAGGCAAAGGGACCGGGGACCACGGTTTCCTCGTCGTAACTCCGCCCGCCCGGAATCCGGGTGCGGCCCCGCGGGCTGTAGTGCGGCGAGGCCTGCATCTGCCGTCGAATGAAAGCTTCGTCCACCTGTCCGTTGGCGGTCCGGTAGCCCCTGACGGTCTCCGGCCAGCCCCGGTCGATGGCCATCTGCTCCGTGGCGATACGCGCCTGGATCTCGCTCTCCAGGCCGCGCGGTCCAGTCGGGCTCTGACGGTGGATCCAGTGTTGCATCTCATGGAACAGCGTCGTCACCATGTCGCGTTCCGAGAGTCGCTCGTTGATGCGGATGATGCCGTGACCGGTCTGCGGGTCGATAAAGGTGTTGCCGCGCAGGCGACGAGAGAGATCCACCTCTTCGATGGTGCCGTTCGCGAGCCGCCAGCGATCCGTCGCCTTGCGGAAGAAACGAATCTCGACATTGTCGGCATCGATGCGATTGAGGATCTCCGCGGTATCGGGACGTCGACACATCTCCATCGTCGCCATCAACAGCTTCATCTGCGGTGAAGCGGCGAGTTGAGCGCCCGCGGCGCCCGCCTGATTGCCAGCTCTTCCAGCCGCTCTGCCGGCGACCGGCCCGGCCGGGGCACGGGAGATTTGGGCTGGCCCGCGACCACGAGTCTGCTGCAGGGTATGAACCAGTTCGTGCGCCATGAGACGCCTGCCTTCGCGCGTCTGGGGCGCCAACTGCCCGGGAGCAAAGGCAATATGGTTCGCCAGCGTATAGGCACGCGCGTTGATCGCCCGAGCCGCCGCGGCCGCCTTTGGTTCATCGTGAATACGCGCGGCAGAAAGATCCGCACCCAGACGCGGTTCGAAGTAACTGCGCATCGGCGCCGACAATGGCTGGCCGCCGGTGGAGACGGCATTGGCCGCCGCCTGTGCTTGGGCAGGGTTCGACAGCTTGCCCGCGGCTGGCTTCATTTGCAGCTCTTCCTCCTCTTCCTCCGCGCTTTGCCTCTGGAGCAATGGAGAGATCGGAAGCGGTGACCCAGGAGAGGCTGGTCGTTCGGAGACGACCTGATCGGCGATGCGGTCGGCCTCCTTCTCATGACGGTCATCGGGCGCACTGATCCTTAAGTTTGGATGAGCCCCCAGCTTCTCCCTGGCTGCGCAACTGCCGCACTGGCCCGAAAGGCCAGCCTGCGCACCGCAGGCACAGGCGCGCTGAATCTTCGTGCTCACCACCGGAATGGCCTCACTCATGGACGTGCGCGCCTGCAGGCTCATGTTGCACCTCCGACATCGGTTCGGGCGCTGCCACTGATCATCGCCGCATAACTCCAAGTGCTGCCTGCGCGACGGCCTGCCCCACGCCCGCCGCAGTCGCACGCCCTTTGATTCGTCCGGCCGCCAGAGACGTAATCCTCGTGCTCCCCGCGCCCTCGAAGTCTCCAGGCGATTGATGAAGCCTCTGGCCGAGTTCCCGTTCGATCGCCTCGGTCAGCTCGCGCCGCGAGAAGCGCGCCGAAGAGAGGGTGACGCGGTCAATCTTCAGCGTAATCCGGCGCCTCGTCATACGACCCCTCCGAACTCCGCCGCGGTAAAGGGTTTTTCCAGTTTGGTGTATTCCCGGCGCGCAGCATTGAGAAGATGCTTCGGGTTTACCGGGTCATTGGCCGCGGCCGCCAGAAAGCTTGCATTGAGGGCAACGGAACGGATGGATCCGCCGGAAAGGTTCATGCGCGCGAGCCCTGTGGGGTCGAGACCCTCCAGCGGCGTCTCATCGGGGAAGATCCGCGACCAAATGGCCGCTCGGGCCGCCGCGTCGGGGAAGGGAAACTGCACCACATAGCGCAGGCGGCGCAGGAAGGCATTATCGAGGGCCGACTTCTGGTTGGTGGTCAGGATCGCGAGACCGCGATAGGCCTCCATGCGTTGCAGCAGATAACTGACCTCAACATTGGCGTAGCGGTCATGGCTGTCTTTGACCTCGCTGCGCTTGCCAAACAACGCGTCGGCTTCATCGAACAGCAGGATAGCACCGCCATCTTCGGCAGCCGCAAAGATGCGCGAGAGGTTCTTTTCGGTTTCACCGATGTACTTGCTGACGACCTGGCTGAGGTCGATACGGTACAGGTCCAGGTCCAGTCGATTGGCAATCACTTCGGCAGCAAAGGTCTTCCCGGTCCCGGAGGGTCCGGAAAAGAGTGCCGCCACACCCAGACCACGCGGGCTTTTGCGCTTCCAGCCCCAGGCTTCGCTCACCCGCCAGGACTCCCTTACGTGGTTCGCGAGATCCTTGAGCAGTGCAAGCTGGGCCGCGGGCAAAACCAGATCGTCCCAGTCCGTCTCACTTTCGATCCGCTCCGCCAGCCCGTCGAGCCGGCGTCGCCCCTGTTCCCGGGCGGAACGCCACAAGCGGTTGAACAACTGATCCGGCGCGACGTCCGTCCCGTTGCGGGCCAGTTCGACGGCCGCGGATACAGCGGAGCGGTCAAGCGCAAACTGCTCGGCCAGGCGACCGAGGCCCTGACCGAGCGCCTCGGCCTGCAGGCCCAGGGTCTCGTGCCAGATCTCCCTTCGTTCACGCGCATCCGCAGCGGGAACATCGATTCTGAGCCTGGGACTGCGTTCGGGCAGCCCGGGGTCTTCCGCTGCGATTGCGACCGGGCCCGAAAGCAGATCGGTGAGTCGAGTCGCCTGAAGGGCATCGGCCTTCGGATCCTTGCAATCGATCAACAGCGCAGCGTTCGAAAACGCCATCTCTCGCTCGAGGTAGACCGCCAAGGCATGGCGCTGGGTCCAGTCACTGGGAATATCGATGGCATTTATCTGGAAGGGAGCGAGCTTCAGCCTGCTCGCGGCCTCGGCAAAGGCGCTTCGCGCGACGATGGGGTCCCGGCCGGCGAGCAGAAGGACCGGCAACCGGTCGGGCGTGGCCCAGACATCGAAGATCCTCTTGACCAGGTTGCCGCCGGTCTCGGCCGACAGGGCCCCGGCATTTGGCACGATCCGCGTGACGATGCCTTCCAGACGTGCATCCAGATAATTCAGGCCCATGAGGAACTGCAGCACCCGCTCGTCCACCTCTAAGCGGCGGCGCAAAAACGGGCCCGACCCGATCACCTCCAGGAGCCGGCAGCGCCGCAACGGCGCCGCAGGACACAAGGCGTCCCAAGCTTCGCCACCGAACAGTGCCTGCGCGAGCGACACATCCGGCTGCGATACGGCTGTCGCTTGCGCGATCTCCTCCGCCAGAGCCCCGTCGAGCTCCGCACCGGCGGCGAGGCAGAGAATGCTCCGTTCGATGGCGGTTAAACCGAAGAGGCGGTCCAACGCATCAAGCGCTGAGCCGCTGCCGTGAGTCATTGGTGGAGGCAGTTGCCGTTCCCCCGAGCGGAACGCTGCCAGGCGCTCCCGAACCTCGGCGCAGTCCCGCGCCAACGCGGCACGCATCTCATCGACGGCGGCGACGGCATCACTTGGCGGTTTGGCAGGGGCAATCATGGAATCGTCACCCTTTCCAAAACCGGCGGCTCGGCCTGCCGGTCGATCACCGGACTGTCGATGCCATCCACCCGCAGCCGAACCGGCAATTCGGCGCCCGACGCCAGGCCGGAAAAGACCGCCTGAACCTGGCCCACTGGCGTGGCCGGTGAGGACAACTGCGCGGTTTCCTGGCCCACCAGAATGGCTACGGTCTGGCCGGGACGGATCGGCGGTTCCGAGGTCATGGTGATCTGCGTTCCGCCCGGATCGGGGGCCGCAGAGGACGCCGTGGCGGGCGCCAGTGCCATGGGCAGGGCGTTGGAGAAGGTCTCCCGGCCGTCGCCGTCTAGGACACGAACATCGACGGAGTAAGCGCCGATCCGCCAGGCACCCGGATCGTTGCCCGAACCGGCAAGCGGATGGGCGGGCGCCAGGGCCGCACCGCTGGGCAGATCCACGAGCAGGCGATTGGAGGCAGCCGGCGCCAGGGGCACCAGCTCCAGAACCAAGCCGGTTCCCGGCTCGCTGAAGCGGACCGTTGCATCTCCGCCCGCAAAGGCAAAGCCGTCGATCGCGACCCGGCCGCCCAGGCGCATGACCGGCTGACCGTCGAGCGGTTCGACCGCCAGAAGCGTCGGGACCGTTGAGAGCAGATCCGGCCGCAGCGTTACACCGGGATCGCGCCGCGTGACCGGATCAATCAGGCCGCCGCGGCTGAGCACGGGCAGCGCGGGACGGGTGGGCTGATCGCGTTCGATCAGAACCAGGGACACATCGTAGGCGACGGTCGTGCGGTAGCTGGCCTGCAGCGCCGTCCACATCTTGGACATATCGTCCATGGACAGGGTTCGCGGCGTGATCTTTATCAGCTCGACCTGGTCGGCGATCTCGGCTGCTTGAATCACGCCGAGATCGTCGGGCAGAAGATCGCCGGATACAGCCCCGACCAGGGCCGCACGAATGCGTTCCCGCGGCAGGATCGCCAACTCATGAAAGAGCTGCATGGCATAGCCCAGCAGAATCTCTGCATGGAGCTCTTCGCTGGAGACGGCCGTCAGCATGTAATGCAGATCAAGCGCCAGCCGCGGCCGGCAGAGAATGCGCCCTTCGCCATCGCGCGTCGGCAGGTCGCTGTTGCGGAGCGCCTCATTCGGGGTCACTCGATGCAGAAAGACATTGAGCTGTGTCGCCTGGCTGTCGTCGTTCTCACTGACGACGCGATCCGGCGGCAGCGCCGTGACCGAGAAGTCCGCCCCCAGCACCTGACTGACATCGCCGTTGATCAGGGCGTCGTTCAACAGATCCTTCAAGAGCTGCGTAACGGCGGCGATGGCGAGAACATTGCTCATCCGGTGCCTCCACGGCTCTTGAGGTAATCACCCAGGGGGGTCATCTGCGGCCGGGCTTGCCGACGCTTCGCAGGCGCCCGAGGCTCTGGGTCACTGCGGATATCGATGCGGCCGATATGAATGACGATTTCCGGCGGTTCCGGCGCCTGGGTCATTTCTTGCCGCGCTGTAGGCACGGCGCCGGGCTGCGGAGCGAAGGTGGGGTTGACTTGAAAAGAAGTCTGCGGCGTCGCGGCGGGTGTCCGCTCGGGCGGCAAAAGCGGCACTGGCGGTCTGCTCGAATCGGCTGTCAGACCGGTCGAGCCTCCGCTCTCCGACTCATTTGCCTCCCGGTGAACCCGGACCTCCGGTTCGGTTTCTGGGGTGAGCAGTGGTGGCGCCACAGGCCGCTCCAACTCTGAGGGAATATCAGATGTTGAGGCAGCAGGGGGCGTCGAAGCCTTTGTCCGGGCAGCTTCGCGCACAGGCGGTGGCGGGAGCAGTGGTGCCGGCCCTTGCCTGCTGTCCGAGGGCTGTATCGCCTCTGGCATAGAGCCGCTGGGTTGCTCCGGACTCGATTCTCTTGTCGAGGCCGGCCTTTCAGAACCTTCGATGGTCGGCGAGTTACGTGTTGCCGGCTCAGCGACAGGGGTCTTCGTCAAGGCCTCCGTCACGGCGCCCCATTCCTCGACCGGCGATTCGAAGCGCGAGGCAATCCGGGGACTGAGCCCTGGTTCGGCCGTGCCCTTTCCGCGTGCGATCAGGCGTGTCAGCACTCCGCTCATCCGCCCCTCGCCAATGTCAGATAGGCGGCACGTCTGGCCGGCGTCATGGCAAGGATATCCGCCTCAGACCAACTGAAGGCCGCGGCGATCTCGGCCACCTCACCCAGTATCCTGAGCGCCGCGGACTCCACCTCACGCCAGAGGTGATCGACGACGTCGAGCTGCTCGACCCAGGTGGCGGCACAGTCCGCGCAGGTCAGGGTGATGTTGAGTTCTCCCTTGGCCTCCCGTTCCTCGATGAGAGTGTCCAGTTCGCCTGTCAGCTCATCGTCTAAAGCCTCCGGCCGCTCGACGAGCTGCGCGCGGACGAAGGAACGCACTTCGTCTTCCGGAAGCCGGGAGGCCGCGGCGAGATCACTGCTGTTGAGCGGACGGAGCTCAATGTGCGAACCGCCCAGGCTGAGAGCCTCACGATCGCGATGCGGCAGCGAAGCCGCCAGCTCCCGAACGTCGAACTCCATCTCCAGCCGAGACCCGCAGTCGGGGCAGGTCGCAACCGATCCCAGTGCCGGGCCGAAGGTTGCGCTCCGCAACTGCAGGAGCCGCCGGTCGCGCTCGGCCAGCGGCAGGGAGGGAAGATCGCTTCGATCGCCGGCACTCCAAAGCAGCACCAGCGCCCGGTCGAGCGGCGCACGATCGGTGCCGGCCTCCCAGGCCGTTACCAGTCCCGATGCTGTCAGCGCAGACATCATGTCATCTCACCGTCTAAAGGATCGATCCGGTCACCCCGTGCTAGGCATCAAAGGAGGGTTCGGTTGGCTCGGTGACCTCGACATCGCGGATCCAGCCTTCATTCTCGAGCTTGATGGTCTGGATCGCGATCGCGTTGGCATTGGCATCCAGTTCCGGCAGGGCCTGATACTCGGAGACCCAGCAGCGGAACACTTTGTAGGCGATCGCGAGCTGACCGGCCTCGTTGTACATCTCGATGGTGATGTCCTTGCGGAAATCCGCCAGGGAGACTTCGGCGCCAAGACCGGCCTCGACGTTCCAGACCTTCTTGGCCCAGTTCTCGAACTCCGGATCATGGGTCACCCCACGTTCCAGGGTGATGGCTTCGAACTTCGTGCGCCCGGGCGATTTTCGGCTCGTGGAGCTGTCGCCCCCCACCCGGTGCTCCACCACCTCGGTACTGAGTTTCAAGGCGCCGACCTTGCAGACGCCGGCCACATAGCGATTGTCCCAGCGGACCCGGAACTTGAAGTTCTTGTAGGGATCGAAGCGCTGGGGATTGACGCTGAACTCAACCATGTCTCTGACTCCTTCGCGCTCAGGCCTGGCTCTGGCCGGCAAGTTGCTGGATCTGGATGATGACGAATTCCGCCGGCTTCAGCGGCGCAAAGCCCACCAGGATGTTGACGATGCCGAGGTCGATATCCGCCTGCGTCGTGGTCGAGGAATCGCAACGGACGAGATAAGCGTCCTGCGGTGTCGCCCCCTGGAACGCCCCCTGCCGGAAAAGGTTGTTCATGAAGGAGCCGACGCTCAAGCGGATCTGGGCCCAGAGCGGTTCGTCGTTCGGTTCGAAGACCACGAACTGAGTCCCGCGGTAGAGACTTTCCTCGATGTAGAGAGCAAGCCGCCGGACCGGCACGTACTTCCATTCACTGGTCAGGGCATCGGCGCCCACCAGGGTCCGCGCCCCCCAACTAACCGAACCGAACACCGGGAAAGTGCGCAGGCAGTTCAGCCCCAGAGGATTGAGAACCCCGTTCTCAGGATCGGAAAGCACGTAATCGAGCGCCTGGACACCACGCAGACGCGCCTCGATGCCGGCCGGCGCTTTCCAGACCCCGCGAGCGGCATCGGTGCGGGAATAGAGGCCGGCCATCAGACCCGAATTGGCGAAGGGCCGCGCGCGATTGCCCTGCAGGGGATCCGGCATGGAAACCCGGGGGAAGTAGGTCACCGCGTTGCGATGGCGCAGACCGGCATTGGCTGGGTCGTTAATCCAGGCCCGGGCTTCGTCGAAGTCGTTCACGTTCGCGTCCATGTCGATCAGGATCATGGAACGGCGTTCCTCGGCGTAGGCGATGGCATTGGCGAGCACGCCGGTGTCGGAGACCTCCGGCAGGTTCAGAATGTTGAAGAGATCGACATCCTCCAGCGCGTAGATTCCCGTCTTTTGAGCGCGAGAGCCCTGGATCTCGAGATCCGTCGGCGGCGATCCGTCGGCACCGCCGACCGCGGACTGCTGCGCGGCGACGGTCGGTCCGACCCCCATCTGATAGGCGGCGACGTTTTCAAACTCACCCCCGCCGTCCAGGCCAAGTGCGGTGGCTCCACCATCGCTGAAGGCAAAGCGCACGGAAGGATCGGCGCCGCCGGGCGTGATCACCAGGGCATCGTCGATCACCTCGACACGGGCCTGCGAGAAGGCATCCTGGGACAGTCCTCGCATGGCCGTCTCGATCTGCGTTCGCGCCTCGGCAAGGCTAGTGGGTGCAGCAATGGGATCGGCGAGACCGGTGTTTTGAAGCTGGAAAGTCTCCGACCCCAGGTTACCGCCGGCGCTATCCAGCAGGTCGACCGTGAAGTCTTCCGGATCCGCAATGGTGACTGCCGAGAAATCGGGAATACGCGCCCCGGAGGTGCCTGTCGCAGCGGGCCGTGTCGGCGCAGAGCCCTGCGTCTCCCGCCCGCCGGCGGCTAGTCCGAACTGCAGAGTGGCGGTGGCACTGCGGATCGAGGCCTGCCGGAAACTGACGGCCGACTGCCGCGAGGTGGTACCAGAGGTGGCGACGATCTCGTTCGTCGTGCCGTCGACCGCGCAGGTAAAGCCCGTAAAGGCCGGACTCCCCGGTTCGAGTGTCGGCACCACCGTGGCGATCTGCAGGGCAATGGCCGCGAGATCAGCCAAACTGCCGCCGACATCGAAGAGATCGAATTCGTAATAAGGCCCGCCGTCGAGAGAGATCGACAGGCGCCTGACATCGTCGTTCAGGTCCGCGGCAACCGCGTCCTGCAGGGGCCGGCTGCGCGACTCGCCCTGGATAGCGCCGGCGGCGTTTTCATCGCGCAGGGCAATGAGATCAGAGTTCGCATTCACCGCAGAGATGGCGTAGTTACCCGACAGCGGATCCATCGAAAGGTTCCGGTGTGTCTCGCTGCGCGCCGCGACGAAGCGGCCATTGCGCTCTTCCAGTTCGGTGACGGTGAGATTGAACGAACTGGCGGGATTGGAGGTGGCATAGTCGACGCCGAGGATCAGAGCATTGCCCCAAAGCCCTTCGCTGGCCGCGATCGCCGTCAGCGTCAGGTTGCCCGCTGCCGTCTGCATCCCGATCTCCGCCGCGGCCGCGCCGGCGGCGACCCGCACGACCCAGGCCGTCGCGCCGCCGTTGAGGAAGAAATGATTGACCGCGTATCCCAGCGGGCTGTCCAGATGCAGCCCGCCGAAGGCTCTCTCGAAATCGGCAAAGCTGAAGAGCTGCTCCGGCTGATTGACCGCGCCGCGCGCCGTATAACCGACGAAAGCGGCAATGGAGGTCGGCACGCCGGCGATCGCGCGCGAGCCGCTTGGAACCTCTTGAATATAGACACCGGGATAAGAGACTGCGACGGCCATAATCTACGCTCCTTGCATCAAAATCTTGTTCGATGAAGTGGACGCGAAGCCGCGGAACACAAAGAGATCAGTCGGTCAGTCTAAAGCTGTATTCGGGTCGGTGAGCAGGAAATCAGATACGGAAAAAATGGTTCGCAGAGAAAATCAAGACCCAAACAAGAACTCGATGTGCCCCTCGAAAGCGCGCTTGCTTGCACCCGGACGGGCACAAGAATTCATATGTGTTTTAATTATTCTCCAACATCGATTTGGAGTCAATAAGGCGACTCGGATTCCACCCAGCCGGGTGTCGAATTTCCGCAAACGAGCAGCCCTCGGAACGCAGCGGGTTGCTTGTGAACACCGTCTCCCCTGGATAGGATCGCGCTGCGTAGATCAGACAAACACCTTAGAATTCTGCGCAACTCAGATTGAACGGGACGAACATGGCGGTAACGCAACAACTCGCGCGCATGTCATTTGAACGAGTGATCCAGTGTCGGGGTAATCCGGATGAGCTCGAACGGATTATCTCTTATGACTATGCCCCGCCAGAAGAAGACATCGACTTGAACTGGGCACCAAAGGCTCTGATAGGTGGCGTCAAGGCCGTTGGGGAGGAATCGACGGCGCACCTACTCGATCTGCTGTTCTGTGGCGAAGAGGCACCGATTGTAGACCCGGAACGTCCGGACGGACCGGGACCCTACGATGTCTATTCTCCGATCACCTATATGACACCAGACAATGTCGCTCAGCTTGCCGCCGTTTTGCGGAGACTAGACGCGGAAGAAATCGCGGCGGCAGCGACCCGAAGCCTTGGAAAGGAAGCGGAAGAGATGCGTTCGCCGGATCTGTTCCATTTGAAGACTTTCAATGACCTTCGGTCTTTCCTGAACCGCGCAACGCTTGAAGCGCAGGCCGTGGTCTCCTGGTGGGATTAGAGCAAAGTGCGTTTAGTCGGCCTCATGATTCAACAAAACGCATTGTGCTAGAAGGCCAAGCGGTGGGGGCAATTCGACGCTCGCCCGATCAAACAAGGCTATCTGTCTCTCCTGCCAGGTGGATGTCAGCTTCGCAGCTTCTGCCACATGGCCAATGCGCGCGGGTACGCGCTCAACCTGCTCATCACAACACGGCCCGCCTTGGCCCTGAGATGCCGGTGCCAGTATTGCGGTCGATAGGTTGACACCAGATCACCGCCGGTGAGCATGACGTTCGCGTCGTATGTGTTGTAGATCTGCTTGTAACCGCCACCCATACGGAAGTTTTCCCGCGCTTCCTCTCCCTTCCAGGCCCCTTGCTTGCCGCCAGGCACATGTACGTAGTCATGCGCTTGATGAACGGCCATGACATCCGGCGTCGCGTCCACGAGCGGTGCCCCTTTCGCGCGGGCGGCGTACATCAACCAATTGTCCCAGATGGTCCTGCCGATCGCAAAAGGCGGCATATTCGCAAACATCCCGGAGCGATAGGCGAAGAAATCCGCACCATGAAGCCGATGCACCACGCCGGTCCGGCGCGCCCGGTCTTTCAAGAGGCTTTCCCAGTCCGAACCAAAGTCGAGTGGCTCTCGTATATCGAGATCCCAGCGGCGAGATATGAGCAAAAAATCGGCATATTCCTCAGAAACCCGCTGGATCGCCTCCAGAAAATCCCCCATCAGGATGATGTCTGCATTGACGAAGCACAGCAGCTCGTGTTTGGACACGGCCTCGGCTTTCTCGAACGCGCTTTTGACAATCGGGGTACCATTGCGGGTGCGATCAACAGAGCCAAGATGCCTGAACCCGTAACGAGCCGCCGCTTCTGCGGTGCCTTCGTCATCGCCAATCAGAAAGACCTCGGTCCCCCCGCCTAAGCGGGCCCAGCTCGCGAGCGCATTGTCCTGAATGATGCCGTTATGACCTTCAAAGGCTTTCGGCACGCTGAATAGAGTCAACATTTACGATTTAGCAATCCATGACTTGGTACCCAGACGCAGATCAGAGTCCGCTCTGACGTTCTTTTTTGTCGCACTGACCGGCGGCGGTGCGACTACAACGTCAAAGGCTTGGTGAAGACGTATCGAAAGTGAAATCTCCACGACTCAGTAACTGTCGGGCAACAATTTCCAGCCAGGTTATTCGGCCTGGGCCAGCGCCCAAGCTGGGACATCTACCAAGCGCTGTCAAGGTCGGAGGCATGCGGACAGAACCGAGAATCTGCCCCCTGTTCACCAAGACCTTTGTTAGTCCACGCAATTCCCTTGTCTTCTTGCCATACCGGCATTATGGAATGCGGAATCGTCCCGTTCATCGGGCCCTTACAGCATCGGTAAACGAAAATAAGAGCAATGCTTTGCTATGATCATCACGCCAGAGGATAACAGGCTTAGACTGCTACCCAAAGGCCTGCTGCAATACCGCGAACTCTTCATGGCTTTCGTGTGGCGAGACGTCAAGGTTCGGTATAAGCAGACAGCCATCGGAACGGCTTGGGCCGTGGTACAACCCCTCACGCTGGTAACGGTGTTCACCGTTTTCTTCAGCTTCATGGCGCGTTTTCCGTCTGATGGTGCTCCTTACCCGGTTTTCGTCCTATCGGGCGTCCTTCTCTGGCAACTTTTTGCGCGCGCGCTCAACGAAGCAAGCTTGAGCCTCGTCTCGAACGAAGCGCTCATCAACAAGATCTATTTCCCGCGTCTGCTTTTGCCAGGGTCCGTGATTGTTTCCGGGGTTGTCGACTTTCTCATAGCGTTCCTGGTTTTAATCGCAGCCTGCATCTATTTCGATGTGCCGATTACGATAAAATTCGCCCTGGCGCCGTTTCTCATCATCTTAGCCGTCGTCTGTTCCCTGGGCGTGTCTTTGTTCCTGTCGGTCTTCTACGTGCGGTTTCGCGACATCCGGCATATCCTGCCATTGCTCACTCAGGTGTGGTTTTTCGCATCCCCTGTGTTCTATCCCTCGAGCCTCGTCCCGGAAGCCTACAGGGCGTTGTATAGTTTGAATCCAATGGTCGGTATTATTGAGCTCTTTCGATGGATGATCCTGCCGACGGCTGCGACCCCGAATTGGTCGACACTCTCCATTTCCCTGATCGCCATCGTTCTCCTGGTTCTCTTCGGCTTCGCATACTTCCAGAAAGCCGAACGATCCCTTTCTGACAGAATGTGACTGCTACCTGTGACTGAGCCAATTATCCGCGTCCAAGGCCTTGGAAAACGCTATAAAATCGGCCAGGAAGAGCCTTACGGCCTTCTCACGGATCGAATTGCCGATCTGGCCCGCGGCATGTTGAAGGGCCTCCGAGGGCTCACGAGTTTTCGATCGAACGCACGGAGTAAAGCAGACGGTCATTTCTGGGCTCTCAAAGACGTCTCTTTCGATGTCATGCCGGGTGAAGTTCTTGGGGTCGTTGGTAGGAATGGATCCGGCAAGAGCACACTTCTCAAGGTTCTGTCACGCATTACAAGCCCAGCAGAAGGCCGGATTGAGATTAACGGGCGAGTCGCCTGCTTGCTTGAGGTTGGAACGGGCTTCCACCCAGAGCTCACGGGGCGTGAAAACGTATTTCTCAACGGCGCCATTCTCGGCATGCCTCGGAAGAAGATGGAGGAGATCTTCGACCAGATCGTCGACTACGCGGAAATCGGGAACTTTATTGATACGCCCGTTAAGCATTACTCCTCGGGTATGAAGATCCGGCTCGGGTTTTCCGTAGCCGTGCATCTGGAATCCGAGATTCTGATTATCGATGAGGTTCTTTCCGTTGGAGACGCTGCCTTTCAGAGGAAGAGCATGGCAACGATCCAGCGCATGCACCAAGAGGGAAGAACCATTCTTTTCGTCACGCATAACACTGTTCTGCTCTCCCAAATCGCATCCAGATGCATTTATCTGGACCATGGGCAACTCCGCGAGGCAGGTTCTACTGACGAGGTCGTCAACCTCTATATGGAAGACGTTCTCTCGGCGACTTCGCTGAACTTCCAGGAAGGCGTGCCGATGGAGTTTCAGAAGAAGCTGACTGATCCTGCGGTCACGGTCAAAAATCTGTCGATTTCAGGAACCGCGACGAACGGCCAAGCCAGTAACCTGGCCTCTGGTGAACCGGCGGTTCTATCCTTCGAAGTGCTCGCCAACAAAGACGTGGAGCAAGTCGACCCCAGGATTCTATTTATTCGGGACAGGCGCTGGTTTCGATGGGATCAGGGACACTCAAATATTGATCTCTTATCCCTGAAAGCCGGGGAAACACAGGTCATAGAGGTTGCCTATCCTTCGTTTCCTTTCTGTGGCAGTAACATTGTTATGGTTGTGTACGTCGCTCCAGACGCCGGTGCGCCGAACCCTGAAACCATCTCTGACTTCAACATAACGCCTTTGAAAGTGGAGCGGAGAGTCGAAAAGGACAGCGGCCCCGTCCACCTGGATCAATCCTGGCGGTCGTACAGTCTTGAAGCCGAAGGCCCAGACGCCGAGGTTTCGGACGCTGACTTGGCGATCCACAAATAGTCGCCTGTTTCGGGCGAATATCCGCCAGGATGTATCAGCGACAGTTTATGCAGAAGTCTCCTCAAGCGTTTGAGGAGCGGGCGGATTGCCGGCATCCAATCGTCAACGCGAAAAGATGATGTACAGCCTCAAACACCGCTGTCGTATCGTCACAGGCACCAAGGGTACAAAAGCAAACTCCACCTTGTCCGGCCGGACTAGGTGGAGTTTGTCATTTCAACGAGCAAAAGCACGTTAACTGCATCAAATTTAACGCAGGATACCTGAAGAGACTATGAGGCGTATGCCAGTCGTTTCTCCTCGGTGCCGGTCATCTGGTCATAGATCCAGCGGTAGGTCTTCTCCATGCCGTCCGCGAGCGCAATGCTCGGTTCCCAATCAAGCAGTTCCTTGATCACGGTGTTGTCGGAGTTACGCCCGCGCACGCCTTTCGGCGCATCCAGGTTGTAGCGCCGATTGAGCTTCGTGCCTGCAATAGCTTCAACGACGTCCACCAGTTGATTGATGGTAACCAGTTCCGAGGAGCCCAGATTGATTGCTTCTTCGACGTCACTCTCGAACAGCATCATCGTACCTTTGATGCAGTCGTCGATGTACATGAAGCTCCTGGTCTGCTCGCCGTCACCCCAGATCTCGATCTCGTTGCTGCCGCTCAGTTGGGCCTGGATAACCTTGCGGCACATCGCCGCAGGCGCCTTTTCCCGGCCACCGTCGTAGGTGCCATAGGGGCCATAGACATTGTGATAGCGTGCCATCCGCGTAATCAGACCAAAGTCTTCGCGGAAGTGGCGGCACATCCGTTCGCTGAACAGCTTCTCCCAGCCGTAACCGTCCTCGGGCATCGCCGGATAGGCATCCTGCTCGCGGAGCGCCTGGACAGCCGCAGTGGTCTGCTTCTCAGCAGCATAGACACAAGCCGAAGAGGAAAAGAAGAAGCGCTCAACGCCACACTCACGAGCAGCCATAAGCATGTGGGTGTTGATCAGCACGGATAGCATGCAATCGGCTTTATGAGCCTCGATAAAGCCCATGCCTCCCATATCGGCGGCCAAATTGATGACCGAAGCTGCGTCCTGCGTGGCACGACGGCAAGCGTCGATTTCACGAAGGTCCAGAATGAGATTTTCCGCTTCCGGATGGACCTGGTACCAGGCTTCCAGAGGTTTGACGTCCACGGACCGAACCCGTCGGAAGCCCTGCCGCAAAAGGTCTCCAACCATCCAGCCGCCGATGAAGCCACCGCCACCGGTTACAACGATTAACGCGTCCTTATCGAGGATACTCGTCATGGAACTCGCTACTCCTTAATCTCAAAAAACCTGGAATTTCAGCACCCTGGACCGTCGTGCGATTGGACAAGCAGCACCCACCCCAAGAGCCTGGCGAGGTTCACGCGCGCGAACTGCGCAGCAAAGCGAACCCCCGCCACACGATATTTAGGATCCGGCGGCTGCTCTCGCACCCTCGGAGGCAACAACCCGATCACCTTTGCCAAGATAAACAAGATCGGCAACGTCGCCGTAACGCTCGGCTGACAGGTGCCGCCAACAGTCGATAACGAGGACCCGGCGGTCGCTCCGAGAGAAAGCCTCCGGAGCAATCTCCGCAAACTCGGGCCAGGCTGTGGTTACAGCTAGCACATCTGCCCGGCCAGCACAGTCATCAGCTTCGACTTTGTCCCCGAGGAGCGCAACAGCGCTTCCAAGAGCCTGCGGATCATAGATGACAACGCGGTAGCCTTCTTCCAACAGCGCGCGCGCGATCGCAACGCCCTGTGCCTGTTCAGTCACCCCGGTATCCGGCTTGTAGGACAACCCGAGGACTCCGACGGTACCTCCTTGCGGAAGCGACGCCTGAATCAGCGAGGTCATGCGCTCAACCTGATAACGGTTGATTTCGTCCGTGGCCTCCGCAATGTTCGCCGGCGCGCCAAGGTTACGGGCCAACGCACTGAAGGCAACATTGTCCCGCGGAAAGCAGGGGCCGCCATATCCCAGCGCCCCTTTCAGGTACTTTCCACCGATCCGACTGTCTTTGCCCAGCGCAGCGGTCACCACATCCACGTCCGCTTCGGGCAAACGGTCACAAACATCAGACAGCATGTTTGCATAGGAGATTTTCGTCGTAACGAAGGTATTGACCGAGATCTTGGTGAGTTCAGCGTTGACGAAATTCATGCGCGCCATCGCAGTATCGTCGCCACAGGCCTTCTTGTAGATGTTTTCCAGCATCTCGCCGGCACGGGAATCGGATTCGCCGATCAGGATGAAATCCGGATAGAGCATGTCGTTAATAACGCTGCCCAGGGCGATAAACTCCGGATTGTAGCACAGACCGACATCTTGACCGACCCGCCGACCCGAACAGCGCTCCAACGTATCGAGAATCACGCCGCCGGTTGATCCTGGCATCACCGTGCTGGTAATGACCACAAGATGATAATCGTCCTTTTTGCGCAGGGCCCGACCGATGTCCTCCATCGCGCTGAGGATATACTTATTGGTAAATTCCCCTGATTCGGTGCTCGGCGTGGGCACGATCACGAAGCTGATACTGCTGTTCAGTATCGCCGTTTCAACGTCAGCCGTCGCGGACAAGCGTTCCCGGGACGCATCGATAAATGACTGGAGCTGAGGTTCTTCAACGGGAGCCAAACCCTCGTTGATCAGTCGGACCGGCTCGGGATTTACATCGAAACCGACGACCTCGTAGCCTTTTGAAGCAAGAACCGCCGCAAGCGGGGAGCCGAGTTTACCCAATCCAATTACCGAGATGCTCATTATGGTCATTTCTCAACTAATATTAAAGACTGCGGATTTCGCGATCGGTTGCTTCCGATACAAACTCGCCCCGCCGATGCGGGGCGCAGCATTGGTAAGACACACGGCCTCGGCATCACATGCCCTCTAAGCAGCCATAAGCTGCAGCGAACATACTGCCTGGTAACAGAGGGCTCCTGCGCTCGCTCAGGAACGCGTGTTTTCGACAAAGCTTCACCAGAAGTTTCCTGGCGGCAAACTTGGCAAAAACACCCTCACCGCGTAGCCTTGAATCTCATGTCACTTCCGAAGGTAATATTTCCCAGGGTCGGAACTGTCAATAGTATTTCGGGGCAGGAATTGCGGCATTTTAACTTTGTTCCCGCCGCAGATCGACGATGCCGAACGAAGCCGACGGCTAACCCCTTAATCCCCCTTAAGTTGCCGAGCGCAACTGCGAATTCAACTCTGCCCGAGAATACGCTTTTTCATCCGCCACAAGGCTCTTTTCACCTGCACCGAAAGCTTTCTATCCTCTACCTCATTTGCTGCCAACACGCGGCTGGGAAAAAGAGCGCCAGGGTCGCGGTCGAATTCTGACAGGAAGGTCTTATAATCCCTCGCTTTCCAGGGATTCATAGGAACAAGCCTGTTCAATGCCTCTTCGATATCGATCTCGCCGGCCGTGACGCCGTCGTTCCGTAGCTTGTTCAACAATGCAGCAGCACAGTCGGGAAGACCAAAAATCTCGCAAAGGAAGACAAGCTTCGCCAACTTCTTGGTGTCAGGCAGAGATACGAGCCGCTGATAAGCCCGGGCATCTGCCACCGGATCGAGCATGTAAAGGGCGTCGCAAAACTGCGCCTGGCCTTTGTTCGTCTGAGCATAGATGTCATGCATAAACTCCCCAGGCAGAGCGCCGCGGGTATAGCTCCAGACATCCATGTCGAAAAGGCGATACCCGGCATCGCGAAGCAGGCTGTCAATCTCACTGAAGACAGGGGCACGCTTGCCGATGGGTTCGTGGAACTGACACTCTGCAACGACAGCAAGTACGGTGCCCTCGGACAGCAGGCGCCGTGCGCTGTTCAGCACACCGAAGTCACCGCCATCGGTGTCCGTCTTAAGGACATCCACGTCGCCGAATCCGCTCTCGGCGAGCCAGGCGTCTATTCCAATGTGTCTGTTGGTTAGACGAACCTCTTCGCCGCTATTGAACGCCTCTTTGACATAGTCATGATCGATAGCCTGCATCGCGCGGTAAGCGCTTGTCAGCGCAAAATAGGACTCGGTATTGGTATCGGGTTCCTCTTGCAGCCCATCGTCGACCCAGCAGGTTTCATAAGAAACGTCAGGATTCTCTTCTAGCTGATTGAGGCGATCAACCTCAGTTTCAAGAGGATCGAAACCGATAGCCCTCAGCCCCGGCTCAAACTGGCGCCAGAGCGGATCCAGCCCCCCAGAGGCACCGACATCGACCAGGGTCAATTCCAGACCATCCAGCCATCCGCGCTCACGTGCGTGGGCAATAAATCCAGACGCAAGTAACGCATTTCTCATCGTTGGCCGGATCCTCGCGAGTAGAGAGTGGTTTTAGCAGGCAACGCCCATTCGGCGCACAGCCAGTCAAGTGCATTCAGTTCCACGAACGTGGCTCTATCAGACGAGACAACTCTGCCTGCCAGCTAGGTGTTTTCTCGGCTTGTGGCCGGCAAAGCTAGGGGAGAGGTTACGCCGTGTCAATCAACCAAGCAGCCCTCCTGGGGACTTTCACAAGGACCCAGAAACTAGCAGTCAAAAACCGATACGGGCACGGAAAGACTCTCCCTCACAATTGCGTCGACAGCTCTCAAGAGGAATTCCCAATGCCCGAAGATCCTTATGACAAGGGATCAAGTTCAACCCGAGACAGTTGTCGTGACAGGTCTCGCTTCACCGCCGGCCATGATGTTCGTCGTCGGCAGATCATGCTTGGCGAAGCCCCAATCCTCATCGTTTAAGATTGTCGAGGACTTGTCGCGGAGAAACTCCAGCGAAAGGTTTTTCAGTTTCTCGTCAGAGAGATATGGGATCCCCGCTGCATCCAGGCGTGCAAACAGCTTGTCGGAAGCTTGTGGCGACCACCCTGAGCCGGCTGTCTGCTCGACATGATAAATGCGATACTCGGGCCCGAGCGCCACTTGCCGGATTCCGACGGCACGTGCTGCATGCATGAAGACTGAATCGATGTGCCAGGAATACATCGGCCACTCAGCATAGCCACGCAGCCTGAACCAGTCATCACGTGCCACCAAGGTAAAGTCACCGCAGGCAAAGGTATGCATCTTCGACATATTGAGGCGCACTGACTTTTGGCTGATCCAGCGATACGCCCCGACCGGGGCCGATACAAGTGCGACCGGGACCGATATAAGTAAACGAGCCAAAGAGACGAGGTGTATAGGCCGCGGTGGCCAGGCCCGCTTAAAACGAAAGACGATTCGCTCCGCTGTCTTCTGCGCGGCAAGGCCCAACATCCGAGACCAGTTATTCAGCGACTCGGACCAACTGGGCGCTCGTCTCGACTCCGAAGCTGCGGTCAAGCGGCTTTGATAATCGGCGGCCCAAAGCTTGCCTGGCAGCGTGTCACCGATTCCGAGAAGTTCGCCTGTTTTCACATCGAACATCCCCAGCCGCGTTCCGACGTGATAGAAGGAACGGTCGCAAAAATTGATCACCTCGTCAAAACTGACGCCGTGGGGCACATCGGGCGGCACATCGAAGCGGTCAACCCGCACCACGACGCCCGACCTCAGACTGTCACGCATGTATTTGAAAAGCGCGTCGTTGAAGATGATATCGACGTTTGTCGCGAGCACATAAGGCGCCCGCGCGCGTCGAATGCCCACATTCTTACCGATCATCTGATAGAGCGGCAGAGCCTCTGAATGATCCAGTGTCGCATGCAACTCTCTTGGCACTGTCACAATCCGCACTTCAGCAAGGCCCAGATCATCAGGCCACGACAGAGCCTCGGCAAGCGGAGGGCGATCGGCCGGTGGATTCCACTCGACCATGATCAGTTCGGCGGGCAGATTGTGACGATTGCACTGGGCGATGAAGCCGTTGACGAAGTGCTGCATGCGTCCAAGCATGTCGCCGCCGTGATTGTCATTGCGGCTAACGGCAACGACACTGAGAAGTAGGTCCCGCTCGGACATTCATTAATTCTCCAACGAATTCTTCTGAGCGACCCGGAAAGCTTCGGAATACAACATTTCTAACAACCATCGCTCACGGAAACAGGTATCCAATATCCTTTATCGCCCCGTCGCTCGCCTCGCACGGCCCAGAAACAACGACGCGAAACGCTCCGAATGACAGGGGCACCCGGCATCTCTTCAGAGCTTTTGCCCTATGAAAAGGCACTCCACATTCTAACTCGTAGCCTGCGCCTCAAAGCGTTCGGCAGCGTAGGCGTAAAGCTCCATGTCCAGGGCGTTATAACCTGCCAGGGCTTCACGAACCTCTTCCGATACGCGATCAGGTCGTTTCGAGGGGTTCCACACCGGAACGGCTTCTACTGCAGCATCGTAACCGATTTTCCTGTTGAGGATCCTCAAGGAGTCCTCAAAGCGCTCAGTCAGACCAAAGAAGCAGCAGCGATCGATACTCGCTTTGGCCGCCGCCAACATCGCGTCATCCGACTCATACACTTCACCAAAGACATTGTTAGACAGATACCGCGTGTGACAATTCTGCATTTGTCCATATCCAAGCCGGCAGAACTCTAGAATATCGAACTTCATGGAAGGCTCATGGGCCGGATTATCACTGCGCTGTCGGCAATAGTAATAATCGGACACCGCACGTTCGACGGGATCTCTAAGAAAAGTCATGTAGCGTGGCCGCTCTAAAAGCCCCTCAAACGCTCCGAAGGGCATATGCCCAACCACCAGGCGCAACGATCGACGGTACTCATCCGAGAAGGACTCCAGATCTTCCCAAGGCCCCATCCTACCCGTTGGGCTAGGCTTCCAGGTGTCTTCTTTGGAAGGAAACAACGGCGAAAAAACCTCATAGCTAAACCTGGCCCAGGTCTCTATCTCATCTCCTGACACCCGCTTTGGAGATACGCGATAAACTTCATCATAGTGAAACAACGGCAGGAGGACCTCGTTCACAAAAGTCGTCCCGCCGGTTTTCGGAACATGCACAAAAACCAAAGGCCCCCCCGCCATCATTAATGGGCGTAACTTCGGACTGTAAAGGTAAGGGAAAAAGCGCCGCATGCGCTTGATAGTATTGATGAACTTGGCCTGTATAAATCGTTTAATCCAAAGACGACTGCACAACGGTTTTGTTTTTCTTGATTCCCGAGATTTAGGCATTCGTTTTGGTCCGCTGGCTTGTCAGAGGTCACACAAGGTTCGAGGAGGGGTTATGCGATTGCGAGTGTTTGGGTGTTGAGGGTAACCTTGTTTGCGGCCTTGAGCAGGCTCTGCTCCATTGCCGCCAACGCCACCTGGGCGTGCGTTTTTGCGACACCAAAGTAGCGGGCGCGATGCAGGCCAAAAAGCCGCTTCATCGTACCGAAACACGGCTCCACGCGGAAACGGCGCTTGGAGATCAGCTTATTGAACCGTTTCTCAGAAGCTCTCAGGGGGCGATTGCGCGCCGCCTTTCTCATGACCCCATCCCGATGTTTGCCGCGCGAGGTCGCGTGGTTAGCCTTGGACGCATACGCTTTATCCGCCAGCACCCGTTGCGCGTTTGCGCCCTCGATCATGTGGCCAAGCTCCGGGCTTTCGGCACAGTTGGCCGGCTTGGTGTGCACCTTGTCAACAAAGCCTTCCTCATCCGGTACGGGCGCATGCAGATCAAACCCACGGAAGATCATGAAATCCAGTCGCACTTTCAAAGCGCGCTCCAGCTTAGGAGCGCTTAGACCATGCCATTGACCAATCAGCAGGCACTTGAACAGAACAAGCGGATCATAGCCTTGCCGCCCAATACCAGAACGGCCGAGACCGCGCTCGAGAACAGGCAAAAACAACAGCCAATCCATCAGCGCGTCAATCTTGGACAAAGCATCATCCGACCCAATCCGATCAGTCGCTTTGCGCAAAAAAAGGTTCACAAATCCGCCCTCAAAGTCTCAAGAAAAACATACCAATTCTGAGGTTGCAGAGGAATCCTCTCATTACGCAGAGGTCTTACCCATGTATCTGATTTCTTCGCAGCCTATGCAAGCGATATTGATAGCGCCAAAAAAGCGGCCTTAGATTTAAGTATCATCAGAGAAATTCACGAAACATCGGCTTGCTGTTCGTCATCAGGTAAAGACTTGACGACATGGAGGAAAATGATGATCCGGCAGGTTTTTCGACTGCACCTTATACCAAGGGTCGATAATATTATCCCATAGGGATTGTCTCCTTGGGCCTTCGGGCAGGAGAAGAGCCGTAGCCGATGCAGTGCATCGGCAAGGCTTTTCGACGCCCTCCGAAGGCCCAAGGAGACAACCGGAACGGCAGATTTTTGAGGCTTTCGGACTGCGTCGCACCCGCCTTCCGATACGCCGTATCGCTGCACCGCGTGCTCCTACCCGAAAACCACAAAAATCGGTCCATATGGGGCAATATTGTCGTCCCTTGGTATTAGATGTCACGGCTTTGACCGTGAGGGCCGGTTCACGGAGTTTCCTGTTCCCGAAGTCTCCTGCCAAATCGAGGCATGCACGAACTCAGTGGCCATGCGTCAGAAGCGCAGTCACTCAAAAAAGCGTCAGGAGCTCCTTGCCACTTGCTTCCAACTCCTCGAGCATTCGGATGCAGTCGTCCTCTGTAAGCGCGAGACCGAAAGGCAGGTAAACGGCACTCTTGTACCAAAACTCAGCATTTTCATCATTGGTCTCAAGCTTCTCGAAAGGCGGGTGGTGATAAATGGCGCGGTACTGCCGGGCGGCACCGATTTTACGTTCACGCAGATACTGCACCAGATCGTCCGCCTCGGGGCTGAAGACGATATTATGCAATGGCGCTTCTTCGCCCGGGACGGAAAAAAGCTTGCCTGCCAGGGCCGACTTCAGTTTGGCATGGTTGGAGCGCTTACGGGCGAGACGCTCAGGCAAGGTCCTGAGCTGAGCCACGCCGAGAGCGGCCTGGATGTCGTTGAAGCGGATGTTGGTACCAATGCCGCGATGGAGATTCGTACGCCGCCAGGCGATATCCCCTTGGTCGGTCAGTGCAATCGCCTTATCACGGATCTCTTCATTCCGCAGGAAGGTCACACCACCCTGCCCGGTGGTGATCACCTTTGGTACGCTAAAAGACGAAATCGATACGTCGCCAAAGGAACCGGCCTGCTTACCCTTATACTGCTGCCCCAGGGCGCAGGCGGCATCTTCGATCAGCAGGAGGCCCCGATCGCGGCAGAACTCTGCAATTTCCTCGAGATCCGCTCCCGTGGTGCCCGAGAAGTTGACATAACAGACGGCCTTCGTATCCGGCGTTACAGCCTCTGCGACACTCTGCGCGGTGACACAGGCGGAGTTGCGGTCGATTTTAGCCAAAACAGGTTTCAGGCCAATCGACGCGAACGCGTTTATGGTCGAGATGACGCCATAAGAGGGCACGACGATCTCATCACCGGGACGCAGGCCGGCGGCCCAGGCCGCGAGGCTTAAAGCAACCGTGCCGCTGACGGTGAGAACGGCATGCGGCATCCCCACATAGTCTGCGAGGGCTTCCGAAAACTGAGCGCAAGTCTTGCCTGGCCCCACAAAGGTCGATCGAACCTGCTCGGCAACCATGTCGACACAGTCGTTGTCGAAAATCGGCTCAGCGAGTGGGATGAAAGGAAGTTCTTCAGAGTTACTCATGACAGAGGCCGCCTATTCGGTGAGCTGGGCAAAGAGTTGGTCCTGCCGATTGTCGCTGAGCCAATCAGACTGAGTGTTCACGCCCAGCGGCAGGTAGGTTTCGAGTTTGGCAATCTGATCGGGCATCAGTGCGCGCCAGCAGTCAATGACTTTGCTGCCTGCGGCCTTTGACCAGTCGAAATCGGCCAACTCCTTAAGAGGCAGCGTCAAGACCAGGCTGTCGCAGTTCTCGGCCAGCGCCTCAAGGCTGTCAACGACGCTGATTTCATCCGGCAGCGCGGCCCGCGCGGCATCGCCGGCCATGGGGTCCCAGGCAGATACCCTCCGGCCAGACTCGTTGAGTTTTTGGCAGAGATCGATGGAATAGGCACAGTCGAGCATCGGCGTTCCCGGCTTATAGGCCAGGCCAACAACCCCGACGCTGCTTCCTTGCGGGCATTCGTGCAGTATGCGCCGGAGGACGAACACGCCATGCTCGTGATTGCACAGATCAATCGTGCGAGGGAGCAGGCTGGGAATGCTGACCGTTTCCATGAACTTCGAGAGCGCGACATTGTCGCGAGGCCAACAGGGGCCACCATAAGGTACAGCGCCTCTGAAGAAGCGTTTCCCCATTCGGTGAGCCAGCGCGTCAGTCACATTATCGACATTGGCGTTCGGCACTTCCGAACAGATCGACAGCAACATGTTGGCAAATGTCACGCGCATCGTCTCATAGGTATTCGACGCGAGCTTGGCGATTTCCGCCTCGGTCGGCGTCATCCGGGCGATCGGGGCTCCGTTCTTGATCATGGAGAGGTGCAGCGCGCTGATACAGTCGCCCGACCGCTGGTCCGCCTCCCCGATCAAAAGATAGCTCGGCTGCTCCAGGCCTCTGACCACTTCTCCCTGAGCGATAAACGAGGGATTGTAGCAATACCCCAGCCCATCCCCGATTTTGCGGCCCGAGCTCTCCTCCAGTGCGCGGATGACCTGTCGCTCGCTGGAGCCAGGCATCATGGTGGAGACGATCGAAATAACATAGTGATGGTCGACGTCCCGCAGCGCTTTACCGATCGCCGTCACAGACTCCAGAATATGCGCGTTCGAAAAGCCACCGAGTGCATTGGATCCAGTAGGTACGATGACAAAGGCCGCGCCGGTGCGCCGGACCGCCTCGGCAGCATCGGTCGTGGCGCTCAATCGATCATAGGCGGGCGTTATCCGTTCCAGCACACCGGGTTCAGGCGTGGCAACTGCGCGGTTGCGGACGCTTTCAACGACATCCTCGCGCACATCGACACCCACCACTGTCTTGCCGGCCGACAACAGGCATCCGGTCAGGGTGAGACCGACCTTTCCCAATCCGAATACGGCAACCTGCTGCACATCAGACATGTTCAAGTAACCTCAATTCTCAATTGCTAGCGAGCTGCCCGGCAGAGGGACCGCAGAATGTCCGGACCAAGCGGGGTCTCTGAAGTACCCCAGACGAATTGCTGCCAAAGTCTCACGAAAAGCATCACTGATGGAATGTGCAGGTTTGAAACCCAGTTCCTGTTCGATACGAATCGCACTTACGCGATAATCACGAAGATCCGGCTTGCGATCAGTCACGACAACCTCAGCCTCTGGCACGAATTCATGCAGGATCTCGATGAGATCGCGCTTCGTGTAGTTCGCCTCTACGACATTGAAGACCCGGTTCGACTGCGCCGGCCCATCAGCGATGATCGTGTCGACGACCCGCCCGGCATCCCGGATATGTAAAAACGGCCTCCAGGCATCCGGCGCGAAGATGTCGATCTTCTCGCCGCGCACAGCAAGGCGGCACATATCGCTGATAAGGAGATCGAAACGCATACGGGGGGCGACACCACAGATCGTGCCGAGCCGTAAAACCGTGGCGGGCGTATGGTTGTTGCCGAGGATAAGCTTCTCGCACTCCACTTTGGCGCGGGAGTACTCAGAAATCGGCTTCAACTCGGCATCTTCATCCACCATTACATTTGGCGCGGAAACACCGTAATTCGAACAGGTGGAGACAAAGACGAGGTGCCCAACCTTTTTCGCCTGGCAGGCGGCAAGCACATTCTCGACAGCGCCTCGATTGATCTCCCATGCCGCGTCCGGATCATATTTACAGGCATCTTCACCAACGATCCCCGCCAGATGCACGACCACATCGTGGTCAGCGATCGCATCTTCCAGAGCCATCGGGTCCCGAACATCACCTTTGACAAGGGTGAAGTCATGAAAGACGTTCAAGCCCATGACCGCCTCGGCGCCGTAGAACAGCCGGTCAAAAACGGTGACGGAGTATCCCTGGGAGACGAGGTGCGAGACCACCTGAGAGCCGACGTAACCAGCTCCTCCAGTCACAAGCACTTTTTGATTCTTCTGAGGTCGCATTACATACCACCGAACTTGCTGTCGTTCATTTAAGGAAAGGTCATCTGAAGAAAGTTATCACCCGACCGGGTCGACAAGCGGAACAGCGGAGTGAATGCGGATAACAGAACCGCCCCGGCCTCCGCTGCGGACGACGGCAGCGGGCTCGCCAGTTCGGGACAAAGGCAATAACAGCAACTTTCGGCCATCACTTGGCGTGATGACGGTCTCATTGACTATTGCCGATTCGACAAGAGCACCAACCCCGACAGCCCCATCACTCACTTCCAGGTCAAGTTCAAGCCATATCTGGTGGGCACGCGCCTTGGCAAGCGCACCAGCCTGGCCTTCGAGGCAAAGATCAAAGCTATAAGACCAGTTTCCAGGGTCCGTACGTAACGTTTGCCCCTGCCCCGGGAGGATCTGGCCCTGCGATGGGGAATGGACGACAGTCTCAACCCAGAGGCCTTCAGGCTTAAAGGCTTTCGGCCCCGGCGCGGACTGAGGCAAGTCGCCGACGACCCCGGTCTCGCGGTCATAAGTGACGCCAATCCTTTTGCAGAAAGCAGCGATGCGGTCACAGCCGGCATTGTAGCTGGCGGCTTTGCGGCAGTAGTCGAGACTGAGATCAGGATCAGACCCCATGGCTTTGATCTGCTCGGAAGCCCAAAGGTTAATGCCGGCAGCAGCCTTGCGCCGAAGCCGGTCCCGATCGCCGTCAGGAATAAAGCCGACGAGAAGGTTCTCCAGATGCGCAAGTTTGTCGGCCACCATGCGTTCGAAAGCTTGAGGCCGGAACGACATCGAGGTTTCATCTTGGTAGGCTCGGACCAGCGGGTAGTCTAAACGCGTGAACAGTTCCTTGCGGAATATCAAGCCGAGCCGTCCCCAGAGCTCATAGTCCGGGCAGGTGGGAATGTCAGGGTCATACCACAGGTGCGGTGCGATAAAGCGGCGATTGAAGAAGGTTGCGGAAATCGGCCACACCGTTTCGCAGCTAAGATGTTCCTCCAGGTCGAAGGGGCCAGCGAAAAAGTCACCAACGACCTCCCCGCCGGCGTCGATAAACTCCTCCCGACCGGCCAAGGCGACGGTGTTCGGTGCCCCTCGATAAAACTCGACCACCTTCTCAAGAGTGTCAGGCCGGTAACGTTCGTCGGCGCAAAGGATGCCAACGATATCACCTTTGGCCCGGGACAGGCCTTTCGACAGCCCCTCAGACAGGGAACGATCCGCTTCAGACGTGATGTCTATAGTAAGGTCTTCGGAAGCCTGTTTCAGTATTTCCAGTGTGTTATCAGTCGACTCTCCGTCGATGGCGACGACATCAAAATCCTTAAAGCTCTGAGCCCGCAAAGAGTCGAGAGCGCCGGGCAGTATTGCAGCAGCATCTTTAACGACGACAACGATCGATACAGAGATCTCAGCCATTGGCTTAAGCGATGCTTCCAAATCTGCTAGGGCTTTCGCGCCTGCATGTTGAGGTTAAAGAGAATTCCCTTTTCCTTCTCCATATGCGGAAAATAGGCCTGCGAAAAGTCGTCGATATGGCTGTGTTCGGTTTCCCGCCAGTCCCACTTCTCTGGGTCAACTAAGCCGGCCGAACGCAAAACATCGCCGAGCGAGGCTTCGTCGTAAGTGGTGCGGTGGTAAACAAATCCGCCTTGCCCATCCGGAATACGGCCGAAAATCGTGCCCAAGAACCATTGCAGCGGAAAGCCCGCCGTATAAAGCCGGCAAATAACCTCGAAGTTGGGCACGGAAAGGCGGAGGACACCGCCAGGGGCAAGCACGCGACTCCATTCGGCGAGCACATCGCCCACCTCTTCACGGTCAAAGTACTCAATGACCTGACAGGCATACAACAACGAGGCGGAGCCGCTCGCAAAGTTGGACAGGTCCTTGATGTCCTGAACATGATCCACATGATCAAACTTGACCTGATCGACATGCACAAAACCAGGTATGTGGCGCTTTCCACAGCCAAGATGGAGTTTCAGAAGAGTGTCGGTTTCTGCCACGATTTAGCCTACGAATGAAGATTAGCGGGGCCTCTCTTACCTGAAATTACAGCAAATGAAAAGCAACACTCCTCGGTTTCGGCCAGGGGTCTCCATGCAGCGAAAGCCAGCAACAACTTATCACTATATTTCAATATTTTAGACGCATCTCACTCATATTTTTCCCCGCCAAGTAAAGAGCCTGACAGAAAACCAACACCCTGTTTGGGACGCTCCGACGAAGCATGTCACAGCAAGTCAACAACAGCTCCGCGCATGGACGAGCGGTCGTCCCAGATCGAACTGCGCGCACGATCAGTCACGGCAGGGCGCGCCAACAACAGGATCACTTTTTTGCTGGGCAAGAGGCATGAAGGACACTATTCAAGTCCCCGCTTGATGCCGAGGATTGCCGAAGAGCGATGGCGACCGGCGAGGAACTCACTGGCAACTAAGAACTCACTGGCAACTAAAACGCGAAGGCCCGATGACGATGAAGCGTATTCTGGTTTTGGGTAGCCACCTGCAGAGCTATCGCTGCCTCAGATACCTCAACGAGCAGGTCGAAGGCGCGGAGATCGTGGGTTTCGTTCCCCATCAAAGCCCTCAGGATATTCGCGAGGATCAGAACGCCGAGACCTATGCCGTCTCCGCGGGCCTGCGGCGGCTCGAGCTGACGGAGCTCGAGGACTGTGATTTTGACCTTGGCATCAGCCTCATGTTCGACCGGGTCCTGCCAGCGAAGATCATTGAAAAACCAAAATTCGGCTTCATCAATCTCCACCTGGGCCCATTACCACGCTTTCGCGGCTCGAACAGTGTCCTGCATGCGATCCGGCTCGCGCGCGCTCACGATCACTGGGAATTCGGGGTGACGCTACACTATCTGATTCCAAAACTGGATTCCGGCCCCATTATCGAACTCGACAGCTTTCCGATCTTCGAAGACGACACAGCATACAGTCTGCATACGCGGGCCTGTGACCACATCTACCCGCTGTTCGTCAGACATATTCAGAAGATCGTTTCGGCGGACAGCACCGTTCCGTCCTATCCTCAAGAGGGTGAATCCTTCCTGTTCAAGAAAAATGAGATAGAACACGAAGTCCGGCTCGACGTTTCGGCCGAGGAAATTTACGACAATATCCGCGCGCTCACTTTCCCCGGAAAGCCGCCGCCCTATGCCATCATCGGCGGGCGAAAGATTTACCTGTCGCTGTAGGAACTCTTGTCAACTTCACGCAGCCGCTGCCCGGGTCGATCTTGAAAGGCCTGTTGCACAGAGAAAACTCAGCGCAGCCATGACCGCCGCGGTCGCGAGGCAGAGCGGCAGTCCCCCGTACTGGTAGCTCAGACCGGAGAGCAGCGTACCAAGCAGCCGGCCTGCCGCGTTGGACATGTAATAGAAGCCCACATCCATCGTGACCCGCGCCGAGGAGGTGAAAGCGAGGATGAGGTAGGAGTGGAGCGAGGAGTTGACCGCGAAGACCGCGCCGAAGACCAGCAGGCCCGCCACCAGCGTGACAGTCAACCAATCCGCCGACGCTTGGGAAGAAAACCAAGCCGCCGCGGCCAGGGCCGCCGGCACGAGGGTCAGAAGGCCAACCCACAGTCTCGCCAGCCCGATCATTTCAGCGAGACTCTTGCGCCGCGCGCGCAGCAGCTTGGGCGCCGTGGCCTGGATGATGCCGTAGCCGATGATCCAGAGCGCCATGAAGGCGCCGATCTGGAAAAAGGCCGCCCGGTTTCCCGCCTCCGAGCCATCTGAGAGGACGCTGTAGAAATAGATCGGGATGCCGACCACAAACCAGGTGTCGCGCGCGCCGAAGAGAAACAGGCGGGCTGCCGAGAGGCGGTTGACGTTGGCGTCCTTCGAGAAGACCTCGCGGAACTTTGCCCCCTTCTTGCCAGCCGAGAGGCCGCCCGGCATCAGCAGCACGATCGCCAATAGGATAACGCCCAGCGCGACGGCCATGGCCAGCACGGAAGCGATGAAGCCGATGGTGCCGAGCAGAAAGGTGCCGAGCAGAAAGCCCAAACCCTTGACCACGTTCTTCGATCCGGTCAGCAGCGCGACCCAGCGAAAGAGCGCGCCCTGCTCCTTGACCGGCGCGAGAATCTTGACCGCGCTCTTGGAGCTCATCTTGGCAAGATCCTTGGCGACCCCCGACACCCCCTGCACCGCCATGACGAAAACGACCGAGACCGCAACGCTCCAGCCGGGCTCGAGTTGCGTCAGCGCGAGCAGCGCGCCGATCTGAAGAACCAGACCGGCGTAAAGCGTGGAGGTCAGCCCGAAGCGCGCGGCGATCCAGCCGGCGGAAAGGTTGGTGACGATCCCCATGAACTCGTAGAGCAGGAAGAGCCAGGCCAGCTCGATGGGATGGAATCCGAGCGTATGGAAATGCAGGAGCACCAGCATGCGCAGGGCGCCGTCCGTCAGCATGAAGGCCCAGTAGGCGGCGGTTACGACGCCATAGGCTGCTAAAGGATTGGAAGAGGGCGCTGCGCTCTGGCTCATGGCATCCTCACATCGCCGCGGCGACCATGCGCGCAACGTCCGCAAGGCGCCAGGCATAGCCCCATTCGTTGTCATACCAGGCGTAGAGCTTCACCTGGGTGCCGTTGACCACCATGGTCGACTGCGCATCGATGATCGCCGAGCGCGGATCGTTGACGTAATCGGCGGAGACCAGCGGCCGGGTTTCATAGCCGAGGATGCCGGCCAGCCCCTCCCGGGACCACTTCTCGAAGAGCCCGTTGACCTCCTCCACCGTGGTCGGTCGCTTCACCTCGAAAACGCAGTCGGTCAGCGAGGCGTTCAGCAGCGGCACCCGAACCGCGTGACCGTTCAGCCGGCCCTTGAGTTCAGGATAGATCAGAGTGATCGCGGTCGCCGAGCCGGTGGTCGTGGGGATCAGCGAGTTCAGGGCCGAACGGGCACGCCGCAGATCCTTCGCCGGCCGGTCCACCATGGTCTGGGTATTGGTCACATCGTGGATGGTGGTGATGGAGCCGTGCGCGATGCCGATCTCCTCGTGCAGGACCTTGACCACCGGCGCCAGGCAGTTGGTGGTGCAGCTCGCCGCGGTGATCAGGTCGTGGCGGGCGGGGTCGTAGAGATCGTGATTGACGCCGTAGACCAGGTTGAGCGCCGGCGCCTCCTTGACCGGGGCCGAGACCACGACCTTTTTGACGCCTGCTGCGTAGTAGGGCTGCACCTTCGCCGGGGTCTTGAAGACGCCGGTGCAGTCCACCACCAGGTCAACACCGAGTTCAGCAAGCGGCAGGTCGTCGATCCGGCTTGCCGCAGTCACCCGCATACGCCGGCCGTTGACCGTGACGCTTTCGGCGTCCGAGGCGAAGTCCGCCCGCCAGCGTCCGTGGACGCTGTCGAACTCCAGCAGGTGCGCATGGAGCGCGGGGTCACCCGTCGCATCGTTCAGCAGAACGATCTCACCCGGCAGGCCCTCGTCTATAAAGGCGCGCAGAACGAGTTTTCCCATACGGCCCAGGCCGTTGATTGCTATCTTGACCATTGGCCGTCTCCAAAAAAATCAGGATGGGAACCAGTGCCGCGTGCGGTTGGCGAGCGCCACCAGGGACAGCATGACCGGAACTTCCACCAGCACCCCGACGACGGTCGCCAGAGCCGCGCCGGAGTTCAAACCGAACAGACTGATCGCCACCGCCACCGCGAGCTCGAAGAAGTTCGAGGTGCCGATCAGGGCGCAGGGTGCGGCGACGTTGAAGGGGATGCGCCACGCCCAGGCGGCGCCGTAGGCGATCACGAAGATGCCATAGGTCTGCAACAGCAGCGGTACGGCGATCAGCGCAATCACCAGAGGCCGCTCAAGAATGACCTGCCCCTGGAAACCAAACAGCAGAACCACCGTCGCCAGCAGCCCGATCACGGAATAGGGCTTCACCCTGGCCTTGAAGGCTTCCACCGCCGCTTCGCCGCCCTGCCGAACCAGACGCCGCCGCGTCTGGTAGCCGGCCGCCAGGGGAATCGCCACATAGAGCCCGACCGAAAGCAGAAGGGTCTCCCAGGGTACCGGAATGTCGGTCACGCCGAGCAACAAGGCCACGATCGGCGCAAAAGCGAAGATCATCACCACGTCGTTCACGCTGACCTGGACCAGCGTATAGGTCGGGTCGCCCTTGGTGAGCTGCGACCAGACGAAGACCATCGCCGTGCAAGGCGCGGCACCGAGCAGGATGACACCCGCGAGATAGGCCTGGGCGTCCTCTGGCGGGATAAGTCCCGCGAAGACATACTCGAAGAAGAGCACACCCAGGGCAGCCATGGTGAAGGGCTTGATCAGCCAGTTGACCGCCAGCGTCACCACCAGCCCCTTGGGCCGGTCGCCAATCTGCGCGAGCGCGCCGAAGTCGACCCCCACCATCATGGGATAGACCATGGCCCAGATCAGGACCGCGATAACCAGATTGACCTTGGCGACCTCGGCGGATGCCAGGAGTTCGAAGGCGCCGGGCACGACAGAGCCGAGCAGCAAACCGGCCAGGATCGCCAGAGCAACCCAGGCCGTCAGCCACTTCTCAAAAAAACCGATACCACCCGCGTCTGAAGCTGTGTTCTCGAGACTAGACATCGGCGCCCGACTCCGCGGGCGCAGGGGCATCCGAACGCGCAATATCATCCAGTTGTTTCTGCAACGAGATGCTGTCGAGCGACGCGATCGGCAGCTCGACGAAGGCGACCATGCGATGATGCAACTGACGGAAAGCTTCCCGGAACGCGAGCGCTTTCTCGCCTTCGGTGCCCTCGGTTTTTACCGGATCCTCAACACCCCAGTGGGCGGTAACCGGTAGCCCGGGCCAAGGCGGACAGTCTTCGTTCGCCGCGTGATCGCAGACCGTGAAGACGAAGTCGAACTGCGGCGCATCGTCGGTCTGAAACTCGAGCAAGTTCTTGGCGCGCAGGACGCTCGTGTCGTAATCGAGCTGATTCAGCAGATCGATTGCGTAGGGGTTGAGGGAAGAAAAAGGCCGGGTCCCCGCCGAGTAAGCCCGGAACTTTCCCTGCCCTTCCTTGTTAAGGATTGCTTCGGCGAAGATGGAGCGCGCGGAATTGCCTGTGCAGATAAAGAGAACCTTGAAGATACGATCAGACATACCGTCAAATTCCTGATTTAGGCGTTGAAGAGAATGCGCCGCGAGCGGCTCACAGAGTTCGGGATGCCCCCGGCAGCAATCCGCGACCAGGAACTGCACCAGCGCGCCAATCCGTTCCAGATTGATGCGATAGTAGATCGAGCGCCCGTCCCGCTCCGAGGTGACGAGACCGGCACGCGACAGTGTCGCCAGATAGACCGACAGGGTGTTCTGTTTAAGCCCGAGCGGCCCCATGATTTCGCTCGGCCGCACCGCGTCGGGCGCCCGCCTGGCAAGCAGGCGAAACACCGCAAGGCGACCTGGATGGCCAAGCGCCGTCAGCGCATCGGTTTCAAGTTTGAAGCTCATACTTCAATATATCATGTTTTATTGATTTATAAAGATAGAAGTTACACGCGAGGCCGCCATCGCCTGCGCTCGCCGCGCTTTCGACAAGACCTTGACCTGGAGACTACTTTTATATAACTAAATTGTTATGGAACAGATTAGTTATAAGACTGAAGTAGAAAATCTGGACGCCGTCTTCGCGGCCCTGGCCGACCCGACGCGTCGGGCCATTCTCTCGCGGCTGGCGCGCGGGGAAGCCTCGGTAAACGAACTGGCCGCCCCCTTCCGGATGAGTCAGCCCGCAGTCTCAAAACACCTCAAGGTGCTGGAGCGCGCAGGGCTGATCGAGCGAGAGGTGGACAGGCAGCGTCGGCCGGCACGTCTGAAGGCCGAGCCCATGGCCGCCGCCGTGCACTGGCTCGAAGACTTCAAACAGTTCTGGTCCTCGAGCTTCGATCAGCTCGACGAACTTTTAGACGAATTGAAACAGGCGCAGAAGAAGGGACCAACGGAATGAGCGACTTGCCAACCTATGTGCTGGAGCGGAGCTTCGATGCGCCACGGGAACTGGTTTGGAAGACCTGGACCGATCCGGAACTGCTACCGCGCTGGTACGGGCCGCGCGTCGAGACGATCGTCCACCGCCTGGAGGTCAAGCCCGGTGGCCTCTGGTTGGGCGAAATGCGCTGGGACGGCAACTCCCACTATCAGCGGGTCGAGTACACTGAGGTCACGCCGCCAGAGAAGTTGGTCTGGCTGCACTCGGTCTCCGATGCGGACTGGAATGTCATCGCCAACCCCATGATGCCGGACTGGCCGCGGGTCCTGCTGACGACGGTGACCTTCGAGCAGCAAGGCGAGCAAACCCTGCTGCGCCTGACCTGGGTGCCTCATGAGGCGAGCGACGCCGAGATCGCTTGCTTTGCCGCCGCAATGGACGGCATGGGTAAGGGCTGGGGTGCGGGCATGGAACTGCTTGCGGAGCTGCTCGCCGAGCTGCAGGGCTGATTCTTACTCGAGTACTGGATCAAAGAAAACGCTCGGCAGAGAGTGCGGAGCGATCGGTATTGGCAGGCTCGTCGAGCAGACAATCCGCAAGGATACGGCCTGTGGCCGGCGCCATGCCCAGTCCATAGTGGCTATGCCCGAAGGCGCCGTAGAGATTGGGAAAACCCGGTAACCGCCCGATGACTGGGAGGTTGTCGGGAAAGGACGGACGCGCCCCGACCCAGCGCCGCGACGGCGTTGTGTTGAGCCGGGGAATCAAGCGCTTTGACATGGGTGCCAGGATATCTGCACGCTTAAAGTTGGGTGGCGCGTCGACACGCGCGAACTCTGACGTGCCGGCCGCTCTGACCCCGGCAGCCATGGAACTGATAATAAACTTCCCGGCGACATCCAAGATGGAATGATTGAGTGCCACACCTGGATGGCCGAACTCCAGATGGTACCCCCGCTCGGATACCAGTGGGAGCCTGATCCCGAGGGGACGCAAGAGTTCTGCTGTCCAAATCCCGCCGCAGAGCACAAGCCTGGGAGCCGCAATGATCCCGGCATCTGTTTCGAGATCAAAGCCACCCGCTTCTTGCGGGCGTAGGCATTTAACATCGCACTTGTGAAAGACGGCGCCTTGCCGCTGTGCCTTCTCGGCGAGGACGCTACAGATCTCCCCCGGCGCAAGCGCTCTGGCCTGATCCTTGATAATGACGGCCTGGGAGACATCCTGTGAGAGTTCAGGCTCGATTTCCCGAAGCTGATCTCCGTTTACGACCTCGACCGGCGCCCCTCTGTCGATGCGCAGACGCCAGCCGAGTTCGTTCAGGTCCGGCGCCGCTCTGCCGCGAAAGACATTGATGAACCAGCTATCCCGCAGCAGATCTTCGCGTCCGGTTCCCTTCAGATGCTGCCGGTAGGCCTCGACGTTCCCCTGCATGAGCATGTCCATGGCATTGGAGATCTCCTGCACTCGTTCCAACCGGGTGTTGCTGAAAAAGGAAGCCACCCAGGGCAGAAGCTTCGGCACTTCGCGAAACCGCACTCTGAGTGGCCCCTGAGGGTCGAGCAGCCATTTGGGTACCGACTTCCAGATGCCTGGCATGCTCTGCGGAACACAGGACCAGGGTGAGATGATCCCCGCATTGCCGTAACTGGTCGCCTGACCCGGCGCGTCACGATCGACCAGCGTCACTGAGAAGCCACGTTCCTGCAGAGCGAGCGTGCAGCAGACACCGACAATCCCGGCACCCAGCACCGTCACCTCACGTCCGCCCTCTCCCTGCACACTCGCCATCCTTCCGGCCTTCGCCGTTACGCGCGGTCGCCCTGCACAATGCGGTTAAGGATCATCGCGCAAAAGAGAATGCAGAAACCGGCCAGGATGCCCTGCCCGACCGACGAGTATTGAAGTGCCTCGAGCACATCTTCACCGAGGCCTCTTGCACCGATCAGCGAAGCGACCACCACCATGGCGAGACTGAGCATAATGGTCTGGTTGACGCCGGCGAGGATCGAGGGAGCCGCCAGGGGCAGATCGACTTTGGTCAGCAGGTACCACTTCGAGGCACCATAAGCGATCGCAGCCTCACGGACATGCTCAGGCACGCCGCGCAGGCCGAGCACCGTCAGGCGCACCACCGGCGTCCCGCCAAAGATCATGGTCGTTATGACGGCAGCCGCTTTGCCGGTCCCGAAGAAGGCAATCACCGGGATCATGAAAACGAAGCTTGGCATGGTCTGCATGAAGTCCATGACCGGACGCACCACCGCATAGAGCCGCTGCCGCCGAGCACAGAGCATGCCGAGCGGAATCCCTAGACAGATGCTGATACAGGCGGCGGTCCCAAGCAGAGCCAGTGTCGTCATCGCCTTTTCCCAGAAACCGAGGACGCCGATGTAAAGCAGAAAGGCGCTTGTGTAGATCGCGGCGGTCGTGCCCGCCGAAAGGCCCGTCAGCAGGATGATGATGCCAGCGATAACGATCCAGGGCGTGTTGACAAACAGCACCTCGAGCGCATCGAGGATGACTCTGATGCCATAGGTAATCGTGTCGAAGAACAGCTCGCCATTGATCACCGCGAACTCGAAAAAGGCGCGAATACCCTCGATCGCCGCCAGCCGGTAATCCTGCTGCGCCGGAAACTCGGCGATCAGAGGCCAGATCCCCGGAAAGGCGTAGTGCGCGATGGAGACCACAAAGATCAGCACCACGAAGGCGACGCTTAACAGGGTCTTGGCCTGAGACAAGCCTGCCGGCAGGCAACGATCCGACAGCCAGTCAGTAAAGCGCTGTTCGAAGAGCGTGTTCGCGACCGCCCCCTCGACCAGCTTCACGAAGATCAGGAACGACAGGCCGGACAGCCCGATCCAGATACCAGAAGCATCCGCTGCCGCCGCTTGTGCCTGGATGCCGCCGATCGCGTCTTCGAGCGCTTTGATGTTGCGCTCGAAGACAGCGACGTTGCCGTCATTGTTTGCGATAGCCGTTTCAAGCTGTTCGCGCCGCTGCGTCAGCGTAGCTTCGATCTGAACGATCCGTTCCCGGATGTCGGCGGAGAGGTCACCGAAGAAGCCGCGCGAGAGTTGGACCAGCGCCATGGCTTCCAGGATCAGGAACGGCAGGCCCCATCGCCAGAGATGACGCATCCCGTACCAGACCGGCCCCCAAAGGGCCGCTGCGCCGTTGAAGGTCCAGGTAAAGCGCGTGGTGCTGCCGATCTTCTCGAACTGGCCCGCATAATAGTGACCGTTCGCGCCGACAAATTCGTCGATCAAAGCCTGCTGTTCGCTCTGGGCGGTCGTGGAGAGCTCAGCCGAAGCCTCGCCGGAAACAGTTTGTGTCGTCATGAGGTTTCGGTCCCTTCAACGACCGTCTTGAGAAGGTCAGCACGGGTGATCGCACCGATACGCTTGCCGTCCCCGTCGACCACGGCGAGCGGTCCGTCGGACTTGATCGCCGCATCGATAAGGACACTCAGGTTCACATCCTCGCGGAATGACGGCGCATCGGCCGGTAGAGGCGGATTCCCGCTTTCGTACTCGGCAATCGGCTTCATGACCGCGTGCGCCCGGACCACCTTCAGGCGCGAGATACCGGCCACGAAATCGGCCACGTAATCATCGGCCGGATGCATGATGATTTCTTCCGGCGTGCCGATCTGCACGATCACGCCATCCCGCATGATCGCGATGCGGTCACCGATGCGCACGGCTTCGTCGAGATCGTGGGTGATGAAGACCGTGGTCTTCTTCATGATCGACGCCAGGCGCATGAACTCTTCCTGAAGCTGCCGCCGGATCAGGGGGTCGAGTGCACTGAAGGGCTCGTCCATCAAGAGGATTTCCGGATCCGCCGCCAGGGCACGCGCAAGACCGACCCGCTGCTGCATCCCGCCCGAAAGCTCATGGGCGAACTTGTTGCCCCAACCCGTCAGTTCAACCAGTTCCAGGACTTCACCGGCGGTTTTCATACGCTGGTTTTTGCTGATACCCCGGATCTCTAGGGGCATGGCCACGTTGGCCAGCACCGAACGATGGGGCATGAGTGCGAAGTTCTGAAAGACCATCGCGATCTTCCGGTTGCGGAAGCTCCTGAGCGCCTCCGGATCCAGACCCACGACGTCCGAACCGTCGACGGTGATCCTGCCGGCAGAGGGCTCGAGCAAGCGGTTGATGTGCCGCACCAGGGTCGACTTGCCGGAGCCCGAGAGCCCCATGACGCAGAAGAGCTCACCCTTGCGGACCGAGAAGCTGGCGTCGGCGACACCGACAACGCAATTGAACTTCTCCAGAACCTCTTTTTTGGAGATGCCATGTGCCTGGATATCATTCAGGGCGTCATTCCAGCTGGCGCCGAAGATTTTCCAGACACCGGAAACCTCGATCGCGACCGGCGCCGACGCTTCGGGCGGCTGCACTGCGTCCAGCATTCTTCCCTCCCCGGAGGTTTATTGTTGGCTGTGGAAAAAACCCGGCGGGCGCGGGACTTTGGAAACAGACCCGCCGGGGGAGTGCGGGCCTCCACGTCAGCGGCGGCCCGTCAAGTGCAGGAGGGAGAGGTCAGAGGCCGAGCCAGCTGTCGACGCGCTTCGGGTTCGCATCGATCCATTCACGCACAACCTCTTCGGGTTCGCGCTTGTTCACGATCATCTCGAAGGCCCACTGGCTGACAGTGTCCGTATCGAGCGCAATGCTCTTGAGCAGTCTTACGATGTTCGGCGCCCTCTGTTCGAGCGACTTCGAATAGGCGATCTGAACTTCGCGCGGCGCATCCGCAGTTTCGACTTTGGATTTCGCCAGCCATTCCGAGTCTTCAGAGGCCTGCACGACCTTGTACTTTGCGGGGTCGTGCGGCGGTTCTTCCAACTGCACGATGTCATGCATGAACCAGATGGCTTCCGGCGCGTAGCAGTAGAAAGCGACGCCCTCGCCCTTGGCAATCCGGTCGCCGACACGGTTGGTGTTGACCGTCTGCTCCGCGCGGAAGGGCTCCATGAAGGGCAGCAGGCCGTAGTCGCGCACCTTGATTTCGTTTACGTTCGCCGAGTTCCAGCCAGGCGCGCCGATCCAGATCTCGCCTTTGCCATCGCCGTCACTGTCGAGCATTTCCGCGATATCAGGCCGCGCCAGGTCGTAGATCGAGGTAATGCCGGTCTTCTCCTGGAAAGCCTTCGAAACGCAAAAACCCTGCTTCCCGTCGTAGTGGTTCTCGCTGAGAACGACGGTCCCCTTTTCAGTGACATACTCGTCGGCAAAGTTCTTCTGGTTGGGCAGCCAGACATCCGGATGGACATCGATATCGCCCTTGCCGCGGTCCATGCCCTGATAGATCGTCGCATTGGTTCCCGGGACGAGCGTCGCCTCGCCACCGACCTTCTCATCGACCAGCAGCTTGATCAAATGCGCGATCGCCGTCGCACTCGACCAGTTGGGCGCCGCAACATTGACCTTTTCCGCCGCGAGCGCCAGCGGCGCCGAAAGGGCAATCGCAGATGCACTGAGCACGCCTAGAATCGTCTTTTTCATCTTTCGTCTCCCTGATGATTCGCTTTCAGCGCCGTCGGATCCGGATCGGTCTATCTCGCCGGTTCCCTGCCGCAGGCAGTTGAAGCGTTCAAAAGGCTAGGACGCTTGTATCATCGATACAAATTGTTAATATTACTAATACTATCGTTTTTTCCGATGGATAGAGATGCTCAAAGTCAGTCAGCTCCTGGCCTTTAACGAAGTCATGCTCACGGGATCGATCTCAGAGGCCGCCCGCCATCTCCACAGGACGCAGTCGAGCGTGAGCGCGACGATCGCGGGCATCGAGACGGAACTCGGCATGCAGCTCTTCGAGCGCAAGGGCGGGCGTCTGCACCCGGTCCCGGAAGCGCGCTACCTGCACAACGAGTGCGGTGAGATCCTCAGGCGGCTGGAGACCGTGTCCGATAATATGCATCGCATGAAATCGCTGCAGACCGGCGAACTGCACATCGCATCCATGCCCGGCCCCTCGGTGTTCTTTTTGCCGAACCTGATTGCCCGGCTTGGAGCGGCACAGCCGGGTCTGCGCAGTGAAGTGGTCTCACGCAGCTCCGACGGGGTCTATCGCCTGATGTCCGGTCAGCGCTACGATATCGGCCTTGCTGACTACATGCCCGACCGCTCGTCGGAAGCCTCCCTGATTGACAGCGAGGTCTTTGATTTCCGTTGCCTCTGCGCATTGCCCGAAGAACATGATCTGCGCAACAAGAAGGTCATCACGCCGGAAGACCTGAAAGACCAGCCGCTCGCCACGCTTGGGCAGGAACATGCGGTCTTCGACGAGATAAACGCCAGCTTCGCCCGTTGCGGCGTAACGGCGGATATTCGCTACACGACTCAGTACTTCCTCTCGCTGCTGAACTACGTCGAGCAGGGACTGGCCTGCGCGATCGTGGATCCCATTTCAGTGGAGAGCTACCGGCTGTACAAGGACGGGAAGCCCAGGCTGCAGTTTAAACCCCTGGTGCCGGAAGTCCGCTTCCGTCTGGCTCTGCTGACACCCAGACACCGGCCGCATTCCCTGATCGCCAAGCATTTCGCCGATCATTTGAGAGCGACCCTCACAGCAATCAGCGATCCCGGGAAGACCGCAGTGCCGTGAGCCGGAAGCGCGCGCGCCATGCTCGCTTGCCGGCGCGGCTACTTGTCCTTCAGATCGTTGTAGATCGTCGCCCGGCTGACCCCGAGGACCCGGGCGATGTAGGAGGCCGCGTGCTTTTCCTTGAAGCCGGCTGTGCGGTCGATCGATTGCAGCAGGCTGCGCCGGTCCGCGCGGGAGAGCGCATCGACCGTCAGGCCCCTCTCCCGGCACCACTCGACGATGTAGCGGTTCATCTTCTCGTGCCAGTCGTTCTTGAAGAGGAACTCGGGCTCCTGGTCAGAGAGCTGGGTGCCGATCAGCGCGCTGATGGCGTTCTGGGCGATGCGGATGTCCGAGAGATCGAAGTTGATGCAGGCGACGGCAGCCGGCGCGCCCTCATCATCGCAGAGCACGGCGCTGATCGAGCGGATGATGCGGCCGTCCCAGTTCACCCGCTCGAAAGGTCCGAGCACGCTATCTCCGTGTCGGAAATCCAGTTCCGTCATGTAGGAGGGGTCGCCGACCTGACGCTTGGAGATGGGGTTGCAGATATGCGCGACCGTCTCGGTCTGCAGGGAGTGGATCACCACCTCGACCTTGGGACCGAGCAGCTTGGAGACCGCATCGGCGAAGGGTACGGCAACCCCCATGACCACATCGCCGATATCCTGCGCACTGGCTTCCCGCGCACGGCTCTTCGTTGCTCTCATACCTCTTCGGCCTTTCGTCGACTCACCACCAACCGACTGCTTTGTACACAGCCCGGCACTCAAACCTCAAGTGATGGCTTGAATCGTGGTTACCGGGCCTCGCTAAGGATCTCGCCGACCAGTTCGTTCAGGCGGCGCAGGCCCTCCTTCAGATAGTCATCGGGCAACGCCGAACTGAAGCGGAAGTGGTTGGACATGGCGAACTTACTGCCGGGGATCACCAGCACGTCCTTTTCCGCATGCAGGCGACCCGCGAAGACATCGGAGTCGACCGGCAGATCGAAGCGCACGAAGGACATGGCCGAGGCCTCAGGCGCGGTGACGGAGAAGACGCCGGGATGCTCCTTGAGCGCCTCGCTCAGGGTCTCGAAGCCGACCCGGATCAGCCGCCTGGCCCGGGCCGCAAGGGCCGAACGGGCGGGCTCCGCCATCACCGCCTCGGCCAACTTCATAGACAGCATGGAAGCCGCGACGGAGGCGTATTCGTGCCGGCGCCAGGCTTCCACGATCTCCGGCTTGGGGCCCACCAGCCAGCCCAGGCGCAGACCGGGTAGGCCGTAGGCCTTGCTCATGGAGTTAAGCACCATGACCTTGTCGTAGTCGCCCCAGAAGCTCTTGGTCGGCGCATTGCTGTTGCGCTCGGTGCCGATGTAGACCTCGTCGGAAACGATCCAGGCGCCAGATCGCTCGGCCGCCTCGATGATGATCCGTCGCTCCTCTTCATCCAGGATCTGCCCGGTCGGATTGTGAGGATTGATGACGTGGATCACCTTGGTCGTCTCGTCGACGGCCGCGGCGACGGCGTCGGCATCGATCTTCCAGGCCCGCTCCGGATCCATCTGCACGAAGCGCACGTCGATGCCGCGATTGAGCACGTTGCCGGAGAACTGCTCGTAACAGGGCCGGAAGACGACGGCGGAGTCGCCCTCCTCCAGCAGCGTACCGGCGACCAGCGTATTGGCCTCGGTGGCGCCGGTGGTCACCATGATGTTCTCGGCATCGGCGCCGGGGTAGAGATCGGCAATCCGCTCGCGCAGCAGGGTGAAGCCGTTGACCTGCGGATAGTCGAGCAGCGTGTCAGTCAGGGTCTTCATCTCCATGCCCGTCAGTTCCATGAGCTCGCCGAGGGTCATGGGATGGACGCCGCTCTCCGAGAAGTTATAGGCGACGCCGTGTTCCATCTCAGAGAGGAACTGTTCGACGCGGAAGGGGTGAAACATCCGAAGGTCCTTTCAGGCTTGGATCGGGTTAGGTCAGGTCAGGCGGCGTTCGATCAGGGAGAAACTGCCTGCCAAAAGTGCGGAAAGACAGAGATAAAGCGTGCCGGCGGCGATAAAGGCCTCGAAGGGCGCGAAGTTCACCGAGGAGAGCTTCTTCGCAATGCCGGTGACCTCCATGACCGAGATGGTACTCGCCAGGGCGGTCCCCTTCAGCACCAACACGATTTCATTGCCGTAGGCCGGCAGGGCGATGCGCAACGCCTGCGGCCAGAGGATCAGGCGCAAGGTGGCGAGGCGGGAAAAGCCGTAGGCTTCGGCGGCCTCCAACTGGCCCTCCTCGATCCCGAGCACCCCGCCGCGCATGATCTCGGAGGTGAAGGCCGCGGAGTTGAGACCCAGGGTCAGGATGGCGCAGAACCAGGCTTCACGCAGCAATGGCCAGGCAAAGCTCTCGCGCACAAACTCGAACTGCGCCAGGCCGAAGTAGATCGCAAAGAGCTGTACCAGCAGCGGCGTACCCCGGAAGAACAGCACATAGAGATCGAGCAGATGGGCCAGCAATGGCAGGCGCTTCATGCGCCCGAGGCAGATCGCAGCGCCCAACAGCAAGCCGATGCCGAGCCCGCCCGCCAGAACGCCGAGCGTGATCCCGAGGCCGCTGAAGAGCTTGGGGTAGAAGGACAATAGAAGCGACCAGTCCATCAGCGCGCCTCCTGCAGGGCGAAGCGTCGTTCGCCCCGCGCCAGCAACCGTTCGGACGCGAAGGAGACCACGAGATAAAGCAGTGCCGCCACCGCATAGAAAGTGAAGGGCCGATGGGTCGAGCCCGCCGCGACCGTCGCCTGGCGCATCAGTTCCGCGACCGAGGTTAGGGAGACCAGCGCCGTATCCTTCAGGACGATCAGCCAGATGTTGCCCAGCGCCGGCAGAGCCACCCGCAGCAACTGCGGCAGCTCGATCAGCAGAAAGGCTTGCCTGCCCGACAGACCGTAGGCCTCGGCGGCTTCCAACTGGCCGGTGGGAATGCTCTTGGCCGCGCCCCGGAAGGCCTCGGTGGTATAGGCGGCGGCGATGACGGACAAGGCCAGCGCGCCCAGCGCAAAGCCGCTCAGATTGATGCGCTCAGTGTAACCGAAACTCGCGGCCACGCTCTGAAGTAGCGTCCCCGTGCCGAAAAAGAAGAGGTAGAGAACCAGGAGTTCAGGCACGCCGCGAAAGACGGTGACGTAGACCGCGACGATCCGCCTGAGGATCGCGCCGCGCCGACCGATCAACATCAAGAGCAGGCCCGCCAGCGAGCCGGCCAGAAAGGCGATCGCCGCCAGCATCAGGGTCACGCCCAGTCCTGACAGCAGTTCATCGCCCCAACCGTTTGGGCCGTAGGAAAAGAGATCGATCATCGCGCGTGAAGGAGTCCCGTTCCAGAATCAGCGAAAGGCCGCGCGGTCGAACCCGCGCGGCCTCGCCGTCCCTGACTGCGGTCAGGGCGAAACGTCATAACCGAACCACTCGGTGGAGAGCTTGGCGATGGTGCCGTCCTGGAGCAGCTTCGCGATGGCCGCATCAACCCGCTGCTTCAGGTCATCGGCGTTCTTCTGGATGCCGATTCCGATCCCCTCGCCCAGTTCAGGATACTGGTCGTAGGTCAACTGCGGCCCGAACATGGTCAGGCCCGCATTCTTGTTCGCGCCGGCGAATTCCTCCCAGGCTGAGATCTCCATCACCGCGGCATCCAGCCGGCCGATCTTCATGTCCGCGATGATCTGATCGGCACGCTCATAGATCTTCGCCTCAGCGTCGGGGAAGTGTGCTTCGACCAGGCGCTCGAAGATCGAGGCCCCCTGCACGCCGACGCTCTTGCCCTTCAGGGCCGCGGAGAGGCCGGCCTTGTCGGCCGGCGCCCCGAAGTCCTTGCCGACCGACCCGAAGGAGGCCGGCGCCTGTGCGTAGGCAACGGAGAAGTTGATGCGCTGCTTGCGCTCCTCGGTGATCGAGATGGCCGAGATGATAATGTCGTACTGGCCGGCGACCAGGGCAGGCAGCAAACCGTCATAGGCCTGGTTGGTCCATTCGCAATCCGCTTTCATCTCGGCGCAGATGGCATTGCCGACCGCGATGTCGAAGCCGATCATCTTTCCGGAGGCGTCGACCGACTCCCAGGGCGGATAGTCCGCACTGGTGGCCAGACGCAGCGTTTCGGCCTGTGCTGGCGCCAGCGTAAAGGCCAGTGCCGCGGCCGCAAAAATCAGATTTTTCATGTCTTTCTCCCTGTTTACATCACTGAGGCTAAGAATTGAGCGGTACGTTCCGACTGCGGCGCGCCGAAGACCTGTTCCGCAGATCCCCGTTCCGCCACTTTCCCCCCATCGAGAAACAGCACCTGGTCCGAGAGCCGGGCAGCGAAGCCCATCTCGTGCGTCACCAGAACCATGGTGTTGCCGGCTTCCGCCAGCTTTTCGATCACCTTGAGCACTTCGCCGACCAGTTCCGGATCCAGTGCCGAGGTCGGTTCATCGAACAGCAGCACCTTCGGCTCCATGGCCAGCGCCCGGGCGATGGCAGCGCGCTGCTGCTGACCGCCGGAAAGCTGATGCGGGTAGTGACCGCCGCGGTCGGCGAGACCGACTCGCTCGAGCAGGCCGGCCGCACGGTCGTAGGCTTCCTGCCGGGGCAGTCCGAGCACATGGATCGGCGCCACGGCCACGTTCTGCAGCGCGGTCATGTGGCGCCAGAGATTGAAGTTCTGAAAGACCATCGACATGGAGGCGCGCAGACGACGGATCTCCGGCGAGCGCTTGGCCTTTCCGTTCTGGCGCTCGAACTTCACCGGCACACCATCGATCAAAATCTCACCGGCATCCGGTAGTTCGAGCAGGTTCAGGCAGCGCAGGAAAGTACTCTTGCCGGAGCCCGAAGAGCCGATCAGCGACACCACCTGGCCCGCGCGAGCCTCCAGCGAAACACCGGAGAGAACCTGGTGCGCCCCAAAGGATTTGAAGAGATCGCGCGCAGCGATGCGTGCCGCGGACTCCGCCATGTTTGCCGCCTCCCGGCCGCGGTGCCTCCACGGCCGTCCCGATGTGCTTTTTGTAAATTGTCTAATTTAGACTATTTTGTCAGATATAGACTGTCAACCGCGCAGGCTATGCCAGCTTGCGCCAGACGGAGTTCGAGATCGCCACGTCCTGCACCGCCACACCAGTCAGATCGGCCAGAGTGATATCCTCGGGCGCACGCGCGAGCGGCGCTTCCGCCAGGGCGCGCCCGAGGGGGATCAGCTCCGCTTCCGAGACCGTTCCCGCACGGATGGCATTGGCGGTTTCACCGTGCTCGACGCACTGGGAGGGAGAGTCCACGATCACGCGGGCCGCCCGGGCGAAGAGCGCCGCATCCAGTTCCTGCTTGCCGGGGGAGTCGGCACCGACGGCGGTGATATGGGTGCCGGGGCGCACCCAGTCTGACTGAATGAGCGGTTGGGTCGCCGCGGTCGTAGTGACGATCACCTCGGCCTGGGCGCAGAGATCCTGCGCCGAAGCCGCGATAGTGACATCCACCTCGGGGAGCTTTTCTCTCAGTTGATCAGCCAAGGCCGCCAACTTGCCTTCAGAGCGGGCCCAGAGCACCAGTCTCTGGAAGCCCAGGAGCTCGCAGGCCAGTTCGGCCTGCAACCCGGCCTGAATACCGGAACCGACAATCCCGAGGACCTGCGCATCCGCGCGCCGGCCCACACGGTTGGCCAGGACGCCGGCCAGCGCCGTCCGCAGGTCCGTCAGCACGCCCTCGTCCTGCAGTATGGCGAGAGGGATACCGGTCCGGGCCGAGATCAGGGCCATGAAGCCGTTGCTGGAGGAGAGTCCCTGCTCCGGATTCTTGTAGAAGCCGGTCGCAAGCTTGACGGCAAAGACGTCATCCCCGGCCAGATGCGCGGATTTGATATGGCATTCGCCGGCCGCTTCGGGAAAACTCAGATGCACCACCGGCGCGACCTGGGCGTCGCCTTTCGCGAAGCTGATGAAGGCCGCTTCGATGGCCCCGAGCACCGCCTGCTTGTCGAACTTCGAAAGGATTTCGTCTTTGGTGACAATGCGCATAGCCTGCCTGTTCCGGTCTTTCCCTGTTACCCTTCCATCCCAATCTCATTATGAAATTGCGGGATGGACACGACGCACAAGTCTATATTAGACATTATTGTCTAATTCAACCGCCTTTTCGGAAGCGCTATGCCCATTGAGTTTCAGGAAGTCGAAGCGGCGCGCCGGCGCATTGCTTCCCTGGTCGCGCCAACGCCCCTGAAGCAGTCGCTGGGCCTTTCGGCGCGCCTGGGCGCGCCAATCTGGCTGAAGTACGAAACCCTGCATGCGACCGGTGCCTTCAAGCTTCGCGGCGCCACCAACCGGGTGCTCGCCATGCCGCCAGAAGAACGAGCACGCGGCGTCATCACCGTCTCCAGCGGCAATCACGGACGGGCCCTCGCCTATCTTGCCGGCCAGTTGGGTGTCCGAGCCGTGGTCTGCATCACGGACCTGGTCCCGAAAGAAAAGGTCGAGGCCCTGGAGGTGCTCGGGGCGGAGGTCGTGATCGCCGGCAAGAACCAGAACGAAGCCGATAACGAAGCGCGCGAACGGGCCCGGCGTGAGGGTCTGGTCTTCGTGCCGCCCTTCGACGACCCCCATGTCATCGCGGGACAGGGCACCATCGCGCTGGAGATGCTGGAAGCTCGCCCGGAACTGGAGACCCTCGTGGTACAGCTCAGCGGCGGCGGCCTGATCAGCGGCATCGCGCTTGCGGCCAAAAGCCTGAAACCAGACATCCGCATCGTCGCCGTCTCGACCATGCAGGGCGCGGCCATGATGGAAAGCGTGAAGGCTGGCTGCATCGTCGAAGTCGAAGAGCGGCCGTCGATCGCTGACGCCCTGCCGGGCCCGATCCCCGCGGACAATCGCTACACCTTCCCGCTCTGCCAGAGTCTCGTGGATGATTATGTCCAGGTCGAGGAGCAAGAGATCGCGGAAGCCATGGCCTTCATTCTGAAATCAGAAAAGTGCCTCGTCGAAGGGGCCGCGGCGGCGGGCGTGGCCGCCCTGCTCTCGGGCCGGGTCGCGCTCGAAGGGAAACCCACGGCGACGATCCTTACCGGCAACAACATCGATGCCGACCGCGCCCTGAAGATCTGCATGGAAGGACGGAACCGATGACCCTCGTTCAGAGCTCCCGTTCTGCAAGCGCTCTGCCGGCTCTTTTGGTTTGCGCCGCCCTTCTGAGCGCCTGCGAGAGCACCGGGGACTGGCTGGAGCAGGAAGCCTTGGACTACGAACCCGTGCAGTTCCAGGTGGAGGGCAAGGAACTGCTCGCCAGCGGCGTCATCGATGCCAGCACCCTGGTACGCTTCCGGGAGGTGGTGGCCGCCCACGAAGGTCTGGAAAGGCTCGTGCTGCTCTGGGTGCCGGGCTCCGCCGACGACGAAGCCAATCTGGAACTGGCCCGCAGGGTTCGCGCCCTGGGCCTGGCGACCGAGGTCCCACCCGGCGGCCTCGTGGCCTCCGGCGGGACCGACCTCTTCCTCGCGGGGCGTGAGCGGTACCTGGCGCCGGAGGCCTGCGTCGGCGTGCACTCCTGGGGTGACGGTGACGGCCTGGAAGGCGCTGACCTGCCGCGCAACCATCCGGACCATGAACCCTATCTGCGCTACTACGAAGACATCGGCATCGACCCCGCGTTTTACTGGTTCACGCTCGAGGCCGCCGGCGCTGATTCGATCCACTGGATGTCACCGGGAGAGCAGAACCGCTTCGGTATGACGACCAGCGATGAACACGCGCAAAACGGACGGACCTGGCCCGGTCAAAGCGCGTGCGACGAGCGCCTGCCCGAGTGACGGGTCTTAGGCGGTCAGACCAGCTCCCGTCCTGAAAGACCGAAACTTTCCGCCGTATCCAGGATGCGCTGCCATATCCCTTCGGGCACCTCGATGCCGTCCCGCAGCCTTTGCTGTTTCTGCCGGGCCTCCGGTTCGCCGGGGATGAGGACCGGGGCCGCCGGATCCCGAGCGCTGCAGGTCTTGATCCAGTCCAGATAGGCCGCCGCCGTTTTCTCGGCCTCCTGGGGCTGGTCCGAGGCTTTGGAGTCCACGAAGATCGACAGCATGTTGTTGCGGTTGACCGTTTCCTCCGGCCCCGCCGTTTTCCCGCCGATCAAGGCGCCGGCGAGAAGATCGATTGCCACACTGAGCCCATAGCCCTTGTGGGCACCCATGGTCTGAAGCGCCCCGCCCTTGTAGTAGTCGTTGGGATTGGTCGTGGGATGGCCGGCTTTGTCCAGGATCCAGCCTTCGGGGATCGCTCTTCCGGCGGCACTGGCCACGCGCAGCTTGCCTTCCGCCACCGAGGAGGTGGTCATGTCGACGATGAGCGGGTCGCGGCCGGCCACCGGGTAGCCGATGCACAGCGGGTTCGTCGCCATGCGTCTTTCGATCCCACCGAAGGGCGAGACGCCCGGTTTGGCCGGCGAGTTGACGAAGTGAAAGGAGATCACTCCCCGCTCCGCCGCCAGCTCGGCCCAGTCGCCCAGGCGCCCCACGTGCGACACGTTTCTGAGACCGATCGCGGAAACGCCGTGCTCCAGCGCGAGCCTAACGCCCGCCTCTGTCGTTCTTTCCGCAGCAAGTTGGCCGAAGCCTAAATTCGCATCGTAGATCTCGATCGCGCCGAGGCGGATGACACATTCCAGCTCGGCGCCCGAACGGATCGTCCCGTCCCGCAGTTGTTCGGCATACTGGCAAACCCGGATCAATCCGTGAGAATCGTGCCCGACGAGATTGGCGTTGGCGAGGCGGTACCCCACCCGTTCGGCCTCCGTCCGGGTCGCGCCGGCCGCCAGAAGCAGTTGCCCGACCACACTCTGTATCTCTTCTGCCGTGAGTTTCACTCTGCTCTCCTGGCTCCTGTTTGTTGCCGGCCTGCGCGGTCACTCCGCACGAGCGATAGCTTCCGGATTGAAGACGAGATCCCGCTTCAGCCGGCCGTCGAAAAAGTCGAAGATGTTCTGGACCGAGACCGTCGCCATGCGCCGGAAGCAGGCGTCGGTGTGGGCCGCGCAATGGGGCGTCGCGATGAGGTTCGGCGAAGTCATCAACCGGTGCTCCGGCCCCGGCGGCAGGTGCCTCCAGACATCCGTTCCCGCGCCGAGCAGATGGCCGCGCGCGAGGGCATCGGCGAGGTCGTCTTCGTCGATCAGGCTGCCGCGGGAAACATTTATGAAGAGCGCGCCCTTTTTCATTCGGGCGAACTGCGGCGCACTGAAGAGCGGCTCGTCTTCCGCGCTGGCCGGCAGGCAGAGGACCACGGCATCAGCTTCGTCGAGCAGGTCATCGAACCGCGCACTATGACGGTAGCCCCAGCCCTCCACGAGGCGCGGCTCGACATAGGGGTCGGCGACCGCGATATCCATGTCGAAGGCCGCAGCAAGCTTGGCCACGCGGCGCCCAATCCGTCCAAAGCCCACAATCAGAAGACTCCGGCCGGATAGCTCCATCGTGCCGACGGCGTCCCGGGCCGCAAGGAATGCCTCCCCTGACGACGTCCGCAGCAAATCCCTGCAGGCCGGCAGCCGGCGCGCGGCGGCCAGCAGCAACATCATGGCATGTTCCGCCACCGAGACGCTGTTGGCGTCGCCGACAGTCGTCACAGGAATCCCGCGCCGGGTCAGACGGTCTATATCGACATTGTCACAGCCGACGCCGTGGCGAGAAACCATCTTAAGCTTGTCGGCGCGGTCCAGGACGTCAGCCCCAAGATGCAGCTTGCGCAGAAGGATGGCATCGGCTGTTCGCGCGGCATCCAGAAGCTCCAGAGGCTTCGGGTCAGCGAGCAGCACCCGTTCGAAACCCGGCCGGCTGTCGAAGAGGCGATGCCCCTCTGGATGAATGTCACCGACGAAGAGAACTCTTGGCATAGGAAAAGCGCTCACCTGATTGCAGTAAATTAGGCGCGCGGCCGTCGGGATGCCCCTTCGGATGCCGGGCTATGTCCGCGCTGCAGCAGGCCGATGACCAGCACGCAGACAAGCGCCGGGATCGAAGCCCGCCAGTCCGGATAGATCAGTCCGACCGTCGAGAGCAGCAGAAGGCCTTGCTGCCACGGCTTCAGGGGCGCCAGAAAATAACCATGCAGGGCCGCGGCGAGAACGACCACCCCGAGCACCGCCTGAGCTAGGGCCACCGCCACGTAGAAGGGATCGCCCTGCAGAAGAATCGCCGGCTCATAGACGAAAAGGAAAGGAATGATGAAGCCGGTGATGCCCAGCTTTACGGCCTTGACGCTCGACTCCCAGACTTTCGCGCCCGAGAGCGCGTTCGCGGCATAGACCGCCATGGCCACCGGCGGCGTGATGGCCGAGAGAATGGCGAAGTAGAAGACGAAAAGATGCGCGGCCTCGGTCTGGACGCCGAGACTGACCAGCGCCGGCACCATCAGCGCGACCTGCACGATGTAGGCCGGCGTGGTCGGCATCCCCATGCCCAGAATGATACCCGCCACCATGCTGAGCAGCAGCGCAATGAGCAGCGTGTCGTTGGCGGCCGAGATCACAAAGTTGGAAAAGGTCAGCCCGATGCCCGAGACATTGATCACCCCGACGACGATACCCGCACAGGCCGTCGCCGCCGCGATGGGCAGCGCGTTGCGGGCGCCTTTTTCCAGCGAGGTCAATGTGTTTTCCAGGGTCACGTAATGCCGGGTGGTCTTGCGCAGAAAGGCCATGGGCAGCACAGAAGCGATCCCGCAGAGCGCCGCGAAGGGCGCCGAATAACCCATCAGGAGAACCCCGACGATGAGGGCCATGGGAACGAACATGTGGCCGCTCTCGGTCAGGACCTGGCGCAGCGGCACCAGTTGTTCCTCGGGGACGGCGCCAATGTCGAGACGCTTGGCCTCAAAGTGGATCGCAGCGAAGACCGCGACGTAATAGAGCACCGCCGGGGCCAGCGCGAGCGCCGCGACGGTCAGATAACTGACCCCCAGATACTCCGCCATCACGAAGGCCGCGGCGCCCATGACCGGCGGCATGATCTGTCCGCCGGTGGAGCTCACCGCCTCTACTGACGCCGCGAAGGAAGGCTTGAAACCGATGCGCTTCATCAGCGGAATCGAGAAGGCGCCGGTGGTCATGACATTGGCGACAGCGGAGCCGGAGACCGAGCCGAAGAGCCCGCTGGTGATACAGGAGACCTTGGCCGGGCCGCCAGCCTGACGACCGGTCAGGGCGATGGCGAACTCGGTGAAGAGCTTGCCGATGCCCATGCGTTCGACCATGGCGCCGAAGACGATGAAGAGCACCATAAAGGTGGCGGAAACCGCCACGGGAATGCCGAAGATGCCATCGGTGGTCAGGAAAAGCTGTTCGATGACCAGGGCGTAAGACGTCTTGGTCGCCACCAGGGCAAAAACGATGAAAGCCACTGCCGTCAGGGGCAAGGCCGGACCCAGGGTCCGTCGCGCCCCTTCAAGCACCAGCAGCACCAGTCCGGAACCAATGATCAGATCCCACTGACTCAGGTCGTCGACATACATGAAGCGCTGCTGCACATAGTCGATGTTGATGGCCGGGTAGAGCGCAGCGAAACAGACCGCAATCCCAAGAAGCAGGTTCAGGATCGACGGCCGCTCGACCGGCTCGCCCTTCCAATTGGTGATCAGGTAGATCAAGCCGAGGCCGATACCGACATGATAGCCGCGCAGATAGTAAGGACCGGGATAGCCCATCAGAGCGAAATAGAGATGGCTGACCGCGAGCGTGAGTAAGATCGCCTTGATCGCCAGGCGGCAGATCCGGGTCCAGCTATGTTCGGTGTTGGTCAAAGCGCTTTCCTAATGACTCGCGGTCCGGGCTTTACAGACAGGCGGACTGCCATCTCGATGCCGGCAAAAATTTCACATGCTGGTGGTTCGGCCGCGCCTGCCGCGCCGTGCCTGCCGCGAACAAAGCGGCAAGCACGGCCGGCTTGCGGGACAGACTAAGCGGTCACTGGGCGCCGCGTTCCTTGTAGAAGGCAGCCGCTGCCGGATGCAGAGGGACGCCGATGTCGGCCGACATATCTTCCATCGTCAGACTGGCCATGCTCTTGTTGACGGAGGAGAGCGACTGCAGGTTATCCGCGACAGCGGTCAGGATCGTCGTCACGACATCCCCATTGTAATCGCAGGCCGCGATCATATGGGTGCCATAGGTGATGGCGTCCGCTTCGCCGCTGAGATTGGGATAGCTGTCCACCGGGATGGTCCGCCGGATGAAGGCCGCGTTCTGCGCCTTGAAGTGCGCAAAGATCTCGTCCGTGATCGGCACCATCTCGATATCGCGGCTGGTCGCGACATCCATGACAGCACCGGCTGGCAACGCCGTTCCCAGCGTAAAGATATCCGCATGCCCGTCCTTCATCTGATTGACGGAGTCGGAGTAGGAAACATGGGAGACGTCGGCCATGTCGTCGTAGCTCAGGCCGACGGCATCCAGCAGACTGCGGGTGAGAAACTCGCCGGTGTTGCCGTTTTGCTGCGTGGTCAGGCGCTTGCCCTTGAAGTCCGCGATGGAAGTGATCTTGGCATCGTCTCGCGCCACGATCTGGAACCACTGCGGATAGAGCGTTCCCAGGTTGCAGACGTTCTCCACCTTGCCGCGGAACGGCGGGCGCCCGGCCAGGGCATCGACCGTAGAGATGGTGTTGGCGAAGGCGATGGGGAACTTGCCCGCCGCGACGCCGACGACATTGGCCACACCGGCGCCCGGTGTCACAGTGATCGACAGATCGGAATCCATTTTCTCTGCGATAGCCTTGATGGCGCCAGCCAATGGATACCAGGAACCGCCCTGCGAACCGGACGACAAGACAAAGTCTTCACCCTGGGCTGCGCCCGTCATGGCAATCCCGACCCCGGCAGCGACCAAGGTTGTCTTCAACATAGTCTTCAATTTGGACATGCGTTCCTCCCTTTTGCCCAAAGCAAATCCGCCTTTTTCGACGGCCTCGACATTTGGCGGCTTTGCCGCTCGAAAGGGCTCCGCAGCTTCTTTTCAAGCTTTCAGGCGCCCCTTGATGTTCGATGCTGGACGCTAAGTAGGGTCTAAAAATTTGTCAATCTAAATTCAGAAAATCTCATTACAAATATGATTTTAAATCACTTTCGAATCTCTCGTATACTATTTTTATTTATTTGTTTTCAATATATTAAATTTACAAACCCTATCAACAGGACATTGACAAATCAGAAAAATCTGTCTTACATATTTGTAAAATATATCTTCTGATCTCGAGCGATCTCGTCGAACGGAAGGATAAGGCGCTTGGCAGCAGATCCGGGGGAATAGGGATGACAAAGAACAGTACTTTGACGGACAGCGTCTACGACACACTTCTCAGGAGCGTGGTCGATGGTCGTTTTCCTGTCGGCAGCCGCCTGCCCTCGGAACTGGATCTCTGCGAAAGTCACGGAGCTTCCAGGCCGGTCATCCGGGAAGTACTGGCGCGTCTGCGCGCGCAGGGGATTGTCGAATCCCGCAAAGGCTCGGGCAGCTATGTCCTCCGCCGTACCGGCGCGACGGTGCAGATGCCCGAAGATGTCGCGAGCATGGCCGAAATCGAAGCCTGCTACGACTTCCGCATTTCACTGGAAGGAGAGTGTGCCTACTTCGCGGCCCAAAACCGCGCGCAAGCGGACATCGAGGCTATGAAGGCAGCCTTCGATGGCTTCTGCCGTGCCCTGCAGGAAGATAACCGCGGCGGGATCAACGACGACTTTCAGTTTCACCTGGCGATCGCCGAAGCGACTCACAACGCCTTTTTCGTGAATGCTTTCCAGACCATCAAAAGCCGGATCCATATGGCCATCGGCATCTCGCGGCAGTTGACGGCAACACCGCTTAAGATCAGGCGACGGACGCTGATCAACGAACATCGCGCCGTGCTGGAGGCGGTCGTTGCGGGCGAAGCGGCAAAAGCGCGGCGCGCCATGCGTGCTCACATCACCAACTCGAAAAACCGGGTCTTCAAGGGCGAGAGCCACTGACAACCTGGGCGAAAAGCCATCCGGCACAAGGCCTGGAAGCTTTCTTCTTTAAGTGTCGCCGCCTTCGAAAATGCGCAGCCGGGCGTTCTCCAGATGGAGGCGCATCAGGCGCCTGGCCTCCGGCGCATCGCGCGCCGCAATTGCCTCGTAGATGGCACTATGCTCTTCCTGAACCGCGATCCGCCGTGCCCTGGGTTGCTCAAGGGTCAAACTGCGATTGAGGCCGATGCCGACCCGGATCTGACTGGCGATCGCCGCCATGGTGGAGAGGAAGAAGCGGTTGTCGCTGGCCGCGGCCACCGCCTGATGAAACGCGATATCCTCCTCCACGCCGCCAGTGCCGCTTTTCAGGGAACGCTCGAGATCTTTGAGGCTCCGCGCCAGATGATCGAGCGCGGTCTGGTCATGCTCCGAAGCGGCAATGGCGGCGGCCTCGCTTTCCACGGCGATGCGGAACGCGAAGCATTTCTGAATATCGGCGACGCTGCCGACATCTGCGAAGCTGAAGACCTGATGCGCCGGCCGGCGCACGACGAAACTCCCCGCGCCCTGCCGGGACAGAACCAGACCGTCATCCTTCAAACGCCGCAAAGCCTGGCGAACCACTGGCCTGGAGACCGAGAGCTGTTCGGCAAGCTGCATCTCCGTCGGCAGGCGGCTGTTGAGCGCAAAGGCGCCGACCACGATCTGACTGACGATGTAGTCGTAGACGCGGTCGTTGAGCGCGCCCTTGAAGGCCTTTGTCTCCTCCGGCTTTTCGGTTGCCGGCATCAGCTCGCCCCCCCGCCGTATCGACGATCCGTCTTCAAGCCCTCGCTCGTGATCTTGACAGCAGGAAATTTACAAATTAACAAATATTTTACAAATTTGGGAACGAGCATCATAAACGACAGACCATGACTGTTTCACAAGCCGTGAAAGAGGCGCGACAGATTCGGCAAGTATGAAGAGAGCCGCTGATCCGCGCAACGCCTGGTCCCGAAAGACAATCACGCAAAACAAGAGGTATGCAAAAGATGATCACCGACGACAGCCTGAAACGCCTGCGCCAGGATCTTGCAATGGTTTCCACCGCGACCGTTTCCACCGCGCTGTTCAAACGCGGCCTGCGCAATCAGTTCATTCAGGACGTCCGGCCGCTGAAGGGTAAGGGACGCACCATGGTCGGGCTCGCCTTCACCCTGCGTTACATCCCGGCGCGTGAAGACCTGAACGGGCTCGAGGTGTTCCGCGACCGCGCACATCCGCAGCGCGCGGCGGTCGAACAGTGCCCGGAAGGCCACGTCATGGTGATCGACAGCCGCAAGGATGCGCGCGCGGCCTCCGCTGGCAGCATCCTGGTCTCCCGTCTGATGGTCAGGGGCGCTGCCGGCATCGTCACCGACGGCGGCTTCCGCGACGCACCGGTGATCGCCGATCTGGATATTCCAGCCTATCACAGCCGGCCCTCCGCGCCGACCAACCTGACCTGCCATCAGGCCATCGATATCAATGTGCCGATCGGCTGCGGCGATGCCCCCGTTTTCCCGGGCGATCTGGTCCTGGGCGACGACGAAGGCGTCATCATCGTGCCGGCTCACCTGGCGGAGGAAGTGGCGGCCGAGGCCATCGAGATGACGGCTTATGAAGACTTCGTCACGGAGGAAGTACTGAAGGGGCGTTCGATCCTTGGACTTTATCCCGCGACCGAAGAACAGTCGCTGGCCGACTACGCCGCCTGGCGCGAGGTGAAGGGGTTGCCGGCCAGATAGCGCTGCATGCCAGGTCAGGGCGTGGCGAAGCCGCGCTGGTCGTCACGCCCCATGGCCAGCAGCAATGGGGCATCGGCCTGGCGTGCCTGAAAAGCCCCTTTGCTGTCGAGCCCATGCCAGTCCGCCAGGACCAGGGATTGCGCTACGGCGCCCCCAAGCGTGGCGCCGGGTCCGGTGACGATGAAAAGATCCGGCGCGAACTCGCGGGCGGCCACCTGGACCGCGTGGGTGAAGTCGTAGGGCTCGACAACCTGATGACCCAGGGTGTAGTCCCAAAGCGCACTGACATCGCTGCTGTGCGGCCACCAGATCGCGCCCCGCCCGTCGATCAGCGGCACCTGCGGCTGACCGAAAAGCTCTGCCGGCAAGGCCGCGCGGCCGCGTTCGGCCACCGGCCGCTGCAGATGGGTGTGGAAGGCCGCGTGGTTGGCCAGCATCATGGGGAAGCGCTCCTGCGCCGGCGGGACGCTGCTTTCGAAAGCAGCAAGCCCGGCCTGATTGCCGGCCAGAACCAGCATGCCACCCAGATCGATCGAAAGCGCCAGTTCGTGATCGGCGCGGATATCGATGTCGGCCACCAACGACAGCAGCTCCGCCTTGCGGGAACTCTCGGGCCGCCAGTCCTCGTCCAGGAAGGGATAGACGATCTGACCGCCGATCAGGGCCTCCTGCATCAGGCTGCCCATGGTGTTGACCACCCGGAATCCATCCTCGGCGGTGAGAGCGCCGGCTGCGGCCAGGGCGATGTACCAGCCCATGGAATTGCCGGTTACGGCCACCACCTCGATGTCGCCGGCGAGCGAGCGAGCGTCGGCCAGCGCGCAGGCATAAATCAAAGGCGAGGCGATATCGCCGCGGGTGTGCGTCGCGATCGAGAAGCGCTCGGCCCCGTCCAGCTCGGCCAGACTAGGCTGACCTTCCGCTGTACGGATGGCGTCGAACGAAGCAAACAAAGCTGATTTATCGGCATGGTAACGTGCCAGATAGCCCAGTTCGGCCTTATTATAGGTACCGCGCCCGGGACAGATGAGAACGGCCCGCCGCGTCATGCTTCTGTCTCCATAAGCGCACGCGCCGCCGCGACGATCCCGTCGCGCGAAGGCAGCGTCGCCCCGTAAGCGGGACCGGTGGCGATGAAGCTGTCCTCTGCCGTCACACGGGCGATGGGCAGATCGCTACGCTCCGCGAAGAGTGCCATCAGGCCTTCGGCCTGGCCGCCGGTCCGGCGGCATTCGTCGACGATCAGGATCCGGCTGCAGTCCTTGGTGGCTTCCAACAGAGCCTCCTCGGGCAGTGGAGCCAGCCAGCGCAGATCGATGATCCGCAGATCGATCCCCGCCTCCTTCAGAAAGGGCTCGGCCTGTCGCGACAGCAGATGCCCGTTGCCGTAAGTCACGATGGCCAAATCTTTGCCGGCGCCATGAATGCCGACTTCGCCCAAAGCGATGCGCTCATCGGGCGCCGGATAGTGGCACATCCAGGCGCCGTCCCCAGCTTCGTGGAGATCGCGCATGGGATAGAGCGCGATGGGCTCCAGGAAGACCACGACCCGCTGCTCCTCGCGTGCCAGCCGGGCGCATTCACGCAGCATCCTGGCGGCGTCGGCACCGTGGGAGGGACAGGCGATGATCACGCCAGGGATGTCCCGCAGAACCGCGATGGAGTTGTCGTTATGGAAGTGCCCGCCGAAGCCCCGCTGGTACCCCAGCCCCGCGATGCGCAGCACCATGGGATTGGTGAACTGGCCGACCGAGAAGAACGGCAGGGTCGCCGCCTCGCCCCTGATCTGGTCCTCGGCATTGTGCAGGTAGGCCAGGAATTGGATCTCCGGCATGGGCAGGAAACCGTTCTGCGCGACGCCGATAGCCAGCCCCAAAATGGACTGCTCGTCGAGCAGGGTATCGATCACACGATCGGGTCCGAAGCGCTGCTGCAGCTTCTGGGTCACGCCGTAAACACCGCCCTTGCGGCCCACATCCTCGCCCATGGCCACGATCTCGCGATACTCCAGCATGAGGTCGGTCAGCGCCCAGTTGATCAGGCGCGACATGGGCTGCGGCGCATCCATTGCCTTGAGGTCCACACCGAAGGCCGCCGCCCGCTCTTCGGCCGAGGGGCCGTTGGTGGGCCGGCACTCCCGCTTCGGCGGGATCAGACTGGCCATGACCTCCTTGGCATTGCGCAGATGGGGGCGGGTCACGGCCTGTTCGGCGACACGCTTCACGCGGGCGCAGGTCTCCTCGTAAGTCTTCAGCGCGTCCGGCGCGGCAAGAGCGCCCGCCTCTTCCAGCAGGCGGACCGAATGCAGCAGCGGATCGTTGTCCTCGTCGGCCTCCACCTCCGCCTTCGGAAGGTAGCTGGTCGCAACATCCGCGCCCGCGTGGCCATAGAGCCGGACGGTGCGCAGATGCAGAAAGGCTGGCTTGCGGCGCTGGCGGACAAAGGCCGCGGCTTCGGCCGTGACGCGCGCGGCGTCGTAGATATCGAGACCATCGGCGGCGAAGTAAGTTAGACCCGGCCGGTCCCGCATGGAGGCCTCGACCCAACCGCGCGGGGTCTTGGTCGAGATGCCGATGCCGTTGTCTTCGCAGATCAGCAATAGCGGCAGAGGCACGCCCTGGAACGAGGTCCAGCAAGCCGTGTTGAAAGCGCCCTGCGCCGTGGAGTGGTTGACCGAGGCATCGCCGAAGGAACAGACCGCGATGGCGTCCTGCGCCAAAGTTCGATGCTCGGGCGCGTGACGCCGCGCCAGTCCGATGCTGTAGGCCGCACCGACCGACTTGGGCAGATGACTGGCGATTGTCGAGGTCTGCGGCGGAATCATAAGGGCTTTGGAGCCGAGCACCTTGTGCCGACCGCCGCTGGTAGGGTCCTCCGACGAACAGGCGAAGCTGAGCAGCATGTCCCAGGTCATGGACTGGCCCGGCACCTGATCGGCCCGCGCGATCTGAAAGGCCGCGTCCCGGTAATGCAAAAAGGCGATGTCGTCCGGCCGCAGGGCCTGCGCCACGGCGGCCATGCCTTCATGACCGCTTGAGCCGATGGTGTAGAAACCCTGCCCCGCCTTCTGCATGGCCCGGCTGGTGATGTCGAGCGCTCGGCTCAAGACCTGAGCGCGAAAGACCGCGACGGCCTCAGTCGGTGCGAGGTTCGTCCCGGGGCTGCGCCCTTGCGGGAAATCCCGCGCCGCGACCCGGCGCAAAAAGTTATCGTGGACGATTTCAGCGCGGTCCATAAGGCGTTCCTAGCTACAAGGCTGTTTCACGAGGAAAGAGCAGAGACCGCCCTTGTGATCCGATCCAGCGCGTCGCGCAGCACCTCTTCCGCGTAGGCGTAGGACAGGCGGAAGCAGTTGGGTCCGGAGAAGGCCCGTCCTGGAACGAGCGCCAGACCTTGCGCTTCCAAGACGTAACGGCAGAAGTCGGCATCATCTTCGATCACCGAGCCTTCAGGTGTCCGCATGCCGATCACACCGGAGCAATCGGGAAAGACATAGAAAGCCCCCTCCGGCACAGGGCAATGGAGTTGCGGAATGGCATTCAGGCGCTCGACCACCAGATCGCGGCGGTGCTGGAATGAAGCTTTGCGTTTCTCCAGAAGAGACTGGTCGCCAGAAAGCGCAGCCAAGGCGGCAGCCTGCGAAATCGAGGAAGCGCCGGAAGTGCTTTGACCCTGCACCACGGCCATGGCCTTGATAGCTTCGGTAGGCCCGATGGCCCAGCCGAGGCGCCAGCCGGTCATGGAATAGGCCTTGGAAACGCCGTTGATGACGACGCTTCGATCCACCAAATCCGGTAGCGCATCCCTGATTGAGGTAAAGGGCACATAGGCGATGTGCTCGTAAATCTCGTCCGACACGATCCAGACATGGTCATGCTGACGGAGAACGTCGCCCAGAGCTTCGAGTTCCGCCCGGCTGTACATGGCGCCGCTCGGATTAGAGGGCGAATTCAACAGCAGCCAGCGCGTCCTGGGTGTTATCGCCGCTGCCAGCTGTTCGGGTACGAGCTTGTAACCTTGATTAGGTCCGCAGGCCAACTCGACCAGTTTACCCTGCGCGCCCCCGATCATGTCTCGATAGCTAGTCCAATAGGGTGTCGGACAGATCACCTCATCGCCCTCGTCAAGCGATGCGAAAAAGAGATTGAACAGCGCCTGCTTCGCACCGGTCGAAATGATGACGTTTTCCGCAGCGACGCCCGCGCCCTCGGCGACCTTCGCCCGCAAGGCCGGCGTTCCGGCCGTCGGTGGGTAGCGGGTCTGTCCCTCGGCCATCGCCGCCGTGGCCGCCGCACAGACAGGCTCCGGCGTCGGGAAGTCGGGCTCGCCAGTGCCGAGCGAAATGACATCCTTGCCCTCCGCGCGCATCCGCGCCGCCGCTTCCGAAATCTGAACGATCTCCGACATCTCCGCGGAGGCAATGCGCTGGGCGCGCCGGAACCCGGTCTGTTCTGTCATGACTCTGCTATCCATTGTTCGCGTAGGCCGATCCAGTTGTGGTCGCAAGGAATGCCGCCAGGGGAACGTTTTCCTGCTTCAGGAAGCCCGCGTTCGGCAGCGCGCCGTCCCGGACCATCTCGATGATGGCGACGACGGAGGAGGCTGTGGTCCAGGCAATGGCCGTGCGCCGCGCGCCGGCCAGCTCGATGGGTTTATAGCCGCGCACGAACTCGTGGCGCGCCAGCTTACCGTCCTTGGTGCCTTCCGCGGCGACATGAATATAGACGATATCCTCATCCACCGGCGGCTTGGCATGCACAAGGATCTCGCCCGCTTCCTTGCGGCGCTCGCGCATGAGCAGTTCGTGGAAGAAGAAGTTCATCAGCTTCACGTGACCGGGATAGCGCATGGTCTTGTAATCAATATTGGGCACGCGCCCCAGATAGGTCTCGCACATGGTGCCGAGACCGCCAGAGGTGGTGAAGGCTTCGAGCTCCGTCCCCTGGATGTAGAGCTTTTCGATCCACTCCATGGGAGAGACCCACTTGATCTCACCGTCCTCCAGAACTTCGCAGTCGTTCAGATATTCATTCACGACGCCTTCAGGCGACCAGTTGAAGGAGTAGCCCATAAGGCCGGTTGGGTTCTGCGGCAGCGCGCCGACCCGCATCCGGCAGGAGCGGCAGTCATCGAACTGGGATATGAGATCGGCACCGACGATGCCGACGAAGCCCGGCGCCAGACCACATTGCGGCGCCATCAGGCCCTTGGAGGTGGCGGACATCTCGATAATGGCCTTGGTGGTCGGCACGTCTTCGGTCAGATCGAAGTAGTGAATGCCTGCGGCATGGGCCAGTTCGGCCACCGCTGTGTTGAGATGATAAGGCAGACAGGAGAGCACCGCATCGACCCTGGCCAGCTCCGGCGCGAGCGCGTCCGCGGAACTGATATCGAGGGCCTTCACGTCAAAAGGAAAGACCTTGTCCGGGGCCCTCATGTCGAAGCCGGTCACCTGGAAACCGGAAGCGGCCAGCAACTCCGCCGCCAGGGCGCCGACCTTGCCCAAGCCCAACACCGCAACGCTCTGCATTTTTTGCTCCGCCTCCCTGAATTAGACCCCGCATCTTACCGCTTTTAATCGGCAGAAAAACTCACTATTAACTCACGAAAAGATGCATAAATGTAATAGATAGTTCCATGAAGTCAGCTCACCATCTACCTTCGCTCGCCATCCTGCGCAGCTTCGAAGCCGCCGCACGGCATGAGAGTTTCACTCACGCGGCCGAAGAACTCAATCTGACCCAGGGCGCCATCAGCCGGCAGGTGAAAGAGCTGGAAGCGACGATCGGGACACCCCTGTTCCGCCGGGAGGGCCGGAGTGTCAGACTGACCAACACGGGCTTCGACCTGGCCCGTTCCCTGTCGTCGGACCTGGACAGCCTGCGCAACAGCATCTCCGAGGCGATGGCCGCGGGCAAAGGGCGCAGCCTTTTAAAGCTCGCCGTGCTGCCGACCTTCTGCGACCGCTGGCTGGTGCCGCGGCTTGACGACTTTCTCTCCTACCATCCCGAAATTCAACTCAGCATCGCGACCCGCGACCGGCCCTTCAGCCTGTCGGAGGAGCGCTTCGATATGGCGATCCATTTCGGTCGCGACGACTGGCCGGGCGGGCACCTCACGCATCTCTGCAGCGAGACGCTCTTCGCCGTGGCATCGCCGGCCTTCCGCGCGCAACATAAGATCAAAGACCCGGACGACCTCACCCGCGTGCCGCTTTTGCAGCTCGAGACCCGGGCGAGCGCCTGGTCCGACTGGTTTACCTTCTGTGGTCTCGCGCAACGGAGTGACGTGCCAGGCATTCAGTTCGATCAGTTCTCCATGATCATCACCGCCGCCAAACACGACCTGGGGGCCGCGCTGCTGCCCAGCTATCTGATCGAACCGGAACTGCAAAGCGGGGAGCTCGTGCGCCTGGTGGAGACCGAACTCTCCACCGACAACAGCTACTGCGTGGTCGCGGCGAGCAAAGACCCGCCGATCAATGTTCGGAAGATGACCCAGTGGCTGCTGGAAAACCTGAAGTCGCTGCCCTGAGTATCATCACTCCTCGCTGACGGCGCTTTGCTTTAAGGCCTTTGCGGCCCGCATGCTGGTGTGCACGATCGCGATCACGGTGATAGCGGTCAGCGACCAGAAGACCCAGGTTATGGGTCCGCGGAACAGGATCTCCGGCGAGCCGCCGGACATCAGCATGGCTTGGCGGAAGTTGTCTTCCAGCAGCGGTCCCAGGATGAAGGCGATCAGGAAGGGCGCGGCCGGGATGCCGTAGCGCAGCATCACGAAGCCGAGCCAGCCGACCGCGAACATCACCCCCACGTCGAAGATGTTGTTGTTCACGGCGTAACAGCCATAGACGCAGAGCACCATGACCAGCGGAAAAAGGATCCCGCGCGGAATATCGGCGACATAGCGGAAGACGCGAATGGCCGCGCCGCCGATGAAGAAGAGCGCGACGGAGCTGACGATCAGACCGACGAAGAGCCCATAGATCAGATCGACGTTCAGGACGAACATCATGGGGCCTGGTTGCAGACCATGGATCATGAAAGCACCGATGATGATGGCCGTGATCACGTCGCCCGGAATGCCCAGGGCCAGCAGCGGAATCAGCGTCGCGCCGGCCACACCGTTGTTGCCGGCTTCCGAGGCGGCGACACCTTCGATCTCACCCTTGCCGAAGTTGTCGCGGTTGGGCGAGGTCCGGCGCGCTTCACTGTAGGACAGGAAAGCCGAAGGCGCTGCGCCGATGCCCGGAATGCTGCCCAGGAAGGCGCCAATGGCCGAACCGCGGGCGATGGTCTTGAAGCAGCGCCTGTACTCCGCGAAGCTCACGCTATGCCGCCCGAGCCCGCGGACGTTACCGTCGTGGCCGTGGGGACTCCAGACCATCGCCAGGATTTCAGGAATGGCGAAGAGTCCAATCAGCACGGCGATGAAATTCAGCCCGCCCATCAGGTTCGGGTCATTGAAGTTGAAGCGGTTGGTGCCGTAGACCAGATCGAGGCCCACGGTCGCCAGCAGCAGGCCCAGCACCGCCGAGATCATCCCCTTCAGCAGGCTGTCGCCCGAGACCCCGGCGATGATGGTCAGCGAGAAGAGGATCAGCGTGAAGAACTCGGGCGGACCGAAACTGAGCGCAAAGGAGGCGAGCCAGCCCGCGAAGAGGATGAGCGCCAGGTTCGAAAAGAGATCCGCCGTACAGGAGGCATAGAGCGCCATGGTCAGCGCACGCCCGGCCTCGCCCTTCTCCGCCATGGGGTAGCCGTCAAGCACGGTAGCGCTGGAGGCCGGCGTGCCCGGGGTCTTGATCAGGATGGCCGGAATGGAGCCACCGAAGATGCCGCCCTTGTAGACGCCGAGCAGCAGCAGGATTCCGGTCACCGGCTGCATCGCGAAGGTGAAGGGCAGCGTAAGCGCAACCGCCATGGTGGCGGACAGGCCCGGGATCGCACCGGCGACAGTTCCGATCGCCACTCCGACGATCAGGGCCAGGATGGCTTCGAAGTTTGAGACCACCGCCAGCCCGGTCATGATGTTGTCGAAGAAGCTCACGGCAGCCTCACGAAGTCACCCTGCGGGATCGCAACCCCCGCCACGTGCGCGAAGAAAGCATAGAGGACGAGTGGAACGAAGATCGCCGCCAGGACCGCCGCGACCGGGTGCCGCGTCTTGATCAGGAAGGCCAGCGATACAAAAGCCAGCATGGAGGTCCAGACCAGCCCCACAGTGGGCGCCGCCAGCACATAGAGAAACATCAGGATCGCCATGAGGCCGAGGCGGACAGGAGCCCCCTCCACGCCGCCAAGAAAGGTCTCGTGGTTCTCGTCATCCAGTTTGCGGGAGGTGATCAGCAGGCCGACGCCGCCCAACGCCAGCAGCGCCGCCAGGATGCGCGGCCAGAAGAGCGGCGACAAAACGATGTTCTGGACATTGCTGGGCGCCGTCACGCCGTAGGGAATACCGACGAGATAGAGAAAGACGGCAAAGAGGATCGCTGCGATGCCGATGTGTCTGTGAGATTTCGCGGACATCCCGCCCCTCTCCTGCCCGAAGCAACGCGCCCCAGGCATTGAGGCGACCCGAATGCCTAGAGATTCGGGCCGCCCCTGAACGCACTACATGAGAGGTTTATCAGCCCTCGATCCGCATGCCCAGTTCATCCACCAGGTCCCGGAAGATCTTGTACTGACCTTCGATAAAGCTCTGGCTCTCGGCGGGATCCATCAGGCGGATGATCGAACCGCGGGCTTCCATCTTGCTGCGGAAGCCTTCGTCATCCGTTGCGGTCTTCATCCAGGCGCCCCACTTCTCAGCCACCGCGTCCGGCAGATCGTCAGGGCCGGCGATACCGGTCCAACCGACGAGCTGCTGCAGCGCCGGCTTGCCGAGGTCGACCGAGGTCGGGGCGTCGAAGCCGGCCACGGGCTCAGCCGTGGTGACCATGAGCGGACGAAGCTGCTTGTTGGAGACGAAGCTCGCCAGCGCCGAGGAGTTGGTGCAGAGGAAGGTCGCCGTACCGTTCAGAACAGCGGTGGCTGCCGCGCCGCCGCCCTTCAGGGGAATATGGGTCGCCGCTTCCAGCGGCTTCTCAATGCCGAACTCCTTCAGCACCATCGCACCAGCCAGGTGCAGCAGCGAACCGACGCCCGATGAACTGTAGGTCACGCCGCCCGCCTTCACCTTGGCGATCAGGTCGTCCATCGAGTTGATGTCCGAGCTGGCATTTACGGCACAGGCAACGGGGTTGATTTCGTAGACACCGACAAAGCGGAAATCATCCAGCGTGTAGGGCAGTGTCGCCTTCATCGCGGGGTTCACGGAATGGGAGCCGACGCGGGCGAACAGCAGGGTGTAACCGTCGGCCTTGGCGTTCTGCACCGCGACCGAGCCGGTAGCCCCGCCCGCGCCGGTCTTGTTGACCATGACCAGCGGCTTGCCCACGGCATTGCCGAGGGGTTCTGCAATAGTCCGCGCGGAGATATCCGTGGCGCCACCGGGTCCGTAAGGGATCACCATGCTGATCGGGCGCTCGGGGTATTCGGCCTGGGCAGCGGTAGCGGAAAAGGTGAGCGCCGCCGCTACGGCGACCCCCTGGATCACGTACTTCATGTCGGCTCCTCCCATGTTTTTGCCCGGTTTTTATTCCACCTCGCCGGACTGCGTACGGCTGCCGGATCCGAGCTTTGATCGATTGACTTAGGTTATGAGTAAGTATATTTTTATAAAAGATACAAATTTTTACAGATTATGTAATTTTCACTTACAATAATCATGTCCATCCGGAATCTCAAAACTCTGATCGCCGTCGCGGACCACGGCACCTTCACCGCTGCAGCCGACGCCGTCTTCGTGACCCATGCGGCGGTCAGCCAGCAGATGAAGGCGCTGGAGGACGAGTGGAAAGTGGTCGTGTTCGACCGCTCCAAACGCACGCCCGAGTTCACACCGCTCGGCCGCGCGCTCGTCGCCCGGGCGCGGGAGATCGTGGCGGCTTACGACGGCATTGTCCCTTCGGTTCTGGGCGACGACGGCTTTCGCGGCGAACTCACGCTGGGGGCAATTCCGACCGCCCTGACCGCCCTGGTGCCCTTCTCCGTCGCCATGCTGAAGCAGGACCATAAGGTGCTGCATGTGCGTGTGGTGCCCGGGCTGACAACCGACCTGGTGTCGCAGGTGGAAAGGGGCGCGCTGGATGCGGCCATCGTCACCAAGCCGCCGATCATGCCGAGCCGGCACCAATGGCATGAGATCGCGCGGGAGCCGATGGAGCTGCTGGCCTCCCGAGAGGTTGAGAGCGACGACCCCATCGAGTTGCTGAAAACCAATCCCTACATCCGCTTCTCGCGCCAGGCGGTGGTCGGCGCCATGATCGAACAGTGGCTTCAGGATCGCGGCATCGAGGTCGCGGACAGTATGGAGTTGGAGAACCTGGACGCCATTTCGAGTATGGTCTTCGCCAACCTGGGGGTGTCCATCGCGCCCAGCCGCTGCGTGGTCACGCCTCATCCGCTCCCGCTGAAGCGTATCCCGATCGCGCCGGATCCCTGGGTCCGGATTCTCGGCCTGCTGACCCGCGCCGACAACGTCAAGCTGCGCGTGCTCGAAGTCTTGCTGGAGAAGCTGCGCAGCGCGGTGGAAATCGGTGAGTTCGATCCTCTCAAGCTGTCAGGCCAGGATTCTGTATGACGCTTGAGTTTGTTCTGTTTCTGACCGCCGGCGCGGCAGCCGGCGGCTTCATCAACGGGCTGGCGGGTTTCGGCACCTCCCTCTTCGCACTCGGCTGGTGGCTGCAGGTCATGCCGCCGGTGCAGGCGGTCGCGCTGTCGCTAGCCATGTCCGTCATCAGCGGCGTTCAGGGCGTGGTCCTGGTGCGTGAATCCATCGAATGGCCGCGGTTGGGACGCTTTCTGCTGCCTGCGCTGCTCGGCATCCCGATCGGGCTGCAGTTGTTGCACCGGGTGGACGCCGGCCTGCTGAAGATCGTCGTTGCTGGCTTCCTGCTGCTCTATGGCGGCTTCTTCACCTTCCGCAAAGGGCTGCCGAACCTGACCCGGCGCACGCCGGTGATCGATGCCGTGGTCGGATTTGTCGGCGGCATTCTCGGCGCCATCGCCGGCCTGTCCGGCGCGCTGCCGACCATGTGGTGTTCGCTCCGCTCCTGGAGCAAAAGCGAACAGCGCGCGGTGCTGCAGCCCTACAACGTTGTGGTACTGGGCATCGCCGCCGCGGTGCTGGCCTGGGACGGGATTTACGACTGGCAGGTTCTGATCTCGATCGCCATCGCCCTGCCGGCCACCATGATCGCAGCGCAAATCGGTATTGTCGTGTTCAAAAGGCTCACCGACTGGCAGTTCCGCCGCCTGCTGATCGCCATGATGTTTCTTTCCGGCGCGATCCTTCTGTTGAGAGAGCTCCTCTAGTTTCCGGACACCGACAATCGCCTGCCCACAGGCTCATGGTCGCACCACCAAGACCGAACACTTGGCATGCCGGACGATGCGCGCGGCCTTCGGCCCCAGCAGATAATCGCTGAGATCCGGCCTGTTGGAACCGATAATGATGAGGTCGGCGTTGATATCTTCGGAAAGATCCAGAACCTCGACGTAGACATTGCCGCTGCGCAGGTGCAGTTTCACCTCCGGGCCGCTCGGGATGTCCCTGGACATCGCCTCGAGTTGTTCGTGCGAGGCCGCGCGGTGCACATCGGCAAATCCTTCGGGCACGAACTGAGAAAGAGGCCCCAGGGCGTCGTCCTCAGGGACCACATGCACCATATGAACGACGGACGCGCTGCGCGCGTTAAGGCCGACGTCTGGCGAGAGAACGGGCCAGCAATTCGGGTCGAAGGTATCGACGGCGACGAGGACGGTTCGCTTCATCGCGCTAGTTCCTCGCGGTGAGCACTTCGGGTAACCAAAGCGCCAGTCCCGGAAAAACCGTCAGCAGAATGACCCCGACGACCATGAGCAGGAACATCGGCAGCGCAGCGCGGGCAATGAAGCCCAGATCGCGACCGGTCATGCTCTGCACAAGAAAGAGGTTGAAGCCCACCGGCGGGGTAATCATCGCCATTTCCGCGACCAGCACGACAAAGATACCGAACCAGATCATGTCGATCCCTGCGCCGCGAACCAGCGGTTCAACCACCGCCATGGTCAACACGATCGAGGAAATCCCGTCGAGGAAGAATCCTAAGACCACATAGAATACAGTTAGCGCTGCAATCAGCATCCAAGGGCTGAGGCTCATCCCGCCGATCCATTCGGCCAAGGCGCGCGGCAGGCCCGTAAAGCCCATTGCCAGGGTGAGGAAGGCTGAACCTGCGACCAACAGCATGATCATCGACGTTGTTTTGGTTGCCCCCATCAGGCCATCGAAAAACCGCTCCCAGGTCAGCGAACGCTCCGCTGCCGACAGAAAAAGAGCCCCCAAAACACCGAGCACAGCCGCCTCCGTCGGGGAGGCAAGGCCGCTGTAAATCGACCCGATCACGACTGCGATAAGACTCGCCACGGGTATCAGCCGAACCACTCCGCGAAGCTTTTCGCTCCAGGTAGCGGGATCCTCCCGCATCGCCCGCCCCTGTTCGGTGAAGATCCCCCAGAGAACTATGTAGCCGACAAAGAGTCCGCCCAACATCAGACCCGGGATGATTCCAGCCATGAACAGCCGGGTAATCGAGACCTGAGCCGTGACGCCATAGACGATCATGATGATGGAAGGCGGGATCAGGAGTCCCAGCGTGGAGGCGCCCGCTAAAGTGCCGTAGGCCATCTTGTCCGGGTAACCGCGCTTTTTCAGTTCCGGAACCGTGATTTTGCCGATGGTCGCGAGAGTCGCGGCCGACGATCCGGAAATTGCCGCAAAGGTGGCACAGCCGACGACATTTACATGGATCAGTCCGCCGGGCAGGCGCCGCGTCAGTGGCGCAAGACCGCTGAACAGGCCTTCGGACAGTCGAGACCGGAAGAGGATTTCGCCCATCCAAATGAACAGTGGCAGCGACGCCAAGCCCCAGAGGGCACTGTGCGACCAGACCGTCGTCGCCAGGGCATCGCCCACCGGCCGCGAGGTAAAGAGGACCATCGAAAGAAAGCCCACACCCATGAGGGCCAGACCGATCCAGAGTCCAACCGAGAGCAAGACCAGAAGGGCCGCGATCATCAGCAGGGCTAGAGTGGTTTCGGCCACGTGACTACTCCCAGCTTTCCGACGGCTTCGCCGCGGCCAGACCTTCCAGATCGCGGCGGATAAGCGCTTTGATCAATGCAAGCACCAAAACAAAGGCGAAAAGACAAAAGCCAATCGCAAAGGGTAGTTGCGGAATCCAGATGAGAATTTCATCGGAGCCATCGCTGCGATCCTCGTAAAGCCACGAGGTATGCGCCATTTTGACCAGATAGAACGCCAGGTAGAGCGTCATCGCGGTCGCAAGCGCAAGAACCGAAAGCTCGAACCAGTAGCGCTGGCGGCCACGCATCCGATCCACCAGCATCTCAACGCGGATATGGCCATGCTGCCCAAAGGTGTAAGCCATGCCGAGTGCGCCGGCCCAGGCCAGGCAGTAGGCGGCATAGTCGGTCAGGCCAGGCACATAGACGCCGATGGCGCGACTCCCGATGCTGACGACCACGAGGCCCGCCAGTATCAGGATCGCGCCCGCAGCCAGAAACCCGCATAACCGGCAGATGAGCGATATCAGCTTGTCTACGGACCCGAGCATCGTGCGGAGATCAGTTGGACGCCTGGAACGCCTCAAGAGCCGCGGCGCCGGACTCGCCGGCATCTTCGGCCCATTCGGCTGCCATTTTGGTTCCAATTGCGCCGAATTCCTCCTTCAGTTTCGCGGAGGGAGGCGCAACGCTCATTCCATTTTCCGCCATCGTCGCGTTGTAGCTGTCGGTGATATCCCTGGCCGCCTGCCAAACATCCGCTTCGGCCTTGGCGGCGGCATCGAGCACAACCTGCCGGGTCGCGTCATCCAGACCGGCCCAGGCATCCGCATTTACGATCACGGCGCTTTTGGGCATCCAGGCATTCACCGTGTAGAAGTAGTTGACGTTGTCCCACATCTTTTGGAACACGCCGATCGCACCGGACCCCATCATGCTGTCCGCAACTCCCGTCGAGAATGCCTGACTGATTTCGGTTGCCTCGGTTTTCGTAGGAGTCGCCCCCATCAGCACAGCCAGCCGCGAAGTATTCGCATCGGCCGCACGAAACTTCGCACCTTTCATATCCGCCATCGAGGTGACTTCATTCTTGCTGAACAAGCCTTGCGGCGGCCAGACCGGCATGTAGAGCAGCTTCAGACCGCGCTTGGACAATGCTGCCTCGATGGCCGGCTTCGAAGCCTGATAGAGGTTCCAGGCCGCGTCGAAATCGGCGGCAAGAAACGGCACCACATCCATACCGAAGATGGGATCTTCCTTTGCATGAGCGCCCATGTAGCGGCCACCGATCGGGACCTGTCCGGATCGCACCGCTCGCAGGATTTCAGATCCCTTGTAGAGAGATCCTGCAGGATGGACGACGATCTCCAGTTTGCCGTTGGATTGTGCCGTTACGGCTTCAGCAAAGGCGATGTAGGATTTCGAGACATAATTCTGACCGGAGTAGGCAGCAGGCATATCCCACTTTTCCTGCGCCTGGGCGAAGGTTGCGGTAGCCGCCAGAGCTATGGCGGACAGGCTGCAACGGGCGAGCAACTTGGCTGTATCAAACATCGGTCTCTCCTTGCTGACTGTCACAGTCCACGACCACAAGGTCGCGGGGATAATTCGTGAGGACTTCGCATCCGCTTGAGGTCACGCGCAGGCTGTCGCTGATCGCCATACCGAAGTCTTCGCGGAAAATGGTCGGGATCACGTGAAAGGTCATGTTTTCCCGCAGGATCATTGGGTCGTTCGGCCGGATCGCGTAGATATGCCCCTCCGCCCAGTTGGGCGGGAAACCGATACCGATGCCGTAGGCGACACGGCTCTTGAAGTACTTTCCCAGCCCCAGCTTTTCGACACCGGCCCGGCACCTGCGATCAATCTCGCCAGCGGTTTCGCCCGGTTTGATCGTTGCGACGGCGGTTTCAAGAATACCTATCAAGGCTTCGGCCGTTGCCTTCTGATCATCCGTCGGCGGTCCAACCACCGCCGAGCGGGACATCATCGCGTGATAGCGGTCGATACATCCCGCCCCTTCCAGCAACACGACATCGCCGGGCTCAATGGCCTTGCGCTTCCACAAGGCGAAGCAGAGCGCGCTGCGCTTACCGCTGACGACCATTGGGGGATGTCCGATGTATTCGCTGCCGGCTGCAATCGAACCGTGATAGAGAGCGGCGGCGACTTCATTGTCGGTCCGGCCCGGACGGATCGCCTTTAAGGCGGCATCGATACCGGCCTCGACTGTGCGCGCGGCCGCGCGCATGCGATCGATCTGGCTTTCAGTTTTGACAGCTCGCTGCCCCTCAATGACGCCGTCCCAGTCAGAAAACGTAAGCTCGTCGATCGTGAGCAGTCGCCGATAGTCACGCACATTCAGATAACGCGACAGAGTTTCAAGCCCCAGCCGTGTCTGTCCTGAGCGCACAAGAAAATTCGCGAGAACCTCCAGGTGATCCTGGGTATCCAGAACAGGCTCGACAGCAGCAATCGTTGGCAAGGCCAGCGCCATGTCGCGGTTGACGATCCGGGTCACAAGCGTCGGCAGGCCATCGGCGGGAATATGCATGGCCTGAAAGGTGAAGTAACCGATGGTCTGGAACCCGGTCAGCCAATACATGTTTTCCGGATCGAATATGAGCGCGCCATCCAGCGCGCGCCTCTCAAGGTCTTGCTGAACCAGCCTCAGGCGCCCCGAAAAGTCCTCGACCGGAAAGGCGAGTTCCTCGGGCCAGAGAGCCCGCTCGTCTTGCTGGGAAGCCTTTGCGGCTGCTGTCATGCCGATATCCTGAATCGCAGAGGAGATGGACAGAAGTGTGCAAGCAGGTCATCATAACTTCAAATCGTTTTACTTTGGTCGAGGCAAAAGATAAGTTATGAATATCCGGCAAGTTGAGATCTTCCGTGAGATCATGTCCGCCGGTTCCGTGACAGAAGCGGCGTCGCGCCTGAACATCAGTCAACCTGCCATCAGCAAGCATCTACGCTTGTTGGAGCACGATCTGGAATTCGACCTTTTCCAGCGGAAAGGCAACCAGTTGATCCCGACGCTGGAGGCACAGGCGCTCATCGAACAGGTCGAGCAGGTCTATACCGGGCTCGAGTCACTGACGCGCTTCGCCGACGATCTGAAACGAAATCGGCACGGCGATCTGACGGTCGCGGCCATGCCTTTGCTGGCGCAACGCTGGCTGCCCAAGCTGGTTGCGAGCTTTGCGAAGGCACATGCAAACGTGTCCCTCTCGATTCCTGTTCGCAGCACCGACTGGATTGCGCGCGCCGTCGCGGCAGGCACCACGGACATTGGCATTGGTTTGCATCGTGGAGCAGAACCTGGGATCACGGCCACCCCTTTGATGCGCTTACCCCTGGTCTGTGTCTGTTCCCCCGAACATTCACTAGCCGGTGCCGCTCAGGTCACGCCACGCGCCTTGAAAGGCGAGAAGTTGATCACGCTCAGCAACTTCGACCGCTGGCCTCTGAAGCTGAACCGCCTGCTCGAGGACAATGGTATCCTTCCGGCACGGCGCCTCGATGTCTTCACCACGCACATGGCCTGTGAACTGGCGGTCCACGGCGCAGGCGTCGCCATCGTCGATGCGCTTACGGCGCTGGATTACCTGGATCGAGGACTGATATTGCGTCCATTGAGCGTGAAGCTCGCCTTCGACATTTCCTTGATGCAGCCGAGCCTGCGTCAGTCTTCGCGGGTCGCCCAGGCCATGTGCACGACCATCACCGCGGCCGCCAGACAGATGGAAACAGATATTGCGCGAATCCTTGGGGAACTCGAAATTGCTTCTTGAGGCATGGTGATCTGCGGAAGCGGTGTCCCGCTTCAGATCAGCTCGTCGGTCCGGTCGTCGGTCTCGCCGAAGCGCTTCAGAACCGCGGGCTTGGTCCCTTCGTAGACCTTTTCGAGGCCGGCGGCGATCTTGGCGTTTTCCCGTTCGAAGAGGCAGTTGCCTTCCAGGTCGGAGGCCACGATGAAGGGGCCCATGTTGTTGCACTTGAGCACCCACATGGCCTGGGCCATGCCGAGCTCCTCGTTCCAATGTACTGCCTCGACGTTTTCGACACCGCGCCCCAGCAGGGCACCGGTGCCATAGCCGACCGTGGTCAGATAGATCGCGCCGTTGGGCACGAAGTGCGCCCTGTAATCCTCTGAGTTCATGCCGCCTTTGCCGACGATCAGCTTGGCGCCGGATTTGGCCATCCACTCACCGATCCACTTCGAAAAGCGGAAGGAGGCGGTGGCCGTCACCGCGCCCATGGTGAAACTGCCGTCCGCATTGATGGTCGCCGCAGGCGAACAGTGGAAGTTCGCCGCGCTTTCAGCCGGCAGTTCCATGGGGATGTTGGCCTTGTCTTCGAGCGCGCGTTTGTAGACGCCCTCGCGCGCCGTATACATCAAGCCGTCCAGATAGACGATGTCACCCAGTTTGAGATCCGCCAGCGCTTCGGCGCTCGGGGTCGTGCTCAGGCGGACTTTACGTGTGCGGGCTGTTCCGCTGCCGCTGGCATCTGCCATCCCACAGTCTCCCTGCGTTGATAAGGGGTGAACCATTCGGGGTCCGTGCGGTATTCGACCCGGCCGTCGGCGTGAATGCGCGCCACCGCCCGGCGCGAAGAAAGGCAGAAGGCGTGAACGCTCATCTGCATGCCGCCGGTGTGGCAATAGCCCACTTCGATGTGGCAGTCGATCACCATGGATTTGCCGACGAAACCCATGGCGCCCATGCCGATGGAGTTGCCGAGTTCCTTGAATTCCTCCTCCAGGGCCGCGATCTTCGGGTCCGGATTGCGGTCGCCCACGGTCCGCAGGCACGCGGCGCGCTTGCCCAGCACCATGCAGGTGTCCTTGGAGCCGCCGAGACCGATCCCGATGATCGCGGGCTGGCAGGCGAGACCACGCTTGCCGAAGGCTACCAGACTGTCGAGGAAAAAACGCTTGATGCCCTCAATGCCGTCAGAGGGAAACAGCATCCGATAGTCGGTCCCGAAGAGTCCGCCCTTATGCACCGTCGTCAGGTCGATCCAGTCGCCCTCCGGCTCAAAACCGTACTCGATTTCCGGCGCGTTGATGCCGACGTTGTTGTCGTGATCCGTGCGCCAGAGCGGATGGACCCGGTTGGGCCGGAGCGGCACGTTCTTCGTCGCATCCGCGGTGGCACGCCGGAGCGACTCCTCCAAGGCCACGGGCCCACCCTGGATCTGCGCCTCGTTGCCCATCTTGACGTACCAGCGCGGACAGCCGGTGTCGCCGCACATGGCGCGGCTGTCTTCCTTGGCCGCTTCGTAATTCTCCAGCATGGCCTGCAGCACGAAGGAGGAGAGATCGCCGTCTTCGGCCTCGGCCGTGGCCTTGAGGCCTTCCAGGTAGTCCTCCGGAATCTCGATGGCCGCCTTGCCCATCAGGGTCTCGGCGGTGGACTGGATGAGGTCGATCGGAATCATTCGGCAGCCTCCGCATCGTCTTTCAGGATCGTTTCGCCGGGCCGGACAATGGTAAAGGCGACCGCTTCGCGCTCGACCTTCAGACCCTCGGACGACTGACGCGCGACCGTGAAGTAAGAGCTTTCCAGATCGCCACTGTCAGGAAAGTCCTCCCGGTAATGCGCGCCGCGGGAATTCTCCCGGCTGAGCGCCGCCCGCGCGATCACTTCCGAGGTCTCGACCAGGCTCTGCAGGTTCAGCCAGTCGTGCCAGGTCAGATTGAAAGCCAGGTCGTCGCCGGCAATGCCGGTCTCCGCGAGCTCGGCCTGGATCTCGGCGATCTTGGCCAGGCCGCGCTCCAGTCCGTAGGCCGTACGCAGAACCCCGACGTCATCCCACATGGTGTCCATCAGAGATCGGCGCAGGGCGTGGACATTCCCGCTCGGCCGTCCCAGGGGCGTGCGAGCCCGGGCGATCTCGGCCTCCAGGATCGTTTCGTCAGGATCGCGCAGCGCCCCCTTGGCCTCCACCCCCATGACGTCACCGGCGATGCCGCCATAGACCGTCGAATTTGCCACGCCATTGCCACCCAGGCGATTGGAGCCATGGGCGCCGCCCGCATCTTCGCCGGCAACATAAAGGCCCGGCATCTCGGTCCGCGTGTCCGGGTCCACCACGACGCCGCCCATGAAGTAGTGGGCCGTCGGGACCACCTCGACCTTGCCGCCGGCCAGATCGAAGCCGCAGTCGGCACAGCGCTTCACCATGCCCTTGAACTTTTTGGCCACGACTTCCGGGCCGAGATGACTCATGGAGATGTAGACGCCGCCGTTCGGCGAAACGTTCGACTTGCGCATCTCGGCATAGATACCGCGCGAGACGATATCGCGGGTGGCGCGTTCGCCCTTCTCGTCGATCTCCAGCATGAAGCGCTGCTCCGCGCCGTTGAGCAGATGGCCGCCGGCGCCGCGCAGGCCTTCCTCCAGCACCGTACCGGTCATGCGGGTGTCTTCGCCCGCGAGTAGCCCTGTGGGATGGAACTGCACCATCTCCATATCGCGCAGCGGCAGGCCGGCGCGCAGGGCCATGGCCAGCCCGTCCATCGCCTTGTCGCCCGAGGGCGTATGGTAGCGGTACATGGTCGGCCCGCCGCCCGTCGCCATCAGCACCGCCTTGGCCCGTACCAGGCGGAACTGGCCGGTGCGTATATCGATGAAGAGGACGCCTGCCAGGCCCGAGCCGTCCTTCGCCGGAATGAGCCCGATGGCGCGATGCTCCTCCAGGCGTTCGAGGGGACGGGCCAGCACCTGCTCCATCAGGCGGTTGATAATTTCGATCCCGGTCAGATCGCCTTTGTGGACCGTGCGGTCAAAGGTCTGCCCGGCGAAGGCTTTCTGATGCAGCGAGCCGTCGGGATTGCGGTCGAAGAAACAGCCGACTTCGTTTTCCAGTTCGCGGATGCGGGTGACTGCTGTCTCGCAGAGCCGCCAGGCCATCTCCTGATGGGGCAGCCACTTGCCGCCCTGGATCGTGTCCATGAAGTGCCGCTCGACGGAATCGCCCTGCCCCAGCGCGACGTTATAGCCGCCCTGCACCATCCGGGTGCAGCCGCATTTCCCGATCAGGCCCTTGACCGCAATGGTAATCTTGGCATCGGGCGCCGTCTGCTGGGCATGCAGGGCGGCGAAGAGTCCCGCACCGCCGGTGCCAATGATCAGGATGTCGGTGTCATGGCGCTCGAGCATGGCTACACCGCATTCAGAAAGAAGGTGCCGGAAACGCAAAAGGCGAGCGCGGCGGCTCCGGCGGCGAAGGCCTTCTGGCGCGACGACCAGGGCAGGAATTCCAGCGCCAGCAGACGCAGGCCGCCGAACATATGGACCGCGAGCAGGAAGACCAGGCCGAACTCGGCCAGCTTGACGACAGGCAGTTCGCTCCAGTGCAGGAAGCCGTCCAGGGCTTCCGGGCTGTTGAGCGCCAGCGCCAGGACATAGAAGTGCAGCGGCAGAAACAGGACCAGTACCAGGCCCGAGACCCGGTGCAGCAGAAAGGCATACCAGAGCGGATGAGATCTGTGGGGCCGAATCATGTCGCCGTCACGGCCCAGACGGCCCGTGCCCCCATCCCCAGCAGCAGCAGGAACACCAGCCAGGTTCCCGCCGAGAGCGCAAGTCCCCTGACCTTCAGCAGCTCCGCCGCGATCACCCGCAGGCCGATCGCGCCGTGGACGGAAACCGCCAGGACGAAGAGGCCGTAGAAGAGCATCCAGGCCAGACTGCCCTGGGTGCGTCCCAGGATCTCGGCCGCCGAGAGGCCGTCCTGTATCGCATAGATCATCACTGCGATATGCCCGAGCACCAACGGGAGCATGATCAGCGCCGAGAGGCGCTGCAGCATATAGAGCCTGAGATCCAGCACGGCTATTTCCTCCAGCGGAGGACGGACTTCATGGTTTCGCGCTTCAGTCCGGCGATCGATGCGGTCGGGTTCAATTCATTGGGACAGAACTTCACGCAGCTCTGCTGGCTGTGACAGTTATGGCAGCCGCCCTTCTGCGAGACCGCTGCCAGACGCGCGTCCTGCCCGGCGTCGCGAGTATCGTTGACCAGGGTCCAGGCCCGGTTCAGAGCAGCCGGCCCCAGGTAATCCGGATTGGCTGAAACCACGTCGCAGGCCGCATAGCAGACCGCGCAGTTGATGCACTCGATGCCGTCACTCGCGGCGACCCGCATTGGCGTCTCGGGGCTAATGCGTTCCATAGCATCGTCGCGGGTCTTGCTGGGATGAAAGACGCCCTCGGCCGAGACCCACTTATCGAAGAACTCGGACATGTCGACCGCGAGGTCCCGGATTACCGGCAGGTTCCGCAGGGGCGCGATCTGCAGACGGCCATCCTTTAAGACCTTCTGCACATGGGTCCGGCAGGTCCAGCGGGGCTGGCCATTGACCATCATGGCGCAGGAGCCGCACATTCCCACGCGGCAGGCAAAGCGGTAGGACAGAGTCGGATCGCTGTTCTGCTGGATCCAGGTGACGACATCCAGAATCGTCTGACTTTCGCGCAGAGGCACCTGAAAGGCTTCATAGTCGCCGCCCCGGCTGCTTCCGCGCCAAACGGAAACCTGCATCTCCTGTTGCCCTGCCGCCACCCCTGGATTCCCGTATCTTTGCTGCCGTTTTCCTTTAAATCTGGATCATGATATTCGTTATTATCACTAACAAAAAGCGACAAAAAATAACCAATTATGTAAATTTAATTTTCGAATAGAGAAGCCGAAACTGCACCGCTTGAAACGTCGCACAAGAAAAAACGGCGGCCCAGAGGACCGCCGTTTTCGTCATTCATGCTTTTGGCTTAACCCAGCGTCGGCATCACGAATTCCGGATCGCTGCGCTGACCACTCGGCCAGCGGCTCGTGGTGGTCTTGATGCGGGTGTAGAAGCGCACACCCTCCATGCCGTGCATGTGGTGATCGCCGAAGATGGAGGCCTTCCAGCCACCGAAGCTGTGGAAGGACATGGGCACTGGGATCGGCACGTTTACGCCGACCATGCCGACCTCGATATCCTGGCTGAAGGCCCGGGCGGTGTCGCCGTCGCGGGTGAAGATCGCCGTGCCGTTGGCGTACTCATGGCCGTGAATGAGATCGACCGCCTCGTCGTAGGACTTGCGGCGCACCACCGAAAGCACCGGACCGAAGATCTCGTTCTGATAAGCGGTCATATCTGGCGTCACATTGTCGAGCAGCGTGCCGCCGATGAAGAAGCCCTCTTCATAGCCCTGCATGCCCTGCTTGAAGCCGCGGCCGTCGACCACCACTTTCGCGCCCTGGGATTCAGCCGAACCGATAAAGCCGCGCACCTTCTCCAGGTGCTGGCCGGTGACCAGCGGACCCATTTCTGCAGTCGGGTCGGTGGAGGGACCGATCTTCAGGGCTTCGATCTTCGGCACCAAGCGGTCGATCAGAGCGTCGGCGACCGCATCGGTCACGGGGACCGCGACCGAAATCGCCATGCAGCGCTCGCCGGCGGAACCATAGGCGGCGCCCATCAGGGCGTTGGCCGCCATGTCGAGGTCCGCGTCCGGCATGACCACCATGTGGTTCTTGGCGCCGCCAAGCGCCTGCACGCGCTTGCCGTTGGCGGTGCCGGTCTGGTGAATGTACTGGGCGATCGGGGTCGAGCCGACGAAGCTGACCGCCTTCACGTCCGGATGGGACAGCAGCGCGTCGACCGCGACCTTGTCACCCTGGATCACGTTGAAGACGCCCTCGGGCAGTCCGGCTTCGCTCAACCATTCCGCCAGCAGCAGCGACGCGGAAGGGTCGCGCTCGGAGGGCTTGAGGACAAAGGTATTGCCGCAGGCCAGGGCCACCGGGAACATCCACATGGGCACCATGGCCGGGAAGTTGAAGGGCGTGATGCCCGCGACCACACCGAGCGACTGACGGATCATGTGACAGTCCACGTCGGGACCGACGTTCTCAGAGAACTCGCCTTTCAGGAAGGAAGGCGCGCCAACGGCGAACTCCACCACTTCCAGTCCGCGGGTCACTTCGCCCAGGGCGTCGTCATGGGTTTTGCCATGCTCCGCGGAGATGGCTTCCGCGAGCTGCGCGCTGCGTTCCCAGATGATGGATTTGAAGCGGTCGAGAACACGGGCACGCCGCAGGGCCGGCATCTTGGACCAGGCGGGCCAGGCGGCCTTGGCAGCGGCAACAGCGGTGCCCACTTCCTCGACGGAGGCCAGGGCGACGCTCTTCTCGGCCGAGCCGGTCGCGGGGTTAAAGACCTCCTGGCTGCGCCCGGAGTTTCCGGCGACCTGAGCGCCGTTGATGTAGTGAGCAATCGTTGTCATAGCGCGTTTCTCCCCTTTCGATATCCTGCCGGCGAATCTGCAATTGCATTTTTTGCAGCGCAAGAGCCATAAATGCAGTCTTGTTATTCATTTTTGACCATACGAGAACGCTATGAACTGGGATGATGCACGGCTGTTTCTGGCCGTTGCCCGAGCGGGCCAGATCCTCGGGGCCGCGAACCGCTTGAAAATCAGCCAAGCCAAACTCAGCCGCCGGGTGGCCGCTCTGGAGGCTTCGGTCGGGCGCAAACTACTGATCCGGCGAACACAGGGCTGCGAGCTGACGGAAAACGGCGAGTTGCTGGTCCAGGCTCTGGAGCGCGTCGAGGCGGAGTTCCTGCAGAGCGAGAGCCGGCTGACCCAGCAGGGCACGACACTGTCCGGCACGGTCAGGATCGGTGCGCCCGACGGCTTCGGTGCCGCCTTTCTCGCCCCCCGGCTGGGCCGGCTGGCCGAAGCGCATCCGGATCTCAAGATCCAGCTCGCGCCGGTACCGCGCAGCTTTGCCCTGGCCAAACGCGAGGCGGACATCGCCATCATGGTCGGCCGGCCGGAGCGCGGCGGTCTGGTGGCGCGCAAGCTGACCGACTATTCCCTCGGCCTTTACGCCGCGCCCGGCTATCTGCAAAACAATCCCGCTCCGAAGCAAAGATCCGATCTGAAGGACCACCAACTCATCGACTACGTGGAAGATCTGCTCTTTTCCCCGCTGCTCGACTACGGGGCCGAGTTCTGGCGCGGCTGGCGGGCACAGTTGGAGATCTCGAGCGCGCATGCACAGGCCGAGGCGGCGCGCGGCGGCGCGGGCATTGCCGTCCTCCACGACTACATCGCGGCGGGAGACGAACGCCTGACCCGGGTTCTGCCGGAGCTGAGCGTCACCCGGGCCTACTGGCTGGTCTATCACGAAAGCCTGCGCGACATCCCGCGCATCCGGGCGGTTTCGGACTTTCTGGTCGGTATCGTCCGGGAGGCCCAGAGCAGGTTTCTGGGCGGCAAATGAGCGAATGAATGGCGTAACCTTGAGGGCGTTCGGCGCCCAAGACATCACGTACCCGAGGCGCTATAGTCCGGCCACCGCACCCGCAGGCAGGATCGCCACAAATGATATCTGGTAGAGTGCTGTTTGAGCAGATGGACCGGGTGAGCGCGACTGCGCCGCGGCAGCTTCGCCGCTGGCTTCGGCGCGGCGCGGCCGCCTCTCTTCTCTCGCTCGCTCTGCTTGCCGGCGACCATAGCCACCTCCGCGCCGAGCAACTCGGCGGCAGCGGCGTTGCCCCGCTCTCCGACTACGACTCGTCGCGAGCCTACACCCCGGGAAAGGTTTGGCAGCAGGCGGCGCAACCGGAGTTATTGGGCTGGTCCTCCGCCAAGCTCTCCAAAGCCCGTGCCCATGCGGACGAACTGGGCAGCAGCGTTGTGGTCATCGTCGAGAACGGCGTCATCGTCGAGGCCTGGGGTGACCTCCAAAAACGCTACCAGAGCCGTTCCATGCGTAAGAGCTACCTCAGTGTGCTTTATGGCGAGGCCATAGATCAGAAGCGGGTAACCCTCGACACCACGCTGCGAGACCTCGATATCGACGACGAACCGCCCCTGACCCGAAAGGAGCGCGAGGCCAGTCTGTTCGACCTGCTGACGGCGCGCTCCGGCGTCTATCACCGGGCCAACTTCGAATCGCGCGCGATGCGCCGCAAGCGCCCGAGCCGGGAGAGCCATCCGCCGGGCAGCTACTGGTACTACAATAACTGGGACTTCAATGCTCTGGGCACGATCTACGAACGTGCCATGGAGGAAAGCGTCTTCGAGGGCTTTCGGCGGCAGATCGCGGAACCGCTGGACATGCAGTATCACCGGCGCGAAGACACCAAGTATTTCCGGGGTAAGCACTCCATCCACCCCGCCTATCGCTTTCGGATGAGCCCCCTGGATCTGGCGCGCCTCGGCCTGCTCTACCTGCGCGGGGGTGTCTGGAACGGCCAGCGGATCATCTCGGAAGACTGGATCGAACTCAGTACACGCGCTCATGTGGACACCGGGCGCAAGGGTTTCTATGCCGGCTACGGCTTCATGTGGTGGGTCGGCAAGGATGGTTACGCGGCGGTCGGCGCCCGTGGCCAGCGCCTCTTTGTCATGCCGGAGCGGGATCTGGTTATCGTGCATCTGGTGGACGCTGACCAAAAGGACCGGCGGGTCGGCAGCAAAAAGATCCGCGGGCTGCTGAAGCTTATCCTGGCGGCGAAAACAAGCGATCACTCGGATGTTGGGAACAGTCCCGCCTTTCGTTACGCTTCTCGCCGTCCCCTCGCCTTCGATTTCTCCGGAGCGCAGTGAATGCGACAGTTGCCTGAAACTGCGCCGCAGTCTCCCCTGCTCCCGGCACTGCGTCAGTTAGAAGCGAGGCATACCACCTTCCCGGGCAGCTCATCGTCGGCAAAAGGTGAGAGCCAGGCGGACGTCTCGCTCTCGGAACATTCCGAACGCATCTTCGAGCTCGCCAGAAAGCACATCGCGTCCAGCTTTCCCTCCTTCTGGGGGCCGATCGGCGCGAGCCGCGACCGGGTGCAGAGGAAGTTCGGCACCTTCTTTCGGGAGATGAACCTCTACCACTTCTCGGGACCACAGATCGGCAAGATCGTCTACGACGACAAAATGATCTTCGATGCGGTGATCAACAGGATCGGCTATCACAGTCCTAAAGCTGTCTGGCTGGTCGACCGCAGTCACGCCCTGCGGCTGGGCGATCATCGCAAGAGCCCGCTCTCTGAGGTCCTGGAGGAGATCGCGGCGGGGACTTACTTCGCCAAGTATAGGACCGGCGGCGGCGGCAGGGGCGCCTTCCTGATCAGAGAGGGACAGGTCACCTTCGCCGACGGAACCTCAGCGCCCGCGACGCCGGACGTGCTCAGCGACATCTTCGCGGAGTCGAAGCAGAACTACCTGCTGCAGGACGTCATCGAACAGGCGGAAACGCTCGCCACCCTCAATCCTTCCTCCCTCAACACCATCCGCTGCCTGACCTATCTGAACCGCAAGGGCGAAGCGCAGGTCATGGGCGCGACCCTTCGCCTCGGTGCCGGCACCATGGTGGTCGACAATGCCTCCTCCGGCGGCATGTTCTGTGGCATTGACATCAACCGGGGCTGCCTCATCAAGACCGCGGTCAACAAGGCGGAGACGCGCTTCACGCATCATCCGACGACCGGCATCCAATTCGCCGGTTACGCACTGCCCGAGCTGGAAGCGGTCTTCCAGATGTGCTGCCGCTGCCACGAGGCCATCGGCCATCCCATGAGCGTCGGCTGGGATGTTGCAACCTCGCCCGAAGGTCCGCTGTTGCTGGAAGGCAACCCCCGATGGATGGCCAAGCTCCACACCCAGGTCGACCCGGGTGTCGCCGCGCGCATGTGGAGCGCCTACCTGGATGACTGGGGCCACCTCGATATCGGCTTCGATCGCGCCGGCATCCCCACCGGTTCACGGATGCGGGACAAACACCTGACCCTCTCGCTGAAAGTCGAGGGCAAGGTGCAGAAAGTGGGTTTCCGCAGATGGATTGCCCGCCATGCCCGGGAAAGAGCGCTCTCCGGGGAAGTCCGAAACCTTAAAAACGGATCGGTCGCGATCCGCCTTTCCGGACCGACGCGCCGCGTGGAAGCTATGCTGATGCTGGTGGCGACGGGACCCGAACGGGCACAGGTCTCCAAGATCTCAGTCGAGGACTTCTCGCTGACCGAAGAGGACGAGTTTACGATCGTGACCTAGAGCTGCAGCGCGCGCATGGGTGCCGGCGTCAGGGTCAGTTGTAGCGTGGCGGAGAAGTCCCCGATCTCGAGCTGTTCGCCATCAGTCCCCGAGATGCTTGCAAGCCGGGACAGGGTGCGCGCCGCCGCTTCCCCGCGCAGGACCTTGGGCTGATAGTTGAGCCGCGGATCCCGGTTCTGAACATAGATGGGAAAGACCTCGACCAGCATCTGCTCCCCTTTGAAGCGCGCACAAACCAGCAAGGATTCGGCCCGGCTGTTGCCCGAGCCGAAGGCGAAGTTCCCGACGCTGTAGAAGATCGGCCGGCCGCGATAGACCTCGAGCGGCTGGATAATATGGGGATGATGGCCGACCACGATATCGGCGCCGCAATCAATGAAGTGGCGCGCCTTCACGCGATCTTCCGGCTGCGGTTCCCGGTCGTAGGGAACACCCCAGTGCACGGTGACGGCAACCCGGTCGACCTGTTCCTTCAGGCGCCCGATGTCGCGCTCGACCAGCTCAGGCAGGTCACGGGCACTGCCGGGCAGACCCCCGCGCGCCGAAGTGCGACGATTCCAGTAGTAGCCAAGGAGACCAATGCGGCCACCGCGGGTTTCGAAGATCGCCGGGTTATGGGCCCTGGCTTCGTCCGGGCCGCCACCGATCACCACGATCCCCTGCTCCGACAGCGCGGTGAGCGTCTCGCGCACGCCGTCGCGGCCACAATCCATGATGTGATTGTTGGCGATGGTCATCGCCTGAAAGCCCGAGCGCCGCAGCACGACAGCGGTGCGGGGGTCCACTTTGTAGGAGAAGTTGCGGGTCGTATCCTGCTGCTCGGCCTCCGCCGCGAAAGGACCTTCCAGATTGCCGAGCGGAATTGAGGTGCGGTCGAAAATCGGCTTCACCCAGGCACAGACATAGTCCGGCCCGAAGCGCCGAATCCTGTGACGCATACGCATGCCGGTCATCACATCGCCGGCAACAGCAAGATCGTAGTGGTGTGCACCGCCCCTGACCCGCAGTTCGGCCTCCAGCCGATCGGGATCGAGCAGATCGCTGTCTTCCGGGACAATCGCCTCGGCAAACCGGGAACGGATCTTCTCGCTGTGGCGTTCCAGCTCAGCCTGGCTGATCCGCTCCACGCTGTCCTCGGGGACGCTTGGTCGCTCCAGGCGCTTCAGAGTCTTTTTGCAGGCTTCAATGCCCCGGTCCCCGAGGGATTGCCTGATTTGTGCTTCGTAGCGGCCGCCAAAGCGGGTTCTGTCCGCGTACAAAAGGCAGGCCGCGAAGACAGGAAATCCGTCGCGCAGTTTTCGTGTCTTCTCCGGGTCCGGCCGATAGCGGTCATCGACCAGGCTGCGAACCGACAAGAGTGCCGAGAGCACCAGCAGGTCGCAGTCGTCTAACGCCCCATCGGCCAACCGCGCCCTGAGATCCCAAAGGGCAGCCGCGAGGACAGTCGCCGTCTCACGCTGGCTCGGCCGTTGGCTTGACTGGAGATCCGCCATTGTCGCCGTCGAAGCCAGGCTGCGCGGATGGATCTCGTTGCTGTCGTGCCGGCGGTGCCAGCACCAGATATGAGGAGTCCTCAGCATAGAGGCTGCCCAGTAGTCGCTGATGGCAGAGGCGGTCACCGATTTACCCGCGGTTTCCTGCGCCGGGTTCACCAGCGCGTTCGCCATGAAATCCGCCGTGTAACGCGAGACGTGAAAGGCATACTGGCGGTAAAGATGCCCGGCGATATGCGCGACGTTACAGCGGTAGCGCGTGCCCGCGAGGCGTGGCAGCCAACCCTCACGAGTCATGCTCGCACCCGGCGCAAGCAGGATTTCGCCGGCGCAGTGCACGGATGCGGCGGCGCCATCAGCAGGTCCCGCACTCGGGCCACGGCGATAGCGGCTGCTGCGAAGCGGTTCCCAGAGGGTGCCGTCGGCATCCCGAATGCCTTCACGGCCATCAACCGGACCCGCCGCTTGCTTGAAGGCATTCGCCACGACCCGGACTTTGGGCAGGGGTTTCTCGCCGAGACGCGACAGCAGTGCGTCGATCCGTTCGGCCATGCGTGTGATGTGGTGGTAGCTGTTCACTTCGCCGAAGTGGCAGGCCGAGACCCAGGCCGCCTGGTCCCGGAAGGCGCCGGATCCGGTCTTTTTACGGCGACCGCCGCCGGCGGCTGGATCCCAGAGAAAGTTGCCCTCGGGATCGGGAGAGGCACTTCCGATTCCGCTGCTGGAAGGCGCCCCATCGCCTCCGTCGTCTTCGATCGTGCGTCCGCCGTTGACGACATCGACAAAACGGCCGGACAGCGCAGCCTTGGACGAAGAGATCTTGCTCAGATGATCGAGCGGCAGGATTTCCAGGCGCAGCCTGCCACCAGTGAACTCATTTTCATCGCGCTCCCAGACATAGACCCGCCCCAGCGTCACGACAGACTCCCGGCGCCAGAGAGGTGGTGATCAATCGGACCCGCCTCTTTGTCCGTCGCCGGCAGGCCGTTCGATAGAAGCTGACCGATCTCCGAAACGGACAGACCCATGGCATGGGCAAGCGCCAGCGCATAGAGCCACAGCACGGCCTCTTTCCAGCGCATCGCTGAGGAAACCCCCATGACCACGTCTGACTCCGCGCCCTCATCCAGCGACGGGCCGCGGAAAACCGCCATCACTTTCTTCGCTTTCTTGCGGGCGACGACCGCTCGACCGCCGGCTTCGAGATGCCGCTGCACAAGAGCATTCTCCCCCGCCAAGCCAACGAGCAACAGACGCGAAGATCCGACCCAGCTCTCTAAAGTCTCCGGGAAGGCCCCATCGGCATCGACGATGACCTGGCCTCGGGTCGCCCTCAAGAGCGTTTCCAGTCCAGGTCCGGCAGCATCCTCCTCTTCCAAATCCAGCGCCAAGGCGGCTTCGCAGCTTTCAAGGAGAAGACCGCGGCGCAGAACTTCAGCATAGGAATCTGAACGGACCAGCATCTCGAGCCTGTGGTCGCGCAAGCGCCCCGGCAGGCTCTGCGGCGAATCTTCAGCCGGCGCCTCGCCGGTCTCTTCCGGTTCCTGCGAAAGCACTGTCATGCGACCCGAAGCCCGTAAGAGGGCTGCCGCCTTCGCTGCCACCTGCGCCACGCGCGTGCTCGAGCCGGCCACCAGCGCGATGGGCACGCGTCCCTGCTCTCCCGGCGGGAACATGGTCTCGATGACCGCAGAGCCAACATCACGCGATTTTCCCTCGACCGGCCAGATATGCGGGCGCAGCCCCGGACGGGAGTTGACCTCGACGATACCGCCGCCGACCTCCCGGTAAGAGCGCGCAATGTCGGTGGTCAGGAAGTCCACTCCGGCGACATCCAACCCGACGGCTTCGGCCGCCAGGATCGCCATAGCCTCGTTGTCAGGATGGATAATCTCCGTCACATCGATGGTGAAGCCACCGGTAGAGACGTTGGCCGTCGAACGCAGCAAAAAACTCTCGCCTTTCTTGAGCACGGTCGCCAGGTCATAACCGCTGAGATCGAGCAGACGGTTCAGTTCCTGGTCCAGCTTGATCCGCGCGCGCCTGAAGTTGTCGCGCAGGGGATCGGCATTCAGGGCTTCGACCAGTTGGGCGATGGTGCGGACGCCGTCACCGGTCACGCTCGGCGGCACCCGGAGGGCGGCGGCCGCCAGGCGCCCGTCGACGACCAGAAGACGGTGGTCCCGGCCCTCGACGAAGTTCTCGACGATAACCTCCCCGCCAACCTCTCGCGCGCGGTTGAAGGCGGCCAGGATCTCGCCGCGGCTCTTCAGGTTCGCACTCACGCCCTTGCCCGTGTTGCCACCGAGCGGTTTCACCACCACCGGATAGCCGATCTCCTCCGCGGCCGCGCGGGCCGCCCTCACCGACCCGACCAGGCGTTGCCCAGGAACCGGCAGACCGACGTCGGCGAGCACACGATGGGTCGCCACCTTGTCCTGGGCGAGCCGGTCGCCGACACGCGATGTCTTCGCTGTGACGGTCGACCAGATCCGCTGCTGAAACCTGCCCTGCCCCAGACGAATGATGTTGCCGCTGACCGTTTCCCAGGGAATGCCCTTTCGCTCCGCCGCGTCCACCAGGATCGCGGCGGGCGGCAGGGGCCGGAAGCCTCGCGCCCTTTTCAGCAAGGCCGACAACGCCGCCGCAAAGCTCTTCTCGTTCACCATGGACGGCCAGATCAACTCATCGGGCAGAATCTCGGTAAAGCCGATCAGCCCGGCCCGCGCGGCACGACGTGAAACTTCGGGAAGGTGCGAGCGCCAGACGAAAGTCACCTGCTCAGTTTCCAGGCCTGCGACGATCCGGCTGAAGCCAACATCCTGAAGCCGCCGCATAGCCCGGGCTGCCGCCCGTTCGACTGCCAGGATCGCCTGGAACAGGAGTTCGTCAAAGGGTAGGGATTCGCCTGAACGCAGGCGCGCGGCAAAGGACTTGTCCAGATCGCCCTCGGGCTGCGCCGGATCCAGATTGTCGAAAAGCTGCAGGTAGCGCGTCGGGAACTCAGAGTCGGCGCGGTTACTGCTTTGCCCCGACAGCGCGCCGAGATCGACACCCTGCAGGATCACGTCTTTGTCGTCGTATCGATTGCAGCCCCGCAGCACCGAGGTGGACAGAAGCTTCACACCCCGATCCTCCGCATTCGGCTGCAACTTCCCGCGGGCCACCGGAGCAGTCTCGGCAGTTTTAACGGTCACGCCTCCCATCTCCCCGAAATATTGCCCAAATGGCCGAAGGTTCCGTTCACCAGTTCCCTGCTTCCGCGCATACCGCTCCAACAGCGCCCGGTTGACCTCCGTTCATTCAGGTCGGCGTGCATCATCTATACAGCGTCAGAATGACATAACCATCAGAAAATGTAACTGCTGACTGGCAAATATTCTCGGTCTCTTTATAAAGATAACCATGACAGCAAGACAAAAAACATTAACATGCAATATTGCAGCTTTTTTTCTATTTTATAATGCACGAGGCATCAGATTGGTTGAAAGCTGTTTGGCGACGGCGGACAGACTGCGCCACGAAGGCTTCGCGCGTCGCGGCGGTTTGAAAAAACGCTCAACGCCTGGGCCATAATCTGCGATCAGACCTTAGCTGTGAGGGGGACGGCACACCGGTTTGTTGGGATCACGACTTGGTTCCAAAGCACCAGTGGTTGACGATTGTTTGTGTACCATGATAACTTTTACGACCAGATCAGAAGCCTTATTGGCGCCTGAACCTCGCGGTTTTCAGGCGATCGGGCAGTCAGTCGCATGCTGTGACCGACGCTCTGTTTTTTATCGACAATGGAAGACAGAGTGATGATCTCCAGATTTCACAGACATCGCGCCCTCAAAGCAAAAAAGGCTTTCACGACCCGACGTGTTCCGGTCAAGGACATGCGGACGATCCTGAGCGGGAACATCAGGCCCAAAGCCGGCGACCTGGTCCTGGCGCGGGTGCAGGAACTCGGCAAGCATAAACGTCTTGAGCTGCGGAATGGCCGGCGGGCAAGGATGCTGCCCGGCGACGAGATCATCGTGGCCTACGGCAACCGATACGCCTCGGACCAGTATGAAGCTCTTGTCGCCGACGATCTCAGCGGTTGCGATCTGGTCGCGGCCGGCGGCATTGCGGCGAAGGAAGTCTGCCGCCACGAACGGGTGGCGCCGCCGACCTGGATCGTCCCCATCGGCTTGTTGGGGGATGAAATCGGACGCCGCCTGAACCTGAAAAACTATGCCGTGAAACTGAGCGGCGCAGCCCGTCCGATCAAGACGGTGCTGGTCGTCGGGACCGGCATGAACGCGGGGAAAACCTACTCTGCGGCCTCGATCATTCATGGCCTGAAGGCAAAACGGACCCGTGTCGCCGGGATCAAGGTGACCGGCACTGGCGCCGGCGGCGATCTATGGCACTATCGAGATCTGGGCGCAGACGTGGTCTATGACTTTACAGACGCCGGCTTCGCCAGCACCTATAAGGTGGAGGTCGAACAACTGGAAGAACTCACCTCCACGCTGCTTGGTCAAGCATCCCGATCGAACTGCTGTCACGCCGTTGTCGAGGTCGCCGACGGCCTCCAGCAAGCGGAGACGGCAGGCTTGCTACGCTCGAAGAAAATGCGCGGCCTAATCGATGGCGTCGTTTTTGCCGCCTACGATGCCATGGGCGCCCAGCGGGGCGTCGAAATCCTGCAGAAGCTGGGTCACAAGGTGCTGGCCGTCAGCGGCCAACTCTGCCGGTCACCTTTGGCAATGCGCGAGGCGGCGCAAACCCTGGACGTTCCGGTCTATCATCCTGGTGAACTGCAGCAGGGCGTTCTTTTTGAAGGGCTTTCCGCATCCCAAGCAGCGTCCCCAGCACAACATGAGGATAGCGTCAGCCCACTCACGCGCATCGTCAGCTTTGGCTACAAGAGAAACGTCGACCTGAATTACGATCTGAACGACCCGGTTCGCAGGCTACGCTTCGACCATGCCAACATGGACGGTGAGGATGACGGTCTGGCTCCTGGCGCACAGGTGTTCGCTTATCCTCACCGGGGCGACGAAGACACAGAGATCGACGAGGCCGAAGGCGCTTAATCCCATCGTCGGCGGGATAACCATGCCGCGGCCGGCTTTGATGGACTCGTCACTAATGCCATGAAAAAGCTGAAGAGTCTTTGCAACTTGTGTAATATGGCATCGTCATATCAACGAGAAATTTGATGGACTCTTCGAAAACCAGTGCTGTAACGACATCCCGTCATCCGATGCGGGCCATGTGGCGAGAGTCCTGGTGGGGTCTGTTCTCGATTTTTCTTTTCAGTATCTTCATCAATATTTCGAAGCTTGCCGTCCCACTCTTCGTGATGCAGATCCTCGACCGGGTGGTCTCGAGCCGAAGCATCGTAACCCTCGTCATGCTGGCATCGATCACGCTCTGCGCCGTCGGGGCCGGCCTGTTGCTGGATATTGTCCGGCAAAGGATGTTCGTGCGCTGGGGCGCATGGATCGAACGCCGCTTTGGCCCTCCTCTCTTTCACGCCGGCGTTCTGGGTCAAAGCCGGGGCCGAGCTGCCACGCCAAGCAAATCGCTGAAAGATCTGGCGATGCTTCGCTCCTTCGTCGCCAGCCCAGCAGTGACCGCCTGGCTCGATGTGATCTGGGCGCCAGTCTTCGTACTGGTGGTCGCCCTTATCCATCCTTTCCTCGGTGTCGTTCTTGGCATCGCGCTCTGCTGCCTCCTGGTTCTGGCCTTCCTGCAGGAGACCATGACGCGCGAGCCCCGAGACGCCATCAGCCGCGCGCGTGAAGGCGAGAGCGAGTGGATTACCGCAGCCGAGCGTAGCGCCGAAAAGATCGGTCCCGCCAGCATGACCGGCAATCTCGTCGAACGCTGGCAGCGTGAGGCACACACCCGGCATGACGAAAGCTATCGCTCACGATCGCACGCGATCACCACTACGGCGGGGATGCGCTTCGGCCAAAGAGGTCTGCGTATTATCGGGCTGAGCATCGGCGTCTGGCTGCTGATCGGCGGCGAACTTACCGTGGGCGCGATCATCGCCGCCAGCATCCTCAGCCGCATGGCCTACTCCACGGTCCAGCGGGCGATGCTGCGCTGGCGCAGTCTGATCGGCGCAAGGCTCGCCTATCGTCGGGTCAAGGAAGCCCTTGGACAGCTTTCGCAGGAAACGCTCTCGATGCAGACCGCGGCTGGAACATCGGGACTTCTGCAGTTCGACGATGTGGGCCACCGCTATCCCTATCAAAGGGCCAGCGTGTTCGGGCGGATCAACCTGACCATCATGCCGGGCGAGATTGTCGCGGTAATCGGCCCCTCGGCCTCCGGCAAGACCACTTTCTCCCGCCTGGTCACCGGCGTGATGAAGCCCCGTTACGGCGCGGTTCGCCTGGGAGACGTGGACATTGCCCGGCTTCAGTCCCACGAACTGGCCCAGTGCGCCGGCTACCTGTCCCAGGAAGTGGTGCTGTTCCGCGGCAGTGTGCGGGAAAACATCGCACGCATGGGCGATGGCGACTTCGAGCAGGTTGTTGAAGCCGCCCGGCTGGCGAACATCCACGAAAAGATTCTCAAGCTCGACAAAGGCTACGACACCGAGATCGACGACAACACGCCTTTCCTGTCGGGCAGCGAACGCAAGGCCGTGGCCATGGCGCGCGCCTTCTATGGCAATCCAAGTCTGGTGGTTCTGGATGAACCTGAAGCGAACCTGGACCGGGAGGCGCGCCGGGCGCTCGGGCGCGCCATCAAAACGCTCAGTGAGCGCGGCAGCATCGTTATCTTCACCTCCCTCTCGAAGGTCCCGGGCCGCAGTGCGGACAAAGTCCTTCTGTTTGGAGACGGCCGCGTGAAGCTTGTAGAAGACCCCGAGGAAATCGCCCAGCTCGGTCGCTCGAAGCGCGCGAAAAGCAAGAGCGCGGCGTGAGGTAACCGGATGACGACAGGCAGCAAACAGGAACTGCGAGAAAGCACAAGGTTCCAACAGGACCCCGCGCCGGCCAGAAGCACAGGGGCGCGCCCCTTCCCTGGGCATTTGATTGCCGGCGGATTTGCAATTCTGGCGGTTTTCTCCGGCATCTTCTTTGTCTGGTCGCGGGCGGCCCCGATCGAAAGCGCCGTGATTGCACCGGGCGTGGTGAGCGTTGACAGTTCCCGGAAATCCATTCAGCACCTCGAGGGCGGCATCATCCAGCGGATTCTGGTGGCCGACGGCGACCGCGTGCGGCAAGGACAAACGCTGATCGAGCTGAGCGACGTGCAGCCTGCTGCCAGGCTGAAGCAACTCAAAGCCCAACTCTTCGAAGCCCAGGCAACCCTCGCCCGGCTCTCTGCTGAACGCGATGCCGCCGAGAAAGTTTCCTTCCCGGACGATCTTACAGCGAACAGCGATCCGGCGGCGCAGGCGGCCATCGCCGGTCAGCGCAGCGTGTTCGACAGCCGGCAGCAGCTTCTGGAAAACCGTCTATCGCTTCTCGACCAGCGTATCGCCCGCTCGCGGGAGGAAATCGGCGGCCTCGAAGGACAGATCGGCGCGGCACAGACCCAGCAGCGCCTGCTGCGGGAAGAGCTTGCTTCGGTCGACGCCCTTTTCAAAAAAGGCCTGGTGCGCAAACCGCGAGTCCTTTCCCTGCAACGACGGCTTGCCGAGATCGATGGCGAACTCGCCTCTTTCAAGGCCATGATCGCCCGCACGGAGCAGAGCATCATTGCCGCCCGGCTGGAGATGAGCGAACTGCGCGCCCAGGCGAAAACCCTGGTGGTCGATCAACTGCGCGCCGAACAGTCCGCCATATACGAGTTGGAGCAGAAGATCGTCTCCGCGGAGGACGTTCTGCGCCGGACGGATGTGACGTCACCGATCGACGGGGTTGTCGTGGACCTGCAGGTGCACACGCTCGACGGTGTGGTCTCGCCAGGCCAGCGCCTTCTCGACGTCGTCCCCAGCAGCGACGAACTGGTGATCGAGGCCTCGGTCGACCCCGCCGATATCGAAGAGGTGCGGGCGGGCATGGCGGCCCACGTCCAACTGACATCGCTCAGCCGGCGCGAACGCCTGCCGATCGAGGGACAGGTCGTCTTCGTCTCGGCGGACCGCCTGATCGATGGGCAGTCAGGCACCGCCTTTTATCAGGCCCGGGTTCAACTCGACCCCTCGTCCGTTGAGGAACGCGGTACCGCCCTTCAGGCCGGTATGGGGGCCGAAGTCTTCATACGAACCGGCCAGCGGACAGCCCTCGAATACCTCATCGCCCCGATTGCGCGCCTTCTCGACCGAGGCTTGCGGGAGAGCTGAGCGCTTCACCGCAAGACGCTGTGACTCTGGCAAGAAGTAGCTGGCATTAGCGCACCCCGATGCCTTGCTTCAAATGATCCAGGAACAGCCTGAGTGGCATCATGGTTCGATACTCGCGCGGGAAGTACATGAAAAGGCCCGGTGTCAGGGGCAAGTTCCGTTCAAGTACGGAAATCAGGCGGTTATCGGTGAGGTCCGATGCACAGTAGTCTCTAAAGGTGTAGACCAGACCGAGCCCCTGCCTCGCCAGATCCACCGAGGCGGGCAGCGCGTTGACAATCAGGTTGCCACGCACATCGACAGAGTAGTCACCATCCGGACCGGTGAAGTCCCACTGAGCGATGCGTCCCGAGGACCCAAAACGGTAACGGATACAACTGTGATCCAGAAGCTCGCGCGGCGATGCCGGAGTGCCCTTCGCGTCCAGATAATCGGGACTGGCGGCGATGACGAGCGACAGGGGCCGGGTCACCCGGACCGCTACCATATCCTCGGCAATACGATCGCCTAAACGGAACCCCGCGTGGAGCTCATCTTCCAGGATGTCACTGAGAGCATCGGTCAAAGAGAGCTCGATCTCGATCTCGGGATAGAACTGGCAGAAGGAGCGTAACGCCGGAGCTATCAGCAGGTGGTAGGCAAACTCCGGCATCGCGAGCCTGAGGGTCCCTCGGGCAGCGTGGCCGCTGGTGCGGGCGCTTTCAACCGCTTCCGATAGCTGCTCGAACGCCGGCCCCGCCCCGCGCAGGAGCGCCCGGCCCGCTTCGGTCAGGTTCACGGAGCGTGTCGTGCGAATAAAGAGGCGCGTCCCAAGTTGGGATTCCAACGTCTTCAACTGATGGCTGACAGTCGAGGCCTTGATGCCCAGCGCATCGGCGGCCGCCCGCAAGCTGCCGTAACGGGCAATCGCTGTGAAGACTTCCAATGTCGCCAAAGGCAAGCGCATCCGAACATCCTTCTCTCATCCCAATTGTTCGATTTTATACAGGAAAGAAATGAAAATCAGGCGGATTATCAAAAAGAACGCTATGGCATAGCCTCTGCGCGAAACAGTTTGAGAGCGGGATTTCGCACTACAGACCCTGCCCCGCCACTCATCAATCTGCAGGAGACAAGCCATGAAAGCGCGAAGCAAAGTCGTCATCGCATTCCTTGCATTCCTCACTAGCGTTCCGGCAATGGCGGCCTCACCCGAAGAGAACATGAAGGTCGTGCAGGACTTTTTCGCGGCTTATGGCGCGAATGACCTGGAGGCCATCGCCGCCGTCATGGACGAGAAGGTGCAGTGGCACATCCCGGGTCGTCATCCCCTCTCGGGAACCAAGACCGGTCGTGCCGAAGTGCTCGCCTTCTTTGAACAACTCGGCGGCGCCGGCTTCAAGGCAGAACCGATCTTCTTCGGTGCTGACGAACGTTATGTCGTCGATATCCATCGCGGCTGGTCCAATGCGGAAGGTCAGACCAATGTGGATACGATCTGGACCCTGCTCTACCGGATTGAGGACGAAAAGATCGTCGAGGCGACCAACCTCTCGGCAGATCAGGACGCGGCCAACAGTTTCTTCTGGTCGCAGTATCGGCTCGCACCCTTACCTGACCGGCTAGCGAAGTGACCAAAAAACTGATTACGCCGAGCTCACCGGAAGCACCACCAATAGAGATCACATAAGATGAGCTTAGATGTCACAAACACCGTATCCCGATTCTTTGCCGCCGTGGACCGCTGTGACTGGCAGGCCGTACAGAACTGCATGACAGACCCTTTCCATGTCGATTATTCATCCTACGGCGGCGGGGAAGCCTCGAACGTCCCACCGGCGGATTTGACGGCCAGTTGGGCCGCCCTCCTGCCGTATTACGACAATCTGCATCATCAGATCGGGAACCTTATCGTCGAAGCGGAGGGCGAGACGGCCAAGGTTCAATGCCATGGCATGGCAACCCACTTCATCGCAGAGCACCCCGAGGGCGACTTGCAGTTCGTCGTGGGAACCTACGATCTGACGCTCGTCAGAAAGAACGAAGGCTGGCGGCTTTCCGGCATGCGCTTCAACTTCAAATATGCGTCGGGCAATGCGAAGCTAACGGCAGAGGCGCAGCGCCGCGCAGCCGCAGAGTCAGTTTAAGCGACGCTGGGTCACCGCCAACTGCACCGATCCCTCAATCCTGCGGATCGACCGGCTTTTCGGCCGCGCGCGACCGCATCTTCAAGTCGAGTTCGCTTGCGATGCTGTTCAGACCGTTGAAAACCGCCTGCTCGACGGTCTCGGCAAAGCGGGAATGCTGCAACCAGGGAGACAGGGCAAAGTAATAGGACGTCTTGTCATCGAATCCATCCACCTCGCGCCAGGTGATTCCTCGATTTTTTCGGCAAGCAAGCTCGGCGGCGAGGACGTTGCCGATGTAGAGGGCGTTCAGGGACTCAGCCATCTGCATGGCCACAGCGGCATAGGGAGTCGCCAGCACCTGATTGACCTGGAGGCCGTTCTCTTCCAGGACATCCATATGATCATTGTACAGCGGGTCCGAACTGGCGATGAAGATCAGTCGCGCCCCCTCGAGGTCGCTTAGGGAGACCGTCGTCTTATTCGCAAGCGCATGTTGGGCCGGCATGACGCATACCTGGCGCGCCGATACGAAACGTTTGCAGTCGATGTCGGGATGGAGAAGCGGTTTGGTGTGAAAAGCCACATCGGCCGCGTTCTTTCGTAAAGCCTCGACCGATTCCTCCTGGCTTGCCGAGAAAACCTCGACTTTCAGATCCGGTACCGCTTCGAAGCTCGAAAGGATCTCGGGCAACAACAGGCTGCAGAAGCTGTAGCTGGCCCAGATCCTAAAGCTGGAGATCTGACGCTGGTTGCTTTTGTCCCATTTCAGGAAGACCTGATTCGTCGCGCTGAAGAGCTTGGAGGCATCCTCAAGCAATAGCTGCGCCTGCAGGGTTGGCTGAACCTTGCCGTTCTTTCTGGAGAAGAGTTCGAAGCCAAGCTCATCCTCGAGACGGCGAATGTGATGGCTGACGGACGGCTGCGTCACGCCGAGTTGCTGCGCGCAGGCGCTAAAGCTCCCGGTTTTCATCACCGACCGGAAGACCTCGAGCGACTTTAAGTGTTTGAGGTAATCCAACGCGTCGTATCCGGATGCTGTGGCTTCAAAAGGTCCTCTCGATGATCAGGATTGCAAGGCTTCGCGGGGCGCCTGCGCAGGAATCGCAATGTGAATCTTCTGCTCGGGAAAGTCAGAGAAGGAAAACCTAGCCGCAGACTTTGGCCACATCAGAGTCATCTGCCCAAGACGCGGCTGATAGGCCGCGGTGTAGAGCGTCCCGAAACCTTTGTCGAAAGCCACCGAATAAAGCGGCGGCTTCAGAAAAGCATCAATGAACTTCTCCTGCGGCTCGACATGAAGCGTCAACCGCTGAAGCAGATAGCGCTCGCGCTCGACGCTGGCCGTTAAGCGCGCGTGACTGGACCACTCCACGCGCGCCTGGTGATTGGTCGCCACCGCGGCATGCGTCACGACCGCCTTGCGATCCGGTGCCAGGAAAACCGTCGCAAAACGGCGCTGGCGATCCAGTAGGGTCACGTTGTAACTCATGTGGCAGGGAATGCGTTGGAGAACGGCGACGGCTTCATCGCAGGTCTCACAGACCTGCAGGATGTAACGCAGGATCAGCGGGACACCGAAACCGTCCCCCACGATACGCCGGCCGCCAAAGGTCAGGGAAACGCCCAGCCCTGCGTCATTCATCCCGTCGACCAGGCCCAGAAGGCCATCGCTGGTACCGATGACCTGGCGCCCGGACCAGGACGTGCGCAGCAGGACGGCATCAAAGGCCCGTGGATCGTAATCATAGTTCCGAACCAGGGTCGGCTCGGCGCCCGGCCAGATGGCCTGGCTGCAGCCGGCCAGATAAGGCGGCGGGCAGTAGAAGCTCAGAAACCGCGCTTCCTCGTCACCACCGCCCACCAGTTCACAGAGTTCGTCGTAGAGCTCCAGCAACTCGGGCATGTGACGGCCCAAAGCCCTGCGGCTCGCAAGGTAGGTCGGGCGCGCGCCCGCGCCGTCGCGTGTCCAGAAACGACGGTAACTCGGCCAGTAATCCCGGAACAGCCCGGCCCACTTGGGACCGGGCTGGTCTTCGGAAACCGTGCGGAAAACAAGCTCCATTCCACTCCTCAGAGTATTTTAAAAGCCGGGTCGGCCAGTGCTGTGGCCGAGGGAAGTGGCCGGCCGCTGAAGCAGGCCTTAATGCCCTCGATCCATTGCCGTGACCGCTGCGTAAGCTGGAAGTTCTTGGTCATCGAGCGCCCGCGCATCACGAGAATGCCGAGATCCGCGCCTTCATAGCGGTAATCCCCAGGCTTTTGAATTCTCAGGAAAAAGGCCTCGCGTTCAGATTCGACGGCCCGCCGGTGATAATCGAAGCGGTCAAAGACCACTCGCCCGTCGTCGAGCATCCGATAGATCCCGGTCTCAGGCGCCGCCGTGATGATGTCGACATTATCCTCGGTGTGCTTGATCACCATCTGCGACCAGGAATCGATCATGTCCGGATCCGCCCAACGCGCGTTCAGTTCCTCCACATCCAGCTCGAAGGGCTTACCGGAGAATTCGAGCAGGTGGAACAGGAACAGCGGCGCGTCCGCATGCGCAAAGGCGGCATGGTTGGTCATGGAACTGGCGCCGGTGATGCGGGGGTTCAACTCACCCAGCCAGATGTCACCGGTCTTTTTGTCGATCAGGAAGTCCAGTTCGAAGTAACCGCGATAGCCTTCCTTGCGCAGTTGCTCACCGAACTTGAAGGTCAGATCCCGCGCTTTCTGACGCACCTTGGGCTCAAAAGCCGTGGCGAAAATCTCGTTGCCGCACCAGCCGCCGCGATAGGGTGTCAGTTCCTTGAAGCCGACCAGTTCGGTCATCAGCGGCCCGACGATCGTGCCCTGCTTGGTCGCACAGGCCTCGATCGCCGACCCGCGGCAGTCGATCCGCTTCATGATCTTGATCTCGCCCTGCCCGACGATCTCGTGCTCATGCTTGCGGAAATCGGCCTCGGACTTGATGAAGAAGGTGGTGTGTCCCGAATCCCCGAAAGCGGACTGCAGAACCAGATCCTTGCCAAGCTTCGCCGCTTTGCAGACCTCTTGCAGGTGTTCATAGGATTCGACTTCGGAAAGCGTGTTGGGAACCGAGGGCACTCCCGCCTTGTCACCAATCCGCACCGTCTCGATCTTGTTGTCGCAGCGCTCGCGCAGTTTCGCCTTGGGGAACCAGATCTCCGCGCCGAGTTCCTTGGCGAGTTTTTCGGTCTCCTTGTCGAACATCAGGAAGACGAATTTGGGCTTGCCGCCGCGCGACTTGGTGTAGTCGATAACTTCCTTGTGCTGCAGCATGTAGTTGTTGATGTCTTCGATCGACTGAAACTCGGGATGCGCGGATTCCGAGGGCACGAAGACGTTGGGATGACGCCCGTCAAAGCAGTCCAGATAGTTGATATATTTAAAGTTCCTGACCCACTCGTCGAGACCGAGCAAGTTGAAATTCGTCGCGGAGATAAAGTAAATCGGCTGTTCGTTACGATGGAAAAACCGCCGGACTTCGGAAATGTTCTTTAATTTTTTCTTGGGCATTGACCTCTCCTGTTGAATTTTTTTGACTGCTTAAGGCAGCTTCTTCGACGCCTGCTCGGCGAGCGCCGCATCCGTAAAGACCCGAAGACCCAGATCGGGCCGATAGCCATGGATTTCGTTCACGTCCAGGGCGCGCATGAAGGCCAGGATCTCTTCACTGATGACCTGGCCCGGCACCAGGATGGGGAATCCGGGGGGATAGGGAATGATGAAGGTGGCTGAGACAATTTCCCGCCCCTTGGCCATCTCTTCCTTCAGGCTGCCATCCAGATCCAGGTAGTCACAGTTCTCTTCCCCGTAGGCCAGGAAGAAGGCAGAGCGCATGTCCCCTTCCGGTGTGCCACTGCCGTCAGCGGGCCGGAAAGCATCGTGAAAACGGCTGAAGTCAGGCAGCGGCGGCAGTTCTTCCTGCAGACTCTTGACCCGCCGCTCAAAACCGAGCCGCTCCATGCGCGAGGCATCGTCCAGCAGATCGTCCAGTTCTTTGGCGATCTCAACCAGAACCTCGATCAGGTAGGCGACCGACGAGCGCGTCGTGCCGATATTGGTCATGAAGAGGACGGTGTTCCGCGAGGTTTTGTTGATCTGAATCCCGTACTTGTTCATCAGAACTTCGTTCTTGAAGGTATCGCCATCCCAACCGGTACCGCCGACCGCAAGAGTGACCCGGGTGGCATCGAGCACGAACTCGTCCTTCGCCCAGCACTCCCAGATGTCGTTCCAGCCCTGCTGTGGATCGTAGTAGGACTGGATGCCGCTCTCGCGATAGATCTCGGGGATCATGTCGCCGGCGGTCAGCAGCTTGAAGTACTTCTTCAGCAGGGGATGGGTGGCGATCGCCCGGCGCATGGACATGGCCGCCTGCACCTGCCGCTGGACCAGCTCGAAACCCTCAAGCTCGACCTGCCGCCGCCCAACATCGAGCGAGGCGATGATCTGATAGTTCGGCGAGGTCGAGGTGTGGGTCATATAGGCTTCGTGGAAAGCCTGTTCGACTTCGCCTTTGAAGTCCTGATCGTTCACATGGATCATCGATCCCTGGCGCAAGGATGTCAGCGTCTTATGGGTCGATTGCGTCGTGTAAACACGCACCCGTGCCGTCGGTGGCGGGACCAGGCGTGTGGCCAGAAGCGCCTCATCGTCGGCATCTGCCAGCGCAGCCTTTTGCTCTTCGTAATCCCTGGCCAGTTCAGGACTGCGCAAACGTTCTCGCAGGACGTTGGCTGCATTCATCCCCGTCCGCTGACGATAGGTCGGCCCGAAACGGGCGAAGGCAAACCAGGCTTCATCCCAGAGGAAGACGAGATCCGGCTTGATCGCCAGACACTCCTCCATCACCCGTTCCACATTGTAGACAAGGCCGTCGAAGGTACAGTTGGTCAGCAACAGCATCCGCACGCGGTCCAGCTTCCCGGCCTTCTTAAGTGCCAATAGCTGATGCTTGATCTCGCGCAGAGGCACCGCGCCATACATCGAGAATTCGTTCAGCGGATAACTGTCCAGGTAGACCACCTCGGCACCGGCCAGCACCATGCCGTAGTGGTGCGACTTATGACAGTCGCGGTCGACCAGCACGATGTCGCCTGGACTGACCAGGGCCTGAACCACGATCTTGTTGCAGGTCGAGGTGCCGTTGGTGGCAAAGAAGGTTTGCTTGGAGCCGAAGGCCCGCGCCGCCCGTTCCTGCGCTTCCTTGATCGGACCATGCGGTTCCAGCAGGGAGTCGAGGCCGCCGCTGGTGGCGGAGGTTTCCGCCAGGAAGATGTTGGGGCCATAGAAAGCCCCCATATCCTGAATCCAGTGCGAGCGGCTGATCGACTTGCCGCGGCTGATCGGCATGGCATGGAAAACACCGGTCGGCTGCTTTGAGTATTCCTTCAGCGCCGTGAAGAAAGGAGTCTTGAAGCGCGCATTCACCCCGCGAAGAATATTCAGGTGGAGCTCGAGGAAGTCCTCCTGGTTATAGAAGATCCGCCGGCAGTGGCCGAGGTCGCGGCCAGCGATTTCCTCGACCGATCGATCGGTAATGAGGTAGGCGTCGAGTTCGGGGCGCACCTTGGAAATGAGTCGGCTCAGCTCCGCGCCATAGTCTCCCGGCTCCAGTGCATCGAGATCTTCATTGCCCACGCGGTTGAGATACTTCATCAGGATCGGCAGGGTGTTGCGCGATTTAAGCGTCAGGCCCGGACGGATCACCACCGCCTGAATGTTGTGATTGAAGAGAATGGCGATCAGAGCATCTTCCAGGCTCGGCACCATCACGGCTTCATAGATGAAGGGATCTTCCGTGCGCCGAAGCTGCGCCAGACTCGATTTGAGCCAGCGCTCCTGCTGTTCGGTCAGATCATCGACGATCAAAACCTCGAAGTAAGGCCGTGCAAGGGCGCGGGCTTCGATCGGCAGAGTGGATTCGTCCTCAATCTCCTCGTTATCGCCATCTTCGCGCGCCAGAGACACCCGTCGCCGCCGGTAAGTACCAGAGGTCAAAGCCCGCACGACACGCCGAATCGAGAAGGCGAGGTCGTCCCAGGCCCGGTGGTCCAGTTGGCGACGCATATGGTCGAAGGCCGCCACTCCCGGAAAGGCCCAGTAGGTCTCGATCGGCGCCAGCACCTCGAAGAGTTGCTGCGCTTTAGGGATCAGCTTGGCGACCTCCTCATCCCGGTCCTTTAACCGGGCCAGGCTGTCGACCGTTTCTCTGAGCGTGCTCCAGCGGTCAGACCGCAATTGAACGGCGCTGTAATAGTCGCTGATGGAATGCAGCAATGAAGTGACCTCCCTGATATATCTTTAACGCGTCCTTTTTTTTGAGGGACGCTTTTTTATAAAGCCGCCGGCTTGTAAGGCAGTCGGCTTGTAAGTCGGTCGGCGGCGCCCAAGCGAGCTCACCCCCACGTTCGCTTGCGGGCCAGAGCCTCCATTTCGGTCTCCAGAGTGTTTGCTTCGTCCTGACCCGGGCCCCCACCCGGTTCAGCACTCTCAAGCCCGGCGCGCGTACCTTGTTGAGGCATCTCCAGCGGACCAAGACTGTGAAGATAGGCATCGCTGCCCGCGGTCCGGTCATAGACCGGAAAGTCGACCGGGCGGTCGCGGAAGCTCTTCAGGACCTGCCCGAGGCCGCGCATCCCAGTCTCCCGCTGGCGGCGGACATGATCCAGATCGACTTCGATCGGGAACATGTCCTCCTGCCCCGCCGCCTGATGCAAGACCGTCGCGGCGGGATCGATCACACAGGAACGCCCCACCCCGCCCGCACCCAGGCCGTTGACATCGAAGACGTAACACTGGAACTGCGCCGCCGTCGCCCGCGCGATCGCAAGCTCCGCATCCCGGTCCGTGGTTCCCGTCAGAACCGGGTGAAGAAGAACCTCGACCCCCTGCGCGGTCAGTTGCCGCGTCGTCTCCGGGAACCAGATGTCGTAGCAGATCGACAGGCCGAAACGGCCGACGCCCGGAACGTCGAAGCAGCAGAACTCCGTGCCGGCCTCGACCCCGGTCTCGTAAGGACGGAACGGGAACATCTTGCGATAGGTCGCGACGATCTCACCCTGCGGATTTATGACGACCGATGTGTTGTGGATGGCCCCTTCAGGGGTCTTTTCGAAAAACGAACCGGGAATGAGCCAGATGCCGTGGCGGCGGGCGTCTGCGCAGAAATCCTCCACCACCTTGTTTTCCAGCGGTTGCGCGAAGCGAGGAAGAGGACCGAGGGGTGAAAGTTCACTGAACAAGACCATCTGGGTCCAGGGAAATCGCGCCATCAGAATATCCAGCCTGTGGCGCATACCCTCGACGTTGCTGTGCAACGCAGCCACATGCATCTGAACGCCGGCAATTGCAAAAGGGGTCATGTAGGAAGATTTCTCCAACTCAGGTTTGTTCGTTTACAGGTTATTGATGCACCTGGACAGGTGCAATCCATTCGCGCCGCACCGCTCATTTTCTCCTTCAGGGCTTCTCCTATCAGGGCTGGACTTCATGAAACCCAAGATCCGTGAATCTGCGACGTTCCCTTCCCTCTCTTCCGCTCGGCCCCAGATATCCGCGCCCGAACCGACAGAGGCATTTCAAGTCTCTTTTTCACTTCACTCTTGACATTATGGTTCATGGTGTTGCAAAAGCAAGCGAATTCGACTACATCATGAGCCATACTGTAGTTTTGTCTTCACTCAATCAACCAACCCCGGATCCCTGACCGGAATGGAGATGGACATGAAAAAGAAGCCCGCTACGCTGCCGCGTGGATACCGTACATTGACCGCATCGCTCGCGGTTTCCGATGTCGCCGGCCTCCTGGCGTTCCTGGCCACGGCCTTTGAAGCCGAAGTACAAATCCGCGACAACGAAGAAGACCCGGCCTTCGCCGCCGTCAAACTCGGCAATTCCCGTCTGTTCGTGACCCGCGGCTGGGCGCCGCATGGGCACCTTCCGGTCGCAGCTCAGGAGAGTTCGCCAGTTAGTCAGCATATGTACGTCGAGGATGTCGATGCGGTGATCAGCAAGGCCATCGAGGCCGGTGCACAGCTACTTGCGGAGCCGAGCGACATGTACTGGGGCGAGCGTTGCGGGGCGATCGTGGACCCCTTCGGGCACCGCTGGACCATTGCAACCCGGATTGAGAACCTCACGGCCGAGGAAATTGCCGAGCGCCGCGAACCAGGCCTGAGCGAAGCCGACATCGGCAGCCTTCTCGCGGAAGAGATGGCAAGCTTTGACGAGCCTTTTATCGTCGAAGGCGGTTTCGAAGCCGCGCCGGTCGCTGAAGTGACGGAAATACTGGATGTTTGTCCGGTCGAGGAAACGGAAAAGGAAGCTCGAAGCGCTTGAAAATGGGCTGTTGAATTGTCTGCCCGGGTATGCAATTCAACAGCTTATGCCAAGCGACGTGCGAGCCGGCGATGGATGAGAACCCGTCGCCCAGTTTCACCATACGGCAAAACGACTTGCCGACACTCTGCGCCGAGCAGCGAATTGGCGACTATCCGGTCGCAGTTCGAACGGCGCGTGAGGTGCTGGGCGGCGGTTTCGCCGATCAAACCCGCCATCCCAATACCTGGACCGTCTACTTCCTGGTGGACGGCCAGTGGGCGCTCGTCGAATCGGCGCGCGGCCTGAGGCGGGAGTGGTCGAGCCTGGATCGCCTTGAGAAATGGCTGCGTGCGTTCGGCTTTCGCTTCTTCTGGGTGCGCAACGATCTCGATCCGATCGAAGAGGCTTACGACAAGATTCTGGACGGCCCCAGCCTGAAGTAAGTCTCGCAAGGCAGAAGCCTCAAACAGAGCCCAAACCTAAAAAAAAAACATCAGCCGCCAACCGCGGCCAGACAACAGGGAGGAAAAAAGGATGCCGGCAGACCGCGACATTCTCCTGAAGGCAATCGAGAAGAAATACGCCAATGAAGAGATGACCTCCATAGGGATCATGGACTTCGACGGTCTCACGGAAACCGTGGCCGCTCTTCACGACGCCTTTCCGCCGAACTTTCAACACACCTTCGCGGTCAAGGCGAACTCTCTACGGTCCGTCTTGATGAAACTCAGTGACTGCGGCCTGGGCGCGGAAGTCGCCAGCCCGGGCGAGCTGATGATGGCGCAGGCCGCCGGCTTTCCCACCGAAAAGATCATCTTCGACTCGCCGGCCAAGACACTCGAAGACCTGCGTTACTGCCTGAAGCACAACATCGCCTTCAACCTCGACAACGAGCAGGAACTCAGGCGGGTCGAGGCTCTGATGCCCGACTATCCTGACACGACGTCCATTATCGGCTTCCGGGTGAATCCGCAGATCGGATCCGGCGCCATCTCCTCGACCAGCACAGCGACCCACACCTCCAAGTTCGGCTACCCGCTCCGCGATGGGGATAACTATCAGCGGCTTTTACAGTATTACCGCGACCACCCCTGGCTCACCTCCATCCACACCCATACGGGTTCACAGGGTTGTCCGCTGGAACTGATGGCTCAGGGTATCGGTGAGATTCTCACGATCGCCGAGGCGGTCAACGACGCGGCGACGGCGCAGCAAGTCACCCGCATCGATATCGGCGGCGGCCTGCCGGTGAACTTCGCTTCGGATGTGGTGAAACCAACCTTCGCGGACTACGCCGACCTCCTGCGCCAGGAAACGCCGTTACTGTTTTCCGGGAAGTATCAGGTCAAAACCGAATTCGGCCGCTCGATCGCCGCAAAGAACGGCTTCATCATCACGCGGGTCGAGTACACAAAGGTGAGCGGTGGACGCCACATCGCGACGACTCACGCCGGCGCGCAGATCATGACGCGCACCGCTTTTCTGCCGGCGTCCTGGCCGATCCGGGTCGCCGGCTTTGCACCGGATGGAACCGAACGGACCGAGGAGCCGGTGCAGACCGACGTGGCCGGCCCCTGCTGCTTCGCCGCGGACCTGGTGGCCAAAAACATACTGCTGCCGAAGCTGCACCCCAATGACTATGTCCTGATTTACGACACCGGCGCCTATTACTTCAGCAATCACTTCGACTACAACAGCCTGCCGCGCGTCGCGGTCTATGCCGCGAAACGCCAAAGCGGCAGCGTTGAGCTGGAACTGATACGACGCGCCGAAACGCTGAGCGAAGTGGTCAGCAACATGTCGTAACCAAACGCGCGTTTTCGATGACCCATGGGCGCCTGTAGATCACAATCACCTTAGAAGCGCGCCTGGGTGTAAACAGCATTTTCTTCGGCGAAAGCTGAAACCACCGTCGATTTTCCCAGCGGAATCTTATTCATCACCAATAGCTATAAAAAAATATAATAATTTCATTAGAAATTTCCCAAATTTACCTTCATCCCGAGACAAAATATATTGCCTTTAAAGGCGCCCGCAAAATCAGTGGCGCAGCTTTATCTCACCAAGAGTTCGTAAGTCGATCGTCTAAGATCGCTATACATCAAAAATTGGGAGGAAGACGTGTTTCCTAAACTCAGGATTAGTTTAGCGGCCACAGCGGCAAGCCTGCTGCTTGCAGGGCCGGCGTTAGCTCAAGACCCGCAGCCGGAAATCGGCTACGGCTGGGAAGACAAGAGCTCTGTATCCGGCAGCCAGTTCATGGTCTCGGCCGCCAATCCGCACGCCGTGAAAGCCGGATATGACATCTTGAAGGCCGGCGGCACGGCCGCGGACGCGATGATCGCCGTCCAGTTGATGTTGAACCTTGTCGAACCGACCTCTTCGGGCATCGGCGGCGGTGCCTTTCTGCTGTACTGGGATGCCTCCGCGAAAACGCTGACGACTTTCGACGCACGCGAAACGGCACCGGCACTGGCAAAGCCGGAACGCTTCCTGGATGCGGAAGGCAAAAAGATCCCCTTCGGCACGGCGATCTCCGGCGGACAGGCGGTCGGTGTACCGGGCATTCTTCGCCTGATGGAGGTGACGCACAACCTCTTTGGCAAGAAGGACTGGCCGGAGCTTTTCCAGTCCACCATCGAGATGTCCGAAAAGGGCTTCGAGGTGTCACCCCGCCTGGCCGCAAGCATCCAGACCGCCCAGGACAAGAAACGTTACCTCGACGCCTTCCCGGCCGCGGCGGCCTACTTCTTCAATGATGACGGTACGCCGCTTCAGGCCGGTACGCTGCTGAAGAACCCGGAGTTCGCCAACACGCTTCGGATCTTGGCGAAAGAAGGCGCCAACGCCTTCTACTCCGGCCCAATCGCCGACGACATCGTCAAAGCGGTCAATGAGACCTCAATCGTCGAGAACAATATCACGCACGAAGATCTGGCGAACTACCGGGTCAAAATCCGTCCCGCCGTCTGCGCGGACTACCGCGGATACGACGTCTGCGGCATGGGCCCGCCGACCTCGGGTGGCCTGACCGTCGGGCAGATCCTCGGCATGCTGAACAATTTCGACGTCAAGTCGATGGGCTGGAATGCCGAGTTCGCGCATCTTTATTCGGAAGCCGCCAAACTGGCCTATGCCGACCGCGGGCTTTACATGGCGGATGCCGATTTCGCGCCTGTCCCCACGAAGGGCCTGCTTGACAAATCCTATCTCGCCGAACGCGCCGCGCTGATTGACCTGAAGTCCGCGAGTGAGAAACGCACCGCGGGCGATCCGCCGCGCGATCACGCTTTCAATTTCGCCCCCACGGCCAACCCGGGGCGGCCGGGTACCAGCCACATCGTGATTCGCGACGCCTATGGCAATGCGCTCTCGATGACCACCACCATCGAGACCTTCTTCGGCAGCCGCGTCATGACGCGCGGTTTCCTTCTGAACAACGAACTGACCGACTTCGACAGGCAACCCCGCGATGGAGACCGGCTGGTGGCCAACCGGGTGGAAGGCGGCAAGCGGCCGCGCAGTTCGATGTCGCCAACCATCGTCATGAAGGACGGCGCTCCCTATCTGCTGATCGGTTCGCCAGGCGGTAGCCGGATCATCAACTACGTCGCCAAAACCATCGTCGCGGTCCTGGACTGGGAGATGGATCCGCAGGACGCCATCGAAACCGGACACTTCCTGCACCGGAACGGCAAGACGCTGGACCTCGAGCAGAACACGGCGGCCGCAGGCTTCGAGGCAGCGCTTAAGGGGAAAGGCCATAATGTGGCCGTCCGGGACCTGAACAGCGGCCTGCACGCGATCCTGATCAAGGACGGCAAGCTCATCGGCGCGGCCGATCCACGTCGCGAAGGCATCGCCATGGGTGAGTGAGGACAGACTGTCCTGAGTGATCGACCGAGATCGTCCTGCGTCATATCCGGCGCAGGACGATCTTACTATCTGAGACGGGGCAACGCATCACCACATCGCCCTTACGCGCCAGTCAGTGCTGCAGAAGAAATCGAGTTTGCGCTAGCCGCAGCCAAGTCATGCACCGCATTCCCCGAGAACACTGTGTTCGGCACAGAAAGCTGCGAGGGTTTGGTGCGCTGAGGCATTTTGTTCGATGGAGCGGGGATCCGTGCCGATCAGCGTCACGACGGCCTGCGCCTGTTCCTGCCAGTCCAGAATAGGCACGGCAATCGCCACCAGGCCCGGGATGAAGCGCCCATCCACGCTCGCGAAGCCCTTTCGGCGCACTTCAGCGGCCAGGGCGCGGGCGCCGCTCAGATTGGCTTTCATATCATCGAGAATACCGGGATTTCGTTTTATACGGCGCAGTTCGCCGTCCAAAAGATCACGCGTCACGACCTCGGGCAGGTAAGACAGGCAGATACGGCCGGTCGCCGAGGTCAACAGCGGCAAAGTCGTGCCAAGACCCAGCGAGGTCACCATCAGAGAGTGCGATCGCTGCCACCTTACGACCGTCGGACCGGCATTTCCCCAGACGCTCAGCAGGGCGGTCAGGCCGGTCTGCTCGGCAAGCTCCGGCAGTGCGTCTGCGGCGCTGTTGACGAAGTCGTGGCGCGCCATCGCTGCCAGACCCAGTTTAACAGCCCCCTGCCCCAGATCATAACTTCCCGACCGGCCGTTCTGAACGACAAGGCCGGAATGGGAAAAGGACGCAAGGTATCGGTGCACCTTGGTCGGCGGCAGATCGCAGAGGCGCGCCAGCTCGGATAGAGACAGCGCCTGTCCCGCCCGCCCGAGGGTTTGCAGAACACGCAGGGCCGTATCCAAAGACTGAATGCCGCCGGCCGCCTCGCCCTTTTGCTTTAAACTGGACATACCTACCCGCAAACGCCCCCATGTGTTTTCACCAGCCCTCCAGAAGTATCCGGAGCGGCGCGATCGAGCCTGCGGTGACACCATTCTCATCACCGAAGAACAGTCCCCGGATCTCGAAGCCCTCGACGCAGAGCTTACCGTCGTCCCAACCGCGATAACGCAGCCGCAGGGTCCTTTCGCTCCAGGCTTCGATCTCCAGGTTAAGCAGCAGACTCTGTCCATAGGATAGAGGAGCCAGGAACCGCGCGCCAGAATCGATCAGCCCCGTCCCCATCGCCCCCAGGTCCCGGCGCAGGCTTCCCTGCGTCAATCCCTGCTGCGCCAGGAAGGCCTGAAAGGCCGCATCGAACCAGCGGTAGTAGTTGGGATAGAAAACGATTCCCGCCGGATCGCAGTCCCCAAATGACACTTCAATCGTGGTTTCGAACATCAGTGCGCATCCTCTCAGTTTTTACATATTATGAAATCTATTGCATATTATAAAATATTCCTCTAGCGTCCGAGCCCAGAAGTTCGCTTGTAGCGGACCATCAAACAGGGAGGCCTGAATTGCGCCTGGAGAGTATCGAAATCCTGGGAGGCGGCCCCGCCGGGCTCTACACCGCGATCCTGTTACGGCGCGCGATGCCGACCGCGCGCATCAGGGTCCGGGAACAAAATCCGCGAAACGCGACCTTCGGCTTCGGCGTGGTCTTTTCCGATCAGGCCTTGAGCTTTCTGAATGCGGACGACCCGGAAACCCATGATCTCATCGCGCCACAGCTTGAGCGCTGGCAGAACATGACTCTGGCGCACAAGGGTGAGGTCATCACCCTGGACGGTATCGGTTTCGCCTCGATCGACCGGCTGCACCTGCTGCAGATTTTGCAACGACGTGCGGAGAAGCTGGAGATCGAACTCCGCTTCGAAAGCCAGGTTCGATCGCTCGATGAACTGGACGCGGATCTGATCGTCGGCGCCGACGGCTTCAACTCCCTGGTCCGCAATTCGGACCCGGCGGCCTTCGGAACCAGCCTGGGTGCCTTCTCGAACCACTTCGCCTGGTTCGGTGCGGAAAGGGCCTTCGACACGCTGACGCAGACCTTTGCCTCAACCGAACGCGGCGCCTTCAATGCGCACCACTACCGCTACACGCCGGAACGCAGCACCTTCATCGTCGAATGCGAGCAGCAGGCTTTCGAAGCCTACGGCTTCGCGGACAAGGACGAAGACCAGACCGCGGAAATCTGTGAAGAGATTTTCGCAGAGACCCTGGACGGCGCGCGCCTGATCAAGAACAAATCGGTCTGGCGACAGTTCCCCAAGCTCTGGTGTGAGCGTTGGGTCGCAGGCAACCGGGTCATCCTCGGCGATGCTGTGCACACCGCACACTTCTCGATCGGATCCGGAACCAGGCTGGCAATGGAAGATGCCATTGCGCTCGTCAAAGCCCTGACCGAAGGGCGCACGCTTGAGGCGAGTCTTCGAGCCTTCGAGGCGGCGCGCAAACCGATCGCCAGAAAGATCGTCGACGCGGCGAACACTTCCGCCACCTGGTATGACAGCTTCGCCGAGAAGATGGCGCTGGCGCCGCTTGATTTCGCGTTCGATTACATCACCCGCTCAGGCCGGGTGGACAGGGAGCGGTTGCGGAAAATGTCGCCCGGTTTCATGGCCAGCTACGAAGCCTACAAGCCGGAGGTTCCGGCATGAGTCTGGAAGCGGTGGTCACGAATTCTCCCGATACGCAATCTCCCGGCATCACCGATCCGGTCGGCGAAACAGCCGCTGCGAAGGAGATCGGCTTCGACAAGGCGCGGCATGCAAACTGCAGCGCGATACTCTTCGACAATCTCCAGCGCAATCAGGAAAGCGTCGCGGTCACCGGACCGCTCGGCACGCTGACCTACCGGGAACTCTGCGCGCAGGCCTGTCGCTGGGGCCATGCGCTCACGGCCCGCGGACTGCAGCGCGGCGCCAGGGTCGTGCTGTTTCTCGACGATACGCCCACCTACCCGGCTGTCTTTTTCGGCGCGGTGCGGGCAGGCTTCGTCCCGGTCCTCTTGAACACACAGACCACGCCGGATCTGCTTGAGTTCTTCCTTTCTGACACGGCTGCCGAAGTCGCCGTCTGCGAAGCGGGTTTCGCGGGCGAGTTCACGGCCGAGATCCTCGAGAAGACGGAACTCAAGACAATCGCGGTCGCCAACGGCACAGGCGAATTCGAGGATCCGCGCTTCCTGCACGCCGAAGACTTCATCAAGGACCAGCCTGACAGCCTTGCCTGCGCCGACACCGGCCCCGACGACATGGCCTTCTGGATGTACTCCTCCGGATCCACGGGCAGGCCCAAGGGTATCGTTCACCTCCAGCACGACATGGCCTATACGGCCGAATCCTATGCCCGGCACATCCTGAAGCTCGGGCCGGACGACAGGTGCTTCTCCGTACCGAAGGTCTTCTTCGCCTACGGTTTCGGCAACGCCTTCACCTTTCCCTTCTCGGTCGGCGCTTCCAGCGTCCTGATGCCGGGGCGGCCCGAGCCGGCCCGCATTCTCGACACGATCGAGGGCTTCAGGCCTACGGTCTTTTTCGGCCTGCCGACGCTTTACACCGCGCTTTGCCGATCCGACGCGGTCGAGAAGCGCGACTTCTCCTCGCTGCGGCTGAGCATCTCCGCCGCCGAAACCCTCTCTGAGGACATCTTCTCCGCCTGGAAAGCGCTGACCGGCCTGGAGGCCGTAGAGGGCCTCGGTTCAACCGAGATGCTCCATATCTATCTCTCCAACCTAGTTGACGACCAAAGGTTGGGCTCAGCCGGTCAGGCGGTTCCGGGCTACGAGGTCGTGCTGCGCAGCAAAGAAGGCGAAGTCAGCGCGCCGGGCGAAGAAGGGGTCATGTGGGTCCGCGGCGACTCCTCCGCACCCGCCTACTGGAACCGGCCGGACAAAAGCAATGAGACCATGGTGGGCGACTGGGTCTGCACCGGCGACCGCTTTCTGGAGCGCGATGGTTTCTATTACTTCCAGGGACGTGCCGATGACCTGATCAAGGTATCGGGCCAGTGGGTCTGGCCGTTGGAGGTCGAGCGCTGCCTCAACGAGCATCCCAGCGTCCATGAGTGCGCCGTGCTCGCCCATCAACTCGAAGACAAACGCATGACGCTGCGGGCCATCGTACGCTTGATAGACGGTGAGCAAGCCGATGCGCGGCAAACCAAGGCCCTGCAGGATCACGTCCGCGAAGCGCTTCTGCCCTTCAAGTATCCGCGCATCGTCGACTACCTGGACGACCTGCCGAAAACCGGGACCGGCAAGATCGACCGCCGGAAACTCGCGGAATTGCCGGTCACTGCAAAGGCGGGGGCGTGAAGATGGCGAAGCCCGCTGAAGACCGGCCCGAGCGTACGGCGTTCTACAACAGGATCGACAAGCAGAACATGGCACCGCTCTGGACGGTGCTGGGCGAACTGGTGACGCCGGAACCCAGCTCGAAGTGCCAGGCGGCCATCTGGCATTTCGACGACATCCGCGCCGCCATGGTCGAAGCCGGCGGCCTGATCACCGCGAAAGAGGCGGAACGCCGGGTTCTGATCCTGGAAAACCCCGGCTTCCGGGGCGAGTCCAAGATCACCACCTCGCTCTACGCCGGTGTGCAGCTTGTCCTGCCGGGCGAGATCGCCCCCGCGCACCGCCATACGCAGTCAGCCCTGCGCTTCGTTCTGGACGGCAACGGCGCGCATACCGCCGTGAACGGCGAGAAGACGATCATGCGCTACGGCGACTTCGTGATCACACCGCAAATGGCCTGGCACGACCACGGCAACGAAACCGACGCGCCGATGTTCTGGCTGGACGGTCTCGACATTCCACTGGTGTCGATGCTGGACGCCTCCTTCGCCGAGATGTTAGGCGAAGACGCGCAGCCCGTTACCCGAAAATCTGGGCAGTCCTACGCCGAGTACGGCCACAATCTGATGCCGGTGGATGCCGAACGGGGCGGGCATGTATCGCCGATCTTCAACTACCCCTATGAACAGAGCCGCGGCACTCTGGAAGCCATGAAGCGCGGCGGTGACCCAGATCCCTGCCACGGCTGGAAACTGCGTTACTCCAATCCGCTGGACGGCGGGCACGCCATGCCCACCATCGGGACCTTCATCCAGCTCCTGCCGGCTGGGCGCACGGTGCCTTACCGTTCGACCGACGCAACCGTCTTCACCTGCGTCGAGGGACGCGGCAGAACGCAGATCGGCGAAACGCTGGTCGAATGGGGCCCGCGGGATATCTTCGTCGCCCCCTCCTGGAAAGCCATCGTCCATGAACCCGCTGAGGAGAGCGTACTCTTTTCCTATTCGGACCGGCCGGTCCAGGAAAAGCTCGGCCTCTGGCGGGAACTGCGCGGCAACAGCCAAACACCTGAAAAATCCTGAGAGACAAAACCGCTATGTCATTCGTCTTCGCTCCGCCTCCGCAGGCTTCCGTCGCCATCGCCGGTGAAGAAACCAGGTTTCCGGTCCGGCGTGTTTTCTGCGTCGGACGCAACTATGCCGCCCACGCGCGGGAGATGGGCAAGGACCCGGAGCGTGAAGCGCCATTCTTTTTCACCAAGCCCGCCGACGCGGTGCTGGACGCCGGACCGGAAGCGGGCGCCGTCATCCCCTATCCGCCCGAAACAAGCAATTTTCATCACGAGATCGAACTCACGGCGGCGATCGGGACGGGCGGTAAAGACATTTCCATCGAAAACGCGCTCGATCACGTCTTCGGTTACGCAGCTTCGATCGATCTCACGCGCCGCGACCTGCAGCTCGCTGCCCGGGACAAGGGCCGTCCCTGGGACTGGGGCAAGGCCTTCGACTGCTCCGCCCCGCTCGCGCCTCTGCATCGCGTCGCCGACGTCGGGCATAAGATCAGCGGCCGGATCTGGCTCACTGTGGACGGCGAGATCAAACAAGATGCAGACCTGGAAGAACTCATCTGGCCGACTGCGGACGTCATCTCGATCATCAGCCATTCCATGGAACTGAAAGCCGGCGACCTGATCATGACCGGCACACCGGCCGGGGTCGGCCCGATCCTTCCCGGACAGAGCGTCCGCGGCGGCATCGGCGGCCTGGGCGATGTGGTCATTGCCGTTTCGGAGCACGAGGCCGCGTAATGCCTGACTCCAGCCTGACACTGCACGGCTTTTTCCGCTCGTCGACATCGTTCCGGGTGCGCATAGCGCTGAACCTTAAAGGCCTGCCATACAGGCAAGAAACCTATCGCCTGCGCGCAGGTGAGCAGCGCGCCGAACAGTATCTCGCCCTCAATCCGCAGGGGCTGGTCCCGACGCTGGAACGGACGGACGGCTCGGCGCTGACTCAGTCACTGGCGATCCTCGAGTGGCTGGAGGAACGTCACCCACAGCCGCCCCTGTTACCCGCCGATGCCACGGCGCGGGCGCGTGTCCGCGCGCTGTCCCAGATCATCGCGCTCGATATCCATCCACTCAACAACCTGCGGGTCCTCGGCTATCTGACGGAGTCCTTCGAAGCAGATGACGAAGCGCTCGCCGCCTGGTTCCGGCATTGGGCGGGCCTGGGCTTCGAAGCCTTCGAGGCGGCGCTGCGCCACTCATCGGCGACGGGACGTTTCTGCCATGGCGACGAGGTCAGCCTGGCTGACGTCTGCCTGGTCGCGCAGAGCATCAACAACCGGCGGTTCCAGGTAGATGAAACGCCCTATCCGACCATACGGCGAATCGTGGCGACTTGCCTGGAACTGCCCGAATTCGAAGCGGCGCTTCCGGCCAATCAGCCGGACGCGAACTAAAGAACGCCGAAGAACATCGGCGGCTTAAGCAAACAAAAACATCACTTTGTGGGAGGTCAGAATGAAAAGCTTGGTAAAGTCTTTATGCCTGGGGCTCGCAGTCTCGACAGCTTCCGTAAGCACGTCTTTGGCACAAACCGTGTCCATCGCGACGCCGCCGCAAGGCTCGGTCTGGAACACCATGGCGTCGGTCTTCGCCGGTCAGGCGCGCGAAAAGGCCGCACTCAATGTCGTCGTTCAGCCCTACGGCGGCAATGCCGCCATGATGCAGGCAGTCCAACAGGGCCTGGCCGAGTTCTCGCTGAACGACGTGAACGACGTCATCACGGCGGTGTCGGGCACGGGCGAATACGATGCCAAGCTGGATAAACTGCGCGTGGTCGCCAAGATCAATCCCTTCCCCGTCGGCCTCTACGTCAAGAAATCGCTCGGCATCACGAAGGTTTCGGAGCTGAAGGGCAAAAGCGTGCCCTCCGGCTGGGACGCCTTTCCGCTTGGCCGCAGTCACATCGCGGGAATTCTTGCCGCCGGTGGCATTTCCTACGACGACGTAAAAGGCGTGCCGGTTCCGGAACTCATCCGCGGCTCGGACGATATGGCGTCGGGTCGCGTGGACTCCGCCTTTTTCGCAGTTGGGGGTCCCAAGGTGGCCGAAGTCGATGCCTCTGTCGGCGGCGTGCGTTTTCTGACCATAGACAGCAGTGAAGCAAGCTTGAAGCGGATCCAGGCGATACGCCCGGCCTTTTATTTCTCCAAGGTCGAGCCCGCGCCTTTTCGCGTCGGCATCGAAGCTCCCATGGAGATGGTAACCTGGGACAACGTGCTGGTGGTCGGCGCGGATGTGTCTGACGAGGTGGTCACGAAGCTGCTAACAGCGATGGCCGACAATCAGGAGGCTATGGGCAAGGCCTATCCGCCGCTGCGCGCCTTTGCCGCCGAACGCGCCTATAAAGCCTTCCCGGGTGTGGCCTACCATCCCGCCGCCGAAGCTTTCTACAAGTCGCGCGGCATAGCCCTGTCGAACTAGCAGTCTCAGAGATCAAGCCGGGACGGACGATCGCAGATCGTTCGTCCCCCGCTTTACCAGCATAAACGAGGCAGCCGTAACATGACCGGCCCGGAAAAGACCTTGCGGCGCGAGGCCACGGTCGTGCGCTCCGCTTCCATCCTCCGCAAGGCACTCGCCTTCGCCCTCACCTCAAGCGCGGTAGTCTGGGCCGCGGATCTTCCCTCACGCCTGGGGTTCGCCTTCTACACCGAGCAGTTTCTGGCGGTTGTCCTCGGCCTGTCCCTGGCCCTCGTCTTTATCACACAGCGCGATACCGACGATTTCGACCCCGACGGCCGGCCGCGGCACGGACCGCCCGTCTTGGACTGGGCCTTCTCGTGTTTGGGGTTGGGTCTCTGCCTCTGGGTCGCGATCGCCTATCCGAGCCTGCTGGCGCGCGCCATGCTGCTGCCCTGGGACGGTCTTGTCATTGCCGCCATTCTGTTCCTGCTCATTCTCGAAGGCCTCCGCCGCGCTGTCGGCTGGACCCTGGTGATCGTGGTTCTCGTGATTTGCGGTTACGGTCTGGTGGGCCATCTCGCCCCCGGAGCGCTGCAGACCAGAGAGGTCGCGCCCGAACGCCTGATCGTCTATCTCGGCTTCGATCCCAACGGCCTGCTGGGTCTCACGCTCATGGTCGCGTCGACGGTCGTCATAGCCTTCGTGTTCTTCGGCCAGTTACTGCTGAAATCCGGCGGCGCCGACTTTTTCAACGACATCGCCCTTGCCTCGATGGGCCGGCGGCGCGGCGGGTCAGCCAAGATATCCATCGTGGCATCGGGCCTGTTCGGATCGATCTCCGGCGTCGTGGTCTCGAACATCGTCGCCACCGGGGTCATAACAATCCGCCTGATGACCCAGTCCGGCTTCAAGCGGCATACCGCCGCGGCCATCGAGGCCGTCGCCTCCACCGGCGGCCAGATTGTGCCACCGGTCATGGGCGCGGTCGCCTTTCTGATGGCGGATATCCTGCAAAAGCCCTACGCCGAGATCGTGGTGGCGGCGGTCATTCCCGCTTTTCTCTACTATGTCGCCGTCTTCGCTCAGGCCGACCTGCAGGCCGCGCGCGACGAGATCGCCCCGGTCGATCCTGCGATCATTCCAAATGCCGGCAAGGTGCTCTCGGCAGGCTGGCCCTTTGCCCTGCCCTTTGCCGCAATCGTGATCGCACTCTTTTCCTTCAACCAGCGTCCCGAAACGGCTGCACTTTGGGGGGCTGGCGCGGCATTGCTGGTCGGTTTGGTCAAAGGTTACGGCGGTAAGCGCATGACTTTCGGTGATCTGGCGGGCGCCATGATCAATACCGGCAGAGCCATCGTCGACATCATCATGATCGCTGCCGCGGCGGGCTTCATCATCGGCACGCTCAATGTTACGGGCCTGGGCTTCGGCCTGACCTTCACGCTAGTGGGCCTCGGCAAGGACAGCCTGCTGCTTTTGCTCCTGGTTTCGGCGGCGGTCTGTCTCGTGCTGGGGATGGGGATGCCGACGGTCGGCGTCTACCTTCTGCTCGCGGTTCTCGTCGCGCCCTCTCTCATCCAAAGCGGTGTCGAGCCCATCGCCGCGCATCTCTTCATCTTTTACCTCGGCATGATGTCGATGGTGACACCGCCGGTCGGCATCGGCGCTTTCTTCGCGGCCTCCATCGCCGGCGCGCGGCCCATGCAGACGGCCTTCACCGCCATGCGTTTCGGCTGGACCGCCTACATCATTCCGTTTCTTTTCGTGTTTTCACCTGCGCTGATCTTCAAAGGCACCTGGAGCGAGATCCTGTTTGCGGTTGCTACCGCTTCGCTAGGCGTCTTCGCCCTCTCCGCCGGCTTCGTCGGTTACCTCGGTGGCAAAGCCGGACCCGTCGTGAGGATCGCAGCCGCTTGCTCGGGAATCCTCCTGCTGCTCAATCCCCAAATCGCTGGACCCTGGTCCCTTTGGCTCAACGCGACTGGCGCTTGTGTCTTAATCATCCTCTTTGCGCTGCAGGGTAAAATGGGTTCTGCTCGCGCCAATCCCGCGAAATCGTAAAGGACACCGGACAGACAACTTCGAACTGGCAGGCGCCCTAGGTTCAATCGACATTCATGATTCCCTTTTTTTGTGATGTGTGATTCATGGGTTTCCAGGTTTGAATATCTGGGGCCCGGCGATGGCGAAACCTAAGCGATATGAAGTGAGCGCTGCTCAGTGGCGTCGGATTGAAGGACTTTTACCTGGAAAGCCCGGTGATCCCGGCCGCAGCGGCACAGACAACCTGCGCTTCGTCAACGGCGTCCTTTGGGTACTGCGCTCAGGCGCGCACTGGCACGACCTGCCGGAGCGCTACGGCAAGTGGAAGACAGTTCATAAGCGCTTCTCCCGCTGGGCCGAGGCCGGCGTCTGGGAGCGCGTCTTCGAACACCTCATCGACGATCCTGACAACGACTACATCTCGCTCGATTCCAGTCTCGTGCGTGCTCACCAGCAGGCAGCCACCGGCAAGGGTGGCGGCCAAAAAGGGGGGACCAGGCTCTGGGGCGTTCCCGAGGAGGACTGACAACCAAGATCCATATGGCCGTTGACGCTCTCGGCCGGCCTCTGCGCCTCATCCTCACGCCCGGTCAACGAGGAGATGCACCTCTTGCACAGGCCTTGCTCGAAGGGCTGTCGCCGCGCCGGGTACTGGCTGACAAGGCCTATGATTCAAACGCCTTGCGCACACTGATCGCAGACATCGGCGCAGAAGCGGTCATACCTTCTAACCCTACGAGAAAGCGTCCAATCCCGTACGATTTCCAGGCCTACAAGACCCGAAACACCGTCGAACGATGTTTCAACAAGCTCAAACACTTCAGGCGCATCGCAACTCGGTTCGACAGACGCGCAAGACACTTTCTAAGCTTCATACATATCGCTGCTGCAATACTATGGATGCGATGAATGTCGATTCAGCCTAGAGCATATTCCGACCACAGGGAATCATTTGACCGGGGAGATTTTCCGTTCTGACAAGGCGCACTTCACAATGCGCCTTGCCGAATGAGACTTCAAAACCCACCAAATTGATCCCCTGTGGTCGGAACATGCTCTAGCGTGACGAGCCTCAAGAAGTACGGCGAATACACCGCCTCTAAGCCTCTGTCCGAGGTTGAGAAGCCGCTTGACGGGCGACGGCAGATCAGCAAAACCACATCTTACCAACGCCCCTGCCAGCGGGCGGCACACACGGCCTGCAGTTTAAACCGGGAAAGACAAGTGATGGGCTTGAAGCACTGCCACAACTTCCATGATTTCAGAAAGCTTGCGAAAACGCGCCTGCCGGGCCCCATCTTCAACTACATCGATGGTGCCGCGGATGATGAGGTGACCTATCGCCGAAACACGGAGAGTTTCGAGCAGTGCGATCTGGTTCCGAATGTTCTGCGCGGTGTCAAAGACATTGACCTCTCCGTGGAGGTCATGGGTCAAAAACTGGACATGCCGGTCTACTGTTCACCAACCGCGTTGCAGCGACTGTTCCATCACGACGGCGAACGGGCGGTCGCCGCGGCGGCTGAAGCTTACGGCACCATGTTCGGCGTGTCTTCGCTGGGCACGGTGGCTCTCGAGGAACTCAAGCAGAAACACAGCAATCCGCAGGTCTATCAGTTTTACTTCCACAAAGACCGCGATCTGAACAAAGCCATGCTTCAGCGCGCAAAGGAGGTCGGTATCGAGGTCATGATGCTGACGGTCGACAGCATCACCGGCGGCAACAGGGAGCGAGATCTCAGGAGCGGCTTCTCCATTCCTTTCAAGCTGACGCCAAGCGCGGTCGCGCAGTTTGCCATAAAACCCATGTGGGGCCTCAATTATCTCACGCACGAGGGCTTCAAACTGCCGCAGCTTGACGAACATGTCGATATGAGCGGTGGCGCCCTGTCGATCGGCCGCTACTTCACCGAAATGCTCGACCCTTCCATGACCTGGGACGATGTCGCCAATATGGTCGACTTCTGGAACGGACAATTCTGTCTGAAAGGAGTCATGTCCGTCGAGGATGCGAAGCGGGCCGTTTCGATCGGTTGCACGGGTATCATTCTATCCAATCATGGCGGCCGTCAGTTGGACGGCAGCCGGGCGCCCTTCGATCAACTGGCCGAAATTGTGGACGCGGTCGGTGACAAAATCGATGTGATCGTCGATAGCGGCGTCCAGAGAGGCACCCATGTCCTGAAGGCGCTTTCGCTTGGCGCCAAGGCGGTGGGTCTCGGGCGTTATTATCTCTTTCCCCTGGCCGCCGGCGGCCGTCCCGCGGTCGAGCAGGCGCTCGGCCTCATGCGCGAGGAGATCGAACGCGGCATGAGGCTGATGGGTTGTTCATCCATCGACCAGTTGAGCCGGTCCAATCTTCGATTCCGAAACTGACGGGTGAGTTGGACCGGTCGCGAAACGCTCGATGTCGATTTGCGAGACCCTGGACGGCGGCACCCGATCACTTTGCATTATCGGCGCGGAGGGATAAATCGAGAGGCTGCGGTTTCCACCTGTTCAAGAGGTTGAAGAATCGCTACCGTTTTCCCGCGTGATCATCAAAACGGGGAGTGCATTCTCATGACGGACAAGACACTGCTTCGGCGTACTGCAACGTCGCTGGCCGCAGCCAGCCTTCTGCTCGCGACGAGCGCCTCGATGGCCGCCGATATCAGGATCGTTCACATCAACGACCATCACTCCCACCTGCGTGCCGACGGCCGGATGGATCTGACACTGGGGGGTGAAAAAACACGCGTTCGTGCCGGCGGCTTCCCGAGCCTGGTCACATTGTATGACCGTCTGACTGCCGGCCGGGACAACGTCCTGAAGCTGCATGCCGGAGACGCGATCACCGGTGACTTGTACTACACCCTGTTTAAGGGCGAGGCCGATGCCGCTCTGATGAACGAAATCTGCTTCGACGCCTTTGCGCTCGGCAATCATGAGTTCGATGACGGCGACACGGGTCTTGCGAACTTCCTGGATCATCTACGTTCAGGCGAGTGCCAGACGCCGGTCCTGGCATCGAATGTGAAGCCGGAAGTCGGCGTGTCCGCGCTCGCGAAAAACAGTGAAACCGACTATATCCGTCCCTGGGTTGTCCGCGAGGTTGGCGGCGTCCAGGTCGGCATTATCGGAATTGTCATCGCCAACAAAACGAAGAACTCCTCCAGCCCCGATGCGACCACGCAGTTCCTGGACGAGACCGAAACCGCCCAAAAGATGATCGATGAGCTGACGGAACAGGGCGTGAAGCACATCGTACTGCTGACTCACTACCAGTACCGGAACGATCTCTCCATGGCGGGAAAACTGACCGGTGTGGACGTGATTATTGGCGGTGACAGCCACACCCTTCTGGGCGACTTCGCCGATGTCGGGCTGAATTCCGCCGGCGCCTATCCGACCGTGGTGAAAGATGCTGCCGGCAACAGGGTCTGTGTCGTGCAGGCCTGGCAGTATGCGGCAATCGTTGGGGAACTGAACCTGTCCTTCAACGACGACGGCACCGTTGCCTCTTGTGACGGCACACCCCACCTGCCGCTGGCCGACTCCTTCCGCCGCAAGAACGCGGAAGGCAAGCGGGTTGAACTGGAGGGCGATGCGCGCGCCGCTGTGATGGCCAGCATTGAAGCCAAAGCGGAACTTTCCGTCGTCGCGGAAGATGAAAAAGCTGCTGCCGTCCTTGTCCGTTTCTCCGATCAGGTCGATCAGATGAAGAGGGAAGTTATTGGCGAGGTCACCGAAAGGCTGTGTCTCGAGCGGATCCCCGGTCAAGGCAAGTCCGCCCTGTGTGATAAATCCGAAACCGCAACGCAGGGATCCGATATCGCCAACCTGGTGGCGCATGCCTTCCGTGACATGAGCCGCACCAGCGACATTGCCATCCAGAACGGCGGCGGGGTGCGCGTCGACGTGGCCGCGGGGCCCTACACGATAGGAGATGCCTACAAACTGCTCCCCTTCGCCAATACCCTTGTGGAACTGGAGATGACGGGCGCGGAAATCCACGCGGTTCTGGAAGACGCACTCGACTACGCCCTTTCCGAAGACGGCTCGACCGGCGCCTATCCTTACGCGGCAGGGCTGCGCTGGGACATTAACGCCAGCGCGCAGAAGGGCAGCCGCTTCAGCAATGTCGAATTCCGGGGGCAGTCTGACAGCGCCTGGACCGCTCTCGATAAGGCGCGCAGCTACAAGGTCGTCACCAACGACTATATCTCCGGCGGCCGGGACGGTTATCTGACCTTCAAGGACGTGGTGAAAGACGGCCGGGCCGTCGACACCTTTCTCGACTACGCCCAGTCCTTCGTCGATTACGTCAAAAAGCAGGGGAAGATCGGCAAGCTACCCGCTTCCGATTACTCCACCAAGTCGTTCACACGCTAAACCCGGGAATGCTTCCACTTAGCAGGACTGGTCGAGGGGGTACCTGGCGACGTTTCGGCAGCCCCCCTTGGCCTTTCGAGTGTCGCTTCCGA
>CBDDPL010000004.1:0-837500 GCA_965232285.1 Denitrobaculum sp. | reverse complement strand
TCCTGCGGCGCCGTGATGCTGTGCTCCATCTTCATGGCTTCCAGAACCACCAGAACGGCGCCCTGCTGCACCGCTTCGCCCTCGGAGACCCGGACCGTGACGATCTTGCCGGACATGGGCGCGGTTAGCTGACCGCCCTGCTCCTCCCCGGCCAGATCCGGGTTGCGCGGGTCATGCAGATGCAGCAGATGCGAGCGCCCTTTGTGCAGGACCGTGAAATCGTCGCCCTGCCGGACCACACGGGCCGTCACCTTGCGCCCGTCGATATCGGCCTCCAGGCGCCCGTCGGCCTGCCAGCTTCCCTGCAGCGACAGAGTTTGTCCGTCGGACATTTTAACCTTTATGCCGGCCCCATTGCCGTAGAGCAGCTCCAGGGAGAACTCCCTGCCCTCGGCCTGGAACAGCAGGCGCCGCCGCGTATCACCATTGAGGCGCCAGCCGTCGGTCCGGAACCAGGGTGAGAGCGCGTCGCCCGAGGCAGCCGCTGTGCGGCAGGCCGCACCTTCGACGTTGGACATCTCGGCCAGGGCCGCCAAAGCCAGCACTTCCTCATCGAGGGACGCGGGCGGCGGGAGAAGATCTTCGCCGTAGCGTTCGATGAAGCCCGTGTCGACTCCGCCCTCCGCGAAGGCCGGGTGAGAGGCGACGGCGTGGAGGAAGCCGGTGTTGGTGGTCACCCCGACGATATGGGTTTCGGACAGTGCGGCCCTGAGCTGCGCCAGCGCCGAAGCGCGGTCGCGGTCCCAGACAATCAGCTTCGCGATCATGGGATCGTAGTAGACCGTCACCGAGTCGCCCTGGCGCACCCCGCTGTCCAGCCGCAGATGCCGTGACGGGGGTGGCGTTTCAAAATGCCGGAGCGTACCGGTGGCCGGCAGGAAGTCGCGCTGCGGATCCTCGGCATAGAGCCGCACCTCGAAGGCATGCCCCGTGATGCTGAGCTCCGACTGCGCCAAGGGCAGCGCTTCGCCCGAGGCAACCCTGAGCTGCCACTCCACCAGATCCTGGCCGGTAATCATCTCGGTTACCGGATGCTCGACCTGCAGGCGGGTGTTCATCTCCATGAAGTAGAAGGCGTCGCCCTCGGCGATGAACTCGACCGTCCCGGCGCCCTGATAGCCGATGGCCCTGGCGGCGGCGACCGCAGCTTCCCCCATCTCCGCGCGGCGTTCCTCGGTCATGCCCGGCGCCGGGGCTTCCTCGACGACCTTCTGATGCCGCCGCTGGACCGAACAGTCGCGCTCGAAGAGATAAACGGCATTGCCCAGCGTATCGGCGAAGACCTGGACCTCGATATGGCGCGGCGCGGTCAGGTACTTCTCGATCAGGACCCGGTCATCGCCAAAGGAAGATGCCGCCTCGCGCTTCGCGGACTCGAGCGCCGCCGGAAACTCATTGGCCGTCGCCACAACCCGCATACCCTTGCCGCCGCCACCGGCAGAGGCCTTGATCAAAACCGGAAACCCGATCTTTTCAGCTTCCGCTGCCAGGAAGATCGGGTCCTGTTCCTCGCCGTGATAACCCGGCACCAGGGGCACGGAGGCCTGCCCCATCAGCGCCTTGGCCTCGCTCTTGGAGCCCATCGCGCGGATGGCCCCCGGCGGCGGACCGATAAAGGTGAGTCCGGCTTCTGCGCAGGCTTCCGCAAAGTCGGCATTTTCGGAGAGAAAACCGTAGCCGGGATGGACGGCCTGCGCCCCCGTCGCGCGCGCCGCGGCGACGATCGCCTCCGCATCGAGATAACTCTCGACCGCCGGCGCCGGCCCGATGCGGCAGGCCTCGTCCGCGCGCGCGACATGCAGAGCCTCCCGGTCGGCGTCCGAATAGACGGCCACCGTCCGCACGCCCATGCGCCGGGCGGTCTCGATAATCCGGCAGGCGATCTCGCCCCGGTTGGCAATCAGAATCTTCTCAAACACCTGACTCATCCTGTTTTTTAGCGCCGCGTTCTTTCGTGTAGCTCATGATCTCTGAAAAGCCGAACAGCAGGAACAGCACGCCCAGGACGATCTGAACCGCGGCGAGCGCCCGCAGAGCGCTGCTGGCCGGCACGATGTCGCCGTAGCCGACCGTGCTGAGGGTAATGACGGAAAAGTAAAGGCTTTCCTGGAAGGTGATGGCACGGGCCTCGTCCGCAATCACGAAATGAGTGTCATCTGAGAAACGGTCGAGAATCCTATAGAAGGCGGCGAAGACAATGATGTTGATCGAGTAGAAGGTCAAAAACGCGAAGGCGGGAACATAGAGAGCCTGCATCCGCTTGAAGAAGGCTTCGAACACCAGGCCAGTGTCGAGCAGAAAGGCGGAAACACTGCTGCTCACGGCAAAGACGATCGCCGCAATCACCGCCATCGCGGCGAGCAGGACATAGCTTTCGGCCTGCGCGCTCAAGGCCTGCCCGGGAACGGCAAAGGTCGCCGCGCCGATCAGGACCAGCGGCAAGGCCCAGGGGAGCCCGCGACGGAACTTACCGCCTTCCTGAACGCGGTGCGATACGACGATTTCCCGGATCGCTTCCCGCCGCAGCCAGGTCCCGGCCATAAAACCCAGGATCGGCAGAATATAGGCGATCTGTCCCGCGGGCCCGATCGCCGCCGCGAAGTTGGTCTCGACAAAGACCACGAAGATGCAGGTGTAGACGGCCAGAAAGTTGGCCAGGGCGATCACGAAAAAGCGGCTGCCGGGAAAGACGGTGAAGAAGAAGGCGACACTGGCCGAGATCACCGCAAGCACGACGAAGAGAAAGAAATCCGCCTGGTCCCCGACCGCAAAGGCAATCAGCAGGACCATCGCGCCGGTCGCGCACATGGCCCCCAGAAGTTTGCGGTTGTCGGCGTGCATGACTTTCAGTCAAGCGCCCAGTCGGGCTTGCGCTTTTCGAGGAAGGCATTGACGCCTTCGCGTCCCTCGGGCGATTTGCGCAGGCGGGCAATCCGCACGGCCGTCTCCTCGATGACTTCGGCCGTGATGGGCTGCTCGCTGACGGCAAAGATCAGATCCTTGGACTCGCTCTGCGCCGCGGGACCGCCGGCGAGCAGGACCTGGCAGAGTCGCTGACCCCGCGTTTCCAGATCCTCGGCCGGCACCACCTCGTGGACGAGACCCAGGCGATAGGCCTCCTGTGCCGGAAAGCGCTCCGCGGTCAGGAAGTAACGGCGCGCCGCGCGCTGCCCCATGGCCGCGATCACATAGGGTGAGATCACGGCCGGAACGAGCCCCAGTCGCACCTCGGAAAGGCAGAAGCTCGCTTCCTCCGACGCCAGCGCGATATCGCAGCAGGCGACCAGACCGACCCCACCGCCGAAGGCCGCCCCCTGGACCAGCGCCATGGTGGGTTTGTTCAGTTCGTTCAGGGTCCGCATCAGCTCCGCCAGGCCGCGCGCATCCTCCAGATTTTCCTGCTCGGCATAGCCGGCCATGGCCTTCATCCAGTTGAGATCCGCACCGGCGGAAAAACTGCGGCCCTTGGCAGCCAGCAGCACCAGGCGAACCCGCGGGTCCTCTTCCAGGCCCTTCAGGGCCGCGGTCAGTTCGGCAATGAGTTTGTCGTTGAAGGCATTGTGGACGTCCACCCGGGTCAGGGTGATCCGGGCAATTCCGTCCGGGGCGATCTCTTCCAGAAAAAAGGGATTCTGCATCTTGGGTCTTACATCCTGAAAACACCGAAGGTGGTTCGCTCGATCGGAGCGTTGAGGGCGGCGGAGATCCCCAGGCCCAGGGCCATGCGGGTATCCAGCGGATCGATGATACCATCATCCCACAGGCGGGCACTGGCATAAGTCGGGTGCGCCTGATGCTCGAACTGATCGAGAATCGGCTGCTTGAAGGCCGCCTCCTCCTCGTCGCTCCAGCTCTCGCCGCGGGCCTCGATGTTGTCCCGGCGAACCGTCGCCAGGACGCCGGCGGCCTGCTCTCCACCCATCACCGAGAGGCGCGCGTTGGGCCACATCCAAAGCAGCCGCGGCGAGTAGGCCCGGCCGCACATGCCGTAGTTGCCGGCCCCGAAGCTGCCTCCGATCACCGCCGTGAACTTCGGCACCTTCGCACAGGCAACGGCGGTCACCATCTTGGCGCCGTCCTTGGCGATGCCGCCGGCCTCGTATTTCTGACCAACCATGAAGCCGTTGATGTTCTGCAGGAACACCAGCGGGATGCCGCGCTGACAGCAGAGCTCGACGAAGTGCGCACCCTTGAGGGCCGATTCCGAGAAGAGGATGCCGTTGTTGGCGATGATCCCCACCGGATAGCCGAGGATCCGCGCGAAACCGCAGACCAGCGTGGAGCCATAAAGGGCTTTGAATTCGTCGAAGGCGCTGCCGTCGACCAGGCGGGCAATCACCTCGCGCACGTCATAGGGCTTGCGCAGATCCTGGGGTACGATGCCGTAGATCTCGGCGGGGTCGTAGAGCGGGTCTTCCGGGGCCTCGACGACGAGATCGTGCCGCTTCACCTTGTTGAGGTTGCCGACAATGCGCCGTGCGAGTCCCAGAGCCTGGTCGTCGTTCTGCGCCATGTGATCCGTGACCCCGGAGGTGCGGGAATGCACCTCCGCGCCGCCGAGGTCTTCGGCGGAGACGACCTCACCCACCGCCGCCTTTACCAACGGCGGACCGGCTAGAAAGATCGTCCCCTGGTTGCGCACGATGATGCTCTCGTCGGCCATGGCCGGCACGTAGGCGCCGCCAGCGGTGCAGGAGCCCATGACCACGGCAATCTGTGCGATGCCCTTGGCGGACATATTGGCCTGATTATAGAAGATGCGGCCGAAGTGTTCCCGGTCCGGAAAGACCTCATCCTGATTGGGCAGATTGGCACCGCCGGAATCGACCAGATAGATGCAGGGCAGATGATTCTGCTCGGCAATCTCCTGGGCGCGGAGATGCTTCTTCACCGTCATGGGATAATAGGTGCCGCCCTTCACCGTGGCGTCGTTGGCGACGATCATGCATTCACGACCCGAGACCCGGCCGATACCGGTGATCAGGCCGGCGGAGGCCACCTCACCGCCATACATGCCGAAGGCCGCCAATTGAGACAGCTCCAGGAATGGCGCTCCCGGATCGAGCAGGGTACGGACCCGCTCCCGCGGCAGCAGCTTGCCACGATCCAAGTGTCGCTTTCTGGCGCGTTCGCCGCCGCCCTGCCGCGCATCATCGACCTGAGACCGCAGGGTCTCGACCAGCGCCTGCATCGCGGCGCTGTTCTCCTGAAACTCCGCGGTGCGCGTCGAGATGGCACTCTTTAACAGCGTCATAGGCTTTTGTTTTCCTCCCACGCGCCCGCTTGATGCCACGGCTGCGTAAAATCCTCGCAAGAACTTATATCCGACGGGTCTTGAGCTTAGAAGCTATATTTTACGTTTACGTAAACGTAAAGCCAACTTTCCAAGCCGGGCCCCGCGCCAATCGCAGGGATCAAACCGTTACCAGCCGCCGGTTTCGAGCCAATCTTCCAGCATCCCCAGGCGGTCATGTCCCCAGAAAGGCTCACCATCGGCAAAAAAGAAGGGCGAACCGAAGATCTCCCGGTCAATGGCGCTCTGAACGATCACTCTCAGCCGGTCCTTGATCTCCGGAGTCTTCGCCGCGGCTTCTATCTCTTCCGCCTCGTGCCCCAGGCCAACGGCAACCGCGACGACCTCCGGCAATGCCGCGATGGGACGGCCGGCTGCGAAAGCCTCCTTGAAGAGAGCCTTCGCGAGCTCTTTGGCAGCCGCGGGGTCGCGCTCGTCGAGCCAGTAGAAGGCCCGACAGGCGGCAATGGAGGGAAAGGGAAAGACCTCAGGCATAGTCCAGGGAAAACCGTAACGCCGTGCGGTCCGCGCGAGATCGTGGGCCGAGTAAGCCGCCTTCATGGGAATGGTCGTAATAGGGCGCCCGCCGGTTTCCTTGAAGAGAGCGCCGAGCAGAAACGGCCGCCAGAGGACATCCCGTCCCTGCCGCGCGGCCAAGTCATCGATCTGCTGCGCCGCGAAGTAACCGAAGGGACTGGAAAAATCGAAGTAAAATTCAATCGGATCTTTGGTCATGTTGGAGGCTCTTTCTTCGTCTGCGGTTGTGGCGGCCACCGCTTGGAAAAATGATCTCGCATTACGGTCTCTGCTGCATACGCGGCAGAGCTCACTCAGTCCTTTGCAATCTCCCGGCCGATCACCATCCGCTGCACGTCAGAGGTGCCTTCATAGATCTGGCAGACCCGGACATCGCGATAGATCCGCTCCACCGGGAAGTCGTTCAGGTAGCCGTAGCCACCGTGAATCTGGATCGCGTCCGAGCAGACGCGCTCCGCCATCTCGGAGGCGAAGAGCTTGGCCATGGAGGCTTCCTTGAGGCAGGGCTGGCCCGCATCGCGCAGGCGTGCCGCCTCCACGACCATCAACTCCGCGGCCTGGATCTGCGTGGCCATGTCGGCCAGACGAAAGGCGACCGCCTGATGCTCGATGATCGCCTTGCCGAAGCTCTGGCGTTCCTTGGCGTAACTCAGCGCAGCCTGATAGGCGGCGCGCGCCATACCCACCGACTGCGCGGCGATCCCGATGCGTCCGCCTTCGAGATTGGATAGGGCAATGCGGTAGCCCTCGCCTTCCTCGCCCAAAAGGTGATCCGGAGTCAGGCGGCAGGACTCGAGCGATATCTGACAGGTGTCGGAGGCCTTCTGCCCAAGCTTCTGTTCCGTGGAGGCAACCTGATAACCCGGCGTATCCGTGGGCACGATAAAGGCGCTGATGCCTTTCTTGCCCTTGTCGGGATCCGTCACGGCAAAGACGATCGCGATATCCGCATTGCGGCCCGAGGTGATGAACTGCTTTACGCCATCGAGCACATAGTGATTGCCGTCCCGTCGTGCTCTGGTCTTCAGCGCCGCGGCATCGGAACCGGCCTGCGGCTCGGTCAGACAGAAGGCGCCAAGCTTTTCGCCGCGCGCCATGGCTTTGAGGAAACTTTCCTTCTGTGCCTCGGAGCCGTAACGCAACAACGGCATACAGCCGACCGAGTTGTGCACGCTCATGACCGTCGAGCAGGAACCGTCGCCCTCGGCGATCTCCATCAGGGCGAGCGCGTAGGAGATATTGTCCGCGCCGACACCGTCGTAGTCTTCGGGCACCAGCATGCCCAGAAAGCCGAGGCCGGCCATCTCCTCGATGGCTTCCCGTGGGAAGTGCGCCTCCCGGTCCCAGGTGGCAGCATGGGGCGCCAGACGCTCCTGAGCGAACTGCCGGGCGGTGTCGCGAATCAGTTTCTGTTCTTCGGTCAGCAGCATAGCCGCGTGGATACCTTCGCTGCGAATGACATCACCATGGCAAGGGCGTGCCGTCGTAATTGAAGAAGCCGCCGTTGTCCTCCGCACCGGCCCGGTCCAGCAGGGCGCGCAATCCACGCACCGACTCCTCGACCGTGATATCCGCCGCCTCGCCACCCATATCCGTCTGCACCCAGCCCGGATGCATCGCGATGGTGGTGATGCCGCGATCCGCCAGGTCGATGGACAACAGTCGCGTGACCATGTTCAGGGCGCATTTGGAGGTCCGGTAAGGATAGCTGCCGCCTTTTTCAACGGCCGAGATGGACCCCATACGGCTCGACATATTCGCGATCAGCTTCCTGTCGCTGGCCGCCACCAGATCGGCGAAGTGTTCGACCAGGCGCAGGGGCGACAGCGTATTGACCGCCAGCATATCCGCCCAGGCCTCGTACTCGGTCGTGCCGAAACCTTCGCGCGTGTTGTAGACGCCGGCGTTGTTCACAAGGATGTCGATCGGTTCATCGGCGAGTTCGCGCGCCAGAGATTCGACCTTCAGGTTATCGGTGACATCGAGCTTGTGGCGGGTGATGTCGCCGGCCACCGCCTTGAGGGCCTTGGCTTTTTCCAGGTTCCGGCAACAGGCGTGAATCTTCCATCCGTCCTTGGCAAAGGACTGCACAAGCGCCAGGCCGATGCCACGGTTGGCACCGGTGATGAGCAGTGTGGGCACAGGGCCTCCTCATTCTTCGGGGCTTTGTCCCCCGACAGCGGGAGCCTACTCTTCCCTTCCAACCGGCGAAACCCCGACGACAGGAAAAGCGGTATTTTCAGGCGAAGGTCGCAGCCTCGACGCGCCGGGGACGCCGGAGCAGCTCGCCGCCGCAGTTCGGGCAGCGATCCTGCATATCGGCGGTGCAGTCCGCGCAAAAAGTGCATTCATAGCTGCAGATGTAGGCCTCGCCGTCTTGCGCAAGCCCCAAGCCACAGCGCTCGCACTTGGGCTTCATGATCAGCGCCATATTTCAGTTCCTGCGAAGAGCTTACGCGGTTTCGTCAAAGAGCTCCCGCCCGATCAACCAGCGCCGGATCTCGGAGGTACCGGCGCCGATCTCGTAGAGTTTGGCATCCCGCAGCAAACGTCCAGTGGCGTTTTCATTGATATAGCCGTTGCCGCCCAGGGCCTGGATCGCTTCCAGCGCCATCCAGGTCGCCTTTTCCGCCGCGTAGAGGATCGCGCCCGCCGCATCTTTGCGGGTGGTCTGGCCACGGTCGCAGGCCTTGGCCACGGCATAGACGTAGGCCTTGCTGGCATTCATGGTGGTGTACATATCCGCCAGCTTGCCCTGCATGAGCTGGAACTCGCCGATCGACTTTCCGAACTGCTTGCGCTCGTGCAGGTAAGGAATCACCACATCCATGCAGGCCTGCATAATGCCGGTCGAGCCGGCGGCCAGCACGGCGCGTTCATAGTCCAGACCGCTCATCAGAACGTTGACGCCCTTACCTTTTTCGCCGAGCAGGTTTTCCTCCGGCACTTCGCAGTCTTCGAACACCAACTCGCAGGTGGGCGAGCCGCGCATGCCCAGCTTGTCGAGCTTCTGCGCCGTCGAGAAACCCTTGAAATCCTTCTCCACCAGAAAGGCCGAGATACCGCGTGGGCCGGCATTGGGATCGGTCTTGGCGTAGATGACCAGGACGTCGGCTTCCGGACCGTTGGTGATCCACATCTTGTTGCCGTTCAGGACATAGCGGTCGCCCTTCTTCTCGGCGCGGGTCCGCATACCCACCACGTCGGATCCGGCACCCGGCTCGCTCATGGCCAGAGCCCCGACATGTTCGCCCGAGATGAGCTTGGGCAAATAGCGCCGCCTCTGTTCGTCGCTGCCGTTGCGGCGAAGCTGATTGACGCAGAGGTTCGAATGCGCGCCGTAGCTCAGGCCCACGCTCGCCGAGGCCCGGCTGACCTCCTCCATCGCTACGCAGTGTTCGAGGTACCCCATGCCGCTGCCACCGAGTTCCTCTTCGACGGTGATGCCGAGCAGACCGAGTTCGCCCATCTGCGGCCAGAGTTCCCGGGGGAAGCGGTCATCCCGGTCGATGTCCGCCGCCAGGGGCGCGATTTTTTCCGACGCGAAGGACATGACCGTGTCGCGCAGCAGTTCAGCGGTTTCGCCGAGGTCGAAATCCAGGCTTGGGTATTGGTTGGGTATCATTCGTCCGTTCCTGTCAAAACGCGGCAAGCCATCCAGCGATGCCCCGCTACTCTTGTTCCTAAAGCAATCCTGTTGCTATCCGGCGTCGCCGATATCCGGGCGGTCCTGAATGCACATCATGGTCTGCAGGCCCTTCGCCACCAGCTTGCCGCGGCCGTTTTTGTAGGCCATGACCTCCAGATCGCAGATGGTCAGGGTCCTGCCCGGCTTGATCACACGTCCGGTCGCGACCAGTCGCTCGCCGTCCGCCGGCGCCACGAGATTCATCTTATACTCGACCGTCAGGACCGAGCTTTCTTCCGGGAAGAGGCTGAAGCTGGCATAACCGCCCGCCGAATCCGCGATGGTGCTGGTGACGCCGGCGTGGAAGAAGCCATGCTGCTGGGTCAGGTCATCTCGGAACGGCAGTTCGATCTCGACCAGCCCGGGCTCGACCCGTCCGAGTCTCGCGCCGATCAGCGCCATGATCTTCTGCCGTTCGAAACTCGCCCGGACTTTTGCCTCATAGTCCGGATCCCGTGCCTCGAATGTCACGACTTCGCCCCCCTCTTCAACGCCCGGGGTTTCGTCCCGCCGATCTCTTCCAGCCTTGTCCGGCATTTCGCCGCGACCTCTTCCAGATCGGACAGGGTCGCATCGATGTCACGTCGTTTGTGCTCCAGATCCACCCGGCGGGCTTCGATCTTGTCGAGCAGCAGGCGGAGTTGATCGACCTCTCCCTTGTCCGCGTCGTAGAGATCGATGATTTCGCGGATCTCCTGGAGGCTCAGCCCCAGCCGCTTGCCGCGCAGGATCAGCTTCAGCCGCACCCGGTCGCGCTGGCGGTAGATGCGCCGCTGCCCTTCACGCAGGGGCGAAATCATACCTTCCGTTTCATAGAAGCGGATGGTCCTGTGCGTGACACCGAACTCCTGCGCCAGTTCAGCGATCGAGAAGGTCTTGTTCATGGCGGGAATTATACTTTACGTTTACGTAAACGTAAATAATGAAAAGACGCTTTCTCGGCGTCGCGACCGGCAACAATCAGACAGGCATCAACAAATGGCTTAGGCAGGTCCGACAGTCACTGCTGCCAAAGCCCTCTGCAGCCACCTCGAAACGGCCGGAGCGCAGCAACCGCGCCGCCAGGTCGCATTCATCTCCCCCCGGCACCGCAAGCGCTTCCAAGGCCGCGGCCTGCCCGGTCAGACGGTCAATATGCCAATGGAGCTTTTTGTCCCGGCGGAAGTGCCTCTTGAGGCGGGCGGCGATACCGCCGCCGCCCCGGGCACTGCCGCAATAGATATAACCACCAGCCTTCAACCGGACAGACGGCCGGGACGCCAGACAAACCTCGACACCATTCTGGAGCTGGAGAAGTAAGAGGTAAGCGCCCTTAGAGCCTGAAAAATGAGCCACCGACCTCGCATCCAGCCAAGAGCCCGAAAGGCCGGCGGCAATCACTGCCTGGCGAAGGTCATCCGAAGGCAAGGTGTCTGTCAGCATCGAGCAGAGTTCCTGAAGAACGGAAAACCAAGATAATTCCCACCTTTTCGAGGTGAATTGACATACGTCATTACGGGTAAGCCGATAGAAGGTCTAGGCTGCCGTAATCGTTTTCAACAATTAAAAATCACCTGGAAAAGAGGGGGTGCTTCGTCATGAGCGGCAACTCGAAAGACAGTGCAGCAGTCGCATCAAAGAGCAACGGAAAGAAATCGACAGCGTCCAAAGGCTTGAAAGCCAACGGTAAAGTAACACCGCACCCGGCGCTTTTCGAGATCGAGTCCCGGACACAGGCGCCGCTCAGCCGTGAAGAGGCTAAGCGTTTCTTCGAAACAGGCGAGTATCCCTACAAGAATAAGATCGAGCGCAAGGAGTACGAATGGCGCAAGGCCGAACTCCAGGTCGAGCTGCTGAAGGTGCAGGACTGGGTCAAGGCGACCGGCCAAAAGGTCGTGCTGCTGTTCGAAGGCCGCGACGCGGCCGGCAAGGGCGGCACGATCAAGCGTTTCATGGAACACCTCAATCCGCGTGGCGCCCGGGTCGTCGCACTGGACAAACCGACCGAGCGCGAACGCAGCCAGTGGTATTATCAGCGCTACATCCAGCACCTGCCCGCGGCCGGCGAGATCGTCCTCTTCGACCGTTCCTGGTACAACCGGGCCGGCGTCGAACGGGTCATGGGCTTCTGCAATCCCAGTGAATATCTCGAGTTCATGCGTCAAACCCCGCAGCTTGAGCGCATGCTCGTCCGTAGCGGCATCCTGCTCTACAAGTACTGGTTCTCGGTGACGCAGGAAGAGCAGAAGAGCCGTTTCAAATCGCGCGAACGCGAACCCTTGAAACAATGGAAACTCTCGCCCATTGACCGTCAGTCACTCGACAAGTGGACCGACTACACCGAAGCCAAGGAGGCCATGTTCTTTTATACGGATACCGCCGATGCGCCCTGGACCATTGTCAAATCGAACGACAAGAAACGCGCGCGGCTCAACTGCATGCAGCACTTCCTGGCCTCGCTGCCCTATCCGAACAAGAACCTGGATGTTGTCGGGCTGCCGGATCCCCTGATCGTCGGCTCCAGCGAGCATGTCATCGCCCGCAGCGAACACATCCTCGGCAAGAGCCTGCACCCCGAACTGCGTCAGGAGCGTTAAACCGGCCGGCGGCGGACAGTTCGGCGCGCGAACTCCGCCCTCGACCTCAGCCGCAGTTTAAAGCAGAATAGCGTCGTTCGTGGGCGAACGGCGACAGAGAAAGCGCCGCACCGCGTTAGATCTGCTCTTGGGGGAGAGTGGCATGGCGCACGGTATCTTTAACCTGGTCATGATCAAGCCGACGCACTATGACGACGACGGCTATCCAATCCAGTGGCTGACTTCGGCTATTCCTTCCAACACCCTCGCGGCCTTGAACGGCATTGCCGTCGACTGCAAGGAACGCCAGGTCCTCGGCGAAGAGGTCGAGATCCGGCTTTCGACCTACGATGAGACCAACAGCCGGGTCTATCCGCCAAAAATCATCGAAAGCCTGAAATCCGCGGGTGGGAAATCTCTGATCGCCCTGGCCGGCGTTCAGTCCAATCAGTTTCCGCGCGCCATGGACATCGCGCGGCAGTTCCGCAGCGCCGGCTTGCAAGTGGCGATCGGCGGCTTTCATGTCTCCGGCTGCATTTCGATGCTTAAGGAGCTACCCGCGGATATTCAGGAGGCTCAGGATCTTGGGATCTCGATCTACGCAGGCGAAGCGGAAGAGCAGCGCCTCGACGAGGTCTTGCAGGACGCCTGGGCCGGCAGTCTGAAGCCCATCTACAACTGGATGGACGCCCTGCCCAACGTGGCCGGCGAGCCGATCCCGATCCTGCCTGCCGAACACATCCAGCGCACCGCCGGCTCCCACTCTTCCTTCGATCTGGGGCGCGGCTGTCCCTTTCAGTGTTCCTTTTGCACCATCATCAATGTCCAGGGCCGCAAGAGCCGTTTCCGGACACCGGACGATCTGGAGAAGATCATCCGGCAGAACTACGCCCAGGGCATCAAACGCTTCTTCATCACCGACGACAACTTCGCCCGCAATAAGGACTGGGAGAGCTTCGTCGACCGGCTGATCGAGCTGCGCCACGGCGAGAAGATGAACATCAAGTTCGTGATCCAGGTGGACACCCTCTGCCACCGCATCCCGAACTTCATCGAAAAATGCACCCGCGCCGGCATCAACCGGGTCTTTATCGGGCTCGAAAACATCAATCCCGAAAATCTGGCCGCCGCGAAAAAGGCGCAGAACCGCATCGTGGAATACCGCGACATGCTGCAGGCCTGGAAGAAGCACAAGGCCATTACCTATGCCGGCTATATCCTCGGCTTCCCGGGCGATACCTATGAATCCATCATGCGGGACATCTCGATCATCAAGAAGGAACTGCCGCTCGATCTGCTCGAGTTCTTCTTCCTGACGCCCCTGCCCGGCTCCGAAGATCACAAGCACCTTTACGAACAGGGGATCTGGATGGATCCCGACATGAACAAGTATGACCTGAACCACCGGGTCAGCCATCACGCGCTCATGTCGGACGAAGAGTGGGAGCGCGCCTACCGCGACGCCTGGGCGGCCTATTACAGCCCGGAGCATATGTACAGCATCATGCGCCGCTTCGCGGTCAGCGGACGTTCGCCCATCAATATCCTCTGGCTGATGATCTGGTTCGCCGGCTGCGTCCAGATCGAGGGCGTGCATCCGCTGGAAGGCGGCTTCTTCCGCCGCAAGGCACGCCTCGACCGGCGCCCTGGGATGAAGATCGAACCCGCCTGGTCCTTCTATCCGAAGTACTGGATAGAGCTCCTGCGTGATCAGGTACGCTGGATCGCCCTGCTGGGCCGGGTCTGGCCTTACTACCTGAAGGTCAAGCGCGATCCCAAAGGCCGGGAATTCATGGATCTCGCACTCACCCCTTCCAGCGATGAAACCCTCGAAGACCTGGAGATGATCACCGGCACCCGCGGCGGAGAAAAGGCGCTCGCGAAAGCACGCCGCGATACGGCCATGCGGGAAAAGGTCAGAGCACGGGCTTAGATAGCGAGCGCACAAAGCGTTCCGGTCTCAACAGCGCACGCGAATCTCTTCCATAACGAGATAAAAATCCAATAATAACAGTAAATTATATCAAAAATAACTTCACATAACCCCAAGTTTGATGGCATCGTCGCAGTCCGTCCAGCGCCAGCAGATACCTGCGTGTTTGTTGTAACTTTTTCGTGTTTCCTATAGCATTGGTTGCTTTGTCAAAGGGACGAGTAGAAATGCGTGTGTTGCGTGATAGCAGTCTGGGACTTTGCCTGGGAATCTTGCTTTTCGCCCCGGCCGCCCCGCTATTGCAGGCTCAGACGGCTTCTGAGTCCGGGGACGACTTCGCAACATCAGACACTTTGGACTGCACGAAGGTTTCGATCGACTATCTGAACGACCCGAATTTGACGCGCGAAGAGCGCATCGCCCTGATGGACCGCGCGTTGATGAAGTCGCTCAGCGAGTTCGACGCCTGTCAGACTGCCCAGAGCAGCAACTCCGGTGGAGGCGGCGGCGGGGCCGCTGGTGCCGGCGACGGCGGTGGCAGTGGCGCTGGTGAAGGCGGCGGCTCCGGCTCGATGGGAGGTCAAAAGTCATTTGCGGCCCAGGATATGACTGGCACGGAGACGGCACCTGCGGATAACGCATCTGGAGCCAATGCGGCCGGCAGCGTGGCAGAGGCGGGAGAACGACAGGGAGAGGGTAACAGCTCGCAAGCAGACGAAGCTGAATCTGATTCCACAAGAACTGAAACCGCGCGCGCCCTCGACAACGGAAAGATCCCCGAGGATATTCCGCCTGCCGACAACGACAGTGTGCTGGAAGCGCAGATTCGTCGGGCCGCAATTAACGAAAAAGATCCGAAGATCAAAAAGAAGCTTTGGAATGAGTACCGAAAATATAAAGGCTTACCGCAAGTCATGTGAATATCGCACAGTGGGACATTCGGTATGAGTTTTTTATCTAACTTCTCGCGTTGCGCCGTCGTAATCGCCTTTGCTTTGTCGGGGTGTGTCACCACCGGCGACGGCTCGTCAAGCAGCGGAATCAAGGTTGGGCCTCAGCTTTCGTCACTGTTCGACTCGGACAGGAAAGCGGTTGTGGACCCACACAAACCGCGGCTGGACGTGATCATTCCGGTATTCGACCCCGGTCTGTCAGAAGACGCGGAAAACTATAAGGAAGAAGGAGTCTGGCCGGAACTGCGGCGCGCCGAGGCAAATCGCTTCGCCTACAAGATGAAAGCGGCCATGGAGGCAACACAGGCCTTTGGCGCAGTGCGGGTGGTGCCCGACGAGACCGCAACGGGCGACCTCTATGTTATTGGAAAAATTGTCGAGTCCAACGGAGAAGATGTCGAAATCGAAGTCGAGGTCTTGGATATTTCCGGAAATTCCTGGCTGACGCGCAGCTTCGACCATGAAGTCGAGGAGGGTTTCCACAAGAACATCCGAAACAAGGGAAAAGACCCCTATGATCCCGTCTTTGAAAAGGCGGCAAACCGCATCGCTCAGGAACTCGAAGACTATTCAGGCACTGAACTCGCCAAGCTGCAGCGAATGACTGAACTCCGCTTTGGCGCCAGCTTTACCCAGGAAGCCTTCGCGGAGCATCTTGCGGTGAAAAACGGCCGTGCCGAGCTCATGAGCTTCCCGAGCGAGAGAGATCCCATGCTGAAGCGGACCCGGGCCATTCGGGTCAGAGACCAGCTCTTCGTGGATGGTCTTCAGGATACCTACCAGTCCTTCAGTGACGAGATGGAAACCAGCTATTTCATCTGGCAGGAACAGAGCCTGCAGGAGGTCCTGGCCCGCCGGGAGCTCAAACGCAAGGCAACGACAGAGGCAATCGTTGGCGTGCTGGGTGCCGTCGCAGCCGTCGCCGCAATCGCGGCCGGCGCGAATTCGGACAGTGCAGCCACACGGACGGCCGCGGTCGGGGCCGGTGTTGCCGCCGGAGCGGCCAGCGCCGTTTTCTTGCAGAAGAGTTTTCAAACCAATGAAGAGGCCAAAGTTCATCGGGATGCGCTTGCAGAACTTGGCGAGTCCATCGATGTCGAGCTGGCGCCGCAGGTTGTCGCCTTTGAAGAAAAGACGGTCAAGCTGACCGGCACCGCGAAAGAGCAATTTGCACAGTGGCGGGAATTTCTCGAAAAAATCTACGCTGAAGAGCGGACACCAGAGGTACAGCTCTGATTTTAACCCATCACCATGCTGCTTGAAGAACTCGAGAAAGCCAGCAGGCAAGCCCATCAGAAGCGTGTCCGCTTCCTGCTCATATCCGTCGGCTGTGCAGCGATCGTGGCGCTGTTTTTGCTCGGCATCGTAACCATCGACCTCTCCCGCCTGGGGCTCGGTCCTGAACAGGCGGCAAACACCGCGCCACCTGCGAGCTCCAGCAGCGAACAGGTGTCCGGACCCGCGCCGCAGGAGACCGATCCGGCTGTCGCGCGCGCGGAAAGACCGAAGGCAGAAACAGCCCCCGTGCCGCAGGCGTCTTCCGCGGAGGATGAGGCAACGGCAGCGGACAGAGCAGAGTTCAAGGAAGCTCTCAAGAGCTTCGAGAGCGACCTGGAAGCGGAGGTGGCCAGCGAAGCCTTTGCGCAGTGGAACGCTGCACGGCAGCGCGAGATTCTCGACAAGAAGGACCGCGCGGTTTCAGAATTCACGAAAGGCAACTACGGAGCCGCGCTTTCCAGCCTGCAAGACGCCGCTTCTGTCGCCCGCAACGAGATCGGGAAACGTGACGCCGCATTCGATTCAGCGCTCGCTGGCGCGAAGTCCTCATACGAAGCCGATGATTACGACGCTGCCTCGCTCGGAATCGCGGAAGCCCTCAGGCTGAAACCAGGGTCACTTGAAGCAGGCGAGTTAGCGCAGGCGATCGACGGACTGCCTCCCCTTCTGGCTCTTATCGAAAAGGCGGAGATTGCGCGGACCGAAAACAATCTCGAGGCTGAGAAAACCCATCTTGAGGCAGCGCTCGGCCTCGACCCGTCCAGGCAGTATCTTGCCACACGTCTGGAAAAGGTGACCCTGGAACTGCGCGAGCGAGCCTTCACGCGACACATCGATCAAGGAATGGCGGCCCTTGGCCGGCAAGATCTCAAATCGGCGTACAAGAGCCTGGAAAAGGCCAGAGAGATTTTTAAGGGCCGGCCGGAAGCGAAGCTGCTGTCTAAACAGGCTGCCGAACTCTCCCGCAAGCTGGAATTCGAACGTCTTATGGCGAAAGCGCATCGGTCATCGCAGTCGGACGACTGGCGCTCTGCAGGCGCCTTGTTCCGGGAGGCCGGGGATTTGTTCCCGGGCAACGCCGAGGCGAATGCCGGCATGGCGCTCGCAACGCAGGTCGTCACCGTCACGGCGCAGCTCTCCAAGCACCTCCAGGCGCCCCAACGGCTTACATCCGGCAATGTGGCCCGGCAGGCCCAGGGAGCGATAACGGAGGCGCGCCCTCTCGCGAACCACAGTCGCTCCCTGAAGGCACAGGCGGAGAAACTCTCTGCGCTGCTGGAGGCCTATTCGACCAAGGTACAGGTTCGCGTTGTCTCCGACGGCAAAACCAACATCTCCGTGCGCGGCGTCGGCAAGGTCGGCAGGACGGAAAACAAGACGATCGAACTGAAACCCGGGCAACATACCTTTGAGGGCGTACGACAGGGCTTTCGTGCGAAGCTTATCGACGTGCAGATCCCACCGGGTGCCGTAGACTTCGTCGTAGAGATCTATTGCGATGAGCGCATTTGAGATCGGCCTGAGAGAAGCACGGGCCCGGCAGCGACGGATTTTCCTGCTGCTCCTGGGGGCCTTCATCCTGGCGGCCACTGCCGTTGTTGCGGTCCTGGTCTCGGCGAGCGGGACCTCAATCAAGATTTTACCGGCGGATGCCGGGGAAACCGGATCGGTTCAGGTGACCGACGGCTTCGCCTTTTCGCTCGAAAATATTGTCTACGGTTTTTCACAGGCGCCGGAAATCACGGTGCGCGCCGATGGCTTTCGCGAAGCCCGCATCGTCATCACGCCAGAGCAACAAGGCGGCGCCGTGGAAGTGACGCTCGAAGAACTGCCAGGACGTCTGATTGCGATGACCGACCCGGCCCGGACCAATACCCGCTGGGACCTGAACGGCGCGTTTCTGGCCGTCGCGGAGTCTCTGGAGCAAGAGTTGGATCCGGGCAGTTACCAATTGAGCATCGACAACCCCTTTTTCGAAGTCGAGGACTTTGCCCTTCAGATCGAACGGGACAAAACGCACGAAACGACCGTGCTGCTCCGCCCCGTGAAAGGGCGGCTCGAGTTGACCTCGAAACCTGAAGGCGCGGATGTGCGGCTTGACGGTTTGCTGCTCGGTCAAACACCGCTGACCCTGGAGCAGGATGGCGGTGAGTATGAGCTGACGGTTGAAAAGAAGGACTTCGTTGCTGTCACGGAAACGATAGCCCTGACCAATCAGAGCAGATCAATCACACGCAATTACCTGCTGAAGCCGGTCTCGGCGACCGTGACCTTTTCTGTCTCCCCGCCCGGCGGCCAACTGCTTTTGAACGGTGGACAGATCGATCCCAATCGCAGCCATGGTCTCAGTGCAAACACCGAACATCGTGTGACCTACGCCCTGGAAGGCTACACAAGTGTGACCCGTAAGCTGGCCCTGAAGCCAAGAGAATCGCGACACCTTACCTTTGAACTCGAGCCGGCTCTCGGCCAGGTCGAAATCTATACGGCCCCCGCCGCGGACATCCTGGTCGATGGAAAGAAAGTCGGCAAAGGCTCGGTGAAGCTGTCCCTGAGGGCCAGGCCTCACGAAATCGAGTTGAAGAAAACCGGTTACAGGAGCGTCAAGACAACTATTCGCCCCTCTGTCGGCCGCAAGACGGTCGTGCGCAGAAATCTCGTGCCTGAGGCCTCGGCCCGGCTCGCCGAGGCCCCGAAAAGCTACCGCAACAAAGCCGGCATTGAGTTACTTCTGTTTCGGCCAGGTCCGTTCACCATGGGCGCGCCGAGGCATCAGAAAGGCCAGCGCGCCAACGAGTTTCTGCGAGATGTCAGACTTGAGAAACCCTTTTATGCCGCCAAGCATGAAGTCACCAACGCACAGTTCGCTTTGTTTCGCGCAGGGCACAGCGGCCCAGGCCGTGAACCTGTTACCTCCATCACCTGGCTTGAGGCGGCGACCTTCTGCAACTGGCTCAGCGCTCAGAACGGGCTCTCACCCTTTTACCAGATCAAAGGGGGCCGTCTGCGGGCCGTGAACAGCCGTTCAGACGGCTATCGCCTTCTGAGTGAAGCCGAGTGGGAATGGCTCGCCCGAAAAGCGGGCAAAGCGTCTCAAACGATTTTCCCCTGGGGTGATGAGAGTGTCGTCCCGCCGATGGCCGGAAACATCGCCGATGAATCTGCGAATGGAGTCACGCGTTTTTACGTTGCCAACTATACTGACGGCTACACCAGGATCGCGCCGGTCGGCAGCTTCAAGGCAGAAGCGTCGGGCCTGTATGATCTGGCGGGAAATGTCAGTGAATGGGTTCACGACGTCTATTCTCTGGCGCCACCATCCGAAGGGGTCGTGGCGGTCGATCCTCTGGGACCCGGGTTCGGCGGCCCCCATGTCATCAAGGGCGCCAGTTGGGGCTCCGGCACACGGACCCAGTTGCGTGCTTCTTTCCGCGACGGCCTGGCCGGCCACAGGAACGATGTCGGTTTTCGAGTTGGGAGGTATTTATATGGCGGACAAAAGGCAGCCGCAGACTAGGCGGCAATTTTATCAACGAAGCGTGCTGTTTTTCGCCCTGCTTGCCATTGCCGGCATAGCAGGACTTGCCTACGCGCAATCCGCGGGCAGCGGGCTCAGCCTCAATTCCCCGACGTCCTTCCCCGTGGATATCTGATTTGTCCACGCTCGTGAAAAGCGCCATCGCGCTGGTCCTGTCGATCGTGGCCGTTCATCTGGCCTACATCGGCTATATCCGGCCGGAAGCTCAATTGGCGATGGAGGCTGCAAGGGCAGCCGGACAGTCCGCCCCGCGTGACCTCGTGGTCATTTTGAAAGACTACGAGCAGGAAATCTGCCTGATCCTCATGTTCTGGGGAATCTACCTGATCGTCGGCAAATGCCTTGCCATCCTCAAAGACCGCTATCTCTTTCAAGTGGACTTCCTCGATGGGAAGACCGGCGACGCGAAGGATCTCTCCTCCGCTCTCAAGTCGCTCGAGGACTTGCCCGAAGCCATCAGGACAACACCGTTGGTGCGCACCTTGATGGCCAGCCTGCGGCGCTATCTCATCACCGAGAACGTGCAGAACACATCGGACGCGATCGATTCCAGTGTTGAGGCTTTGGCGGTCAGGCTGGAAGCCGAAAACTCGATGATCCGCTATCTGATCTGGGCAATCCCGTCCCTTGGCTTCATCGGCACCGTTCGAGGTATCGGTGAGGCCTTGGCGCAGGCAGACCAGGCCTTGTCTGGCGACATCGCCGGCATGACGGAAAGCCTCGGCGTCGCTTTCAACTCAACCTTTGTCGCCCTGCTGATCAGCATCGGCCTCATGCTTCTGCTCCACCAGTTGCAGCGCTTGCAGGACGGGCTGGTCGTCGACACACAAGGCTATTGCGAATCCTTCCTGCTTAATCGCATCAGCGCCGCAGAGCACGATGAGACCACGTCGAAAAACTGAAAGCTCCGGCCTTGCTTTTCTGGACATCATGTCCTGCGGGCTGGGCGCGATCATTCTCGTGTTCATGCTGATCAAGCACAATGTCGACACCTCTGTCATCGAGGCCGAGCTCCTCGCCGCGGATCTCGAGCGCCTCGAAGCACAGCAAAGCCAGCTCAGAGACCAGATCGCCGCAAGTCAGGCAGAAACCCTGGCAAAGCAGAAGGCGATCGAAGAGACATCGAAAGATCTCGAGGCGCACAGCCAGGCACTCGCCCGCGCTGAACAGGAAGCATCCGAGGGAAAACGAAAGAAACAGGCTCTCGAAGAAACGATAAAAAAAGTCGAGATCCCGAAGGAGCAACCGGATGTCGTCGCAAGCCCGCAGGTCGGTGAAGAGGACTACCTGATTGGTTTGGAGGTCAAGGGTCGTCGAATTATGGTCCTGGTCGACAGCAGTGCCTCCATGACCGATGAGGTATTGATCGATATCATTCGTCGCAAGAATACCTCCGCGGCCGAAAAGAAATCGGGGCCGAAGTGGCTTCGAGCGCGCAGGATCGTGACCTGGCTGCTCGCCCGCGCACCGGCGAACTCCAGCGTCGGCGTCGTTTCCTTTAACGAAACTGCGGATCGTCTCGGTGACCGGGCTTGGGCCTCGGCGGGCGATGCTGCCGCGCTTGAGAGCATTCTTGCGGATCTGAAGGCTAAGGTACCGGAAGGCCCGACCAATCTCGAAGCGGGCCTTCAGGCTGTCTCCGCCCAACGTCCGACCGATCTCTACATCATCACCGACGGCCTGCCGACCAAGGGTGAATCCAGCTACCGCAGCCTGAATCCCTTCGCGAGCTGCAGCGCGCTCTGGGGCGGGTCTTCGACCATATCCGGCGACTGCCGAGTAAAGCTGTTCCGGCACAGCGTGAACGGGGCCGCCCTCTCCGGCGTTACGGTCAACGTGATCCTGCTCCCCATTGAAGGCGACCCGCAGGCCTCAATCGAATACTGGGCCTGGACCTCTCATACAGGCGGGCTGCTGATCAGCCCGGCGGAAAGCTGGCCATGAAGCAGCGACGACGAGATCTGGACATCTTCAGCCTGTCGTTTCTCGACATCGTCTCCTGCGGGTTTGGTGCGGTCGTGCTGTTGGTTCTGATCTCCCCCTATGCCGAATCGCCGCTCTCGGATCTCGAGACTGACGCAGAATCGCTGCTGCAGCAGGTGCTTCAGGCCGAAACTCTCGAGCAGGAACTGGAAAGCGAATTGGCCGAGGCGCAGCAGGAAACAGCGGACAAGGAGATCCTGCTCGATCGCCTCAAGCGGCTGTCCGCCGAGGTCAACGCACAGCAGCGCTCAGCGGCCGCGGCGGCACAAAGCCTGCGGGAAGATATCGAAGGACTGGAACTGGTCCAGTCATCGCTCGAACGCCAGAACCGGACCTCGATCTCACAGCCGACTCGCACTGACCGGGACGTCGAGGTGGGGGGCATACCGGTTGACAGCGAGTATGTGGTCTTCATCGTGGATACCTCAGGCAGCATGAAGGAAATCTGGGGACGTGTGACGGCAGAAGTCGAGAACACCATCCGCATCCATCCGAAGATAAAGGGCTTTCAAATTTTGAACGATAACGGTCGGCATCTGCTGTCGGGCTATGCGGGCCGCTGGATACCGGACACACCTGGGCGTCGCGCAAACGCGATCAAGTTGCTGAAATCCTGGAACAGCACATCGAACAGCAGTCCGGTCGAAGGCCTGGAGGTTGCGTTAAAACGCTACGCAAACCCGAATACCAAGCTTGCCATCTACATCTTCGGCGATGAATACAGCGGCTCTTCCTACGATCCCGTCATCAACGCGCTCGACCGGCTTAACAGCAATCGCATCAACAATAAGCGTCTGGCAAGGGTGCATGCCATCGGCTTTCTGTCCAACTATTCAAAGGGGCGTTTTGCGACCCTGATGCGCGAAGTCACGCGCCGCAACAATGGCACTTTCGTTGCGCTGCCACGTTGAACCTCAGATCGGTACATAGGGGACGAAAGGCACGCGTTCGCGTTTCGCCGCAAGCCGCAGCAGGTCCGGCAACGCCCGCTTGAAATGCGCTGTCTCCTGATGAGCCGCCCAGGCCTCCTCATCCTCATAAAGCTCATAAATGAAGAAGAGCTTTTCGTCGCTGGGAGAGCGGTAGGGCAGAAAGACCTTCATCCCCGGCTCCGCATTGGAAGGGATGGCGAGATCAGCCAGTAGAGCCGCCAGGCGGTCCGCCTCCCCTTCCTTCGCCTCGATCGTAATCGCAACCACAAAGCCCTGGTTCAACGCCTTCGCTGTCGCCACCTCGTCCTCCTGCCAGCCTGCAACCTGTGTCATGAGGCTTCACGATATCAGCGCAGGGGCGAACCTTGTTTCGGTCCGGGCCAAAGCGTGCCTGCAGCTTCAATTCAAGAGGAGACCAGCCGCGATACTCCACATAATCACCCCGATCACGACCTCCAGAACCCGCCAGGAAGCGGGCTTTGCAAAAAGCGGCCGCAGCAGGCGCGCACCATAGCCAAGGGAAAAGAAGAAAACGAAGGAGGCTGTCACGGCGCCGAGGCCGAAGGCGGCCTGCTCCTCGCCGTAGCGTGTCGAGATGGAACCGAGGAACACCACCGTATCCAGATAGACGTGCGGATTCAGCCAGGTCAGGGCCAGACAGGTGATCAGCGCCGTCGTCAACGCACCCGCAGTCTCCTGCGCAGGCGCCAACGCGCCGTCGCTGCGCCAGGCGGCCAGGAAAGACCGCAGCCCGTAAAGGAAGAGAAAGACCGCGCCGCCATAGCGCAGGAGCGGTTCCGCCCAGGGCAGGAGCTCCGAAACCACAGCGAAGCCGGTAACGCCAAGGGTGATCAAAGCCGCATCCGAAACGGCACAGGTCAGGCAGATCAGGAAGACGTGCTCCTGGCGCAGGCCCTGGCGCAGCACGAAAGCGTTCTGCGCACCGATCGCCACGATCAGGCTGAGGCCCAGCAAAAAGCCCGGCAGGAAAGCACTCGACATAGACCCGCTCCAAAATCCTGGGCCTTGACTAACGTGTTCTCATGACTTAGGCGAATTAATCTTTCTATCTCATATTAAGCACAGCTAATTTAATGCTCGACTATCCTCTCCTGGCGGCCCTGGCGGCGGTGATCAGAACCGGCAGCTTCGAACAGGCCGCGCAGGAGCTTCACGTCACGCCTTCGGCAGTGTCTCAACGCGTCAAGCTGCTGGAAGACAGGCTCGGCATCGTGCTTGTCGTCCGCGCGCAACCTTGCAGGGCGACGGCAACAGGGCAGCGGCTGGTGCGTCACGTTGAAGATGTCGGTCTTCTGGAGCACAGATTAAACGCCGACCTCGGCGGCGTGGTTTCAGCCGAAGAGCCCGCGACCCTGAGAGTGGCGATCAATGCCGACAGCCTCGCCACCTGGTTCATCGACGTCATCGCCGCCTGCGACGGTCTGCTGTTCGAGGTCGTCCTCGATGACGAAGACTACAGCGCGGACTGGCTGCGGCGCGGGGAAGTCGCCGCCGCCGTCAGCGCCCATCCCGGCCCGGTTCAAGGCTGCGACAGTAAAGAGCTCGGCCGGCTACACTACATCGCCGCCGCGCGCCCCGACTACGTCGCGAAATGGTTTCCCGAAGGTGTCGATGCCACAGCCCTGGAACGAGCGCCGGTTTTGGACTTCAACAGAAAGGACAGGCTGCAGACCCGCTGGATGCAGGAGACTTTCGGCCGCCGGATCATCGCGCCCGCGCACCACCTGCCCTCGCCGCAAGCCTTCGTCGATGCGGCCCTGGCCGGCATCGGCTGGGGGATGAACCCGGAACCGCTGATCGCGCAACACCTTAAGACAGGCCAACTCGTTCCCCTGCTCCCTGACCGGCCTCTGGAGGTCACCCTGCACTGGCAATCCAGCCGCATGGTCGCCAAGGCGATCGCAGAGGTCAATCGGGCGGTCACGGACGCGGCGGCGAAGTGGTTGGTCACAGACGCCTAGATCAGGTGCAAATGGCAATCGCGCAGAGCTTAAACACGCATCGCTTCCAACCCGTCCGCAGCCGTCACGGATGAACAGATACTCGACAGCGCGCGCGGCTGGTCGTAGGGCCAGGGCCGGCCACGATGCAGGGTGGCCCGCTCGTCCCAGATCAGAACATCGCCCACCTGCCATCTGTGCCTGTAGACAAATTCGGGCTGTGTGCAGAAGGCGATGGCTTCGTCAATCAAACGCGCGCTTTCCATCTCGTCCCTGCCCTCGATCCTGTAGGCGTGCGATGCGATGTAGAGCGCTTCCCTGCCGTTGACCGGGTTGATCCAGACCGCCTTCCAGCGCTGGTCAGACCATTTACTGATGATGTGCAGCTTCAAGAGCTCTTCAGAGATCTTGGCGCGCGAGTGGCTATAGCTGTGCCAGAGCGAAGCATCCCGAAAGGGTGCTTTCAGGGCCTCCGGCATATCGCGCCAGGCGGCGCGCGTGGTCGCGAGCTCCGTCTCTCCACCGCTTTCCGTCACGACCTCGGCGATCAGGATGTTGCTGAGCGCGGGCACCGGCAGGAAGGTGCTGTCAGTGTGCCAGAGCTGGTTGGATTTCAACTGCAGGGTATGCAGGTCCATCTCACCGCTCACCTCGCCGTTCTCCAGGAGGTTCGACACCTGCGGAATCTCGAAGCCCTCCCCTTCCTCGTGCTCGTCGGCTTTCCGGTCCTCCAGCGGCCCGAAGAGTTCCGCGAGGCGAATGTGATGCTGCGGGGTCACGCTCTGCCCGCGGAAAAGCAGAGCGGAATGTTCCTCAAAAGCGCCACGGATCTCGGGAAAGAGGTGCTCCGGCGTGACCGTGCAGAGATCGACATTCAGGACTTCCACGCCGAAGTGCCGGCTCAACGGGCGGATATCCAGCGCAGGCATGGGCGAACTCTCCTACCACAACGCACCTTTGCGCAAAGAAGCTTCTGCGACTCCCAAAGCGATTGCAATCCGCCGTATTTGTTACAGTTTTGTGAAAGTTAATGAATCTTAACGAACACTTTAGAATTTCAACCGTACCTAAGCACATCAGCGGTTGAAAAGGCATTTGAGCCTGGTCGTGATTCCTTTGGGAAAAAGAGGATGTGGCGATCAGCTCTTTTCAAGGGAGCAAGAGTCGCTTCGCGTCCCGAATGCTATCAATCGGAAACGAAGCGGCTCTGGAAACAAGCTTGATGACAAATCAGTTGGACCGGCTCGTTCTGAAGGTTCCACCTCTTTCAGAGGACTGTCCCTGTGCCGAGGTCTACGATCACTTCGCCGACGACGAAGACCTGCTGACGCTTGCCGTGACAAAGGGCAGAAGGCCGGTCGGCATCGTCGACCGCAACGAACTGCTGTTCCAACTCGCTCATAACTTCGGCCGGGCGCTCTACGGCAAGAAACCGATCCGTCAACTGATGGACAGCGCCCCCCTGATCGTCGATGTCGGCGTGGACATCTCAACCCTCAACGCCATCATCGCGCGCGAACGGCCAAGTGCCCTCCTGAAAGGCTTCATCGTCACAGATCGGGGTCGCTACCTCGGCGTCGGAACCGCCGCCTCGCTGCTCAATCTGACGGTCGACCATATGGAAGCCAGAGCGGCGGAACTGGCGGCAGCTCGACAGCGCGCGCAGGCCGCTAGCATGGCAAAGTCGCAGTTCCTGGCTTCCATGAGTCACGAACTGCGCACGCCCCTCAACGCCATCATAGGCTTTTCCGAATTGATCGCCCGCCAGACACTGGGGCCGGGGGACAACGGGAAATACCGCGAGTATGCCGAGGACATCCATGCCAGCGGCGCCCATCTGCTCGGCGTCATCAACGATGTGCTTGACGTGGCCAAGATCGAAGCCGGTCACTCGGTGCTGAACGAAACGCAGTTTAGCCCGAGCGATCTGATCAAGCGCTGTCTGCGGATGGTCGAACCCCGCGCCAACAAGGCCGGGATCCGGATATCCGACCGCTGCAGCCAGGATCTGCCGATCCTGCAGGCCGACGAAACCAAACTGCAGCAGGTGCTGCTCAACCTGCTTTCCAACGCCGTGAAGTTTACGCCCTCCGGCGGCGAGGTCTGGATCGATGCCTGCCTCGGCCCCACGAACGACCTGTCCGTCGCCATTTCCGATAGCGGCATCGGCATTCGCAGCGAAGATCTGGACCGGATCCTCGAACCCTTCGAACAGGTGGACAGTGAACTGAACCGAAAGTTCGACGGCACGGGCCTGGGCCTGCATCTCGCGCGGGCCTTTATGCTGCTGCATGGCGGCGGCCTGAAGGTCGACAGCACCTTCGGCGAAGGAACGTGCGTGACCATCCAACTGCCGCCCGAACGCACTCTTTCCCAGGCTGCCTGAGCCTGGCGACCATGGGGCATCACGCAGGCAAGCCCCTCGCGGCCTGGACGCCGGACCGCGGATGACCGGGAAGCCTGCCGTCCCTGAAGGGCCGCGTCAGGCATTGACGCCCTTCATCCCCTCTTCCGTGTAGCGTTCACCAGAAACCGGTCGGCGTTCGACTGCGTCCCTTAAAGACCGGCATTCGACGTCACTCAGAACCACCTCCACCGCGGCGATGTTCTCCTCGAGATAAGGCAACCGCTTGGTCCCCGGAATCGGGACAATGTCTTCGCCCTGTGCCAGTAACCATGCCAGGGCCAGTTGCGCGGGCGTGCAGCCTTTTTTGGCCGCCATCTCTCTCACGACCTCAACGATTGCCTGGTTGTCGCGCAGGTTGTCGCCTTTAAAGCGCGGCAGGTTCACGCGGAAGTCGCCATCCTGAAATGATGTCCCCGCATCGAAACTCCCGGTTAGGAATCCGCGGCCAAGTGGCGAATAGGGAACGAAGCCGATCCCCAGCTCCCGGCAGGTGGGCAGAATCTCATCTTCGACCTCGCGGGTCCAGAGCGAGTACTCGGTCTGTAACGCGGTCACAGGATGAACCGCATGCGCCCGGCGCAGCGTGCCGGCATTCACTTCGCAAAGACCGATATGCCCGATCTTTCCTTCTTCGACCAGGCCGGCGAGCGTCTCCATGACCTCCTCAATCGGGCGAGATTGTTCGACCCTGTGCACATAGTAGAGATCGATCCGTTCAAGCCCCAGGCGACGCAGTGAAGCTTCGCAGGCTCTGCGTGTATAGGCAGCGCTGTTGTCGATGTTGCGGGCGTAGCTGTTGCCTTCACGCACGATACCGAACTTGGTCGCGATCGCCGCGTCGAAGCGACGTTCCCCGAGAAAGCGCCCAAGCAGTTCCTCGTTATGGTGCGGTCCATACATATCAGCGGTGTCGAAAAAGCTCGTCCCGAGATCCGCCGCCCGGTGCAACACCTGCATCGAGGCCTCGTCATCGCGGGGCCCATAGAACTCACTCATGCCCATACAGCCCAATCCGAGCGCGGAAACCTCGAGTTCTTTGCCCAATCGCCTTGTCTGCATCGCCTTTCCTCCTACGCAATCTTTCGCAAAGATGGCTTTTCGAATTACGTAAAGGTAGAGACAGATCCTGAATTCAGATTTCCATTAATGGAAAACCCCATGACCGCGACAAAACCACTGAACTGGGACGACGCCAGGGTATTTCTGGCGGTGGCCCGCAAAGGCTCCCTCATGGCCGCGGCCAACGCTCTGGGCAGTGGCGTCGCAACAGTGTCACGGCGGATCGAACGGCTGGAGCGGGCACTGGCTGTGCCCCTCTTCGTCCGCCACCAGACCGGCTACCGGCTCACCGACGAAGGCACTGCGCTCCTACCGAAGGCAGAGGCGCTCGAGCATGCGGCGCAGAACTTCGAAAACCAGGCGGAGCATCAGGCGGAGGTCAGCGGCCCGGTACGCCTCGCCACGGCGGAAAACCTCGCCAATCCCATCATCATGCCGAGCCTGCCCGCGTTACTGAAAAAGCATCCCAATCTGGAGCTCGAGATTGCCACCGACGTGGCCTCGGTCAATCTGCACCGGCGGGATGCAGACCTTGCGCTGCGCATGGTCAAGCCGGAGCGGGGCAATGTCACCCTCCGCAGACTCGCCACGCTGGGCTTCGGCCTCTACGGCGCGCGCCGTTACCTCGCCGGCCGGCCAAACCCGCAAGCAGGTCCGGAAGATCATGACGCCTACATCGCCTGGTCAGAAGCGCAGAGCCACCTGCCCGCGGCCCAGTGGATCGAACGAAAGCGCCGCAGCCGCCCGGCAGCCGTCACAACCACGACACTGTCGGCCCAACTGCATGCCGCATCCGCCGGACTGGGGCTTGCCGTCCTGCCGCACTTTTTGGCGCGGGAGGCCGGTTTGATCGAACTGCCTCAGGAACTGGGGGTGGATCAAACCATCTGGCTGGTAATCCACTCGGACCTCACTCAGTCCAGACGCGTCCGCGCCGTAGCGGATCACCTTTGCGACGTTATCCTGAGTCAGCGAGATCGTCTGTCCGGTCACCTGTGATGACGGGCACTCATTCCCAAGGCCTTGAAGCTGCGTTAGGCTTTTTGTCAGCACGCGATCATCTGTGGCAGAAGGAAACAGAGCTATGGTTTCCATGACGGTTCAGTTGCGCAATGTGGAGGGTACGGAAGCAGCCATGGGCTGGGCTGGCGGCCACACCATCGTGGTGGACCGGCCTGACGGCACCGCCGGCGGCAAGGGGCTCGGATTCAATGGCGCTCAGCTTCTCGCCCTGGCCCTGGGCGGCTGCTTCTGCAACGACCTGCGTTACGTGGCCCACGAGAAGGGCGTGGATCTCGGAAAGATCTCGGTCGATGTGACCGTCGAGTTGGACGGCGAGCCTTTGATCACGACATCGGCCGCCATGGAGGTGACCTGCCAAACCCGGGACGGCTCCGACCCTCAAGAGGTCATCGCGCAGGCCAAGGCCTCCTGCATGGTGAGTAACTCGCTGCGCCGCGGCTTTCCTGTCACGATCGAAACCTCGTCATAAAAAGAGCATCGGTGCGGCCGACCCAATCATGCCGCTTCATGTTCGTGGCAGATCTGCGCCACCTCCTCCGGCAGGAGGTCGACCTTCAAAAGCGCGCAATGCGCCCCCTCGGGCCCGTTGCGGTGATGCCGGCAAGTCCGGCAGATACCGAAGCTGCGGCCTTCCCGCTCCTCTAAAGCCGTCTTGAGCAAGCCGCTCAGCACACCGGTCAGAGCGCGCGCCTCCCTGTCGCTCAATCGCGTCAATGCCGTATCGATGGCCGTGCTCACCTCGAGCGCCGCCAGCCCGGACCCCGTCACGGCATAGGAGACACTGCGCCGGTCGCTCTGAGACCGCGTCTCCGCGACCAGTCCCTTGCGCGCCAGGGCCTTCAATGTCTGGGACACGGTGCCCCGGGTGGCACTCAGATAATCCGCCACCTGGGACGGCATGCGCGAGAAGCGGTTGGCGCGCGCCAGATAAGCAATCGCGGCACGCTGCGTGGGATTGAGCCCGCCGCCCCAGTCCTCGGCGGCATTGAGGCGCGAGATCCGATCGATCAGGGCGCGCAGTTCGGAACGCTGGTCTGCAGTCATCGCCAGATAATAGCGACTCGAAATCTTTCTTGCAATAATATCGAGTCGCTACTACTTTTCGATCACCGATCTACATCACCCTGGAGTTTCGTCATGAAAAATCCCTTTCTGTCCCCGCTCCTGACCGCGGGCTTCAGCCTGCTCGCAGCAACCTCCGCGTTTGCCGGCGGCGAGCACGCTGGCGGTCATGCCGTTCATCAGTCCGACGCGGTGCGTTCACCCGCCGATACAGCGCAGACCGCCTCCTTCGACATCCTGGCTGCCCATGTGCACCGCAACGGCCGGACCGTGACCTTCCACATGACCACGAACGGCACCGCAGGCGCCGATAAGCCGGAGGCCACGGGCGCGCTGGGCGGTGCTTCGGTCTTCGCTTACGTCTGGCCGACCTCGCTCGATCCTGCTGTCGTGGGTTTCGAAGGCGGCACCGGCATCCTGGCGCTCGCGGCGACCAGCCATCCGGATTTCGACGACACGCCGCTTTATGACGAGAACGGCGACGGCGACCCCGCCAACGACGGCGCGCCCTGGCACAGCCACTGGGTCGTTCTGACTCCGACCGAGGCCTGTGGTCCGGGTGCCCTCGGCGTGCGCGACATCCCGGAAGGCGAAACGCCGGACATGCCGCTGACCTGGCCCGGCCTGCCAATCTTCATCGACAGCCCTGGGTACACGCCGCTTTTTGATGGCCCGGAGATCACGATCAACGTGCCCTTTGCCCCCCTAGACCACAATGGGGCCAACAGCCTCGCCGGCGTATCATACGATGGTGTGACCTCAGCCTTGCGGGTCAACGCGAATGTGCATGCGCCCCTGCTCTGTGTCACCGACATCTTCGATGTGGCCTCCGGTGAACTCAGCCTGCCCGGCAAGATCAAGTGATCGGCAAGCTCAAATTGAACAACAAGCTACGGCCTCCGCTTTGGGGGCCGTGGCTCTTTTGTATACGAAGGAACAAAAGTGATGACCGCATCATCGGCGCCGGAAATTCAGGTATCCCAATGGTTCAACGCTGCGCAGGACCTGAGTCTTCACAAGCTGCGCGGCAAGGTGGTTGTGATCGAGGCCTTCCAGATGCTCTGCCCGGGCTGCGTCACGCACGGCCTTCCACAGGCCCAGGCCCTTCATCAGGCCTTCCCCGACGACAGGGTGGCGGTCATCGGCCTGCATAGCGTCTTCGAACACCACGCGGCCATGACACCTGTGTCGCTGGAGGCTTTCCTCCATGAGTACCGCATCTCCTTCCCGGTTGGGGTCGACGCAGCCGGCAAGGGGGCGCTCCCACAGACCATGGCCGCCTATGAAATGCAAGGCACGCCGACGCTCGTGCTGATCGACAAGAAAGGCCGCCGCCGCGCACAGTATTTCGGTCAGGTGCCGGACCTGCGCCTCGGTCACGATATCGGTTTTCTCTTGTCCGAGTCACTTGAAAGCAGCGAGCGGGAAAACCTTGTTACGAAACAAGAAACGGGCTGCGATGAGACTGGCTGCAGGTTAGGATGAAGCCTCGAAGAGCGATGAGGCACCGAGAGGCGAACGATGATCCGGGGATCCTGCCACTGCGGCGCCGTGACCTTCGAGCTGCTGGAACGGCCGAAGCGCCTGACCGACTGCAACTGCTCGATCTGCCGGCGCATCGGCGCACTCTGGGCCCATGCGGATATCGATAAAATCAGGATCAGCTACGAGAAAGGCGCCACAATCGGCTACAGCCGGGATGACAAGAACCTGGTCTTTGTAAGCTGCAAGACCTGCGGCTGCACCACTCATTGGGAAAACCTGAAGGAACCGCAGAACGGCCACATGGCCGTCAACTGCCGCATGGCCGATCCGAAGGATATCGACGGTCTGAAAATCCGCCGTTTCGACGGCGCGGAGAGCTGGCAGTTTTTGGACTGAGGCCTACAGCAAAAACGCCGCCGCCAGTCCGAGAAAAGCGAAGAACCCGATCACGTCGGTGACCGTCGTCAGGAACACGCTGGAGGCAATGGCCGGATCGACGCCGACCTTTTCCAGGCCCAGCGGGATCAGGGTTCCCGACAGACCGGCCACCACCATGTTGATCACCATCGCCGCCGCGATCACGGCGCCCAGTGCCTGCGATTCAAACCAGAGCCAGGTCACGCCGCCGGCCAGGACGGCGAAGAGGATCCCGTTGATGGACCCGATCAGCAGTTCCTTGCCGATGAAGCGCGTCGCATTGGCCTCGGTCAGGTCCTTCATGGCGAGCGAGCGCACCGCGACGGTCAGAGTCTGGGTGCCCGCATTCCCGCCCATGGAGGCGACGATCGGCATGAGTACGGCCAGCGCCACGATCTGCTCAATGGTGGCATCAAAGATGCCGATCACCGCCGAGGCCAGGATCGCGGTCAGCAGGTTGACCACCAGCCAGGCGAAGCGGGATTTCGTGGTGTCCAGCACCGCGCTGTAGAGGTCGGGCTCGCTGACGCCGCCCAGTTTCATGATGTCGTCGCCGGCTTCCTCGTCGATGATATGCACCACGTCATCGACGGTGATCACCCCGAGCAGCCGCCCCGGCTCGTCGACCACCGGCGCGGAGACCAGGCCGTACTGCCGGAAGAGATAGGCCACGTCCTCCTGATCCATGGTCAGGGGGATGACCTTCATATCGCTTTCCATGAACTCGGTCAGGCGCACATGGCGGCGGGTGCGCATGATCCGGCTCAGCGGCAGGAAACCGATGGGATGGTGTTTCGGATTGACGATGTAGATGTCGTAGAAGTCGTCCGGCAGGTCCTTGGCCGCACGCATGTAGTCGATGGTCTCGCCGACGGTCCAGGCCGAGGGCACCACGACGAACTCGCGTTGCATCAAGCGGCCGGCAGAGTCCTCCGGATAGGAGAGGCCTTCCTCCAGGACCACCCGGTGGGCCTGGGGCAACTGGCTCAGGATACGATGCTGGAACTCCTCGTCGAGATCCTCGAAGACCTCGACCGCATCGTCACTGTCCAGCTCCGAAACGGCCCGCGCCAGGCCGGTCGGGCCCAACCATTCGATGACCTCTTCCCGGACCGACTCATCGAGGTACGGCAGAATCTCGGGATCGAAGGTCGCGCCCAGCAGCTCGACCAGCAGCTTGCGGTCTTCCCGGTTGAGGCTTTCCAGGAGGTCGGCCGCGTCGGCCTCGTGCAGTTCGCCGACCAGCTCCTCGACCTGGGCGACCCGCTCTTCCGCCAGCGCTTCCTGAACCGCGAAGACGAGCTCCACCGAGAGACCCGGCTCCTCCGTGTCACCCGGCGCCGTCTCTTCGGCGATCTTGGCTGGCTGCGGTTCGCTCATGCGGTGACCCTATAGCAGGAAGCCTACAAAACTATGTCCAGCACCTGGCCATTCTTCAAACCCGACTTCAAAGGACATGTCCGGGCTGATGATCCTGCGCATCGACCACAGCGACCGCCGACATATTGACGACGCCGCGAGACGTGACCGAAGGCGTGAGGATATGCGCCGGGGCCGCGCAGCCGATCAGGATCGGCCCGACCGAAAGGCCCTCGCCCATGGACTTGACCAAATTGAAGGAGATGTTTGCGGCATCCAGCGTCGGCATGATCAGAAGGTTGGCCGCGCCTTCCAGCCGGGAATTGGGAAAGACCCGGTCGCGGATATCCGGATTGAGCGCCGAATCCGCATGCATCTCGCCTTCGACCTCCAGATCCGGATAGCGCTCATGCAGGATGGCGACCGCATCGCGCATCTTATTGACGTTATCGGAATCCCGCGTTCCGAAATTCGAGTGCGACAGCAAGGCGACCTTTGGCTCTATCCCGAAACGCCGGACGTGAGATGCAGCCAAAACCGTCATCTCGACAATCTCGGTCGTGTCCGGATTGTTGCTGACATAGGTGTCGGCAATGAAGAAGGTGCCATGCGGCATGATGAGCAGGCTAAGCGCCGAGAAATCATGCACCTCCGGCCCCTTGCCCAGCACATTGGAAATCTGGTTCAAGTGTCTGGCATAGCGGCCTGAAACGCCACAGATCATGGCATCCGCATCACCCAGATGCACCGCAATTGCCGCAATCGCGGTCGTGTTGGTGCGGATGATGGTCTTCGCGGCATCCGGCGAGATGCCTTTGCGCTCCATCAGTTCGTGATAGGTCTTCCAGTAGAGATTGAAGCGGTCATCCTTCTCCGGATTGATGATGTCATAGTCCTCGCCCTGGGTCAGACGGAGGCCCAGACGCTGGATCCGGGTCGCGACCACCTCGGGCCTGCCGACCAGGGTCGGGCGGGCAACCTGATCGTCGACGACGACCTGAGCCGCACGCAACACCCGCTCGTCCTCACCCTCGGCGTAGATCAGGCGTTTCGGATTCTGCTTGGCCCGTTCGAAAACCGGCTTCATCACCAGGCCCGAGCGGAACACGAACTCCGCCAGTTTCTGGCAATAGGCCCCGAAATCCTCAATCGGCCGGGTCGCGACACCACTGTCCATAGCCGCCTTCGCCACCGCCGGCGAGATCTCCAGCATCAGGCGCGGATCGAAGGGGCGCGGGATCAGATAGTCCGCCCCAAAACTCCTTTCGCCATCGCCATAGGCCTTGGCGACCACCTCCGACTGCTCGGCCATGGCCAGATCGGCGATCGCCTTGACGCAGGCGAGCTTCATCTCCTCATTGATGGTCGTCGCCCCCACGTCCAGCGCGCCGCGGAAGATAAAGGGGAAACAAAGGACGTTGTTGACCTGGTTGGGATAGTCGGAGCGGCCGGTGGCAATGATCGCGTCCGGCCGGGCTTCCTTCGCCTCCTCCGGCATGATCTCCGGCGTGGGGTTGGCCAGCGCCAGGATCAGTGGATCCTTGGCCATCTTCTTGACCATCTCGGGTTTGAGGACGCCGGGCGCCGAGAGGCCCATGAAGACGTCGGCATCCTCGATCACCTCGGCCAGCGTCCGCGCGTCGGTGGCTTGGGCATAGGTGGCCTTCAGCGGGTCCATCTGTTCGGTCCGGCCTTCGTAGACCACACCGGCAATGTCGGTGACCCAGATGTTCTCCCGCTTGATGCCCAGGGACACAAGCTGATTGAGGCAGGCCAGCGCCGCCGCCCCGGCTCCGGAGGTCACCAGCTTCACCTCGGCCAGATCCTTTTTCACCAGCCGCAGGCCGTTGTAGACCGCCGCCGCTACGATGATGGCCGTGCCATGCTGATCATCGTGGAACACCGGGATCTTCATGCGCTCGCGCAAACGGCGTTCGATTTCAAAACATTCCGGCGCTTTGATGTCTTCCAGGTTGATGCCCCCGAAGGTCGGCTCGAGCGCCGCCACGATGTCCACGAACTTATCGACGTCCAGTTCGTCCACCTCGATATCGAAGACATCGATGCCGGCGAACTTCTTAAAGAGAACCGCCTTGCCTTCCATGACCGGCTTGGAGGCCAGCGGGCCGATAGCCCCGAGGCCCAGCACGGCCGTGCCATTCGTCACCACGCCTACGAGATTGGCCCGGGCCGTGACCTGAGCCGCCTGCTGAGGGTCTTCCACGATCGCGTCACAGGCCGCGGCGACACCGGGCGAATAGGCCAGCGCCAGATCACGCTGGTTGCCCAAGGGCTTCGTCGCCGCCACCTCGAGTTTTCCCGGTTTCGGATAACGGTGATAGAACAGCGCCGCGTCGCGTAGGTTTTCGGCCAAGGTTCTCTCCTCCCTAAAGATTCATCTCTGTATCGGCGGCAAGCCCCCGACTGCACAAAGCCGTGCTCTGCGCTGTCACATCCGTCATAGCAGCGATAATGCCCCGTGACCCGAACTGCGGACTAGACTAAAAAGCCCCCTGAATACGAACGGCCGTTGAAAAATGTCGCTCTGAAGCCATTGTTCGCGGACCGTTTGTCGTTAGCTTAGAGGCCTAGCAGCCTGCTCCGGCGACTGCAAGGCGCACTGCCGTTCGATGTTGAGGAAAGAGAGAAAGCACGAGATCGTGTCGCCCGAAGCCCCGATTGTCCGCCCCGGTCAAGCCAGCATCGACTGGCGGATTGACGACAGCCCCGTGGCCTACCCCGACGCCATCGCCTTCATGGAGCGTCGGGTTGCGGAGATCCGCGCGGGGACGGCCTCCGAGACGGTCTGGCTGTTGGAGCATCCGCCCCTTTACACGGCCGGCACCTCGGCGCAGGAGCAGGACCTGATCGCCCCGGATCGTTTCCCGGTCTATCAGACCGGTCGAGGCGGGCAGTATACCTACCACGGCCCGGGACAAAGGGTCGGCTACGTCATGCTGGATCTCAAGAAACGCAACGGCGACCTGCGCCGCTACGTACAGGATCTCGAAGAATGGATCATCCGGGCGCTGGCCAGCTTCAACGTAAAAGGCGAGCGCCGGGACGGCCGGGTCGGCATCTGGGTGGACCGGGGCCATGGACGGGAAGACAAGATCGCGGCGATCGGCGTGCGGGTCCGCCAGTGGGTCACCTTTCACGGCATCTCCATCAATCTGGATCCGGATCTCTCGCACTTCGACGGCATCGTGCCCTGCGGCATTGCCGAGCACGGCGTGACCTCACTCGCGGACCTTGGGCTCCCGGTCACCATGGCCGATCTGGACGTCGCCTTGCGCGGCGCCTTCGAGGAGGTCTTTGGCTACCAGATCCGCAGCGCAGAATCTTCTCCGATCCTTTCCGCCTAGAACCGTCACCATGACCCGCAACGCACCCGATGCCCGCGAAGCCTTCGTGCTTCTCGACGACAGCCTGACCGCCGGCGGCCAGGCCCTGCTGTTCCAAAACCCGGTGGAAGTTGTCCGCTGCGACGCGCCGGCCAATGCCGGAAAGGCTCTCCAGCGGCTCGAAGAACTGAACGCAGCCGGATATCACCTCGCCGGGTTGTTCTCCTACGAACTGGGTTACCTCTTCGAATCTCGCCTCCAGGGTCTGCTGGATAGCGGCGTAGAGAGCCCCGGACCCACATCCCCTTTGATTTGGATGGCGGCCTTCGAGGTGCCGAAGGTCATCGATGCCAACACGCTCCAAAGCCATCTGGAGCCGCAAGGCGACTACGAGATCTCCGCGCTGAAGCAGTCCATTAGCCGCAACGACTACATCGCCAAGATCGAGAGGATCCGCGACTACATTGCCGCCGGCGATGTTTATCAGATCAACTACACATTCAAGTACGACTTCAACTTCACCGGCGATCCGCTTGCGCTCTATCACAGTCTCAGAAAAAAGCAGCCGGTGGCGCATGGCGCGCTGATCCACGACCCCGGCGTTGAAGGCGGCGGCTTCGACCTCCTGTCCTTCTCCCCCGAACTCTTTTTCCAGCGCGAGGGGGACCAGATCCGAACCCGACCCATGAAAGGCACTGCGGCCCGCGGGCTCGACAACGACGGCGACGCCGCCCAGGCGGACTGGCTGCGCAACGACGAGAAATCCCGGGCGGAAAACCTGATGATCGTCGACCTGCTGCGCAACGACATCGGCCGTATCGCCGAGACCGGCAGCGTCGAGGTCTCCGATCTCTTCACGGTCGAGACCTATCGCACGGTGCTGCAGATGACCTCAGGCATCACCGCCAAGCTGCGGGAAAGCGTCGGCTTACGGGACATCCTGCGCAACATCTTCCCCTGCGGCTCAATCACCGGCGCACCCAAAGTGCGGGCCATGGAGATCATCCACGAGCTGGAGCCGCAGCCCCGCGGCGTCTACACCGGCGCCATCGGCATGATCGCGCCCAACGGCGATGGACGCTTCAACGTCGCTATCCGCAGCCTGATGATCGGGCAGGAGAAGGACGGCCCGGAAAATACTGTCCGAAAGGGCGAAATGGGCATCGGCAGCGGCATCGTCTACGATTCCAACCCGGCCGACGAATACGAGGAATGCCTGCTCAAGGGCCGTTTCCTGACCGACCCGATGGAAGACTTCGAGCTGATCGAGACCCTGATCTGGTGGCCGGACGATGGCTATCATCTTCTTGAGTACCATCTCGACCGCCTTGAAGACTCTGCCCGGTACTTCGGCTTTCGGCACGAGCCGGCGGCGGCGGCCGAAGCTCTGGACAACGCGGCGAAGGCCTTTTCAAACGGCCATCACCGTGTCCGACTTCTTCTCGATCGCACCGGCAGGATTTCGATCACCAGCGCGCCCCTACCACCGCAAGCCCCCTCATCCACCTTTACCTACGTCATCTCGAACCAAAGGATCGACAGCCGCGACCCCTTCTTCCGCCACAAAACCACGCGGCGGCAGCTTTACGATGGTGAGCATGCCCGGCTCAGCAAACTAACGGGCTGCGACGAAGTGCTGTTTTTGAACGAGCGGGACGAGTTGGTCGAGGGCAGCCGCACCAACGTTTTCCTGGAGCGGGACGGCATGCTCGTCACGCCGCCCCTGACCAGCGGCGCCCTGCCCGGGACCCTGCGCAGGGCCTTGATAGAGGATGACCCTCAGGTGGCAAGCGAGGCCGTCCTGACACTGCGGGACCTGGAAACGACCATGCGAGTCCTCTTTGGCAACTCTGTCCGCGGCTTGCAACAGGCGAAACGATTGCAGACGACGGTTCCCGGCGTATTACAGGCCTCAGCCTGACGGCATGGCGGATCCAAAATCAGGCGCGGTCTCATCCCGGCGTAAGGGGAATAAGACCGCAATCCGAAGAAGCGCCTCAACCCAACGCCTCGAAGTGATCTTCGCGCAGCAGTGCCGTCCCATCGGCCTGAAGCGCCCAGAGCTCCCTGGTGATCACGCCGTGGGCCTTGTTCATCTTCCAGCTTGAGGTCAGCACTGCGGTGTCTGCATCCGCTGCGGTGATCTTCGGCTCCAGGTATTCCACATCGCTAAAGCCGTCGCCGATCACCTGCTGCCAGAGCGCCTCGATTTCGGCGCGCCCCTGGAAAGTCCCGAAGGGTTTCGCCACGACCAGGGCCGTCTCTTCATAGCAGGCAGCGCAGCCGGCCGCATCGCCGGCATTGAAGGCCGCCTTCCACTTCTCGCTCGCGATCTTTGCTGCAGCGATCACGTCATTGATTTGCTTAGACATTCCATTCTCCTCTTGAGTCAATGCCGGCCCAAAACCACGCAACCGCTGGTCGTTTGGCCCGAATGCCAGGAGATATAGGATGATATTGATTTCGACATAATATAGAGTTTTTAGACATTACTGTTTAATTTAAGTAAACTATGGAACCCACACTGAAAGACATGATGGTGCTGGCCGAGGTGGTGGACTCCGGTTCCTTCAGTCAGGCGGCGGAGAAGCTCGGCCGGACAAAATCCTCCGTCAGTCAAAGCGTTACGCGCCTGGAAAGCAGCCTCGATCTGCGCCTGATCCAACGCACGACCCGACGGCTCGCACTGACCGAGCCGGGGCAGAGGTTCTACCGGCACTGCGTGGCCATTCGCGAGATCTATGGCCTGGCGCTGGAAGAGGCCCGGATAAAATCGGAGACGCTTTCCGGACGGTTGAGCCTGACCGCGCCCCACGCACTGGCCGCCGCCTTCGTGCGCTCGGCCGTGGAAGAGTTTCTAACGGCACATCCGGGGCTGGAGATTTCCTTCGTCGCCGACGACCGGCAGCTCAACTTGGTCGATTACGGCATCGACCTCGCCATACGGGTCGGCATGCCGGGGGACCAATCGCTGAAAGTCAGCAAAATAGGGAGCTTTCGCGACCTGCTTTGCGCGCATCGGGATCTGGTGTCCGGAATGGGTGGGCCGCCAAAAAGCCTGGCTGAGCTCGCCGGCTGGGATCACATCGCCAACGCATGGCAGGGCACAGAGCTGGAGTACCGGCGCCCCGGAGAGCGTGCCATCCGGGTTACACCGCGCATTCGCTGCAATGCCTTCAACGACGTACTGGGCTTTCTGCGCGCCGGCAAAGGCATCGCCCTGCTGCCAGATATCGCGATCCGGGAAGAGCTTTCTTCCGGTCGAATTGTCCCACTTTTGCCACAGGATGACGCGCCACCGTCGGAAATTTTCATGGCGCACGCCTTCGGTGGATTCCCTCCCAGACGTGTCACGGCTTTCACAAATCATCTTCGCGCTTTTTTGTCCGCGAAAGCGTAACGCGGCCGATCGGATTGGACCCCGGATTTAGTTCGGATTGGACTCTTTCGGACTTGGTTGTCCGCGCGCATATGGTGATTTGAGACGCGAACTGATAGTTCGGTTTCGATCACCTTGCGTTTTGGAGAAAGCCGTCATGACCCAAGCCGAGAAAGCCCGCCGTTTCGCTGAACTGCACCAGCCGGGGACGCCGCTGGTGCTCTACAACATCTGGGACGCAGGCGGCGCCAAGGCCATTGCCGAAGCCGGTGCACAGGCGGTGGCGACCGGGAGCTGGTCGGTGGCGGCGGCGCAGGGCTACGCAGACGGTGAGCAGATCCCCCTGGACTTCGTTCTGCAGATCATCGAACGGATCGCCGCGACGGTCGAGGTGCCGGTCACTCTGGATTTCGAGGGTGGCTATGCCGAGGCGCCCGACGCACTGGCCGCCAACGTTTCACGGGTGATCAAAGCGGGCGCGGTGGGCATCAACTTCGAGGATCAGGTCGTGGGCGGCAGCGGTCTTCATCCACAGGCGGCACAGGCGGCGCGAATCGCAGCCATCCGTGAGGCCTCGGATAGCAGCGGTGTCCCCCTCTTCATCAACGCCAGAACCGATCTGTTCCTGCAGGAGCGCGACCGCAAAAAGCATGGCGGGCTTATCGAGGAAGCGAAATCCAGAGCGACAGCCTATGCCGACGCAGGTGCAAGCGGGTTCTTCGTCCCCGGACTGGTGGAAGCGGAACTGATCGCCGAGATCTGCGCGGCCAGCAAGCTGCCGGTGAACGTCATGATGAGGGAGGGCCTGCCCTCGCTCCAAGAGCTGGGACGGCTCGGGGTCGGACGGGTCAGCTTCGGTCCGGCCCCCTACTTCACCGCCCTGAAAGACCTGGCCGGACGCTATCACAAAGCCGTTGGCTAGCCACAACCCTCAATAATCCCGCTCGCCAGTCGGGGTGCTACAAGCTAGGCTGGAGCCATGAGCGAATATGACGCGAAGCAAGCCGCAGAGCTGCACCCCCTGATCCATTCCCATGTGCCCTCCGAACCGGCCCTCCGGGTCAAGGCACTGGAAACCCTGCTCGTCGACAAGGGCATGCTGAACAGCGAGACCGTCGATGCCTGGGTTGAACTCTACAGCAATGAAATCGGCCCCAAGGTCGGCGCCGGCGTGGTGGCCAAGGCTTGGTGCGACCCGGCTTTCCGGGAACGGCTGCTGGCGGACGGCGCCACCGCGGTCACCGAACTGGGCATCACAGGCTGGGCGAAGAACCACCTGAAAGTCGTTGAGAATACGGAAGATGTTCATAACCTGGTGGTCTGCACCCTCTGCTCCTGCTATCCGCACCGCCTGCTGGGGATTCAGCCCTCCTGGTACAAGCTGGAAGCCTACCGCTCCCGCGCGGTGCGCGATCCACGCGGCGTGCTGACGGAGTTCGGCGTGACGGTCCCTGACTCCGTTCGGGTCGATGTCTGGGACAGCACCGCGGAACTGCGCTACCTGGTCCTGCCGCAGCGGCCCAAGGGCACGGAAGACCTCGACGAAGCCGCCCTGGCGGCGCTGGTCAGCCGCAACAGCATGATCGGGACGGAGCGGGATTTGCCCTCCGAACCGACGTCCTCTCAATCGAGCGGAGGCTGATCATGGACGGCATTCACGACCTCGGCGGGAAGCTCGGCTTCGGCCCGATCGACGTAAGCACGGACGAGCCGGCCTTTCACGAAGCCTGGGAAGGGCGCATGTTCGGCATCGTGCGTTCCATGTCGCGGCCAGCGAACTGGAACCTGGACAAGTTCCGCCACACCCGCGAACTGGAAGAGCCGGTTACCTATCTGACCCGGCCCTATTTCGATCAGTGGTACAAGGTTTACGCCTGCATGTTCGTGGGCTCGGGCATCGCGACGGTGAGCGAACTGGCAAGCGGCCAGTCGGATGGCTCACGCCCCGAAGGTCTCGCGCCCCCGATGCCCCCTGAGAAGGTCGCCGAGGCCAAGAACGCCGCCGTCAGTTTCGAGCGCCCCTACGACCAGGCACCCAGGTTCCAGGTCGGCGACGCGGTACGCGGCCGCCTGATCACGCCGGTGGGTCATTGCCGCCTGCCCGCCTACGTCCGCGGACATCCCGGCAAGATCGCCGGCTATCGCGGCGCGCATATCTTCGCCGACGCCTCCGCCCACGGCGAGATCCGGCCGGAGCCGCTCTACTCGGTGGTCTTTAAGCTGAGTGACCTCTTCCCGGAGCGCGAGGATTCGAAGGACCAGGTCTACCTCGACCTCTGGGAAAGCCACCTCGAAGCCCATGACTGAGTTCGATACGACAGAACCGCCTGCTTTCGACGAGCCCTGGCAGGCGCAGGTCTACGGAATGGCACAGGTCCTGATCGAAAGCGGCCGCATCGAACCCAACACCTGGGCGGCCGCCATGCGCGCCGCCATCTCCAAACGCCTGGAAGCCGGCGCGCCCGATACCACCGACAGCTACTTCGCCGCGGTCACCGACGCCCTGGAAAGCGTGATGTCGGTAGAAAAGAGGGAGTTGGGGGGCGTCGTTGAAGCCTGGCGCGAAGCCTACGAAACCACGCCCCACGGAAAACCGGTCAAGCTGAAGCCGATCAAGCTGAAGACTGCGGAGTCTTAGTACTTACCGAAAAACGCCGCCATCTTTTCGACCGCCGGCTCGATGAATTCCGGTTTGTCGTAGAGATCGACGTGCGATGCGCCGGGCACCTGGAACATTTCCTTTTCGGAGGTCACGCGGTCATAGAAGGCTTCGGTGGCCGGGGTAAGATCCGAGTTCTCTCCAACGATCCCCAGATAGGGCTGCAGTATCCGGTCGGCGTACTGCTCGCCAAGATTCACGGCGACCGTTTCATTGATATTGGCAAGCACCCGGTTCGAGAAATTCGGATAGGTCACCGATCCGGCTCTGGCCGTGCCGTAGTAGTCGAAGCCTTCGAGCTGGGTTTGAAAGGCCTCCTTGTTTTTCTCCTTGTAGTCCGGATCGTCATATCCGAACAGATCGATGTTTTCGGCCTTGCCTGTCTCAAACATGCGCTGTCGGGCATCGTTGGCGGCCTTGATCATTGCCACGAAGGAGTCCCGGTCTCCATGCAACATCGCATCAGTGGCCATCATGGCGCTAACCGAGGCAAAGGCCTTGATCCGCAGGTCCGTGATCACGACCCCGCTCAGCACATTCCCGCCGCCACAGGCGCCAACGGCGTAAAACCTCTCGTGATCGACAAAGGGTAAAGACCGCAGATAGGAGATCGCGTTGCGCAGATCTTCCTGCTTGCGAAAATTGTGCTCATCGTTGCGAAAGCCTTCGGCATAGCTGTCGGATTCGCCTTTGCTGTTGTAGTCGAAAGCGAGGAAAACATAACCACGCGCCGCGAACATAGGCCCATAGACGGCGGGCGTCTGGTCTTTGATTTGATGCGCGGGCGGTGTCATGATCACAGCCGGATAGGCCGCATCGGCGTCGAAGTCAGCCGGCTTATGCAGATGGCCGACAAGCTTGATGCCGACGCTGGGGAATTCAACAGATTCAACGGACATGACCAGGACCTCTCAAAAACTCATTCAAAAAGTAAACCCACGAGTATACATTTATCATGCGCCCTCAAAATGTAAACCCCCGTTCTACTTTTTTACGGGGCTACTGTGAGGCTCACTGACAAGAAGCATCAGGCCATTCTGGCAGCCGCGATTGCAGAGTTCGGCGAGAAGGGATTTAGAGCGGCGCATATCAGTGCAATTGCGGCTCGCGCCGAGGTCTCCAAGCGCACGCTCTACCGTCATTTTGAGAGCAAAGAGGTCTTGTTCGACGAAATCGTCGACATCATCATGGCGCGCAACGCTTCCGTGCGGCACATCACGTTTGATTCGGCGCGACCAGTCCGGGAACAGCTTATAGCGGAAATTGAAGCGATCGTGGCGGAGGTGTCGGACGAAACCTATATCGGCCTCAATCGGCTGATCGCGTCAGAGTACCTCCTGGACAAGGAACTCGCGCTGCGGATCTTTTCACGTGAAGAGGTGCGGATCGACCCCATGGCACAGTTCATCGGCGATGCAATGGAGTCAGGCGCGCTCAGGAAGTCCGATCCGCATTTCGCTGCCCTCCAACTGACAGGCCTGATCAAACAGTTCTTCGTATGGCCGCAGTTCTTGCTCGGGGACGCACCGCAATTTCAACAGTCTCAGGGGGAGATCATCGAAGATTGCATCGATATGTTTCTGGCGCATTACAGGCCCTGAGTTTCGATTGCGATTTTTCGTTTGTGCCTGGCCGGCCGTACCACAGCATACTGCGAAGGCGGCGTGAAGTTAGCGCGATCAGCGCGCCAAAAACCTGCCACCACAATCCGCCGGAGACTGAAGTCGACCGCAGGCAATGGATAGAGCATGAACATTCCGATCCTCACTGGCCTTGCAGAAATAGTCGACGGCTGTGACCTCTTCATCATCGACTTGTGGGGCGTGGTGCATGACGGCGAAGCGGCCTTTCCCGACGCTATCGGCTGCCTGCGGCATCTGCGGCAGTGCGGCGCCCGGATCGTTCTGCTCTCCAATGCAGCCAGGCTGAGCGAGGCCGTCGCCGCGCATCTCAATAGGCTGGGTATATCCGACGAACTCTACGACCGCCTGCTGACCTCGGGCGATGTGACGGCAAAAGCCATGGCCGCCGGCACCAGCGGCACCGGCGCGAATGCCCGGCCCGCCTGCTTCCATCTCGGTCCGGCCCGTGGCCGCCCCACCTTTGACGCCTGCGGCGGCCGGGCAACGGATATCGGCGAGGCCGAATTGATCATCTGCACCGGCCTGATCAACGACGAGACCGAGCGGGTCGAGGACTATCGCGACCTCCTGACCGCCGCCGCGGACCGCGGCCTGCCAATGATCTGCGCCAATCCCGACGTGATGGTGATCCGTGGTGGCAGAACAATTTACGGCGCCGGCGCCCTGGCCGCGCTCTACGAGGAACTGGGCGGAAGCGTGCGGCGGTTCGGCAAACCCCATCCGGCTATCTTCGACCAGCTCTTCGCCGAAAGCCCCGACATTCCACGCAGCCGCGCCGTCATGATCGGCGACAGTCTGTCGACCGACATGCAAGGCGCCCGTCGGGCCGGCATCGATGCTCTCTGGATCGCCGGCGGCATCCATGCCGAGGCCCTGGGGCTCGGTGCGGAGGGAGTGCCGCAACCCGACAAGGTGGCGGCAGTCGCGCAGCGGGCCGGCGAACAGCCTATGGCTATCCTGCCGAGGCTTAAGTGGTGAAGCGATGCAATGGACGCCCAGGATATCAGTCGCGCGCCTCGGCAACCGGCCGTCCCGCCGCCAGCCAGTAGCCGAAGCCCATCAGAACGGCGCCCGAGGTCGCATTCCCCAGAGTCACCCAGAAGAGGTTCCAGGCGGCCCCGGCCAGCGAAACCTTGTCCGGGTGCTCCGACAGCAACGCCACGGAAAAGAGCGTCATATTGGCGACCGAGTGTTCGAAGCCGGCGGCGATGAAAGCGAAGAGGCACCAGAAGATGATCAGGCATTTGGCGGCATCGTTCTGCGTGCGCGACGCACCCCAGATGGCCAAGCAGACCAGCCAGTTGCACAGCATGGCGCGGACGAAGAGCTCGAGCCCGGGCGCATTCATCTTCTTGGCCGCCACCGCGTGGATCAGGTCCTGACCGCCGGCGTGAAGCACCACGCCACCACCGCCTAATACGAAGAGCGCGCCCAAAAGGGCCGAACCGGTCAGGTTGCCCGCCCAGGTCATACCCCAGGCGCTGAGCAGGTGCCTGGTTCCGACCCGACCGGTCAGCCGGCCGATGGTCATATACATGGTGTGGCCGGTAAAGAGCTCCGAGCCGGCGAAGACCACCAGGGTCAGGGCGATGCCGAAACTTAGGCCCATGACCAAGTTCCGTGACGCGGGATCGGCATCCTGGCCGACCGAAAAGATCAAGAGGATGCCCATGCCGACATAAGCGCCGGCCATCATGGCGGCCACCCAGAAGCCCAGCGGGTTTTTGGCCAGGAACTGGCTCTTGGTCACGGCGAGTTTGCCGAAGGAAGAGACGGTCTCTGCGAGCGTCATGCCGTCACCTCTTTGATATGAGACTTTGGAAGATCCGGCGATCCAGGCAGAGGGAAGAACAGCGGCAGAGCCCAGGCGAGGGAAACACCGGCCGCCGCGAAGAGGAAGCCGTAGCCCAGGCGTTCCTGATCGGACACCAGATAGGAGTTGCAGATTCGCACCGGCGCGTGGATGTAGAGGAACCCCAGGACTCCGAGCATGGAAATGGTATTGGCCTTCAGAAAGCCGCGCAGGAAAGGATGGACCTGCCGCCAGGCCAGAGCCAGCAAAGCCCCAACGAGCATCGGTAGGCTGACGAACTTCGCCAGCTCGACCAGCGGGTCGGTCAAGGATGCATCGATATAGCGCGGCAGCATCCAGAAGAGACCGCTAAAGAGTGAAACCAGGACCAGGGCAGAGGCGGTCGCCGCCGAAAGCCGCAGCGACCGCAGATCCGTCGCCAGCAGCAGCAAACCGCCGGCCAGAGCCAGTGCCGGCAAAAGCACCAGCATGTGGGTGACCGGGTCGGCCTCCAGCCGCTGCCGGAGCAACAGGCATCCGATGAAGAGGATCAGCGATACCGCTGCCGGCAGCGGCCGCATCACAGGCGCGCCTCCAGCGCCCGGAAAGCCCCTTCCACGTCGTCGATATCGAAAACCGCCGAGAAACGCCCCTCGGGATCGACCAGATGCATGGCTGCGTTATGCTCGTATCCGCCCCATTCATCGGGGATGATCCGGACACCGAAGCTGCGTTTCATGACCGCGAGATCCTCGGGCCGGATGCGCGCGACATTCCAGAGCCGGCCATCCGCGCCATGCGCCTCGGCATAACCGCGCAACTGATCCGGCCCGTCGTTCTCCGGGTCGAAGCTGACCGAGATCAGCCGGACGCGCTCATGAAGTCCAGCCTGCTGAAGACGCTCGCTCAGCCGGGCATAGTCACTCCCGGCCGTCTGACAGATTGTCGGGCAGGAGGTATAGATAAACTCCACCAGGGTGATCTGCGGCTTGCCGGCACCGCCCTCTCCCAGCACCAGGAGCCGCCCCTTCATGTCTTCGAGCAACAGCGGCGGAACCTCGGGCCGGGTCTCGGCGACCTCCAGCCGGCGCGCGGCTTCCTCGGTCAGGGCCTGAAAGCCGTCGGTGGCGGCCCAGAGCCCGCCGCCCCCCATAAGGACGACGGCAAGGCTGGGAAGCCAGCTTTTGAAAAGCTTCACGAACGTGCTCCGCGACTAAGGCCCACGGCGTAGCGGACGACCAGTGTCAGAGCCGAGAGCACCACCAGCGCCGCGAAGACCGTCCCGATCCGATCCTGCAGGATCCACTCGGGCAGGTGCACCGCCCAGCGGCGCGGGATCGACAGCGCGCCCGAAATCAGGAACACCAGGGTAAAGCCCGCCCCGCCGACCAGATAGGTGCCGAAGGTCGCCTTGTCGAGCGCCGTCATGCGGGCCTGCGAAGCCTCCCGGCCACGCACCAGCCAGGCCATGAAACCAAAGCTCATGGCGACCTCGCCCAGCAGCAGGTAGATGTGGAAATGCCCAGGCACCCACTGGGTGTTGTGCATGACCTTATTCACCACCAGCATGCCGTCGATGATGGCCGGGATGGCCCCGATCGACCAGCCGGCGACACCCAGCACCAGTAGTGAGAGGCCGAGATCCCATTTCGCCTTCGAGCCATGCAGGTAAACGCAAAGCGAGAAGGCCGTCACCGCCAGCAAGGGCACGCCGTTCAGGTAGGAGACCACCTGCCCCATGACCAGCATCCAGCCGGGCATCACCACGTCCTGCTGCAGGTGATGCGGATAGACCGCCATGACGAAGAGCAGGATCGCGCTCCAGGCAAGGGCGAAAACACGCGAGCTCTTCCAGGGCCGGCCGGTATATTCCGGCACGATCTCATAGACCGCGATCACCGCCATATAGATGGTGGCATTGATGAAGACGTGGCCGAAGAAGTAGATCATGTTCTTCGCCAGCAAGGCATCGACCTCGAAGCCCGGCACCAGCAGATGCACCAGGCTGGCCACCAGAACGGCCGCGCCCACGACGGTGCCGATGGTGTTAAAGACCGTCACCGCCGCCGCGGCGATGATGGTCGGCGGTGCGCCATCCGCTGGGTCGATCTTGCCGAAAGCGACATCCCAGCCCAGCGCGCGGGCGAGCCCGCCATAGCGCTTGATGATGGGATAGCCGATGGCGAGGTAGTAGAGCAGGAACCCGACGCCGATCGCGACGTACCCCAAAATGAAAAGTGCCGCGGCCCAGGGTTCCCAGGCGCCCCCGGGAACGGCGGGCAAGGGAAAGAGGAAGGTCCAGGTACCCCCGAACTCGCCGAGAAAAATCGCGACCAGAATGAAGACCACGCCCAGCAGGAAGAGGCCAAGGAAGGACCAGTACATGCCGGCGCTGAGCGGCACGTAACGTCCGACGAAGTACCACATGATGGCCGCGCCCGAGAGGCCGGCGACCCCGACCATGCCGGCGCCGTGCGCCGTGAGGATCTGATAGAAGAGCGCCGGATCGAGCTCGATGAATTCGCCCTGCGCCGCGCGCATGATCAGCCCGAGGGCCATCATCAGAACGAAGACCAGGCCGGCCAGGAGCATGGTGAATTTGACGGCGCCGGCGTGGGGCCTGATGTCTGCCTGTGACATGATGTGGTTATCCTTCGTTCGCGACGACAGTGAACTCGTCGATCATGTCGTGATGACCGACGCCGCAGAACTCCATACAAAGCACGCGGTACTGACCCGGCTTGTCGAAGACATATTCCACCTGATTGACATAGCCGGGCATGGCCTGGGTCTGGAACAGCAGATTGCCGTCGGAGTCGACGACGCCGAAGCCGTGGTTCACATCCTCGGCGTGAAGGTTGAAGACCACCGGTTGGCCCTGCGGCAGCTCATAGCGGTCGATCTCCCAGTACCACTGCCCGCCGGTGGCATTGACCTGGATGGCGGCGTCGCCGGCGGCCAGCGCGTGGGGCCATTCCCGCAGGGACACAATCGTTACCACCGCGCCAAGGACCAGCAGGGCCCAGATCACCTGGCTGCGCCGGTTGTTGATGTTCAGGAGCTCTCTGTTGCTGTTGGTCGAACGGACCACCCGCCAGAACACGAAGGCGAGCAGGGCCATTAACATCAGCGTGATGGCCAGAACGGCAGTTTGCATATCTCTCTCCTTTTTAGGTATTTTATATACCTATTATTGGTGACACAATTGATCTGACAATTGCAATCTGTCAAGAATGCGTGATGCAGATCACAACCTTTTCGGACTACTGTCTCAGAATCCTTATCTTCCTGGCGGTGCGCGACGGCCAGCAGGCCAGTTCACGGGAGATTGCTGAGCGCTATAACGTCTCGGTGCACCATATCGCCAAGGCCTCGAAATGGTTGGTGCGGCAGGGATACGTCTCCGCAACAAGAGGCAAAGGCGGCGGTCTGAAGCTCGCGCGCAAGCCCGAAGACATCAAAATCGGCGAAGTCATCGGACGCGCGGAAACCGGGCTGGGCCTCGTCGAGTGCATGCGCGACGGGCGCTGCGCGATCGAGGGTGCCTGCGGCCTGGCAGCCATCCTGGACGAAGCCAAGGATGCCTTCTTCGACACACTCGACCGCTACACCCTCGCGGACGCCGTCAGCAAGCGGAAGGGCCTGGCCAAGCTCCTTCAGTTAATGAACGATGGACTCTAACCCGCGTTGAGCCCCCGATCCGACCGGGTTCCTTGTGCCCTGCCCGCTTCCGAGCCGTGAGCGCCATGGCCAGAAGCAGCGGCAGCTTCAGCGCCTGAAAAGCCACATAGATCAGGTGAAGATCCGACTCCGGCAGCGGACGATCAGCCAGGATCGCCAAGAGACGCTCGTCGAGCAGCGGCCGCAGCCAGAGGTTTTCGCTCAAGGTCAGCATCAGGCAAAAGGCGGCGAGCAAAGGCAGCAGGCTCGTCCATCTCGGATAAGCGGCGATCATCGCTGCGATCAAAAGCAGGAGAGACAGAGCAAGCTCGATCGGGCCGAAGAGACCGAAAGTCACACGCCCGAGATCGAGTGCCTCTTTGAAGTCGATCAGCGGTGCGGTGAATTTGACCGGTGTGGCGATAAAGGACACGCCCAGGATCAATCCGCACCACAGCGGCGCAAGAACATTGACCGTGGCGCGGGCGGCATCCTGCTTTGGGCTCATGACAAGATCTCCTTGTGTCGCTAGTTCGATCCGGAAAATGATTTCAGATAAGCCAAGAGGTTTTCCATGTCGGCGGGTTTCCTCACGCCGCCAAAGGACATCTTGGTGCCGGGCAGATATTTCCTGGGCTTGGTGAGGAAAGCCGTCAGGGACTCCTCATCCCAGACCAGTCCGTCGTTACCCCGCGCCAGCAGGGCCTTGGAGTATTTGTAGCCTTCAAGAGAACCCGCAGTCCGGCCGAACAAGTCGTTCAACTGAGGTCCGATCTTGTTTTTCGCCCCCTCGCCGACCGTATGGCAGGCCTTGCACTTCTTGAAGACTTTCTGGCCTAGGTTTTCATCGCCGGCCGCCACTGGCTGGACAGCCAGAACGGCGGCAAGGACACTAGCCAAAAGCAGGAATTTATTGCGCATCACTCAAACTTCTCCTGAACCAAGATTGTTTCCCGCATACGGGACCTCAAAGCACCGCGAAAACGATGAGCACGGTGACAAAGCCCCAAAAGCACATGTTGATGAAGGAGCGCAGAATGCCGCCATCCTCTTCAATCGTTATTCCAATGCGCCTGATGACGAGATCACCGGGCATAAGGAAGCCGTTAATGAGCCAGTGGAAGGCGTCCATGATCCGATCTCCGTTTCGCTTTAATAGGTATTTTATATACCTATTAAAGCGAAACGGCTTCCTTTGCAACAGCTAGAGCATTTTCCGACCACAGGGGATCAATTTGATGGTGTTTGAAGGCTCATTCGACAAGGCGCGTTGCGCAGCGCGATGCAGCGCATCGGGCAAGCATCGCAACGCGGCCGATGAGTCTTCAAACACCACCGGAGGCCGGGTTCTTTTCCGCTCTGACAACGTTGCGGCTCTTATCCGATGCGCCGCATCGCATTGCGAACCGCGCCTTGTCAGAACGGAAAATCTCCCCGGTCAAATGATCCCCTGTGGTCGGAATATGCTCTAGATCAAGATGCGTTTAATCAGCCTCAAGAATCTTCACCTTTCAATCAGCAACAGACTGATCTCAAACACAAATTCTGAGTCACCATGATTCAACAAAGGCGCATTGCGCTGTAATCTCACTCCTGCGCAAACTGCATGAAATTCGTGTGAGCCCTGCTGTTTATCCGCCATGGCCGACGCCATATGCTGTGCGCCTTCAACCCCTTTCAAAGAGTTGCTGCATGTTCAAAGTCTTGACTCCGACCGCCGGCACGGCGGCCAGCCTCCCCCTGCTTCGCCTGAGCATCGCCGTCTTCATGCTGGTCTGGTCGGTCGAAAAGCTCGTCAAGCCGGAGGGATACGTGAAGATCTTTCAGTATTTTTACGGCCTGTCCTTCGACATCGGCACGGTCTACGCCATCGGCGTCGTCCAGACGGCCCTCGTTATCGCCTTTGCCCTCGGCCTGTTCCGCACCACGACTTACGGCCTGATGGTCCTGATGAACGCCATCACGCTGGTCGTGTCCCTGCCCCAGATCCTGGACCCCTATGGCGGGCAGACCAATCACCTCTTCGCAGCCTCCGTCCCCGTGCTGGCCGCCTGCGTCGTCCTCTTCCTGCTGCGGGAGCAGGACAACAAGCTGGTCGTGCGCTTCGGCGCGTAAAACTTAGAAGGAGAACCCAATGTCAGAACTCACCGGAAAGGCCGCCATCGTCACTGGTGCCAGCCGGGGTATCGGCGCGGCGACCGCGCGCGAACTCGCAAAGCAGGGCGTTTCGGTCGTGCTGGCGGCACGCACGAAAACCGAGATTGAAAGCGTCGCCGTAGAGATCCAGGCTGCCGGCGGCAAGGCCGAGGCCGTGACCTGCGACGTGACCCGCTACGACGAGGTGTCACGCTGCGTCGAAGCCTGCCGGGCGCGTTTCGGCCGGCTCGACATCCTGGTCAACAACGCTGGCGTGATCGACCCTATCGCGCGCCTCGCCGAATCCGACCCGGCGCAGTGGGACCAGGTCGTGGATATCAACTACAAGGGCGTCTATCACGGACTGCGCGCCGCGATCCCGGTCATGCTGGAACAGGGCGGCGGCGTAATCGTCAATATCAGCTCCGGCGCCGCCACCGGCGCGCTGGAAGGCTGGAGCCACTACTGCTCCACCAAGGCCGCCGTCCTCTCGCTGACCCGCTGCGCCGACAAGGAGTACCGGGACCAGGGCATCCGGGTCGTGGGCCTCAGCCCCGGCACGGTGGCCACCGATATGCAGGTCTCGATCAAGGCCTCCGGCATCAATCCGGTCAGCCAGCTCGATCCCTCGGTGCACATTTCCACGGACTGGCCGGCCCGGGCCGTGGCCTGGCTCTGCACCGCCGAAGCCGCCGAGTTTGCCGGCACCGACTTCTCCATCAAGACGGAGGAAGGACGCCGCCAGGTCGGCCTGATCGACTAACCGCGAGGCCAGCGGGTTCGGCGGCCGCGGCCACTGTTCGAAATAACGCTGGCCTCGATCTCTCTCGCATGATATTATGTTCGTATACTTATAAATATTTCGAACAGACTTTCTGACGCCAAAGCCGCATCGCGGAACAGCAGCTAACGGCGGTTCAAACAGGAAGGAACGGTATCATGCAGCTCCGTCTCGCGCTGCTCGCGGCTGTCCTGTTGCTCGGGACCGGCGGCGAGACCCGCGCCGCTCAGCAAATGGCGTTCATCTGCGACCTGAACGGCGTCAATGCCCAGATGCGGGTCGTGGTGGAATACGTTTCTTCCTCGGGCATTGTGACCGGTCCGGGCGCGAACCCGGCCATCACCGGCGTGATCCCCACCGGCGACTATACGGTCTATACGGCGGGCGATGTCCGCAGTCCCTCGGCCTATTACACCTTCAAGGGCCAGGGCGAATACGCCGACTTCACCAACATGCATCAGTCGGAACGTTTCCGCGTGCGCTTCCTGCCCGTGAACGGCGGCCTCTGGATGATCATCAATCCGCACCAGCCACCGCAGTGGCAGGGCCGTCACTTCTGCCGCCGCGTCGGCTAGCTCGTCCGGTAACTCGCCGGAAGCTCTCTGCCGACAATTCTCCATCACTGCAGCCGGGTGTCATACGTGTTCTCAGCCGAACTGCCGCAGGTCCCCAGTCTCTATTGCGCAGCAAGCACAATCCATTTTCGCGGACAGGATCTGAGCGGAACCGGTCTCGGCGAATCGGTCTATGAAGCCGAGCGGCGCCGGGACGCTGAGCTCGCGGAGGGCAAAGCGCAGGTTTTGGGGCCGCTGGAGACATTCTGCGGGATCCCCGCCGAGATGATGCAGGATAACGGGACGACCTGGGACCGGATCTTCTTCCCCGCCTGGGCCGGCGCGCGCCTGGGGGTCGATCCACTTAAGCCGGCGGAAATGGTAAAGCTGCGTAATCTGCAGAACGGCAGGGACTGCCTCCTGCCCGCGGCACCGCTCTTCGAACGGCCCAGTCCCCTCTCGATCGCCCAGGGTATCGCGGCAGGAAGCAATCCGGAATCAGCCTTGCGGAATGCCATCCTCGAAGCGGTGGAACGCTACGCCAGCCTGCAGTGGTGGGCGGGGCAATTACCAGCCGTCGCCCCTTCTCCCGCCGCAAGCGACTACTTCGCCGGCTTGCAAAAACGCTGGCGCCGCAAGGTGCCGCGAAAAACCGGCCTGCTGGATATCACACCCAGCTTTGGCCTGCCGGTCTTCGTCGCCTGGTCCTGCGGCGAGAACGGTCGCGAACTATGCTTCGGGACGGCCTGCGGCACCGACGAACGGGAGGCGCTTTACAAAGCCCTGAAAGAGCTTTTTCAAATGGAGTTCGGGCTGGACGTGATAGACTATCGGCGGCGACACGGCGTGAAACTGGCCCGAAAGGAAAGGCTTGTGCTTGCGCGTGCTTCCCGTTTGAGAAGAACAGATTGCCGGGCGCTTCTTACGCCGGTCTCCGGCACGAGAGCCGCTGAACGGCCCGAAGGTCTGGATCACGCGGACTCCATCGCCGCACAGCTCGCGCGCTTCGGCATCGAACTCTACGCCGTGGATCTCCAGCGTCCGGACGACAGTCACTGGGTGGTCAAGGTCCTCTCGCCCCGGCTCCCGATACCGGTGCTCCCGATACCGGTGCTCCCGATACCGGCGCGCCCGGGCGGCGGCACCAAGCCTACAACGCCACGGGAGCAGGCCGGAATCCGCGCCTGGCAGAAGTGGGCGCTATACTGAGAGACAGATGATTGAGGAGGTCATGCCCAATCGTCTCAGACTTCAACTGATCGACGGCCTCAACGCAGAGCTGGCAGGGCAGCAGCTTGTCATTTCTTCGGCTCCGGCACGGCTGGTGCTCGGTTATCTGGCGCTGGCACCCGGCCTGCGCGAGAGCCGCGCCAAGCTGGCCGCCATGATATGGGAAGAGTCCGACGACTACCGGGCCCGGCGGAACCTGCGGCAACTGCTCTACGGACTGCGCAGCGATCTTGGTCATCAGTGGGCCGGCCTGGACGCGGATCGCACCAGCCTGTCGCTGCGCGGCGACAGCCTCCAAACCGACGTCGACGAGATCTTCGAGGCCCTCGAGACTGACCAGGTGCCGGAGCTGCTCGTCGCGCGGGAGCGTATCCACCGCTCGCTTCTTGCCGGCGTCCCGGAACAGGGGGAACTCTACTCGAGCTGGCTGCATCTCCGGCGCCGGGAATTCGAGAACCGCCTGCGCAGCAAGCTCGAGCAGATCATGGAGGATGGGTCCGGCGGCCCTTCCGAGCGGGCCGCACGTGCCCTGCTCAGCCTCGATCCTTCAGACGAGTACGCGAGCCGGCACCTGATCCGCCTCTACAGCAGCCGCGGCGATACCGGACGCGCGCTGGGAATCTACACGGCGCTTTGGAACCATCTGGACGAAGTCTATGGGATGGAGCCGGCGGCGCAGACCCAGGCCCTCATCGTCGAGGTCAAATCCGGCAGTCCCGCCCCTGCCCCGCCATCAGGCGAGCGCCGGGTCTCGGACCGCAGGGCAGCGGATCGGGCGGCAGGGACCGAGACAGCAGCTCCGAGCTTGTCGGGCAGAAAACTGCAGGTCAGCGTCCTGCCGATTTCGACCGCTCCAGGTTCGACTTCCGGCCCGGAGAGTGAGACGCGGGTGATCGCCGAACTCTTCCGCACCGGCCTGATCTCGCGCATGGTCAGCTTCCGGGAATTCGACGTCATCGACGCCGCGGTCCGGGAGAGCGACGGCGCATACCGCCTGCAGCTCACCATGGCCCAGGCGCGCGATGAACTCGCCCTGACCGCGACCCTCACCCGCACAGCGGACGGGCTGGTGATCTGGAGCGACCATTTCGGGCAGGTCGCGCAGAACTGGTGGGATCATCAGGCGGACCTGGCCGGCCGGATGGCCGCGGCCTGCAGCCTCAATCTCTCCCGGGCACGGCTGTCGGAACTGAGGAATATCTCCAGCGTGCAGGGGGCGGTGGACAACTGGCTCCTCGCCCAAACCCTCCTCAATCGCTTCCGCGCCGAAGACTGGGACCGGGCCGCCGCCTGCCTGCGCAAGGCGGGCGATCTCGACCCGAGCTTCTCCATGGCCTACAGCAGCCTCTCCCAAGTCCACAACATCCGCCATCTGGTACATCCGGGCCTGCTGCGCCGGCGCGACCTGCTGCTGGAGAGCAAACAGCTCGCCAACCGCTCCATCGTACTCGACCCGACTGACAGCCGCGCACACCTTTGCCGGGCCTGGGCCTGCCTCCTGCTCGGCCAGTACGCCCACGCCGAGGCCAGCTTCGCCATGGCCCGGCAATGCAATGAAAACGACCCCTGGACGGTGATCTCCTCGGCGCTGGGGGCGGCTTTCGGCGGCGAGACCCTGCTGGCAAACCGGCTGGCGTCGCGCTTTCTCAGCGAAGGCTGGACCACCCGGATGTCCGAGTGGGGCTACCACGCCTGCATTCATTTTCTTTCGGGCGACGACGAGGGCTGCGTCGCCGCAGCCGAGAACGCCGGCGATGGCATCATCAATATCCTGGGCTGGAAGGCAGCCGCGCTCTGGCACCTGGGCGAGCACACCGCCGCCCACGACTCCTGGCAGGAATTCGAGGCAGCGGCGCGGGCCCATTGGGCGGGAAAGGAAGCAGCGACGAGCGACCGGATTCTGGCCTGGTTTCTCTCCTGCTTCCCGATCCGTATGCGCGACTCGCAGGAACGCCTCACCGACGGCGCGACGCTCGCCGCGAAAGCCGCAGCTTCTTCAAGAGTCTAAAATAAAGCTACAGGCACTGGCTGCAGGTATAGGCAGCCATGTAGGGGTCCAAAAAGGTTCTAAAGGGATCGTCGCCCAATTCCAGGTCGTAGGTCGCCGCCTCGTCGCTTTCGTCGGCCGGCGGGAAGGGATTGTCCTTCAGGTTCAATTGATCCGGCGAAACCTCCGCATAGAGGCGCGCCAGACGAAGCTGCAGCGGTCCTTGCTGTTCCTGAAGCTGCCGCAGGACATCCGCTTCCGGCAGCAGGACCGAGAAGCGGTTCGGCTGGCGGAGGATTAATTCCACCTCCTCGACCCCATCGCGGACCGAGAAGTCGCCGTCACCCGGGTCGCCCGGGCGCCCTTCGGTCAGGCCCGCCGCGCTCAAGGCATTGCGGAAATCCTCGACATAGATGACACAGCGCCGGTCTTCGTCAGTGCTGTGCGGCGGTCGGGCCGCGGCATCCAGCGTCCATTCCCGGATCAGTCTGCCGAACACGCCCATGGCTTTCTTGGTACGGAGTGTAAAGGGATTTTCCATTGCTGGCTCCTTTCGCCAAATCGCAGATCGAAACGCCGGCCGGACCCTGAATCTAGCAAAGACCCGCGCTCCGCGACAGCCGGCACATAGGCCCACTAACGCAGCAATGACGCTGGCATGACGTTGGCGCCTACGCCCGCATGTTCCTCTGCTTCCTGCGCACCGCGGAAAGACCTTCCGGCGGCGCTTCAACGAAAGGCGTTCCGCGATCGCGGCGCGCCGTGCATCAGGAAAGGAAGACATCATGTTCAATTCGGATTTCGTCTGGCTCAACTTCGACAAGGAATTCAGCCGGCCCAACGAGGAAGCCACCCGGACCTTCTACATCGACGAAGAACCGGCCGCCGCCCATCCGCGCGGCCAGGGCATCACCTCGGAAGGCTATATCCTGATCCAGGCGGAGGACGTCGGTGACGGTACCGATGCCGGCGAAGAAACCACCCACCGCATTCTGATCAACGGCCAGCACCTGCCGTCTTTCGACATGGTCTCGGAAGAGGGCTGGAACCTCTGGATGGACCGCATCCCGAAGGACTTCCTGAAGAAAGGCGAAAACCGCCTGACCATCCGCCGTCGCGCCCGTGACTGCTTCCGGGTCGCCAACGTGGTGGTCCAGTGGCGTGAACGCCGCGGTACCGCCAGCCTCTCCGCCAGCGACCGGGTCGCGGTGGGCTAACGCAGAGTCCTGAGAAGGGATAGAGCCATGACCACTGTCACTCCCCTGGCCAAGAGCCTGATCTTCGCCGTTCTGCTCACCCATGCGGCGCCCTGGAAAACGGCGCCTGCCCAGGAGGCGCGGCAGTATCGGGCTTCGCCGGAACTGCAGCGCGTCCTGAAAAGCATCTCGCCGCAACGCGGGCGGCTGGTGCCTCAGGGCGCGCAGTTTCAGGCGCGCGGCCGCAGCAATCCGCTGACCTGCTGCACGAACTGGAACTCGTCGACGGGTGGAACCGGCTGCGCCACTTACGACGACAGCGAAGGCTCCTGCCCCAAAGACACTTTCCAGGTCGATTGCGGGGCCAACGGCTGCTGGTAGCGAATACCAAGGGTGGTTGATAATGACCCAGATAGATTGTCTTTGGGAACCTTCGGGCAGGAGAAAGGCAGCAGTCGATGCGGCGCATCGGCAAGGCCTTTCGACGCCCTCCGAAGGCTCCCAAAAACAACCAACCGGCGCCTTACCGCGGCTTTCGGCCCGCGTCGCGTACGGTTTCCGATGTGCCACATCGCTGCACCGCCCGCTCCTAACCGAAAACCGCGGTAAGGCGTCTATCTGGGTCATTATCAACCACCCTTGGTATCACCAATCTGCCGGCAGTCGGCCGGGTGGCGGGCCCTGAGACGCCGATGGGCCCGCCACTCTTTCTCAGACTCCCGTGAACAAGGAGAAACCCATGCGCAAGTTCAACATTCTGCTCGCTGTCGGCGGCCTTCTCGCCGCGCTGGGCGGCTGCACCGAGATCCTGAACACCCATTCCAGCGGTGACGGGCCGGCCGGCCCGGGACCGATCCCCGGCGCGCCGGCAGGCGACTCCGTCAGCGCGGCCGGACCCGTTCTCTTCAACGGCGGCAATATCCAACTGCCCGCCAACGGCACCTCGCCGACCTTCGTCGACCTGATCGTCGGCGGCCATCCGCACAACACCAGCGAATACGCAATCAGTTTTTCGGGGGTGAAGCTCACCGTCACCAATACGCCGGTTATTGCGATCGACGCGCTTAACGATGACGACGACGTGGCCTGCGGCCTGGAGATCGCGGGTGGAAACTTCCGCCTGGTCAGCGGTATCGGCAGCCCGATCGTCGGCACCTACACGGGCGCCGCTGATGAACACCGGGTCTTCCTGCGCATCGACCTGGCCAGCGGACGCTGTTTCCTTCGCATCGAACAGGTTGCCCAGGGAACGGACGGTCCGCCGGTTCAGCCGGTGATCACCGCGGACGGCCCTGTAATCGCCGCCGCCTTCGGCGAACTCGACCGGCTGCGCGTCGCCTGGGAGGCCATCTTGCCGAGCGATTCGACCAACTACTTCCTCGGGCCGACGGTCATTTCCAAGCGCAACTGACTGTCACTGACCGCTGAACTGCCCTCGCCCGGTACCGGCCGTGAGACGCGTCCCTTACGCGACCATGTCATCGAAGCCGAGCGAGGTCAGTTGGTCGATCACGCCACCGGGGGCATCGATGGCATTGTTGTAGGGGGCCGCCTCAAGGTTGTCCGCATTCAGATCCTCGGCTTGCAGATCGCGCAGGATGTAGCTGTGCCCCCCGTTGTCGAGGACTTCGATCACCAGGTCGTCGCCGCGTTCGCTGATATCGATCTGGCCCGCCGCCATATGGCCGAAGTCGAAGATATCGGCATCTGGATCGAAACCCGTGATGACCTCCTGCGCCGCCCAGTTCCAGGTAATCTCGACCCGGCCGTCGCTTTGCTGACCCGGCCCGCCCGGGTCAGGCGGAGTTCCGCCGGAACCGCCACCATCTGGGCCTCCGCCGCCATCCGGACTTCCATCGCCGGGAGGATTGATGCCATCGCGGGTCTGAAAACCATCGGTTCCCTGACCCGGCGGGGCTTCGGGGGTAAGCAGTGCCGTGCGGTCGACCAGGGTCACCTCCTCCTGATCGAAACCGAAGGGCACTTCCAGGTTGTCTTCCATCACCTGGTCGAAATGGAATTCCACCTGCCCCGGCGCGAGGTCGTTTAGCTTCAGGCCCGTGAAGGTGAAGCTCTGGCCGGTCGGAAGGGTTCTGATCACCAGTCCGGCTTCAGTGTCTTCCACCGTGAGCTGCTCCCGCGTTCCGAAATAAAGGAAGCTGATCTTCATGGTCGCGGGATCGAAATCATCGATCACCTCTTCCTTACCGTACTCATGCGAGCGAAGGTAGACCGTGTCCGTTTCGCGCGGACCGATGCCAAGCTCCCAGGAGAGAATGCCGCCGATGTCCTGGCGGAGGTGTTCGTTCCCGACGACACCGAAACTCTCGATGCTGAGATCCTGATATCCGACGCCCTGCAGGATCTGAACGGCAGAACTCCAGGGGAAATCGATCGCGACCTCCCCGGCCGGCGTCTTGGTCAGGATCATGCCGTGGACCGAGTTGTTGCCGAAGTCGAGCTGATCCCTTGCAGGATCGAAATTCACAATGTCATCGGCGTTCACGTCGGCGAGGTACCTGACGCCCCCCTGAGGCGTCTCGCCGGAACTGGCCGGCGGGCTCGATCCGTCGGTGTCGTAGGCGATATCGAAGCCCCCGCCCTGGGGCGGTGGCGTCCCGATCGAGGCATTGATCGCGGTCACCACCTCGTTGAAGGCCGTCTGTTCCGCGACCGAGAAGTTACTCAGGGTGAGGTCGTCGAGACCGACGCCCTGAAGCGTCGTGATGCTAGCCGTGGCGCCCGACTGGTCGCTGATGACGATCCGGACCGCCTGGTTTGCTGCAGATCCGCTTTCCGAAATCTCGAAACGATCGCCAGTCACGTTTTCCAGCAGATGCACCATGTCCTTCGAGGGATCGAAGTCGGTAATGGTCCGGGACGGGCTGTCGAGCCCGATCATGACCATCTGCGCCGGATCGCCGCCCCCATGGCCACCACCATGTCCTCCGCCGTGGCCACCGCCATGTCCGTTGCCGTCATTACCTTGCCCTGACCCATCGCCCGAACCGGCGCCGTTACCCTCCGCGACCAGATTGAAGACTTCGGCCGCGGCGGAACCATCGAGAATGGTGAAGTTCGCGGGCGTCAGGTCGGCAAGCGCAATGCCTTGAAGCGTGATGCTCTGATTATTCGACGGCACGGCAAAGACCGCGTTGCCGTTCTGCTCCGTCACCTCGAGCTGCTCGGCGTTGATCCAGTCGATGAAGATGCTATCGGTCTGCGGGTCGAAGCCGGTCATGACCTCCTTCTGGCCCCAGGCCCAGGTCACGACGACATTCGCGTTCTCCTTCGTCACTCCTGCGCCGCCAGCATCGAACGAACCGCCGCCGCTGCCGGGTGCGCCACCATCGCCTGCCCCGGGTGTACCCAGGCCCTCATCACCGGTGATCCGGTCCTCGAAGTAATCGATCGCCTCTTCCACACTGGGGGCGTCAAAGTCACCGAACTGCTCGATGTAGCGCAGAATCGAAGTGCCGAATTCATCGCTCGAAACCGAACCACCTTGCAAAAGTGCGAGGGTTCCGTAGGCGCCGCGCAGATGGGCCGCGGCCATGATGCCGGTCAAGGTCAGGGGCACCTCCACCGTCTGGCCGTTCTCGACATAGCTGCGTGTGGTACCGATGTAGTCTTCCAGGCTCTCGCCGTTGTTGGCCAGGCCCTCCTGAATGATTTTAAGGTTGAAGCCGAAGGCCTCTTGTATGGCGACCTCTTGCGCCTCCCTGGTCATGAAGTCTTCCAGGGAATTCACGCCGTTCTTGCCAGTCCAACTGCCGTCCCAGGTGTTGCTTGCGGCACCGTTACCGTAGAAGACATCGTCGTCGTAGTAACCAAGGTCGATCAAGAGTGCTTCGCCGAACTGATAACCGACGAAGCCCAAGGTGTTCATGGAGCGGTAGGACATGGCGTCCCACTCGTCGTCGCTCAACTGAGACCAGCTTGTGTAGCCGGGAAAGAAATCGCCAACCGACCCGCGCGCCCAGAGATCGAGCTGGAAATCCTGAATGTTGCCGCTTTCATAGCGCTGCCGGTCCCAGCCGGATTCAAATGCGCGCAAAACATCTCGGAACTCTGTGTAGGACCCTCGGCTCATATGTAACCCCCGTGCACGACGACTATTCGTGAAAACAAACGGGATCCTAGTTACAGCAAAGGCTGTCCGAGGTTTTATGAGAAAGCTGTGGTTTTATCCTGACAAATTTTGCCGTGCCGGAAAGCTCGAGACCGAGCAGTCGACTGCGGCTACTTTATTCCAGCGGCAAGGCCAACAGGATATCCTCGACCAAATGGGTGACATCCTTCCGGGCCGTATCAATAACCAGTTCCGCCGAATCCCAGGGCTCGTATTCCCGCGCCAGGACATCATGCCAGCTCGGCAGGCGCAGGCCGGGGATATCGGAAAGCCGGGCCTCCACACGCCGGCGGTGCTCCGCCGGGTCCGAGCAGACCACCTCGATTTCGATGGCCTCCGCACCGGATCGCGCGGCCACCTCCCGCCAGGCATCGCGCGTCAGGGCGATGGGATTGACCGAATCGGCAATCACGCTGCGGCCGAGCCGCAGGTTGTCTTCGGCAAGCGCGTAGGCGACCCGATAACCGCTGTCGTCCATGGCCACGGGGCCCGCGGAGGAGTTCTTGATCGCCTGTTCGATGCTGTCGATCCGCAGGTGAAACGCCGAAAGACGACGCGCCAGCTCTTTGGATAACGTCGTCTTGCCCGCGCCTGGCAGTCCGCCAAGTATGATCAGCAAGTTCTTTCTCCCCGCCTGCCTGCTAAACCCCTTCGGGCAAGAGCTTCCCCAACAGCCTGCTTAAGGTTGCCGCCTCTTTCTCGGTCAGGCGGTCGGCCACGGCCCTCTTCAGGGTCGGTGCATAGACCTGCCACATCCTTTTGCGCAACTGCCGGCCGGTCTTGCTGAGCAGGATCAACTGTCCGCGTCCGTCCTCTTCACAGGGCCGCCGCTCCAGATAACCGGCCTTGGCCATACGCTCAAGCAGGCGCGAGAGCCCATACTGCGGGACCAACAGTGCGCGTTCCAGTTCGAAAGGCCGCATGCCGCCGCTGTTGCCGCGCTCCAGTTCCCAGAGGACATCGTACCAGGACAAGGGCGGAAAGCCGCCGTCCTTGAAAGCCTGCTCGACCTGAGACAACGCCGCGTGCTGCGCCTTCATCAGGCGCATCCAGGCCTCGACGGCGGCGGCGTTGGGTTCCTTCGTCATGAGACAGTCATGCCAAATTCATGCAGGTGCATCAAGCTTGACATTTACATGCATATGCATAGATATACATGCAATTGCATCTTAGTAGGATCCGCGATGACTCAAGAGAACCTGACGGCCTTGGCCATCTTTCTGCTCCGCGTTGCTCTGGGCAGCATGTTTCTGGCGCACAGCCTGCTGCTGAAATTCTTTATCTTCAGCCTGCCCGGTACCGCGGCGTTTTTCGGATCGATCGGCCTGCCCGGCTGGTTTGCCTATTTGGTTTTCTTCACCGAGACGACCGGTGGCTTACTGCTGATCCTGGGGGTCCAGGCCCGCTGGATCGCCCTGGCCCTTCTGCCCATCCTGGCCGGTGCGACCTGGGCGCACTGGGGCAACGGCTGGATGTTCGGTTACGAAAACGGCGGCTGGGAGTATCCCCTTTACCTGACTCTGCTGGCCTTCGTTCAGTTCCTGCTGGGCGACGGCGCTTATGCGCTCAAGCCGTCGGGCCCCCTGCCCCATCTCAGGAACCTCTCGGCGTAACGGAAAGGAACAGCCATGCCCGAACCCCTTATCCTGGTCAGTCACCAGCTCTGCCCCTATGTCCAGCGCGCCGCGATCACGTTGCGCGAAAAGGACGTCGTCTTCGAACGAATCGACGTGGATCTGGCAAACAAACCCGCCTGGTTTCTGGCGCTCTCGCCTCTGGGCAAGACACCCCTGCTGAAAGTCGGCGACAGGGCAATCTTCGAGTCTGCCGTCATCCTGGAGTATCTCGAGGAAACTCAGCCCAAGCCGCTCCATCCGGCGGACCCGCTCGAGCGGGCTGAGCATCGCGCCTGGATCGAGTTCGGCTCCTCCATTCTCAGCGACATCTGGGCCTTCTACGCGGCGCCGGACGCCGAGGGCTTTGCGGCGAAGACAGAGGCTCTGAGCCGCAAGTTCGCGCGCCTCGAGGAACGACTGGAGGCCGGCCCCTACTTCGACGGTGACGCCTTTTCCCTGGTCGATGCTGCCTTCGGTCCGATTTTCCGCTATTTCGATGCCTTCGATCGGATCGGCGACTTCGGCATCCTGCGCGACAGGCCGAAGCTCGCCGCCTGGCGGCAAGGTCTGGCCGCACGCCCTTCGGTCGTGGAAGCGGTCGCCGCCGACTATCCGGACCGGCTGTGGGAGTTCCTCTTACGGCGGCAGTCACATCTCACGGGACTGATGGCGTGAATGGTGAAAAAACGACTTGGCAACGACACCGGAGAAATCGACCAAGGCCGGATCGCGCGCTTCCCGACCGTGATTCACGGTTCTTTCCGGCCTTCAGGCAGACGAACTCGAACCAAAGCAGCAGCAGCCTGGCCGGCCGTCTCGATGTAAGCCACGTCGCGATGCACGAGCATGGTGGAAAAGGCGCCGTCCATAAGTAAGACCACCTGCCGGGCGAGCTCGTCGGCGCCGGCGCAGCCCGCATCGGCGATCTTCTCCGCAAGCCAGACTTCGAACTTCCGTTTGTGCGCCGCGCCCACCTTCATGGCGGGGTGCCCGGGCAGGTTGGCGAGTTCGGCAGCGGTGCGCAGAAAGCCGCAACCCTTCCATTTGGGGTGGCGCGCGGACCTGGCGAGGTTGGTGAAAATCGCCTCGATCCGGTCGGCAAGGGTGCCGTCCGCCTGATCGAACCACTTGGCAAACAGCCGCAGATTGGGCTGATCGCGGGATTCCAGATAGGCCGCCACCAGATCGTCCTTGCTCTTGAAGTGATAGTAGAGCGTTCGTTTGGTCAGGCCGGCGGTCTCGGCGATCGCGTCCACACTGACCGCCCGGATCCCCTCACCGTAGAACAGGCGGTTGGCGGCATCCAGGATACGCTTTTTCGTGGCTTCGGCGTCGCGGGGCATAATCTCAAAGTATACTAACCAGTGAGTGTACTCAAGCCAGCCGCATCGTTAGCGTCGGATAAAGAGATCAAACAACTCCCGAGGTGCCAGTTATGACCGAGCCCGTGCTCTTTGAAACCGAAGGCAGGATCGCCTTCCTGACCCTGAACCGACCGGAAAAACTCAACGCCCTCAACTACGAAACCAATGACCTGCTGCTTGAACTGCTCGATGCTGTCGAAACGGACAGCGACATCGGCGCGGTTATCGTCACCGGCGCTGGCGAGCGGGCTTTTTCGGCCGGCGGCGACATCCATGAATTCTCGCGCAGCATTGAAGAAGGAGTCGATGTCGCGGTGAGAGATTTCTGCCGTCGCGGCCAAAGCATGACCGCGCGGCTGGAAGCCTTTTCCAAGCCGGTCATCGCAGCGGTCAACGGGCTGGCCTACGGCGGCGGGTGCGAGATCACCGAGGCCGTGCATCTGGCCGTCGCCAGCGAGCAGGCGCGCTTCGCCAAACCGGAGATCAACATCGGAATTCCGCCCACCTTCGGCGGCACCCAACGCCTGCCCCGCCTGACCGGCCGCAAACGGGCGCTTGAGCTCCTGCTAACCGGCGACAGCTTCCCGGCGCAACGGGCCTACGAACTGGGACTGGTCAATCACGTCGTGCCGCAGGATGAACTGATACCAAGCGCCGTCGAACTGGCCGAACGCATCCTGCGTCACTCGCCGCTGGCCACCGCGCGCATCCTGACTTCCGTCACACGCGGGCTGAATGCCAGCATCGATGAAGGGCTGCTGATCGAACGCGAGCAGTTTGCCCGCATGGCGGCAACGCGCGACTGCCGGGAGGGATTGGCGGCATGGGCTGAACGGCGCACGCCAGTCTATAAGGGTATCTGACAACCAAGATCAGATCATGTCGGATCTAATCAAGTCGGGCCGCCGCTGTCGCGAAAAGCGGCGACGATGGCGGCAACGATCTCCCGATCGCCTCGAACCTTGCGGTGGTGCAGCAGCATCTGGGTGGAGGGCAGCGCCGGCAGCCCAATGCTGGTTCTTATCACGCGGCAATCGGCGGGCAGATTTCTTCGGTCCAGCGGGGCCACCCCGAGGCCGGCATAGACTGCGGCCTGCACCGCCGCGACCCCTGTTCCTAAGAAGACCTCGCGCCAGGGTATCTCCCGTGCATCCAACGCAGCGATGGCCATCGCCCGGACGCCGCAAGGCGCGGCCAGCGATATCAGCGGCAGCGGCTCCGCCTGGTCCCACTGAAAGCCTTTGGCGGAGGCCCAGACCAGGCGATCCCGAAAGAGACTGCGCCCCGCCACATCGCCGCCCTCGTCGCGCGCAACCACGGCATCGAAACGGCCCGCCGCAAAGCCCTCCATCAGCTCGGCCGAGACACCGACCGTGACCATGAACTGGGTCTCGGGCTGCCGTTGCCCGAGCAGCGCCAGGACCTCAGGCAGGCAGGCTCCGGCCGCATGATCGCTGACCGCCAGACGAAAGACCGGACGCGGCCGATGATCCCGGATGCGCAAGACCGCGTCGTCATGGGCCTGCAAAACGCGGCGCGCATCCGCCAGGAAGCTTTCGCCGAACGCGGTCAGGGCAAGCGAGCGCGGGCTACGTTCCAGCAGCCGGCGGCCCAGGCGCTCCTCCAGTTTCCGGATCCGCACACTCATCGCCGACTGGCTCGCACCCAGCAGCGCACCGGCCGAGGTAAAGCTGTCGGCTTCCGCTACGGTCACGAAGCTGCGCAGCAGGTCGATGTCGAGAGAGGGAGTCGTTATCATGCGAATTCATAATTACAGAAATAACATAAATTCGTTTTCATCATGTATGAAGGCGGCCTAATTTTCCAGCAGCGAAGTTGACCAAGCCTTGAACAGATCGGAGAGTCCGATGCCCCTGACCCGAATTTCCCTTAAGTCCGGGAAAAGCCCCGCCTATCGCCGCGCCCTCATGGAACAGATCTATCAGGCCATGCGCGAGAGCTTCGACGTGCCGGAGGACGACCGCTTCATGACGATCTCAGAGCATGAGGGCTCCGGCTTCGACTTCGGCCCCAGCTACCTGGGTATCGAGCGCTCTGACGATCTGGTGATCATCCAGATCACCGCCAACAACACCCGAAGTCTGGCGCAGAAAAAGGCGCTCTTCGCGGCGATCGCCGAGCGCCTTTCCGCCGAACCGGGTCTCCGGCCCGAAGATATCTTCATCAATTTAACCGAGGTACCAAAGGAAAACTGGTCCTTCGGCCTCGGGCTGGCGCAATACGCCTGAGCGGCTTCGCGCGGCGGCGAGCTACGAAAGCCAATCCTCCAGGAACGCGGCCATGGCCTCGTCACCCACATGCGGCAGGTTCTCCCGCCGGAAGGTGGCACCGGCCTCCAGCAGCAGGCGGGCACAGCCGATGTGATCCCGCGTCGCGCGATCGGGCGAATGCTCGGCACCATGGATCACCGTGGAGAGGGCATTCCCGCCGTAGGCATTGACGTGCTCGAGATCCGGTTTCTGCGTGAGCAGGAAGGCGACCAGGTCCGAGAGTCCCTGCCAGCCGGCCGCCTGCAGAGCGGTCAGTTCCATCTCGTCGGTCTGATTGGGATCGAAGCCCGCTGCGATCAGAGTCCTGATGTGATCGAGACACGCCGGTTCATGGGCCATGCGTGTGATCAGCAACCGATCTTCCTTGCTCAGGGTTGCCGGATCGATCCCGCCTGCGGGGACTTTGCCTTCCGCGCAGTCCGCCAGGGCCTGTTCACTGTCGGACAGGGCTGTGGCGAAGCCGCGGTCTTCAAACGCTTTCGCCGCCGAAACGTTGCCGTAGATCCGGGCCATGGCGTAGGGCCCGTGGGATTCCCAGACGGCCTGCGGGTCGGCGCCATGGTCGAGCAGAAGATGGATGAAATCCCCCGAGCGCCAACGGCGCGCGGCCTGATGCAAGGCAGGGATGCTGTCGACCGGCTGTCCGCTCGGGTGCCCCGTGACCGCCTCGTTCGGATCCGCGCCGTGCTCCAGCAGCAGGCGCACCGCTTCGAGATCATCGAAATCCAGCGCGCGCGGCAGGGCGTTGGTGCCACTGGTCCTCACGCCGTGTTTGATCAGGAGCTTCAGCCCTTCGCGATGACCGAGTTCCATGGCGTGATAGAGACTCTCGTCATCGTTCGGATCGGCGCCGTGTTCCAGCAGCCATTCCGCCAGCGGCATATTATCGGCATGGCCCAGCGCGCCATAGAGCGCCGAAAGCTTGTGATCGCTGCCGGGCTCGGCCGCATAACCGTCGTTGGGATCGGCGCCCTGCGCGAGCAACAGCCCGGCAATGGCCAACATGTCACCCCGCTTCTCCGGCGCCTTGTGGATGTACCTGGAGAACGCCAGGTGGAGGATCGGCCGGCGAACGCCGATCTCTTCGCTGGCCGATTCCGGCCGCTGCGCCAGCGCCGCGCGCACCGCGGTCAGGTCGTAGAGCGCGATCTCCAGACCGAGGTTGTGTTTCGGCAGGTCCGGATCGTCCGCCAAGAGTTTGTCGATCACCCAGTTCTGGCCGAAATAGAGCGCCTGCTTCAAACGCTCGGCCCGCTCGTCCCGGTTCATCGCCGCCGTCTCCAGGGCGAACTTCAGTTTCGGCCAGCTCTCGTGGCCCTCTTCACGGGCAACCACGTGCAGGAAGTCGGCGTGCCTGGGGTCGCTGCGATCCGGCAGGACGGCGCGAAGGCGTTCCTGTGCCTTTTGGTCGCCGGCAGCGAAGGCTTTCTTCAGGCGCTTGGCGGCGGCGCGCAGTTTTTCGAGCTGGGGTATAAGATCAGCGGTCATTGGTTTTCCTCTTAACGCATCCCAACGGCCCGCTGATTTGGGATTAAGAAGAAAAACCAGATCGTTCGCATCTGATCAACAAGGTGCTGCAAGCGCTTTCCGCGGACCCGGATGCCGCCCTGACGGCGGGCAATTTCTAACAGAGCCGCAGTGTGAGAGCAAGCCGCAGCGATCGTCTAAAGCGCGTCTTTGCCGGACTTAGAAAAGAGCGCAGCCAGCAGAGTGCGGACGGCCTGTTTGTAGGCCTCCGCCGGCTCACCCGCCGCAATGGCCAGCGCCGCCCGGTCGAAAGCCGCGGAAAGCACCTGGGTCAAGGCATCCAAAGGCACGGCTTCGAGCACGCCTTCCTCGACCGCGAAGGCCAGCCCCTGACGCAGTTCTTCGCCGCCGGTCTCCCGGTCGATCCTCGCCATCTCGCCATGACCCAGCACGGCGGGCCCGTCCAACAGCAGCAGGCGCGCCCGGCCCGGCACGGACATGGCGGCAAAATAGGCCTCCGTCCCGGCAATCATGGCCTCCAGAGCCGAGGCCGGGTTCCGCGTATCGCGTTCGATCTGCGCCGCCACGGCCCCGGCCTCCTGCTCCACCGTCGCCCGGAAAAGATCCGCCTTGTCGGCGAAGTGATGATAGAGCGCGCCGCGGGTGACCTGGGCCGCCGCGACGATCTCCGGTGTGCCGGTCTCGGCATAGCCCTTTTCAACGAAGAGCGCCCGTGCGGCGGCGATCAGGGCGGCGCGGGTCGCCTCGGTCCGGGCCTTGTTGGAGCGGCGGCCTCCCTTCGGGACAGACGCGTCGTTCGGAGCGGAATGCGAATCTTCTTGCATACATACAGCCTGTATGTTTTTATCATTTACATACAGATTGTATGTTAATCGCAGCAACGAGGAAAGCCATGAAGTGCACCCAGTTCTATCCGGTGATCATGACCGATGATGTGGCCGGAACCGCCCGCTTCTATCAGGAGCATTTCAGTTTCGCGCCGAGCTTTGAAAGCGACTGGTACGTCCATCTGCAGTCCCGTGAAGACGAAAAGGTCAACATCGCGATCCTGCAGGGCGATCACGAGACCGTCCCGCAGTCCGGCCGTGGAAAGGTGTCGGGCCTGATCATCAACTTCGAGGTCGAGGACGTCGACGCCGAGTACGACAAGGCCCGGGCCGCAGGCCTGACCCTCCTCCTCCCCCTGCGCGACGAGCCCTTCGGCCAGCGCCACTTCATCACCCAGGACCCCAATGGCGTGCTGATCGACGTCATCAAACCGATCCCGCCGAGCGAAGAATTCCTGAAGCAGTACGCGGCGGATGCGGTGCCGGCATGAATGATCAAAAGTAACAAAGCAAGCGATGATCACACACAGTTAAAGTGTTGCGGTCCTACACAGTAGGACCGCAACACTTTAACACTACAAAAAGTTGAAAATTTCTCCGGAACATGCCTAACGTTAGCGCAATACCCTCAGCACAGATGAGAGCTTTTTTGAGGTTCCGATGAGCGACGAGAAACAAACTAAAGCCGGCATACAGCACAAAGAAAACAAAGCACCGCTATACACATCAGACGCCAACGCCTTACTGCCAAATGAAAACATTGTGCATATCGCGGAGTGCGAGAGGATCAATAAGTGGGTCGCAATTCAGTGCAATCCAGACGGAACACTGCATTGCGGCACCGGAAACACGGAAATACTAGCTCGGCGTATTGCAGCTTTAGAAGGCTTGCACTCAATCGAAAGCAAAGCAAAGAAACCTGACACTTCAAAGTTATCTCCTGAATCACACGAATACCTGAAGTGGAAAGAGGACTTAAGAGACCTCTCAATTAGACAAGCTCGTATTGTGGATTATTTGTTGCACGGACTTCACACATCTTCCAAAGATATAGTTCGCCGCTCAGAAAAACTTGCTGAAGAGCGTGAGATCATCGACACAGTGATAATGATGATTCAAGCGATCGGAGTTTCAATACACTCGATTCATCAGCTGTCAGACAGCACAGATATGACTGTCCGAGACTGCTATTCGATCGCTCGTTCCGTTGTTGAAGCCACCATAAATGTAGCATTCATTATGGCTTCGGGCCCAAAGGTGGCACACCTCGCACGACAATATACACTTCAAAAATACTATCGTGACCTAAACCGCGAGGCGGAAGTCGCCAATACACGAATACAAATCCAGCATACGAACGCACCTAACCCTTCTTCAATTCCTGGGCTTCAAGACGCACTAAAGATGTTCACTACAAAGAAGGGCAAGGAAATCAAAATGTGGGCTCGCGAGACGAGAGATCAGAAGATTGAGATCGTGTGTGATAAGTATGGAAAATCCGTAGCTTGGGGTCTAGCAACCGCCAATTTTAGCGTTTACAGAGACGCTTCAGAAGTCATTCATGGCAGCCATTTTGGTGCCAACTACTTCTGGCAACCATCTCTATCTAGCAATCCCAACTCTAACTTTGATAACGCGATCGAGCATCTATTTCATCATTTTCTATTGGTATTTACGAGCACCTATTTTTCTGTCGACAGCATGTTTAAGATTTTCGATATCGAGTATGATACCCCGAAGATCATTTCTGAATCAGACAGATTATTCAACGAGCTAAAAAGCATGGACCTCTTTGCAGATAAGAGCCCAGAAAAAACACAGTGATAAACGGCGGCCCACTGAGGAGCCGCCGTTTTCATGTCAGACCGACAGGCTCAGTAGAGCGCTACCGGATTGCCCGGCGAGCCGGTGGCGCCCTTCATCTTCAGGGGCGACCAGACGAAGAGGAACTCGTAGGCCTTGTCCGCGGCCAGTTGGGTGAGATCCAGGTTCTCGATATTCCAGATGCCGCGCTTGGTCATCATCTCGATATGGCATTCGAAGGGCTGGTCGTTCTCGCCACCGAAGCCCGGACCGACCGCCTCGGAGCCCCAGGTGTCCGCGCCCCAGAGGATGATGTTGCGCTCGGCCAGGTAGAGGCAACCGGAGAGACCGAAGCCCGGTTCGCCGGAGTTGAACTTGGCGACCCGCTGCTTCTTCTCCTCCGCATCGAAGCTGTCCCAGTCCGTCGGATGCCAGATGTTGCCGTGACCGGTGTGCAGGAAGACGCAGTCGCCCTCCTGGATCGGATCGATGCCCTGGCGTTCGACCATGGCCTCGATGTCGGCGGCGGAGACGATGCCCGGATCGGTCTTCTCACGCGAGGTCGGGATCGGCATGGCGCCGCCGTTGTAGGCTTCACCGTCCAGCAGCACGCCGCGGCAGACGAAGCCCTTTTCGGCGACATGCTCGACGCCCAGCGGTCCCAGGCCGTAGGCGGTGACGTCCGGGTCTTCCATGAAGCGGCCGTTGTAGAAGAAATGGCCCTTGGAGGTGATCACGCCGATATGGCCGGGCCCGTCAAACTGGGTGCCGATCTGACCAATCTCGGTAGAGATGTATTCGTCGTTGTAAACCAGTTTCTGGTCGCCGAAAGGACCGCCCGAGGGCATGCCCGGGATGGTCAGGCGCCAGCCGCGCGAACCGAAGGCCGGCGCGTCCTGCTGGTAGGTCTTGCCCAGCGTCGCGACCTTCCCCTGCTTCACCAATGTCGCCGCCTTCAACACCATCTCCGGCGTCGTGCGGTTGACCGAACCCGCCTTGTCGTCGGCACCCCATTCACTGGGCGCCCAGTTCTGGGTCAGGGGTTCGTCATTGACCGCTTGGGCAGCGCCACCGGAAAGAGCGAGCGGCAAGGCCGCCGTCATGGCGAGAGCGCAGAAACGGCTGAAGCGTGGCAAAGGAATCATCTCAACTATCCTCCCAATCTGTTATTTTTTGGTCTTGAAGGAGCGGCGGAGATCCCGCCGGAACGATCTGCATCATGACAGCTTGCCCCTCCCGTGAGAAGCGCGGGCGGATGGCAATCGCGTGATCGGCAAAGGCTGCACACTACCCTTAGTCGAGCGCCAGTTCGAAAAGCTGCCGCGCTTCAATGAGGCCGAAGCCCGGGTCATCGTCGAAACGTGACGGTTGGAAGCCAGCTTTCCGAACGGCGGCTGCAGAGGCCGGATTGTCCCGGGCGACATTGGCGATGAGGTAGCGCCGGCCAAAGTGCCGAAGTGCCGGCCGGCAGTAGAGTTCCAGCAGAGCTGTCCCGATACCGCGCCCCTGCTGCGCGGCTGCGATCCAGTAGGTCAGCCCCAGTCTTTCCCGGTCGATGTCGTAGGAACCAACCACACCGATGAAGTCTTCACGACGAAGATCCTCCACCGCGAAGCAACCGGGCTTGCCGGCGACCCTCAGCGCTAGAGTGTGATGAAACTTCTCGGATCGCTCCGCCGCGGTCAGGCCGGACAGCAGGCGCAGCGGCCCGCCCGGGCGCACGCTTCCGCGCAGGCTTCCCGAGACACGCGGATCGGCCAGGATGGCGCAGTAGGTTTCTTCGTCCTCCAAAGCCAAGTCACGAACACGGACCCTGTCGTTCTTCAGGTTCATATCGGCTCCTCAAGCAGGACGCGTTTTAATTAGGACATGGGCGATGAAACAACAAACGTCCCATCTCCGGAACGAACCTCTCCTCCCGGAAACCGCACTTCTCCAGAACCCGCCGAGAAGCCCCGTTGTCGGGACTGGCGAAGGCCTTCACCAGCGGCAGCGCCAACACATCATCAGCGATGCTCAGGGCAGCCGCCACCAGTTCCGTGGCGTAACCCCTGCCCCAGACATCGGGATGAAAGGCATAGCCGACCTCCGGCCCCCAGCCAGGATCAAAGGGATCTTCGTAGAGCCCGCCCCAGCCGATGATCCGGCCATCGTCCCTGTCGACGACCGTCCAGGGCGCGCAACCATCCCGCCGACGCCGTCGCTCGTGCAGCGCAATCCGCCGCCGGCAGCCGCGCAGACTTTTATCGAGATGGGTATGGCGCATGGCCTCAGGGTCGCCGAGGAAGGAAAACAACGCCGGTACATCGGCGAGAAGCGGTGGACGGAGCAGAAGACGGGCGGTTTCGATTTCCACAATTATTATTGTCCCTCTCACCATCGACTTTGCAAAGCAGGAAGTGTCAGACTCAGGTCCCTGCCCGCACCACAAGACTCACCCCGGCTTTGACAGAAAGGCGCAGCACTATCATCAAGGCCCCAAACGCACTATATTTTTACCAATCGATCAAAACACGGACCGGACGAGAGCGGTAAAGGACATGCCCTGGGAAAAATCCTTCGATATGGCGAAGGCCACCGATGACGCCATGAAGCTGTTCTGGCGCAAAGGCTATATCGGCTCTTCCCTGAACGACCTGATCGAAGCGACCGGCATTAACAGGGGCAGTCTTTACAATGCTTTCGGCGGCAAACAGGCCCTCTTCGTCGAAGCTCTGCTGCGCTACGATACGGGCAACCGCAAGGCGACCCTGACCAGGCTCGCCGCGATGGGCGAGCCGTTGCTGGCGATCCGGACCCTCTTCGACGGGCTGGTCCAGGAGTCGATCCAGGACACGGAGAAAAAGGGCTGTTTCCTGGTAAACACGGCCCTCGAACTGCCGCATCATGAGCCGGAAGTCCAGAAGATCGTGCGCAACGGCATGGGTGAACTTGAGGGCTTCTTTCGCGATATGATCGAGCAGGGTCAGGGTAAAGGCGAGATCCCCAAGGACATCCCTGCGGCCGAGACAGCGAAGTCTCTGGTCAGCCTCTTCGTCGGCATCCGGGTCATGGCACGGGGGGCCTTTGACGAAAAAAGCCTGCGGGCTTCCGCCGATCAGGCGATCCGCCTCGTCTCCGCTTAACGCACCCACCCCCAAAGACAAAACGCGCCAGGTTCCGATCGCCGCCGGATCAACTTCTCGGTGACGCTTAAGCCTCGCGCAAAAAAAATCTGCACAGCCAATATTGACCGATCGATCTAAACCCCCATATCAGCCTTGTTTAGACCAATTAGTCAAAAAAGGATCAGACAATGTCAAGCTTTCCCGTACACAGCATCGAATCCGCACCTGAAACAAGCAAAGGCTTCCTGACGGCGGCCCAAAAAGCCTACAGCTTCGTCCCGAATCTCCTTGCCGGAATGGCCGAGGCCCCGGCCCTGCTTGAGGGCTATATGACGCTCGCCGGTATCTTCGACAAAACCAGCTTCAGCGAGACCGAGCGCCAGATCATTCTCATGACCAACAACCGTTTGAACGGCTGCGTCTACTGCATGGCCGCCCACACGACCATTTCGCAGATGTCCGGCGTGCCAGCGGATGTGGTCACCGCCCTGCGGGAGAACACGCCCATCGCCGACGCGAAACTGGAAGCCCTACGACGGTTCGCAATCGTCATCAACGAGAGCCGCGGCTGGCCGTCCGAAGCCGACGTCGCCGCGTTCCTGTCCGCTGGCTACAATCAGCAGAACATCCTGGAAGTGATCCTGGGCACCGCGCTCAAGACCCTGTCCAACTACACGAACCACGTCGCGGAGACGCCGCTGGACAATGCCTTTCAGGCGAACGTCTGGTCTGCCGAGGAAGCCAGCGCAGCCTGATCAAGCTGGAAGCGGCCGGTCCCCTGGGCCGGCCGCCTCGGCCCCTGCCCGAAAGCTCCGCGTCCCTGTACAGCCGACGCGATCAATGAAAAACTACGAGTCATCAGGTGATGACCGAAGCGAAGGAACGCCGCCATGCTGCTCGATACACCCATCTGCGATTTCGGCTGGAAAGCCCCGTCCTTCACGCTCTCCGACCCGGACGGAGTCGCGCAGAAGATGGAAGACGCCATGGGCGAGAACGGCTTACTGATCGCCTTCATCTGCAACCACTGCCCCTACGTGAAAGCCATCATCGACCGGCTTGTGGCAGACGCCAAGACCCTGCAGGACGAGGGCGTCGGCGTGCTGGCAGTCATGTCGAACGACTATAATAAAGTTCCGGCGGACAGCCCGGCCGCAATGAAGCGCTTTGCCGCCGATCACGGCTTCAGCTTTCCCTATCTGATCGACGAGGACCAGAGCGTAGGACGGGCCTACGGCGCCGTCTGCACGCCGGACTTCTTTGGTCTGAACAACAAGGGAGAACTGCAGTACCGCGGGCGGCTCGACGACGCCAAGATGGGCGACGCCGCGAACCGGAGCCCCGAACTGCTCGACGCCATGCGCCTGGTTGCAAAGACAGGCCGCGGCCCGGAGCAGCAGGCGGCCTCGATGGGCTGTTCCATCAAGTGGCGGTGACGAAACCTACCCGCCCTTGAGACGCTGGATCAGGTAAACTTCGCTGGAATCGCTCACCGGCTCGGTCAGACTACTGGCCACGATGCGCCCGTCCACCGCAACGGAGACCCCGGCCTCGATCACCGGATCCAGTTCCGGATAGGCGCGGACGAGACCCCGGAGGATCTCGCCCACGTTTTTCGCTTCGACCTCGACCTTATCCCGCCCACCGGTGTAGGCCTTCAGGCCGGACCAGAGATTGACCTCAACCATCGGCCTTTTGGTTCGCCAAAGCTTCCAGAATACGCGGCGGCGACATAGGCAGCTCCTTGAGCCGGACACCGGCCGCGTTCGAAACCGCATTGGCGATAGCCGCCAGCGGCGGGCAGATCGAAGTTTCGCCAACGCCCCGGACACCATAGGGATGACCCGGGTTCGGCACCTCGACGATGACCGTGTCGATCATGGGCAGGTCGGAGGCCACCGGAATCCGGTAATCCAGGAAGCCGGAGTTCTGCAGCCGGCCATCCTCGCCGTAGATGTACTCCTCGTTCAGCGCCCAGCCGATCCCCTGGGCGGCGCCGCCCTGGTATTGCCCCTCCACATAGGTGGGATGGATGGCCTTGCCGGCGTCCTGCACCACGGTATAGCGCACGACCTTGGTCTGGCCGGTCTCCTTGTCGACTTCCGCATCGACGATGTGGGTCGCGAAGCTGACCCCGGCGCCTTCCGGTGTGGCTTCGTAGTGGCCGACGATCGGGCCGCCGGTCTGACCCATGCTGCTGGCGATCTTGGCCAGCGACATGGGTTCGAAATCACCGGCGTTCGGGCCCGAGGGTTTGGCGTAGCCGTCTTCCCAGACCACCGCTTCCTCATCGATGCCCCACTTGGCCGCCGCTCGCGCACAGAGCTTCTTCACGGCGTCTCGCGCCGCCTTGATGGTCGCGAGACCGCTGGCGTAGGTCACGCGGGAGCCGTGGCTGATCTCGTTGTAGCCGAGCGTCGCGGTATCCGCGACCGTGGTGCGGATCTTCTCGTAGGGAATGCCCAACTCCTCGGCCGCCATCTGCCCCATGGAAGCGCGGGAGCCCCCGATATCCGGCGTGCCGACGGAGAGAGAAACGGTGCCGTCTTCCGACAATGCCAAAGAAACCGCCGTCTCGCCGCCGTGATTGAACCAGAAGCCGCAGGAGATGCCCCGGCCCTGCCCCTCGCCGAGCGGCGCCGAGTAGTGCGGATGCGCGCTGGCTTCCTCCAGAGTTTCCACCAAACCGATGCGCTCGAACTTCGGGCCGTAGGAGGCCTTGGTGCCCTCGCGCGAGGCGTTGTTCAGCCGAACCTCGATGGGATCCAGATCCAGCTTATTGCAGAGCTCGTCGATCACGGACTCCACCGCGAAGGCCGCCATGGGCGAGCCGGGCGCCCGGTAAGCCGCCTGTTTCGGACGGTTCGTGATCACGTCGTAACCGACCTGGTGCACGTTCTCCAGCGCATAGGGCGCGAAGGCGCACATGGCCGTGAATTCCATCGGCGCACCCGGGAAAGCCCCGCCTTGCAGGCGGAAGATACCCTGCGCCGCGGTGATCTTACCCTCCCTGGTCATGCCGATCTTGATGTCCATGGAGGTCGAAGCGGTCGGGCCGGTCGCCCGGAAGACCTCGGAGCGGTTCATCACCAGCTTGACCGGACGGTTCGCCTTACGGGACAGAGCGAGCGCCACCGGTTCGATGAAGACCACCGTCTTGCCACCGAAGCCACCACCGATTTCGGAGGGCGTCACGCGGATCTGACTGGCGTCGGTGCCGACCAGCGCCGCGCAGACCTTCTGAACGTTGAAGTGCCCCTGGGTGCAGCACCAGACCTCGCCCTTGCCGTCCGGACCCAACTGCGCCAGGCAGGCATGGGGTTCGATGTAGCCCTGGTGGGTCGCTTCGGTCTTGAAGCTGTCCTCAACGACCAGATCCGCTTCGGCGAAGCCCTTCTCGACGTCGCCGTGCCCGCTCTCGTGATAGCGAACCACGTTCGGGTGCATGCCTTCGGGCACGGAGCTGTCGGCCGCGCCCTCGCGGATTACCGGCGCGTCGGCTTCCATGGCCTTGTCCACGTCGGTGACATGGGGCAGCAGTTCGTACTCCACCTCGATCAGCTTGGCGGCATCGCGCGCCGCCAGCGCCGTGGTGGCCGCCACCGCGGCCACGGCATGGCCGTCGTAGAGCGCGGTATCGCCGGCCATGACATTTTCGAGAATGTTCCAGTTCTCACCGGTCAGACCCTCGGCGAAGTCGGCGCGGGTCACGACCGCCTTCACGCCCTTCATGGCCTCGGCCTTGGAGCTGTCGATCTTCAGGATCTTCGCATGGGCATGGGGCGAACGGACGATGGCCGCATGCAGCATGCCGGGTGCGTAGGCGTCGGCGCCGAACTTCGCGCGCCCGGTGACCTTGTCCACGCCGTCGGGCCGGTTCGGGCGGGTGCCGACAACCTTGAAACCGTTTGTCATACTTCCGTCGGGAGCCATCACGATGCCTTTCTGAGGTCAGCAGCCGTATCCATCACGGCGCGGATGATCTTGTCATAACCGGTGCAGCGGCAGAGGTTCCCCGCCAGCCAGTAGCGTACCTCGGTCTCGGTGGGATCCGGGTTTTTCTCCAGTAGGGCCTTGGTCGCCACCAGGATGCCCGGCGTACAGACGCCGCACTGCAGCGCGGCGTACTCGATGAACTTCTCCTGCAGCGGATGCAGGGTCTCACCGTCCGCGATGCCCTCGACCGTGCCGATGGATTTCCCCTCGGCTTCTGCGCCCAGCATCAGGCAGGAGCAGACCAGCCGGTCGTCGACGGTGACCGAACAGGCACCGCAGTCGCCGGTGCCGCAGCCTTCCTTGGCACCGGTCAGGGACAGCCGGTCGCGCAGCACGTCCAGCAGGGTCTCGCGCGGGTCGCAAAGGAACTCGACCTCGTCGCCGTTAACAGTCGTCGTAACGTGAATGTTGCTCATCAGGCGTCCCCAGCTCGGTCGTAGGCAATCTTGGCGGCGCGCTTTGCCAGGACACCGGCCACATGGGTGCGGAACTCGACGGTGCCGCGTTTGTCGTTAATCGGATTGCAGGCCGCGGAGGCGGCTGCCGCCAGCGCATCCAGCGCCGCGTCGTCCAATTCGCTGCCGATCAGGGCCTGCGCGGCGGCGTCCACCAGCAAGACCGTCGGTGCGACAGCGCCCAGTGACACCCGGGCCTCTGTGATCTTCGCGCCGTCGCGCCGCAGGCTGACGCCGCAGCCGACCACGGCAATGTCCATTTCCGTGCGGGGAATGAAGCGCAGATAGGCATCACCGGCATTCGCGCCCCGCGCCGGCAGGTGCACGGCGCTGACCACTTCGCCCTTTTCCAGGCTGGTGCGGCCCGGGCCGGTCGGCACGTCCTCGACGGCAATGGTCCGGCTACCGGACGGCCCCACCACGGAGACCGACGCGCCGGCAGCAACCATGGCCGGTACACTGTCGGCGGCCGGAGAGCCATTGCAGAGGTTGCCGACCAGCGTCGCCCGCCCCTGAATCTGGGTCGAGCCGATCAGGTCCATGGCCTCGACCACGCCCGGCCACTCCTTGGAAAGTTCCGGATGTTCGGTCATCTCGGCGCCGGAAACGGCCGCGCCGATCCGCCAGCCGCCTTCTTCCCGGACGATGTCCTTCACACCTTCGATCTGCTTGATATCGATCAGAACGTCGGGCGTAACCATGTCCGAACGTAACTGCACCAGGACGTCGGTGCCGCCGGCCAGAAAGCGGGTGACACCCTCCGCCTTGGCGGCAATCGCAGCGGCAGCGTCGAAGCTGCCGGGCGTATGATATTGCATAGCTCCCTCCAGGCACCCGCGGGTGCTTCTTCCTTCCACAGCGCGGACTTCGAAAAACCCGCGTTGGAATGACTCTGTTGTTATCTTTTGGCCCGCCTGACCACCTCTGGGTTGCCGACCTCAACTGCGAAGGTGTCACGAACCGCATGAAAACGGCAAGTCACAAAACGACCAGATCTTTCATGCAAAAGTTCAAAGAGGCTACGGGCGCAGATTTATACTTTGGACCAGCGTGAAATCGGGCGTGTTTTCGCACCGGACAGGCTGGCGAAGCCGTTGTCCTCGCCGCGCAAAAAGCCTGTCGCGGTTTCGGTGCTTTATCGGCTATCGTATCAACACAAACCAAACTGCTGGGGGAGCAGTCATGGGAAAGATTGAAGAGCATGTTTCAGATGCCGGCGTGCGGGCAGAAGCCCAGGAACATCTCACCAGAGCCAAGGAACTGCTTGCCGCCGGGCCGGTCGCCTTCGGCGAGAACCACAATTCCGTCGTGGCCAGGGCCATCATCTGGGACCTGATGTCCGGTGGGCGCGTGAAGCGCTTTTTCACGGAACAGCAAGACTACAAGTTGAGAGGGCGAACGCTTGAGGAGAGTCTTCAGGCCCTGGCTAACCCCGACATTGACGAAGAAGGCGGGATCTCCTTCGCCTGCGGCGGTTCCGAAGCTGAGGTTTCGGGAGACATAGAGTTTCTTTACCGAGGCCTCGAGGCACTGAATCAGTCGACAGGGCGCGGAAAGCAGGCGATCCCCTACGTGGACCTCATGCGGCACGCCGTTCAACGAGCGGTCACGGTCTACTGCTACGACGCCGAGGTGAAGGCCGGAACGCCCTTCGAGGATGCCATGAAGTTCCGCAATGAGCACATGACCCAGCGCTACCTGACCACGGCCAACCACACCGAACCCGGCACAATCCTCCTGGGCGGCTCCCATCACTTCGACGAGCATTCGGAACCCAACCTGCTCACGACCATGGGAATCCCGGAGGAGTCCTACTTCGCCCTGGGGAAGTACGGGATGTAAGGCCGAACAGATGCCAGATCTGCGACCTTCCGGAACTCTCTGATGGGGGGAATGGTGGGCTGTATAGGACTCGAACCTATGACCCGCTGATTAAGAGTCAGCTGCTCTACCAACTGAGCTAACAGCCCCGAGAGGCGGGGTAATAGCAAAGCGCAGGGACCTTGTCGAGGGCTTTGTCGGGGTCTTCGGTGCGGAAAAAACGCAGACCGCCGCTTTTCCCTAAGCCGGACGTCACTTTTCTGAAGGAAAAGCTGGCTTTAGAGCTGCTCCGTCATCCCGCGGCGGGAGATGAAGGTGTCGCGGTGGACATAGACCGAGATCACCAGTCCGAGCCCCACCATCACCGTCAGCATGGCCGTGCCGCCGTAGGAGATCAGCGGCAGGGGAACGCCGACCACCGGGATAAGGCCCATAACCATGGCAATGTTGATGAAGACATAGAGGAAGAGGTTGGTGGTCAGGCCAATGGCCAGCAGGCGGCCGAACTGGTTGCGGGCGCGCAGGGCGATCGCGATGCCGTAGATGATCAGCAGGATGTAGAGGCCCATCAGGGCAAGGCCGCCGACCATGCCGAATTCCTCGGCCAGCATGGTGAAGATGAAGTCGGTCTGCTTTTCAGGCAGGAAGTTCAGGTGGCTCTGGGAGCCAAGCAGAAAGCCCTTGCCGAACATGCCGCCGGAGCCGAGGGCGATCATGGCCTGCATGATGTGGTAGCCGGTGCCGAGCGGATCGGTCTCCGGGTTCATGAAGGTCATGACCCGGGCCTTTTGATACTCGTGCAGGAACTGCCATCCGATCGGGATCGCGGCCAGCCCGGCCGCTCCCACCAGCGCAAACTTCCAGAGCCGGACACCGGCACAGAAGAAGACCGCACCGGCCGCCATCACCAGCATCACCGTGGTGCCCAGATCCGGCTGCTTCAGGACCAGCGCCGCCGGCGCGGCAATCAGCATCAGCGGCACCAAAAGATAGGTCGGGCGGCCGATATCCTCGACCGAGACACCGTTGAAATAGCGCGCCAGAGCCAGGATCAGACAGACCTTCATGACTTCCGAGGGCTGAAGCTGGATGACTTTAAGATCGATCCAGCGCTGCGCGCCCATGCCGACAGTGCCCATCACCTCCACGGCCACCAACAGGATCAGCGCCACGAAGTACATGGCGTAGGCGTACCGGAACCAGATGCGGATATCGATCAGCGCCACGGTGAGCATCACCATGAGGCCGAGCCCGAAGCGGACGGCCTGACGCGAAGCCCAGGGATCGACGTTGCCGTTGCCGGCCGAAAAGAGCATCGCAAAGCCGACGGCGAAGATCATCAGCACCAGGAAGACCATGCCCCAGTTGATCGACCAGACCTTCTGGCTGAGGGTCAGTCCCGTGCCACCGGACATGCTGCTGAAACGTCCCGCCATGGTCAGGTCTCCTGCCCGGGTGTCTGCACCTGAAGATGGAAGGCCGGCGTGCCCGAAGGATCGCGGCGCTGGGTCTCGACCAGGATGTCGCGCACGATCGGCGCCGCGGTCTTGGAACCGCCGCCGCCATGCTCGACGATCACCGCGCAGGCATAGCGCGGATTGTGCACGGGCGCATAGCCGACGAAGAGCGCGTGGTCGCGCCGGCGCCAGGGCAGGTCCTCGTTCTTGAAGACACCGGCGGCGCGTTCGGCCAGGGTGATGCGGCGGACCTGCGAGGTGCCGGTCTTGCCGGCCATCTCCCAGCCCTCTTCCTTGATTCGGGCCTTATAGGCCGTGCCGCGCCGGTTGTTGGTCACGGCATCCAGGGCGTTGTGGATGATGCGCAGGTGCTCGGCCGGGAGGCCCAGGGGTTCGAAGACCGGATCCGGCTCCGCGACCCCGCCGGCTTCGTCATTGAAGCCACGGGTCAGGCGCGGCGTGACCTTGAGGCCGGAAGCGAGGCGGGCCGTCATGGTCGCAAGCTGCAGGGGCGTGGAGAGCACGAAACCCTGTCCGATCGAGGCCACTAGCGTTTCGCCGCCCTGCCAGGGCTCGCCGACGTTGGCCAGCTTCCAGGCCTTGGTCGGGACCACACCCGAGCGCTCGCCAGGCAGATCAATGCCGACCGTCTCTCCCAAACCCAGGAGGTTGGCCATAGCCGCAATCTTGTCGACGCCGATGCGCCGGGCGACGTCGTAGAAATAGACATCGCAGGAATGCTGGATCGCCCGGGTCAGATCCATCCAGCCGTGACCGCCGCGCTTCCAGCAGTGGAACTTGGAATTGCCCAGGCGCATGGAGCCGGGACAGAAGACCGAATGCTGCGCCCCGATGCCTTCCTTCATGGCCGCCAGGGCGACAATCATCTTGAAGGTCGAACCGGGCGCATAGGCACCGGCGATCGCCTTGTTGGTCAGGGGCGAGAGATGATCCTTGACCAGGCCGTTCCACTCGCGAGTCGAAAGTCCCCGGTTGAAAGCGGCCGGATCGTAGCTGGGCACGGACCCCATGGCGAGCACATCGCCGTTCTTGATGTCCATCACCACGCAAGCGGCGGAGAGCTCGCTCATCAGGCGCTGCTGGACGAAAGTCTGCAGTCCCGCATCCATGGTCAGGACCGCGTCGCGTCCGGGTTCGCCCTCGTCGCGCGAGAGTTCGCGGATCACGCGGCCGTAGGCATTGACCTCGAGATGGCTGTTGCCCTGCTTGCCGCGCAGGACCAGGTCGTGCTGCTTCTCCAGGCCGTTCTTACCGATGCGGAAGCCCGGCAGTTCGAGCAGAGGTTCGCCGGTCAGGTCCTTTTCCGAAACGGCGGCGACATAACCCAGGGTGTGCGCCATGGCCGGACCATAGGGGTAGAAGCGGGTTTGCCCCACCTCGATGCTGGCGCCGGAGAGATCGGCCGCGTTCACCGAGATCTTGCTGACCTCTTCCCAGCTCAGGTTGTCGCGCACGGTTACGGGTACGAAGGCCCGCTTGCGCTTGACCTCTCTCAGCACCCGTTTGAAGTCGTGCTCCGACAGAGAAATGATATCGCCAAGCGCGTCCAGGGTCGCCTCGACGTCCGGAGTCTGCTCGCGCACCAGCACCAGGCGGTAGTTCTGCTCGTTGACCGCCAGTTCGACCCCGAAGCGGTCGAGAATACGGCCGCGCGGCGGCGGCAGGACCCGCAGATTGATGCGGTTGTCTTCGGCGAGGGTCTTGTAGGTGTCGGACTTCAGGATCTGCAGATAGTACATGCGCCCGGCCAGGGCGGAGAACAATACAGCCTGGCCCCCGGCCAGGAACAGCGCCCGGCGCGAAAAGGTCTTTGACTTGGCACTATCGTCGTGGTTCTGGGCCATGCCCGTCTAATCCGTTAAAGCCATATCCAACGCGGGCCTGCCTGAGCCGCGCGGATCCGGGGTCACTGCGCGCCTTCAGCGCAAGAACAACCGCTGTCCATGGACGAACAGCCAGGTGAAGCCCGGGTAGACCGCCAGTGTCATCAGATACTGGAAGGTCGCCGGCCGATGCTCCACCAGGGTCGCGGTCGAGAGACTGGTCAGCAGCCACATCATGAAGAAGGCAAAGAGCGCGACCAGCGCGAAGATGCTCCAAATAACGACAAAGGACGCGCTGGTAAAGAAGCGCGCCTGGGAGATCACCAGGTGGCGCACCAGCAGCAGCGCGATCGAGCCCACACCGAGCATAGCGCCGCTCAGCAGATCCTGGGTCACGCCGATGGCGAAGACCGCCCAGATCGGCATGAGATCGGGCCGGTGAATGGTCCAGTAGTAGACCGCGATCAGCGACAGCGAGGGAATGATCGGCGCCAGATCGGGAATGCGCAGGGGCACCATAGACGCGAGGATCAGAAGCAGAGTCGCGGTGACCGGAAACATGCTGCGGGCGATGGCATCGAGGCGCTGCCAAAGGGTGAGTTTCACCGGGCCGGCTCCGTAGCGGTCGTGGCAGCAGCCGTCGCGGCGGCCGGCTGTGCCGCTGCTTCGCCCTGCGCCGCGGCTTTGGTCTGCCCCCTGCCCTGCGCAACACCATCCTCGGTCGAGGTGAGGATGCGGGGCAATTCGTAGTCTACCAGGCGCAGGAACTCCAGATGCGACCAGTCGACATAGGGTTCGACCCGCACCTCGTTCTCGCGCACTTCGGTTACCACACCGATCGGCAGGCCACTCGGGAAGGCCCCGCCATGACCGGAGGTTACCACCCGGTCGCCGACCGCGATGTGAACTCCGGGGCTGAAATAAAGCAACTCGGGCATCGGCGAGTTGTCGCCCGCCAGTACGGCGCGATCCCGCGCCTGGCCGACCAGCACCGGGATCCGGCTGTTCATATCGGTGACCAGCAGAATGCGCGCCGCGCGGCGGCCGGTCTCGGCAACCCGTCCGGCCAAGCCCTTGCCGGTCAGGGCCGCCTGCCCCTTGGCCACACCGTCACGGGTGCCGGCGCTGACCAGCACCGAACGCACGAAAGCGCCGCCCTGGTCGCCGATGACGCGGGCGGTGATGTAACGGGTGCGCGGTTCGATGGCCAGTTCGTTCAGATCGCGCAGCAGCCGGTTTTCGTCTTCCAGACGCTGGGCTGCGGCACGCCACTGCAGTAGGCGCTCGTTTTCCTGCCGCAAGGCCTCATTGGCGGCACGAACCTCCATCAGCTCGCGCGCATTCACGATGGCATCGGAGACGGTCGCCACGGGGCTGGTCGCCATCTCCAGCAGAGGGGCGACCGCATCATTCACAGAGGTACGCACCAGCTCGACCGCCGGTGTATTGGCACGTCCGAGGATAAGGAGAACGATCGCAAGGGCGAAAAAGACGACAAAAGCGGAGCGCTGTGCCCAAGCCCTCAAGGGGGTGGCAAGGCCGAGTACATTACCCGAACGTTTGTTCACAACGGCTCCCGATCGCCAAACGGTCCGCTTAGGGCCCGCCGATAAGCATCTGATTCTTTATAACAAGGTTAAAATATTAAGCCCAATAAATAAAGAAACTATTGACGTTTAGTCGTTGGCGATCAGGACGTTACGCAGCACCTTCATCTCTTCAAGGCAACGACCGGTCCCAAGTGCAACGCAGCTCAGGGGATCGTCGGCGATGGAGACCGGCAGGCCGGTCGAAGCGCGCAGGACATAGTCCAGATTGGTCAGCAGTCCGCCGCCACCGGTCAGCACAATTCCCTTGTCGACGATGTCGGCGGCCAGTTCGGGCTTGGTGTGCTCCAGAGCGACCTTGACGGCCTCGACGATGGCGCCCACCGGCTCGGCCAGGGACTCAGCGATCTGGCGTTCGGAGATGACCAGTTCCTTGGGCACGCCGTTCATCAGATCGCGGCCCTTGATTTCCATGGTCCGGCCCTCGCCGTCTTCCGGCGGACAGGCGGAACCGATGTCTTTCTTGATGCGCTCGGCGGAGGCTTCACCGACCAGCAGGTTATGATTGCGGCGGATGTAGGCAATGATCGCCTCGTCCATCTTGTCGCCGCCGACCCGCACGGAACGGGAATAGACGATACCGCCCAGGGACAGGACCGCGACCTCGGTCGTCCCGCCGCCGATGTCGACCACCATGGAGCCGGTCGGCTCGGTCACCGGCAGGCCGGCACCGATCGCGGCGGCCATGGGTTCCTCGATCAGGAAGACCCGGCGCGCCCCCGCACTCTCGGCCGATTCCTGAATCGCGCGGCGCTCGACGGCGGTAGAGCCGGAGGGCACGCAGATAATAACTTCGGGGCTGGCGAAGCTGCCGCGGTTGTGCACCTTGCGAATGAAGTGCTTGATCATCTCCTCCGCCACGTCGAAGTCGGCGATGACGCCGTCGCGCAGCGGACGAATGGCTTCGATGTTACCCGGCGTCCGGCCCAGCATCATCTTCGCCTCGTCACCAACGGCAAGCACCTGCTTCTTGCCTTTGTATTCGGTCGTGGCGACCACCGAGGGTTCGTTCAGAACGATGCCGCGTCCCTTGACGTAGACGAGCGTGTTCGCGGTTCCGAGATCGATTGCCATATCGGCCGAGAACATGCCGAGCAAACGGGAAAACATGAAAGCTTCAACCCTTCACAAATAAGAGAATTGCAAAACGAGCCGGATACGCAGCGCGCTCTTCAGCAGCACCACGGCGGATCTGGATAGTCGGCGCGGTTGAACTGGAATGCAGTGTAGTCATCACAGTCTTTTCACCACGTTGCGTTCTTCCGAATGTGTCCGACATCAAAGAGAAACACGCCCCGGGAATCCGGGGAAACCGGTGTATTACCTACTCTATTAACCTTACAGAAAATGGTTAACAAGATCTAACTCCGCAAACAGAAAATCGCCCTTTCTGGAAAGAATGGGCGCTTTTGCCGGGGTCGCCGCGCCGCGCGACCGGGAGCGAGCAAAAACAAGCGCTTCCACGGCCCTTTTCAGACAGCCGTTTCGCTCAAGAAAAAAGGCCGGCTGATCGGCAGCCGGCCTTCGTCCGAGAGCGCGTGAACGCCGACTCGGAAATCAGTTCTTTTCTTTGTCGACCAGCTTGTTTTCGGCGATCCAGGGCATCATCGCACGCAGGCGCGCCCCGACCTCTTCGATCGAATGCTCGGCGTTGCGGCGGCGGGTCGCCTTGAAGCTCGGCTGGCCGGCCTGGCATTCCTGCACCCAGTTGCGGGTGAAGCGGCCGGACTGGATGTCGTCGAGCACGCGCTTCATCTCGGCCTTGGTGTCCTCGGTGATAATCCGCGGACCGGTCACGTAGTCGCCGTACTCAGCCGTGTTGGAGATGGAGTAGCGCATGTTGGCCATGCCGCCCTCGTACATCAGATCGACGATCAGCTTCACTTCGTGCAGACACTCGAAGTAGGCCATCTCGGGCGCATAGCCGGCTTCGGTCAGGGTCTCGTAACCGGCCTTGATCAGCTCGGTCAGGCCACCACAAAGCACGACCTGCTCGCCGAAGAGGTCGGTTTCGCACTCTTCCTTGAAGGTGGTCTCGATGACGCCGGCGCGGCCGCCGCCAATGGCGGAGGCATAGGACAGCGCGATTTCCTGCGCGTTGCCCGAGGCGTTCTGCTCGACCGCGATCAGGCAGGGCACGCCGCCGCCGCGCAGATACTCGGAACGCACGGTGTGGCCCGGACCCTTCGGCGCGATCATGAAGACGTCGATGTCCGCGCGGGCTTCGATCAGGCTGAAGTGAATGTTCAGGCCGTGGGCGAAGGCCAGCGCGGTGCCTTCGCGCATGTTGGGCGCAAGGTCGTTCTGATAGATCGCGGCCTGCAGCTCGTCCGGGGTCAGCATCATGACCACGTCGGCCCAGGCGGCGGCATCGGCCGGGGTCATGACCTCAAGGCCGGCAGCTTCGGCTTTTTTCGCGGTGGCGGAGCCGGCGCGCAGTGCAACACGGACGTCGGCGACGCCGCTATCCTTCAGATTGTTGGCGTGGGCATGGCCCTGGCTGCCGTAACCGACGATGACAACCTTCTTACCCTTGATCAAATTTACGTCGGCATCACGGTCATAATAGACACGCATGGCGTTTTCCTTCCGTTAGTCCTGTCTCTCTGCAATCTGGGTTTATCCTTCGCGCGTTCGGGAGAAACGCCGCACGTTTCGCGAGGGAAACTCGAATGTTCTCTGTCCGCACCGGTCACGACCGCGGCAGCCGGCGGCTGGCGTATCGCGTTACTGGCTTTCTGTCAAAGACCTTTCGGTCCGCGGGATATGGCGACGACACCGGTGCGGCTGACGTCGACCAGCCCCAGCGGCTGCATCAGGTCGATAAAGACGTCCAGCTTGTCGCTCTTACCGGTCATCTCGAAGACGAAGTGGTCGTGGCTGGAGTCCACCACGCGGGCGCGAAAGATGTCCGCGATGCGAAGGGATTCAACGCGCTTTTCCCCTGTCCCGGCGACCTTGACCAGCGCCAGTTCACGCTCGACCGCAGGACCTTCGTTGGTCAGGTCACTGATCCGGTGCACCGGAACCAGACGGTCGAGCTGCGCCTTGATCTGCTCCAGGATCTGCGGCGTCCCGGAGGTGACCACGGTAATGCGCGAGAAGTTCTTCCGCGGGTCGACCTCGCTGACCGTCAGGCTCTCGATGTTATAGCCCCGGCCGGAGAAGAGGCCGATCACCCGTGCGAGCACGCCGGGTTCGTTGTCCACCAGCACCGCGATGGTGCGTTTTTCAATGTTGGTTTCTTTCGGCGACATGGCCGCGTTCCGTTCTTTAGTCACTCAGGTGTATTGACGGGCATGAGATTGCGGCGAGAGCGGGCAGCAAACTGCCCGTCGCCATCAGGACCACAACCTCTCGCCCGATTAATCGCTCGCGGTATAGACTGCGAGACTTTGGTCGAAAGGCCGAGGATCAGACGAGGACCATCCCCTCCTCGGAAATCGGCTTCGCCGCCTTGTCCTCCGGGCCGAGCAGCATCTCGTAATGCGCCGCGCCCGAGGGGATCATCGGGAAGACGTTCTCGTCCTGGGTGACCGCACAGTCGAAAACAACCGGCCGTGGTGTCTCGATCATCTCCTGGATCATGCCGTCCAGATCGGCCGCATCCTCGCAGCGCATGCCAACCATGCCGAAGGAATCCGCCAGCTTGACGAAGTCCGGCAGCGAGGCCGAATAGCTCTCGGAGTAGCGCGCGCCATGCAGAAGTTCCTGCCACTGGCGCACCATGCCCATCCACTGATTGTTCACGATGAAGACCTTCACCGGCAGGTTATACTGCGCGATGCAGGAAAGCTCCTGGATGTTCATCAGGATCGAGGCTTCGCCCGCCACATCGATCACCAGGGCATCCCGGTGGGCACGCTGCACACCCATGGCCGCCGGCAGTCCGTAGCCCATGGTCCCGAGGCCGCCGGAGGTCATCCAGCGATTGGGCTCCTCGAACTTGAAGTACTGCGCCGCCCACATCTGATGCTGGCCCACCTCGGTGGTGATGTAGGTGTCACGATCCTTGGTCAGTTCGTAAAGACGCTGGATGGCGTACTGCGGTTTGATCAGCTTGCCGGTCTGGTTGTAGCTGAGGCAGTCGCGCGCCCGCCACTCGTCGATCTTCGTCCACCAGGCCTTCAGCGCCTTCTGGTCCAGCTCGTATCCACCCTGATCCCAGGCGGCCATCAGGGCTTCGAGCACCCGTCCGGCGTCACCGATGATCGGCAGATCGACCATCACGTTCTTGTTGATCGAGCTGGGATCGATGTCGACGTGGATCTTGGTGGAGTTCGGCGAGAACTCGTCCAGACGGCCGGTCACCCGGTCATCGAAGCGCGCGCCGATGTTCACCATCACGTCACAGTTATACATGGCCAGATTGGCCTCGTAAGTACCGTGCATCCCCAGCATGCCGACGAAGAGCGGATCGCTGGCCGGGAAACTGCCGAGCCCCATCAGGGTGTTGGTGCAGGGCACGCCCAGCTTGCGCACGAAGCGGGTCAGCAATTCCGAAGCCTTGGGGCCGGCGTTGATGACACCGCCACCGGTATAGAAGATCGGCCGTTTGGCCTTGGCGATGAGCTTTACCGCCTCCTCGATCCTGCTTGCCTCCGCGTCAATCTGCGGTTTGTAGCTGCGGTGCTGCACCTCTTCCGGCGGCACGTAGCAGTCGCTCTTACCCTGCAGCACGTCCTTGGGCAGGTCGATAACCACCGGGCCCGGACGGCCGGTCTGGGCCACGTAAAAGGCCTCATGCATCAGCCGGGGCAGATCCTCGATGTCCTTCACCAGATAGTTATGCTTGGTGCAGGGGCGCGTGATCCCGGTGGTGTCCGCCTCCTGGAAGGCGTCGTTGCCAATCAGATGGGTCGGCACCTGCCCGGTCAGGCAGACGATGGGGATCGAGTCCATCAGGGCGTCGGTCAGGCCGGTCACAGCGTTGGTCGCGCCGGGGCCTGAGGTCACCAGCACCACGCCGACCTTGCCGGTCGAACGGGCGTAGCCCTCCGCCGCATGGACGGCGCCGCCTTCCTGCCGGACCAGGATGTGTTCGATGTTGTTCTGCTGGAAAAGCGCATCGTAGATCGGTAGGACAGCGCCGCCGGGATATCCGAAAATGACCTCGACCCCCTGATCCACCAGGGATTTGATCACCATCTCCGCGCCGCTCAACTGCTCCGATGCCATTTCCTGTATCCTTTAAACCGGCATGTTTCACTTCCGCTTTGCTGCGCCGCGAAACGACAAAATAAAGTCGCTTTTCTAACCGCTTGGCAAAGCAAAGCCCTTCAACGCCATGGATATGGCGAAGAGGCGCGCACCCTAGCCGCTCGTCAGGGCAGGGTCAACAGATACTGACGAATAATATTAAAAATTTTCGGCCTTAAACTTTCCGAATATTGCGTTTCGATGACGTTTTTCGCAGCATACTGATGCCGAAGCCAGGTCATTTGTCGTTTCGCATAGCGCCGCGTCTCCTGCTGTGCCTTGGAAACGGCGGCTTCCAGAGGGATTTCACCGCGCAGATAGGCGCCGAATTCGCGCACGCCGATGGCTTTCATAACGGGGAGGTCCGGATCGAACCCCAGCGTCAGCAGGTCCTTCACCTCCTCGATCGCCCCCTGCTCCGCCATCTGCGCGAAGCGTGCGTTGCAGCGAGCGTAGAGTGTCTCCCGGTCGGGAATGACCGCCAGCTTCAGGAAGGAAAGGCCTGGATCGCAGGAACCAGCCGCCTTTGACTGGCGGGCCTGCCAGGCGGCCAGGGACTCCCCTGTCGCCTCCAGCACTTCCCAGGCGCGCAGCAGGCGCTGCGTATCGCCCGTCTTCAGGCGTCCGGCCATCTCAGGATCGCGCGCGGCAAGCGCCGCGTGAAAGGCCTCCGCACCAAGGGCGTCAAACTCTGCGCGCGCGGCGCCGCGCACCTGTTCTGGAATCTCCGGCACGGGCGCGAGGCCTTCTTCCAGCGCCCGCAGATAGAGCCCCGTCCCGCCGGCCACGACCGGAAGCCGGCCATCCTCAAAGGCGGCCTCGATCTCGGCCAGCGCCAGGCTGCGCCAACGTGCGGCCGAGCAGCGTTCCGCGCCCGGCAGCGCGCCGTAGAGCCGGTGCGGCGCCTTGGCCAGATCCTCCGGACCGGGCCGCGCGGTGATGATGTCGAGCTCCCGATAGACCTGCATGGAGTCCGCATTGATCACCACCCCGCCAAAGGCCGCGGCCACATCGGCCGCCAGGCTCGATTTGCCGCTGGCCGTCGGGCCACCCACCAGAACGACCGGCCGGTGGCTCAAGGCGGCAGCGGCGGCTTCTCGGAGACTGACTTGCGGATCGGATACGGCGGTCATGGCTGTTGAAGAAGTGGTTACGGAGCTTTTTGAGGTATCAAGTCTGTCACGCGAGCGCAATCTGCGCGCTTGAACTTGTCACGATCCGGCGGCTATATCCGCAGCCATGTCAAAGGTCCTCACCCTGGTCGCCGGTTCAGACGCGACGCCACTCGCCCGACAGCAAATCGACGCGTTTCAGCAGGCCCTCGACGCCGCCGGCGCAAAGGTCGGCGCACCCGACTGGCTCGCGCCCGGAATCGCCTGCGACCTGACGTTCGATGGCCTTTCGATCGATGAAGCCCGCAAAGCAAGCATTCCTCTGCTGTCCCAAACGGCGGCGGATCATGCCTTCCAGCCCGCCGAGGGCCGGCGCAAGTCGCTGCTGCTGGCCGATATGGAATCCACCATCATCGCGCAGGAGATGCTGGACGAGCTGGCCATTGTCCTCGGCATCGGACCGCAGATCGCCGCGATCACGGCCCGCGCCATGGCCGGCGAACTGGCTTTTGAAGACTCCCTGCGGCACCGGGTGGCGCTCTTGAAGAACCTGCCTGAGAGTCGATTACAGGAGGTCAGCGGCCTTATGACCCTGAACCCGGGGGCGCGGACGCTGGTGCAGACAATGCGGCAGCACGGCGCTTACACCGCGCTGGTCTCGGGCGGCTTCACCTTCTTTACCGGACAGATCCGCGAACGCTGTGGTTTCCATGAAGACCGGGCCAACAGCCTGATCATCGAGAACGGAAATCTGACCGGCGCCGTGGCGGAGCCGATCCTGGGACGGGAAGCAAAACAGGAAGCCCTGGAAGAACTGGCCGGGCAACAGAGCATAAACAGCGATGCGGTCTGCGCAGTCGGCGACGGCGCCAACGACCTGGCCATGCTGTCAGCCGCCGGACTGGGCGTTGCCTACCAGGGCAAGCCCGTGGTCCGGGAAGCGGCCGAATTCTGCATCGACCACGGCGACCTGACCGCCCTGCTCTACTTCCAGGGTTACCGGCGGGACGAACTCAAATCCTGACCCGCCACACCTGAAGCTTCACAACGCAAAAAGCCCGGCGGGATGGACCGCCGGGCTTTTCACGAAGTTCACAAGCTTGATAGCTTGAAGGTCTTGCCCTTAGGCAGCGACAGGCTTCAGCAGCTTGTCAGTCATGACGTTCACACGATCCTGGATCGGGGTCATGGCCTCGTTGGCAACCTTGACAGACATCTCGGTCAGCTTCGCGCTCTCGGAGAGGGCGGTGTCGAAGCTGCTCTTGGTGTAGGAGGTCTGCATGTCGATCGCTTCGCGGAAGGTTTTGACGCCAAGCAACTGCTTGGTGACGGCGACCTGCGCGTCGAGCGAGGACTGAGCGAAGCTCATCCACTCTTTGCTGAGGTTCTCGAAGCCCTTGGCGACGATGTTGCCGCTCTCGACGTAGGCGTCGATGTTTTCCTTGCCCAGCGTGGCGATCTCGTCATAGCCCTGGAACACGGCGCTGGAGGTGCGCTCGACCTGCTCCTTGGTCATGGCGACAGCCTGCTCGTAACCCTTGGCAGCGGCTTCCGAACCAGCCTTAACAACCGACTCGACAACTTCCTTGCTGGCCGAAACCGCAGCTTCAACCGGTTTGATCGCTTCGCTCGCGGTGGTCGAAGCGGTCGTCTTCTTAACAGCCATTTCTCAAACTCCTAAGATTTAGAGCCTGCCCGTTCCCGTTCTAAGCCCTGTGGAACGTGCGTCCGGCTCGCCTTCGATGAAATAGAAGCCGATTTACGACCCTGATCGCCTCCATCAGGATCCATCGCGCTCTCGCAAAATCCGCATGGCGGCCGATGCAATTCCTTCGACGAGACCATGCTTCCAACTCAAACCGAGCTAACGCCCGGCCTTAACTCTTAAAACTCGTTATGCTGCAGCGCAACACAACGCTAAGATAGTTAATGCTGATCCGCTGTCAAGATTTATTTTGCACCGCAACATCACATCATAAATCCAGGTTTTCCAGCGGGTCGGGGCCCGATAATAGGTTGTTTTTGGTTACAAAATTTTAACCATAATGATCAAAAATCTCGCAACTGCAGCAAAAGATGCTGCAGGACACAAAAACCGGCGATAACTTTTTTGGACTCGACGGCTGCCCAAGATGCCGTCATTCCTGTTCGTCGCCGACGGCTTGCAGGTATCCCGACTGGAGATCCTGCTTCGAGTCGGTGACAGACTTGCGGGAACTTCGGACGGATCTATGACCTACTGCCTGGCGATCAAAGTTGAAGAGGGTTTGCTGCTGCTCGCCGATGGGCGGATCACCAGCGGCAATCAGGTGACCAACGCCAGCAAGGTCTCGCTCCACGGTCCGGCGCAGGACGACTCTGCCGGCGACACGGCAGCGAGTCTGCCGCACGCCCGCAGCTTTGGCATCATGACCTCCGGCCTCCGCTCTCTGCGCGACAAGACCCTGGCTTACCTGGACCGGGATCTGCGATCCCCCGACGGGCCCAACGTGCGCTGCATGCTGGATGCCGTCGACCTCTATTGCAGATGCCTGCGCCGGGTGGCGGAAGAAGATCGCTCGGCAATCGCCGAATCCGAACTCAGCTTCAATCTCCATGCGATCGTGTCAGGCCAGCTTGCCAACGATCCGGAACCGACCGCCTATCTGGTCTATCCCGAAGGCAACTGGATCGAGATCGGCAAGCGCACCCCGTACCTCTCGATCGGCTCCACCGCCTACGGCAAGCCGATCCTGGATCGGGCGCTCACACAGGAGACCTCGCTCCTGACCGCGCTCAAACTCGCCTACCTCTCCTTCGACTCCACCCGCCTCTCCGCCGCGGATGTCGGTTTCCCGCTCGATATCCTGACGCTGGCCAAGGGCGAACGGGACTGGCGGCAGGCCCACTACGACTACGACGATCTGCGCGATCAGAGGGTCTGGTGGAACGAGCACCTGAAGCAGCTCGCGGACGAGATGCCCGACGGTCCCTGGGCCGAGCGGCTGGTGCCGGGCGAGGATCCGAAGCGTCTGGCGCTGGTTTCCGAAGACTAGATTCAGCTATTCACCGCGCATTTTACGACGGGCCTCTTCGATGTCGCCGACCCGTGGCCCGGGCCATTCACGCCGCGCATCCTCCGCAACAAGCGTCATATCGAGCCCCGCAGTCGCGTGGACCGGAAGGCTTGCCATATCCAGCTCGTCCAGGCAGGCGGCATTGATGCTGTAGTGATCCGGCTGCGCCCGCTTGCGATGGAAGGTGTAGATACCGCAGAGGGAACAGAAGAAGTGCTGCGCCACCTGCGAGTTCCACTTGTAGAGCGACAACTTGTCTTCACCCGCGAGCAGGCGGAAGGCGGATTCATGGACCTTGGTCATGACCGCGTTCTTTTTCCGGCAGAGTGAACAGTCGCAGGTCACGAGCTCCGTGATCTCCGCTTCGATCTCGAAGCGCACGGCGCCGCAATGACAGGACCCACGATGATGAGCCATGGAAGCGTCCCCTTGACCCCGGCTCAGTGTCAGATCTTGCCGGCCGCGCCTTTAAGCCCGTTGTCGCCAACCTCGACGTTAAAGGTCGGATTGTGGTCCCGCCGGTCCGGATGGGAACTGTTGGCCTGGATCCGCTCCGCGGCGGCGACTTCCCGTGGCGGGTTGAAGGCCACGCCGGTTTCATCCAGAGCCAGGAGTACCTCGGGGAAGGCCAGTTCATCGAACCTCGGTGAAGGGTGGCGCCAGGCGTTGAAGACGAAGACCCCGTCGTAGCAGATGTTGGCGAGCCAGTAGAACTCGCCTGAGAAGAGCCGCAGGCCCTCCGAGGTCGCCTTCCCGGCGCCGCTCTTCTCGAGCGCCTGCTCCAGCTTGATCAACTGGTCCGGGCTGAGCTGCCGAGACGCCTTGGTCCAGGCATTGCTTTTCAAAGGATCCGTGATCGAGATCTTGGTGACGTCGATCCCGATCCCCTCCTGCACCCGTGCGGTCAGGTAAGCGCCGCCCGCCCGGTCGTCCCGCAGCTCGTAACTGCGGATCTGTTCGTCGTAGCGCCCATTATAGACCAGACGGTATTCAAAACCGGAGCCGGGCTGGCAGCGCGCGCGGATGTCATCCCCGTTCAGATAGCTGAACCAGGTCGCCTTTTGCGTCAGTGGCAGATCGATGTCGCCCCGATAGGTACAGGCGGACAGGACTCCGAAAAGTAGCACTGCAGCTACGCCGATAGAGCCGGATATGCCCCGGTCATGCAGGGACTTGTTGCGTCTCATAATTTGAGTGCCTCTGAGGTATGAATGTTAAAAATATGAGGCGAATTTTAACCACATTTCAAGGAGGTCAACATTATCCTTCTAGACAGGGAGTCACCGATTCCCTAAAGTTCTTTCAGAATCATAGGCGTATAAACGACTCTTAGGGGTTCACCTTTGGTTTTCGGCAGAACAGTCAGTAATTTCAGACTCTTGGGGATAGGCGTGCACAGGGCTCTCGGTCTCTTGCTTCTAGCGGTTTCGTTCTTTGTCACCGCCACGACGGCCGAAGCGCGTTATGCCTCCATCGTCATCGACGCCGAAACCGGGCAGGTTCTCCACGCCGCGAATCAGGACACCCGCAACTATCCCGCGTCCCTGACCAAGATGATGACCCTCTACATGGCTTTCGAGGCTCTGGAGACGGGCAAGCTGACCCTGAACAAGAAACTCAAGGTCTCCCGGCGGGCATCGGGCATGCCGCCCTCCAAGCTCGGTCTCAAGCGCGGGCAGACGATCCGCGCCGAAGACGTCATCCTGGCGCTGGTGACCAAATCCGCCAATGACGCGGCCGTGGTCATGGCCGAAGCCCTGGGCGGCAAGGAAACCCAGTTCGCCCGCATGATGACCAAGAAAGCGCGGGCGCTGGGTATGAAGCGGACCACCTTCCGCAATGCCTCCGGCCTGCCGAACCGCGGCCAGTTGAGCACCGCGCGGGACATGGCGAAGCTGGCCCAGGCCCTGCTGCGCGATTTCCCCTCTTACTATCGCTACTTCTCGACCAAGACCTTCAAATACGCCGGCCGGACCTACCGCAACCACAACAAGCTGCTGAAGAACTACAAGGGCACGGACGGTATCAAGACCGGTTATATCCGCGCTTCCGGCTTCAATCTGGTGGCTTCGGTCAAGCGCAACAATCGACGTCTGATCGCCGTGGTCTTCGGCGGACGGACCTCCCGCTCCCGCGACCGCCACATCCGGAAACTGCTGGACCGCGGCTTCAAAAAACTGGCCGAAGTGCGCATTGCGGGCACGCCGCCCGTACCGCGCCGCAAGCCGACCTCGCCGCAGCTCGCCGCCCTGGAAGCGGCGGACAAGTCCGTTATGCCGGTCAAAGACCCGGCCAGCGGCCTGCCGCTGGTCACCGCGGCCGGACAACAGCCCCTTGCACTCACCCAGCAGGCCGGGCTTGCCCCTGCCGAGCAGGGTTCCGCCGCCACGTTCAATTCCGGCGACTGGGGCGTGCAGGTCGGCGCCTTCAGCCGTGCCGCACCGGCGCAGCAGGCGGCGACCCTCGCCGCCCACAGCGTGCCGCAGATCCTTCGCTCCAAGCCTATCTCTGTCCTGTCGGTCAATGGGCTCAAGGGCACGCTCTACCGTGCCCGGGTCGGCGACCTGAACGAAGCCAGCGCCCGCGAAGCCTGCCGCCAGCTCTCCTTCATGTCCTTCAACTGCGTCGTGGTGCCGCCGGGCAGCGGCTGACGCCGCCCCGCGCCGCAAATCCGAGAGCGACCAGCCCCAGGCCGAACAAGGCCAGGCTCGCAGGTTCGGGCACCTGGAGGGTTTGCTCGAAGCGGAAGCTGTCGATGAAGCCGCCCAGGCTGTTGTCAGTGCCTGCCGCCCGGAAAGAAAGACGCCGCGCGGCGTTGGGCTCATCGAGGAAAAACTCGACACGCCGCTGCTCCCAGCCCGTTCGGCCCGCGCCTTCGGCGACATCCAGAAGGTTCTGGAACAGTACGCCATCGTCCAGAAAGACTTCGATGCGATTGTCCTCTGCTGACCTGGTCCTCGGCTGATAGTAATAGCTGAGGCGGTAAAGCCCGCGGCTGAGGCCCGCGAGATCGAGGGTCATGGCTGAATTGTTATGGCTATCGAGCTCGATGTACTGCTTGCCCGAATGCGCCTGAACGACGACGCCCGAGCGTTGGATCTCGATCCCGGCACCTTGCGTGGCCACCCAGTCGCCGCCCGAAATCTGGTTGTAAACCTGCCAGCGCTTGGAATTGGCAGGCGTTTCAAAACTGTCTTCGTAAATGACGCCGGCCTGCGCCGCCGAAGAGGCACAAACGAAGGCCGCGACGGCCCAGATAATCTGTTTCATTGGTCTTCTTCCAGCTTAGTCGAAACGAAAGCACAGCATTCGCCATGGCTATCGATGACTACGCAGGTTTCAGACCAGCTCAGACCTTTTCTTTAGAATCAAACCTCTAGGGCCATAGTATCGGGAAAAGGGCTTCGCCATTTCGGAGCGATCTTTGCAGATTGCTAAGTCGGGCCGCTCGAGCGTTCCAAATCGCAAAGCCCCTGGATCAGAGACTTTGCCGACGGCGCCGCTTCGCGAGACCGAGCCCGGCAAGGGCAAAGGTGAAGAGAGCAAGACTGGCCGGCTCCGCGACCGGGATACGCTCCTGACCGGTAGGTCCGAGATACTGCAGGCTCACCGTATCGATGAAGCCGCCCAGAGTGTTTTCGGTTCCTTCGGCGCGGAAGGACAGCCAGCGCGTGGCGTCATCTTCGCCAAGAAAGAAGGAGACCGAGCGCCTGATCCAGCCGTTGGCGCCCTCGCCTTCCGCCTTATCGATCAAATTCGAAAAGAGTTCATCGCCGTCAAAGTACACAGCGACCGTATTGTCATCCTGCGATCCGGTCCGCGGCTGATAGAAGTACTCAAGCAGGTAGTTTCCCGATTCCAGCCCGGTCAGCATTCGGGTCATCGCGGAGTTCGACTGCGCCGCGCTGCCCGAACCGCCCCGACGGATATCGCTGTCCAGTTCGATATACTGATTGCCGGAATGGGCCTGCACAACAACGCCCGAGGTCTGGATCTCGATGCCGGTGCCCTGAGTCGCGGTCCACTGGCCACCTGAAATCTGCTGATAGACCTGCCAGTCCCGGCTGTTGACCGGGGTCTCGAAGTTATCGGTGAAGATCACTCCGGCCTGAACGTTTGCGCTGAAGGCGCTTGCACTAACGCAGACCGCAGCCGCGGCGGCCAAAACTACCTGTTTCATCTGTCCTCGCAACGAATTCGCTACTTGCGTCCGAGACTGCATGTCTCGGTTCGAGGTCGATAAAGCAGTTATTGTGCCAAAAAAATTTCTTTTTGTTTAACAGAACGATAGGAAATTAAGTATGGTAAACAAAAGCTTAACTGTAAAACGAGCCTGACAGCCGAACAGAGTTAACCGAGATTTCTGTCAGAAAATCCGACAGCATCACTGTCCTTTTCTCCACCGCGGACCGGGAACAGGCTAAAACTCCGGCACCTCAAGCCCGCTGGCCGAGATCTGCTCAGCGACGGCCTGCTTGAGGCGCGCCAGACCGGCCTCGTCCGCCGCTTCACAGCGGGCCACCAGCACATCCTGAGTGTTGGATGCCCGCAACAGCCACCAGCCATCTTCAGTGCGCACGCGCACGCCGTCGATGTCGTTTACATCGGCGCCGCTGGCGGCAAGGCGTTCTTTGACTTCGGCGATCACCGGTGCTTTGCGCTCTTCCGAACAGGGGAAGCGGATTTCAGGTGTGTTCACCACCTGCGGCAGGGAATCCCGATACTCGGCCAGGGTTTCGTCGGAGTGGCTGACGATATTCAGCAGGCGCACGGCGGCGTAGAGCGCATCGTCGAAGCCGTAGAAACGATCGGCAAAGAAGAGATGCGCCGACATCTCGCCGGCAAAGGGCGCGTTGGTCTCGATCATCTTGGTCTTGATTAGCGAGTGACCGGTCTTCCACATCACCGGCTTGCCGCCGGCCCGGGCGACCTCGTCGAACAGCACCTGGCTGGCCTTGACGTCGGCGATGATCGTGCTGCCGGGCCGTTCCTTCAGGATGTCGCGGGCCAGCAGCAGCATGATCTGATCGCCCCAGAGGATGCGCCCCTGCCCGTCGATCAGGCCGATACGATCCCCGTCCCCGTCGAAGGCGATGCCCAGGTCGCAGTCGCCATCAGCCACGGCTTCCTGCAACTGCACCAGGTTTTCCGGAACGGTCGGATCCGGATGATGCGCCGGAAAATTGCCGTCGATGACCTGGTTCAGCAGTTTGTGCTGCCCCGGGATCTTCTTGCAGAGAGCTTCCATGACTTCGCCGGCCGCGCCGTTGCCGGCATCCCAGGCGATGGAGAGGACCTTCGCGCCCATGTCGAGATCCGACAGCAGGCGCGCGACATAGGCGTCAAACATGGGATGGTCTTCGGCTTCGGCATTGCCGCTCTCGAAGTCACCCGCCGCGGCGATCCGGGCCATGGCCTGAATGTCCTCGCCGAAGAAGGACTTCTTGCCCAGCATGATCTTGAAGCCGTTGTAATTCGGCGGGTTATGGGAGCCGGTCACCATGATGCCGCCATCAGCATCCAGGTCATAGGTGGAGAAGTAGAGCATCGGCGTGGGGCCGCGTCCGACCCGCACCGCGGTGATCCCGCTGGCGCCGAGACCTTCCACCAGCCCCGCCTCCATCTCCGGCGAAGACAGCCGGCCGTCATAGCCGACACAGACCCGGCTGCCGCCCTTACGGGCGACGATGGTCCCGAAGGCGCGCCCGATCGCCCGGGCGTCGTCCGCCGAAAGCGTCTCGCCGACCACGCCGCGCACGTCATACTCACGCAGGATCGTCGGATCAAACTGATGGCTGTTGGTCATGATCTATTCTCCCGCGGCGGCAAGCGATCCGGGGCGTCCGACCGACGTGTAGCGGAAGCCGGCATTCGCCATCTCGCCCGGATTGTAGATGTTACGCAGATCGACCATGGCCGGCGTCCGCATCAGGGATTTGACCCGGCCGAGATCCAGCCCGCGGAACTCGTTCCATTCGGTGATGATCACCAGGACGTCCGCATCGGGCATAGTGTCGTAGGCATTGTCGCACCAGGTCACATCGGAAATGACCTTCCTGGCCTCTTCCATGCCTTCCGGATCGAATACTCGCACCTGGGCACCGGCCGCCCGGAGCGCCGGTACGATCTCGATGCTGGGCGCTTCGCGCATATCATCGGTGTTGGGCTTGAAGGTCAGGCCCAGCACAGCCGCGGTCTTGCCTTCGAGCGAACCGCCACAATGGGCGATAACCTTGTCCGCCATGCTTTTCTTGCGCTTGTCGTTGATGTCCACGACGGTCTCGACGATGCGCAGGGGAGAGCCACTTTGCTGAGCCGTGTGCGCAAGGGCTGTCGTGTCTTTCGGGAAGCAGGAACCGCCGTAACCCGGTCCCGGATGCAGAAATTTGCGACCGATCCGGCCATCCAGGCCGATCCCCTTAGCCACATCATGGACATCCGCGCCGACTTTTTCGCAGAGATCGGCGATCTCGTTGATGAAGGTGATCTTGACCGCCAGGAAGGCGTTGGCCGAATACTTGATCAGCTCGGAGGTTTCCAGTTCGGTAAAGATGATCGGCGTCTCGATCAGATAGAGCGGCCGGTAGAGTTCGCGCAGCACTTCCTGAGCCCGGGGCTCCTGGGTGCCGATCACGACACGGTCCGGGCGCATGAAATCGTTAATCGCGGCGCCCTCGCGCAGAAACTCGGGATTCGACGCAACGTCGAAGTCTGCATCGGGACGGGTGGCGCGAATGATCTGCTCGACCTCTCGTCCGGTTCCCACCGGCACCGTGGACTTGGTCACGACGACGGTATAGCCCTCCATGACCTCCGCGACCTCCTTGGCCGCCTGGCGCACGAAAGTCAGGTCCGCCTGGCCATCGCTGGCGCGCGACGGCGTACCCACCGCAATAAAGACAGCATCCGCGCCCTGCACCGCAGACTTAAGATCGGTGGTGAAGGAGAGCCGGCCTGCGGCCACGTTATTCTCGACCAGCTTATCGAGACCGGGTTCGAAGATCGGAATCTCACCGGCTAACAGGCGCTCGATCTTCCGTTCGTCCTTGTCGACACAAACGACGTTGGTTCCGAATTCCGAAAAACAGGCGCCCGATACCAGACCGACATAACCGGTCCCGATCATTGCGATACGCATAGGGGAAATCTCCGCAAAAAGAGTCGCTACAGATTAATTCGAGGCCCGCGCGGCGGCCGAGCCGGGCGCATAGCGATTTAAAATATCAGCCATATCGTCGCCCAGATCCGGCCGCGCCAGTGCAAAGGCAATATTGGCCTCCAGGAAACCGGCCTTGCTGCCGCAGTCGAAACGGGTGCCTTCGAACCGCAGGCCATGGAAGGGAATACGATCGATGGTCCGTGCCATCGCATCGGTCAGTTGGATTTCATTGCCTGCGCCGCGTTCCTGACGCTCCAACTCATCGAAGACCTCCGGCTGCAGAATGTATCGGCCGATGATCGAGAGAGTGGAAGGGGCGACTTCCGGAGCGGGCTTCTCGACCAGCCCCTGCGCCTTGGCGATGGTGCCATCATCGCTGACCACATCCAGGATACCATAGCGCTTGGTGTGCTCTTTCGGCACGTCCATCACCGCCACCAGGTTGCCGCCAACCGGGGCATGAGCCTCAACCATCTGTTTCAGGCAAGGTGTAGTAGCCTGGACCAGGTCGTCGGCCAGCAGGACGGCGAAGGGTTCGTTTCCGACCAGGTTGCGCGCACACCAGACCGCATGGCCAAGGCCCAGCGGCTCCTGCTGGCGCGTGTAACAGACTTTCCCGGGTGCCGCCAGCGGCTCCGCGATCTGTGCGAGTTCCGCTGTCTTACCCCGGGCCGAGAGCGAGTCTTCGAGCTCGTGGCTGCGGTCGAAGTGATCCTCGATCGAGGCCTTGCCGCGGCCGGTCACGAAGATGAATTCCTCGATCCCCGCGTCCCGCGCTTCCTCGACGGCATATTGGATCAGCGGCTTATCGACCACCGGCAGCATCTCTTTCGGCATGGCCTTGGTCGCGGGAAGGAACCGGGTTCCCAGGCCGCCAACAGGGAAAATCGCCTTGCGCACCCTAGCGTTCATCAGAATATGGGTCCTTGGATAATTGAATTAGGGTCTGTTGAGTATCAGGATGTTGTCGTGGCGGCGCTGAGTTTCCCCAGCTGTCAGGAGCAGGCGGCGCCATGTGGCAGGCCCCACATCAGGCACCTGCGACGCCGCTGCTGGGGAAATACGGCCCGTCCTTAAAGGATTGATCAGAGATGACGCGAGCCGGCGTCGCTCGTCCTGGAATATGCGCTGCATGTCCTGCGTCCTCGCTCCTAATCTCGCGTCATCTCTGATCAACCACGTCAACTTCCTGATACTCAACAGGCCCTAAAGGCTATGAACAGCCGTAAGCGTTTATATGAAACCTTGTAATGCCATAGCGTTAAGAACGTGACAACAGGTCGAGGCAGACTATTGCAGGAAGGTTAATATCGGATCGCTTCGGGAAATTAATCTTTCAATAGCAGATCCTTGGCCTGATTGATCTGCGCCGCCAGAAAATTGGAGCCGCCGTGGTCCGGGTGGATCTTCTGCAGCAGCCGGCGGTGGGCCTCCCGGATTTCCTCTTTCGACGCACCGGGCTCCAGCCCGAGAATCTCATAGGCCTGCTGGCGGGTCATCGGACCTCCAGACGCTGGGCCAGCATCTTGCCGGCCGCCCGTACTGCTGCCCCAGCCTCTACGGCGTTCGCCGCCGTTGCCGCGGCCACCCGCAGCCTCCTCCGAACCATAGCCCTGCTCTTCCGCACCATAGCCCTGGCCCAGCTCCTCCTGCCAGTCGGGACCAAGCCTCCGGCTCAGATAGCTCTCCATAACCGATGCCGATTGGGCATCGACCACGATTTCCTGCCAGAGCGCCATCAATTCCTCGCGGGTGAGGTCATCCAGGGCCCGTCCGGCAAAGGCGCCTTCCAGCACGTCGCCGTTCAAGTCGCCGCTATCGTGATCCAGCACCATACGGAAGTAGCGGGTCACGACCTCGGACGACTGGCCCGGTTGCGGTCCCATCGCCGCACGCACACGGTTCTTGAGCGCCCGAAAGCGGGTAAAGAACATCAGCAGCAGAGGCGCAAGCGCAAGCAAAAGACTGGCCCGGCCGGTGAAGACCAGCAGAACGATCACCAGGACGCCGATGGCGATCGCGACTCGCGGCACGGTCTTGGCCAAGGTCTTGGGATCGGCGCTGCTGTACCACTTCGCGAGAAGCAGGAGGCCAACCAGAACACAGACACCGAGAAAAAAGTAACCGATCATCACTTCACTTGATGGGTCAGTTGCAGAACCGGGCCGCCAGCCTTGCGCCCGTAATCGACCAGCGCCCGGCGGCCGCCCGCCGCGTAGACCGCGACAGCGGCCAGGAGGTCCCGCAATTGCCGTGCGCTCGAGGCATCGAAGGAACAGTAGGCACCGCCTGACAACCGGGCAATCTGCTGAAAGGCACCCGCGGCGACAGGGTCCTGTCCCTCGTGAAACATGAAGCAGGGCACGCCGAGCACGCCCAGTTCACCGGCCATATGCCCCAGATGATCGATATCTTCCTCCACCGCATCGCCAACGAACACCAGGGCCCCGACCTTTTGCTTACGCGTCTCGTCCGCGGCCCGCTTCAAAACCTTGCCGATCTGGGTATGTCCGGCGAAGCAGGAGACGGAGGTCATGCGGCGCAGCAACTCGTCGGAGTTGGCGATCCAGCTTGAGGCCTTACACTCGCCGAAGCCACGGTAAAAGATCAGTTGAATTTCCAGACCGCCGAGCGCAGAGGTTTCCCTGAACATCTCGCCCTGGATATGACAGGCCTGATCCCAAGTCGGCTGCCGGCTGGCGGTGGCGTCCATGGCGAAGATCAGGCGGCCCCGGCCCGCGCCACTCGCCGGCGCGGTGGATTGAGCGACCTTACGCAGAAAGGCATCCACCTCCGCGCCCGAAGAGCGCGCGATGTCCGAAGAGCCTTTCGTCTGCTCCGGCGAACGGTGGTCGCCAGAGCGGCTCGGAATCTTTCTATCACCGGCCATGCACAGGAATCCCTATCACTAATTAGGTAGGTGCACCCCGGGGAGATTCCAGTGGCAAGGCTGCGGCTCTGTCAATGGCGATTTTTTGACCGGCACAAGCAAAAGTTAAGTGTCGTCAGGCCTTTGCTGCGGCTTCCGCCTCTTCCAAAAGCGGCGCGGCACCCGACGCCCTGGCATTTTCCACGGCGCTGGTTGCCGCCTTGACGGCAGACTCGCTGGCCTGCGCGGCCTCACCTCCGCCGTTCGCCGCCCCATTACTTCCGGTCGGCTGGGCCTCGACGTTGCCGGGCAGGTTCAGCACATCGAGCAATTGCCGCAACTCCTGCCGCGCCGCGACATGGCTGAGGCTCATGGAAACATCGCCCGTGGCATCCCCCAGATCCAGCAGGGTCAGGCCTTTGGGAAAGAGTTCGCGAAACACCACCCGTTCGCCGAAACCCGGCGCGATGCGAAAGCGCAGGCGCTTGGAGAGCTGCTCCAGCAGTTGGCCGATGTCCTTCTTGTTGCGGGCGTTGATGTGCGACAGGCGGTTGCGCATGACCACCCAGTCCATGGGCGGCAGGCGGTCCATGGCCCGCTTCTGCCGCTGCTCCCAGACCATCTGGCTGTAGACGCTGGGCGAGAGGTAGTAATCCTCGCCGTCCAGTTCGACCCGGCCCAGCATATCCATATCCAGGAAGCTGTCGTTCAGCGGCGTCACCAGCGTGTCGGCCATGATGTGGCCGAGGCGCGACAGAGGGCTGTCACTACCCGGCGTGTCGATCACGATGAAATCGCGATCGTCCAGGGCCGCCCAGGCGGTCTGCAGGCTCTGCTTTTCCTCCCGATCCGCCACTTCCTGGATGTCGCGGGTCGAAGGGTAGATCCGCCGGTGCTCGGGGCAATCCAGTTTGAGACCGGTCGCTTCCACATAGGCGAGACGATTCTCCACATAGCGGGAAAAGCTGCCCTGACGGGCATCCAGATCCATGGTGCCGACGCGAAAACCGCGTTTAAGCAGAGATACCGTGAGATGCATGGCGGTGGTCGACTTCCCCGACCCGCCCTTCTCGTTGCCAACAACGATCACATGTGGCCGTCGGCCGCCGTGCCGATATTTCATATGACCTCTATCCAGACAGCGGTGTCGTGGAACACGGCCCCTCCCCGCGGGGGGCCCGGGTCCGCGGACACCAGTGCGTTGATCCCAATGCCGTCCTCGAATGCCGAGTTCGGCCAGATGCTCTCCACCACCACGACGTCGGGCTGCAGCCCGTCAAAGCGCTTCGCGTGCAAGGTGACACGCGCCAGATCGTTCCCCAGCCGAACCTTGTCCCCCTCCTCGAGCCCCAGCCGATCACAGGCCTCGGGGTGGATCAGGAGGGTCGGCCGCTGCTCGCGCTTCTGCGAGCCCGGGGTTTCCGTGAATGAGGTATTGAGGAAAGTCCGCGCCGGCGCGGCGATCAGACGAAAGGGTTTGTCAGGCTGCGCCGCGTCGATGCTATCCATGAAACCCGGCAGACGGGGCATATCCGCATGATCCGCGCCGATCGCCGCCCAGTCAGGCCGGAAATGGAAGCGCCCGTCCGCGTTTCCGAACCCGTCACTGAAGTGCGCGGTATCGAACTCCAGCGCGAAGTCCCACCAGCGGGCATCGTACATGGTCTGCGCGTCCGGCATACCGGAAGCCTTCAGTGTCGCGTCGATGATCTCCCACTCGCTCATCTCGAAGCCCCGATGCTCGGCACCCAGGCGTTTTGCCAGCTCGCAGATCACCTGGTGATTGCTGCGGCAGTCGGCGAAAGGATCGATCACCGCGCGGGCGATCTGCAAATGGGTATGGCCGCCGCCCCGGTAGATATCGTCATGCTCCAGGAAGGTCGTGGCCGGCAGGACGATATCCGCCATAGCCGCGGTATCGGTCATGAACTGCTCGTGCACGCAGACGAAAAGGTCATCACGCTGAAAACCTTCGCGGACCCTCAGGCTCTCCGGGCAAACCACCATGGGGTTGGTGTTCTGAATGAAGAGCGCCGTGACCGGCGGTCCGTCTCCCAGATCCCGCGGGTCGTTACAGAGCACAGGGCCGAGGCGCGACTGGTCGAAAATGCGCACGTCCGGATCGAGCACATCTAGCCCTTCGATCAGGGTCGCATCGATCGGAAAGATCCCGCCGTTGGAATAGAGCGCCCCACCGCCCTCGTACTGCCAGGCGCCGGTCACCACCGGCAGGCAGGTGGCGGCATGCAGGTTGGCCGCGCCATTGCGCGAGCGGGAAAAGCCGTAGCCGATTCGAATAAAGGCCTTTTTATTCGCGCCGAAGAGCCGCGCGAAATCGACGATTTCCTCGACGCTCAGGCCAGTGATTTCGGCCGCCCATTCCGGCGTGCGCTGCGCAAAGTGCTCCTCGATCTCGCTGTCCCAGTCGGAGAGGCGCGCCAGATAGGCCCGGTCGGCGTAGCCTTCAGCCAGCATCACGTTGATCGCGGCCGCCGCCAGGGCGCCGTCGGTGCCGGGCTTGGGCGCCAGATGCAGGTCGGCCTGCTCCGCGGTGCCGGTCCGATAAGGATCGATTACGACCAGCTTGGCGCCGCGGGTCTTCCGCGCTTTCGCCACATGGGTCATGACATTGACCTGGGTCGAGACCGGGTTGCCGCCCCAGATCACGATCAGATCCGAATTGACCATCTCCCGCGGATCAAGGCCCCGTTTGACACCGGCACCGGCCAGCCAGCCGGCGTCCGCCAGCGTATGGCAGATTGTGGAATACTGCCGGGAATACCCCTTCGCGTGACGCAGGCGTTCGATGCCGTCGCGCTGCACCAGACCCATGGTCCCGGCATAGAAATAAGGCCAGACCGTCTCCGCACCGAGCTTCTGTTCAGCCTTCAGCAGGCTCTCGGCAATCTCGTCCAGCGCTTGGTCCCAGGTGATTTCCTCAAAGGCATCCCTGCCGACGCCCTTCTGTCCGACCCGGCGCAGGGGCGTGCTCAAACGGTCAGGGTGATGGACACGCTCGGCATAACGGGCGACCTTGGCGCAGATAACCCCGGCCGTGTAGCTGTTGTCGCGGGCGCCCCGTACCTTGCCGATGCGGGTCTCGGACAGCAGCTCCACCTCCAGGGCGCAGGTGCTCGGGCAATCGTGCGGACAGGTCGACTGCACGAATGGCGGCTTTACAGCGCTGTCCAGCGGCATAACCTGCCCTTGCTCCCTACCGACAAAAACTCTGAGGCCGACTTTCCTTCTTCACCCGATCGGTGAAAATGGGAATCAGACTCTAGTGGAATCGGCGCTTACTTTAACGGTAGGCTCTGCGGTCTTCAATCGGGCTTCGATAACAGGAAACAAAGTGTTACCAAGCTGTTCCAGGGATTTGTCAGGGATGCCGCCTAAGCCATTCAAGTAACGACATAGTCCAGAGCGATAGAGAGTGTACAAACGAGGATACAAAACGGCATGTTAACCCCAGGCAATAACTACGAAGAGGTTCGAAAGGACTTCGAATGGTCGATTCCCGAGCGCTTCAATATCGGCGTCGATGTCTGTGACAAATGGGCCGATTCGGGGCGCCTGGCGCTGATCTACAAGACGGCCGACGGCGGCGTCGAAAACTACAACTTCCAGGATCTGAAAAGACTCTCCAACAAACTCGCCAACGCCCTCACCGACCTGGGCCTGGAACGCGGTGAGCGGGTCGGCATCCTGCTGCCTCAGGCGCCGGAAACAGCCATCACTCACATCGCCGCCTATAAGATGGGCGCGGTCGCCATCCCGCTCTTCAGCCTCTTCGGCGAGGAGGCATTGGAGTACCGGCTCTCGGATTCCGGCGCGCGGGTGGTAGTCACGGACCGGGCCGGCGCCGCCAAGCTCGCCCTGCTGCGCGCCCGCCTGCCGGTCCTGAAGCATATCCTCTGCATCGATTGCCTCTCTTCGAATGACGCCGAGGGTCTGCTCGATTTCCACGCCCTGCTGGAACCGGCCAGCCCGGACTTCACCCCGGTCGAGACCCTGGCCGAGGATCCGGCCCTGATCATCTACACCTCCGGCACCACCGGGCCGCCCAAAGGCGCGTTGCATGCCCACCGGGTCCTGCTCGGCCACCTGCCCGGGGTCGAGTTTCCCCAGGAATTCTTCCCGAAGGAAAACGACCTCTTCTGGACGCCGGCCGACTGGGCCTGGATCGGCGGCCTGCTGGACGTGCTGCTGCCCGCCTGGCACCACGGCGTGCCGGTGCTGGCCCATCGTTTTGCCAAGTTCGAGCCGGAAGCCGCCTTCGCCCTGATGGCGGAGTTCAAGGTGCGCAACGCCTTCATGCCCCCGACCGCGCTCAAGATGATGCGTTCGGTGGAAAAGCCCCGTGAACGCTGGGACTACGACCTGCGCTCGATCGGCAGCGGCGGCGAGTCCCTGGGCGAGGAACTGCTGGCCTGGGGCCGCGAAGCCTTCGGCCTGACCATCAACGAGTTCTACGGCCAGACCGAGTGCAACCTGGTGGTCGGCAACTGCGCCGGCCTGATGCCGGTGAAGCCCGGCGCCATGGGCCGCGCGGTGCCCGGGCACGAGGTCGCCATCGTCGACGATGCCGGCAGTCCCCTGCCCCAGGGTGAGGAAGGCAACATCGGCATTCGCCGCGGCGATCCGGTCATGTTCTTGCGCTACTGGAACAATCCGGAGGCAACCGAGAAGAAGTTCGCCGGCGACTGGCTGCTGACCGGCGACCGGGGCCGCCTGGACGAAGAGGGCTACTTCCACTTCGTCGGGCGCGATGACGACGTCATCACCAGCGGCGGCTACCGAATCGGCCCGGGCGAAATCGAGGACTGCCTGATCAAGCACCCGGCCATCGCTATGGCGGCGGCCGTCGGTGTGCCCGATCCCCTGCGCACGGAACGGGTCAAGGCCTTCCTGGTCCTCAACGCCGGTTTCGAGGGCAGCGACGAGCTGGCGAAGGAAATCCAGGTCTTCGTCAAGACACGTCTCGCCGCCCACGAATATCCGCGCGAGGTCGCCTTCGTCGAAAGCCTGCCCATGACCACCACCGGCAAGATCATCCGCCGGGAGCTGCGCGATCGGGAGATCGGGACGCCCGCCACATGAAGCGGATCTGTTTTGTCGGCGCCTCCACGGTCGAGGGCCTGGGCGACGAAGCCGGCCTCGGCTGGCCGGGACGCCTCGCCGCCATGGCGCGGGAGTCCGGCGTGCCCTTCGTGCCCTATAACCTGGGCGTGCGCGGCCAGACCCTGCGCGAGATCGGCGCCCGCGCCGCAGCGGAGTGTAAGGCCCGCATTCAGGATCCGGCCCATGACCTGATCGTGCTCGGCACCGGCATGAACGACCTCGCCCGCATCGGCACCGGCGCCTTCCGCACGCCGCAACGGCGAACCCTGGAGGACTTCACCAGGCTGGTGGAAGATCTGGCCGCTCTGGCCGCGCTTCTGGTGGTCGGCCCCTTCCCCGTCTGCGAGGCAAAGATGCCCTTCCACTCGGCGGTCAGCGGCATGAAGTTCAATTTCAGGAACCAGGACATCGAAGAGGCGGCCGCGAACTACGCCGAGATCTGCGCGGCGCGGCAGGTGCCCTATCTCAATCTCTTCTCGGATCTGTCAGCGAGCCAGGACTACATCTCCGGCCTGGAGGCGAACGATGGTCTGCACAGCAACGGGGCAGGTTATCAGGCGGTGGCAGAGACAGTTAACTCTTGGAACGCCTGGCAGCGAGTTCATTGATTTCGCCGAATTCATTAAAACCTGAATTCACCGAAGGACTCAATAAAACGCCAGGGCCGTTGCTATAATGAGTTGCATATCAACAGAACGGCCACCAGCTGTATCGGACACAGCCGCTTTTTGACAGGGTGTTCCGTATGCTGCCTAAGCTTCTGATAATCATTGCATCTATACTCTTTAGCAGCGCCGTATGGGCCGGCATGCCTGTCGAAGCAACAATGAAGTGTCCTGTCGGAGGCGAGGAATTCACCATCACTAAAACACCGAGCTGTACAACCATGGGCAGGACAATGTCCTTTCGCCCGCGCACAACCTGTGACTTCATAACACGTCTGCCTGTGTGCCCTTCAAACGGATTGCCTGTCTATCAGGAGTTCTCCGAAGAACAGGTTATTGACCTGACCAGGTTTATGGAAAGCGAAGCCTACGCCAGCCTGAAACAACTTCCGCCCTGGTACCGCGCGTACCGTATTGCGGAGCATCTTGGAGAGACAAAGACACGAGCGACCTTCGGTCTGCTGCTAGAAGCCTTCTGGTATCAACCAGAAGAGTTCTTAGACAGTGAAACGGCAATGGATCATTTACTAGCCGAGGCCGGGTTTGAATTGGAAAGGCTTCAGGAACCGAGTCGACCATTCCTGCACGCTTTCTTGGGTTACGCCATGGCAAGCGCAGAAAGGTTCGCCGAGTCCAGTGACCACCTGGCCCAGGCAAAGGCAACACCAGGCATTCCCGAAGAGCTTCGCGCATACATTGCCAGGGTCGAATCCTGTCACGAAGACATGTCTGCGCCTGAATGCCAACCATCCGCCCCCTTCAAGCGGTGAGCGACGCCTTCCCACGGGGAAGATTATCACCCCCTTAGCAACGGCATCATCAGCGAGAAGAGCTCCGCCTGGGATGAGATCATGCATTTGCGGTAGAGCTGTTTCCGGAAGACCTTCACCGTCTGGGGGCTGATGCCCAGGCGCAGGCCGATCGAGGCGGAGGAGTGGCCCCGCAGGATCAGCAGGGCGACCGCCGCCTGCCGGCCGCTGAGCGAGACGCCATGTTCAGCCTTGGCGGCATCGATCAGGCGCTGGGCGACCTCGGAATCCTTGAAATCGCCGCTGGAACTCAGGCCTGACCAGTGGACCTCGGCGAGGCCGACGGCGATGGGGGCAATGCGCTGGGCGATTTCGGCGTCGCGGCTGGAGAACTTGCGGTTCGAGGTCGCATCCCGCCCCAGACAGATGTGCAGAGACACGCCCTTGCCCGGATAAGAGACGAAGGTCAGCTCGTCGATCAGCGTCGTGGAGCGGTAATAGATGGTGTAGTAGGGGTTGCGGTGAAACTGGTCCGGGGCAATGTCCCGCAGCCGGTAGACCCCCTTCGGCGCCCGCTTCACATGCAACTCGTGGAAGGGATCCAGCAGGTAAGCGCCGTCGACGTAAACGGTGTCCAGTTGTGCATAGACCTGCGGATCGGCAGCCTGGGTATAGATCACCGAAGGGGCCCGGTTCTGGTAATAGGCCAGGATCGTGATGTTGTCGATTTCCAGGCAGCGGTTCAGCCAGTCGTGCAGCCTGGCCTCGAAGAGATCCCCCTTTAAGGCGGCAATGGCGGCGCCAAGACTGGCCTCCGAGGCGTTCGGCATCTTTTCCATCACACCAGCCCTTTGGGCATTATACCACCTTGGGGGTATATACCCCTCCCAACAAGAGTCGTTAGAGTGATCTACAATATCAGGGGGTATCTCGAAAGAGATAACGCAAAACGTTGCTGCAAAGAACGCAAGAAGCGACCGTTGCGGTCGACATCGACAGGGTGACGAAGAACTACGGCGCCTTCACGGCGCTCTCCGGCGTGTCGCTGGATATCCGCGACAACGAGTTCTTCACGCTGCTGGGCCCCTCGGGCTGCGGCAAGACCACCCTGCTGCGCTGCATCGCCGGCTTCGAGGAGATCACCGACGGCGCGATCCGGCTCTATGGCGAGGACATCGCCGGCCTGCCGCCGCACCAGCGGCCGGTCAACACGGTCTTTCAGCAGTACGCCCTCTTTCCGCATATGACGGTCTCGCAGAACGTTGAGTTCGGTCTCCGTCGCCTGAAAAAGCCCGACAGCGAGATCAAGAGCCGCTGTGCCGAGGTTCTGGAGATGGTTCAGCTCTCAGCCTTCGCGCAGCGTTTTCCGAACCAGCTTTCCGGCGGCCAGCAGCAGCGCGTCGCCCTGGCCCGCGCCCTGGCGCCCAAACCGAAACTGCTGCTGCTCGACGAACCGCTCTCGGCTCTGGACCTGAAGCTGCGCCAGGCGGTGCGGGTCGAGCTGAAACAGATCCAGAAAGACACGGGCATCACCTTCATCTTCGTCACCCACGACCAGGAAGAGGCGCTCACCATGTCTGACCGTATCGCCGTGATGTCGGCGGGCCAGGTGCAGCAGGTGGGCAGCCCGCGCGAGGTCTATGAAGCTCCGCGCAACCGCTTCGTGGCGGATTTCATCGGCGAGACCAACCTGCTCGATGTCACTGTGACTTCCGTCGCCGATGGCCAGGCGCGCTGCGTCCTGCCGGGCGGACGGGAAATCACCTGCCCGGCCGCTGCTGTCGTGGATCCCGGCCCCGGACATCTCTCGGTCCGGCCGGAGCGCATGCTCCTGGCGGCGGAGCAGGATGCGCTGCTTGCCGGGCAGGTTGAGAACCACATCTATCTGGGCACCGATATGCACGTGGTGGTGCGTCTGGACGATGACGAGGTGCTCACCCTGCGGGTTCAGAACTCCGACGCCGTCGCCATTCCGTCCATCGGCAGCCGGGTCGGAATCGCGCTCGAAGTGGGCGCGGCCCGCCTGCTGGCCGACTGATGGCCGGCGGCATGGCGACAGCCGGCGGCAGCGCCGGCATCTACAAGGGCCGCAGCGGCCTGCTGATCCTGCCGAGCTGGCTGGTGATCGGTTTCTTCCTGCTGCTGCCGGTCGCCATGATGCTGGTCTACTCCTTCCTGACCAAGGAGTTCCGCGGCGGCGTAATCTGGGAGTTCTCTCTCGCCGCCTACGACCAGTTCTTCTTCGACCGGGGCCTGTTTGGCGATGAGCCGCCGAAGATCGAATGGACCTATATCACGATCTTCTGGCGCTCGCTCTGGCAGGCCGGACTGGCCACCCTCTTCTGCCTGATCATCGGCTTTCCCACCGCCTGGTTCATCGCCACACGCGTGCCGCGCCACCGCACCGTCTGGCTGCTGCTGATCACCATTCCCTACTGGGTGAACCTGCTGATCCGCACGGTCTCCATGAAGTTTCTGATCCGCGACACCGGTCCGCTCAACGAGTTCCTGATCTGGCTGGGTGCGATCGGCGAACCGCTGCAACTGGTCAATACCAACCTCGCCGTGCAGCTCGGGCTCTTCTATTCCTACCTGCCCTTCATGGTGCTACCGATCTACGCTAGCGCCGAGCGCTATAACTTCGCGCTCTCGGAAGCCGCCGCCGACCTCTACGCCGGGCGCTGGACCATCCTGCGGCTGGTGATCCTGCCGGCAGTCAAGCCGGGCATCATCGCCGGCTCGATCCTGGTCTTCGTGCCCAGCCTCGGGGCCTTCCTGGCGCCCGACCTGCTGGGCGGCGCCAAGACCTTCATGATCGGCTCCCTGATCGAGGAGCAGTTCAAAGGCAACGCGGGCAACTGGCCCTTCGGCGCGGCGGCCTCCATGATCCTGCTGACCATCGTCATGACCGTGCTGATCTTCTACGCCCGCAACCAGACCCGGCAGGAGGCGCGCTGATGGCGAGGACCGCAAGCCTCAAGGCCGCCGACATGCGCCGCTTCCCCGGCTTTCTGCAGCTCACCCTGCTCTGCCTGGTCCTGCTATACGCGCCGCTGATGGTGGTGATGGTCTATTCCTTCAACGACAGCACCTCGATCACTATCTGGGGCGGTTTCTCCCTGCGCTGGTACGAAGAGGTCTTCTTCGGTGTGGAAGCGCCCAAGTTCCAGCAAGCGGCCATCAACTCCCTCACCATCGCTGTCATGGCCGCGACCTGCGCGACCGTGATTGCGGTCTCGGCGGCGGTCGCCATGCTGCGCGTCAGGGGCCTGCGCGGGCGGACGGCCAGCTTCGCGCTGATCAACCTGCCGCTGATGGTGCCGGAGATCGTGACCGCTGTCGCCAGCCTGATCTTCTTCTCGGCGATCGGCTTCACCACCGGCTACGCCACCATCCTGGTCGCGCACATCGTCTTCTGCGTGCCCTTCGCCTACCTGCCCATCGCGGCACGTATGCAGTCCATCGAGAGCACCTACGAGCAGGCGGCGATGGATCTCTACGCGACCCCGGCGGAGGCCTTCCGGCTGATCCTGCTGCCGCTGATGACCCCGGGCATCCTCTCCGGCTTCCTGCTGGCCTTCATCATTTCCCTCGACGACTTCCTGATCACCAACTTCGTCAAGGGCGCCGGCATCGAAACCCTTCCGACCGCCATCTTCGGATCGGTCAAACAGGGCATCAAGCCCAGCATCATGGCGATCTCCACCCTCCTCCTCCTGGTCTCGGTGGGCTTCGTCACCCTCTCCTATCTGATCAACCGGATGGGACAAAACAAAGAGAACAAAACCTAAAGGAAACAGTGGAGCGCATCATGAAACAGATCTTGAAATACAGTGTCGCCGCCCTGGCCCTCATGGGCTTTTCCGGGATGGCCCAGGCCGAGGGCAAGCTCTCGATCTATCACTGGTTCGAGTACATCCCGCAGGAGCTGCTGGATAAGTTCGCCAAGGAGTACGACGTCGAGGTGACCATGGACACCTACGACTCCAACGAGGCCATGCTGGCCGCGCTCAAGGCCGGCAAGATGGGCAGCTACGACGTGGCGGTGCCCGGCGACTACATGGTCGAGATCATGGCCGGCGAAGGCCTGCTCGATACCTTCGACGCGAGCGAACTCAGCAACCACGGCAACATTCAGCCGCAGTGGCTCGACGTCAGCTTCGATCCGGGCCGCAAGAGCTCCATCCCCTATCAGTGGGGCTCGACCAGCTTTTCCGTCAACCGGGACAAGTTCACGGGCGATATCAACACCACCAAGATGATCTTCGACCCGCCCGCCGAAGTGCGCGGCAAGATCAATGTCCTGGATACCCAGGGCGAACTGCTGACCCTGGCCTCGATCCATCTGGGTATTCCGCAGTGCAGCTCGGACCGTACGCAGCTCAAGGCGCTGAACAAACTGGTACAGGACGCCAAGGCGCACTGGGCTTCCTTCGGCTCGGACACGGCCAAGGACGTGCTGGTCTCCGGCGACGCCCATGTCGGCATGATCTGGAGCGGCTTTTCCGCCAAGGCCCGGAACGAAGGCGCGAACGTCGAATACGCCTACCCCAAGGAAGGCTACATCGTCTGGATGGACAACGTCGTCCTCCTGAAGGATGCGCCCAACCGCGACAACGCCCTGAAGTTCATGAACTTCCTGCTGGAGCCGGAGAACGCGGCCGCAGTCACCAACTTCGCCCAGTACACCGCGGGCGTGAAGGGCACCGAACCTTTCCTTTCGGACGAGGTCAAGAACTCGCCAGAGTCCAATCCGCCGGCGGAGCCGGTTGGTGTCTTCGTCCAGGCCTGTTCACAGGAAGTCCAGGAACTCTATGACGCGATCTGGACCAACCTGAAGAAGTAACTTTTCAAGGCGCCGGTCAGTTTCAACCGGTGCCACGTGTACTCTGTTGATGCGCTTGCTCACCGGTGATCCGGGATCCGCTTTCGAGGCCCTCGAAGGTCGGTTCCCGGTCACCGAAGTGGCCCGCGCGCCGAAAACCAAGGTTTGCTTCAGCAAACCACAACACCATTGCAGGGAGGCTCCGCGCCGTCATGACCAGCTTCAGTCCAACGCTCAGCACCGACGAAATCCTGACCAAGGACGCGCATCTCATCCAGTCCTTCGCCAACCTGGACGCGCTGAAACAGAACTCGGCACGCACCGCCATCGTCAGCGGCAAGGGCGCCTACGTCCGCGACAGTGAAGGCAATGAACTGATCGACGGGATCGGCGGTCTCTGGTGCGTGAACGTCGGCCACGGGCGCAAAGAGATCATCGACGCCATCACGGCGCAGCTCCAGCAGCTCGACTATTACTCGACCTTCTATAACTTCACGCACCCGGCCGCCGCGCAGCTCGCCGAGAAGATCGCCTCGCTGGCGCCCGGACATCTGAACAGCGTCTACTTCAGCAACTCCGGCTCGGTCGCCAACGACACCGCCGTCAGGATGCTGCATCATTACAACAACCGCCTCGGCCGGCCGAACAAGAAGAAGGTGCTGTCGCGCATCGGCGCCTATCACGGCTCCACCCACCTCGCCATGGCCATGACGACGCCCGTCTACAGCGAAGGCTGGGACACCGCCGCCGAGGGCCTGGTGCATCACCTCAAGTGCCCGAACGCCTACCGCGAAGCCGGCGAGATGAACGAGGCGGAATTCCTCGAGCACCTTGCGGAGGATCTGCGTGGGACCATCGAAAAGCTCGGTGCCGAGAACATCGCCTGCTTCGTCGCCGAGCCCGTCATGGGCGCCGGCGGCGTGATCGTACCGCCCGCGGGTTACCACAAGAAGATGGCCGAGATCTGCGCCGACAACGACATCAAGTTCGTCGCCGACGAGGTGGTCACCGCCTTCGGCCGGCTTGGGCATATGTTCGCCTCCAAGGATCTCTTCGACAGCCAGCCAGACATCATCAACACGGCGAAGGGCCTGACCTCAGGTTATCAGCCGCTCGCCGCGACCATCGTCTCCGACGAAATCTACGAGGTGATCTCCGCGCCCGGCGCCATGTTCCTACACGGCATGACCTATTCCGGACATCCTGCAGCAGCGGCGGCGGGTCTCGCCAACATCGAAATCATGGAGCGCGAGGGCCTGCCGGAGCAGGTCCGGACCACGGGCAAGCTCTTCGAGAACACCCTGCGCGGCCTGGAGGATATGGACATCGTCGGCGAAGTGCGCGGCAGCCACTTCATGATGGGCATCGAGTTCGTGAAGGACAAAGACACCAAGGAGGTCTTCGACGATGAACATCAGGTCGGACTGCGCATCGCCCAGGCGGCCCAAAAGCGCGGTCTGATCGCCCGTCCCCTCGGCAACATCGCCATCCTCTCGCCAACGCTGATCCTGACCGAAGAAGAGATCGGGAAGATCGGCGAGATCCTGAGGGACAGCATCACCGAGGTCGCCCAGGCAATTCACTAGGGCCGCGACCTGCAAACCTTGCCAAGAGACGGCGGCCGCGTTCTGCGCTATGCGGCCAGCCGCTTTCTAAAACGGACACCGTGAATGTTCAACAAGCTGGAAGAAATCAACAGCAAGCCAGAAGCCTTCGCGCGATACACTGCTGAGTCGCTTTGGACGGATGCTTTCCGTTCAAGGCAAATGCTGGCGTTCCATCTGAATGAGGGCATTGATCTGGCTTCGAGAAACACCGCATTCATGGACAGTTCCTCCGCGTGGATTATTGACCGTTTTCAGTTAGGCCCGGACAGATCGCTGTGTGATTTTGGCTGTGGGCCTGGCTTGTACGCTTCCCGATTTGCAAGATCAGGGGCTCAGGTGACAGGTCTGGACTTCTCCGAAAACTCGATAGGATACGCCAGAGACCAGGCGGAAAAAGCCAATCAGACGATCAAGTACATCCACGCAAACTATCTCGAGGTCGATCTGAAAGAGCGCTTCGACCTGATTACCATGATCATGTGCGACTTCTGCGCTTTAAGCCCGTCGCAGAGAAGAAAGCTGCTTAAGAGGTTCCACGAGTGTCTCAATGAAGATGGCGCCATCCTTCTGGATGTCCACTCGATGGCCGCCTATGCGGAACGGGAGGAAACCAGTTTTTTCGAAAAAAACCAGTTGAACCATTTTTGGTGCGAGGATGACTATTACTGCTTCGTCAACAGATTCAAATATGACGATGAGGCGGTCGCGCTGGACAAGTACAGCATCTTCTCGGAAAGCGGCAGATCCGAGACGATATACAATTGGCTCCAGTACTTCAGTCCGGAGAGGCTGACAGAAGAACTCTCGGCATCAGGCTTTGCTGTGAAGGAGATCTACAAAGATGTCTCCGGTTGCCCCTTTTCAGAACGGCACACAGAGTTCGCAATTGTAGCGACAAAGGTTTCGTGAAACGACCGATCTCAAGCAGGCGACAGCGCCAAAAACGATGACCAGCGACGGGCGCCTTTTGATCGTATAGCCTGAACCTGACTACTTACGGCGGGCGACCACGATCAGTTCCTTGCCATAGGCCGGCGGGGCGCGATTGAAATCGCTGTACTCGGCCTCGATGCTGAAACCGCAAAGCTCCAGCAGATAGTGAAGCTCCCAGCGGTAGGTCCAGCGCAGCATCATCTCCCGCGTCGCTTCACGCCGCGTTGCGCCCTTGCTGTCCAGTTCCGCGTAGCGCCAGAGGTCGCGCCGGACCTGTGCCAGATGATCGAAGCGCGTCTGAAGAATCTCGCCGATGAAATGGCGCCCACTGTCCGGATGGGTACCGGAGTGCCCGGGCATGGGCAACGCCTCGTCGACCAGGAAATCCAGCCGCGGATCGAAGAGATGCAGGGCCAAGCGTCCGTCCGGCTCGAGATGATCGCGCATGCCCTCCAGCGCCTGCCGCTGCTGCTCGCGGGTCAGGAGATGCTGGAACGACCGGAAGGGCACGAAGATAAGTTTGAAGCGCTGATCCAGCTTCAAAGCCGTCATGTCCTGTTGCAGCAGCGTGAGCCGCGCGCGGGCCGCATCCGAAAGTGCCTCGGCCTTCCGCCGGGCTACGCTCAGCATGCCCTCGGACAGGTCGGCGCCGGTAATCTCTATCCCCGCCTCCGCCAGCGGCAGGGTCAGCCGCCCGGTCCCACAGGCCAGTTCCAGCACGGGGCCGGCAGTCTCTGCGGCAAGTGCTTCATAGAAGTTCCGGTCGTTCGAAACCTGCGGCAGATCGGTTTGATAGAAGGCATCATAAGCCTCAACAAACAAAGAACCTGCGTCCTCGTAAAACCCGTCCATGGGATGCTTCCTTCCAAACTGCGAGCGGCATTAAAATGCAACTTAACCCTGCGCACCAGCCTCTCTATCATGCCCGCAGTTTTCGAAGCCTCTTCCCCTCCACCAGCCAGGAACCTCCTCGTGCAGATCGAACTGACCGATGACCGCAAAGCTCTGTTCAAAGGGCAGCTTCAATCCCTGTTCCGGGAGGAATTCGACGAGGAGCTTTCCGAGTTTCGCGCTAATGAGATCCTGGAACTCGCCATCAAAGTCCTCTGCCCCGACGTCTACAACCAGGCCGTCCAGGACGTGCGCGCCCACCTGCAGGTGAAGCTCGACGACCTGGACGGCGAGGTCTACTTGGACGGCTAGAGCGGAAGCTTCGCGTAGTACTTCACATCAGGCGGTCCCTGCATGAAGGCCAGCAGTTCCGCCATGACGCCGTTATCGGAAATGAACTGGATATAGCTCTCATGGTGTTCCCGGGAGCGCCATTCTTCCAGCAGTAAGAATCGTCCAGTCTCGTCGTCGTGCAGGAGGGACACGCTCTTCGCGCCCTCGAAGCCTCTGACCCGCGGCAGGTTCGCTTCCAGAAAGGGTTGCAGCGCCGCAAACGCCCCCTCCTTCACCTTCATTTCCAAAGTCACCCAAACAGACATCGCATCATCTCCTCGCATCATTGCTGCGCGGAGCCTAGATCTGCGGTCGCCTGAAAAATATGCCTGGAAACTCAAAAATACGGTTTTTCTAACAGAGAATTTGCGCCCGCAGCTTCTTCGGCGTCTGGCCATACTTCGCCTTGAAAGCTTTGATGAAGTGCGAGCTGTTTTCGTAACCGACTTCCAGAGCCACCTCTGTCACGGAGAGCTGCGTCTCCCGAAGCAGTTCCCTCGCCTTTTCAAGCCGGACTTCCATCAGCCAGCGGCTCGGCGTCACCCCGAACTGTCGCTTGAAGTCTCGATTGAAACGGCCAGGCGAGCGGCCGCTCAAGGTCGCGAAGTCCCGAACCGTCAGCTTGTGCAGGCAGTGCTCTCGCATGACGTGCCGGATGTTGCGTTTCGCGGCTGCCTTTTTCGCCCCCTGCAGAAATGCCCGCAGCCGCGGTCCGTCATCCAGGGCCTCGATCAGCAACAAGAGTTCCAGCAGCTTGGTGTTCAGAAGCTCCGCGGTGCTTTCAACGTCCCGATAGACCGCGTGCAAGGCTTCCATATAGCGGCAGATCGGCTCGCTCGCCGGAATCCGGTAAGGCCGATGATCCGTTACGGTCGCGGAGACCGACGCCGGCCGGCGCCGCAGAAAAGCATCGATCGTGGCCTGGTCGAAAAAGAACAGAAAGGCTTCCAGCGGTCCCTCGGCGCCGACAAAATCGGAGACCATGTAGAGGTTCTTCGCCATGAAGAGCATCTCGCCCCGCCGTAACCTGATCTGACTGTGATCGAAGGCGGTGAAGCGTTCTTCGCCGTTCAACACAAAGGCCAGACAGGGCGCATTGGTGTAGAACTCCACCCCTTTCAAGTCAGACAGAATTCGCTTGTGAAAGATCGCCCCGCCCTCGTGCGCCATCACCGGGCTGGCATCCGTCATTGCGAATAGCGATTCCGGGATCAGCAGCGTGTTGTCAGTGCAAAACTCGGGGAGTGTTTTTTTCAAAAGCGGTCACCGCGGCGCTAAGTCAATCGAGCACCGCATCTTATGGCCCGCCAGCCGCCCTATCGATGAGACCAATTGTCCGGATCGTCGGAATCATTCGGCGAAAGGCCGAGTTCGTCACCTTCTGTGTTGATCCCCAAGCCCAACACGGTGCGGTTGGCATAGGCGAAGTAGGCGACAACTTGGTTGATCTCCAGGATCTCGCCATCCTCGAGACCCGCGTCCCGCAAGGCAGCGATTGCGGCTTCATCGATGCTGGTCGGATTGACGGTCAGGGCTTCAGCATAGCGCGCGGCGGCCAGTTCCCGTCCGTCGAGGGCCTGCTCCGGTTGCTTCGCTTCCAGGGCGGCGCGGATAGACTTACCGCGGGCCTCATCGCCCAGCAGGCGCTGCAGCCCCTGGAAATGGTGTTCGACGCAGTAGTCGCAGCCATTGAGAAGACTGACGTAGACGCCGAGGGTCTCCAGCAGGGACTTCGGCAAGCTGTTTGCCGAATGGTGCAGCACGTTCTTGTAGAGCGCCATGTGGCCCTCCATGGAGTGCGGCCGCAGGCTGTGCGCCATCATGATGTTGTCGACGTTATCGTCCGGCCCCTTGACCCGGTCGTAGAGTTTACGCAGCCGGCCGGCGGCCGCCTGATAGGAAATAGTCGTGATCCAGGTCATTGCTGCTCTATATTCGCGTTATATCTTAAGCTGACTTCGGTGACCGGCTTTCACGGAGCGCGGGAACGCCGGCTGTCTGACGAGGATTATCCGGGAATGACTAACCGCCCGCCACCTTGTCGTGGATCGCCCGCTCGAAGTCTCTGTACTTGTCATCGTTCACGTTCATCGTGATGACCAGGCATATGCTGTTGCGTACAGTTCCGAGCTGTTTCGATGAAGACGCCGGCAGAGGAATGTTGTTGCCGCGGCAAAAGGCAACCAGCGCAGCCAGGACCTCATCTTCCGTCCAGTCCAACATGATGTGATCCGTCTGCCGGTCCGGCGCGATGGTGATGGTGACCTTCACGCCCGGGCGACCGTCCTGGGTGATGCTGTGGATCGTACCCGAAGGAAGGGTCTCGCCCTTCTTCTGGTGCGCCGCAATCAAGGCGCGGGACAGCTCCTGAGTCGTGAAAATCACATAGCGAACTTCCGCTACCATGAACGCTGCCCTCTCGATAAACGCTTCATCCCGTTTCCCCCAATTTTTTGTTGGTAATTCGAACTCAATTCAAAGCAATAATGATCCCTGTAGACTCCAAACGCGGCTAACGCTCCTTTCAAACCGATTTTGACAGGCACGACAAGGAAAATGAACTCCGCAAAGCGGTCTGTCGAAAATAATTTTCCACCAAGGATTGAGTATGCAAATCAGCTACTACCTTTCGCTCAACTCGCCCTACAGCTATCTGGGCGGGCCGCAACTGGCCGCTGTCGCCGCGAAACATGGTGCCGAAGTCAATGTAAAGCCCATCGATCTGTCGCAGATTTTCCCAAAGACCGGCGGCCTTCCGGTGGCCAAGCGCGCCCCTGAGCGACAGGCTTACCGCCTGGTGGAGCTCGCGCGCTGGCGCAAGCATCTCGATATGCCCTTGAACCTACATCCGCAGTTTTTCCCCGCCGCTGAAGGACTTGCGGCCGGAATGGTGCTGGCGGCCGGTCAGAGCGACGATGGCGGTGCGGCGGCTCTGCGCCTGGCCAACGCCATCGGCCGCGCGGTTTGGGCGGAAGAGCGCGACATCGCCGATCCGCAGACTCTGCTGGCGGTTGCCGGTGAAGTTGAGTTGGACGGCGCAGCCTTGCAGGAAGCCGCCGGCACGCCGGAAATCGGGGAGCTCTATCAATCCCTCTCAGCGGAAGCCCTGGCGGCGGGCGTGTTCGGAGTGCCGAGTTACAAATTCAATGGAGAGTTGTTTTGGGGACAGGATCGCATTGCCTTTCTAGATAGTGCCTTGTCGGAAGCCTGATCTGTTTTTCACGCAGGCACAGACCTCTTCGGAGCACCTGATTGTTGCTGACAACCCGGCGTTTTTGGGTCTAAATCCCCGCCTGAAAACCTCCGGATCCCGCAGCCGCCGGTGTCCACCATCTGAAATCTCTCTGGCATACAGGACAGAAGTCTCTCACCCACATGGTCGAACTGGCTCCACATGAACCCGCGCCCGTCGAAGTCGTCCGCGCTGAGGGCACTTCACCGTTCTTTCTGGTCTGCGATCACGCCAGCAAGCGGATCCCCGCCGCGCTTGAAAAGCTCGGCCTGAGCGACCGGGACATCAACCGGCACATTGGTTGGGATATCGGCGCGGCCGCCGTCGCCCATCAGATATCCGAAGCCTTCGACGCGACACTGGTGCTACAGGGCTACTCTCGGTTGGTCATCGACTGTAATCGACAGCCAAAGGTCGCCTCGTCGATTCCGGTCGTCAGCGAGGACACCGAGGTGCCCGGCAATCGAGGAATCACGGCGGAGGCCGCCGCCCTGCGCGTGGAACGGATCCATGCGCCGTACCACAACAAGATCACTGAGTTGCTGGACGCGCGCGACCAGAGGCAGCAGCGCAGCGTCCTGATCGCCCTGCACAGCTATACGCCAGTCTATCACGGTGAACAGCGGCCCTGGCATATCGGCATCCAGTACAACCGGGCGCCGGAACTCAGCCACTGCATGATCGCCGAACTGTCGCAGGACCCGGAACTCTGTGTCGGCAACAATCGGCCTTATGTCGTCGACCCGGAAACCGACTACACCATTCCCGTGCACGCCGAAGGCCGTGATTTACCGCATCTGCTGATCGAGGTCCGCCACGACCTGATAGAAGATGCCGCGGGGCAGGATGACTGGGCGCGGCGTCTGATCGAAGCTCTGCCCGCCGCTCTGGCACGCTTCGACCGCGATGCCGCCGCCGGCGCGTGACGCGATCAAGTCAATATCATAAGGGTATCGTAAAGATGCCGTTTCAAAACCTGTATCGGGGGAGCTGGAAATGAATCCGAGAAACGTCAAAACCGCCGCAGATGCGCGCGCCATCGTCGAGGAGCGCGGCCTGGAACACGTGAAGGTCGGCATCTTCGATGTCGACGGCGTTCTGCGCGGCAAATATATGTCAAAGGAGAAGTTTTTCTCCGCCCTGGAGAACGGCTTCGGCTTCTGCGACGTGATCATCGGCTGGGATTCCAACGACCAGCTTTACGACAATGTCTCCATCACCGGCTGGGACACCGCCTACCCCGATGCCACGGTCCGCGTCATTCCGGAAAGCTGCCGCGAACTACCCATGGAGGACGGGGCGCTGCTGTTCCTGGCCGAGTTCACCGGCCGTGCCGAGGCCGTCTGTCCGCGCGGCACCCTGCGCCGGGTCCTGCAGCGCGCCGACGACATGGGCTTTTCGGCAACGGCCGCCTGCGAGTTCGAGTTCTTCCTCTTCGAGGAAACGCCGGATTCCGTGCGCGAAAAGAACTACCGCGGCATGACCAACATCACGCCCGGCTTCTTCGGCTACTCCATGCTGCGCAACTCGGTCCACGCCGAGTTCTACGAAGACCTGCTGGCCATGTGCCGCGAGATGGACATGCCGCTCGAAGGCCTGCACACGGAAACCGGCCCGGGCGTGCTGGAGGCCGCCATCGCCCACGACGGCGCCCTCGCCGCCGCGGACAAAGCCGCGCTCTTCAAGACCTACACCAAGGTTCTCGCGCAGCGCCGGGACTGGATGGCGACCTTCATGGCCAAGTGGTCGCCGGACTGGCCGGGGCAGTCGGGGCACATCCACATCTCCCTGAAAGGCAAGAAGGGCAAGGCGGTCTTCCACGACCCCAAGAAGCCCCACAACATCAGCGATAGCATGCGCCACTTCATCGGCGGGCAGCAGGCGCTGATGCCGGAGCTGCTGTCGATGATCGCGCCGACGGTCAACAGCTTCACGCGCCTGATCCCGGGCTTCTGGGCCCCGACCGACGCGGGCTGGGGCATCGAGAACCGCACCTGCGCCCTGCGGGCCATCCCAGGCAGCGCCAAGTCCCAGCGGGTCGAGTACCGGCTGGCCGCCGCCGACATCAATCCCTACATCGCGGTCGCCGGCGCCATCGCCTCCGGCCTCTGGGGCATCGAGAACAAGATCGAGCCGGACGATCCCATCGCCGGCAACGCCTATGAACACAAGTTCCCGGCGAAGCGCAAACTGCCCGCCACGCTGATGGAGGCGGCCGGGCGCCTGCGCAAATCCAAACCGGCGCGCGAGCTTTTCGGCGACGCCTTCGTCGATCACTATGCGGCGACGCGCGAATGGGAAGAGCGGGAGTTCCGCAAAGCCATCACCGACTGGGAAATGCAGCGCTACTTCGAGATCATCTGACGGATAGCTTTGATATGGAGTTCGAAGGGAAGACAGTTGTCGTCACCGGCGCGGGCGGCGGCATGGGCCTGGCCATCACGCAGGCTCTGCTGGCCGCCGGCGCAACTGTCGCCGCCATCGATCTGAAGGCGCGCCCCTCAGAATTCGAAGAGGCCGGTTCAGCTTTACTTTACCTGGAAGGCGATCTGACGGACGAGACCTTCGTGGCCTCGGCCATGCAGCAGGCTTTCGCATTGCAGGACCGGCTGGACGGACTGGTCAATGCCGCCGCCGTCCTCTGGTTCGGCCGCGACGTCTCGATGGTGGAGATCGACCTGGAGGTCTGGGACAAGGTGCTGGAGATCGACCTCAAGACCCTGGTCCACACGACCCGCCACGCGGTGCCGCTGATGAAACTCTCGAAAGACGGCGGCGCCATGGTCCATATCGCGAGCACCCAGGCCCTGCGCGGCGACGACAAGCCGCAGGACGCTTATCAGGCTTCCAAGGCGGCGATCCTCTCGCTGTCCAAATCCCTGGCCATCCAGTTTGCGCGCGACGGCATCCGTTCCAACTGCGTGGTGCCGGGCCCCTGCGAATCCCCCATGCAGGCCCGCTGGGAAGAGAACCCGGCCAGCAAGCAGGCCACCGCCGAAGTCATCCCGCTGGGACGGGTCGGCCGGCCCCAGGACATCGCCGAGGCGGTGGTCTTTCTCCTCTCCGACCGGGCCAGCTACATCACCGGCACCGAGTTGATCGTCGACGGCGGGCTGACGGCACGACCGTAGCGAAGGCATCAGATCACCGCTGCATAACCGCTTCATTCTTTTGTAGAACAGTGACTTAAAGGAGCCACTGCGCCTTTACGCCTGTCCAGGGCTCTGCCAGCTACCCATCCCTAGATTTTATCAAGTTTACAAGTGAAGCATGGTTCATATATAAAACAGTTATCGAGAATTACTCCCACCGCCGTCGCAGCAGTCGGTCTTCGGCAAGGCAAAAAATAAGGGAGAGCTCTCGCGGGGGAGACGCTGTTTTGAACGTAACCAAGCCAGAATTGCCGCTCGAATCCGCGCCCAGCCGAATCACGCTGGAGCTGAAAGGCATCGGCAAGTCCTTTTCCGGCGTCTCGGTTCTCCGCGATATCAACCTGGAGATCGTCGGGGGCGAGATCCATACGCTGATGGGCGAGAACGGTGCGGGCAAGAGCACGCTGGTCAAGATCATCAGCGGTGTGCAGCGCGCCGACAGCGGATCACTCACGATCGACGGCGAGCTTGTCACCTTCGCCTCACCGCGCGACGCCGAACGCCAAGGCATCGTCATCATGCATCAGGAATTGAGCCTGATCCCCGAAATGACGGCAGCCGAGAATGTCCTCCTGGGGCATGAACCGCTTAAGGCAGGACTGTTTCTGGACCGCAAGGCCTTGCGTGAAACGGCGCGTCGCGCTCTGTCGCGTTTCGGCTTTAATCTCGATATCGACACGCCGGTCAAGAACCTGCGGGTCGGCGAACAGCAACTGGTCGAGATCGCCAGGGCTCTGCTGATGGACGCCCGGCTGCTGATCATGGACGAACCCACGTCGGCCCTGTCGCAGACCGAGGCGGATATCCTCATGGAAGTGGTCCGCGATCTGGCGCTGCAGGGCGTGGCGGTCGTCTACATCTCCCACCGGATGGAAGAGGTCTTCGAGATCTCGGACCGGGTGACGGTCCTGCGCGACGGCGATCAGATCGGGAGTGAACTGGTGGTGAACACCAGCGCCGCCACCCTGGTCGAGATGATGGTCGGGCGAGAGGTCGAAATCAATCCGGTCAAGCGGGTACGGCAACCTGACCGGGAGACAGTGCTGAAAGTCTCGGGACTGACTGTCAGCACGGATGGCCGCCGCCTGCTGGAGGATCTCTCCTTCCAACTCCGACGCGGCGAAGTCCTGGGGGTCGGCGGGCTGCTGGGGGCTGGCCGGACCGAACTGCTTGAAACGCTCTTCGGCGCGCGGGGCGGCGACTACGAAGGCGAGATCAGAATCGAGGGCGCGGTGGTGCATCCCAAGACCCCGGCGGATGGCGTGCGCAACGGGCTCGCGCTAATCACCGAGGACCGGAAAGGCAATGGCCTGATCCTGGACGACAGCATCGCGAACAATATCTCCCTGCCTCTCCTGCCCCTGAAATCCCGCTTCGGCATCTTTTCCAAAGAGCTTCGTGATTCGGCAGCTCTGACCGCCATCGAGCAGCTTCGGATCGCGGCCCGCGGGCCCGACCAGCCGGTCGCGCGCTTGAGCGGAGGCAATCAGCAGAAGGTGGTGCTGGGCAAATGGCTCGCCACGGAACCCCGCGTCCTGCTGCTGGATGAGCCCACCCGGGGGATCGACATCGGCGCCAAGGACGAAATCTACGATCTGGTCGGAAGCCTGGCCGACAAGGGCATCGCCGTATTGTTCGCCAGCTCGGAAATCCCTGAGTTTCTGGCGGTATGCGACCGGATGATCGTGCTCTGCGAAGGCCGCCTGACCGGCACCCTGGATCGCGACGAGATGTCGGTCGAGGCAATCAAAGAACTTGCCATGCAGTTTTCATGACGGCTTCAGAACAGAAAGAACAAGGGATGCAGACGCAGGTTTCAAAAGGCAAGCAGGACAAGGGGACGGGTTCCGGCCTTTATGTCTTCGTGACCACTGCCTTGAGCCGCACCAAACTTTACTGGGGCCTTGTGGGGCTCATTCTCTTCGGCGCCCTCACCTCGCCCCTCTCCTCCAAGGGCAACAACATCTTCCTGTCGGTCGGCAACCTGACCGATGTCCTGCGGCAGGTGTCCGTGACGGGGATCGTGGCGGTCGGCATGACCCTGGTGATCTTCATCGCCGGGATCGATCTTTCGGTCGGGTCCATCATGGCGCTGGGCACCGTGATCTGCGCCATGCTTCTGACCCAGGAGGGCTGGACGGCGGCCAGCCTCTTCGGTGTCCCGGCCACGGCGGTGGTGCTGACCGTGGTGATTTCCGCCCTCATTCTCTTCATCCTGACAAGCGTCTCGCCCGGCAGCGCCGAAAACCCAAGAAAGCGATACAGCGCGCCGGCGCTTCTGACGGGCCTGGCGGTCGGGGGGATCACGGCCGTCTGGCTCTCGAGCCAGGTCGATGCGAAATTCGGTGTCCTGGCCGTTCTGATCGCGGTGCCCTGTGTCGGCGCCGTCATGGGGGCGATCAATGGGGCCCTGATCGTCCACGGGCGCCTGCAGCCTTTTATCGTCACCCTCGCCATGATGGTCGGCGCCCTGGGTCTTGCACGGGTCATCGCCGGCCAGGATACAGCGGTTTATCCGGTCTACACCGGCAGCAATGCGACCGAGAGCTTCGAAATTCTCCGCAGCCTGCTGTGGGGCGTGCTGCCCGTGCCGGGCCTGTTTTTTCTCTCGGTGCTACTGATCATCTTCCTGCTCACGCGGCTCACGACCTTCGGCAGCTATCTGCTCGCGATCGGCGGCAACGAAGAAGCCTCGCGGCTGGCGGGGATCAGCGTCAATCGCAACAAGATCGTCACCTATGCGATTGCCGGCGCCCTCTCCGCGCTGGCGGGGATTCTCTATGTGGCGCAGTTCCGCCAGGGCAAGCCGGATGCCGGGCTCGGCCTGGAGCTAGACGCCATCGCCGCCGTTGTGATCGGCGGCACCAGCCTGATGGGCGGACGGGGTTCGGTGATGGGAACCTTCGTCGGCGTCCTGATTTTCGGATTTCTCAGCAATATCCTCCAGCTCAACAACATCGACAGCAACACCCAGCTCATCCTGAAGGGCATCATCATCGTTGCGGCGGTCCTGATCCAGGAAGGCCGGCTGGAGATCCTCATTTCGACCGTGAGACAGTATCTCAGGCCGAAAGGCAAGCTCTGACCCCGTTTCCCTGCCAGGTCCAGGGGCCAGAGCGATCAAAACGCGGCACTTTCGTACCGCATCGTGATGAAGGAGTAGACTATGAACAGAAGATCATTTGGCAAGGCGTTTTCAGCCATCACCGCATTTGCAATGCTCGCGGCACCCCTTGCAAGCGCCCCCGCCCTCGCCGCCGACAAATACGTCATCGGCTTTTCCCAGGTGACGACGGTCGAGCCCTGGCGCGTCCAATTCAACAAAGATCTGCGCGCCGAAGCCGCACAACACGGCAACGTGGAACTGCTGATTGCGGATGCCAACGACCGGACCGAAAAACAGGTCGCTGACGTCGAAAACTTTATCCGCCAGGAGGTGGATGCCATCCTGATCTCGCCCAAGGAGTCCGCGGGCCTGACCGGTGTCGTCGAGCAGGCGACCGATGCGGGCATCCCCGTCTTCGTCCTGGACCGTAACGTCGATACCGATAAATTCGTTCAGTGGGTCGGTGGCGACAACGTTGTCATCGGCAAGGCTGCCGGCGAGCATGCCCTGAAGCTGCTGGGCGGCAAGGGTAAGGCCAAGGGCACGATCGTGGAGATCTGGGGCGGCCTCGGAACCCAGGCGAGCTTCGACCGCTCGATTCCCTTCCACGAAGCCTTCAAGGGTGAAGCAGGCGTGACTTTCCTGCTGGAGCAACAGTCCGGCGACTGGAAGCAGGATCAGGCCTACGACATCATGTCCACGGCGCTGCGCAATTTCGAGGACATCACGCTGGTCTATGGCCACAACGACCCGATGGCCTATGGCGCCTATCTCGCCGCGAAGGATGCCGGCCGCGAGAAGGACATCATCTTCATCGGCGTTGACGCCCTGCCGGGCGAAGGTGTGACCTGGGTCGCCAACGGCGAACTGGCGGCAACTTTCCTCTATCCGACGCCGGGCGCGGAGGGTCTGCGTCAGGCGCTGAAGTACCTCGGGGGCGAAAAGGTCGAGAAATCGGTCGTCCTGGGCACCGAAGCGATCACCAGCGAAAACGCGGAGGAAATTCTGGTGCGTAACGGCCTCAAGTAAGGGAGCCTTGCTCGGCTATCTTTCTCCTGAGTAAGAAAGAGACAAACAGGCGCGAAGGCTTCTTGAGCCTTCGCGCCTGAGACACTAGAGCATGTTCCGACCACAGGGGATCAATTTGATGGGCTTTGAAGTCTCATTCGGCAAGGCGCGTTGTGAAGCGCGATACGGCGTATCGGGCAAGCAGCGCAACGCTGCCGATGAGTCTTCAGAGCCCACCGTAGGCCGGGTTCTTTGCCGCTCTGACTGCGTTGCGGCTCTTATCCGATGCGGCGGCATCCGATGCGCCGCATCGCATTGCGAACCGCGCCTTGTCAGAACGGAAAATCTCCCCGGTCAAATGATTCCATGTGGTCGGAATATGCTCTAGAGATCAAGCTTGAGGAGAATCGTAACGTGACATTGGCAATGCATCACTATTCGCGCCGAACACCAGGGAGTTGACGCCGCGTGGCTGAAGCCAAGACCAAGCTGCAGAAGTACTCAGCCCCCGCTCTGGAAAAGGGGCTGGATATCCTTGAGTTTCTTTCCGTCACGGACAAAGCCCCTTCGCTCTCTCAGCTCGCCGCCGGGATCGGCCGCTCGAAGAGTGAGATCTTTCGCATGATGATCGTGCTGGAAGAACGCGGTTACATCCGGCGTGCCAATGGCGATCAGTTCGAACTCACCAACAAGCTGGGTGCCCTCAGTTCCGAACGCTCGCTCAACAATAGGCTCGCCGACATTGCGTCGCCGGTCCTTTCAAAGCTGTCGGAGGACAGCGGCTATTCCAGCCACCTCTCCGTTCTGGACGACCGTCAGCTTCTGGTCATCGCCGGCGTGGTCGCGGCGCAGAGCTATGGTCTCTCCATACAGATCGGGCACCGCAGCGAGGTGTTCGGCACCTCGGCAGGCGGCTGTTTTCTCACGCACTACAATACGGCCGAACTTGATACCGTGCTTGCTGCGCTCAGCAACCAGGCGGGTGCGGCACGGGCTGCCTTCGCGCGGACCGTCGCAAGCTGCGCCGCCAACAACTTCATCATGATCCCGAACCCTGAGAATCACTCCATCCAGGAACTTTCGACACCCATCCGGGATCTCCACTCAAGGAAAGCCGTCGCTGCCGTGACAATTCCCTTCATGAGCACCGATCAAATCACGAACAGACTCGCCGATATAACGGATCACATTCTCGAAGCCGCCAGAACGCTCGAGGAAAGAATCAACATCATCCTGCCCAACATGCGCGCCAGCGAACTGGTCTTTGACTGACCTTTCAACTTCCAAAAGACACTACGCGTTTGAACCGCTGGCCTGAAATCCGTTGATTTTAGTAAAATTCATCGAAATATCAGTTAGTTAAAGATTTATCGATTAATCACAAATTAACAGCCCTCACCGCTTAATGGCCGGATCGTACGACTTATTGAGCGAGAATCCCTGCCATGCCCAGGCTTTCTTCGATCCGACCGTTGAATTCCAAAGCGTCTGCTGCCGAAAGCAGCGCAGCAAGTCGCAAGAGCGGTCTTTCCGCCCTGCGACTGGGCAGCCTGCTGCTCGGCGGATTGCTCGCCGCAGCCTGCGCCGCACCGCCGGAAAAACCGGTCTCGCTGGACAGTAAACGCTACCAGGCCGGCACCCTGATTCAGGATTGTGTCGACTGCCCCAAGATGGTGGTTGTGGAAACGGGCCGCTTCGTCATGGGCTCGCGCCGCGGGGAAGACGATGAGAAGCCGAGGCATGAAGTCACCCTGCGCAACGCCTTCGCCGTCGGCATGTACGAGATCACTTTTCAGGAGTGGACAACCTGCGTCGAAGAAGGCGGCTGCCGCCACAGACCCGGAGACGAAGACTGGGGACGTCAGCAAAGACCGCTGGTCAACGTTTCCTGGGATGACGCTAAAACCTATATCGCCTGGCTGAACCGCAAGACCGGCCTGGACTACCGCCTGCTCAGCGAGGCGGAATGGGAGTACGCCGCCCGTGGCCAATCAGAAGCGGTCGATCTCTCGGGACAAAACGTTGGCAACTGCCGCTACTGCTATTCCGGCAGCGCCCGCAGCTACGGCATGACCGTGCCGGTCGGTCAACATCCAGCCAATGCCTTTCGCATTCACGACATGCTCGGCAATGTCTGGGAATGGGTCGAGGACTGTTACGTCGCGCACTACCGCGGCGCGCCGCCCGATGGCACTGCGCGCCAGAATCCGAACTGCGAGGCGCGGAGCATCCGCGGCGGGTCCTGGAAGAGCTTCTACGGGCAGACCCGCGCCGCGAACCGCGGCCGGGCCGAACCGGATGTGCGCCGCAACGACATCGGATTCCGGGTTGCACGTACCGTGCTGCTGAAGGGGCAGCAGGAGACCGCGCAGGCCGATCCTGCAACTCTGAAAACCAAGTAAGCCGCAGCTTTGCATCTCCTGGTCGCTCGGGCATAATTTCCCGGGCTGACAAGGGAGGTAAAGACCATGACGGAAGGCCAGCGCCGAAGCGGCGGCTGTCTCTGTAATGCTGTTCGCTTCGAAATCGCCGTCCCGGAAGCCGTCTTCAACATCTGCCACTGCGGCATGTGCCGGAAGTGGACCGCCGGCCCCCTGATGGCCGTGCACTGCCCCGGACACCCCAGCTTCTCAAGCCAGGAGGGTCTGGCCTGGTACCAGGGAACCGACTGGGCGCAGCGGGGCTTCTGTTCGCGCTGCGGCAGCAGCCTGTTCTGGCGATTAGCAGAGCGGCCGGATGCCATGACCATCGTTGCCGCAGATGCCTTCGATGAAGCGGAAGACCTGAAGCTGGGCCGGCATATCTACATCGACGCCAAGCCGGACCGCTATGACTTCGGGGACGACTGTCCGCGGGTCACGGAGGCCGAACTGCTGGCCGAACTGGGAATCGCGCCCGGCGGCGGTTGACGGTCCCCCCTTAACTCGCCCCGGTTTCCGGTCAAAATCGCGACCTCGGCAGCAGGGCGTTTCAGGCTGTACGACTCTCCTTGCAGCAACTCCTTTCGCGCCTATAAAGTCTCTGCGCATTTTTTGGGAGTCAGGGGAATTATGGCCGAAAGCCTCAAGTGTATCTCGCCGGTCGACGGCAGTGTCTATGTGGAGCGCCCTCTGGCGCAGCCGGGTGACATCGCCGCGGCTTTGACAAAAGCCAAGGCCGCCCAGGCGGCCTGGAAGCTGACGCCGCTGTCCGAACGCCAGGCGATCGTGAGCAAGGCGGTAGACGCCTTCGTTTCCAAGCGCGATGAGATCGCCGAGGAAATTTCCTGGCAGATGGGCCGGCCGCTATCGCAAGCCCCCGGCGAAGTTGCCGGCTTCGAGGAGCGCGCCCGCCACATGATCGAAATCGGCCCCAAGGCCCTCGCCGATGTGGCGGTCGAGCCCAAGGACGGCTTTATCCGCTTCATCCGGCGGGATCCGCTGGGGGTCGTCTTCATCGTCGCACCCTGGAACTTCCCTTACCTGACCGCGGTCAATTCGGTGATCCCCGCGCTGATGGCGGGCAATGCGGTGATCCTGAAGCATTCGGCACAGACGCCACTTTGCGCGGAACGCTTCGCCGAAGCCTTCGCCGCCGCCGGCCTGCCGGAAGGGCTGTTCCAGTTCCTCCACCTCAGCCATGGCGACGCCCTGAAGGTGATCGGCAGCGAGGGCATCGACTTCGTGGCCTTCACCGGCTCGGTCAATGCCGGCCGCGCCGTGCAGGAAGCCGGCGCAAAACGCTTCATCGGCATGGGCCTGGAACTCGGCGGCAAGGACCCGGGTTACGTCCGGCCCGACGTCAATCTGGAACATGCCGTGGAGACCCTGGTCGATGGCGCCTTCTTCAACAGTGGCCAGTCCTGCTGCGGGATCGAACGCATCTATGTCCACGCGGATGTCTACGACCGTTTCGTCGAGGGTGCGGCTGAACTGGTGCGCAGCTACCGGCTCGGCAATCCCTTGGACGGCGAAACCAACCTGGGCCCCATGGTGCGGGCGGCTGCCGCCGACTTCGTGCGCGGCCAGAGCGCCGAAGCCGTCGCCAAGGGCGCACAGGCCCTGATCGATCCTTCTGCCTTCCCCATGGATCGCGAAGGCACGCCCTATCTGGCACCGCAGGTGTTGATCGACGTGGACCACTCCATGCGGGTCATGACCGAAGAGAGCTTCGGCCCGGTCGTGGGCATCATGAAGGTCGCCTCCGACGAAGAGGCGATCGGCCTGATGAACGACAGCGACTTCGGCCTGACCGCCTCGATCTGGACCCGTGACGAAGATGCGGCGCTAAGCATCGGCGATCGCATCGAGACCGGCACCTGGTTCATGAACCGCTGCGACTATCTGGACCCGGCCCTGGCCTGGACCGGGGTCAAGGATTCCGGTCGGGGCTGCAGCCTCTCGCATGTCGGTTACGAGCAGTTGACCCGGCCCAAGTCCTTTCATCTGCGCACCGCCGTCTGATCTTTTTCAACCAGCATCGCCGCGGTCATAAATCGCGGCGGCCTTTTCGAGAGCGCTTCTCTAATGACTGACAGCATTTCATCTTTCAAAGCCAATTGGAGTTACCCGACCCAGGTTCTCTTCGGTCCGGGCCGCATCAAAAACCTTGCCACCGCCTGTAAAAGCCTGGGCATGACCAGGCCCCTGCTGGTCACCGACCCGGGTCTGGCGGCCCTGCCGATGGTCACCGATGCCATCGCTGCGAACGAAGCCGAGGGCCTGCCCACGGGTCTTTTCAGCGACGTGAAACCCAACCCGATCGGAAAGAACGTCGAGGATGGCGTGGCGGCCTTCAAGGCCGGCGGCCACGACGGCGTGATTGCCTGGGGCGGCGGCAGCGGCCTGGATGCCGCCAAGGCCATCGCCTTCATGGCCGGACAGACGCGCTCGATCTGGGACTTCGAGGATGTCGGCGACAACTGGAAGCGCGCGAACAGTGACGCCATCGCCCCGATCGTGGCGGTGCCGACCACGGCCGGCACCGGCTCGGAGGTGGGCCGCGCTTCGGTCATCCTCGACGAAGCCACCCATACCAAGAAGGTCATCTTCCATCCGAAATTCCTGCCGGGCGTGGTGATCTCCGACCCGGAGTTGACCGTCGGCCTGCCCCCGCATATCACGGCGGCGACCGGCATGGACGCCCTCGCCCACTGCCTGGAGGCCTACTGTGCACCCGGCTATCACCCCATGGCGGAGGGTATCGCCGTCGAGGGGATGCGCCTGGTCAAGGACTGGCTGCCGGTCGCCGTCGCCGAGGGCGGTAACATCGAAGCGCGGGCTCATATGCTGAGCGCCGCCAGCATGGGCGCAACCGCCTTCCAGAAGGGCCTGGGCGCGATCCACTCCCTGAGCCATCCGATCGGCGCGCTCTACGACACTCACCACGGCCTGACCAATGCGGTGGTCATGCCCTACGTCCTGAAGTTCAACCGCCCGGCCATCGAGACCAAGATCGCACGCCTGGCCGCCTGGCTGGAGTTACCGGATCCTTCCTTTGACTCCTTCATGGCCTGGGTTTTGAAGATGCGCAGCGACCTGCAGATCCAGCACAGCCTGGCGGAGATCGGCGTCGGCAGCGACCGGATCGACGAGATTGCCGAGATGGCCGTCGTCGACCCCACCGCACCGGGCAACCCCATCCCGCTGGAAGTGCCGGCCCTGAAGGGCATGCTCGAGGTGGCGATCGCCGGAGACCTCTGACTGAAGCCTGTTCCATATGGCCGGAACAGGCTCTGGCCGCGCGCTGCCTTGAAAGATTGTGCGCAATAATGTTTCAAAATCCAAAAGGCGGTGAACGGCGTTGTAATGTCGTCACCGCCTTTTTCTTTGCATAAATAATCGCACTCGAATCGCAAAACAATTCCCTCAGATGCCAAGGAAATTCAAATCTCCATGCTGCATTGCGGCATATTTATTATATCAAATCGATAACAGTAAGATTGTTTCCGCGAAGGGATATCACAGCACATTTTTAGAAAGCGAAACAGGGAGCTGCATACTTATAATAATTATCTGATTTCACCGGTGAATTTGTCGTTGAATACTTATTTTTAAGACATAACACTTACTATAGTAGCCTCAGAGCGAAAGTGATCCGGAGGCTGTGCCGGCGCCGGACACCGGCAAAAACCAAACGGGCGAAGACGACGAACCCGCGTTTGAACAGGCCACTGCTGGATAGGACGACAATGACTCCCTTCTCTCATCCCGAATTCGACGGACACGAAGAAGTCGCTTTTTGCAACGATGCGGAAAGCGGCCTGAAGGCGATCATCGCCATTCACAACAGCAATCGCGGTCCGGCCCTGGGCGGTTGCCGCATGTGGCCCTATGAGAACGACGACGCCGCGCTCACCGATGCGCTCCGGCTGTCGCGTGGCATGACTTACAAGTCGGCGCTGGCCGGCCTCAGCCTCGGCGGCGGTAAGTCGGTGATCATTGGCGACCCGAAGAGCATGAAATCCGAAGCCCTGTTTCGCGCCATGGGACGCTTTGTCGAGAGCCTGGGCGGCCGCTATCGCGTCGCCGAAGACGTCGGGATCTCCGTCGCCGACGTCGAGACTATGGCCAAGGAAACCGAATTCTACGCCGGCACCCCGGGACGCGGCGCCGGCGATCCCTCACCCTCGACCGCTTATGGTGTTTACATGGGTATCCGGGCGGCCGTCGCGCACCGCCTCAACCGGGCATCGGTCTCCGGGCTGACAGTCGCGGTGCAGGGCCTGGGCAGCGTCGGCTGGAACCTCTGCAAATACCTTGCGGAGGATGGCGCGAAGCTGATCGTCACCGACATAGACCAGGCAGCCGTGGGCCGGGCCGTTGAGACCTTCGGCGCCACCGCAGTCGCGACGGACTCCATCTACGCCGTTGAAGCGGATGTCTTCGCCCCCTGCGCGCTGGGCGCGGTGATCAACGACGAAAGCCTGAAAGTGCTCCGGGCCCCAGTCATCGCGGGCTCCGCCAACAACCAGCTCGCAGAAGCCCGCCACGGTCTCGAGCTGCATCAGCGCGGCGTGCTCTACGCCCCCGACTACGTCATCAATGCGGGCGGTGTCATCAACATCAGCCACGAAGGCCCGAACTACGACAAGAGCGAGGCCTTCGCTCACGTCGCGAAGATTCATGATACCCTTCGGGAAATCTTCAAACGCTCTGCAGCGAGGGGCATCCCAACCTTCGAAGCCGCGGACCGCCTCGCGGAAGAACGCTTCCGGAAAGCACCACTGACATCGACTGCCGCCTGACGGTCCGTCCTAAGCGAGCTTTTCCATCTCGCCGCTGCAACGCCGGCTGTGGAGCACGACGCGGTCGCGTCCGGCCTCTTTGGCCTCGTAGAGTGCTTCGTCCGCACGGTTGAGGATGACATCTGTCTTGGTTTCGCCCCGGCAGACTTCGGTGAGCCCGATACTGACGGTAAAGCGCAGAGGCTCGGCACCGGTATCAACCTCGACCGCGCGAATTTTCTCCAACAGGCGTTCGCAGAATACCTGGCCGCCCTCAAGGCTGGTTTCGGGCAGCAATATCGCAAACTCCTCGCCCCCCAGTCGCCCGACGCAATCGACATCGCGCGCCTCTCCGGCCATGAGACCCGAAAGGCACTGCAGGACCCGATCGCCGATGTCATGTCCGTAAGTGTCGTTGACGGACTTGAAATGATCCGCATCGACCATCGCGACCGAAAAGGGCCGGCCATAACGCTGCGAGCGCGAGATCTCGTCCTGCAGCTTCTCCAGGAAGTGGCGGCGGTTCGCCAGGCCGGTCAGAGAATCGGTGGTGGCCAGAACCAGCAGGCGTTCATTGGCTTCCGCCAGCTCGAGCTGCCGCTCTCTCAACTGCAGCATGTTGTTGGCCCGCGCGATCAGTTCCACATCGTCCACGGGTTTGCGCAGAAAATCATTGGCGCCGGCCTCGAGGGCCGAGTAGAGCGCTTCCTTTTGCTCGGCCGCGGTAATGACCACCACCGGAATGTCGCGCAAGCCCTCTATGTCGCGGAAATGATTGAGAAATTCAGTGCCATCCATCTCCGGCATCAGGTAATCGAGCATAACCAGATCGGGAATGTTTTCCGCACACCAGCTCAGCGCCTCAACCGGATCGGTGAAGGTGACCGCTTCAACGTCATCAAGACGCTTTGCGTAGCCTTTCAGCAGCAACGCGTTCGGCAGGACGTCATCAACAATCGCTATTTTCTTCATACCTGTTTCACCTTCCAAGCGGGGCGAGCCGAAGCCTTTCCTCAAGCTGTTTTTAGCTGATCGATCTCAACCTGTGTCTGGGTCAGTGTGTCCTCGAGGTCCGCAAGCTTCTGTGAAACGGTTGCAATGTCCGGGCTCTCGGTCTCGATCTCGCGCGCAATGGTCTGCAGGCGCAGGGCACCGAAGTTGCTCGCCATGCCTTTAATACTGTGCGCGGCCCGCTGGGCGGTTTCCAGGTCCCCGCTGGAGATTGACTCCCGGATCTGTCCGAGGGACTTGGAGGCCTCGGCCGGCACGCAGGCAAGCGCTTCGTGCAGGCCATCGTCGCCCAGGGCCTCACGCAACTCATTGAACTTGTCATGATCGAAAAGTGGCAGATCGCTTAACACGTCCTCATCCTCTTCTTTTGAAGCGGCACTCATCATTCTCTCACTTATGGAAACAACCTCGCCGCCGGCTGGCTTCGGTTCGGCTTCCATGACCTTGGTCCGATTGCCGGTTACCCGAACCAATGCGGCAAAGAGCTGACGGGGGTCGATGGGTTTCGTGACATAGTCGTCCATTCCCCCCTGTAGATATTCCTCACGGTGTCCGGCCATGGCATTGGCGGTCAGGGCGACGACCGGTGTCTCACAGGCCGGGGGCGGCAGCTTCCTGATTTCCTGCGTCGCGGTCGGCCCATCCATCTCGGGCATCTGGATATCCATCAAGACCACATCGTAGGCGGTCCCGCGCAACGCGGTGACGGCTTTCGCGCCGTTGTCCACGACATCCACCACATGGCCGACCTTTGTCAGCATTGTCCGCGCCACGAGCTGATTGACCGCATTGTCTTCGGCGACAAGGATCTTCAGGCTCACCTGTCTCTGGCCGGTCTCTTCGCCGTCCGCCGCACTGACCTCCTCAAGCGGGGCTTCACCATGGCTGCAGCGAATGGTGAACCAGAAAGTGCTGCCCTTGCCGACCTCGCTGTGAAGCCCGACGCCCCCTCCCATAAGCTGCGCCAACTGCCGGCAGATGACCAGACCCAGACCACTGCCGCCAAATCGGCGGGTCGTTGAGCTGTCTGCCTGCGAGAAGCGCTTGAAGAGTCGCGTCTGCGCCTCTTGCGAAATGCCGATGCCGGTATCTTTGACGTCGACCCTGACTTCGACTTCGCCAGCCTCGAGCTCTTTGTAGCTGGCCACGACCTGAACACCGCCCTTTTCGGTGAACTTGACTGCATTGCCGATCAGGTTGAAGAGGATCTGGCGCAGGCGGGTGGGGTCGCCGCGCAGCCAGGTCGGCAGTTCTTTCGTGCCTTCGGTGGTCAGGGTCAATCCGACATCGCCTGCTTTCGAAGACAGAAGCGAAACAACGCCATCGATCACCTGCTCAGGGCTAAAGTCGACCGATTCGAGATCGATCCGCCCCTCTTCCAGCTTGGAGTAGTCGAGAATATCGTCGATGATCGACAGCAGGCTCGCGGCGGAATCCCTCGCCAACTGCGTGTACTTACGCTGCTCGTCGGTCAGATCCGTATCCGAGAGGATGCCAATCATGCCCAGCACACCGTTCATCGGCGTGCGGATCTCGTGGCTCATGGTGGCGAGAAACTGGGACTTCGCCTTGTTCGCCGCGTCGGCTTCGTCCCTGGCAAGGGAAAGCTCCTCCGCGAGGGCAATCTGGTTCGCCGCCTCGGCCTCGATCCGCTCACGGGCGTCCTGCAGTTCCGACAGGCGTGAGCTCAACTCCGCCTGCGTGTCCATCATGTCGGCCTCGCGCTGATTGCGATCCCGAAGATTTCGTTGCACGAAATAGGTCCAGATCAAACCAACAATGAGCAGGAGTCCTGTGATGCCCGAGAAGATGTAGGATCCGACTTTGCGGAATTCGGCATCCGTCGGCGTCATATCGACGCAAACCTCGATCGCCCCCCGAAAAACGCCGCCGACCATGATCGGAACGTAGGCTTTGCTGATGACACTGCCTTCGGAGCCGCCCGGGACATCTTCTTCGATCTCAACGAAAGTGCCGCCTCTGCTGACCTGCTCGGCAAAGAAAGCTTCTTCGTTGCGTGTACCGAGATCAGCCGCGAAAGATGCCGCCACGATCGTCCCGTCAGGCGCAAAGATGTTGTAACGGATGACCCCACCCGCTTCCTTCGCAAAGGCCAAAACGCGGCGATCTTCCAGAGAGAGCTGGCCGGAAACCAGGATGCTCTCGAAATCTTCAATATGGCGGAGCAGGAAATTGGCCCACTGCATGGAAGAGGTTAATGCCTCTTCCTTCAGCAGATGAAGACGCGCCTGGTGGTTCAAAAACCAGGTCGTCGATAGCGCCGCGATCCCTATCAGCACCAGCGTAAGGAGCAGGTTTCGATCGTCTTGTCGGGCGAGCGCTCTAATCATGAACTCAGGCGCGACCTTTGTCGCCGTTAAGAAATTGTAAAGCAAAGACAATGCCGCGCCAGAACTTTGGGCGGTCTTAACTTCCTACCACTGTGTGCATTGAATTTTAGTAAAGACAGTTGCATACAGCCAAACCATATAGTGGGCTGCGAAATACCGACGAACGGCTGCAAGCTTTTGAAAACCGTGGATCTTTGTCAAATTGACTGAAATTTGGATCGCACGCGTTCCGGCCAAAAGGCTAGAGCGGATCACATTTGGGCGCGAACAAACTGCTTTTTCGGAAAGACGTGAATGGCTCTACTGCAAAGAGCCAAACCAGTTTTAAGGGATCGATGGATTGCCCAAAAAGACACCATCTTTCCCGCATCTGATGCAGAGCCATCTCCACTTAACCTGGATCGATTAAGTGGAGATAACCCACTTTGCTTAAGAGGCTTTAATCGACCGCGACCAAATTTTCCGCGGAAGCCTTCCCGTTCTGTCCCGGAACGAGTTCGTACTCGATCTTCTGGCCTTCACGAAGACCGGACATCCCGGCGCGCTCCACGGCGGAAATGTGGACGAAGGCGTCCTTGGAACCGTCATCGGGTTCGATGAAACCATATCCTTTGGTGGCGTTGAACCACTTAACTGTTCCTGTCGTCATAATCTATCCTTTCAACCAAAAACGATTCCGCGCGCGACGGCACGCCGCGCTGCAGATTGAGGCATCACGATTTCTCGAAGGGTAACGCGATGGCGCGCAAAGCTGTCGGGAAGAGCATGCCAAAAACTGTTGTAACCGAATTTCGTCCCACACAAAAGCGCAATAAAACTCAACAGTTACACCCCAGAAACTGCCTGCAACTTTCGCCGGCGAAAGCAGCAGGCGCGTGGAACCTTCGGTCCAGATCTCAACCAGCATTAACTTGGAGCATCAGCTTACACGCGCAACCCAAAATAGCAACACCTGATCGATCGACGCTACCAGCATCCGGCGGATTTAAACCTGCGGTGCCGCGGTGCCGCCTGCCCGTGCCGTCAGCATCAGATCGACATGAGCGAGGCGTTGCCCCCGGCGGCCGTGGTGTCGGTCGTCACGGTTCGTTCTGTTGCGTAGCGGTGCAGATAGTGCGGACCGCCCGCCTTGGGTCCGGTCCCTGACAGACCCTCGCCCCCAAAAGGCTGGACGCCCACAACCGCCCCGATGGTATTGCGGTTGACGTAGGCATTGCCGACGCGCAGGCGCTTCAACACGTGATCGACCGTCGAGTCAATCCGGCTGTGAATCCCGAAGGTCAGTCCGTAGCCCGCCGCATTGATCTCATCGATCACGGCATCCAGCTTTTCGGCCTGGAACCGCACCACATGCAGGATCGGCCCGAAGACCTCCCGCTCGAGCTGTTTCACGGAGGAGATCTCGAAAGCCGCCGGTGCCACGAAGGTGCCGTTCGACGCCTCCGTCCCCAGCGGCGCCCGATGGAGCAGGCGCGCCTCCTTGGTCATGCGCGCGATATGGGCCTCGAGAACCGACTTGGCTTCACCGTCAATGACCGGACCGACATCGGTGGCCAGGCGGCCGGGATCGCCGACCACCAGTTCGTCCATGGCCCCGGAGAGCATGGTGATCACGCGCTCGGCGATGTCCTGCTGGAGGAACAGCACGCGCAGTGCCGAACAGCGCTGGCCGGCGCTCTGGAAAGACGAGGTCACCACATCGTTGACCACCTGCTCCGGCAGGGCCGTCGAATCGACGATCATGGCGTTCTGCCCGCCCGTCTCGGCGATCAGCGGAACGATCGCCCCCTCTCTCGCCGCCAGGGTCTGATTGATCAGCCGTGCCGTCTCGGTCGAACCGGTGAAGGCCACGCCCGAAATGCGCGGGTCCTTCACCAACTTTGCCCCCACGCGCGCACCGTCGCCCGGCAGCAGATGGATCACGTCGCCGGGCACGCCGGCGCGATGCATCAGCTTGACCGCCTCGGTGGCGATGATCCCGGTTTGCTCAGCCGGCTTGGCGATCACGGCGTTGCCGGCCGCCAGGGCAGCGGTGATCTGGCCGATGAAAATCGCGAGAGGAAAGTTCCAGGGCGAGATGCAGAGAAAGACGCCGCGCCCATGCAGCGAAATCTCGTTGGTCTCGCCGGTCGGGCCCGGAAGACGCTTGGGCTGTGCAAAGTCATCACAGGCGCGCGCCGCGTAGTAACGGCAGAAATCCACAGCTTCGCGGATCTCGGCGATCGCGTCCGGAATGGTCTTACCGGCCTCGCGGACACAGAGCGCCATCAGGTTCGCCCGATTGCTTTCGAGCAGGTCCGCGAGGCGGCGCAGACATTCCGCGCGTTCCACCGCCGGCGTCGCATCCCAGTTCGAGGCGGCACGGCTGGCGCGGGCCAGGGCCTTTTCAATGTCCTCGTCCGTCGACCAGCGTACTTCGCCTACCTTATCGCGCAAATCCGCGGGATTGAGGACTGGCCTCGGCTCGCCACCTGCCTCCCGTCCCGCGACCAATGCCCCGCCGCTCCAGCCTCTTTCGGCCGCCCGGGCCATGGCCTGGCCCAGAGGTGCCAGCTCGCGTGGCGCGCTGAGATCCAGGCCTGCCGAGTTTGAACGCTCCCGCCCGTAGAGTCCTGCCGGCAGGGGAATCTTCGGATGCGGGACAAGATCGAACCGTCGGGCCGCAGCAAGCGGATCCGCGATGATCTCGTCGATCGGCAGTTTCTCGTCCTGAATGCGGTTGACGAAAGAGGAGTTGGCGCCGTTTTCCAGCAGCCGCCGAACCAGGTAGGCCAGCAGGTCCTCGTGGCTGCCCACCGGCGCGTAGATCCGGACCGGGTGATCCATCTTGGCCGGCCCAACGATCTGGGCGTAGAGCGCCTCGCCCATGCCGTGCAGGCGCTGAAACTCGTAGTCTCCCGAATTGCCGGCCAGTTCCAGAATGGCAGCCACCGTATGAGCGTTGTGGGTGGCGAACTGCGGATAGAAAGCCGCCGGATTGTCGAACATCCGCTTCACGCAGGCCAGGTAGGAGACGTCGGTGGAGACCTTGCGGGTGTAGACCGGATAGCCCTTGAGGCCTTCTGTCTGCGCAAACTTGATTTCCGTATCCCAGTAGGCGCCCTTGACCAGCCGGACCATAAAACGCCGGCCGTGACGCGCCGCCACCGAAGCCAGCCAGTCCAGGACATAGGGCGCACGCTTCTGATAGGCCTGAACCGCCAGCCCGAAGCCGTCCCAGCCCGCCAGATCCGGATCGCCGGACAGAGCCTCGATCACATCCAGGGACAGATCCAGCCGGTCAGCCTCCTCGGCGTCGACGGTCAAGCCAATGCCGAACTTCGCGGCGTCCAGCGCCAGCGCCTTCAGGCGCGGCACCACCTCGTTCATAACGCGACCGCGCTGGGCGAACTGGTAGCGGGGATGCAGCGCCGAGAGCTTTACCGAGATACCAGGTGCATCGTGCACGCCGCGGCCCGCCGCGACCTCCCCGATCGCCGCGATGGCGTCCTTGTAAGCCTCGAAATAGCGGTCCGCGTCGGCCATGGTCCGGGCGCCCTCGCCCAGCATGTCGTAGGAGTAGCGGTAGCCGCGGGCTTCATCCGGTTTGGCGCGGTTGACCGCTTCCTTGATGGTCCGGCCCATAACGAACTGCTGACCGAGGATCCGCATGGCCCGGGTGATCGCCGTGCGGATGACCGGCTCACCGCTGCGGTGGACCAGCCGGCGCAGCACGCCGCCGAAGTCCTTGGTGTCATCATCCTCGAGCTTGACCACGCGGCCGGTCAGCATAAGGGCCCAGGTCGAGGCATTGACGAAGATGGAATCGCTGTGGCCCAGGTGCGCCTGCCAGTCGGCGGTCGCGATCTTGTCCTTGATCAGCTTATCGAGCGTATGAGCATCCGGAACGCGCAGCAGGGCTTCGGCCAGGCACATCAGCACGACGCCTTCTTTGCTCGAAAGTTCGAACTCATGCATGAAGGCATCGATGCCCCCCTGGCCGATCCGCGAGCGCCGGACCTCGCCAACCAGCGCGCGCGCCCGCTCGGCGATCCGGTCCAAGGCGTCGTGGGGCAGCTCCAGTTCGCCCAGCAGGCGGCGCACCGCCTCGGTCTCGTCCGCCCGATAGGCCTCGTGGATGGCGGTTCGAAGGTCGGAGGTCTGGGCCAGGGCCGGATCGATGATCATTTCGCGTTCCTCAAATCAGCTCGTCAATCACACCAGGTTTCAGAGGCTTCTTAGACGAATCGCAGAAGAATGTGCTTCTGTTTTTCGCTTTTTGCCGAGATAATGATCTGTATAAACATCTCTTTTCAGCAGAATTCACTATGCAGCAAGCGATTCAGAGGCCTTTAGACCGGATCGACCGCAAAATCCTCGCCACGCTTCAGGATAACGGCAGGATCTCGAATGTCGAACTGGCGCGGGCGGTCAATCTCAGCCCCACGCCCTGCCTGGAGCGCGTGCGCCGCCTGGAAGGCGCCGGCTACGTCGAGGGTTACAGCGCCCGCCTTTCAGCAGAAAAGCTCGGCATGGGGTTGACGGTCTTCGTCCAGCTCACCCTCGATCGCACCAAGCCCGACGTCTTCGACCGTTTCCGGGAGGCGGTGGCCGAGATCCCTGAGATCACTGAATGTCATATGGTAGCCGGCGGCTTCGATTACCTCATCAAGATCCGCACCAGCGACATGAACGCCTACCGCAATATGCTGGGCGACCGCCTGGCGGCGCTGAAGTCGGTGCTGACCACCCACAGCTACGTGGTCATGGAGGAGGTCAAGAACGACGGGCGCCTGCGGGTCATGGAAGAGAGCTAGGGTCTGTCGACGCGATCCCCAAAACTTGATGCCCAAGCTTTTCGAGATCGCATAAACTGATCGTCTTGGGCCTTATCAAAGGAAAACCTACATGCCGAAGGCAGGCAAAAGACTTGCGCTGGCCGCCCTGGTCGTTCTCTTCGCACTCGCCGGCAGCCTGCCGCTGCGCGCGGAATCGCCCGCGATCAATCTCGGCTATTTCAACAAGCTGGCGATGAACGGCTATGACGTCATGACCTATTGGCGCGGCGGCAAACCGCTGGAAGGCAAGCCGGAGTTCTCCTTCCAATACAAAGATGCGACCTGGATCTTCATATCGGCGGAAAACCGGGACGCCTTTGCCGCCGACCCGGAAGCCTATGCACCGGCCTACGGGGGCTATTGTGCCTATGCCGCGGCCCAGGGTGAGGTCTCCGACGTCGACCCCTTCGCCTGGCGCATCTACAAGGACCGGCTTTACCTGAATTACGGCCCACGGGTGCGCCGGACCTGGGCCAACAAGATCGACGACAACATCGCCAAGGCGGACGCCGTCTGGCCCGAACCTCTGAAGACCAAATCGAAATGAAGCGCCGCTATAGTTGGCCAGACGGCCATTGGAACTGGCCCGTCGAACTGAGCCACAAACACGGGGTACGTGCCGGCGAGATGATCTTCACCGGCGGCCAGGTCGACATGGACGGCGAAGGCCGTGTACGGAACCCGGGCGACGCCGAGCGCCAGTGCGAAGCAGCAATGGGCTACCTCGCCGCCGTCCTCCAGGATCTGGGCGCCGATCTGGAAGATCTGGTGAAGCTGGTCGTCTACTTCGTCGGCGATGCGGCGATCGAGGCCCGCATCCTGGAGCTTATCGCGGAACGGCTCGGCACGGACACGTGCCCGGTGATCAACACCATCCCCCTGCCTGAACTCTGCTATCCGGGCCTTGCGGTCGAGATCGAGGGCGTCGCCATGCGCGGCGAAGACGGCAGCCGCCTGCCCCGCCGGCAGTTTCATCTGGAAGACATGCCGGCCCTGCCGCAGAACTTTTCCCATGCCATCCATTGCGGCGACATGATTTTCACGGGCGATATGTCAGCGCTCTCGCCGCAGGGCGAAGTGACCAACCCGGGAGATATCGCCGCCCAAACGCGCCTGATGATGGATCGCCTCGACAGCCTGCTCTCAGTTGCGAGTGCGAACATGCAGGACGTTCTCAAGCTGAACGTCTTTTACGTGGGCGACGGCACGGCCGAAGACTGGGCGGAGTCCGCCCGTATTCGCGCCGGCTGTTTCCAGGACCCCGGTCCCGCGGCCACCGGCATTCCGGTCACGCGCTTCGCGCAGGAGGGCTTGCTGACAAAAATCGCCGCCACCGCCATGCGCGGCCCCGGCGGCGAAGCCCTGCACAAGAGCTACGCCTGGCCGGAGGGGCATTGGGACTGGACCACACCCCTGCCCTACAAGCACGGCAACCACTGTGGCCGGATGATCCATCTCGGCGGCCAGGTGTCGCTCGACTCTTCCGCCGAGGTCATCGATCCGGACGACATGCCAGCCCAGACCCGGCGCGCCATGGAGAACATCGCAAAGGTCCTGGCCGAATTCGGCGCAACGCTCGATGACGTGGTGAAGGTCACGACCTTCTACCAGGGCTCGGCCTCGGCGGAGGCCCTGCATGAGAACCTGCTGATCCGATCCCGCTCCTTCAACGCGCCAGGCCCGGCCACGACCGGCATCCCCGTGCCCGTGCTGGTCTACCAGCGGATGGTCATCGAGATAGAAGTCATCGCGATGCTGGAGCCGTCCTGAAACCGGGGTGATCCAGATGACTATCTCGTCATCAGCCGCTGACCGTGGGGATTGTCGAAGAGGATCAGCCAACGACCATCGTCCTGTTTGCGCAGCACGGCCACCGACAGACCGCTGTCGATAACATCTGTCCCATCGGGAGCCTTGCCGGTCATTGTCCAGGGTGCAAAGTGCACGGCGATATCGCCGGTGACGTAGACCTCGTGGCCGCCGTATTCGAACTTGGGATTGAGCGTAAAGGCGCCCTGGAACATCTCGCGCAGCACCGCCGGATCGGTGATCGGCGCACCGGGCTCGAAGACGACGGTCGCCCCGGGTTCGTAGCTCCCCATGACGCCTTCGATATCGCCCCTGTGAAAGGCCGCGGTCATGGTTTCGACCTGGCTTAGCGCGGTTTTCTGATCTTCGGTCATTGTGGTTTCTTCCTCTGAGTTTGCGGAAAAGGGCGTAATTGCCGCCATGACGCTCAAGGTCAGAACGGCGAGATATCTGGGCATGGAGGGCTCCCTGCTTGGGTTGAGGTTGGGTTTGAACAGACCACTGGCGTTTCCGCCCGCAGCGGATCGGCAAATTGCGGTTTGGAGGCGGGACTATTCGGGCCGGGAAACGATCTCGGCGATCTGTCCGGCGAGGTCCTGCGGGCCGGGATAGAGCGGTATGGCGGTCTGCAGCTTGAGAACCGTCAGGGCGCTTTCTACCTCCTTCGCCTGAGCCACCACATCGTCGTAGGCCGGCGCACCTTCCCGGGCGTAATAGATGCGCTCGGGGATGATCCGGCCCAGGGCTCTGGCCGCCGGGAGTCTGCGCGGGCAGCTACAATTAGCCGCTTCATTCGCCAGGCCGCAGTTTTTCGAGGTAAAGGCCACCACATGGGCGCGGGCGCGGGACAGCCGCTTGCGGTAGTTCTCCTTCGTGACTTCCAGTACCTCGGCCGCCTCCGCGTGATCCAGTTCGAGGATGTCACCGAGTACATAGGCGATGCGGTGTTTGAGATCGAGACAGAGCAGCATCGCCATGGTGCAGGAGATGCGCAGTTCGTTGAGCAGGACCTTGTCATCGGCTTCAGGCGTCGCGGAAAGGCCGTTCTCCAGATCCTGACGAAACATCTCGAAATTGAGCCCCGGATCCCGCGCCCGGATCTTTCTGGCGCTCGTCAGGTAGTTCGCCGCAACCCGATAGACCCAGGTCGCAAAGGCACTCTCCCCCCGATAGGTCGAGAGCTTGGTGACCACCAGGATCAGGATCTCCTGGGTTGCCTCGGCAGCATCCTCCGGATCCACCAGCATGCGCATGGACAGATGGTGCACCCGGTCCTGAATCTGGCGCACGACCGCCTCCAGGGCCTGGCGGTCACCTTGCTGTGCCGCCACGACATCGCGGTCGAGCTGTTCGGTTAAAGTACGTTCCATCTTCGCGCTCCGGCCTTGTTGTACCTCTTTAGAGGGCCGCGCGGGCAAAGCTGTGACAGATTTTTTTGAAACTCCGAGAGAAAGTCGATTGTCTGGACAAGAACCGCACTGACCGGCAGTCTCCGACCCCATGGAGAAGGAAACCGCAAAAAGCATCCCCGACACGGGACGAATCCACGGCGGCTTCGCCGATCTCGTCGACTACAAGCTGACGGTCTGGCGGGAAGACTACGCCGAGGTCATTCTCGATGTTCGCCCGCAGCATCTGAATCGCAGCGGCGTGCTCCACGGCGGCGCGGTCTCAACCCTGATCGACACCGCCTGCGGCTATGCCGGCTGCTATTGCAGCGTGGAAGGAAACTTCCGGCGCGCCCTGACACTTTCCCTGGAAACCCAGTTCGTCGGGGCGATCACCGAGGGCAAGCGCGTCACGGTGAGCGCGCGCAAGACCGGTGGCGGGCGTTCGATCTTCTTCAGCACCGCCGAGGTCCGGGATGAGGCCGGAACGCTGCTCGCCCAGGGGTCGGGCACCTTCAAATACCGGCGCGGCAGCGAAAAGCCCGAGGGCGTTCCGGCCGTCGCCCCCACGGCGCTCAGGCGCGACTAGAGCGACAGGCGGTTTTTCTGAATCTCAGGGTCTCAAAATATGCGTTCGAAATCAGCGGCATGCTGATTGAGAGGCAGTGGATTTTGAGGCTGATTAAACGCACGTCGCTCTGAGGTGCAAATTAGCTCGCCGTGAAGTCAGGCGTTTCTTTCGCCAGGAAGGCACGGATACCTTCCCGATAGTCATTGCTGTCGCAGATCTCGAAAGGCGCCACCCAGTCCTTACCCTGCAGATCCAGGGGCGCGCCCGCCTTACGCGAAAAGATCTTGTGAGCCCGGGCGACCAGCGGCGCGCCGGCGGCGATCCGGGCCGCCGTCTCGGCGACCTCTTGTTCGAGCGTCTCATCCTCCACCACACGGGTGACCAATCCCTTCGCGCAGGCCTCCTCCGCCTTATAGATCCGTCCTTCCAGAAGTATCTCGAGCGCCGTCGGACGCCCGACCGCCTCGACCAGGGCGATCATGGCCGCATAGGGCAAGGCATTGCCGATGCGGTTGATAGGGATGCCGAAGCGCCCGGAGGTTCCAGAGATGCGCAGATCGCAGTGGATCGCCAGTTCCAGCCCGCCACCGACACAGGCACCGCGGATCATGGCCAGAGTCGGATGAGGGCAGTCCCGCACCGCATCGGTCGCCCGGTCCATGACCTTCGCGTAGGCCTGGGCCTGTTCCGCGTTAGCGCGGACTTCGGGGAACTCCGCGATGTCAGCGCCGGCCGCGAAGGCTTTGTCACCCGCCCCGCGCAAAACGATACAGCGCAACGCCTCGTCTCGGTTCAGATCTTCCATCACATCACCCAACGACGCCCACATGGCGAGATTGAAGGCGTTCCGCCGTTCCGGACGGTTGAGAGTGATGGTGGCGATCGCGCCATCGCGCTGTAACAGAACGCTGTCGGACATCGGCGGTTCCCCGGTTGGACACACTTGCGGACCGGCCGAACGCAGGTGACCGGTACGACGTCTGGAAGGTTGTTCCCATTCCTGGGACAGGGTACGATTTTGCACTGCACAATAGCAAGACGCGACCATCATAGCCGGCATCGGTCACATTCGTCCGAACAGATTGGCATCGAAAGAGAGTGGCAATGGTTTCAAAGCCCAGAACGACCGGAAGCAGAAAACCCAAGTCCCCGGCGGCCAAACCGAGCTCAAGAACCGCCAAAAAGCCAGCCGCAAAGGCCGCGAGCAAGGCCGCGTCCGGTAGCGGAAAGGCATCGCCCCCGAAGGCCGCGCCAGTCGAAGCGTCGCAGCCGCGTAGACAGGGCGCCGCACCCGCGCCCTGCAACCCCTGTTCACCCTGGCCCCGCGGCAAGGGGGTCAAGTGCATCAATGTTGCGTTGCAGGGCGGCGGCGCCCACGGCGCCCTGACCTGGGGCGTGCTTGATCGCCTCTTGGAAGACGACGGCATCTCGATCGAGGGCATCTCGGGCACCAGCGCCGGTGCTGTGAACGGCACGTTGCTGGCTTACGGCATCACCGCGGGTGACCGCGCCTTCACCCGGGATCTGCTGGCGCGCTTCTGGAAGCGCATTTCGGAGATCGCCGCGACCTCGCCGCTGCAGCCCACACCGCTTGACCGTATGCTCGGCCTCGGGCGCATGGATTACTCGCCGGCCTTCATGGCCCTGGACATGATGTCCCGCCTGCTGTCGCCTTATCAGTTCAACGCGCTGGGCCTCAATCCTCTGCGCGATACCCTGGAGGAGTTCGTCGATTTCGAGGTGATCAAGAGCTGCCGGGACGTGAAGCTTTTCGTCAGTGCCACCAGCGTCAAACGCGGCCGCGTGAAGATCTTCGATCTCAGCGAGATCTCACTCGACGCGGTCATGGCCTCCGCCTGCCTGCCCTTTCTGCAGCCCGCCGTGGAGATCGACGGCGAGCCCTATTGGGACGGCGGCTACATGGGCAACCCGGCGATCTTTCCCCTGATCTATCACACCGACAGCCGGGACGTTCTGCTGATCCAGCTCAACCCCATCAACATCCAGCACACGCCCAAGACAGCGACGGAGATTCTCGACCGGCTGAACACTCTAACCTTCAACTCCAGCCTGATGCGCGAGATGCGCGCCATCAAGTTCGTGACCGACATCATCGACGGCGGCTACGACGACGACGGCCGGCTCAAACGCATGCTGATGCATGTGATCGACGCGGAGGACGTGATGGACGACCTGGGAGTTTCCAGCAAACTCAATGCTGATTGGGAGTTTCTTCAGCACCTGCATCAGGTCGGTTACACGCGCACCGAAGCCTGGCTGGCCGCAAACCGTGACGCCCTGGGAGAACGCTCGACCATGGATATCGAAGAGATGTACCTCTAGTTCTCTCGAGCCTGTCCACCACCGCCCAAATGACGTTGCCCGCGCGGGGATGAGTGGATAAACAGGGGCCCAGAAAAGAGAGCGAAATCAGATTCCGGAGGTTCCGGGGCTGCAGGAGGGAAAGCGCCAAGATGACGACGGAAAAAACGGGCAGTAAAACTCTTACAGATGAGACGGCGCGGACCACAGCGCGGATCCTGATGGAGATCGAAGCGGTGCTGTTCCGCCCGGAAGATCCCTTCACCTTCACCTCGGGCCGGGTCAGCCCCGTCTATGTCGACTGCCGCAAGATCATCTCCTTCCCGCGCGCCCGCGCCCGGCTGATGGACGCCGCCGTCGAGATGATCACCCGGGAGATCGGCTACGAATCCCTCGACGCCATCGCCGGCGGCGAGACGGCGGGCATTCCCTTCGCCGCCTGGATCGCCGAGCGTCTCGGCCTGCCCATGCTCTACGTCCGCAAAAAGCCCAAGGGCTTCGGCCGCGACGCGCAGATCGAAGGCGCCATGAAAGAGGGTGACCGGATCCTGCTGGTCGAGGACCTTGCCACCGACGGCGGCTCGAAACTCAACTTCGTCGAAGCCCTGCGGACCGCGGGCGCAGAAGTAGCGGACACCTTCGTGGTCTTCCACTATGGCATCTTCCCCAAAGGCATTCAGGATCTCGCCGAAAAGGGCGTGCGCCTGCATGCCCTCGCCACCTGGTGGGACGCCCTGGCCGTAGCCGAGGAGCAGGGTTACCTGAATGAAGAGGGCCTGGCGCAGGTACGCGCCTTCCTGAACGACCCGAACGGCTGGTCGGCGGCACGGGGCGGCGTTTCCGACTGATCGGCCTTCAGCCACCATCACAAAAACGAAAAGCCCTGCCCTGCCACCGATTTTGCAGCTAAACTCCCGTTGAAGAGCAAATTGCGTTTATTCGGTCTCAAAACTCACTGCCTTTCGATCAGCAATTTGCTGATCTCAAACGCAAGTTTTGAGTTACTGTGAGGCAAGAAAAACGCAACTCGCTATAGACTGAATCATAACGGGACGCAGACTCTATGCGGCGACTCCTCTCTGCCTTCGGCGCTCTGCTTCTGAGCGTCGCGGCTCTGCCCGCTCTTGCCGCCGAAACCCTGACCATCGGCATCACCCAGTATCCCTCCTCCTTCCATCCGACACTGGTTTCCATGCTGGCCCAGCGCTACGTGGAGGGCCTGACCCTGCGGCCCATCACGGCCTATGACCACGACTGGAAGCTGATCTGCATGCTCTGCAGGGAACTGCCGACCATTGAGAACGGCGGCGCCAAGCGGGAGAGTTACGAGGAGAACGGCGAGACCAAGGAAGGCATCGCCGTCACCTACAGCCTGCATCCCGAAGCCACCTGGGGCGACGGCACGCCCGTCAGCAGCGACGATATGCTCTTCACCTGGGAGATGGGACGGGACGAACGCTCCGGCGCCGTCTCGCTGGAAGCCTTTCAGCGCATCCGATCGGTCGAGGTCATCGACCAGAAGACCTTCACGCTGCATCTGGACCGCGTCACCTACAACTACAACGCCTTTTCGCTGTCGCTGCTGCCCGCCCATATCGAGCGGCCGATTTTCGAAGCCGATCCGGCGGAGTATCGCAACCGTACGGCCTTCGACCGGGATCCCTTCAATCCCGGCCTGACCTTCGGCCCTTACCGCCTGGCTGCGACCGAACAGGGCGCGACCATGGAATACGTCCGCAACCCGACCTGGTGGGGCCCTGAGCCGGCCTTCGACCGGATCGTGGTCCGCGCGATCGAGAACACGGCCGCCCTGGAAGCGAACCTGCTGTCCGGCGCCATCGACACCATCGCGGGCGAGTTGGGCCTGACCCTGGATCAGGCGCTGGCCTTCGAAAAGCGCAACAGTGACAAGTTCGACATGGTCTATAAATCAGGCCTGATCTACGAGCATATCGACCTCAACCTGGACAACCCGATCCTGGCCGACAAGCGGGTGCGCAAAGCCCTGCTCTACGCCCTGGACCGCGAGACCATCAGCGCGCAGCTCTTCCAGGGCCGCCAGCCGGTTGCCGATTCCTCGGTCAGTCCGCTGGACTCCGTACACAGCCCGGATACGCCCAAGTACCCCTACGACCCGGCCAAGGCGAAGGCCCTGCTGGAGGAAGCCGGCTGGTCGGTGATGCAGCGCGGTCTGCGCCACAATGCCGCCGGTGAACGCCTGAGCCTGGAAATCATGACCACCGCCGGCAACCGCTCCCGCGAACTGGTGCAACAGGTCCTGCAAAGCCAGTGGCGTCAGATCGGCATCGAAGTCACGATCCGCAATCAGCCGGCACGCGTCTTCTTTGGGGAGACCGTCAGCCGGCGCAAGTACGCGGCCATGGCCATGTTCGCCTGGATCTCCTCGCCGGAAAGCGTCCCGCTCACCACACTGAAATCCGACCAGATCCCCACCGAAGAAAACGGCTGGTCGGGCCAGAACTACACCGGCTTTCAAAACCCCGCGATGGACGAACTGATCGACGCCATCGAGCGGGAGCTGGATTTCGAGAAACGCAAGCGCCTCTGGGCCGATCTTCAGGCGCTCTATGTCGAGGAGCTTCCGGTCCTGCCGCTCTACTGGCGCGCCAACGCCTTCCCCCTGCCCAAGTGGCTGAAGGGTGTGCGGCCGACCGGGCATCAGCTCACCACCACGCTCTGGGTCGAGGACTGGCGTGTCGAAGGCCGGAACTAAGCACCCGCTATGATTACTGAGTTTCGGACATGATCAAGGTCATCTTCAGCAGGCTCGGTGAATCGGCAATCGTCTTGCTGGTGATGTCCTTCGTCATCTATGCCCTGATCGGTCTGATGCCCGGCGATCCCATCGACATCATGGTCAGCTCCGATCCGAACCTGACCGCGGCCGATGCCGCGCGGCTGCGCGCCCTTCACGGTCTGGACCAGCCGATCTTCGATCGCTACCTGACCTGGCTGTCTTCCGCTCTGCAGGGTGATTTCGGCTATTCCCGGATCACCAATCAGCCGGTGCTGGAGGTTCTGATTCCGCGACTGGGCAACACGGTGCTGCTCATGGGGTGCAGCTTTCTGCTGGCCCTGATTCTGGCCCTGCCGGCGGGCATCCTGGCCGCCCTGGTGCCCCGCACGATCACCGATCACGCCATCAACCTGACGGCCTTTGCCGGTATTTCAGTACCGCCCTTCTGGCTGGCCATCCTCTTGATCATCCTCTTCTCGGTGATCCTGGGCTGGCTGCCGGCGGGCGGCATGGGCGACGCCAACGCCGATTTCGGCACCCGGCTTTCTCACCTGGTGCTTCCGGTGCTCACCCTGACTCTGGCGACGCTGGGCGGCCTGATTCGCTTCATGCGGGCCGCCATGATCGAAGCTCTGCGCCAGGACTACGTGCGCACGGCCCATGCCAAGGGTCTGCATCCGGCCCAGGTGGTGCTGGGCCACGCCCTGCGGAACGCCATGATCCCGGTCACCACCATCCTGGCACTTAACTTCGGCAGCCTCTTCTCCGGCGCCCTGATCACGGAGACCATGTTCGGATACCTGGGCATGGGCAAGGCCATCTACGACGCCATTCTGGGCAATGACTATAATCTGGCGCTGATCGGCCTGCTCTTCGCGACCTTAACCACTTTGCTGGCGAATCTGCTCGCCGATCTGGCCTATGCCTGGCTGGATCCGCGAGTCTCTCTCGCATAAAGGCTTAATTTTCCCGAATTTGCGTACCAATTATTAACCACTCGGGGGCCAGACTAGACTCACTTCGCGGCAAACCTCAGGAAGAAGAAGTCGAGCCCCGCTTATGTTCTGGAAGCCCAAGCCCACGTTCCAACGCAGACGCCACCCCCGGAGCGAAATTCCGCTTCAGATCCGCTTCGGCAACGAAGTCGTCTCGACCCTTAACTGGAGCCTGGGCGGTTTCCTGATCAAGACCGGCACGCACCGCCACAAGGGCACGCGGCACCGGATTCAGTTGGAAGTCGAGGACGTCACGACCGGCAAGGCCTGGGCCAACGCCGAGTGCATCCGCAGCTATGGTGGCCGCAGCGCCTTCCGCTTCAAGGACCTCTCAAAGCCCGCTTATCAGGCACTGCGCCAGATGATCGCCGAAAAGCAACACGCGGCCTGAAGTTCCCTATTCCGGCGCGGTCTCGACGAAAGACGGCCGCTTCGCCACCTTTTCGAACCAGGCCGCCAGGGCCGGATAGTCGCCACGCCAGTTGCGCTCGTCGTAGCGGAAATCCAGATAGCCCAGCGCGCAGCCGATCGCGATCTGCGCCAGATTGAGCATTTCGGGCTCCGCATCCCCCGCCGCCTGCGGGTTTTTCTCGAGCCAGCTCAGAGCACCGTCGATCTTGCCCCACTGATCCTTGACCCAGAGCTCCCAGCGGTGCTCTTCCGGACGCAGGAAGGTTTCGTAGCGCAGCAGGACCGCCGCGTCACAGATGCCACTGGCCAGCGCGTGGTTGCGCAGCATCTCCCAGCGGGCCTCGCCGCCGCCCGGCAGAATCCGGCCACCACCGGCCCGGGCATCCAGATACTCGCAGATCACGCCTGAATCGTAGAGAACCGTCCCATTGCTGAGTTCCAGCGCCGGAATCTTGCGCAAGGGGTTGCCGGTAGCGGCGTAATCTTCGTTCTCCTTCCCTGGCGCGACTGCGATGGGCAGCAGTTCTACGTCATCGGCCAGGCCCAGTTCCATGGCCGCGATGCGGACCTTGCGGACGAAGGGGGACGGCAGAGCATGATAGAGTTTCATCGCAGCCTCACGATAAAGAGATCGTTCGAGAGAAGCCTGAAGGACAGAAACAGGCAAATGACGATGGCACAAGACCGCCATTGCCGTACAGCCTAATCCTTACGCCGGATCACAGCTTGAGCTACTATGCACCTGAAACGAACGGAACCTCCAGATTCGAGTCTTTATGTCGGAACAACCGACGGCTTCCTCAAGCGGCACCCTGGCCGCCAACGCCGCCCTGGCAGTCGGTCCTGCCCGCTCAGTCCGCGCCATCCTCTTCCGCCGCTTCCTGCAGCACCGCCTGGCGCTCTTCAGCCTGATCGTCCTGGTCCTGCTGGGCGCCCTGGCCGCGGCGGCACCGGCCGTGGAGGCTCTGCTCGGGATCGACGCTAACCAGGTCAATCTGCTGGCGCTCAAGCAGCCGCCGTCCCTGGTCCATCCCCTGGGCACGGACGAACTGGGCCGCGACCTGCTGGTCCGGCTGCTCTATGGCGGGCAGATCTCCCTGCTGGTTGCTATCGTCACCGCCCTCTTCGCGGCCGTGATCGGCACCATCATCGGCGTGATAGCCGGCTACTACGGCGGCCCGCTGGATGCGTTGCTGATGCGCCTGACCGACGGCGTCATCGCCCTGCCCCTGCTGCCGCTGCTGATCGTGCTGGCGGCGGTCGATCTTTCCAAGACCGGCCTGCCGGACAGCCTGGTCGCCTCCGACAACGTCAGCCTCTACCGCATTGTCATCCTCATTTCCCTGGTCGGCTGGACCACGGTCGCGCGCCTGGTGCGCGGCGCGACCCTCAGCATGAAGACGCGGGAATTCGTGCGGGCGGCCCGGGGGCTCGGCGCCAGCGCGCCCAGGATCATGCTGGTTCACATTCTGCCCAACGTGATTTCCCCGGTGATCGTCGCGACCACCCTCTCGATCGGTAACATCATCCTGCTGGAATCCGTCCTGAGCTTTCTGGGCCTGGGCATTCAGCCGCCGATCCCGAGCTGGGGCAATATGCTGACCAACGCCCAGGAGCTGATCTGGGACGCACCGCTGCTCGCCATGTGGCCAGGCCTGCTGATCTTCATCACGGTGATCGCCTTCAACTTCCTGGGCGACGGCCTGCAGGATGCCCTGGATCCGCGCGCGATCGAAAAACACTGAAGCGCAAACAGTCTTAAGAACATTCCTGGGGGGGGGAACACAACGTGGCGGAAGATCTGGAAACACCAGTTGAGGCTGCTGGGAGCGCTGTTGAGCCGAAGCCTGACGCCAAGCGCCGGGCCATTGTTCTCATTCCGGGTTTCAGGCGTGAGGAACGCTTTTTCCGGCGCGACATCCTGGTCCGCAACCTGCTGATGGTGGAACGCTCGCCACTACGCGAAGGCGGCGACATCGAAGTCACGGGCGAACAGGGCAAACGGCTGATCCCCCGCACACTTCGCGGCGACACGATGGTTGAGAGCACCGCGGTTGCCGAAGTCGATATTTTCGAAGCCTTCTGGGCCGACATGATCCCCGACACTATTGAGCGCACGCCCTGGCAAAAGCTGCTCTGGGGCCTGGAACTGATCGTCTACTGGGTTTTGAACTGGCGCAGTTGGACCGCGTTCCGCACGTCGCGCTATATGACCTTCGGTCTGCTCGCGGGCGGAACCCTGCTGGTGCTCTGGTACATTTCGATCATCCTGTTAGCGGCCCAGGCCATCGGCCAAAACCCACCGGAATTCCTGGAGCAGATTCCCCAACTCAAACCGGTGATCGACGGTTTCGTAACAGTGGCCTCGGCGATTGGAACCTGGCAGCTCTGGATCATCGTCGCGGCCGTCCTGCCGATGATGCGGATCGACGAGCTGGTGCATATGGCCGGCTTCATCAAAGACTATTTTCAGAACAAGCCGGACGAAACCGAGGTCGGGCTGCGTCAGCGTCTGCGCAATCGCGTACAATCCACATTGGAGAACGTCTACCAAGCCGGCTATGAGGAAGTCACGATCCTGGCACATAGCTTCGGCACGATTCTGGCGATCGACCTCATGGCCGACTGGCCGCACGGCCGCGACCTTGCCCGCACCACCCTCGTGACCATGGGCTCGCCAGTTGCGGTGCTCGCGCACCGCTCACCCTGGCTGTCAAGCGAAGTCGACCGCCTGGCGGCACGGGATGATATCGCGGCCTGGGACGATTACTATGCCGCGACCGACTGGCTTTGCACGGCCATCCCGGGTCGAGACAAGTTCGCCGGAGCCGGCGGCAGCCATCTGATCGACTTCGAAACACGCCTGACGGAAATGATGACGGGACGCACGCATCTGCTTTACTACCGTCACAGCCACCTTCTCGAACAACTGGTGCAGGCCCGTCCAGCGCTGTCGTCGCCAAATCCGGTTTAGCGCAGCGCCAGTATGGCCGGAAGCTCGCTCATGTCGCGAAAGACCGGCACCGCTTCCGCCCGAAGCCGGTGATCTTCACCGCTGGGATCAAATCCGAAAACCCGCATACCCGCCGCCCTGGCCGCCTGAACGCCCAGAGCGCTATCCTCGATCACGATGCAGTCGGGGGGCGTAAAGCCCATCGAGTTGGCCGCATGGAGAAAAAGATCCGGATAGGGCTTGCCGCGCTCAACCTCGTAGGCCGAAAAGATCCGGCCTTCGAAGCGCGCCCTGAGACCGGTGATCTCCAGGGTCACGGCCATCTTCTCCTGCGGCCCGTTGGAGGCGACGCAATGCGGAACGCCCTCTTCCGACAAGAGGTCGAGCACCGGAAAGATCCCTGTGATCGCCTGTAGATCTTCCCTGAAAACCACGTTGGTCCTGGCCCGCAGGTCCGGCAGCCAGTTGTCAGGCGGGCGCCGGCCGATCTGCTGCGTAATCACCTCGATGACGTGGTCGAAGTGCGTACCCTTGAAGTACCGCAGGCAGTAGTCGGTCGTTACCGGCCAGCCGAGGGCCGTGATCGCCTCGGCCATCACCGCATTGGCGATGGTTTCGCTGTCCACCAGCACACCGTCGCAGTCGAAGATGACCAGCCCAGGTTTCCCGTTGCCCGTGCCGGAAACAGGCGTCACCCGGCGCGCGGCATGGTGGTCTCGACCAGCTTGGCCCAGTAACTGGCGCCGATGACCGAGATGTCATCATTGAAGTCGTAGTACGGATTGTGCACCGAGCAGCCGCCGGGCTGGCCGTCGGCACCATTGCCCAGCCAGATGTAACAGCCCGGCTTCTCCTGCAGCATGTAGGCGAAGTCCTCGGAGCCCATCAGCGGCGGCGCACCGACCTCCACATTCTTTTCGCCGACGACTTCCGCCGCGACCTCGGCGGCGATATCGGTCTCCAGCGAGGTATTGATCACCGCCGGGTAACGGCGCTCGTAACGCATGGACATGGTGGCCCCCTGCGCCTCGCAGATTCCCTGGGCGATGCGCCGGATGTCAGCCTCCGCCTGGTCCTGGATCTCTTTCTTGAAGCTTCGGACCGTTCCGCGGATCACCGCCTGCTGCGGTAGCACGTTCCAGGTGTCGCCGGCGTGGAACTGGGTCACGCTGACCACAAGCGATTCCAGAGGGTCGACCCGGCGGGAAGCGATGGTCTGCAGCGCCGTCACGATCTGCGCGGTGATCACCACCGCATCGACCCCCAGATGCGGCATGGCGGCGTGCGCCCCAACCCCATCGACGGTGACTTCGAAAATATCAAAGGACGCCATGGCCGGCCCCACCCGCATGCCGACCTGTCCGACGGGAATGCCCGGCATGTTGTGCAGGCCGTAGACCGCCTCGACCGGGAATTTCTCAAAGAGGCCTTCCTCGACCATGACACGGCCGCCGCCTTCGTTTTCCTCGGCGGGCTGAAAGATAAAGTTCACCGTACCGTCGAAATTTTTGGTCTCGGCAAGATAGCGCGCTGCGCCCAGCAGCATCGCCGTGTGACCGTCATGGCCGCAGCCGTGCATCTTGCCCTCATGCTGGGAACGGTGCTCAAAGTCGTTCAACTCTGTCATGTCCAAGGCATCCATGTCGGCACGCAGGCCAATCGCCCGTCCGTTGGCTTTCTGCCCGTGCAGCACACCGACCACGCCGGTGGTCGCGAGCCCCCGGTGCACCTCGATGCCCCACTCGTTCAGCTTCTCGGCCACGAAGTCGGAGGTGCGCTGCTCCTCGAATGCCGTTTCCGGGTGGGCGTGCAGGTCGCGGCGCCAGCCTTTGATGTCTTCGTGAAACTCTGCAATACGATTGATGACGGCCATGCCTGGACTCTCCAATCTCTCTGTCTAGGGAAGGTTATTGCGCTGGCCGGGCGGCTTCTTCACTTGCCACGTCCAGGCCTTCGCGGGAAAGGTTCTCAAGCTTCGGCATCAGTTCGAGCAGATGCCGTGTGTAGTCGTGCCCGGGCTGCTCGAAGAGCTGCTCGGTCTCGGCGATTTCGCAGATCTTGCCGTTACGCATCACGGCGACCCGGTCGCACATCTGGCGGATCACCGGAAGATCATGGCTGATGAACAGCATGGTCAGACCCAGTTCGTCCTGCAGGTCCTTGAGCAGGTTCAGGATCTGCGCCTGGATCGAGACGTCCAGTGCCGAGGTCGGCTCGTCGCAAATGAGGAAGCGCGGCCGGGTCGCCAACGCCCTAGCGATGGAAATGCGCTGGCGCTGACCGCCGGAGAACTCGTGCGGATAGCGTTTGGCCGCCGCCCGACCCAGTCCGACATGCTCCAGCAGATCCTCCACGATCTCGATCACCTCGGCTTTCGATCCCGCCAGCTTATGAAAGCGGATGGGTTCGGCCACGATGTCGAGCACGCGCATGCGCGAGTTGAGCGAGGAATAGGGATCCTGGAAGATCATCTGCATCTGCTGGCGGTAAGGCCGCAGCAGCTTCTCATCTTTGATCGCCGTGAGCTCGCCGCCGGCGAAGTGAATCCGACCCGCCGCCGGCCGGTACAATCCGGCGATGGTGCGCGCGACCGTGGACTTGCCGCTGCCGCTTTCGCCGACCAGCCCGAAGGTCTCACCGTTGCGGATCTCGAAGGAGACATTGTCGACGGCCGTGAAGAGTTTCCGGCGGCTCGGGAAGATCGAGCGTTCGGTCACGAACTGCATGGTCATGCCCTCGACCCGCACCAAGGCGTCGTCATTGCTCTGACCGAAATCCCGTGCCTGTCCCAGCCAGTGGGTGGAAACATCGAAGTTGCCACGCTCCGGCTCCGGTCCCTCGATGTAGTTCACCATCGGGAAGCGGTTGAGGCGCAAATCGGCGCGCGGTACGGCGCTGATCAGGCTCTTGGTATAGGGATGCTCAGGCGCACTCAGGATCTGCGCCGTGTGCCCCTTCTCGACGATCTTGCCCCGGTACATCACCGCGACCCGGTCGGTGATATCCGCGATCACCCCCATGTCGTGGGTGATGATGATCATCCCGACCTGGCGTTGCTTGCAGAGGCTGCGAATGAGGTCGAGGATCTGCGCCTGGATCGAAACGTCCAGCGCCGTGGTCGGTTCATCGGCGATGATCAGTTCCGGCTCACCACAGAGAGCAAGAGCGATGACCACCCTCTGCCGCATCCCGCCGGAGAACTGATGAGGGTAGTGCTTGACCCGGACCTCGGGGTCGGGAATGCCGACCTGGTCCAGCAGCTCGATGGCCCTTGCGGTGGCCTCCACATCGCTGAGATCCAGGTGAGTCTGGATGGTCTCGACCAGTTGCTCCTCGACCGTGTAGAGCGGGTTCAGGCTGGTCAGGGGGTCCTGAAAGATCATGCCGATCCGCCGTCCGCGGATACTGCGCATCTTTTCGTAAGGCAGATGGTCGATCTTCAGACCGTCCAGGGCGATCTGCCCCTGCGCTACCCGCCCCGGCGGTTCCAGCAGGTCGATCACCGCGTTGCCGATCGTTGACTTGCCGGCACCCGACTCGCCAACCAGGCCGTAGATCTCGCCGGGTTCCAGTTCGAGCTGAATGTTCTCGACCGCGACGAAGGTGTCGTGACGGCCCGGGAACTCGACTTTCAGGTCGTCGATTTTCAAGAGCGTCATGAGATCACCGCAGTTTCGGATTGAGGGCGTCGCGCAACCAGTCGCCCAGGAGGTTCACCGCCAGCACCAGCACCGCCAGGGCGATCCCTGGGAAGATGGTGATCCACCACTCGCCGGAGAAGAGGAAGTCGTTGCCGATCCGGATCAGGGTGCCCAGCGAAGGCTCGGTGGGCGGCACGCCCACCCCCAGGAAGCTGAGGGTCGCTTCGGTGATGATCGCGAGCGCCAGATTGATGGTCGCGATCACCAGCAAAGGCCCAGTGACATTCGGCAGGATGTGCCGGAAGACGATCAGGAAAGGCGGCAAGCCGGTGACCCGGGCCGCCTCGACGTACTCCTTGCCCTTCTCCACCAGGGTGGAGCTGCGCACGGTCCTGGCGTACTGCACCCAAAAGGACAGCCCGATCGCCAGGATCATGACGTAGATAGCGAGTTCGCCGTGAGTCTTAGGGTCCAGGGCGCCGCGGAAAATCCCGTCGATCAGCAGCGCGATCAGGATCGCCGGGAAACTAAGCTGGATCTCTGCCGCCCGCATGATGAAGGCATCCAGCAGGCCGCCGGCGTAACCGCTGATCAGCCCTAGCGACACCCCCAGCACCATCGCAAAGATCACACTGGCGAAACCGACGAAGAGCGAAACCCGCGCGCCGTGCATGATCGCCGAGAGCATGTCCCGGCCCTGGTCGTCGGTGCCCAACAGAAAGCGCGCATCGCCGTCTTCCATCCAGACCGGCGGGGTCAGGGAGTCGATCAGGCTGATGCTGGCCAAATCGAGCGTGTTATGGGGCGCCAGGATAGGTGAAAAGGTCGCGCCGATGATCATGACGGCAGAAACCAGCGCCGCCAACATGACCATCTTGGAGCTGCGGAAGGAATGGTAGACGTCGCTGTTCAACGCGCGCTGAAAGAGATCGACGGCCCGGGATGTGGTGGTAATCGACATGCCACGGCGTTCCTTAACTGCTGGCGTCGACGCGCAGACGCGGGTCAACGACGTAATAGAGCATGTCGACGATCAGATTGATCATCACGAAGAAGAAAGCGATCAGCATCAGGTAGGCCGCCATGATCGGAATATCCACGACCTGGATCGCCTGCAGGAACATCAGTCCCATGCCGGGCCACTGGAAGACGGTCTCGGTGATGATGGCGAAAGCGATCAGGGAGCCGAGCTGCAGGCCCGCGATGGTGATCACGGGCACCAGTGTGTTCTTCAGGGCATGGCCGAAGTTGATCACCCGGCTGGGCAGACCACGGGCACGGGCGAACTTGATGTAATCGCTGCGCAGGACCTCCAGCATTTCCGAACGCACCAGGCGCATGATCAGGGTCATCTGAAACAGCCCCAGGGTCACGGCGGGCATGATGATCGCCTTCCAGCCACTGGCCGTCAGCAGGCCGGTCGTCCAGAAGCCGAGATCGACGACTTCGCCACGTCCGAAGGAGGGCAGCCACTGCAACTGAACCGAAAAGATGAAGATCAGGAGAATGCCGATCAGGAAGGTCGGCAGGGACACGCCGATCAGCGATACGGTCATGAAGATCTTCGAGACCAGGGAGTTCCGGTGCAGTCCGGTGTGCACGCCCATGGGCACGCCGACTGCCAGCGTGAAGACCGCCGAGACCATGGCCAGTTCCAGGGTTGCCGGCAGGCGGTCCAGGATCAGGCCCGACACGGCGCGCTTGTGCTGGTAGGACTGGCCGAATTCGAACTGCAGAGCGTCCCCGATAAAGCGGAAGAACTGCACCATCAGGGGATCGTTCAATCCCAGGCGTTCGCGCAGGGCTTCACGGTCGGCCGCGGTGGTATCGATGCCCACCATCTGATTGACCGGGTCGCCGAGGAAATTGAACATCGTGAAGGCCAGCAACGCGACCAGAAACATCACGATGAAAGACTGGAAAAACCGCTTGAAGATAAAGCCGATCATGGGAACCTGGATCTAGATCCATTTGCGGGACGAATTCACGCCCCCTCTGGGCTCACAGCGTCCCAGGCGCGAATTTCCCGGCGGGAAAACTACGTCCGGCCTTCCGACTTGTCCAGATCCCACGCGACGGCAGGGTGCAGATCAAGCCCGGAAGGCCGGCGTTAAAACGACCGCTAGGTCGGGGTCACTTGACCATCACGTGATACAGCATGAACTGATTGTCAGCCCGCTGTACCAGGTCGATCGCATCCTTCTTGGCCCAGGCCAGACCCTGCTGATGCAGCGGGATGTAACCGATATCCGTCGCCAGCATGTCATAGGCCGCTTCGATCTTGCTGTCGCGCGTGGCCGGGTCGGTCTCGACCAGAACCTCGTCGGTCAGCTTGTCGAGCTCCGGATTACAGTAGCCGCCCAGATTGAACTTGGCGCGGCCAACCGCATCGTCACGGCAGGACAGCAGGTTGTACATGACGTTCCAGCTATCGAAGCTGCCGGGGGTCCAGCCCAGCAGATAGAAGCTGGTGTCGTAACCCAGGACCTTCTTGAAGTACTGCGCCTTCGGCTGCGCCAGCAGATCGACCTTTACGCCGACCTTGGCCAGCATGGCCACGACCGCCTGACAGATCGCTTCGTCATTGACGTAGCGGTTGTTCGGGCAGTCCATACCCAGCTCGAAGCCGTCCGCATAGCCCGCTTCAGCCAGCAGAGCCTTGGCGCCTTCGGGGTCGTAACCGATCCGCTCATACTTCGCCGACTTCGAGAAGAGGAAGGGCGAGACCATGATGGCCGACGGCGTCGAGAGATTACGCATGATCTTCTTGCGGATCGTCTCGATGTCGATGGCCTTGTAGAAGGCTTCGCGCACCCGCTTGTCCTTCAGCGGGTTCTTGCCCTTTACGCTGGAATAGAGCAGTTCGTCGCGCGACTGATCCATACCCAGGAAGATGGTGCGCAGTTCCGGACCGGTCAGGGTCGAAGTACTGCCATTGGAATCGATGCGTTTGATGTCCTGGACAGGAACCGGATACATCATGTCGATTTCGCCGGACAGCAACGCGGCGACCCGGGTCGCGTCGGAGGAAATCGGCGTAAAGACGCCTTCCGTCACGTTGTGCTTTACCTCGCCCCACCAGTCGGGATTGGGCTTGAAGACGGTGCGCACGTCGGTTTCACGGCTGGAGATGGTGAAGGGCCCGGTGCCATTGGCGTTGAAGGCCGCGTAGTTCTCGCTGTCCTTGGTCACGTCGGTCGGCGCGGAGGCGTTGTGCTCCTCAGACCATTCCTTGTCCATGATCAGGACGTTATCCCACTCGTAGTAGACGATGGGGTTCGGCTTGCTGGTGATGAAATCCACCGTGTAGTCGTCGACCTTCACCACCTTGGTGTCGGGTGCGACCTTGGTTTTCATGTCGGAGCCGTCCTTGCGGATACGGTCGAAGGTGAAAACCACGTCATCGGCGTTAAAATCGTTGCCGTTGTGGAACTTCACGCCCTGGCGCAGCTTGAAGCGCCAGTGATTCGGATCGAGCAGTTCCCAGCTCTCTGCCAGGCTGGGCAGAATCTGCAGATCGGGGCCGCGCCGGACCAGACCTTCGTAGACATTGCTCAGGAACCCGAGGGTGAAGGTCTCATTCAGCGTATGGGGATCAAGCGACTGTGCATCGCCCTGGAACGCCCATTTAAAAGTTTTTGCCTGCGCGCCACCGGCAACACAGATCGCCAGAGCACTGGCGGCCACAATTAGGCTGCGTCGTAAGCCCATCTTTAACTCCCTGCTGTTGTATTTCGAGCATTGGTTGCTTGTGAAGTTCACGCCTGTCCCGAAACCAGAAGCCTCTTGCGGACCTCGGTCAACTTCTGTTAGCGGTCAGCCTAGTACGGTGTTACCCGAGGAAACAAGCCTCTCGTGAGCCGGCCCGGTCCGCAGCACCGCAAAAGCCTTGCGGATTGTTAGCCCTGCCTGAATTGGCGTGAGACCCGGCCGTAGGGTAACATTAAACCTAAGACGCCCGGCACAGGCGCAGTGCTTCTGGAGATTTCGATGACTTCCTTGCCCAATTCGACCGCCAGCCGCGATATCGCCTATCATCTGCACCCTTACACAAATGCCCGCAAGCACGAAGCCGAAGGACCGCTCGTGATTGTAAAGGGCAAAGGCGTGCACGTTTATGATGAGCAGGGCAAAAGCTACATCGAAGGCATGGCCGGCCTCTGGAGCACGGCGCTTGGATTCGGTGAAGAACGCCTGATCGAAGCCGCGACCAAGCAACTTCGGGAACTGCCTTACTACCACACCTTCAACCATAAGGTGTCAACGCCCAGCGTCGATCTCTCGGAAAAGCTGATTGAGATCGCCCCGGTCAAGATGTCGAAGGTCGCCTTCGCCAACTCCGGCTCGGAAGCGAACGACACTGTCGTCAAGTTCGTATGGTACTACAACAACGCGCTGGGACGCCCTGAAAAGAAAAAGATTATCAGCAGGATCAAAGGCTATCACGGGGTGACCGTAGCTTCGGGCAGCCTGACCGGATTGCCGGCCAATCATGCGGACTTCGATCTGCCGATCGCCAACATCCTGCACACCTCTTGTCCGCATCACTATCGCTTCGGGCTGGAGGGCGAGAGCGAGACCGACTTCGCCACCCGCATGGCCGCGGATCTGGAAAAGATGATCCTCGACGAAGGTCCCGAGACCGTCGCCGCCTTTATCGCCGAGCCGGTTATGGGGGCTGGCGGCGTGATCGTTCCGCCGGCTACCTATTGGGACAAGATCCAGGCGGTGCTCACCAAGTACGACGTCCTGCTGATCGCGGATGAAGTGATCTGCGGCTTCGGCCGCACCGGCGAGGCCTTCGGTTCCGTCACCTTCGGGATCAAGCCCGATATCATGGTGATGGCCAAGGCGCTCAGTTCCTCCTATCTGCCGATCTCCGCGGTGATGATCTCCGACAAGCTGTACCAGGCCATCGCGGACAACAGCGCGAAAATCGGCACCTTCGGCCATGGCTACACCTATGCGGGCAACCCGGTCAGCGCCGCGGTGGCCCTGGAAACCCTCAAGATTTACGAGGAGCGCAAGCTGTTCGATCACGCCCGCCGGGTGGGCGAGCGCCTGCAAAGCGGCCTGCGGAAGTTCGCGGACCGGCCCTATGTCGGCGAAGTGCGCGGTGTAGGCCTGATCGGCGCCGTCGAGCTGGTTGCTGATAAGGCCAGCAAAACGCTCTTTGATCCCGCCGGGAAGGTCGGCGCCTATCTGGTCGGACGGGCCCAGGCGCATGGCGTCATCCTGCGCAACCTGGTCGACAGCGTTGCCTTCTCGCCGCCCCTTATCATTACGGAAGAGCAGGTTGACGACATGCTCGCGCGCTTCGAACAGGCCCTGGCGGAGACGGAAGACTGGCTGGCCCAGGATCCGGAGGCGCCCGCCCATTAAGAACAGCGGCCCCTTGAGAAAAATCGCCGCGCCGGGCGCCACCTGACTTAAGTCAAGGGCATTCGGCGCGGTATGGCTTACCAATCTTAAGCGCGACGACGACGCGCAAAGCGGGCGCGGGCCACGTCAAGTCTTCGTGAGGCTGCGACCTTAAGACACGCAGACACTGAAAGCGGCGGGCTCTAATGCTAAATAATGCTAAATTAGGTGTATGTTTAGCAGTCTGGGCTTGAATTGATCGTCCCCGCGCATGGTTAACGGCCTGAGCGCCGGGTTTAATGAAACGGCAGCAGGTACAGGAATCTTTTGCCTGTGGTCCGTTTAAGAGGTTGGGAAGCGCAACAATGGATTATGAAGGTTTCTTCGCAGATGCGATCTCGGGTCTGAAGACCGAAGGACGCTACCGGGTTTTCGCCGATCTCGAGCGCCGTGCCGGCGCCTTCCCAAGCGCAACACATCACTGCGATGACGCGCAGTCCAGCGTCACGGTCTGGTGTTCGAACGACTATCTCGGCATGGGCCAGCACCCGCGGGTCTTAGACGCGATGCGCGAGGCGATTGATCGCTGCGGCGCCGGTGCGGGTGGCACGCGCAACATCTCCGGCACCAATCATTATCATGTCCTGCTGGAGCGGGAACTTGCTGACCTTCATGGCAAGGAAGCCGCCCTTCTCTTCACCTCCGGCTACGTCTCGAACTGGGCGGCGCTGGGCACGCTGGCAAGCCGGCTACCGAACTGCGTGGTCCTGTCGGACGCCCTGAATCACGCCTCGATGATCGAAGGCATCCGCCACAGTCGTGCCGAGCGCAAGATCTTCAAGCACAGCGATCCCGAGGATCTCGATCGTCTCTTGCGCGAGATCGAGCCCGGACGGCCCAAACTGGTGGCCTTCGAATCGGTCTACTCGATGGATGGCGATATTGCCCCGATCGCAGAGCTCTGCGACGTCGCCGAAAAACACGGTGCGATGACCTATCTCGACGAAGTCCACGCGGTCGGTCTTTACGGCCCGCGCGGCGGGGGCATTGCCGAACGCGAGGGTTTGATGGACCGGCTGACGGTCATCGAAGGGACGCTGGGCAAGGCGTTCGGCGTCTTCGGCGGCTACATCGCGGCATCTTCGGCCCTGGTCGACTTCGTACGCAGTTTTGCCTCAGGCTTTATCTTCACGACCGCCCTGCCCCCTGCGGTCGCCGCCGGCGCCTGTGCCAGTATCAAGCACCTGAAGGTCAGCGGCAGCGAGCGCGAGCGGCACCAGGAACGCGCCGCCACCGTGAAGGCGCGCCTGCTGGCGGCCGGCCTGCCGGTTATGCCCTCGGAAAGCCACATCGTCCCCGTGGCCGTGGGCGATCCCGTTCTCTGCCGCCGCGTGACGGATTCCCTGATGGACGATTTCGGGATCTACGTACAGCCGATCAACTATCCGACGGTACCGCGCGGGACCGAACGGCTGCGCCTCACGCCCTCGCCGCTGCACAGCGATGCCGACATTGACCGTCTGGTGGAAGCGCTGCTGTGCATCTGGCAGGACCTGAAGCTCGACCGGGCGGCCTAAAGCACCATTTCAGTCTTTGATGCTTCTGCCTTAACCGGCGGCCAAAGGGCCGCCGGACCCTGCGCCTATGCCAGTCCTTTCTAATTTTCGACCGTAGACATACTTAATTTTCAAATGCTTATTGCTCAGATCAATGTAAGCATCAGCAAAGCTCATGGATGATTGCTTTAAGAAATTTGATCAAAGCTTGCGATAATCCGACAAAACGGGCGGTTTAATAGGACTGCTTCGTTAAATACGGCTTTCGACTGTCATTTTGCGGCGCAAAAAACCTCAGCATAAGGGGTGACAATGAACCTTCATTTGTCGTAGCGTAACCGCAACACAGCGGGTGCACGGCGGCACAAGACCTATGGCAATCCGCAGAAATGTCGGCAGGGACAGGGCTGAATGGTGGCGGAGAACGCAGAATTCCTCGTGCGTTTCGAGGAAGTCCAAAAAAGCTATGACGGCGAAACACTGGTCGTCAAAAATCTAAACCTCGATATCGCCAAGGGTGAGTTTCTCACCATGCTGGGCCCTTCAGGCTCAGGTAAGACGACTTGTCTGATGATGCTGGCCGGTTTTGAAACCGCGACGCACGGCAAGATCATTCTCGACGGGCACTCGATCAACAACGTGCCGCCGCACAAACGTGACATCGGCATGGTGTTCCAGAACTACGCCCTCTTCCCGCACATGACGGTGGCCGAAAATCTGGCTTATCCGCTGGTGGTGCGGAAGATGAGCAAGGCGGATATCGAAGCGCGTGTTGAGCGGGCACTGGATATGGTGCAGCTCGGTGGCTTCGCGGGCCGGCGGCCGGGGCAGCTTTCCGGCGGCCAGGCGCAGCGCGTGGCAGTGGCCCGGGCCCTGGTGTTCGAACCCAAACTCGTCCTGATGGACGAACCGCTCGGCGCGCTCGATAAGCAACTGCGCGAGCAGATGCAGTACGAGATCAAGCACATCCACGACAACCTCGGCGTGACCGTGGTCTATGTGACCCACGACCAGTCTGAGGCCCTGACCATGTCCAATCGCGTGGCGGTCTTCAACGACGGCGTCATCCAGCAGTTGGCGCCGCCGGACGAACTCTACGAGCTGCCCGAGAACTCTTTCGTCGCGCAGTTCATTGGCGAGAACAACAAGCTGATGGGCAAGGTCACGGCGACCAATGGCGCCACCTGCACGGTCGAGGTTGAGGGCAGCGGCGCAGTCCAGGCGGTGCCGATCAACATCGAGGGCGTCGGCAGCCTCTCGTCGCTGTCACTGCGGCCGGAGCGGGTGATCGTCAATCCAGCGGAAGGCAGTTGCCCCAATGTCTTCGATGCCCGGGTCGAAGAACTGATTTACCTTGGCGACCACATGCGCACGCGCGTCTCGGTCTGCGGACACGACGACTTCATCGTCAAGGTGCCGAACTCCGCCGGCCATGTCCATCTGGCCCCCGGCGAGACCGTGAAGGTCGGCTGGCAGGCGGAAGACTGCAGGGCGCTGGACGCCTGATCGCCGACAGAGAATGACAAAAGAGGCAGCCCTGTCGAAACGTTGACATGTCCGAAAATCGGCCAAGGTCTTGGAACAACAATAAGAATAACCCAGCGTTCCAGCCAGAAGAGCAGAACGCAACTTCCGACACTTTGATCGAGTGAGTGTGAATACGAGGCTTAACTAAGGGAGAATTGTAAAGATGAGAAGTTTGATGAAGTTCAGCGGCGCAGCCGTCGTGGCCCTCTCGGCCGCGGCCTACGCCTCCGGCCCCGCCGCGGCCGCCGACGCGCTGACCGTCGTGTCCTGGGGCGGCGCTTACACCAAGAGCCAGGTCGAGGCTTACCACAAGCCCTTCGCGGAAAAGACCGGCATCCAGATCAACTCGGAAGACTACAACGGCGGCCTGGCACAGGTCCGGGCGCAGGTTGAAGCCAACAACGTCACCTGGAACCTGGTTGACGTCGAGCTTTCCGACGCGGTCCGCGGCTGTGACGAAGGTATCCTGGAGCCGATCGACCACTCGATCCTGCCCGCGGGTGCCGACGGCACGCCGGCCACCGACGACTTCCTGCCCAACACGCTGACCGAATGCGCCGTGGGCACCATCGTCTGGTCGACCGTCTTCGCCTACGATGCCTCGAAGTATCCGGGTGATAAGCCGACGAGCATCGGCGATCTCTTCGATACCAAGAAGTTCCCGGGCAAGCGCGGCCTGCGCAAGAACCCCAAGGTCAACCTGGAATGGGCTCTGATGGCCGACGGTGTGCCGCTGGAGCAGGTCTACGAGGTTCTGGGCACGCCGGAAGGCGTGGACCGGGCCTTCGCCAAGCTCGACACCATCAAAGACGACGTCGTCTGGTGGGAAGCCGGCGCACAGCCGCCGCAGATGCTGGCGGACGGCGAAGTTTCCATCTCTTCGGCCTACAATGGACGCCTCTTCAACGCCATCTTCGAGGAGAAGAAGCCGTTTGAAATCATCTGGGACGGCCAGGTCTGGGATCTGGACCTCTGGGTGATCCCGAAGGGCGCCAAGAACATGGAAGCCACCCTGGACTTCGTGAAGTTCTCGACCGATACGCAGCGTCTGGCGGATCAGTCCAAGTGGATCTCCTACGGCCCGGTGCGCCAGTCCTCCTTCCCGCTGGTGGCGGACGATGTGAAGCCGCACATGCCGACGGCGCCGGAGAACTTCAAAGCAGCGCTCCAGAACGACTTCGAGTTCTGGGCCGACAACGCGGATGAACTGAACGAGCGCTTCGCGGCCTGGCTGGCGAAGTAATCCGACAGGAAACGCCCTAAAGGTGCGGCGGGCGGCAAGGGACAACGACTCCTAAGCCGCCCGCCGGCCACAAGGCGGGAACAACCCGCCGTAAGAAAACAATCTAACGAGTTCGCCAGAGTTAGTGGTCCAGGGGGATTTGGATGGCACAGGTCGAAGCAAGCGGTCCGATGCTGGACGCGGCCGGGGTTCCGCTGAAGGCGAGCCTGGCCCGCGCGGAACGCCGGAACCGGATGAAGGCCTTTGGCCTGGTCCTGCCGCTCCTGGCCTTTATCCTGATCACTTTTATCTACCCGATCGCCCTGATGGTGTTCCGAGGGGTCGACAACCCCACAGTCAGCACTTTTCTGCCGGAAACCGCGGAGATGTTGCGGGCCTGGGACGGCGGCGGCCTGCCTGATGATGCCGTCTTCACCTCGCTCGCCGTCGAGATGACGGCTGCCGCCAAGGAGCGGACCCTGGGCAAGGTGGCGACCCGTCTGAATTATGAGATTTCCGGTACCCGCAGCCTCGTGACCAAGTCGGGCCGCAAACTCCGGCGCATGAAAGAGACGCCGACCAAAGCCGCCCTGATCGAGATCGACAAGCGTTGGGGTGAGCCGGAGACCTGGGCGGTCCTGAAACGCTTGGCGGAGCCCTACACGCTCTCCTACTACCTGGCTGCGATCGATAAAACCTACAATGTGGAGGGGCAGATCGTCGATCAGCCGGAATCCCGGCAGATTTACGTTGTCCTATTTCTGCGCACCCTCTGGGTGAGTCTCTTTATCACTGCGCTCTGTGTGTTGCTGGCCTACCCCATCGCCTATCTCATGGCGATCCTGCCGACCAAGACCAGCAACCTGTTGATGATCCTGGTCCTGCTGCCTTTCTGGACCTCGCTGCTGGTCAGAACCTCCTCCTGGATCGTGCTGCTGCAGACCGAGGGCGTGGTGAACGATATCCTGGTCTGGATGGGCGTGATCGGCGAGGACGGTCGGATCCAGATGATCTACAACATGACCGGCACGATCGTGGCCATGGTGCACATCCTGCTGCCCTTCATGGTGCTGCCGCTGTTCTCGGTCATGAAGACGATTTCGCCCTCTTACATGCGAGCGGCGAAGTCCCTTGGCGCAACGCCGGCGCGAGCCTTCTGGACCGTCTACTTCCCGCAGACCGTGCCCGGTATCGGTGCCGGCTCCATTCTCGTCTTCATCCTGGCCATCGGCTACTACATCACGCCGGCTTTGGTGGGCGGCCGGACCGGACAGTTGATCAGTAACTTCATCGCTTTCCACATGCAGCAGTCCCTCAACTGGGGTCTGGCCGCGGCTCTGGGCGGCATTCTCCTGGCCGGGGTTCTCGCGCTCTACTGGCTGTACAACCGCCTTGTCGGCATCGACAACATGAAGCTGGGGTAATCGATAGATGGCTGCCGCACTCCCTCCCTATGTCGGTCCGCTGGGCAAGCTCTGGCACTATGGCTTTCGCGTCATCTGCGGCCTGATCTTCCTGTTCCTGATCATGCCGATCCTGGTGATCATCCCGCTGTCCTTCAACGCCGAGCCCTACTTCACCTTCAACGAAGGCATGCTGGCGCTGCAGCCGGAGGCCTATTCGACCCGCTGGTACCAGGATATCCTGGATAACGAGCAGTGGCTCTTTTCCATCAAGAACAGCTTTATCGTCGCCTTCTTCGCGACCTTCCTGGCGACCGGCCTGGGTACCCTGGCAGCCTTGGGCCTCAGCCGCTCCCATCTGCCCGGCCGCAATGCCATCATGGGCATTCTGATCTCACCCATGATCGTACCGCTGATCATCTCAGCGGCGGGCATGTACTTCTTTTACTCCAGCGTCTGCATCACCCCGGAGTGGTCCTTCGGCCTGGTGGAGGAGCGAAGCTGCCTGACTCAGAGCTTCCCGGGCATCATTTTGGCCCACGCGGCCCTGGGCACGCCCTTCGTGGTAATCACGGTGACGGCGACCCTGGTGGGCTTCGATCACAGCCTGACCCGCGCCTCGGCCAGTCTGGGCGCGCCGCCGACCACCACTTTCTTCAAGATCATCGTGCCCCTGATCCTGCCCGGCGTGATCTCCGGCGCGCTCTTCGCCTTCATCACCTCCTTCGACGAGGTGGTGGTGGTGCTCTTCATCTCCGGCTTCGAGCAGCGCACCGTTCCCCGGCAGATGTGGGCCGGTATCCGCGAGCAGATCAGCCCGACCATCCTAGCCGTGGCGACCCTTCTGATCCTCTTCTCCGTCGTTCTCATGACGGTGCTGGAGCTACTGCGACGGCGTAACGACCGCCTGAGAGGGGTTCAGGAGACCTAGACCGAGTCCGGGTTTGATAGAATGGCTTGTGTCGATCTGCTCTGGTGCCGGGGGTAAAACCGCCCTCGCGCCGTTAAACTTTCATGAAATCGGCCAGGTTCAGCAGGCGATTCGGCGATCCTGGTCGATTTTCTTTGGCGGAATTTAACGCTTTTCACTTCTTATTGAGAATGCGTCGCATTTACATATACTGGACAAAGACCGCCGCAGCGATTATCTTGCTGCTATCGATAAGGGATGACCGCCGATGTATCGCGACAACAGTCTGGTGCCGACCGAAGCCGTCCGGCTTCTCGCCCTGGGATGCCTGACCGAACGCCCGATGACCTACGCCGCACTGGCGCAGGAGGTCAAACAGTTTACCGGCTTTATCATCGGTCCCTCGCTCGACCTTGTCGGCACTCCGCTGGAGGTTCTCAAGGTCGAACGCCTGATCGAACCCCTGAAAGATGACGAAAGTTCGGATGACGAGAACGGGGAAGGTGAGTGCCTGGCCCTGACGCCCGGCGGTATGGAAGAGATTTACCGTCTCCTCAAGTCGAACTCCCGGGCGCCGGTCAACGACATCAGCAAGCTGATCATCGCCCTTAAGATGCGTTTCCTGCACCTCCTGCCCCAGGATGATCAGCTTATTCAGATCGATATCCTGCAGGAGATCTCGCAGCGTCACCTGGAGCGCTCAACGGAACTGCGGGCGCAACACACCGCTGGTTCAGGCTATCTGACCGATTGGCTGGATCACGATATCGACCAGGCCCGTGGTCGACTGGAGTGGTTGGCGGAGCTACGCGGCCGCCTCGCCTGACAGCAGGCTTTTCCTAACTGCAAGACAAACAAACGCTCAGTAGAGGTGCTGGCCGCCGGTGACGAAGATTTCCGTCCCAGTCACATAGCCGAAGTCAGCCGTGCAGAGCTGAAACACGGCGGAAGACACCTCTGACGGCTCGCCCATGCGCTGCATGGGGATGCGCGGAATCAGGGCCTCATACTCCTCGCCTACCATCGCGGTTTCGATCTCTCCGGGCGCGACGGCGTTCACCCTGACTCCCAACCCGGCCATCTCCACGGCCAGTTCCCGGGTCAGCGCCGATAGTGCCGCCTTTGAGGTGGAGTAAGCGGAGCCGGCAAAGGGGTGCACGCCGTGACCGGCGATCGAGGTGATGTTCACCACACAGCCCTGCCCTCTGCCGAGTTGCGCGGCGAAGCCCCGTGCCAGGATCAGCGGCGCGAAGAAATTCAGTTCAAAGACCTCGCGCCAGGTCCCTACATCACCGTTCAGGCACCCGAGTCGTTCCTTGAAAGGCGTCTTGGGCGAGACCGCAGCATTGTTCACCAGGGCGTGCAGCGGTCCCTCGCCAAGCAGGCCCACCGCCTCCTCGACGAAAGCCTCCGTACTGCCCGGCTCCGCAAGGTCGGCGGTAATATGGTGTGTCCAGTTCGGGTCACGCTGACATTCCATCGGAATGACATCGCGCGAACAGGTGATCACCCTCCAGCCTTCGTCGCTGAAACGCTTGACGGTCGCATGGCCAATCCCCCGGCTGGCGCCGGTCAGGATCATGGTCTTTCGATCTGGATCTACGGTCATGGGCGCATATTACCCATTCACCGGGTAACCGCTAGATTCAATCTTCAGGGTCCCGTACAGCGGGCGTCACGCCGAAGCTACGACGGGATTCACCCGAACCACCTTGAAGGTGCGCATGGAACCATCCTGCTCGTGCACCGAGACGTACTCGCCCGGTTTGAAGACATGGTGGTCGAACTTGAAGCCGGCCTCGTCGTCACCCGGCTCCCGGACCCCGACACCGTTTAAATTGGCGCTGTTATCGGCGTCACCGACCGAGATGTCGTAGTGAAAAACCCAGGACCGGCCCTTGGTGTGGAGCAGGTGTCCCGACTGATCGTCTTCCCCAGCCCAGAAGCGCCGCACCGTGCAACGCCGGCGGTCCTTCCGCCAGGCGTCCGCATCGATGTGCCCATCTTCGGTCAGAGGAGCCGTGAACTCATAGCCGTGCCGCGTGCTGCCCTGCGGGAAGTCGTGATCGCGGGCCAATTCCATGCGTACCTTGGTGAGTGTCATGCCGTATTCCTCTTATAGATTTCTATCGCCTTCGGCGCGGGCTCATACTGCGCGGACGCTCGGGACAGAAAGCCCGAGGGCGGTGCGACAGCCCGCATCCTACTGAGTCTTAATGCGTCAGCAGCACCGGCAGCCGGGCGTCGTTCAGCACACTGCGCGTGACACCGCCGAGGACCATCTCGCGAAAACGGCTATGGCCATAAGCTCCCATGACCAGCAGGCTCGCGTCCGCTTTGGAGACTTCGCCCAGAATGGCATCGCCGATGGGCTCTTCCCCCGGCGTGAAAGCCCAGGTCTTGGCCTGCACGCCCTGCCCGGCCAGGTAATTGGTCAGTTCACTGGGCTCCGACTTGACCGACATTTCCCGCGCGGTAATGACGACCACACGCTCAGCTTCCTTGAGCAGAGGGATTGCGGTGGCCACTGCGCGGGACGCCTCCCGGGAACCGTCCCAGGCAATGGCGACTGTCCTGAGCAGAGCCTCGGAGGGCGGTCCGGACACCAGGAGAACCGGACGGCCCGTATCAAAAAGCGAAGCGTCAAGAGTCTGCGACAGGTCGAGATCGCTGTCTGCCGCCGGCCGGGCGAGCACCGTCAGATCCGCCAGTCCGCCACGTCTGGCGACCTCTTCGGCCTCGATACCCACCACATGGGTGAAGCTGACGGCGAACACGCCCTCTTTAAGCTGTTCGGAAGCCTCAACCACCGGCAAACCCTGCCGCACGCAGAGATCATCGAAGGTCCGTGAGGCCTGTTCCCGCCGGGTCTGCGCCGTGTCCCGCAGGCTGTCGATCATCTGGCTGACGACCGTGCCCGACATGCCATCTCCCAGAATAGGAATCGAGGCCTCCGCGTCCACCTCGACATGCAGAGCCGCTACCCGACAGGCAAAGCGCTGTCCAAGGTTCAATGCTGTTGCAAGAGCATGCTCCGCCGATGGTGTTCCATCGATTACCACGAGCACTTTCGACAGGCCCATTGCGCTCTCCAATTCATCCCTAAGGTTGTCATGAAGGCATGATATGGCGATGCCGCTGGAACCAATATGACCTAAATCAACGCGGTTTACGAGGCCTCATTCAGGCCGCATCGGCGTGCTTTGGGGCACCACCAGGCCATGCGGGTCCTGGTGGAACAGTACTTCCGCATGGGGATAGGCCACTGCAATTTGCGCTTCGATCCGGTCGGTCACCGCATGCGCCTCGCTCAGCGACATCTGGCCGTCCAGCTCGACACGGCATTGCACGAAGATCTGTCGGCCCGAGGCCCGGGTACGCAGATCATGGATGCCGAGCACCTTGTCGCTGGCGAGGATGATCCGGCTGATTTTCTCCCGCTCGTCATCGGCCAGTTCCTTGTCCATCAGCATGTCCAGGGCGCCGAGCATGAGCCGCCAGGCATTCCACAGGATATAGACACCGATCCCCAGGCCGAAGATCGGATCCGCCACGAGCCAGCCGAACTGAGAGACCAGAAGCAAAGCCACGATCACGCTGATGTTCACCAGGACGTCGGCGGAATAGTTAAGGGCTTCGGCCTCGATGACCAGGGAGCCGGTTTCTTTGATCACGTATTTCTGGAAACGCAACAGCAGCAGGGTGGCGATGATGGAAAAAACCATTACGCCAATGCCGATCGGCGTTTCCTCGAGCGCATGGGGCTCCAGGAACCGCCGGCTGACCTCAAGCAGCAGAAAAACGGCCGATCCGCCGATAAAAGCCGACTGTCCGAGGGCGGCAAGAGGTTCGGCTTTGCCGTGGCCGAAGCGGTGGTCGTGATCGGCGGGCGTGAGCGCGGCGCGAACCGCCATGAGGCTGACAAGGGACGCCGCCACATCCAATAACGAATCGACCAGGGTCGAAAGCAGACTGACCGAATCCGTCAGCCACCAGGCGCCCAGCTTGGCAAAGACCAGGACGATAGCTGTGCTCACCGAAGCAAGGGTCGCGGCCCGCAGAAGCTTTGCGGCGCGACTGTCCGGGTCGGCCGCCACTGTCTGCGTCGTCTGGCTGTCCGATAGGGTCTCCCTGCTCTCCTGCTCGCTCATGGCCATAACCCCGCTTCACGCCGACGGCTTGTCAGGGATAAAGCCGTTCCGTCGCCCAGCCCTCGCCCTGCCGCGAATAGACCAGCCGGTCGTGCAGCCGGAAGGCGCCGTCCTGCCAGAACTCGATCCGGGCCGGCATGACCCGGAAGCCGGACCAGTAGTCGGGCCGGGGTACAGCGCCGACGGCATACTTGGCGGCATAGACGGCCACCCGCTTCTCCAGCTCGAAACGGCCCTCGAGCGGCCGGGACTGCTGACTGGCCCAGGCACCGATCTGACTCTGGCGCGGACGGCTTGCGAAGTAGGCATCGGCTTCCTCGGAGGTAACCGGCTCAACCTCACCTTCAACGCGAACACAACGACGTAAGGATTTCCAGTGAAACAATAAAGCAGCCTTCGGAGTTGCCAGAAGCTGTTCGCCTTTCCGACTTTCGAAGTTGGTGTAAAACACAAAGCCGCGCCGATCGACGCCCTTTAGCAGAACCATCCGGGAGCTCGGCATTCCGTCGGTCCCGACCGTCGCTAGGCTCATCGCCGTCGGGTCGTTCGGTTCGCTGGCTTCCGCCTCCGCCATCCAGCTATCGAAGACTTCGTAGGGGTCGGAGGGTGTCTTGTCTCGGATCATACGTCGCTTTCTTTCAGACTGCCGCTGCCGCCAGTGTGGTCGGAACATGCTCTCGCGCGGTATATCATAACTTTGCTGTGGATTGACGGCGCATCCCTGCATCGCCATATCCGCAACGAAGCTTAAAGCCTCGCACTGTAGGAATACAGTGTCTTACTGGAAAGGCCGCAGGCCGACGGGGACTGCCGCCGGACAAGCCCTGCGAGAATAGCCTCCCGGCTGCCCTAATCTTATCTCTTTGGAAAGGGATGATTTTCGCGGGGACAGGCGATAGAATCGGGTGAGCGACCGGCGCAGCGCTGCGCATAGATCGAAAGAGCGAACAGATGAAGATTAAATCCATAACCATCGCCATGGCTCTGCTGCTGCTGACGGCCGCCTGCGACAAAAACGGCGAGGGTCCGGGCACGAAGCAAACGATCGGTGCTGTTCTGGGCGGTGTCGGCGGCGCGGTGGTCGGGTCCCAGATCGGCAGCGGCAGCGGTCAACTGGTTGCCACCGCCGCAGGCGCCCTGCTCGGTGCCCTGGTCGGCAGTGAGCTTGGCAAATCACTCGACGACGCTGACAAACAAAAGGCGGAGCAGGCCTACACCAAAGCCACGACCGCACCCATCGGGCAGGAGATCACATGGAGCAACCCGGACAGCGGCAATTCAGGTACCGTAACCGCGACCCGCGAGGGAACGGCAGAGAACGGTAACTACTGTCGGGAATTCCAACAGCAGGTGACCGTCGGCGGCGAGGAAGAAACCGCTTATGGCGTTGCCTGCCGTCAGCCGGACGGATCCTGGCAAATCCAGTCTTGAGATCGCACGACAGATCCGGCGTAAGAACCGGGGTTTCCAGCCCCGATAACGCCCTGAGACAGGGTTTCAAAAGAAGAGTACGCTCCGCTCCGGGGCGGACGACACGGCGACAAAACAGGTCATGAAAGATCCTTACAAAACGCTGAACGTCTCCAAGACAGCCAGTGCCGACGAAATCAAGTCCGCCTATCGAGCGCTGGCCAAAAAGCTGCATCCGGACCTCAATCCGGGCAATGCAGCCATCGAGCAGCAGTTCAAAGAGGTTTCACAGGCCTACGGCATTCTCGGGGACCCGGAGAAGCGCCGGAAGTTCGACGCCGGACAAATCGACGCCTCGGGGCAGGAGAACCCCTGGAAAGGCGGCTATTACCGGCAGCACGCGGGCGACAGCGGTAAGTACAGCCGTTACGACTTCGGCGAGGATATCGACGTTGGCGATATCTTTTCCGACCTCTTCGGCGGCCGGGCGCGCCGGCAACAGCAACAGCAGCATTCCGTGCGGCGAAAGGGCGCCGATGTATCCTACGCCGTCGATGTCGATTTCCTGGAGGCGGCGGCTGGCGCCACGAAGAGAATTCGTCTCGGCGAAGGTAAAACCCTGGATGTCCGCATTCCGCCCGGCACCGAAGATGGCCAGAGCCTGCGGCTCAAAGGCCAGGGCATGCCCGGAATCGGCGGCGCTCCGGCCGGCGATGCCTTGATCGAGGTCGCGGTCCGGGGGCATCCGCATTTCTCCCGCGAGGGCTCGGACATTACCCTGACCCTGCCGGTTTCCTTACAGGAGGCCGTGCTTGGTGCCGCCATCACCGTGCCAACGGTTGCGGGCAAGGTCTCCATGAAGATCCCGGCGGGCTCCAACACGGGCACCACCCTGCGCCTTAAGGGCAAGGGCGTTCCGGGTCGGAGTGGCAAGGACGCCGGGGATCAGTTCGTTCGTTTGCAGGTGGTCCTGCCCGAGCGGCCGGACGACGAACTCAGGCGCTTCGTGGAAAACTGGTCAGAGAACAACGGCTACAACCCGCGCAGCAAGGCGGACTTGGGCTGAGCGGACTCGGGCTGAGCGGACTCGGGCCGAGCAGACTTGGGCTGATACGAAAAATCTCCCTGCGGCGCAAAGCCTTCGCGTCACGGCAGGCAGAACAAAACGATGGGGCGACGCATGCTCAGAACGGTAGATGACCTGGTTGACGAGTTCAACGTCACGGCCTCGGAAATCACGATCTGGATCGAACAGAATTGGGTTTTGCCGAGCGAGCAGGACGGACAATACCACTTCGACGAAGACGACTTTGCGCGCGTGCGCCTGATCGCCGAGTTGCGCCGGGATATCGGGGTCAACGAAGAAGCCATGCCCGTGGTCCTGCGCCTGCTCGACCAGGTCTATGGCTTGCGGCGCGCCCTGGAGCAACTGAACGACGCGATCCAGGAGCTCCCTGAGGACGCCAGGGAGATGCTGGAGGAAAACCTACGCCGGTCGACTGAGAGTTAAAGGCGGCTCGACCGACGGCGCGAAGGCCAGAAGTTCAGCAAGCGGGCGTTCGCTCACCGCTTCCCCACGCCGGGCCAGCGCCGTGATGACCTCTCCGACGTTTTCCGGCCAGCCTTCGCCGGGATCCAAAGTCAGGTCAAGTGAGATCAAGAGGTCTTTGAGCTTCGCGCAACTCAGATCCCGAGACAGCACCCACTTCGCCCCGGAGGTGCGGGCGACGAAGCCATCACGCCGCAAACCGCTGAGGACGTCCCCCAGTTCTTCAAAGCCGGCAGGCATACCCGCCACCAGGCTGAGTTCCCGCACTTTTCGGCCGTCCTGTGCGGCCTTCTGCAGACGGGACAGAATCGCGAGCCCCAGGGCCAGGCGCGTCCCCGGCGCCCCGCAGTTGGCGCCACGGCGCAGATTGGCCCGCCATTCCGGCAGCGAGGCGGCAATTTCGGCCCCGAAGAGAATTACAGCCCAGGACAGGTACATCCAGACCAGGAAGATCGGGACCGCGGCCAACGCGCCGTAGAGAGCCTGATAGGAAGGAAAGTGAGCGAGATAGAGCGCAAAGCCCTTTTTCAGAAACTCGAACAGCAGGGCGGCGATCACCGCACCTGACAAGGCGTGCCGGAAGCGAACCGGACGGTTGGGTACTACCAGATACAGCAGCGTGAAGGCGATCGTGGAGAGCACGGCCGGCAGAAACTGGGTCACATCGAAGAAGGAGCGGGTATAACCCTCTATTCCCGACCACTCGACCATTGCAAAGCCATAGCTGGAAAGTGAAAGCGAAGCGCCGATCAGCAGAGGTCCAAGGGTCAGCAGGGCCCAGTAGACCAGAAGCTTGAGAAACAGCGCCCGCTGGTCCGCCACCCGCCAGATGGCGTTGAAAGCGCTGTTGATCGTCGAGAGCAGCAAAAGAGCCGTCACGGCGAGCGCGAGCACACCGATTCCGGTGGTCTTGGTGGCGTTGTCGACGAAAGAGGTTAGCTGATCGCTGATTTCGATCCCGGCGGCGGGCAAAAAGTTCCGGAACACCCAGTTCTGGAGCTGAAATCGCACTTCCGAGAAGGCCGGAAAGGCGGAAAGGATGGTCAGGGCGATCGTCATCAGCGGCACCAGGGCCAGCAGCGACGAGTAGCTCAAGGAGGCGGCGGAGCGGGCGCAGCTATCCTTGGCGAAGCGTTTGGCCGCATAGAGCAGGACGTTAAAGAGATCGAGCAGGCCTTTCACCGGCCGAAGGCTGGTCAGCGCCTGCAGAGGCCTAAGGAAATCGTGTCGCTCCGACATGGGTCGCCCAGTTCACATTTTGTGTATGACTGTTTCATCCTAACACGCCAAAAGCACTTTCCCGTTCTTTCAATTGGCCTTATACCACGCGCCAGAGACACAAAGCTTTCCAGACAGATTTTCCCGGCTCCCGGTTATGCGCGGACGGCGCGGCGGTCAGGTCACGGTCAAGCGGATGCAAAGCCGCCAAAACCCAAGGGAATCAAGCGTTCAGCACGCGGCTGTGAGCCGACGGACGGCTGCGGGAGATTGACCGATACAGGGTATCGCCGGGACTTCCATACCTGCCTGCCCGAACGGCGATCTGATCTCGACGGATTTGCGCTTTGGAAGCTTGGCAGAAGACCCCTGCAGGCCTACAAAGACCGCAGAAAAGCGCCTGTCCGACGCCTTTGACCCGCCGGGGCATTGGTGTAGGATGCGGCCTCTCTCAGAAGTGGTGTTACAGTGAGGAAATGAATGTCTGATTCGCAACCGATCATGGCCGGCAAACGCGGGCTCGTCATGGGCGTGGCGAACGATCGATCGATCGCCTGGGGGATCGCCGCACAGGCGCACGCCCAGGGCGCCGAACTGGCGTTTACCTATCAGGGCGAGGCCCTGGCCAAACGGGTCAAGCCGCTTGCCGAATCGGTCGGTTCCGATGTGGTTCTGCAGTGCGATGTCACCGATGATGCCAGCGTCGATGCGGTTTTCGAGGCGCTGGAACAAAAGTGGGGCAGCATCGATTTCGTCGTCCATGCGATCGCCTATGCGGACAAGGAGGAGCTGAAGGGCCGCTACGTGGACACCAGCCGCGAGGGCTTCCTGCGCAGCCTCGACATTTCCTGCTATTCCTTCACGGCCATCGCCCAGCGCGCGGTTCCGCTGATGAAGAACGGCGGCAGTCTGCTTACCCTGACCTACTACGGCGCCGAGCAGGTCATGCCGCACTACAACGTCATGGGCGTGGCCAAGGCGGCCCTGGAGTCCAGTGTGCGCTATCTGGCAGCCGATCTGGGCAACGAGGGTATCCGGGTCAATGCCATCTCCGCAGGGCCGATCAAGACCCTGGCGGCTTCGGGCATCGGCGACTTCCGCCATATCCTGAAGTGGAACGAGTACAACTCGCCCCTGCGTCAGAACGTTTCGATCGAACAGGTCGGCGGCGCCGGTCTCTATCTGCTGTCGGATCTCTCCAGCGGCGTGACCGGCGAAGTACATCACGTCGACTCCGGCTATCATGTCGTCGGGATGATGGCGGTCGATGCCGCCCCGCAGCTCGCCGACCTGCTCGCCAACTTCAATCCGCAGTCCTGATCGAAAGCTATGCCCGGTAACGCCTTTGGCGAAAGCTTCCGCTTCACCACCTGGGGTGAAAGCCACGGCCCTGCGATCGGCTGCGTGATCGACGGCGTGCCGCCGCGTATCCCCCTGCAGGAAGCCGACCTTCAGGGCTGGCTCAATGCCCGCAAGCCGGGCCAGTCCCGCTTCACCACCCAGCGGCAGGAGGCCGACGAGGTCAAGATCCTCTCCGGCGTCTTCGAAGGTGTGACCACCGGCACACCGGTCTCGCTGGTGATCGAAAACACGGACCAGCGCTCCAAGGACTATAGCGACATCAAGGACAAGTTCCGCCCGGGACATGCCGACTACACCTACTGGAGCAAGTACGGTGTGCGCGACTACCGCGGCGGCGGACGTTCCTCGGCGCGGGAAACCGCCATGCGCGTAGCGGCCGGCGGCGTGGCACGCAAGGTGCTGGACCATGTCCTGCAGGACGGAGTCTCCATCCGGGGCGCCCTGGTCCAGATGGGTCCCCATAAGATCGATCGGGAAAAGTGGGACTGGGGGGAAACGGACAAGAACCCCTTCTGGTGTCCCGACGCCGAAGCCGCCGAAGACTGGGCCGATATCCTGGACAAGGCCCGCAAGAGTGGTTCCTCCCTGGGCGCCGTGGTCGAGGTGGTCGCCAGCGGCGTGCCGGCCGGGCTCGGCGAACCGGTCTACGACAAGCTGGATGCCGACTTGGCCAAGGCCATGATGAGCATCAATGCGGTCAAGGGCGTTGAGATCGGCGCCGGCTTCGCCTCAGCCGCCTTCTCCGGCGAGGAAAACGCCGACGAGATGCGCATGGACGGCAACAAGATCGCCTTCTCGAGCAACCAGGCCGGCGGCGTGCTGGGCGGGATCAGCAGCGGCCAGGACGTGGTGGTGCGCTTCGCGGTCAAACCCACCAGTTCGATCCTCAGCCCGCGCAAGACCGTGGATATCTTCGGCAAGGACACCGAGATCTTCACCAAGGGCCGTCACGACCCCTGCGTCGGCATCCGCGCAGTCCCGGTCGGTGAAGCCATGATGGCCGTCGTGCTGGCGGACCACCTGCTGCGCAACCGGGCGCAGTGCGGGTGAACCTGGGTGGCTGAGACTCTCTAAGAACCGATATCGCGGAACTAGTTTCGTTTGAAACCAGCGACCAGCTCCACATGGCCGGACCAGGGGAACTGGTCAACCGGCGTCACTTCAGTGAATTCGTAGCCGCCTTCCACCAAAATCCGCGCATCGCGGGCGAAGGTGTTGGGATTGCAGGACACCGCGACCAGGGTCGGGATTGACGACTCGGCCAATTCCTCGGCCTGATCCTTAGCCCCGGCGCGCGGCGGGTCGAAGACCACGCAGTCGCCGCCCTCAAGTTCGTCCGCGGTCACCGGCTGGCGCATCAGGTCGCGCTGCTCCACCGTGATGCGGTTGGCCAGGTCGGCCCGGCGGGCGGCGGACCAGAGGGCGGCCACCGAACGTTCGTCGCCTTCCACCGCATGCACCCTCGCCCGCCTGGCCAGCGGCAGGCTGAAGGTCCCCGCGCCGGAGAAGAGGTCGGCCACGGTCTCGGCGCTCTCGGGCACAAGCGCCAGGACAAGATCGGTCAGGCTCTGCTCGCCTTCGACACTCGGCTGCAGAAAGCCACCGGGCACCGGGTCTACGGCGACGCCGCCGAAGATGATCTTCGGGCCGCGGCGGACCACCAGCGGCTCGCTCTCCTCCTCCGGATGCTGCCAGGAGAGCCGCGCGATGTCCTCGGCCTCGGCGAAAGCCACCCAGGCTTCGCGCGCCTGCAGATCAAGGCGCGCCGCCGAGGTGATCAGGATATCCGCGCCGGTCTCCGTCTCGGTCACCACCAGTTCCGCGCTCTCGCGGTCTTCGAGGAGGGCCGCGAGCGTCGCCCGCAAAGGCGCGATCAGATCCCGCAGGCGCGGCGTCACCAGAAGGCAGGTTTCGAGATCGACAATGAGATGGCTTTCCCGGCCGTTAAAGCCGAGCCGCAGCTTCTTCCCCTGCTTCAAGGCGCGCAGGGACATACGGCGGCGACTGCCCGGCGCGATCCGCTTCAAGGGCTTGACCGCATCGGCCCCGAAGCCGCGGCGCGCCAGGGCCTGAATCACGATGTCGCGCTTCCAAGCACTGTAAGGTTCAGGATCGAAATGCTGGACCGTACAGCCGCCGCAGGGGCCATAGTGCGGACAGGGTGGATCGACTCTACCGGGGCCGGTTTCAAGCAGTTCAACCACCTCGCCCTTGAGGCCGCCGGCCCGCTCCCCCTGGATGCGGGCCACAACCCGGTCGCCGGGCAAGGTCATCGGCAGATAGACGGGCCGGCCGTCAAGCTGGGTCACGCCGTCGCCGCGCGCGCCCAGTGTCTCCACGGTCACCTCGACCTGCCGTCCGCCGCCGCGCCGTGCTTTCCGCCGCATCGCCTGATGATCCTCGTTGCTGAAAATTGGGCGCAGATTAGTCATTCCCAGTCTTGGCGCAAGAAAAGTCGCATAACCCGCAGCAGCGGTTACAATAGGCCGACATCACCCCTGCCCCTCGGATCGCCTCACCCGTGACCAGCCTCAATCGCATTGATCTCATCCGTCCTGATGCGCCGGCACTGGCCATGCGCGGTCCCTTTGCCGTCGGCGTCCGTGATCTCGAGGTGGTCAACCACGACCAGATCGATGTCGCGAATTTCCGCGAAGGACAGCCCCTTCCCCTTTGCGACCGGAAGCTGCCGCTCGAGATCTGGTATCCGGCCGACGCGCCCACCGAGACTGCCGGCTGCAGTTACCAAACACTGCTCCGCGACGGCCGGACGCCGGTCACGCTGTCTGGCAGCGCCATCCGCAATGCCGCCCCCTTGACCGCACAGGGCCCCTTCCCTCTGGTCATCCTCTCGCACGGCTATCCCGGCAATCGCTTTCTCATGAGCCATCTGGGCGAAAATCTCGCCTCGAAAGGCTACCTTGTCGCCTCGATCGAGCACAGTGACAGCACTTACGAGAACAAGGCCGCTTTTGCCTCGACCCTGCTGCATCGGCCACTGGACCAGGTCTTTGTCCTGCAGGAACTGGACCGGCTCGCAGGTAAGGCGGATCATTTCCTTGCCGGTCTGGTCGGCGCCTCCCGCAGTGCGGTCATCGGCTACTCCATGGGCGGCTACGGCGCCTTGATCGCCGCAGGCGGCGGTGTAACCGAAAGCACCGTACAGGACCAGATGGCGCCCCCCGCGGGCCTCCTGGCCCGGCATCAGGCCGGCAGTGAGAGCCTTGCCGAGCTGCACGACCACCGCATCCGGGCGGTGGTGCCGATCGCGCCCTGGGGCCGCCAGAGGAGGGTCTGGGACGCAGAAGGCCTCGCCGCAATCCAAACTCCCATGCTGCTGATCGCCGGCGAGCGCGATGAGATTTCCGGCTACAAAGACGGCGTGCGCGCGATTTTCGAGGAAAGCACCGGAAGCGTCCGCCACCTCCTGACCTTCCGCAATGCCGGCCACAGTGTCGCCGCGCCCATCCCGGCGCCGCAGGAGGCCTGGCAGGCGGAGCGCAGCCCGGATCTCGATCCCTTCGGCCACTACGCCGATCCGGTCTGGGACACACTGCGCATGAACAACGTCGCCCAGCACTTCATCACCGCCTTCCTGGACCGGCATCTGAAGAACGATCGCCGGATGGAACACTACCTGACGCCAGGAGACTGGGCGGGTTTTCCCGAAGGCACCGCCAAGGGTCTGGAACTGGAAAGCCGGGTCGGGCGCTAACGGAACGCGAGGAACAATAAAATGAGCGCACCGCCGCGTCTAAGGCGTAAGGACAAGGCCATGCCAGCGGCCGAGGCCTGGGCCTTTCTGGAACAGGGTTACTGCGGTCGCCTGGCGACGCTGGGCGCCGACGGCTACCCCTACTGCGTCCCGCTGCTCTATCTGGTCTTGGAGGGAAAGCTCTACCTGCACAACGCCCGCGCCACCGGCCACCTCAGAACAAACGTCCAGTTCTGTGACAAGGCCTGTTTCGAGGTCGACGAGGCCGGACCGGTCTTCGACTACGGCCGCTTCGAGTGCGATTCCACCCTCGCCTACCAGAGCGTCATCGCCTTCGGCCGGATCCGCATCGTCGAGGAGGAAACTCTGCAACACCGCTTCTTCGACGCCCTCATGACCAAGTACCGCAAGGAAGGCCCGGAACGCCCCAAGAGCTTTTATCCACGCATGAAAGACATCACCGTCTACGAAATGACCATCGAACGCCTGACCGGCAAGGTCAGTCCGCTCTTCGACGAGTCAGAGCGATGGCCAGCGAAGGACCGGACGAAAACCCCGAACGCCGTGCCGCCCGAGGCAAGCTAAAGTCCCTAACTCATCGCCGCCGCGTCGTCCGGGTCGCTGGGGGCGTCGGCGATTTTGCGGCGCAGGAAGTCGATGTGCAGGCGCAGGGTATAGGCGTTGGCGGCGAAGCCCGTGGGGACCGAGACCTTTTCGACCGACTGTTCGATCTGGTCGAGCCGCGCCGTGGCCTCCTCGCGGGAGATGGCGTTGGCGCGCAGTTTGTCATCCAGGGCCTGGAGGTCCTTGTACCAGCGATTGACCTTGGAGCGCATGCGCCAGCTATAGGTCGGTGGCAGCAGCTTGAAGAGTGGGTAGAGCAAGGTCAGCAGCGGCAGCAGCAGGATCTTCAGCCGATCGATCAGGTTCGCCGCCCAGAAGGAGAGATAGCGCTGCAGGAAGGGCGGGCCCTCGTCGTAGAAACGCTGCGCCGCCGGCTCCAGGGGAAAGGTCACGAAATCCCCGGTCGGAAAGGCGCCCGGCTTTTCCAGGCGTCCGCCGCCGCGATGAGCATCGCGCAAGGTCAGCAGGAGCAGGTCGGCCAGCGCCGGGTGCAGCCGCGGCGAGGCGACGATGGTCGCGGTCGGCGCGAGCAGGATTTTATCCTCCCGGGGCAGATTGGTGGCCAGGTCGATGGTGCCCTTGGGCAGAAGCACCTTGGAGAGATAGTGGTTGCGCCGGACGTAAGCGTCGGCGCGCTCGAAACTCATCAGGGCGATATCGGGGGCCTCGAGCAGCGTCCGTATCCGCGGCGAGGTCGCGGAGGTTACGAAGATTGCGGCATCCACCACGCCCGACAGCAGCGCCTTCTCCGCGGCGGCGCCGGCCAGGGGCGTGAGATCGGCGGTCTCTGCCGTGATCCCGTTGTCGGCCAGCAGATCGAGCGCGACCGCCCGCGTGCCGCTGCCCTCCGCCCCCACGGCAATGCGCAGGCCGGCCAGTTCGGTCAAGCGGCGCGGCTGCCCCTCGCCCCGGACGAAGACCCAGAAGGGCTCATAGTAGACGCTGCCGAGGGAGCGCAGCTCGGGATGCTCGACCGGCTCGCCGATACCGCTTTGCATGAAAGCGACGGCGACGTCCGAGCTATCGCCGGCCAGCAGAGCGAGATTCTCGCGCGACCCCGCCGTGGTCTTCAGTTCGAGTTCGATTCCTTCGGCGCGAAAGCGCTCGGCGTAGAGCTTGCCAAAGGCATTGTAGGCGCCGCTTTCCGACCCGGTCGCCATGACGATCCGTTCCGGCGGCGGCGGCCCGACAAACTGGTAAGCCACAACGAAACCGGCGATGACCAGGATCAAGGCCGGCGCAATGATAGCAACTTGCGCCCAAAGGCTCTGAAAGAGCCGGCGCCGCTTGTCGCCGTTCTTCAAACGCCCGTCCGTTTTCTTTTCTTCTCCGCCAGCCATGCGCGCCCTCTGCCTCAATCATGCACGGCTGTCATCCATCTCTGTCAAAGACAGTCAGATCGACAGGATGACGCCCACCCTTTTTCCAAAAGGTGTCATCTCAGTTGAATCTGGGCAAGACTTCGTTGCTATACAGACGTTGCCGCGCCTGTCAGGCGTGACCACTGGGGGCGCCATCGGCAAAGAGGCAGTCGCCCTGCTCGTCGATGATCTGCTGCCCCTTACGGATGGCGAAGGTCTCCGCTTCCTCGCGCGAGGTAAAGAGATCCGCGCGGATGAAAACCCGCTCCAGATCACCATCGTCACCCGGCTTGACGATAACGCCGGCCAGACGCCACTGGCTGTCGGCCTTTTCCGGGGCCGGACGAATCTTGAAACCCTCATAATCGACCGCTTCACCGCGCTTCGGGGTCTCCTCGCCCTCAGCCGGCTTTCCGGTCAGACCGCCAAAAAGTCGTGATAGAAAAGATGCCATGGCGATAACTTAGCATGTCAGCGCGCACCTGCAACGACCTGCGTGGTTAGAGCCACCGGCGGACCCGCGCCTTGTAGCTAAGATAAGGCTCGCCAAACTTGGCTTCGAGATAGGCTTCCTCCCGCGCGATCACATAGAAACGGATGACGAGCAGGCAGGGGATCAACAGGACGAGAGCCGGAAGACTGACTGGGCCAGAGACAGGCCGGCATAGACGAAGGCCATGGCCAGGTAGATCGGATTGCGGCTGCGGCCATAGATACCGTCATCGATAATCGCACTGGTGGGTTTCCAGGGCTCGATGCTGGTGCCGGCCCGCCGGAAACGCGGCGCGCTGGCCGCCAGAAGACCGACGCCGACAAGCACGAGAAGGCCGCCGGCCAGGTTCCAGCCCGGATCCGCGAGTTGGCCTTCAAACCAAAGCGAATCGTAGGCAAGACCGGCCAGCAGCGGGATCAGAAAGATCAGCGGCGGCGGAAAGCGGACCCCGGCGTGATCCGGTGCATCGCTGGAGTTATCATCGCTCACAGCGCCCCATCCCCGCTGTGCTGATGGCGCGGCAGGCCGTCGTTAATGTCCGCCCAGGCCAGGCGTTCAGCGAAATGGACGTGGAAATCCGGCTGGAAGTCTTCCGGCTTCTCCAGGCTGGCGGCATAGAAATGGATCTCGTCCGGCAGCCGGTCGGTTTCGTAAGCCATGGGCGTGCCGCAGTTTGCGCAAAACAGCCGCCGAACACCCGGCGAGGAAACGTAGACGCTCGGCGCCCGTCCGGTGAAGCGGCAAGCCGCGCGGGGCACACCCATGAAGGTGGTGAAAGCCGAAGAGGTGTTGCGCCGGCAGCTTTCGCAGTGGCAGTGCCCGCGCCAGTTCTCCGGCCCGTCATATTCAAAGGTCACCTGCCCGCAGAGACAGCGCCCGCGTTTCGTCATCACGGAGGATTCTCCTTTCTCACAAACCACTTCTGCACTGTGCTTGAGCACCGGCTTTTGCTATCGGTGCTTTCAGGAACCAGTAAAAAGCGAAAGACCCTGTCATGCTATCTGATGACGAAGCAAAGATCAGCAAGGCCTCTCCGGTTTCACTGGTGGAGATCACCGCCGGCACGGTGCGCTCAATTGCGGCCCTGCAGGTGGCGCCTTCCCAGCGCAATTTCGTCGCCAGCAACGTCCTCTCCATGGCCGAAGCCAACTTCGACAAGGGCGCCTGGTTTCGCGCCATCCATGCCGGTGAGACGGCAGTCGGGTTCGTGATGCTGCAGGACTCCAGCCTGCCCGGCGCCAGCCCTGTGGAAGACAGCGAAGCCAGCGATATCTGGCTCTGGCGTTTTATGATCGCCGAAGCCTGGCAGAAACACGGATTCGGCCGGCAAGCCCTCGACAAGATCGTCGAACACGCCCGCAGCCGCCCGGGGATGACGCGCCTGCTCGCCAGCTACGTGCCCGGGCCCGGCTGTCCGCGCGACTTTTACCTGAAGTACGGCTTCAGGGAGACGGGACGCACCTGCGCCGATGGCACCGAAAAGGAAATCGCCCTGGCGCTGTAGCTTTCAGGCGAGGACCGTGACGACGCCCCAGGCCACAAAGGCATAGCGCGCGCCTTTCGCCACGACCACGATCAAGATGAACGGCAGAAAGGGCGTCCGCATGACACCGGCGATCAGGGTGATAGGGTCACCGATCAGCGGCATCCAGGAGAGCAGCAGGGACCAGACGCCCCAGCGCCGGTACCAGGCCTCGGCGCGGGCGAACTCGTCTTCGTTCACCGGGAACCACTTGCGGTCCCGGTAGTGGGAGAAAAATCGCCCGAGAACCCAGTTCACCAGAGAACCGAGGCTGTTCCCGGCAGTCCCGACCAGGATCAGGAGCAACACCGGCGCCGTCCCGCTGCGCGCCAGCGCGCCGCCATCTGCCGCAAGCAGCGCAGTCAGGAAAACCTCCGAACTGCCCGGCAACAGAGTCGCGGAGGTAAAGGCGCTGGCGAACAAAGACCAGAGCGCGACCATACTCACTTAAGGAACTCTCCCGTCCCACGCCGCCTGCAATCGAATCCCCTCTTGCCCGCAGGATGTGGGAAGTGATCCCGCGGAGCAAGGGATGCGACGAAAATAACGTTGCCGCGACGTAAAAACCGACCCTATATAGCCAGTCAGAACGGCGCGAATTCACATTCCTCCATTGCCACCTCCGGCATCATCGACGGGAGCCGATCCGAAACCATGAAAGTCATTCTCTTTCTGTTGAAATGCCTTGTCGGGCTCTTCGCGACACTCGGATTCCTCCTGGTCCTCGCGGTCGGCTTTTCGCTCTCCGCGGTGCGGGACGACATCGCCCGTTTCGACTACCGGCCCGCGCCGATGCCCGATCGCATCGTGCTGCAGTTGGATCTGGCCCAGGGCGTCAGCGAGGCCAGCCCGCAGTCGCCCTTTGGCAGAGCATCGGGGGGCGGCCTGGTGCTGCGCGATCTGGTCGACGCACTTAGCCGCGCCAGCAGCGATCCACGCGTCGCCGGCATCATCGCCCGGGTCGGACGGGGGCAGATTGGAATCTCACAGGTGCAGGAACTGCGCGACGCCGTGACGGAGTTTCGCTCCACCGGCAAGTTCGCCCTGGCTTTCGCCGAGTCTTTCGGAGAAGGCGGCAACGGGACGCTTCACTACTACCTTGCCTCCGCCTTCGAGGATATCTGGCTGCAGCCTTCCGGTGATCTCGATATCACCGGCATTCGCCTCGAAAGTCCCTTTATCCGGGGCCTGCTCGATGAATACCGGGTGAAGCCGCGCTTCGGACAGCGCGAGGAGTACAAGGGCGCTGCGGGCTTTCTGACCGACTACGCCATGACCGAACCGGTGCGGGAGAACCTGCAGCAACTGGTGGATTCCTGGCACAGCCAGATCGTCGTCAGTATCGCGGCCAGGCGGGGACTCGATGTCGAAAACCTGCGCAGCCTGATCGATCGGGCCCCGCTCTCAGCCGCGGCCGCGAAGGACGCCGGCCTGGTGAGCGATCTGGGTTACTGGGATGCGGTCGTCGAGAAGACTCAGTCGGGCGATGACCAGACAGCCGTGAACATCCGCGAGTACTACGCCACCCTGGAGCGGGAGAATAACGAAGGTCCGGTGATCGCCCTGGTGCACGGGGTCGGGGCGATCGCCCTTGCCGAAAGCGATGACGGCGCCTTTGGCGGTTCCCAGGTGATGGGCTCGGACACCATTGCGCAGGCGCTCTCCGACGCCATTGAAGATCCGGATGTCGCGGCCATCGTCTTCCGGGTCGACAGTCCGGGCGGCTCCTACGTCGCCTCGGATACCATCTGGCGGGAAGTCGTGCGGGCGCGCGAAGCCGGAAAGCCGGTGATCGTCAGCATGGGCGCGCTGGCCGCTTCCGGCGGGTACTTCGTGTCTGCTGCCGCCGAGCGCATTGTCGCCAATCCCGCCACCATTACCGGCTCGATCGGCGTGGTTGCAGGCAAGGTGGTTCTGGACGACCTTTGGCGCGAGTTCGACATCAACTGGGATGGCGTCCAGGCAGGCAGAAATGCCAATATCTGGAGTGGCAACCGCGACTTTACGGGACCGCAGTGGCAGTTGCTCCAGCGCTCGCTCGACCGGGTCTACGCAGACTTTACGCAGAAGGTCGCCGAGGGCCGCGGCATGCCCCTGCCCGAAGTTATGGTCTCCGCCAAGGGCCAGGTCTGGACCGGACAGGATGCCAAGGACCTGGGGCTGGTGGACGAGCTTGGTGGCTTCACCACGGCGCTGAAGCTCGCGCGCAGCGCGGCCGGGCTGACCGAAGGGCAACCGCACCGCCTGAAGGTTCTGCCTGAACAGGAGTCCTTCGAAGATCTGCTCCGCGACTTCCTGGCGGGCAACTTCAGTGGTCCGGGCATCACCGGCGTCGTTCACAGCCTGACCCGTCTGGCGGAGGCGGCCGGCCCCTTCATCGAAGCCATGGAAGCCGTCAAGGCGGATCCCCGCAGCCGGCAGTTGGAAGCGCCTTACCTGCGTCTGGCTGATTAGCTAAACCACGAAAGGCCTTCGCGGCAACACACCGGCTTTGCGCCCGGATCCTTGGAAGCTGGCGCGACCGCTCTCCCATGCTGCTGACTCGATCATCTCGACAAGCGGTAAGGAGCCCTTACGGCCTCCTGCCAGTTTTTGGGGTAAATTTTCAATCTTTGCGCGCTGGCCGCAAACTCTTCTGGTTATGTTTTATACAAACAAAAATCCGAAAAAATAAGCTGTATGCAAATTAAATATCCTGATATTTACCATCAAGATTTATTGATCAAAATATCAAGAATCTTGATTTAAATAAAAATTAAAACACTGATTCTACTTTCTCCCCTGAAAACAGATCTCCATAGACTCGATTCAGTAAAAAAGGGAAGTAGAAATGCCTAGAAAAATAATCACTGGCCTGATTCTTTCGGCCATTGCCCTCTCGACACCAACCCTTGCGTACTCACTGGAAGTAGGCGTTGCGTGGCAGGGCAAGTCAGGCATGGCCAAACGCGTACTGGCAGGCTTTCAGGAACAGATGCGAGAGATCGTGCCTGACGCCAATATCGAAATCCTGCCGGAACTCACGAGTCCGGAAGAGCTGGACAATGTGATCACCCAGTTCGAAGGCTCCAAGGATGCCATGGTCGTGCTGCGTTCCAACGGCGCAAAACGGCTCGGCAAACGCGCGCCCAAGATTCCGGCCATGATCGGCGGCACCAACCATCCGGGCCATCTCGGCGTCGTGGCTGATCTGGCGGCTCCCGAAGGCAACATCACGGGCGTGACTTACTTCATCGACTATGAAACCCGCCTGGAATCCTTCATCGCGGTCGTTCCTGACATCGAAAGCCTCCACCTCCTGGTCGAAAAGGGCCATCCCAGCGGCCAGGTCGACATCGACGGCACCATGGCCGCCTGTGCCGCACTCAATCTGACCTGCAGCCATAGTGTCGTGAAGGGCCACGATGAGATCGTCGCCGCCATTGCCGGTCAGGGCTCGGCGTCACTGATCGTGATCGGCAATCAGGCCGGCCTCTATGACGAGCACATGGGCGAGATCCTGGCGACAGCCGGTGAAGTTCCGGTGGCGGCTTACGCCGCGGGCGCCGTCAAGCTTGGCGCGCTGACGGCCATTTCTGCCAACGATCACAAGCTGGGCCGGATGCTCGCGGCGAAGATGATGGAAATCGTCGGTGAAGGGCTTCCCGTTCAGGACGTTCCGGTCGGCTTCGACGAGAGCCCGACGCTTTTCGTCAACATGGCCACCCTCTCGTCCCTGGGCCTGGAGCTCGCACCCGAGTTGTTCGAAGGCGCGCAGTTGATCGAGTAGCTCCCCTAAGAGCCCCCCGCTCAGTCTGAGGAGCCTGAGCGGGGGGCTTTGCTCTGCTTCACAGAGTTAGACCTTCTATCTGCGTCAGTTGTGACGCAGGACGCTCGAACCATCACCTGTCTGAACTGGCAATTCCGGGGAGGAATAGCATGTCATCGCTCTTTTCGTTTTCGCTCGGCAAAAAAATAACCCTGCTGTCGATCCTGCCGGTCATCCTGGGCATCTTTGCCCTGGTCTCGATCTCGGTGCGGCAATTGGAAAGCGAGCTTTATCAAGCAGCGGCCCAGAAGAATGAAACCAGCGCCGAAACCCTGAACGGCCGGCTCGGCGGAATCGTCAAGTTCAAGCAGGTGAAGTCTCTCGAGAAGCTGGTAGCCAGCTACTTCGAAGGCTCGAACCTGGCGGCCCTGCGTGTCTGGGGCGCCGACGGGGAGATCTTCTTCGAGTCCGGCGCGCCCGGACACTCCGAAGAGGTGCTGGGCGACCTCTCCCAGGAGCTTGCCAGCGGCAGCTTCTCCGGCACGAACCAGTTTTTCGTCCAACCCATCATTTACGGCAAGAAGCAGGAATCGATCGGTTTTCTCGCCACGGCCTGGAACAACGACAAGGTCGAAGAGAAAATCACGGATACGACCCTGGATCTGTTATCGGTCTCCGCCGCGATCCTGCTGGCGGTGATCGTGACCCTGATCTACCTGATCCGGCGGTCCGTTTCCGCGCCGATCCAGAAAACCACCCATATCATGAACGAAATCGCGGCCGGTAACCTCGAAGTCACGGTCGAGGGACAGAACCGCAGAGACGAAATCGGATCGATGATCCAGACCATCGAGGTCTTCAAACAAAACAGCCTCGAGCTGCGCCGGGCCGAAACAGAGCGGGAGACCGCCCGGCGTGAAGCGGAAGAAAGCAAGCGCGCGGATATGAACCGGCTCGCCTCGAGCTTCGAGGACACCGTCAAGAGCATCGTGAGCGAGGTCTCCTCCGCCATCGAGAAGATGAAAGCCGAAGCCGTCGAGATGTCGGAAACCGCGGGTCAGACCAATGACCGCAGCGGCAGCGTCGCCGCCGCTTCCGCCGAAACCACCTCCAACGTGCAGATGGTCGCCTCCGCCTCCGAAGAACTCTCCAGTTCGATCCAGGAGATCAGCCGGCAGGTCTGCGATTCCTCGGCCATCACCTCCGAAGCCGTCCAGCAGGTGGAAGCGACGAACCAGAAAGTCGAGGGTTTGTCACAGGCCGCGAACAAGATTGGAGAAGTGATCGGGCTGATTTCCGACATCGCCGAGCAGACCAATCTCCTGGCCCTGAACGCGACCATCGAAGCTGCCCGCGCGGGCGATGCCGGCAAGGGCTTCGCGGTCGTCGCGTCGGAGGTCAAGAACCTGGCGACTCAGACCGCAAAGGCGACCGAAGACATCGGCGCCCAGATCGGCGCCATGCAGAGCGCCACTGATACGGCCGTCAACGCCATTCGGGGTATCGGTGCGACCATCTCGAAGGTCGACGGAATCGCCTCTTCCATCTCCGCCGCCGTCGAGGAACAGGGAGCAGCGACCCAGGAGATTTCGCGGAACATCCAGGGCGCCGCGGCGAGTACGCAGAAAATCTCCACGACCATCGAGGAGGTCAGCGACTCAGCGGATCAGACCGGTCAGTCGGCCGAAACGATCCGGGATTCGGCGTCGGACCTGACACTCCTCTCGGACCGCCTGGATGGCGAAGTCGAATCCTTCCTGAACGTGATCAAGGCTGCCTGAGCGGAAGGCCGCCCCCGGCGACCAACCTCTCTCACGCGCGCTGCGCCGCGATCAGAAACTCCGTATTCCCTTCCGGGCCCTTGATCGGACTCTCCGTGAGTCCGGTCACGGACCATCCGGACAGCGACTCGACCCAGTCGCGGATTTCATCGCAGACCTGCCGGTGAAGTTCGGGATCACGGACCACGCCGCCCTTACCCACCAGCGCTTTGCCGACCTCGAACTGGGGTTTGATCAGCGCCAGAAGCCGCGCCCCGGACCGGGTCAGGGCCAGCGGCGCGGGTAAAACCGTCCGCAGGCCGATAAAGCTGGCGTCACAGACCACCAGGTCGACAGGCTCGATGATCTGCTCGGCCGTCAGGTGCCGGGCGTTGCAGCGTTCCATCACCACGACCCGCGGGTCCTGACGCAGCTTCCAGGCCAGTTGTCCGTGCCCCACGTCGACCGCGAAGACTTTCGCCGCGCCTTTGGTCAGGAGCACGTCGGTAAAGCCGCCGGTCGAGGCGCCGACATCCAGTGCAGTCAGGCCGGTCGGGTCGATGTCAAAGCTCTCGAGCCCCTTTACCAGCTTCAACCCGCCGCGGCTGACCCAGGGATGGTCCTGCCCCTTGAGCTCGAGGGCGGAGTCTTCCGCGAGGGTCTGACCGGGTTTGTCGATACGACGGGTGTCGCTGAAGACCAGGCCCGCCATGATCAGGGCCTGGGCACGGCTGCGGCTCTCCACCAGGCCGCGCTCCACCAGAAGCTGGTCGACGCGTTGCTTTCGGACTTTGTTCATGACGTCAGGCTCTAGCTGGTATTTGCGAGCCTGTCTATGCTCGGCATCGACTAAGAGCGCTCACTTGTTTTCTTTAAAATTCATTTGTGTAAATATGAAATACCTTTGACGATAAGAGAGGGCTGATGCATGAGCGAAGTGATCCGGGTGGCCTGCAAGACCTATCGCGGCGATCTCGCCGCCGTGCGCAAAAACTTCGCCTTGAGCCGTGCGGGCCAGGATGTCTGCATCCGCCTCGAGTGCCAGCCGCCCGGTTTGCCACAGGTGGACTGGGTCGAGGTTTTCGTCAGCCGAAAGGATATCTATCTGATCGGGCTTCGGAACCAACACGCCGGTATCAAGTTCGTGGACAGCAATCCATTGATTGACGGAGTCGACTTCACCCGCACCCTGCCCTTCAGTCCGAACTACTCGATCCTCGGCGCCTGGAGCGAGGACTTCGCCTACCGGGACATCTGGCCCTTTCACAACGCGATCGCAAAGCTGGCGGCGGTCACCAAGGATTCCACCTTCGGCGCGCAGGAAAGCCGGGCGCTGATCCTGCTGATCTTCATCGTCTCGGAAGCTCTGCGCTTCTGGACTTTGGACAAGGCCGTCGCCGATGCGATCTGCGGCAACAGCCAGTTCCGCTTCGTCGACTGGAAGGAAAAGGTGAACAACTGGGACAATCTCTCCAAGGGCGACCAGAGCGGCGCGCTGGAGGGGGTGATTTTACCCTCGCTGTAATAGCCGATTACGCCGGCGCCCTCATGCAGGTGCCCTCATGCAGGCGCGAGAGCAGCCTTTTCACCATAGTCAAGCGCACGCCCCAGGCGGGCGAAGCGCCAGAGCAGGGCCACCGCGACCGATGCCAGCCCCATGGCCAGGCCGATCCAGATTCCCAGGCCGCCCATGTCCCGGACGAATCCCAGGTAGGCACTGGTACCGAAACCGATCACCCAATAGCCGAAGGCCGAGATCACCATGGGCATGGCGGTGTCCTTCAAGCCGCGCAGGGCGCCGGCGCCGACGATCTGCAGGCCATCGACCAGTTGGAACAGCGCCGCCACACCCAGGAAGGAGACGGCGAGCGCGATGGCTTCGGTATTCTCCGGCAATGCCGGATCCAGGAACAGGCTGATCAGTGCCAGCGGGAAGAACCAGAACAGCAGCGCCGACACCATGCAGAAAACCGTGGAGAGCCCCGCGGAACTCCAGCCCGCGCGCCAGACCGCCTCGGCATCACGCCGGCCGGCCGCCAGCCCGACCCGGATGGTGGCCGCATGGGAGACGCCGAGCGGCACCATGAAGGCAACGGCGGCGCACTGCAGGGCGATGGCATGACCGGCCGTCGCCGCCACGCTGATCAGGCCCATCATGAAAGCGGCGACCGAGAACATACCCGTTTCGGAGACCACCGACACGCCGATCGGCAGGCCAACCTTCAGGATCGATCCGAAGATGCTCCAGTCGGGCCGCCAGAAACGCACGACGATGGCAAAGCGCTTCATGCGCCGGTCCAGCGACACGAAGGTCAGCATCACCGCGAACATGGCGAAGTTGACGACCGAAGTCGTAATGCCGGCGCCCAGGAGGCCCAGGGCCGGGAAGCCGAAGTTGCCGAACATCAGGGCGTAGTTGCCGAAGGCGTTGGCGAAAACGCCGAAGATCGTCACGAAGAGGATCGAGCGCGGCCGCGACAGCGCGGAAACGAAGCAGCGCAGGACGATCAGCCAGAGTGCCGGCAGAAGGCCCCAGACCGCCGCACGCAGATAAAGTTCCGCCAACTCCGCGTTGATTTCGCTCTGTCCGAAGGTCAGGAACACCGGCCGGACATTGTAGATCGCGATCCCGAAGGGGATCACCACCATGATCGCGACCCAGAAACCCTGGCGCACCGTGCGGCGGACGATCTTGAACTGCCGGGCGCCGAGCGCCTGCGCGCAGATCGGCGCGACCGCGGTCAGGAGGCCGAGGCCGAAAAAGAAGAAGGGCGTGTAAAAGGAACTGGCCAGGGTGCCCGCCGCGAGTTCCTGCGGGCCGAGCCAGCCCATCATCAGCACGTCGGTCGTATGGATCGCGATCACCGCAAGCTGCGTGAGGACGAGCGGCAGCGCCAGGACGGAGGTCGCACGGATCTCGTCCCACCAGGCGGCAAAACCGCCCTTGGCCCCTGCGCTCCGATCAGCGCGGCCGAAATCTTCCGAATTTACACGCATGGGCCGCACTATGACGGAAAGCACAAGCGGACAGAAGCGTAGATATCGCAGAGCCGCTATGCGTGCCTGCTAACGATTCGTCCGGCTAATGGTTAGACCGACTAACGGTTAGACCGACTAACGGTTAGACTGCACCAGGACCGATTGAGCTTCGTCTTCCATTCCGAGGGCCTGCAAGGCCGCCGCCACGATCGCTGCAGTGTCCACCCCGCCGGTCCGGCGCTGCGCATCGGGCTTATCATGGTCGATGAAGTGGTCAGGCAGGTAGAGCGGCCGGAACTTCAGGCCGTGATCGAAGAGGCCGGCTGTGATCATGCAATGCATCACCTGGGTCGCGAAGCCGCCGATGGCGCCCTCCTCCACCGTAATCAGCACCTCGTGCTCGCGGGCCAGCCGCAGCACCAGATCCTCGTCGAGGGGTTTGGCGAAGCGGGCATCGGCCACCGTGGTCGAGAGACCGCGCGCCCCCAGATCGTCGGCCGCCTTCAAGGCGTCCTGCAGACGCGTGCCATAGGAAAGAACGGCAACCTTGGTGCCTTCACGCAGCACCCGTCCCTTGCCGATGGGGAGCGGCGTACCGCGCTCAGGCATTTCCAGCCCGGTCGCCTCTCCACGCGGAAAGCGGAAGGCGGACGGCGCGTCGTCGATCTGCGCGGCGGTCGCCACCATGTCCATCAGCTCGATCTCGTCGGCCGCCGCCATCAGGACCACGCCGGGCAGGCAACCCAGGTAGGTGATGTCGTAGCTGCCCTGATGGGTGACGCCGTCGGCGCCGACCATGCCCGCCCGGTCAATGGCGAAGCGCACGGGCAGCTTCTGGATCGCCACGTCGTGCACCACCTGGTCGTAGGCGCGCTGCAGGAAGGTCGAGTAGATCGCCGCGAAGGGCTTGAAACCCTCGCAGGCCAGGCCGGCGCAGAAGGTCACCGCATGCTGTTCCGCGATGCCAACGTCGAAGGTCTGCTCCGGAAATTCCTTGGCAAAGAGATTGAGGCCCGTGCCCGAGGGCATGGCGGCGGTCACCGCAACGATCCTGTCGTCTTCCTTGGCTTCCGCGATCAGGGCCTTGGCAAAGACGTTCTGGTAGGCGGGTGCCTTGGGCGTGGGTTTCGCCTGTTTGCCGGTGACCACGTCGAAGGTCGCCACGCCGTGATACTTGTCCGCCGACTGCTCGGCCGGGCCGTAGCCTTTGCCTTTTTGCGTAACCGCATGGATCAGGACAGGCCCGTCGTGGTCGCTGTCGCGCACGTTTTTCAGGACCGGCAGCAGGTGGTCCAGATTGTGGCCGTCAATCGGGCCGATATAGAAGAAACCCATCTCCTCGAACAGAGTGCCGCCGGTCAGCATGCCGCGCGCATACTCCTCGGCGCGGCGGGCAGCCTGTTCCAGCGGCTTGGGAAACTTCTTGGCCACTTCCTTGGCCAGGCTGCGCACGGAATGGAAAGAGCCGGAGGAGATCAGTTTGGAGAGGTAGGCGCTCATGGCCCCGACCGGCGGGGCGATCGACATATCGTTGTCGTTCAGGATCACGATCAGGCGGCTGTTCATCGCACCCGCGTTGTTCATGGCCTCGTAAGCCATGCCGGCGGACATGGAGCCGTCGCCGATGACCGCGATCACATCATTGTCGCGGCCGGCCAGGTCCCGGCCGACGGCAAAGCCCAGGCCCGCCGAAATGGAGGTCGAGCTGTGCGCGGCGCCGAAGGGATCGAACGCGCTCTCCTTGCGGCTGGTGAAGCCGGAGAGGCCACCGGGCTGACGCAGGCTGCGGATGCGGTCGCGCCGGCCGGTCAGGATCTTGTGGGGATAGCATTGATGCCCGACGTCCCAGATCAGCTTGTCATCCGGCGTGTTGAAGATGTAATGCACGGCCACGGTGAGTTCGACCACGCCCAGGCCGGCGCCAAGATGCCCGCCGGTCACCGAGACCGCGTTGATCATCTCCATGCGCAGTTCATCGGCCAGTTGTCGAAGCTGGTCCTCGTCCAGTTGGCGCAGCTCATCCGGTGTCGACACAGAGTCGAGCAACGGCGTCTGTCTGTTATGACCGATCTGGCTCACTTTACTCACCTCTTTGCCTGGAAACTCTTTTTCCCCAGGCGGTTAAGCGCTTCTGTTGCGCGTCAGGAACAACGGAGCTCCCTGCAGCCTAACTTCGCAGGATTATCGGGTCCGTTCCAGTACGAATGTCGCCGTATCGCGCAGAATCTCCGCGCGTTCGCCAAAAATCTCCAGGCTGGCGCAGGCCTGCTCCACCAGCCGCGTCGCCATCTCGCGCGCGCCCTCGATCCCCAGTTGCCCGACGAAGGTCGCCTTACCAGCGATGCTGTCCTGTCCCGTGGGCTTGCCCAGGGCTTCCGGTGTCGAGAGGCTGTCCAGCAGGTCATCCACGATCTGAAACGCCAGCCCAAGCTTCGTCGCATAGTCCCGCAAGGCCTGCCTCGCTTCCGGGTCTGCCTGCGCCAGGATAGCGCCCGCCTGGCAGGAAAAGACAATCAATGCGCCGGTTTTGAGTTCCTGCAGGTTGGTGATCCCCGCCAGGTCGAGCTGATCCCGGTTGGGCGAGAGATCGATCATCTGCCCGCCCACCATGCCGGCGGCGCCGGAGGCCGTGGCCAGGCCGGCCACCAGTTCGCAGCACACCGCCGGATCACGGGGACCGCCAGCGCCCGTCAGGACCGAAAAGGCCTCGGTCAGGAGGCCGTCACCAGCCAGGATAGCCGTGGCCTCGTCGAACTTCACATGAACGGTCGGATGTCCGCGGCGCAGCTCACTGTCGTCCATGGCTGGCAGGTCATCGTGGATCAGGCTGTAGCAGTGGATCATTTCGACCGCCGCCGCCGTGTCCAGCGCGAGCTCTTCCGACAGGCCGAAGAGCTGCGCCGATTCGATCACCAGGAAGGGCCGCAGGCGCTTGCCGCCGCTGAGCGCCGAATAGCGCATGGCCTCGACGACCCGCCCGCGCGGACCCTCGACCTGGGGCAACAGGGCATCCAGCCGGCGCGTCACCAGTTCGGCGCGCGCGGTCAGACGGGACAGCAACGGCGTCATAGGATCAGGCTCCCAAATCCGAGACCTTGGTCTCAGCCGACATCGAAAGCTTCGGTCTTGATCTCGCCGCCAGGCGCCAGGCTGATTTTCTCAACCTTTTCCTGGGCATCGCGCAGCTTGCTCTCGCAGTGCGCCTTCAGTTCCGCGCCGCGCTGGTAAGACGCGATGGCGTCGTCCAGCTTGCCGTCGCCGCGCTCCAGTGCGCCGACGATCTGACGCAGCTCTTCCAGCGCCTCCTCGAAGGACATTTTCTGCACATCTGCGGGAATTGTCGGGGTCGCGTTTTCCGCCATCGTTTCGTCCTAAACTTCTCACCTTGCCGTCAAGGTTTTGGGTGCCGGCTGTCCTAGTCCTAGTCTCTGTCATCCCCGGACGCAATGACTCGCCTGATAATTTAGGCCGCCATCAGAGATCTGACATGGGCCGCGGTCGAACTTGCCAGGGCCGAAAGATTGTACCCCCCCTCCAGAGTGGAGACGATCCGGCCGGCACAGGCGTGGCGGGCGATCGCGATCAGTTCGTCCGTAGCCCAGACATAATCCGCTTCAACCAGCTCCAGATTGGCCAGGGGATCATCCTTATGGGCGTCGAATCCGGCGGAAATCAGGATGAAATCAGGGTCAAAGCGTGTCAGCGCCGGGAGTACACTCGCCCGCATGGCATTGCGGAACTCTTCCGAGCCGGCTGAGGGTGAGAGAACGGCATTGCAGATATTGGTGGCAACCCCGCGTTCCTGCGGCGCGCCGGTGCCCGGATAGAGCGGCGACTGATGTGTCGAGGCATAAAAGAGATCCGGGTCGTCCCAGAAGCTCGCCTGGGTGCCGTTGCCGTGGTGCACGTCGAAGTCAATCACCGCGATCCGGTGGCAGCGATGAACCTCCCGGGCGTGCAGCGCGCCCACCGCAACGTTGTTGAAGAGGCAGAAGCCCATGGCCTGCGCCGGCTCGGCATGGTGTCCCGGCGGCCGGATCGCACAGAAGGCATTATCCGCCTCGCCGGCCATGACAGCGTCCACCGCGCTGCAGAGGGCGCCGGCAGCCCGCAAGGCCGCTTCACCGGACCCGGACGAGAGAATGGTATCGCCATCAATGCCCCGCCGGCCCTCTTCGGGGACCGCCGCAAGCAAGGCCTCCACATAGGATTGCGGGTGCACCCGCGCGATCTGGCTGACTTCGGCCCTCGGCGCCTCCCGGCGCTCCAGGGCGTCAAACTCAGGCGCTGACAAGGCCTTCAGCACGGCCTCCAGACGCGCCGGGCATTCCGGATGCATCTCGCCCGGATCGTGCCGGACACAGGCTTCATGGCTGTAGAGCAGCGTCGTCATCTCATTTCCTCCCATGCCCCGCTTTCGACGGCCTCTTGGACCGGATCGCGTTTTTATCCTAGCCCGGAGCATTGCAGTTATAGCTCATAACAATCCGGTGACCCCGTCGACAAGACCAAGCACAGTCCCTGAGCGGAAAAGCCGCAGGCTGCGGGGCTTTTCGGGATTCTCGAACAGGCTCAAGGACACACAAGCGCCCGTGATCCCGCCGCTTCGGACGGCGATTTGCCCCGTAACGACATTGACAGCAGATGACGAGTGGCCAAATGACCAGGGTACACTATATAGTTTAGCCGCGTGAAAAGACGACGCAGACTTTCTGCTCGGCGCGCGGAGGTTGAGGTGGAGGCTATCCTGCTGGGATTGAAAGCAGTCGGAATCGTGGCGAAGAGCCGCCTGGCGGCCGTGGCGGCCACGGCGATGGCCGTTCTGCTGCTCGCCGCCCCGGCGCCGTCGGCGCTTGCCCAGAATGCACCTCTGGTACGCGTGGACGAGGTGCGCGTGGAGCCCCTGTCTCAAACGGCAGCGGTCATCGGCCGCCTGATCGCGCGACAGGCCGGTGAAGTTTCGGCGCGCATCAACGGTCCGCTGGAGCTCTTCGCGGTGGACGTGGGCGACCGGGTCGAGGAAGGCCAGGTCCTGGCCGTTCTGACGGACAGCTATCTGGTGTCGCAACGGGATCTGGCGATCGGCGAGCTCGCGGTGGCGGAGGCAAACCTGCGGACCCGAAAGGCGCGGCTGACCCTGGCCCAGCAGACTCTGAAACGGCTCGAACGGCTGAAAAAATCGGCCGCCTTCAATCAGTCACGCTACGAAGACGCCAAGCAGGAAGTCGCGATCGCCCGGGCCGAGGTCACGCAGGCGGAGGCCTCGATCCTGAGCCGGCGCGCCGACCAGCGGGCCGCCGACATCAATCTGAGCTACGCGACGATCGTCGCACCCTACCCCGGCGTGGTGACGCAGCGCATGACCGAGGCCGGCGCCTATGTACAGACCGGCCAGGCCGTTCTGCGGATGGTGGCCGACCAGTCCCTCGAGATCGAGGCGGACGTTCCTTTCCGCTTTATCGGCGGCCTGAAGGCGGGAACCAAAGTCAGGGTCGAACTGGACGATGCCACCATGCACGAAGCCAGGGTCCGTGCGATCATCCCCAATGAAAACCCCCTGACCCGGACCCGCGCCGTGCGTTTCGACGCGCGTTTCGAAGAGGTCACCAAACCCCTGGCCAACGAACAGAGCGTCACCGTCTACGTCCCGATCGGCGCACAGCGTGACGTGGTGACCGTGCATAAGGACGCCGTGATCAAACGCCCCAACGGCGCCATCGTCTATGTCGCCGAAGGCGAGGTCGCCCGACTCCAGCCCGTCGAGCTGGGAGATGCGGTCGGCAACCGCCTGATCGTGCAAAGCGGCCTGGAACAGGGTCAGAAGGTCGTGGTGCGCGGCAACGAACGCCTGCGGCCGGGGCAGTCGATCCGGGTCGACGGAGCGAGCTGATGAACCTGATCAAGATCGCCATCGAGCGGCCGGTCGCAACCATCTCGGCCGTCCTGATGGTGGTCATGTTCGGCCTGGTCGCCCTGCAGACGATCCCAATCCAGTTGGCGCCCGACGTCAACCGCCCGGTGATCACGGTCCGGACCTTCTGGCCGGGCGCGGCGCCCGCCGAGGTCGAGCGCAATATCATCAACCGCCAGGAGGAGGCCCTGCAGGGTCTGGAAGGCCTGGCCAGCATCACCAGCCGATCGCGCACGGGCAGCGGTTCCATAACCCTTGAGTTCAACGTCGGCACGAACATGGACCGGGCCCTGCTGCTGGTGTCCAATCGCCTGGACCAGGTCACCGGTTACCCGGACGAAGTCGACGAACCCAGCCTCGATACGGCGGGCAGCGAAGACACGCCGATCGCCTGGTTCATCATCACCCGCACGGACGACAACGAACGTCCGATCCACGAGTACGGCGATTTCCTCGACGACGTGGTCAAAGAGAGGATCGAGCGCGTCCCGGGGATCAGCCAGGTCAACATCTTCGGTGAGGCGACCCGGGAGATCGAGGTCATTGTTCAGCCGGAGTTGCTGGCGCGCTACGGCATGACGGTGAGCGAGGTGATCACCGCCCTGCGGCGCGCCAACGCCTCGGTCAGCGCCGGCGATGTCGAAGAAGGTAAACGCCGCTACGTCGTGCGGACGGAAGGCGAACTGGACACCGTCGCCAAAATCAACGAGGTGGTGGTGCGTTCGGACAGCGGTCAGGCGAGCGGCCGCCTGGCACGTGTCACCGTGGGCGACATCGCCGAGGTGCGCTTCGGCTACACCGAACCGGCCGCCTCGATCCGCCTGCTGGGGCAACAGGCGATCGCTCTGAACGCGGTCCGGGAGACCGGCGCCAATGTCATCGAAACCATGCGCGGCGTCCGCGCAGCGGTCGAAGAGCTGAGAAACACCGTCATCCCCGAGGCGGGGCTCAAGTTCCGGCAGGTCTACGACGAGACCGTCTACATCGATTCCTCCATCGACCTTGTCCAACAAAACATTTGGGTCGGTGGCGCGCTTGCCGCATTCATTCTGCTGATCTTCCTGCGCTCGCCGCGTGCGACGCTGGTGATCTCGGTCGCCATCCCGGTCTCGGTCATCGGCTCCTTCGTCGCAATGGCCGGCCTCGGACGCTCCATCAACGTCATCTCGCTGGCCGGCCTCGCCTTCGCGGTGGGTATGGTGGTCGATGCGGCCATTGTGGTACTCGAGAACATCTATCGGCTCCGCGAATCCGGCAAACCGACCTCGGTCGCCGCCTACGAGGGCGCGAAGCAGGTCTGGGGCGCGATCCTGGTTTCGGCCCTGACCACCGTCATGGTCTTCATCCCGATCCTGGTGATGCAGCTCGAGGTCGGCCAGCTCTTCCGCGACATCGCCGTGGCGATTTCCGTCTCGGTGATCCTGTCCCTGCTGGTGTCGATCACGGTCTTGCCGGCCCTGGCGAACCGGCTGCTCGGTCGCGCGGCGCCTGGCAAGCAACCCAGCACCAAACGTATTCCGCTGCCCGGAATCGACCACTTCGCCGCCGCCTTTGTCGCGATGGTGCTCGGCTTCACCCGCGGCGTGGTCCGCAACCCGGCCCTCGCCTTCCTGGTCGTCGCCGTTGTGACGGGTGCGGCGTCCTTGGCCGCCTGGAAGTACCTGCCGAAACTGGAGTACCTGCCCGAGGGCAATCGCAATCTCGTTTTCGGCATCATCATTCCACCGCCCGGCTACAACCTGGAGACCACGACCGGAATCGCGAAGAACATCGAGGAAGCGACACGGCCGCACTGGGCCAGCGAAACCGGTCCTGACTCGGCGCCGGGCGAGCCGCCCAAGATCGAGCGCTTTTTCTTTGTCGCCCGCAGCGCCAGTACATTCCTGGGCGCGGTCTCGGTCGACCCCTCGCGGGTCAGTGACCTGATTCCCGTGCTGCAAGGCCCGGTGTTCCGTGAACCCGGCACCTTCGGCTTCATCAACCAGCCGTCGATTTTCGGACGCGGCATCGGCGGCGGTCGGAAGATCGAACTCGACATCACCGGCTCGGATCTCGAGACGATTCTGGGCGTCGCGGGCCGTGCGACCCAAAAGATGACCAGCATCCTGCCACGGAGCGAAGGGAACCAGTTCCGTCCCAACCCGGGTCTGGAACTCGGCGCGCCCGAGGTGCGGGTGATCCCGGACCGGCTGCGTCTGGCGGACAACGGTGTCACGGCGCGGCAGCTCGGCGAGGCGGTGGATACCTTCAACGACGGCCTGCGCGTTGCCGAGGTCACGATCGGCAATAAGCGAGTCGACATGATGCTGCAGGGACCGGACGGCAACGTCACGGAGACCCAGGGGATCGGCAACCTGCCGGTGGTGACGTCGCGCGGCCAGATCATTCCCGTGACCTCACTTGCGGATGTGGTTCTGACCAGCGGACCGACCGAGATCCGTCACCGGGAGAACGTACGTACGATCACATTGGAGCTGCGCCCTTCACCCGACTTACCACTGCAAACGGCTCTGGAGATGATCCAGAGAGACGTGATCGACGCGGTCAAGGCCGAGGGTGTTCCGCCCGGTATTCAGCTCCGTATCTCGGGCACAGCCGATAAGCTGGCGGAAACCTGGCAGGCGATGGTCCTGGATCTCGCCCTGGCAATGGCGATCGTTTATCTGGTAATGGCGATCCTGTTTGAGAGCTTCATCTATCCGCTGGTCATCCTGCTGTCGGTTCCGGTGGCCGCGGCAGGTGGTGTCGGCGGCCTCTTTGTGCTCAACCTTTATGGTGCGAGCCAGTCGTTGGACATGCTGACACTGCTTGGCTTCGTCATCCTGATCGGGATCGTGGTGAACAATGCGATTCTGCTGGTCCATCAGACCCTGTTTCATATCCGGAACGAAGACTATGCGCCGCACGATGCGATCATCGAGGCGACGCGCAACCGCATCCGCCCGATCTTCATGTCAACGCTGACTTCCGTCGTCGGCATGCTGCCGCTGGTGATCTTCCCGGGTGCAGGTTCGGAACTTTACCGGGGTCTCGGTTCGGTGGTGGTAGGCGGACTGTCACTCTCCGCCGTCCTCACCCTGCTGCTGATCCCGCCCATGCTGGCGATCCTGGTCGGCCCTCTGGAGCGGCGGCGGCGGAGCCGTCTGCCACAGGCCGAGCTGGCGGCCGGCGAGTAAGGTCTCGAGTTAGCCGGCCTTGCGAATCCGAAAGCTGTAAACGCCCTCAGCCTCGAGCGATTCCAGCAGTTCGTCGCCAGTGGTTTCGCAGAACGACTTGAAGTCCTGCACCGAACCCGGGTCCGTCGCTTCGATCTCGATCACCTCTCCCGGCGCCATGGGTTTCATGGCCTTGCGTGCACGCAGGACCGGCAGCGGGCATTTCAGGCCTTTGGTGTCGAGCTGAACGGCGCTCATGTCAGGTTTCTCTCTCTTGTCTTTACGGATCACAGACTCTCGCGGCGCCAGCGCAGGCCGGCGATCATGAGAGCCAGCCAGGCAACCAAGAAGGCGGAGCCGCCGAGAGGCACCACAGCACCCAGAAAGCGCAGGCCTGTCAAGGCCATGATGTAGAGGGTACCGGAAAAGAAGATGCAGCCGGCCAGAAACCCGGCCTGGATCACAGGCAGGTAACGCAACGATCCGGCAGACCGACTCGCGGCAAAGAGACTGACCGTGAGCAAAGCGACTGCATGGAGAAGGCCGTAGTGCGACGCCGTTTCGATCCAACCCAGTGCATCCGGCGTCACCCGGCCCTCCAGGCCGTGCGCGGCGAAGGCACCCATCCCGACCGCTAGGAACCCGTTCAGCGCCGCCGCGAAGATCCAGAAAGCCGTCATGTTTGTTCCTGCAAAATCAGCCTGTTAATCCGAAAAGACGGAGCCCGCCATCATCAACATGGTCTGTCGGTAAAGGACCGGCAAGCGTCGATTTCCGGCTACAGACCTTTATCGTTAGATGCTGTAATCCCATCTGAAAAGGTGCAATTCGCCGCAGCGGATGTGCCACAGGTTATGAGACTCTTTGCAAACGATGCCCTTTGATCACTCACTCTTCGCCACGGCCCCCAGCGAGATCGCCGGCTATCTTGAGCGCCTGCGCAGCGTCGATGCCCTCGGAATGCCGCTTTTGACCGAGGAGGGCCGGCAGTCTCTGCTGGCTGCCGCCGAGGCCCTGACCTACCGCCAGGCCCGTCCCTTCATGGGCGCACCGGGCAAGGAAGTTCAGCAGGACTTCGAAATCTGCATGGACTTTCGCGAAGGCGACAGCTTCCACCTGCTGGCGGAAAGTCTTGGAACTCACCTGCTGACCGCCGCCCGCGCCATGCCGGAACCGGCGCTGAACGACGACCTTGTCTTCAACGACATTGCCGTCCAACGCTATATCCCGGGCAGTGCCGGTATCACACCTCACCGGGACTTCCTGCAGTTCCGCCAGGTCGTGGTCCTGATCATCCTCGCCGGACAGGGTCGCTTTTTCGTCTGCGACAACCGGGAGGGCTTGAACGCGGTGGAAGTGCCGGTGAAACCCGGCGATGCCCTGCTGATGCAGGCACCTGATTTCGGCGGCCAGGACCGCCGCCCCTTCCACTTTCTCCAGGATATCACCGAGCGGCGGGTGATTGTCGGGCTGCGCTACGACCGGAAAAAAGCGGCCGCTGCCGAGGAGTCGGTCGCCTAACTCTCCTGCCCCATCGCGATCATGTGCAGCGTGTTCAGCGCGACGGTCGCCGCCAGGTGGGCGGTCATGTCGGCGGGATCAAGGGGCGGGCAGACTGTGTTGATGTCGACGCCGACGATCTTCAGCCCGGCCAGGCTGCGCAGCAGCGCGAGCCCCTGGTAGGCCGTCGGCCCGCCCCAGGTCGGCTCGCAGACCCCTGGCGCGCAGGAGACATCGAAGAAATCCATATCCCAGCAGAGGTAAACTGGCCGTCCGGACAATTCCTCCCGGATCTCCGCCATACGCCCCGGGCCGTCCGCCGCCAGGGCCTCCATATCAACGATCCGATAACCCATCTCAGCGGAAAACTCGGCGAGTCCACTCCGGGAAACCGGCCCACGGCAGCCGATGTGGAAGGAGGCGCGGGTGTCGATCAGCCCTTCTTCCACAGCGCAGGTGAAGGTGGTCGCGGTGTTGTGGCGCTCCTCCCCGATCGGGTAGGCATCCGTATGCGCATCGAAGTGCAACACCGCCAGATCCGCATAACAGGCCTTCATGGCCCGAAGCTGCGGCAGCGTCACCGCCCCGTCCCCGCCAAAGGTCACCGGTACAGCGCCGGCCGCCAGGATATGCGCCGTCGCCTCCTCCATGGCCGCGAAAGAGGGCTCGATCCGGCCCGAGGTGACGGCAACATCACCACAGTCGACCAGACCCAGCTCGGCAATGGCGTCGCGCTCGGAGAACCCGAAGATCCGCCGGTCCAGCGCCAGCGATTGCTGCCGGATCGCCGTCGGCCCGTGACGCGCCCCGATCCGCACCTGATTGGTCCCGCAGTCGAAGGGCAGGCCGAGAATCGCGGCCTTTACACCGGCGAGGTCGTGCCTGGCTGCGGTGTTCATGAAACCGCCAGTCAAGCGGCACAAGTCATCAAGTTCAGTCATAAACGCGTTGTACGACAGCCTGGGAGCCAAGTCGACAGCAAGGCCAAGATCACATCTTAAGATTGCAACAAACTCGAACCGCCTCTTTGCATTGAAGTAAAGACAAGGCTTGGCGGCGTTTTCAGCTCCGCACATACCGTATCAGAAGTCGCATTTCTGACAGAGTTACTCGGTTTAGAAACAACAAAGACGGGACTATTCCACCATCTATTCTTCAAATATTCGAAAAAACATCCTATTATTCAGACGCTTTAATTTGCAAGTCAATATTTATCATCAAAAATGTAACTATTTTTAAGAAGCAATTTTCTATCTATACGAATTTATACATATATAATTTGTTATATTTGCTCCTTTTGGAAAACTATTATTTTTCATTTACTCCATTTTAAGGAAGTATCAAGAAAATTCGTTTAAACACATATATATCGTGTAAACACATTGAATTCACTGCCAGTGCCATAAGCCCTGGAGGGCGGCAGGTCAAAAGCGGCCGTGCACCATCTTTGATTGAACCCAAAGCGAAATCAGTGACAGGAGATCGCGAGATGACATTGCAAGCCAACAAAGACACGAGCGAGCAAAAACAGAACGCCCCTGCTGCTCCTTTCGCGCGCCGCAACCGCATCTCAGGCGCCCGAGTCTCGACGAAGCTCATTTCGGGTTTCATGACACTCACGGCTATCAGCGCCGGCATCGGGCTGGCTGGCCTGTTTTTTGTCGATCGCATAAACGATGCGCTCGAAAACGTCACCAGTACCGCAGCCCCGACCGTTTTCTATGCCGAAAGCCTGAACTCGAACATCTGGGAAGCCTCCAAGGTGGCGGAAGAGGTCATCGCCGAAGAGGAGCTTGCAGAGATACCGCCACTGGCGAAGGAGTTTGCCGAACTCGGTGCGGCCTTTAGTCAGTCGTACAAAAGCCTCCAAGGCGTCGCGACCGACCCAAACCTGAGCGATGAACTCGAGACCACGAAATCCCTGCATGACAGCTTCGTGGCGGTCGCGGAGAAGATGTTCGCGACCCATCGCATCGAGTTGGAAGAAGAAATCAAAGCCAAGCGACTGCTGAGTGAGTTCGACCATCTCGGACAACAGATCGTCATCGCACTGGACGAGTTCGCCATTGAAAACGAAGAAGAGATGCAGGAGCTTCAGGGTGAGATTGGAGACCTCTTGCGCAGCGGTGCCGGGTCCGGGCAGGTTGAACAGGCCCTGATGCAGCTTCTGCAGTCCGATTACCCGGTTGTCGAAGCCGCCCTCAAGCTCCAGCGCCAGATCACTGAGATGCAGGATACCGCGGGCGAATATCTGGCGGAAGATTCGGCGCAGAAGCTGGACGCGATCGCGAATGAGTTCGAAGGGATCGCCAGGGGTGCCCGCGACAACATCGCAATTCTCACCAGGCTGGCGGAAACCGAGGAAGATCGCACGGATGCGAAGGCTCTGAATGAACTCTTCGATCAGTGGATCATATTCGCGCGGGACGAAGAGATGCTGTTCGACACGCATGCGGACATGCTGCGCGCCAAAGCCGAGGCCTATGCTTTGACCGAGCAGATGGAAGCACAAGCCGACAGAGTCGCCGCGGTTCTCGACGAAGTCGGCGCGCAAGCCGCCGCAATTTCAAGCGCATCTGAGGAAAGAGCCAACAAGGCGGTGACGCAGGCGAGCCTCTGGACTCTCATGCTGGTGCTCGCCGCGCTGGTCCTTTCCGGACTTCTGGTTTACTTCGCGATGTCTGCTGTGATGCGGCCACTGAAAGAGATGACGCTTGCCATGCGCGCGCTCAGCAGCGGAGATTCCTCCGTTGCAGTGCCAAGCCTGGAGCGGCAGGACGAGATCGGCGAGATGGCCGGAGCGGTCCAGGTCTTCAAGGAAAACGCGATCGAAAAAGAAGCCTTGAACGCGCGCGAGCAAGCCAGTCTTCGGGCCCGTGAAGAGCGCGCGAAGAAGATCGAGACGCTCATCGCCGCGTTCGAATCCAGCAGCAGCGACGTCCTCGGGTCCGTGAACGCGGCCGTCGCTCAACTCCGCGGCAACGCGCAATCCCTCGCCGCAACGGCCGAGCAGGCGACGTCGCAGTCAGCCGCAGTTGCGGCAAGCTCTGAAGAAGCCGATGCCAACGTTCAGACCGTATCCGCAGCGACCGATCAGCTCAGCAGCTCGATCCTGGAAATCACACAGCAGATGGATCACTCTTCGCAGATCACGAAGGCAGCCGCCGAGGAAGCCCAGACCACGACGGCGACGGTCGGAAGGCTGGATGAAGCCTCGCAGAAAATCGGAGACGTCGTCGGTCTCATAACGGACATCGCCGAACAGACCAACCTGCTGGCACTCAACGCCACCATCGAAGCAGCACGCGCGGGCGATGCCGGCAAGGGCTTTGCGGTCGTCGCGTCCGAAGTCAAATCTCTGGCCAATCAGACCGCCAAGGCAACCGAGGAGATCTCTTTGCAGATCGGCGGTATACAGGTGATTTCGGTCGAAGCGGCACAGGCAATCCAGAACATCGGACAGACCATCGCAGAGATGAGCGAAATTGCCTCGACGATCTCCTCGGCCATCGAGGAGCAAAGAGCCGCAACACAGGAAATCGCCCGGAACGTCGCCGAGGCTTCGAGCGGCACCGCCGGCGTGAGTTCGAACGTCGCCGGGCTCAGCGAAGGTGCTCAGGAAACACAAAAAGCCGCCAGGGAGGTGCTGCTGGCATCTGAAGAGCTTGGACAGAAGGCAGATTCCATGAGCCGCAGCGTCGACGGCTTCCTCGAAGGCATCCGGGTCGCGTAGAGCAAAATGCGTTTAATCGGTCTCAGTACTATCGCCCCCAGGCGTAAAGCACTCTCTAGACCGGAAAGCTCAGCGCGTGGATGCGATTTCAGCCGCTCTCCGAAGTTATCCGCCGCGGGGCGACAGGCGCTCCGACAGCTTTCGGATATGCTCCACCCCGATACCGCAGCAGCCACCCACCAGGGTCGCCCCGGCATCGACCCACTCCTGCGCGAAGGTCAGATAGCCCTCCAGATGCAGGTCCTCGCGCAGCCCGTGGATCGCCTCGTTCGCGTTGTTCGTGTTGGTGTCGCCGGCGAAAGCATTGGCATAGGCGCCCAGGGGGATCGCCACGCCGGCTTCACGCAGGGTCTCGGCGGAAATCTCGATGGCCCGCTTTATGGCTTCCGGTTGGCTGCAGTTGAAGAGCAGGGCGTCCGGCGCCGCCGAAGCGGTCCAGAGCGCCGCTTCGCGAACGCTCTCCCCGCCCCGCAGCGGACATTCGCCGCGCGCCAGGTTCTGCGCGTCGTCACGCAGCGTAAAGGAGAGCCAGACCGGCTTGACGCCGCCTGCCACGGCCTCGAGGACCGCCGCGCCTTCAGCGGTCAGGCTGAGGGTCTCGCCGATCCAGAGGTCGACGAAAGGTGAAAGCGCCTCCACGAAGACCGAGAGATAGCGCTGGATCTCCTCGGCACGGAACAGTTCCGGCTTGTAGGAGCCGAAGATCGGCGGCAGCGACCCGGCGACCAGCGCCTTGCGATCAGGCCGCGAGTCCGCCGCCGCCCGGGCAAGCTGCCCCGACAAAGCAATCAGCCTGGCGCCATCTTCATTGAAACGCTCCTCGCCAATATGAAAGGGCACCAGGGCGTAGGAATTGGTCGTGATGACCCGGGCACCGGCATCGATGAACTCCGCATGGACCTGCCGGACGATATCGGGGCTTTCCAGCAAAGCCAGGGCCGACCATTCCGGCTGCCGCAGTTCGGCGCCAAGCCGCACCAGTTCGCGGCTCATGCCGCCGTCCAGGATGGTCAGTTCCGCCACACAAATCTCCACAACAGCCACAGATCAACGGGGACACACCGGACCCGCATCCTCGATCAGGTCGCTGAAACCGGCAAGGCCTGCATACTGCGAAGTTCCTTTACTCCGCAAGCAGGTCGCACAGTCCCCGACACGCCAAGCCCCTCCCATACGGATAGGAGCGCAGGCCAAGGAAACCTGTATCGCAAAGCGCTTCAAATGCTAAGGGCCATTTTTGAAGGCGAAATCTACCGTCCGACGATAAATGCCGGTCCCGTGCCTCCGTCACCCATCCAGGCGGTAGCGCCGGCCCGGCTCTATCACCTCACGCCCGTCTATCAGCTCAGGTCGCTGCAGTCCCGAGAGAACGGCCCTGACGTCCCGAAGGACAACCGGGTGGGCGCGATAATACTGATGGTTCCCGTCCAAAACCGACGTGAAGTCCACATCGCCGCAATCGACCGCCGTGATCCGCGTACTCAGGCCGGAAAAGGTTCTCGGGCCGTTGAAACCCAGCCGGTCGGGATTCAGCTTCGTCGTGTCACTGACGACCAGCGCGAGATCATCCGCGCTATGGTAGACATGGACGCGCCGGGCAAGCTTTGGCAGCAAGCCAAGTTTGTGCGAATTCTGAAGCTCCAGTGCATCCTCGTCCTCATCGGCAGCCATCAGAAACACATTCGCGAAAATAGGCCGGAGCGCATTGTCTCCCACAATGCCGCGCAGGGCCTGCACGGCATGACGCAGCGCAAAGTTGCCCATACTGTGGGCCACAAGGTGGAGGCGTCGCGCACAGTTACGCGCAGCGTCGGAATCCTCTTCCGCCTCTTTCTGCAGAAAATCGACAAGTCGCAGCAATGCGCGCGCCATGGCCTTCCCGGAGGCCTCGGCATCGTCCCGGTCCGAAAAGTACTTCCAGGCCGGCACCACCTTGCCATCCGAAGGCCAGAGGAAGGCAAAGACATAGGGCGCGTAGCTGCTGCCATCCGCCCGCGTTATCGTGTAGTTCTCTGAAAGCTGAGCGGCCCGCTGCAGCGCACTGTCCCAGGTGCTGGCGAAGCCGTGCAGGTACACAATAACGTCGCGCTCGTCGTTGCGCATGGCATCGCGTAGCTCTTGAAATACGTGATGACTGCCACGTTCCAGCCGACCTTTATCTTCAGTTCCCGTGTGCGACTCTTTGGCAAGACGCACGTTCCGGACTTCGTACTCCTGGCTTTCGTCGTCGGAGATGCGCTCAACATCCGCGAAGCCAACTCGATAGAATTGCGGCCCGTCGCGATGGAAGCGGTTGCCGAACTTCGGATCGTCGTTTTTTCCCGTAACGTTGCGGTTGGTTGCAAAATAGATTTTGACCATGATGAAATTCCTCCGATTTATATCTCTTGAACTCCTAATTGCTGAAGGCGGATCGAAAATAAATATTACGATTATTACTAAGAATAATACCTAAATCCCGGCTGGAAATACCAGAATAAATTATGACAATTACATGAATTTGCAGCGCGAAAAGCCGGCCCTGGCATCGGTTGATGAAGCGGGAGACGAGGGCAATTTCAAACGCGGCTCTTCAGCCGGAACCGTAACCTTGGCGAATGTCGGATTCTATCAGAGGAACGAGAGAAAATCGAATCCGGATGCGAAATTCTTCCAAAACACACAACCAATGCATTAAAGGCCGAAGGCACGATTGATCGCAGCAGCGCAGCCGGCACAGCCAGGCGCATTCTCTTTGCCTTGGGCCCGCGAAATGCTAGATAACGGCGCCCCGGCGAGAACCGTCAGCCTAGCCCGACCAAGATGAAAACCGACCTCTTCGATTTCGACCTGCCCCGCGAGCTGATCGCGCAGCATCCGGTCAGCCCGCGCCACGCCGCCAGGCTGCTGTCGGTGGGGCCGGACCTGTCGGATCACATCATGATGGATCTGCCCGGACTGCTGTCGCCCGGCGATATCCTGGTCTTCAACGACACCCGGGTGATCCCGGCGCGCCTGACCGGACGGCGCGGAATGGCCAAGATCGAGGTCACGCTCCACAAGGGCGACGGTGCCCTGGAGGCCGGGCATCTAGACGCTCACGCGCCGGCCCAGTGGCGGGTCTTTGCGAGGCCGGCCCGCAAACTGCGGCTCGGCGAGCGGGTCGATTTCGCGGAGGACTTCTCTGCCGAGGTGCTGGCCAAAGGCGAGGCCGGCGAAGTCACCCTGCGCTTCAACGTCGAAGGCACGGATCTGCTCGAACGCTTGAACCGCCACGGCATCATGCCGCTGCCGCCCTACATCCAGCGCGGGGCGGAAGGCGAAGAACAGGACAATTCCGACTACCAGACCATCTTCGCAGCCCGGGATGGCGCCGTTGCCGCCCCCACCGCCGGCCTGCACTACACGCCGGAGCTGCTGGCCGCCCTGGACACCCGAGGGCTGCAGCGCATGACACTGACGCTGCATGTGGGCGCGGGCACCTTCCTGCCGGTCAAGGTGGAGGACACCCGCGATCACAAGATGCACAGCGAGACCGGAGTGATCTCCGCCGAGGTCGCCGAAGCCATCAACAACGCGCGTGCAAGCGGCGGCCGCGTCGTCGCGGTCGGCACCACCGCCCTGCGCCTTCTGGAGAGCGCAGCCGGTGAGGACGGCCTCCTGCAACCCTTCGCCGGCGACACCGACATCTTCATCACCCCCGGTTACCGCTTTAAGATCGTCGACCTGCTGCTGACCAACTTCCATTTGCCGCGCTCCACCCTCTTTATGCTGGTCAGCGCCTTTGCCGGCCTGGAACGCATGCAAGCCGCCTATGAGCACGCCAAGGCCGGGGGCTATCGCTTTTACTCCTATGGCGACTGCAGCCTGCTGCAGCGCGACAATAGCTGACAGACCCGCCCCCTATGACTGAAGACGCCCTCAAATACGAACTCCTGGCACGCGACGGCGCGGCGCGGCGCGGACGCCTGCATACCGCCCACGGCACGGCGGAAACACCGGCCTTCATGACCGTGGGCACCGCGGGCACGGTCAAAGGCCTGCTGCCGGAAAACGTTGCCGCCACCGGGGCGGAGATCGTGCTGGGCAACACCTATCACCTGATGCTGCGTCCCACCGCCGAGCGGATTGCCGAGCTGGGCGGCCTGCACAAGTTCATGAACTGGCAGAAACCGATCCTGACCGATTCCGGCGGCTATCAGGTCATGTCCCTCTCGGAGCTGCGCAAGATCACCGAGGAGGGCGTGGCCTTCCGCTCCCACCTGGACGGCAGCCGCCACAACCTGACCCCGGAGCGGGCCATGGAGATCCAGCATCTGCTGGATTCCAACATCACCATGGTTCTGGACGAATGCACCCCCTACCCGGCTACGCAGGAGGTTGCGGCGGACTCCATGCGCCGCTCCATGCGCTGGGCTCAGCGCTGCCGGGAGGCCTTCGTGAAGCGCCCCGGCTACGGTCTCTTCGGCATCGTACAGGGTTCCGTCTATCCGGACCTGCGCCGGGAATCGGTGGAAGCTCTGGAATCCATCGGCTTTGATGGTTACGCGGTCGGCGGCCTGGCGGTCGGCGAAGGTCAGGAAATCATGTTCCGAGTCCTGGACGACACCATGCCGCACATGCCTCAGGAACAGCCGCGCTACCTCATGGGCGTCGGCAAGCCCTCGGACATCGTTGGCGCCGTGCAGCGCGGTATCGATATGTTCGACTGCGTCCTGCCGACCCGCTCCGGGCGCACCGGCCAGGGCTTCACCCGCCGCGGCACCATCAACATCCGTAACGCCCGGCACCAGGCCGACCCGCGCCCCATCGATCCGGACTGCAGTTGCATGACCTGCAGAAACTACAGCCGTGCCTACGTCAACCACCTGGTCCGCGCCAACGAGATGCTCGGCCCGATCCTTTTGACCATCCACAATCTGCACTATTATCAGGAGCTGATGGCGGGCCTCAGGGCGGCGATCGAGGCCGGAAAGCTGGAGGATTTCGCCGCTGACTTCGCCCGGCAGCAGGCCGAGGGCGACCTGCCGCCGCTTTAAGATCTTCGTTCTGAAAGCCAGGGATGTCGCTGCCAAACCCCAAAGATGCCATTCGGGACCAGGCGCTGGCGCTCGGCTTCGACGCAGTCGGTTTCGCGGCAGCGACAGCGGCGCTGCAAACCAAGGAAAATCTTCGGAGTTACCTCGCGGAGGGCTGCCACGGCGACATGGGCTGGATGGCGGAGAGCGAAGCGCGGCGCGCAGATCCCCAGACACTCTGGCCGGACGCCAGGAGCGTGGTGGTGGTGGCCCTCAACTACGGCCCGGCGCGCGATCCCCTGGAACTGCTGTCGCATCAGGAACGCGCCAATGTCTCGGTCTACGCCCGCAACAAAGACTATCACGACGTCCTGAAAAAACGCCTGAAGGCCTTGGCCCGCTGGCTGCACCAGCAGAGCGGCGAAGGCGTGAAGGTCTTCGTCGACACCGCCCCGGTCATGGAAAAGCCGCTGGCTGCGCGGGCCGGCCTCGGCTGGCAGGGCAAGCACACCAACCTGGTGTCGCGCGAGGCCGGCTCCTGGTTTTTCCTCGGAGAAGTCTTCACCACCCTGGATCTCGCGCCCGACGAAGCGGAGGTCGATCACTGCGGTTCCTGCCGGCGCTGCCTCGAAGTCTGTCCCACCGACGCCTTTCCCGCGCCTTATCGGATCGACGCGCGGCGCTGCATCTCCTACCTGACCATCGAGCATAAGGGCCACATTCCGCGAGAGTTTCGCAAGCCCATGGGCAATCGCATCTACGGCTGCGACGACTGTCTGGCGGTCTGTCCCTGGAACAAGTTCGCCGAGCCGACCGGCGAAGAAGCCTTTCTGCCGCGCGCGGAGTTGACCGCGCCACGCCTGCGCGATCTCGCCCTGCTCGATGATCCGGGCTTTCGCCAGGTCTTTTCGGGCTCGCCGATCAAACGTGTCGGCCGCGACCGCTTTATCCGCAACGTCCTGATCGCGATCGGCAACAGCGCCGATCCGGACAGGCACCTCAAAGTCGTCGAGACACTGCTGGACGATCCCTCCCCCCTGGTGCGCGCCATGGCGGTCTGGGCCTACCGGCAGCTTGCCTCCAATGAGGCTTTTCAAACGGAGCGCAACCGGCTTGCACCACAGGAAAGTGATCCAGACGTGTCCGGCGAATGGCAATGCGAAAGCTAGACAAGATTTCCGCTGACGACCATCTAAGCTATTCTGGTCGAAGGTAAGGATTGTCGTGCAAAGCCCATGTTCTCTTCGCAAATCATTATGAGCAAAGCCGCTCTGGCGGCGGTCGCCCTCCTCGCCAGCGCCGAACGGGCCAATGCGCTCGAATTGACCCTCCCCATTGCCTGCGAGATTGGCGAAGACTGTTTCGTTCAACAGTACGTTGACCTCGACGCAGGTCCCGGCACACGCGACTACCGCTGTGGCAATGCGACCTATGACGGCCACAAGGGCACTGACTTCCGGGTCCGCACCCTGCTCGACGCCGCCCGCGGCGTGGCTGTCGTTGCCTCGGCCGCCGGGCGGGTGAAAGGCATCCGCGACGGCGAAGCAGATATCCTGGTCAAGACGAAGGAACAACGCGCGGCCATTCGGAACAAAGAATGCGGCAACGGTGTGGTGATCGATCACGGCGAGGGCTGGGAGACCCAGTATTGCCATCTGCGGCGCGGCTCGGTCTCGGTCAAAAAGGGTCAGAAGGTCCGGCAGGGCGATGAACTGGGCCTGGTCGGCTACTCCGGCGACGCGAGTTTCCCGCATGTCCACCTCAGCGTCCGCAAGGACGGCAAGACTGTCGATCCCTACCTGGGCCTTGCGGGCGGCGCGGAATGCAAAGCGGGCGATGCGCCCCTCTGGTCACCCCAGAGCCTCGCGGCCATCGGCTACAGCCCGTCCACTCTGCTGGGTGTCGGCTTTTCGGATGACGTGAAGTCTGAGAACGTGGAGTGGGGTTCGACCCAGGAGTTCGTGCCGCGCTCAGACTCTCTGGCGCTGTTGGCTTGGGGCTGGGCCATCAATCTGCAAAAGGGCGACCAGATCGAAACCCGCCTGCTCGGGCCGCAGGGCGAGGTGGCGCAAAATGTGACCACTCTCGACAGCAGGAAGGCGCAGCTCTTCCGCTTTATCGGCAAGAAACGTCCTCGCGGCGGCTGGCCGGCCGGCAGGTACACAGCGTCCTTTAAGGTGCTGCGCAACGGCGAACTGGTGATCGACGCCGAGAAAGTCGCCGAAGTTCAGTAACGCCTACCGCGCACCGCGGTTGGAAATCAGATCCCACTTGTTGCCGTAAAGATCGGCAAAGACCGCAACGGTCCCATAGTCTTCCTCCCGGGGCCGTTCGAGGAAGGTCACGCCGGCCGCGCGCATCCGCTCATAATCGCGGTAGAAGTCATCGGTCTGGAGAAAGAAGGCAACCCGCCCGCCGGTCTGATCCCCGATACGCCCGGACTGAGCCTCACCATCCGCTTTGGCCAGCAGCAGTCGTGTCTCCCGCGCGCCCGGTGGGGCCACCAGCACCCAGCGCTTGCCGGGCGCAACTTCACTGTCTTCGATCAGTTCAAAGCCCAACCGGTTGCAGTAAAAGTCAATGGCTTCATCGTAATCGCCGACCAGAAGGGCGGCCGCAGAGATGCAGTGTTTCATCGCTTCGCACAGATTTTGCCGGCGCAGTCAAAAACCCGCTACCGCAGCAGCGACTGCTTGGGCTGTTCTTCCGGCGGATAGCAGAGGAAGGTCACCCGGACCGGCTGCAGCAGAGGACACCTGGTCCAAAGGACGTCTTCGCCTTGAAAGTGGAGCCTGCCGCCTGGACAGGCTTCGCGTGCCGCTGCCATGACCTGGTGGGACCAGTTAAGTTGGCTGCTGTAGCAATAGGAGAGAACGGTGGGTTCACCGCTTCCGGCGACCACTGGCTTCGACTGCTCAGCGATCGTCAGCGGCGGAGAGGTCTTGATCGGCTCCGGCGAACAGGCCGCGAGAAACGAAAGGACCACGGAAAGAAAGATGCCGCGGCAGCAGATTCGACCGACCATCGCCTCTTTTCTTGCCATAGACCCCGAAAAAACCCTTCCCGTCAGAAGAGTTCGATCTCGACGGCCCGGTTTCCGGCCTCACGCACGCCATCACCGGTCGGCACCAGCGGCGCGGATTCGCCGACGGCATCTTCCGCACTGATCCGGTCCAGAGAGATACCCGCCGCCACAAAGGCATCCGTGACGGTGTCGAGCCGGCGCCGTGACAGGGCCAGGTTATAGGCGCTGGAACCGGTGCTGTCGGCATGGGCCGTCAGACGGACGGACAGGCGGTCATCAGCTCTGACTGCGTTAACAACGCCGTTCAGGGAGTCCTGTCCGACGGGGGTCGGCTCCGTGCTGTCAAACTGGAAATACACAATGAAAGACGCGGCCTGCGGAGCCGGAGCCGGCGCGGGCACTGCCGCCTGCTGGGTATAGTTCACCTGCGTCAGTTCGTGCGTGGCCGCGGCTTCGACCTTGGCCATGGCAGTCTCAAACTCGTCCTTGCAGGATGTCTCGTTCGAATTGTCAGCCCGGCGGACAGTCCGGTTCGCTTCGGTCGCTTCGATCCAGCAATCATAACTGACCTGCGCGGTGGCGGCCTCCTGGGGCGCCAGGGTCACGCCGCCACGTTCGAAAGCGATGCGCATGCGGTCCAGCGCCGCCTGGAACTGTGGCTTCTGCTCGTCGGTCAGGTCACGGTCCATCACCGCATCCGGCTGCACCGACGAACGCCGCGCCGCGGTACGGGCCTTGTGATTGAAGTGTTCGCTGTCGGTCAGATCAAAGGCACTGTCGCGCTCGCTGGCCAGATCGCTGTAACCCGCGTAAAGGGCATTGCCGAACGGCGTGCCGCTGATGCTAAGGTCTTCGGCGCTGTCGGTGTCGAACCAGCCGCTGAAGATACCGTCCAAGGGACCGGCGGAGACCGGAGAAGCCATCAACAAGGCGGCGCAGGTGCCCAAAACCAAAGATTTCGTTTTCATTTCCATCCCCACTTCTTGCGTTTCACCCGTTGGAACCGACAGCTCTAACGCAACTGGAAAGCGCATTCCCCGATTCAGATCCGGACACAACAATCACTTATCTCACCCGCAGCGGTATAGCGATTTTTTGTAATCCGGGCAAGCTGCAGTTTCTCCGAGCGCCGCGTAACATCCTCTAAAACATGAAAGATTGTATAAAGACGGCGTTGATTAACCAATGCTTAACCAATATCAGATGCCTACACTCAATTGCTGGCAAACAATTCTTGGTCTTTACAGCCAATCGGGCGAGTTTTTGTGCCACGTTAACGGATATTAAGGCCAATGCCCCAAATTTAACATGCGACATAGCTTAAATGCTTCATAAATGCTGTGTAATCTTTTGCAGGATTCGCCGCAGGCCTTTCACCCGAGGCTGAGAGCTCGGATACCGGCGAAGGCCAGGTCGGATTTGGTTTGTTGAAAAAGGCAAAAGTATTGTGAAACGGCGAAACGCGAAGGTTATCGCAAGCATCCTGACCACGGTCGCCTTTGGGTTTGGCGCTTTGACCGCCGCCGCACAGCCGGTGCAGACGAGCCTGTCATTCAGCGCTGTTAAACCCACCGCCATACCGTCCCCGGATTCCCGTCCGAACGACTCCACAGCCGAAGATGCCATGCCCGACGATATGGTGGTGGACGCGGCTGAGTATCCCTGGAGCGCCGTGGGCCGCCTGAACACCGGCGGCCGCGGCTACTGCACCGGCGTGCTGGTGGACGAATATCACGTCCTCACAGACGCCCACTGCCTCTTCTACCGCACCGAAGGCCGCTGGTGGCAGCCGGGCGAACTGCATTTCGTCGCCGGCTACCAGCGCGACACCAACGTCACCCATTCCAAGGTCGCCAGCTATGAACTCGCCCCCGGATACCGGGCACATGGCGGCGTCAGCCTGGCCGCCATCATCAACAACTGGGCCCTGGTCAAACTCCGCAAACCCCTGGGGCGTCAGGCCGGCTGGCTCGGCCTGAAAAACCTGGACCGCAAGCTGGTGCGCCGGCTGCAGAACGGTCAGGGTGCCCTGCTGCAGGCCGGCTACCGGCGCAACGCCCAGCACGCCATCACCGTGGGCTTCGACTGCACGCCCGACGGCTTCTTCTCGGCCGAAAGCCGGATCGGCAACCGCTGCCAGCTCAAACCGGGCCGCGCCGACCTGCCGTTCCTGATCTACATGGACGGCAAGTTCAACGTGGTGGCCAACCGCGTGCTGACCTCGATCGCCCGCCACAAACCCCGCAAAGGCTCCCTCGCCAATCCGAGCTTCCGCGCCAAGATGAGCCGCGGTGACAGCCAGGCCCCCAAAGCCGGCGCCGCCTCGCCCGTCCCCACCACCACCATTTCCACCCTGCTGGTATCTCTCGGCTATGCCGGATCCGACAAGCGGGGCGGCAATAGCGAAGAGGCGATCCGTTCCTTCGAGAGCACCATGGGCCTGCCGGTCACCGGCGAAGCTTCCGTGCCTCTGCTAGGCGAAATCATCGAAGCCTCAAATTAAGGCCCGGTCGCCGTTCTCTGGCGTAAGCCTTCCAAGTCACAGATCCCGGTCACGGCCCAGTCACCGGGATTTAATCTCCTGTTCATCCAATCCTTAAACCGGCCGTGAAACGCGCAGATTTCGGGCGTTTTCAACCTGGTCGATAGCTGCGTCTCGGCCTCCCTTTGCTCTGAGGTGCCGATCCCGGCGCAGGCCGCTGGAAGAAAGCCGCGGAGCTGCCGTTGTTGTCATGAATCCAAGGTCCAGCCTGTATCGCGGGACATCAGATCAGACAGAGCAGAGGCCGCAATGGCAGCAAACATCGAGTGGGTGACGGGTGTTATCCGAGCGGGCAGAAGTTTCTCGGAGCATGGCGACGCCTACGAGTTCTCCTGCACCGTAAACCGCCGCGGAAACCAGGCCGAACTGATCGGCGGCAACGGCACGGTTACGCCGAAAATCTGGCGTGACGTTAAAGCTGCACTGGCCGCCCAGGGCATTACGCATGCGCATTGGGATCGGATGAACAACGCACCGCGGTCGGTCCTTGCAAGTGATCAGGGCGCGCTGTCAATTCGGCCCGAGGCCGGTAACGTCGAAGCAACTGATCCTGATGCGTACAGGAACCGGTTACGCGCTGGCTCTGACCGAACGGAACCCGGCCTACATCGCGCCGGGAAGATGATGAAGCGTTGGCGGCATCTCGTCGCGGTGGGGACGGCCTCATTGCTGCTCGGCGTTGGCTCTCTATCCGTTCCGGCAAAACCTGCGCCCCTCGAAACAGACGCTCAAAACCCATCAGCAGGAAAGCTTCCGGACGATATGGTGGTAGATGCGGCTGAGTATCCCTGGAGCGCCGTGGGCCGCCTGAACACCGGCGGCCGTGGCTACTGCACCGGCGTGCTGGTGGACGAATATCATGTCCTCACCGACGCCCACTGCCTCTTCTACCGCACCGAAGGCCGCTGGTGGCAGCCGGGCGAACTGCATTTCGTCGCCGGCTACCAGCGCGACACCAACGTCACTCATTCCAAGGTCGCCAGCTATGAACTCGCCCCCGGGTACCGGGCGCATGGCGGCGTCAGCCTGGCCGCCATCATCAACAACTGGGCCCTGGTCAAACTCCGCAAACCCCTGGGGCGTCAGGCCGGCTGGCTCGGCCTGAAAAACCTGGACCGCAAGCTGGTGCGCCGGCTGCAGAACGGTCAGGGTGCCCTGCTGCAGGCCGGCTACCGGCGCAACGCCCAGCACGCCATCACCGTGGGCTTCGACTGCACGCCCGACGGCTTCTTCTCAGCCGAAAGCCGGATCGGCAACCGCTGCCAGCTCAAACCGGGCCGCGCCGACCTGCCTTTCCTGATCTACATGGACGGCAAGTTCAATGTGGTGGCCAACCGCGTGCTGACCTCGATCGCCCGCCACAAGCCCCGCAAAGGCTCCCTCGCCAATCCGAGCTTCCGCGCCAAGATGAGCCGCGGTGACAGCCAGGCCCCCAAAGCCGGCGCCGCCTCGCCCGTTCCCACCACCACCATCTCCACCCTGCTGGTGTCCCTCGGCTATGCCGGGACGGAAAACCCCGATCAGACCAGCGAAGAAGCAATCCGTTCCTTCGAAAGTCTCAAGGGATTGCCGATGACCGGCAAAGCCTCCGTGCCGCTGTTGGGTGAGATCATCGAAACCTCGAATTGAGACCGACGCAGAACTCAGCCGCGGTTACGCCGCCGAAATACCGCCGTTGGTGCTGATCGCCTGCCCGGTGATCTTAGCAGCAGCCGGGCTCGCCAGAAACACGGCGAGGTCCGCGAGATCCTGCGGTTCGACCACCCCGAGCGCCGCCATAGATTCCGCTTTTTTGAAGAGTCTGGCTGAAAAGGGGTCCGCCATCAGAACATCGTATTGTGGCGTACCGCGCACAATCGAGGGCGTCAGACAATTCGCTCGAATCCCCGATCGCTTTGCCTCGATCGCCAGACCGCGGGTGAACATCACGATTCCCGCCATGGCTGCGCCGATGATCGATTCGCCCGGTGTGGCAATTTTGGCGGCATCGGAGGCCACAGTGAGAATCACGCCGCCGCCCTGCTCCATCATCACCGGCAATACGGCCCGTGAGGGCAGGATAGCCCCCATCAGGAGCCCATCCACAGTGGGCTGAACCTGCTCCACCGGAATCCGGTGCAGAATGGCAGGGACCGGTGAACCGCCCGCGGAGCTGAGCATGATATCGATCCGCCCGAAAGCCTCGAGAGACCGTCGCACCCCCAGTTCCGCGCCCTCAATGCTCGCGGCATCAGCCTGGACAAAGCGGACTTCACATCCCTGCCCTCGCAACTGTGCCAGTGCCGTCTCACCGCGTTCGGCCGTCCGGCCGACCACAACCAGGGCCTTCACACCTGCCGCCAAAAAGGCCTCGGCACAGGCAAATCCAATGCCGCCCGTGCCGCCGTACACCAGCGCAACCTGATCCGAAAGAGGCGGTGTGGTTGTCATGCCTTTCTCCCCGTGTATCTGGCTGGCACCACAACGAACACAGCCAGCAAACCCGCATCAAGCTAGTGAACGGGCTTTACACAGAGTGTGGCGAAAAAGCCAGACCGCACAATGGAGAGGTCACGCGTGCGAAATATAGCAGAGCGCGTGAACCGTCCCCAGGCGCTCGCCACTCAGCGGCAGGGCGATGACGCGATAGCTGACATTGCCCAGGGAAGTCGGAAAGACTTCGATGTCCTGGATCGGCCGGCCGGCGCGCGCGACTTCGCGACCAACGGTCATGATCCATTCGGTCACCATCGGCGTGTACTCAACCACGACCTCGCCGTGACTCGCCGCCCGTTCGCGCGCGCCACGCATGACCTCGGCGAAAGAACGTTCAAGGGTCGCAGCCCCATTCATGTCGTCGCAACTGATCAGGAGTGAATTCGGCCAATGCTGTGCGACCACGTGGGGATCGACATCGATCATGGAAGGCACCTGGCGGCCCCGGCGCAATTCGTCCCAGTAAGTCGCGACATCGCGCGGCTCAGCGGCGTCCGGCGCCTTTGCTTCCGTCAGTTTCCTGTGGTGCTCCAGAGCAGCCCGGCGGCGCTCCAGCGCCGTCATACCGCCCTGAACGAGTGACCGGCGCCGGGCGCCCGGCGCATCCTGGGCGGACTGTCGGCCATTGCGCAGGGCGTCGATCTCTTGAATAGCGGATGCGTCGGAAACGGCGCGCGGACGGCTTTGCGCGGGCGGCTTGTCCTGGTCTCGGCGCGCCCCGGGATCCTGGCGAAGGTTCTGTGGCAGCTGCGGCGCGCGGGCGGTCGTCTGATGTCCGGCGGGAGATTCACCGGAGTTGTCACCCGGCTTCTCCGTCTGCCCCAGGGGCCGGCGTTGTGCCTCAGCACGCTCCGCGGCCAGCCGCCGCAGTTCCTGTTGCCGGGCCTGTAGCGAGTCGGTCTCGACGTGGGTGCCGTTTTGTTTCTGCGCCTCGGCTTGGGGGGCACCGGGTGCTGCCGGAGCCTGGGTCGAAGCCGCGGCAGGGGCTGAAGGCGCCGGCTCGCCCGGAAAGGCAGCCTCAACCCGGGCCGCCAGTTCCTGGGCCGCTTTCGCGGGTGCGTCGGCCTTCGGCGATTCGGCATCCTCGGGCGTCGCGACCCGTACGGGACGCCGGCGCTTGATCATGCTGCTGGTGAGCGAAGCCGCCGGCCGCATGTTGTCCGCAGCGCCGCCTTGAAGCAGATCCTCAGTCATTGGGTTCATTCTCTCGGAAGCTCCCGCCCATCTTGCCCAAACCTGTTTCGTCCACCTGTTCCGCTCAACAGCCCCTGCGGGCCTGCCGACTTTCAGGAAGCAACGCGCAAAGACCTGCGGTCAGGCCTTCTTGGCCGAACAACCGCCATTTTCCACCTGTCCTTCGGCGCCGTTGACCAGTGCCGAGAACTGAGAACAACTGATTTCCTTGGCGGCCTTCTTCAGGCAGTCGTCCAAGGCCGAGACCAGGAGCTCCTGCGCGGAAACCCGCAGATGCGCGGCCGCCAGCTTGAGCATCAGGTGCCGCTTCTCATCGAGCCGCAGCGACATCTTGATCCGCCCCAGATCGTCCAGTTTCGGACGGACCGCCCGGGCACCGCCCCGGACCGATGTCTTGGCGCGGCGCGAAGCAGCCTTCTTGGAGCGCGCCACGACCTTTGTCACGCGGGAAGCCGGCGTGTTGCCGTCCTCCCCCTGCCGGGCCTCGCTCTCTTCCCTGGTAAAGGACGAGGTCAAAGCCGCGACCTGAGCCCGCAGGGATTTCTGATCATGCTCCAGGTTCTCCGGCGCCGCCGGCACGAAGCCGGTAGGCGCCGGTGGCGGCGCGATACCCGAGGGAACCGCGGCCCCTTTTGGAGCCAGAAGCGAAGAAGTCAGCGAGGCCGCTTTCATAGTCATGACACGTCTCCCCCAGTTATGCGCCCACGTTAAAAACTTGTTTTTGTCCCTGCGCAGCAGAGCTGGACGGCATGATGGTCTTGCGTTGGCCCGAACTCAGGCGGCCATCGATATACTCCCAAAGCTTGGCGATCTCGCCGGCGGAACGGCTGGCCTTTGGGATCTCCATAACGGTACGACCGTCGATCATGGAGGCGGAAAAGTCGGTGCGGTGATGGATGATAGAAGGCGCCACGGTGCCATGCTGCGAGAGGGCAAAGGCGGCTTCGGTGGTCAGGCGTGCCCGCGGGGTGGCGCCATTGATCACGAAGACCAGAGGCTTGCCGAGGTTTTCCACCAGCTCGACCGTCGCCCCGGCGGCGCGCAGATCATGAGGACTCGGGCGGGTCGGAATGACGATCAGGTCGGAAACCCGCACCACGTCGGCGATGGTGTCGGTGATGGCCGGCGGCGTGTCGATGACCAGCAGCTTGATACCGGCATCGCGCATGCGCTCGACATCCTGCGCCAGGCGGGAAACATAGGTGCTCACGAAGACCGGTGTCTCAGCCTGCCGCTCGTTCCACCAGTCGGCTAAGCTGCCCTGGGGATCGGTATCGACCAGTGCCACCGGGCCGGCCCCCATCCTTTCGGCCTGGACGGCAATGTGACCCGCCAGGGTCGTCTTGCCAGAGCCGCCCTTTTGGGAGGAAATCGCCAATACCCGCATTGATATCACGCTCCTATCTCGCGCAGACCCGCTTCAGGTCCGCTGGCTGGCCCGGGCACGTGCCTTAGACACGGGGGCCCGGACTTCCTGATTCCGCCGAATACTCACCGCCGCGACGCCCGGCAGGCGCACTGGCTCGCCGCATCGCAGAGGGATTACGATAGGATGGTAGAACTTAGCTCTTAAGAAGGCGTTACTATTAACCGGGGAAACCCAATAACAAGTCATTGATTTGTATCAAATTTTATCGATAAAGCAGGCCTCGGCCATTGCCGCCGCCTGCGCGTTTCCGCGTCGAATTCCCGCAATCCCGGCCTTTCGCGCTTCGGGGCGCAGGCTATACTTCTCGCCCTCCGTCCACCGATGTCACAGCAAGATCGCAGGAAGTTAAAGATGTCGAAAGAAACGGCCATTACCGCCGTCGAGGCAGAACTCTACGCCGTCCCTCTGGCCGAGGTGCTGAGCGACGCCAAGCACGGCGACCACAGCCACTTCGACCTCATCACCGTGACCGTGACGCTTGCCAACGGTTTTCAGGGCACCGGCTACAGCTATACCGGCGGACGGGGCGGACATGCGATCCTGGCCATGATCCGGCACGACTTCATTCCGCAGTTGATCGGGCGTGACGCCCGCGAGATCGAAAGCATTTACGAGCACCTGGATGCCTACATCCACTACGTCGGGCGCGGTGGCATCGCCTCCTTCGCGATCTCGGCCGTCGACATCGCGCTGTGGGATTTGTATGGCAAAATGGAGGACCAGCCTCTCTGGAAACTGGCCGGCGGCGCGGGCCGGACCGCCAGGGCCTACTGCGGCGGCATCGACCTCGGCTTCTCCCAGGACAAGCTGCTCGCCAGCATCCAGGGCTACCTCGACCGGGGCTTCAACGCGGTCAAAATCAAGATCGGCCGGGAGCATCTGGCGGAAGACCTCGCGCGCATCGCAGCGGTTCGAAAGCTGATCGGGCCTGAGGTCACCTTCATGGTCGATGCCAATTACTCCATGAGCGTCGAGCGGGCGATCGAGGCGGCGCGCGCCTTCCAGGCCTTTGATATCTATTGGTTCGAAGAACCGACCATCCCCGATGACTATCAGGGTTATGCCCGTATCGCAGAGGCGACGGGCATGCCCCTGGCCATGGGCGAGAACCTGCATACGATTTATGAATTCGAGTTCGCCTTCGCCCAGTCGAAGCTCTCTTTCATTCAGCCGGATGCCTCAAACTGCGGCGGGATCACCGGCTGGCTGCGGGTGGCAAAACTGGCGGAGAAACATGGGATTCCCGTCTGCAGTCACGGCATGCAGGAACTCCACGTCAGCCTGCTCGCCGGCCAGCGTAACGCCGGGTGGCTCGAAGTCCATAGCTTCCCGATCGACAGCTACACCACCCGGCCACTCGTTGTGGAAGACTGCCTGGCCGTCGCCCCCGACGTAGCGGGAACTGGTGTCACTTTCGACTGGCAGCGACTGCTGCCGTACAAAAAGTCATTGTGAAGACTTTGTCTTTCAATCTTTAGCTGTTGTTGACTTATCTGGCGCGACCACCGCCCCAAAACCGAAAAGGAAGAGCTGCTTAAACGAAACTTGCCAAAAAAACCCTGCAGTCAAATCCCCATCAACGCCATTTCCCTCTATTAAAAACACTTATCTAGACTTTCATTCGCAGATATTTACCAATATCTACATTTAAACAATAGTAAAAATCATATATTACAAATAAAAAATGCTAAAACCTCAGTAGATTCACGGATTTTTAAATCCCGGAGGCTAACCTCAAGTCGAACGTTCGATTCCGTCATCTTCGGGAAAGAGTGTCTTGAGAGAGCTCCGTTTCCAGGCGTGGATTTGCGTCTGGAACCCCAAAAAATAACAATGTAATTCGCAACTTGACCTCCCGGAACGAGGGGAGCGAGGCGCCGTCAAGGCTTCGCATCCGCTGCGATTTAAGGTTGAGAGATACAAAAACAACCGAATCCCTGAATACTTTCATCGCACGACTGGAGTTTGAAAGGTGCTAAACAACATTAAGATAAAGCAACTCGGCATCGGGCTGGTGCTGATCCTGTTGCTTGTGTCTACCGTCAACATTGCCGGCACCGTCCTGGCTATCAGTGACGCCAAACGCCTGAATGAAACCTGGCGGAACTATGACGAAGGGCCAGCCTCTAAGACTGCGGTCCTCGCCGAGCTGCGGGACGCGATCGGCTACGGCGGCGTCATCCATCAGTTCAAAAACTACGTGCTGCGACAGGACAGCCCCCGCGTTGACAAGGTCCGCGGCCGGCTCGAGAAGATGACAAATGCCATCGCCGCCTATCGGGCACTCGGCGTCAACGAGACCGAAAAGGCCGCTTTGGACGTCATTACGCAAGTTTTCGGACAGTACCGCGACGCCCTGCAGACCGCGGTCGAGCTATCGGCCGAAGGCGGCACACCTCAAACTCTGGATAAAGCGGTTAAAATTAGCGATTCGCCGGCACTGGAGGCACTCGCGGCCCTCGATCAGGAACTGGTCGCGGCACGGGACCGCAGTTCCATGGCTGTCGATTCCTCAGTCGCCGGCCTGATCAATGTCCTCTTCGTGTCGGGAAGCGTCCTCGCCGTCGCGATGCTGCTTTCGACCGCCGGCCTGCTGTGGTTCATGCGCGCGCGCCTTATTCAGCCGCTCACGCTCCTGTCCGCCTCAATGGAAAGGCTGGCGAAAGGCGATCACGAAGTAGATATTCCGGCCCAGGCCTGGAAAGACGAGATCGGCGGCATGGCCCGCACGGTTCAGGTCTTCAAGGATAATGCGGTCGAGATGAAACGCCTGCAGACACAGCAGCAGGAGCAGGATCGAAAGTCCCAGGAGGAAAAACGCCGCTCCACGCTGGAGATGGCCGACAATCTGGAAGGCCTGGTGAAGTCGGTGGTCGATAAGGTCGGCGATGCCGTCGGCGACATGCAGGGCACCGCCAACTCGATGAGTCAGAACGCCGACTACACGGCGGAGCAGGCAAACAGCGTGGCCGCGGCGGCGCAGCAGGCCAGTTCCAATGTGCAGGCCATGGCTTCGGCGACCGAGGAACTGGCAGCCTCAATCCAGGAGGTGAGCCGGCAGGTCAGCAACGTCACCGATTCCGCGAACGATGCGACGCTGCAGGCGCAGGAAACCAGTAAGACCGTTGGCGGACTGGCGGAGTCCGCACAGCGGATCGGCGACGTGGTCAGCCTGATCAACGACATCGCGGAGCAAACCAACCTGCTGGCGCTCAACGCCACCATCGAGGCGGCACGCGCCGGTGAGATGGGCAAGGGCTTTGCCGTCGTCGCATCCGAGGTCAAGTCCCTGGCCAGCCAGACGGCAAAGGCGACCGAGGAGATCGCTCAGCAGATCAAGGATGTCCAGTCGGTCTCCGGCGAGACTGCCGACGCCATTGGCGCGGTGGTCGGCTCGATCGAAAAGATCACCGAGCAGATCACGGCCATCTCAGGCGCCGTCGAAGAGCAAAATGCCGTCACCGGGGAAATCGCCCGCAGCACCCAGGATATCGCAGAGGGCAGCAAGGATATCTCGGGCACGATCGGCAGTGTCAGCGATGCCGCGGGCGCTTCGAGTACTTCTGCCGAGGCGGTGAAAACGACACTCGGCGAGTTGGGTCAGCATTCGAAGCGGCTGGGCAGCGAACTCGACGGCTTCCTGGAAAACCTCAGGGCATCCTAAAGGCGTTGTCTTAAGCAGTGCCCGGAGCCTGGATCAAGACGCCGGGCACTGCATCTTCAATATTGGCATGGCCGTTAACTCCGCGCTCTCGATTCAATCGAAGGGGAGCAAGCAACTTGACTTTAACTGGTTGAAAAAGTCACTATCCAGCTTCGCCTTTACGTCGTGATCGGCAGAAGTAGCGGTCTCGTTTCGGGGCACGCCAGCAAAGTTGGCTTAGCGTAAAATCAGAGAAGTCACCTGACGTCTATTCTCAACATCTGTCCGATAAACCACTGCGAGGGAAAGATGCTTTTCCGGGTCTTTGTATCTGCGTTGGCGCTGTTTGCGCTCTCTGCTTGCGCCAGCAATCCATACAAAATCGACAAGGATCAGGTCGAAGGTGTCTCGACGATCAAAGGTTATTCCGAGAGAAACGGGTTATTTACCTGGTTGAACGCCCGGATCGACTCCATTGACAACAAAACCGTGAATTACATCCTTAAGAGCGAAACGGACTATGAGATTCCCGTCACACCGGAAAAGCATAAGTTCGTCGTCTTGACCGAGTTCAACAATCAGTATGGCGGCGCCTGTCCCTGCCAGTCCTTCATGGAGCTTGAGGCCGAAATAGAGCCGAACAAGAACTATGGTGTGAAAGCGCGCGTCAACGGCGCCAGTCTGGAGCTCTGGATAGAAGATCTTGCGGACGCAACACCGATTACCGAGGTGGCGAAGTCCCAGTATTTCTCAAGCCCGAGATCGAACTACGTTCCAATCATCATTTACTAGAGCAAAAGGCGTTTAAGCGGCCTCAAAACCCTCTGCCTTTCGATCAACATCATGCTGATCTCAAACGCGAATTTTGAGGCGCTATAATCCGGAAGAACGCATCAAGCTAAAGAGCACAGAGCTCAAACGTCGGGCAGGCTCTGATCCATCTGGCGGGCGGGCTGGTCGCAGCAGGTGCCGACGATCTTGCCAGGTACGCCGACCACGGTGCAGCGCGGCGGAACGTCGATCAGGACCACCGAGGCGGCGCCGACCTTGGCGCACTCTCCGATCTCGATGTTCCCGAGCACCTTGGCTCCGGCACAGATAAGAGCACCCCGGCGCACCTTGGGATGCCGGTCGCCGCTGTCCTTGCCCGTCCCGCCCAAAGTCACGTTCTGCAGCAAGGACACGTCGTCCTCGATCACCGTGGTCTCACCGATCACCACGCCCGTGCCGTGGTCGATCATGATCCCCCGGCCGATCTTGGCGGCCGGGTGGATATCCAGACCGAAAACCTCGGAAATCCGGTTCTGCAGGAACAGGGCCATGGCGTGACGGTCGTTGTGCCAGAGCCAGTGGCTGATCCGGTAGCACTGCAGGGCGTGGAAGCCTTTGAAATAGAGGAGAGGCTCCAGGTGGCTGGTGCAGGCCGGATCACGGTCGAGCACCGCCATGATGTCCGCGCGGATCGCCGCGCCGATGTCAGGATCGGCCTTAAAAGCATCATCGAAGACCTGACGCAGCAGCATCGGCGGCATTTCCGTGCTGCCGAGTTTCTGGGCCAGGTGGAAGCTCAAGGCTTCCTCAAGGCGCTGATGGTTCAGCAGCGTGGAATGGAGGTAGCCGGCCAGAGCGGGCTCCTTCTCCACCATCTCGATAGCTTCGCGGCGGATATGCGACCAAACCGGATCGCAGGTGGCAAACCTCTCAGCCGTGCGTGACATCGATGTTTCCTCTTTCGCCTGGTACCGAGACCCGATGATGACCCTATCATCACCTGAATCAGCACGCGAAATCAATGTATTAGTGGTTCAACTTTTGTGCCAGGCCGTCATAGCTGTAACAACGAGGCGGCCAGAACGCTGGACGGCGTTCTTGGGATAACGTAAGTACTTCAAATCTCAAGTCCACTAAAAAACGCCCCGGATCGAAGAGCAGCATTTCGTTAACCAAAACAACGCCAGCCCTGCCTTAAGGCCGGGTGAATGACCAGAGCGGGAAAACGATGGACCCAGAAACCGCCGACGCACAAACCATAAAGAGCCTGGAAGAGCTGCAGTCTTGCTATGGCACGCCCGGTGACCTGGCCCTGAACAAGGAGATGACAGCGCTCGACGAGCACTGCCGCCGTTTCATCGCGCTCTCACCCTTTGTTGTGCTGGCCACGGCGGCTCCCTCCGGCGCCGCCGACGCCTCGCCGCGCGGGGATGCGCCGGGCTTCGTCCAGGTTCTGGACGACAAACGTCTCCTCATTCCCGACAGGGCCGGCAACAACCGGCTCGACAGTCTCAAGAACCTGGTGGAAAACCCGAACATCGGGCTGCTCTTCTTCGTTCCCGGGATGAACGAGACGCTCAGGCTGAACGGAACCGCCGTCCTGACCAGGGATCCAGCCCTGCTCGAACCCATGGCAGTCAACGGTAAGCCACCGCGGACCGGCCTTCTGGTCACGGTCGATCAGGTCTTTCTGCAGTGCGCCAAGGCCCTGATGCGCTCGAAGCTCTGGGCACCGCAAAGCCAGATCGAACGCAAGAGCTTTCCTTCGCTCGGCCAGATCCTCGCGGACCAGATCGAGGGCGTGAAGCAAAGCGATGCCGACAAGCTGATCGATGAGTCCCAGCGGATTCGCATGTACTGAGCGGCGAACTCCATGGACTTCTCCTCCAAAGGCAAGCTATCGAAAGCCCTACTTGGCACTTGTCTCGCCCTGACCCTCTCGGCCGCAGATCGGGCACGCGCGGATACCAGCGAAAAGGCGGCGCTGGAGCGCCTGAATTTCGTCACTGACAACACGATTTTCACGCTCTATCACGAACTGGGCCATGCTTTGGTCGACCTGTTGGATGTCCACGTCATGGGCCGCGAGGAGGATGCCGTCGACGCCCTGGCGGTCGTGCTGAGCAGCAGCGGCCACGCGCCGGAAGTGGCGGATGCCATGATCGCTTCCGCCGCGGAGAGTTTCGCGATCCTGGACGAATGGGCGGCCGCCGACGGCGAGGAACTGGTTTTCTGGGGTGAACACTCCCTCGACCCGCAACGCTTCTATCGCATCATCTGCCTCTACTACGGCGGCGAACCGGACGCCCTGGAAGAGCTGGCGGATGATGTCGAGCTGCCGGACGAGCGGCGGGAACTCTGCATCGATGAACGCGCCCAGGCGGAACAGGCCTGGGGTGCGGTGCTCGATAAGATGGACCGGGAAATGAATACCCGATACGGCAAAGGCCTGCGTCTCGTGAGGAAAGCGCCGAGCGCCGAAAACAAGGCCGCCGCCGATCTTCTGGGCAAGTCAGATGCCCTGAGGGGCGCGATCACTGACTTCAACCAGGCCTTCGCGACACCGCAGGAAATCCCCGTCACGCTCGATAACTGCGGCGAAGCCAGCGCCTACTACGACCTCGAAAGCCAAAGCATCACCTTGTGCTACGAGCTGATCGGGGAATTCGCCGAGCAGATCGACTGGGCGCTGGAAAACGCCGATTAGGAGCTCTTTGCCTCAGCTCTCCAATTCCTGCGGGAAACGGGTTGCCAGAACGGCGGGGCGTTGCGCCAGCCCCTCGAACCAGGCCGTGAGCTTTGGACAATCCGCCAGTAGCTCGGGACCGCTGGGCGCCAGTCGGAGATAGGCCAGGATTGGGAAGGCCCAGAAGTCCGCCAGGGTCAGATCGACTCCCAACAAAAACGGGCTCGAAGTGAGGTCCTCCAGCACGCGAAGCACATGATGGGCTTCGAGCAGTGCATCGCCCTGGAGTTTCGCCTTCCTTTCCCGTTCCTCGACGAAAACGCCCCAGACCAGCCTCGGGTAGGCATAGTTGTCGGAAATCCGCATGAGTTGAAGACAGCGTGCCCGGCCCGCCGGATCCTCGGGCAGCAGGCTTTGTTGATCGAAGGTCGCGATCAGGTACTGGGCAATGGCATCGCTTTCGAAGAGGCTGACCTCGCCATGCTGCAGAGCCGGGATCTTGCTGAAAGGATGGCGCCTCAAATAGTCAGGCGGCAGATCCCCCTTGGCGAAGATATCGATTTCAACAAAGTCATAGGGAATCGCACATTCTTCCAGCAGTAGAAGGACGATACGCGTGTAGACGCTGTAGCCTGCGCCGTAGAGCTGTACGCGCGACATGACCGGCCTCCTCCGCTTCTTTGTTGGGCCTAAAGCCTAACAATAGTCATCCAGCACCGGCAGGGTTGTGACATCGCCCACGCCCGGCAGAGTCGCAATCCGATCCCGTGCCGCGTTCAAGCCCGCCATGAGCGGCGCCGCCAGCTCGACCAGCAGATCGATATCGCCAGCGAGAGAAGCACAACGGCGCACCTCCGGCAGCGCAGCGATTTGCTCGACGAGCTCGTAATCCGGCGTCTTTTCCAGGCGCAGAAGCAGGAAAGCCGAGACCGGAGCCGCTTCCGCGGCGGCGAAATCGATTTCAACACGGTAGCCCTTAATGACCCCCTGCGCCTCCAGCCGGGCGATGCGCTCGCGCAGGGAAGAGCGCGCGAGTCCGACCTGTCCGGCAATGGTCTTCAAGGGCATGCGCGCATCCTCGCTCAGCAATTCCAGGATGCGGCGATCCTTTTCGTCAAGCGGACGCATAAGGCGCAACACCGGCAAATTGGCGGTTGGACCAGTCAGAATGGCGGTCGCGGCCGCCGGGTCGAAGTGACATCATTTCCCAACAATTCCAAAGAGGAACTCCACAGGTGTCCAGTCTTACCACGCCCGCGCCCTGTTATTCGACATCCGAGGTCGCTGTAGCGCTGAAACAGCACTTCGACCTTTGCGGCGAACTCCAAGCCCTGCCAAGCGAACGCGACCAGAACTTCGAGCTGAGGGGTCAGGACGGCCGGCGCCACATCGTCAAGATCGCCAACGCCGGCGAAGACCCGCAGCGCCTTGATCTTCAGATCGAGCTTCTCAGGCATCTGGAAAAAGTCGATCCAACGCTTCCTCTCCCGAGCCTGATTCCGACCCTCGACGGCCATACATCTGCGACCATCAACGCCGGCCAGGCCGATCGGCCTGAATGCGCAAACGCCCTGCGTGTGGTGAGCTACCTGCCCGGCACCCCTCTCGCCGAAGTCGACAAACGGCCGCACACCCTGGAGGACCTCGGTCGGTTGCTGGGTCGTCTTGACCGGGCGTTGAGAGCCTTCGGCCATCCGGCGGCGCATGCCCCTTTTGACTGGGATCTTCGAGAAAACTTGCGTTCGCGGAACCGCCTCTCCGCCATCGACGACGCCGCGCAACGGCAACTTGTCGCTTCCTACCTGGAGCGTTTCGAAGCGGAGGTCATGCCCCATCTTGGCAAACTGAGATCCGGCATCATCCATAACGACGCCAATGACTGGAACATCCTGGTCGACGACGATGGTCAGATTTCGGGTTTGATCGACCTGGGCGACGCGACCTACTCGATCGTCGTTGCGGAACTGGCCATTGCCTGCGCCTACGCCATGCTTGAGCAGGATTCGCCACTCGAAGCCGCCACCGCCGTCATTCGCGGATACCACGCCACCCATCCGCTGGAAGAGATTGAGATCGACCTGCTGTTCGACCTGATCATCGGCCGGCTCTGCACCAGCGTAACCCTCTCTGCTTCCAGGCGAGACCGGGTCGCCGAAGAACCCTACCTGGCAGTGAGCGAACGCCCCGCCTGGGCCTTGCTCGAGGATCTTCAGCAGGTCGACCCCTTGATAGCCCGCGCCATCTTCCGCCGTGCCTGCGGCCTCGATGCGGTGCCGGGCGCAAGCGCCGTGATCGACTGGATTGCTGAAAACCGCCACCGCCTCGCGCCCGTTATGAAACCGAGCGCGGCCATGCAGGCCAAGCGGGTTCTGGAGGTCAACGATCCGGAGGATCCCTTTACAAAGGCGATGTCCACGACAGATATCGATCTCGCCGAGCGGATCTGGGATGAGGTCAAGTCACAGCAGCCGTTTGACCTGGGAATCGGGCTCTGGGGCGAACGGCGCGTGGTCTACACGGTCGAGATGTTCGAATCGAAACTCCGCAGGGGAGATCGGCGGGACGTGCATCTCGGGCTCGATCTCTTCGCGCCCGCAGGAACACCCGTCATGACACCACTGGAGGCGGAGGTGGTGGACTGCCGGATCATCCCCGGCCACCAGGACTACGGCGGTGTGGTGCTGCTGAAACACGAACCAGAACCGGGCCTGGTGTTCCATACGCTCTGGGGGCATCAGGCCCATGCGCCGGTCAAGGCTTTGACAGTGGGCCAGAAACTCGCCAAGGGCGAGGCCTTTATCGAACTCGGCGCCCCCGACGAGAACGGCGGTTGGATCCCCCATCTCCACCTTCAGATCGTCACCCACGCGGTCGCTGACGCCCGCGAGGTCCCCGGCGCGGGCGAGGGCCGCTTCATGGATGTCTGGAGCCAGTTCTACCCGGATCCGTCGACCCTGGCCGGCCTGCCGCCGGAGACCTTCCGGCGCAGTGGTCGGACAGCGGCGGAACTGCTCACCCGGCGCAGGGAAAAGCTCGGCCGCAATCTCAGCGTTTCCTACAAGAGCGATCCGCTGAAAATCGTGCGCGGCGAGGATGTCTGGCTGATCGATGATCATGGCCGTGCCTACCTGGACTGCTACAACAACGTCGCCCATCTGGGTCACGCCCATCCGCGCGTGGTCGCGGCGCTGACGAAACAGGCAGCCAGGCTCAATACCAACACACGCTATCTTCAGGACGGGTTGATCGACTACGCCGAACGCCTCACCAGCAGCCTGCCGGATCCGCTCAGCGTCTGCTATTTCGTCTGCAGCGGCAGCGAGGCGAACGATCTGGCGTTGCGCATGGCCCAGGCCCATACGGGACAAAAGGACATCATCGTGGTCGACTGGGCCTATCACGGGCATCTGGCGCCACTGATCGACATCAGTCCTTACAAGTACAAACGCACAGGCGGTCAGGGCAGACCTGGGCACGTGCACGAAGTGCCGCTGCCGGAATCTTATCGGGCACCGACCGAGTGGCCGCGCGAGGAACTCGGCCGGCGTTACGCCGAACCCATCCGTTCGGTCGGTCAGATGCTCGCGTGCCGCGGCACCGGCCCCGCGGCTTTCATCGCCGAGACCATTCCCAGCGTCGGCGGACAGGTCTTTCTGCCGGAGGGCTATCTCTCGACTGCCTATACCCACGCCCGGGAAGCCGGCGCGGTCTGCATTGCCGACGAGGTCCAGGTCGGCTTCGGCCGCAACGGCAGGCATATGTGGGCCTTCCAGGGCCACGGCGTCGTTCCCGACATCGTCACCATGGGCAAGCCGATCGGCAATGGGCATCCCATGGCGGCCCTGGTCACAACGCCTGAAATCGCCGCTTCCTTCGACAGCGGCATGGAATATTTCAACACTTTCGGTGGGAACAGCGTCTCCTGCGCGGTCGGTCTGGCCGTGCTCGAAACCCTGGAAGACGAAGACCTGCTGGAGAACGCCCGCGTCGTCGGCGATTACCTGCTCGCGGGTTTCAGGGCGCTGCAACAGCGCTACGACGCCATCGGCGATGTGCGCGGCGAAGGACTCTTCTTCGGTCTCGATATCGTCTCGGACCGGCGCAGCAAAGCGCACGATGGCGAAACCGCCGGACGCATCGTCGAGCGCATGAAAGCACACGGAGTCCTGGCCGGCACCGACGGCCCCTATGACAACGTGATCAAGATGCGACCAGCCATGACCTTTTCACGGGAACACGCGGATCTCTTGCTCGAGGTTTTGGGGCAAGCCCTGGACGACGTGCTCGGGTAGCCTCAGAGCGGTTTCAAGGCGACCAGAGCCCCTGCCCTGGCATCCTTCAGGGCCTCGACCGGCATCCCGGCCTTGGCCAGAACCCGCATGCCGAAGTAGGCGGACAAGAGATGCCGCGCCGTCCGGCGGCCTTCCTTGACCGAGACCACGAAGTCAGGAATGGCACCCACAGCCTCGAGGAGCGCGTTTTCCATGCTCTCGAGGCTGGCAGTGACAGATCGCTCAGTTGCCCGGTCCAGCGGCGCCTGATCGACCGCGGCATTGCACAGGAGGCAGCCTCTCCGGTCGCCATGAACCTCTACCGCGTCGACAACCGCCTGTAGCAGCGCCGCGATCCGCTGATAGCCGGCATCCGGCGCGTTCAATCCGTCGCTTTCGATCCTGCCGGTCAGCAAGTCCAGCGCAACGACGACCTCGGTCTCCTCGTAGAACTCCAGGGCTTTCAGATAAAGCGCCCGTTTGTCGCCGAAAGCGCCATAGAGACTGCCTTTCCGAAGGCCGGTCGCCTCGACAAGGTCGCTCATGGCCGTGCCTTCAAAGCCCTTTTCCCAGAAAACGTCCATGACCGCGGCCAGAACGGCACGTTCTTCGAATTTGCGCGGCCGGCCGATCGAAACAACTTCACTCATCTGTGATCATTCCACTTATTGACTGTACGGTCAAAAACATCATCTACTGACTTGACGCCAGAGAGATAGTTCGACATACGATCAATTTGTGACCGTACAGTCAAAAATACAAGGCCCGCAGAGTTAAAAATCCGGTCCCGCTGCTCGAGCGGCCCGGGTTCGGGAGGGAACGGCGCATTCGAAAAGGACGGGGAACTTCACTCCCCTCGACGCCCCGTCATCGAATGCGCCAATTTAAGGAGAGACAGATCATGAAGATTTTTCAGTTTATTCGTGCTGCCTTCGCTGCAGCCATTCTTGCAACGGCTGCTCTTTCGCTTGGCGGCAATGCCGCATTCGCGGGTGGTCACGGCATTCACGGTAACTTCGCCGGCAAGAACGACCACGTCGTGACCGGCTCCTTCGAAATCCTGAAGACCGACAGCGGCTACACCCTGACCCTGAGCAATGATTTCGAGCTGGATGGTGCGCCCGACCCCAAGCTGGGCTTCGGCAAGGACGGCTATGTGAAAGGCAGCATCTTCAGCAAACTGAATAAGCTCAAAGGCAAGCAGGTCTACAAGCTGCCGGCCGACTTCGACCCCTCCGCCTACAACGAAGTCTGGGTCTGGTGCGAGAAGTTTGACGTCGCCCTGGGCGTCGCGAAAGTTAAGTAAAAGACGAAATCTCAAGAGCGTAAGTCACGTTTGCGCTCTACACTCCGAGGACCCCTCCCCACCGATCGGACGTCAGTGGGGAGGGTTTTTCTGTGAGTTCAACCAAAGTCCTCGAACTGATCGATGGCCGCCCGGTCGTAACCCTTACTTGCGACCAGCAATTGGCGGGTATAGCGCTGGCCCGGTTCGCCGCGCGCGAGGTCATCGGCGGAGACCTCCTCAACCACCTCGCCGTTGCGCATAACCGCGATGCGGTCACAGAGGTGCGAGACCACAGCGAGATCGTGGCTGACCAGAACGAAGGTCAGAGACAGCTCCTCGCGCAGCCGCATGAGGAGGTTCAGAACCTCCGCCTGCACCGAGACATCCAGCGCCGAGGTCGGCTCGTCCAGCAGCAGAATCTTCGGCTGCAGGATCAGCGCCCGGGCGATGGCCACCCGCTGCCGCTGGCCGCCCGAGAGCTGGTGCGGAAAACGAAAGCGGAAGGCATGGCCCAGTCCCACCTGCTCCAGGGCCTCCTCCACCCGCCGGTCGGCGTTATCGAGCCCCTGTATGGCGATGGGCTCGGACAGGATCCGGTTGACCGTGTGGCGGGGGTGGAGCGAACCGTAAGGGTCCTGAAAGACCATCTGTACGGTCTTGTAGAAGGAATCCGAACGGCGCGCGCTCGGCTCCAGCGGCTCGCCATCGATGACCACCCTGCCCCGCCAGCCGGTCGCGAGCCCGCAGAGCGCGCGCAGGACCGTGGATTTGCCTGAGCCGGACTCCCCGACCAGACCGAAGGATTCGCCGGGGGCGATCCGAAAGCTCACCTGCTTGACCGCGTGCACCAGGTCGGCGCCGCTGGAAAAGGTGACATCGAGCCCCTGGATATCGATCATAGCAGCCAGGCCGGGTCGCGGGTCAGAACCGGCAGCGCCGCGTGGCGCGCGTCGATCTGCGGCAGGCAATTCAAAAGGCCGCGCGTGTAGGGATGCTGCGCCTGATGCAGTTCGGCGGCGGCGAGTTCTTCCATCACCCGTCCGCCGTACATCACCAGAATGCGGTCGCAAAAGGACGCGACCAGGTTCAGATCGTGGCTGATGAAGATCACGCCCATGCCACGCTGGGTCACCAGATCGTCCAGAATGGCCAGGACCTGAAGCTGCACCGTGACGTCGAGTGCCGAGGTCGGTTCGTCGGCGATCAGGAGGTCGGGGTCGGTGATCAGCATCATGGCGATCATGATGCGTTGCCCCATGCCGCCGGAGACCTCGTGAGGATGGGCGCGGTAGACCCGCTCGGGGTCGCGGATGCGCACCGCCTCCAGCATCTCCAGGGCCTTCGTCTTCGCGCCCGCCTTTGAGGTCCTGGCGTGAGCCCGATAGGCCTCGGCGATCTGGCGTCCAACGGTCATGACCGGATTGAGCGAATACTTTGGATCCTGCATCACCATGGAGATCCGGCCGCCGCGCAAGTCACGCAGTTGCCGGTCGGAGGCGGCCAGCAGGTCAATACCGTCGAAAGACATGGATTTAGCGGCGACTTTTCCGGGGGGCGGCGTCAGGCGCAGCAGAGCGCGGCCGGTCTGGGACTTGCCGGAGCCGGACTCGCCGACGATGCCGAGCTTCTCCCGGCCCAGGTCGAAAGAGACTCCGCGCACGGCCTCCACCAGTCCCTTGCGGGTGTCGAAGGAAACCGAGAGATCGCGGACGGACAGCAGCGGCGTCTCCATGGATCAATCCCCGCTCTTGGGGTCGAGGACGTCACGCAGTCCGTCGCCCAGCAGGTTGAAACCCAGGCTGACCACGAAGATGGCGATCCCCGGAATGGAGGCGAGCCACCACTGATCCAGCAGGAACTTCCGGCCCGAGGAGATCATCGCGCCCCACTCCGGCAGCGGCGGCTGGGCGCCAAGCCCCAGGAAGCCCAGGCCGGCGGCGGTCAGGATGATTCCGGCCATATCCAGAGTCACGCGCACGATGATCGAGGAGGTGCAAAGCGGCACCACGTGACCCAGGATGATCCGGCCCGAGGACGCGCCCTGCAGGCGGATGGCCGCGATGTAGTCGGCCTTGCGAATGGTCAGGGTTTCGGCGCGGGCGATACGGGCGTAGGGCGGCCAAGAGGTGATCGCGATGGCGAAGATCGCGTTCTCAATTCCCGGCCCCAGGGCCGATACGAAGGCCAGCGCGAGGATCAGACGCGGAAAGGCCAGAAAGATATCGGTGATGCGCATCAGGATCTTATCGATCCAGCCGCCGAAGTAGCCGGCGCTGGTCCCGACCAGCAGGCCGACCGGCGCAGCGATGATCGCCACCAGCACGACCACGTAGAGCGTCAGGCGCGTGCCATAGACGATACGGCTGTAGATATCCCGGCCCAGTTCATCGGTGCCGAACCAGTGCTCGGCACCGGGCGGCAGCAACCGGTTCTGCAGATCGGGTGCTATGGGCGAAGCGGTGGCCAGAAGCGGCGCCAGGGCCGCGACGATCACCAGCAGCCCGACAATGGTCAGACCCAGCAAGGCCAGGCGATTGGCCGCGAAGGCGAGCCAGGCATAGTAGGCCCGGCCGCAGCCGGCCTGCAGGCTGGATTCCGGATTCTCGCTGATAAGCCAGGCCTTAAGGCCTTTGGAGGAAGTCGCCGAAAGCTCGGTCATCGGGCGCGCGGATCCAGCAAACGATAGAGGATGTCGGACAGCAGGTTCAGGGAGATGAAGACGGTGCCGACCACGACCGTGCCGCCAAGGACCGCGTTCATGTCCGCCTGCAGAAGCGAGTTGGTGATGTACTGACCCAGGCCCGGCCAGGCGAAAACGATCTCCGTCAGCACCGAACCCTCCAAGAGATTGGCATAAGACAGCGCAATCACCGTCACCAGGGGCACCATGACGTTGCCCAGGGCATGACGCCAGATGATGCGGGTCTCGCTGAGTCCTTTCACCCGGGCGGTGGTGATGTACTCCTGGCTCAGTTGCTCCAGCATGAAGGAGCGGGTCATACGGCTGATGTAGGCCAGGCTGAAGTAACCCAGAATGGTCGCAGGCAGCACGATGTGGCTGAAGGCATTCGCGAAGACCTCCATCTCCCCGGCGATCAGGCTGTCGACCAGCAGCATGCCAGTCACCGGATCGACCAGGTACTCATAAGCGATGTCCAGACGCCCCGGCCCTGCCACCCAGTCGAGCTTGGCGTAGAACAGCAGCAGGCCGATCAGACCGAGCCAGAAGACCGGCACCGAATAGCCCAGAAGGCCGAAGACCCGGACAAGCTGATCCGGCCAGCGGCCCTTGTGAACCGCCGCGATCACACCCATGGGAATACCGAGAACGACACCAAAGATGGTGCCCATGGTGGCCAGTTCCAGGGTCGCCGGAAAGACGCGCTTGATATCCTCGATCACCGGATTCGCGGTCAGGACCGACTGTCCGAAATCGCCGACCGCGGCATTCTTCACATAGATCAGGAACTGCTGCCAGAGCGGCAGGTGCAGGCCCAACTCAATCTTGGCTTTTTCATAGGTCGAGGCGGAAGCATGGTCTCCCACCGCCGCCAGCACCGGATCGATGGGCACAACCCGGCCGATGAAAAAAGTGACCATGAGAAGGCCCAAAAAGGTGAGCCCCAGGGTCACGATCAACCCCAGGACCACCCGAATGGGGCGCGGCAAGCGGAGACCGGCGAAAGATCTCCCGTCGCTTGCCGCGCGTTGCGTCACCTCTGTCACAGGACTGTCCGAAGGATCACTCCTTGGTCACCTTGTGATAGCGGTTGTCGTCGAAAGCCGGACCAATGATGAAGCCCTTGGTATTGGCCCGCTCGGCGATGACCTCGATGTCCTGCAGCATCACGACGAAGGGTGAGACCTGCTGGTGCTCGCGCTGCAGCGCCAGATACATCTCGGCCCGCTTGGCGGCATCGCGCTCCAGAACGGCCGCATCCGCCAGCTTCGTCATCTCCGGAATATCCCAGGAGTTCCGCCAGGCCAGAGGCTTGGACTTGGCATCATCCGAATTGTCCGGATTGCGCGCGAAGGTATCGGCGTTGGTGTGCGGGTCCTGATAGTCCGGACCCCAGCGTCCGATGTAGATGTCGTGGTTGCGCGCGCGATACTTGGTCAGGGTCTGCTTGCCATCGCCCGGGATGATCTCGAGCTTCACGCCGGCCTGAGCGAAGGTCGACTGGATCGACTGCGCCATCTCCGTGATCTCGGCGGTATTGCGGGTATCCATGGTGATGGAGAAACCGTCCGCCAAGCCGGCCTCCGCCAACAGGCTCTTGGCCTTCTCGACATCGAGGCTGAAGGGCGTTTCGGTCAGAGCTCCCAGGAAACCCTTGGGCAGGAAGGCCTGATGCACCGTGGCCTTGCCCTTCATAATGGTCTGCTCGATGCCCTTGTAGTCGACCAGGTACTTCAAGGCCTGACGGACCTGCGGCTTGCTCAGGTATTCGTTCTTCTGGCTCAGGCCGAGGTAGTAAACGGCCCCCTTCTCGCCCTGACGGACGCGGATGTCGGTGTTACCGGTAAGGCCGGCAAGCTGGTCGGCGCCCAGTTTGCGGGCAATGTCGATATCGCCCTTTTCCAGCAGCAGACGCTGGGTCGCCGGTTCCGCAATGTGGCGAACCACGACCCGCTTCATGGCAGGCTTGTCGCCCCAGTAGCCATCGTTGCGGTCGAGCACCAGGACCTCGTTGGCCTTCCACTGGCGCAGCTTGAAGGCGCTGGAGCCGGCGTAGTTGGTGCGCAGCCACTTATGGCCCAGATCGCCGTCTTCCTCGTGGGCCATGACCTCCTTCTTGTCGACCACCGAACTGATGGTCGCAGTCAGGCAGTAGAGCAGGAAGGTCGGCGCGTAGGCCTGGTCGGTCTCGATCACCAGGGTCGATTCATCGACCGCCTTGATCTTCTCCATGACATTCTCAGGCGTGAAGCCGAACTGGGTCAGGATGAAGGCCGGCGACTTGTCCAGAATGATCGCCCGCTGCAGGGAGAAGGCAGCATCTTCCGCGGTCAGGGGATTGCCGGAGACGAACTGGATGCCGGGACGCATCTTGAAGGTGTAGGTCTTGCCGTCCTCGGAGATGGTCCAGCTCTCGGCGGCCACGCCGTAGATCTTGGAGACATCTTCGATATCGTAGCCGATCAGGCGGTCATAGGTGTTGCCGGCGTACTCGGCGCCGGAAAATTCGAAAATCTCGGCGGGATCCAGCGTGATGATATCGTCGATGGCGTTGGCCATCACGAGGGTGTCCTTGGGAGTCTCCGCAAACGCTGCCGGAGTGGCCCAAGCCATTGCAGCTATGGTAGCTGCCCCCAATAGTCTTCGCATATTCCTGACCTCCTGTTGTTATGATTCATACCAAGGGACAGTATTCATGGCCCATAGGGATTGTCTTCAGAGGCCTTCGGGCAGGAGAAGAGCTGCAGGCGATACGGCGTATCGTCAAGGCTTTTCGACGCCCTCCGAAGGCCCCTGAAGACAACCGGAACGGCAGCTTTCTGAGGATTTCGGACTGCGTCGCGCACGGCTTCCGATACGCCGCATCGCTGCACCGCGCGCTCCTAGCCGAAAACCACTGAAAACTGTCCCTATGGGTCATGAATACTGTCCCTTGGTATTAGTTCAGCCGGGTGGGATCCGGCCGATAAAAAGGCACTTCGCCGCTAGGGAAAATTCGCGGTCATACAAAGAAGCATGCCTTATCGGCGAAAGGCTGTAAACGATCTCAAACGTACCGCAGGTAGCCCTGTCAGCGTGCGGAGGACGCACCAAGATTGATCCAGCCCTGCAGGATGACCGTCGCGCCAAGAACGATGATCACCCCCGGCAAAACCATAAGACTCGGCGGCGTCTGCCCCAGCAGCCAGGTCAAAGCTAGGACCAGCGCCGGGTTCATATAGCTGTAGGCCATGACGCGAGTCGGCCCCAGGCGCACTGTCGAATACTGGGTCAGGAAGAAGGTGATCAGCGTGGTGAAAATCGCCAGATAGGCCGTGCCGAGATAAACGCCCGACTCGACCGCGGCCCAGTCGGTTTCGAGGAGTCGCGGTATCGAGAGAAAAAACAGCCAGAGAGCGCCGGTGGCAAGGGTCCAGAAGGTCACGACTGGCATAGCTTCGCCGCGGTGCAGGAATTTGACCAGGGGCGGATAAAAGCCAAAGAAGATGCAGCCGAGAAAGAAAATCGGATCACCGTGATTGAGCTCGAGGCTTAGCAGCCGGCCCGGGTCGCCGCGGAAAACCACCCAGAGCGCACCGATCGAACCCAGCGCCAGAGCGGTCAGCTTCTTGCGGCCCAGGCGCTCCTTGAGCAGGACCGCGGAGACCAACGCCGCAATGCCAGGGATGAAGGTAAAGAGCGCACCGGTATTCAAGGCGGTGGTTGTCCGCAGGGCCTCGAACATACACCAGAAAAAGCCCACCATGCAGGCGCTGATGGCGGCGTAGCGCGCAAGGTCCCGCGGGCCCGGCATCGACAGGCCATACTTCAGCAGAACGATCGGCAGGAACAGCACCGCGGCCAGCAGAAAGCGCAGGAAGGTCAGGACCAGCGCGTCCAGGCCATCGGCAATAGCCGCGACCACCGGAAAGGAAGTTGCGATCAGGACAGTGGCGACCAGCATGCGTCCGTGATCGCGCCATCCGATAGGCGCCCCGGCAAACGGGGGCGAAGAAACCATCAAAGACGGTCGACGACGGAATAGATAGCGTCGACGCAGGCGCGCGCGAGATGGCCGCAGCGGTCCGGCGACCAGCCGAAGAGCGCGTCCGGCGAGTCGATGGTGTCCTTAAAGGGTTGCTCCAGGGTCATGGAAAGCGAGCCGAAGGTCTCCGCCGTGTAGTTGGTGCACATAGCGAGGCTCGCCTTGCCCGGCTCGGTTTCCGGATAACCATACTTGGTCTGGAAGTCCGGCGAGATCGCCGCCAGCTTTTCACGGAAGTCGCGATAGAGCTGGATCTGCGCATCGGTCATGGAAGGAATACCGTTGAAGCCGGCAATGAAGTTGTAGGGCAGAGCCTCGTCGCCGTGCACGTCCAGGCAGAGTTTCACGCCGGTTTGCTTCATGCGCTCGCGGACCAGGAAGACTTCCGGACTGCGCTCCATGGAGGCATTTTCCCACTCCCGGTTCAGGTTCACGCCCTTGGCGTTGGTCCGAAGGTGCCCGCGCCGGCTGCCGTCCGGGTTCATGTTGGGCACCACGTAGAAGACGGTCTTTTCCAGCAGCGCGCGGACCACCGGATCATGCGGATCGGTCATGCGGTCGAGAAAACCCTCCATCCACCATTCGGCCATGGTCTCGCCCGGATGCTGGCGCCCGATGACCCAACAGGGCAAGCGGCCTTCACCCGCATCCCCGATGGTGAGGAGGTCCATAGCCTGTCCGTCGAGGGTTTCGCCCAGGACCTCCAGCGAGACATTGGGCGCTTCCGCGGCGCTCGCGACAAGATCCGCATGCCGCTCCATGGAAAAGGGCGCGAAGTAGGCAAAGTAGATCGCGTCCTGTTCCAGGGTATGGCGCAGGGTCATGACCTTGCCGTCGAATGCGGTTTCGACCCGGAACCAGGTTTCGCGATCGTAGGAGGCAACGGCGCGATAGCCTTCGAAGCCGCCCGCATAGGTCACCTCGCCCGCATTGACGATGTCCACGGTAATCTCCGCGCCGCGCCGGTCGATCAGCCGAAAGTAGAACCATTGCAGGAAGTCGGACTCATTGTCCTTGCGAATACGGACTTTGGGATTTGCGGCATCGCCGAGATCGACCACCTCGATATTGCCGCCGTCGAAAGAGCTGTTGATCTGCACGGGACCTCACGGAAAAGCGGGGAAATGCAGAGTCAGCGACAATCGCCTTGCCGTGATCTGCTCAGGAATCTTCTTCGCTGAACAGCATAGAAATTCCCCCCGGCTCGGCAACAGCTATGTTAACGAGAGACGCTGACTCAATGTCGGCAGGCCGCTTATGCGCCGCCGGCAAAACGTTCGAGATCTGTGCCGGAAAAGCGAAAGTACTGCTTCTCGGTCACCCGTTGGGCGGACAGTCGGTCATAGAATGCGAGAGCACGGGGATTGTCGCTTTCCGCCGTCCAGTCGAAACGCTGACAACCTCGTTCGACAGCGATCCGGGCGACCCGCTGCATCATGATTGCACCGATCCCCGCCGAGCGCGCCTCTGCCGCAACGAAGAGGTCCTTCATGAACAGTGTTCCCTGCTCGTTCGGGGCCGGCAGCAGAATGGCGAAGGTGGCGAAGGCGACGAACTCTTCCCCGAGCAAACCGATCAGCAGATGGCAGTCCGAATGTCCGGAAACCAGGGTCGCAGCCGTGGCCCGTGTCATTTCTTCCGCGCCGTCCTTTTCGCCCCAGTAGTGGCGATTGGACTGCAGGAGCAGATGAGCAACCGCTTCGAAATCATCTCGCGTCGCATAGCGCGTCGCGAAACTTTCCCGAAGCTCTTTGGTCATCTTCGACATGAGGTGGCCCGCCGCTTGCAGATGCGCCTTCTGTTCCCGACTTAAGACGGCGCGGCGACCGTTTCAATGGGCTGAACCTACTTCCTCAAGAAGCCCCTGCCCGCTGTTACTGCGGCGCCAGTTGCAGCCGAAGCCCGGCCAGTTCCTCTGAAAAGAGGATCTGGCAGCTCAGGCGTGACTCCTCCTCGACCTCGAAAGCCTCGTCCAGCATGTCGACTTCTTCGTCGGTCGCTTCGTAGAGCCTCTCTTGCCATTCCGGGGCGACATAAACGTGGCACGTCGCGCAGCTACAGGCGCCGCCGCATTCCGCCTTGATGGGCAGGCCGTGGTCCCGGATGATTTCCATCACCCGCCAGCCCTCGATGGCATCGAGGCGATGTTCGGTTCCCTCACGGTCGGTCACAAAGATATGGCTCATTTTCGTCTCTATCGTTTGTCTGAGTAGCCGGGGCAGCTCAGCAGCCTGGGAGCGGCGCGCCGGGCCGGCGCGCCGCTGGAGTTCCCGAAGGCATCGGCTGGTTATGGATCCCGCACTCGGTCTTTCCGCTTCCCGCCCAGCGCCCGGAGCGTAGGTCATTCTCATCGACCGGCGCCTGAGTGCAGGGTGCACAGCCGATCGACAGATAACCATCGTCGGTCAGCGGATGCCGTGGGAGGTTCAGATCTTCAAAGGCGGCCTCGATCTGATCCGCCGACCAGTCGACGATCGGGTTCAGCTTGAAGTGGCTGCCGTCATGCTCGATCCGCGGCAGGTAGGCCCGCAGCGCTCCGTGAATATGCTTCCGGCCGGTTACCCAGGCATCGAAGCCCTCGAGGGCGCGTGCCAGGGGCTCGACCTTCCGCAGCAGGCAACAGCGCACGGTGTTGCGCTGCCAAAGGCTGCCGTCCGGATCTTCCTTTGCCAAGTCAGCAATAGCCGGCTCGATCGTGCGCACGTCAGTCAGACCGAAGCGCTCCACCAACTGATCCCGGTACTCCAGAGTCTCGGAAAAATGTTTGCCGGTATCCAGGAAGACGACCGGTACGGAGCGGTCAATTTCGGCCACCAGGCTCAAGACGACGGCTGACTCGGCGCCAAAGGACGAGACCACAGCAAGCCGGCCAGGAAAGACATCCCCTATCGCCGCGCGCAGCAGTTGCCTGTCCGGCAGGCCCTGATAACGCTGGATCAGGACCTCCGGTGCAACATCAATCGGTTGCGTCATGTGACCGGGTCTAGGCGACCGCGGGACGGCTGCGCCGAAGGGCCAGGGCCGGCCGGCGGGCATCGGCGCCCGGCTGATAGGTCACCGAGATCTGAGCAATCGCCTTTTCCCAAGCCTCGACTTCGGCTTCCTTTGCGACCTCGAAGGCGTCGAAGCCACAGCGTTGCATCAGCAGGAACTGATCCCGGAACACGCCGCCGACAGCCCGGACCTCGCCTTGGAAGCTGTAGCGTTCCCGCAAGAGGCGCGCGTAGGAATAGGCCCGTCCGTCGTTGAACTTGGGAAACTCCAGGGCGACCAGGGCAAGGCGGTCTAGATCCTCGGCCACCAGAGCCGGCGACTGGTCGCTGCGTAAGCGCAGGCCCAGCGGTGTGTTGCGCGCCAGCAGACTATCGCGCTCGCTCTGCCAGCGCTCGAGCGTGACGATGATGGGACCGTCGCGCAGCTCGTCTTCGTCGGCAATCGACTGCCAGCCGTCTTCGGCCCGCGCGCCTTCCTTAATGAGCGGCATAGAGCGTCTCCTTGAATGGTGCCAGGCCGACCCGGCGGAAGGTGTCACTGAACTCTTCTTCTTCCGAGCGGATGTTAAGATAGGTGTCGACGATCTTTTCGACCGCATCGACCACGTCGTCGTAGGAAAAGGCCGGACCGACGATCTTACCGATCGAGGTCTTCTCATCGGCGCTGCCGCCAAGGGTGATCTGGTAGAACTCTTCACCCTTCTTGTCGACGCCCAGCAAGCCGATGTGGCCGACATGGTGATGTCCGCAGGCGTTGATACAGCCCGAGATCTTGATCTTCAGGTTGCCGATGTCGTGCTGCCGCTCCAGGTCGCTGAAGCGCTCGGAGATCCGCTGGGCCACCGGAATAGAACGGGCGTTGGCCAGGTTGCAGTAGTCCAGGCCCGGGCAGGCGATCATATCGGACAGCAGGCCGGCATTGGGCGTTGCCAGCTCGAAGTCCCGCAGGCCCAGCCAGAGGTCATAGAGATCGGCCTTCTTCACATGCGCCAGAACCAGATTCTGCTCGTGGGTCACCCGAATCTCACTGAAGGAATAGCTCTCCGCCAGATCGGCAACCGCATCCATCTGCCAGGCGCTGGCATCTCCCGGCGGCTTACCGGTGGGCTTCAGCGAGATGGTGGCGACCGCATAGCCGGGCTGCTTGTGCGCGGTCACGTTGGTGCGCACCCAGGAGGCGAATTCGCGATCCTCGAAGCGCTTGACCTCGAACTCCCGCACGTTGTCGTCCAGGCTCTCGTAACGCGGCGGCGCAAAGTAGTTCTCGATCCGCGCGATCTCGTCCAGCGGTAGCTGCAACGCCGAGTCCTTGATGTGAGACCATTCCTCCTCGACCAGGCGGGCGAAGTTCTCCGCTCCCTCGCTGCGCACCAGGATCTTGATCCGGGCCTTGTAGAGATTGTCACGGCGGCCAAGCTGGTTGTAGACCCGCAGGATCGCCTCGAGATAGGACAGCAGGTGCTGCTTCGGCAGGAATTCACGGATGGTCTGACCGATCACCGGCGTGCGGCCCAGGCCACCGCCGACAATCACCTCGAAGCCCACCTCACCCTGCTCGTTGCGGCGCATCTGCAGACCGATGTCGTGCACGCGAACGGCGGCCCGATCGTGATCGGCGCCGGTCACCGCAATCTTGAACTTACGCGGCAAGAAGGTGAACTCAGGATGCAGGGTCGACCACTGGCGGATGATCTCGCAGTAGACGCGCGGGTCTTCGATTTCATCCGCGGCCGCGCCGGCGAACTGGTCCGAGGTGGTGTTGCGGATGCAGTTGCCGCTGGTCTGGATCGCGTGCATCTCGACCTCGGCCAATTCGGCCAGGATGTCTGGCGTCTCTTCCAGCTTCGGCCAGTTGAACTGAATGTTCTGGCGCGTCGTAAAGTGGCCATAGCCCCGGTCATAGCGCCGCGCGATAAAGGCGAGCTTACGCATCTGGGTCGAAGAGAGCGTGCCATAGGGCACCGCCACGCGCAGCATATAGGCATGAAGCTGCAGATAGAGGCCGTTCATCAGGCGGAGCGGCTTGAACTGATCTTCGCTCAGTTCGCCGCTGATGCGGCGCTCGACCTGATCGCGAAACTGATGAACACGCTCGTTGACCAGGGTGTGGTCGAATTCATCGTACCTGTACATGACTTGCTTATCCTGCTGCGGAAAGTGATGAGGTCTCGGCCTGCTGGCCGAGATCGATCTGGATGCTGGGGCCCTTGGCACGGATTAACTCGCGCATCTCGGTCGGGCGGATTTGCCCATCCTCAACCTGAACCGGCATGAGATAGGGTCCGACGATTTCGAGAGAAGCCTGCGCCGTCTCCGCTTCACCGAGCAGCTCCGCGGCTTCCTCGGAAGAGGCCAGGACACGGCCCTCATCGAGGCGTTCGGTCCAGGTTCCAGCCTGCGAACGGTACACCACGGCGCCGTCGCCCAGCCGATTGGCAGTGAGTATCTGAACGGTCATTTTCCTAGCTTTCCTTAAACCGCGATGCAGCGCTTAAACGGCAATACGGCGAAGTGTTTCGATTTCGGCGGGCAGATCGAGCGCACCCCTGGCAGCCGAAACCACGTCCCCAACGATAAAGAGGCCCGGCCCCTTGATACCGTTCGCCGCAACCAGAGCGGCCAGGTCTTCCAGGGAACCAGTGACGGTCTTCTGCTCCGGCAAGGTACCGTTTTCGATCACCGCCGCCGGCGTCCGCGGATCGAGTCCGTGCTCAACCAGCCGTGCGCAACTGCGCGCGATGGTCGATACGCCCATGTAGATGACCAGGGTCTGTTTCAGGTTCGCCAGCGCGGACCAGTCCAGATCAGGCTCGCCGTCTTTGGCATGTCCGGTGACAAAGGTGACGGCCTGCGCGTGCGCCCGATGGGTCAGGGGAATGCCGCTGGCCGCGGCGCAGCCGGCCGCCGCCGTGATACCGGGAACGATCTCGACGTCGATGCCATGTTGCGCGAGGTAGTCCTGCTCCTCGCCGCCACGGCCGAAGATGAAGGGATCACCGCCCTTGAGCCGCACGACCTGTTTGCCCTGCCGCGCCTCTTCCACCAGGATCGCGTTGATTTCATCCTGGCTGCGAGTGTGGTGGCCACGGGTCTTGCCGACGTAAAGGCGTTCGGCATCGCGGCGGGCGTAATCCAGGATCTCCGGTCCGACCAGCTTGTCATAGACCACGACATCGGCCCGCTGCAGCGCGCGCATGGCCTTCAGGGTCAGGAGATCCGGATCGCCGGGGCCGGCCCCGACAATCGCCACGCGCCCGCCGGGCTTTTCCCTCTGAGACGCCGCATTGACCAGCGTGATCATCTTTTCCCGGGCGGCGGTTTCCTCACCGGCGATCACCGAAGCGGCCACCGGACCCTCGAAGAAGCGCTCCCAAAAACGCAGGCGCCCACGGCCATCCTGGATATTGGCCTTAACCGCGCGCCGGAAGGAGTCGGCAAACTCGGCAAGTGCACCCAGGCGGGCCGGCAACATGGCTTCGATCTGCGCCCGCAGACGCCGCGCGAGAACCGGCGCGGTGCCCGCGCTGGAAATGGCGATCGTGATGGGATCCCGGTCGACGATGGCGGGGGTGATGAAATCAGAAAGATCAGGCCGGTCAACGACATTCACCGGGCGTCCGGCATCGCGCGCCGCTTCGGCCACCTTTTCATCACGCGCAGGCAATTCCGTTGCCGAGATGACAACCACGCAACCGCCGACATCTGACGGCTCGAACGCACGACGCTCAATCGCGAGGTCGCCTGCGCGCTCCAGTTCAATCAGTTCTGAGGCGATTTCGTCTGGCCCGGTGCTGTCGGCAACCACCGTGATGCGGGCCCCTGCCTTGCGCAGCAGCCGAACCTTCCGCAACGCGGTCTCGCCAGCGCCGACAACCAGGCAAGCCTGCTCCGACAAACGCAGAAAGGTTGGAAAGTACTTCATCGCAGTTCGATCCCGACCACCATCTCTAGAATCAGTCTGACGTCCGCTCGACAGAGCTCCGTGCCACGAGCCGCATCGATCATATTTCACACAAACAGATGCGTAATTTCTGTATTCTACATTTGATCATGCAGTAAATTTATTCAATACAAATTTTTTGTGTTCAATATGATCATCGGAAAACCGATGCACCTGCTATCAGACCGACAGCAGCTCCACCCCTATTGAGAGAAAAACTTACCGAAAAGCGCTTGAAGAATGCTGGAAAGCATGCCGCAGCCCTGCGACGATGGGGACGCGAGGCTCTCGCAACCATGCCCTGCGGCGAAAGCGTTAAAATACCCGCTCTTTAACCAGATTTATTAACTGTCTGTTTACCAAAAATTAAGACTTTCTTTACATACTCATTTGTATTCCGACGAAAACAAGAGAAACAACCACTGAAACACAGGAACTTTATCTTATCGCATGCAAACGAGCAGGAGAAGGATCGCAGGCTAATGAATCTTATCCCATTCCCTTCGAGGGAAACGCTTGCCACAACCCGCATTGCTTGTATTGGAATCGATGGATTATAGAGATATTTCCTGGGATTGGACAAAAGGTTAACGATAAAACCCATAATTCCAAATGCTTATACACAAGTGAAAGGATAGGTCGCCAAATGCGTAACCGTAACACGATCTGCTCAACTGTTGTTGTAGTGTTAACTTTTGAGAGAATTTGTTCCTAAAATGAAGTGTTATAAATTGATAAAATTTGAATCTAGTTTTTCCATTCGCGAGGAAAAAAGGGCAGCATAGAGGACAAGATATGCTGGTCGGGGTGGTATCTAACCCGCCGCGCGTATGTCGGTTGGCGAGGCCCGGCAGACCGCTCGATTTTGAATACGGAGAACAGGAATGCTCGAACAGCTTGGTACGGCCGCTGAAACTGTAGAAAAGGACGTCTCACCAAACCCGCTTTTCGATCGCCGGACATCCTTGTCGTCAAGCGCGACAGAAAAGGCGCGCAACGCTGTGAAGCGCGCCATGGCCGAGCGTTCGACAGATCTCAAGGACGAACTCGCCCGTCTCAAGCTTGAGGAAATGCAGGTGGTCTTTTCGGGCCGCGACGAGATCTGCACCTGCTGGTTCGATTTTGATGACCGCCCGAGCTTCACACCCGCCCTGCTCGGTGATATCGGGAAGGTGCAACAGAGCATCCGTTCCTGGCATGAGAGTTCAAACGGCCGCAGCAGCAAGCTGAAATACCTCGTATGGGCGTCACGCATGCCGGGCGTGTGGAACCTCGGCGGCGACCTGAACCTCTTTGCCGAACTGATCCGGTCTCAGAACCGGGACAAGCTGCGCGAATACGCCTACCGGGTCGTCCGCGAAGGCTATGCGAACTGGACCAATCTGAATTTGCCGATCATTACCGTCGCCCTGATCCAGGGTGACGCCCTTGGCGGCGGATTCGAGGCTGCCCTTTCGAGCAACCTGATCGTCGCTGAGCGCAGTGCCAAGTTCGGTCTGCCGGAAATTCTCTTCAGTCTCTTCCCCGGCATGGGTGCCTACAGCTTCCTCTCCCGCCGGATCGCGCCCGGACAGGCCGAACGCATGATCATGAGCGGACGCCTCTACACGGCGGAAGAGCTTTACGAGATGGGCGTGGTCGATGTTCTGGCCGACGACGGCCGCGGCGAGGAGGCCTTGCATCAGTACGTCGCCAAAAACGCGCGGCGTCATGCAGCGCATCGGGCTATTTTCCAGGCGCGCCAGCGGGTCAATCCGGTGACACTCAAGGAGATGATGGACATCACGGACCTCTGGGTCGACACGGCGATGACCCTTGACGATGCCGACCTGAAAAAGATGTCACGTCTGGTCTCGGCTCAGGATCGGCGCCGCGAGCGCGTCCTGCGGTCAGCGTAGCCTTGGCTTCTGCCTGGACAGGTAGCGCCCCCACAGCACTTTTCCTCTAGGACTTCGAGACGATCTGAAAATGGTCGTCTCGAAGTGTTTCCTTAGACCGTGACGGTTTCGGCCGATTAGCGCGTAATGCGTTTTTTGGGATCATAGCGCCTCAAAGTTCGCACTTGAGATCAGTTCTTGCTGATCGAAAGGCAGGGAATTTTGAGATCGCTTGAACGCATTTTGCCCTAAAGCGGGGTCGCGCGCTGGTCCTGGGAGACCTCCTGCCCGACGGCGGTCCTGACCATTTCGAACTCGTTGTTGAGCTCCGCCAGAAGTTCGCGGGTGCGTTTGTTGTCACGGTCAGGCCCAAACTCCCGCAAATCCAGCAGCAGACGGACCATACGCTTGGCGCCGACGTAGCCGGCACTGCTGCGCAGCGCATGGGCTTCATCATGGAAGGCCGCCAGGTCGCCATTGTCGAAGGCGTCATTGAGGTTGGCCATGGTCACCTCGGCATCAGCGAGGAAGTCATCGAAGACCTCGGCCATGAAGGCATGATCGGGATCCAACGCCCGCAAAGCCTCAACAGAGTCCGGATCCAGTACCGGTTCGCTTGAAGCGCCACCGTACTTCGGATGCGCGGAGATTGGCGTTATCAGTTGCACAGGCGCTTTCCGCGGCACCCCACCCGCGAATTCATCAGAGACACCATCCCCGCCTGCGGCCTCGTCTGTCTGCTCCGCGGTTGACACATCCCCCGGCTCATCCAGGTCCTCACGCCCAGCCGTGAGTTCCCGCACCATGGCCAGAAGCTGCTGCGCTTCAACCGGCTTGGTCAAGAAACCATCCATGCCGGCTTCCCGGCAATCCTCTTTCGCCTGTTCCGTCGCATCAGCCGTCAGGGCCACGATCGGCAAATGCGGCTCGTCGACATGAAGGACGCGATACATCTTCGTCAGATCAAGGCCGCTGGTCCCCGGCATATTAATGTCGGTGAGCACGATGTCGAAGGACTCAATATCCAGACGATCCAAGGCCTGATCGCCATCCTCCGCAGTCTCCACCCGATGGCCGGCATTCTCCAGGACGCGCGAGATGACGCGGCGATTGGTGCGATTGTCGTCAACTAGCAGGATGCGGCGGCTGGGAACAGGCTCCGCAGGAACCTCTTCAGCGGCCCCACTTTCCAGTTCGCCGGCAGACAGGCCGGAGGAATAGAACAGCCCGCTCTGGCGCAGAGCCGACGCGAAGCCGCCGGCTTCCGGCGGCGAAGTGATCACCACATCGAGCGGCCAGGCCCGGGGCGCGCGACTTTGCCCTTCACGCGCGCTTACATCGATCACCGCAATGCCCTCGGTCCTGCCGCGCTCTCTCAGATAAGCCGTCAGCCGCTCCACTATGGGCTCACGGGCATCGACCGCGATCACGACATGTCCCTGCTCGCGATAAGCCTCTATGGCATCGACCGCCTCCTCGAAGTCTTCCGCCGCCTGCGTCACCGCGGCATCAAGTACCGGCTGAAGCGCTTGTCGCTGCGCGCCGGAAACACAGAGCACGAGTGGGAGCTGATGCGCGACTGGAGACACCGAATCTTCTTCCGGCGCGACGTCGCGCTCTTCGGCGACACTGTTCGGCAGTTCGAAGGGGATCGTCAGGTCGAACCGGCTGCCTCGTCCCTCCTCACTATGTACCTCGATATCCCCGCCCATCATTTCGACCAGTTGTCTGGTGATGGTCAGGCCAAGTCCGGTACCGCCATAACGCCGATTGATCGCGTCATCGGCCTGGGTGAAACCTTCAAAGATGGAGCCGAGTTTCTCTGCCGGCACGCCGATACCGGTATCACGAACCGACAGGGAAACCAGGTCGTGCCCTGCTCTTTGCTCGAGCAGGCGGGCAGATATCTCAACTTCTCCCTCGGCCGTGAATTTGATCGCATTGCCGACCAGATTCACGAGAATCTGCATCAGGCGTTTCTTGTCACCGCGCAGGGATGACGGCAGACGGGCGTCCAGGGAGACCCGCAGTTGCAGGCCCTTCTGGTCCGCCTGGGTGTGGAGCATCCGCCAGACCGAGGAAACGACCTCGCTGACATCAACATCGTCAAGATCAAGGTTCTGCTTACCCGCCTCGATCCGGGAGAGATCGAGAATCTCGTTAATCAGAGAAAGCAGCGCCTTGGCCGAGGTCTGCACCGTTCCCACCATGGAGCGCTGATCGGCGTTCAAGGGCGTTGTTTCCAGCAGGTCGCCCGTCGCGATGACGGCGGTCAGAGGCGTCCGCAGTTCATGGCTCATGGTCGCGAGAAACCGGCTCTTGGCCTGGCTGGCCTCTTCGGCAAGTGCGCGCGCCCGGTTTAGCTTCTTGATCAGGGTCGACACGTAAGCCGGCAGGACGATGAGCGATATCAGCAGCCCATAGGCGACGAAGCTGTTTTCCGACCAGTAGCTGCTGGTCAGGATGGCACCGCCGAAACCGATAGCGCTGATCCCCGCGGAGAACACCAGAAAGGCCACGCCGTAGCGGAAGCCGTTGCCAAAGGTGACCCAGAGATAAATCGGAAAGAGCACCGACGCCGGCCCGCCGCCCACCGCGAGCATGTAGCTGAGCGTCAGCAGATCGACCATCGCCATGGCGGCACGCCGGGCCGTCGACTGCGCCGGGGACACCACGATATGCAGCAGTGCCAACCAGCCGACGCAGAGCCCCCAGGCCATGGCCGTGGCCGCCTGTTGGAGCCCCTTGTCGTCGTTCAGGTGCAGGCTCGCCAGGGAAAGATAGAGCATGGCGACCCCACCCAGCACCATCCGGATCGTGGCCTGTTCGTGCTCACTGTCCGGGCGTCGTGCAAAGGCCTGCTCCACAGCATGGCGCCGCGGCCACCAGACCGATGCGAGGGTGAGCGGCAGCGTGAACAGGAACAGGATCAGCGCGAGCGGCGCAGGCGGCCAATCCGCAAGCGGCCGCCCTGTCATCCAGAGTGGCCAGGCAACGAGCAGCAGGCTCGCGACAGCAGCGATCAACAGACCGGTGACCGCTATCACCGTGCGTTTTTTGAGTTGCTTTGATGCGGGCCCGGTTGGGGTCGTCGTCACTTCGAAGGCCTGATCCGCCACTGGATCTTCCGGCCGCTCGCTGGCCCCTGGGCCTGATCTGTTATGCTCTATCGCCATTGAGCAAAATGCGTCAGCCTCGGACGCTTACTTCGTCCGGCGGCGCTTCCAAAATTCTGTCATGTGGGAAGACGACGATAATCCTGGTGCCAACACCCTTTTCGCTCTCGACCTCCAGGGTTCCGCCGTGCAGCTCCGTAAGATCGATCGATAGCGGTAAGCCGAGTCCCGTCCCTGGTACGGCCTGCGTTTCCGAGTTACGCAGCCGGCCGAAACGCGTGACCGCAACCTTGATCTCATCGGGCGTCATACCGACGCCATTATCGGCCACGGAGACCTGGACGCCGTCTTCGGTTCTCTGCACCGACACTTTGACCTCGCCTGCGTTCAAGGTGAACTTCAGGGCGTTGACCACGAGGTTCAGAAGGATCTGCTTCACCTTGACCGGGTCGACCATCAAAAGCGGGACCTCGGGATCGATGTCGGTCCGGATGGCAATGCGCGCAGCCACGGCCCGTTCCTCTGCGAGGCGCAGAACGTCGTCGATCAGAGTCGTGAGATCGACCGGCTCTTCATGAAGTTCGATGGTTCCGGCCTCGATCATGGAAACATCGAGAATGTCCTTGATGATATGCAGCAGAAGGCTGCCGCTTTCCTCGATGTTGCGGGCGTAGTCGCCGTACTTCTCGTTGCCCACGGGGCCGAGCAGTTCCGTCCCGATCACCTGCGCATAGCCAATGATGGCATTCAGTGGCGTACGCAGTTCGTGACTCATGTTGGCCAGGAACTCGGTCTTGCTGCGGTTCGCGACTTCGGCCAGTTCCTTGGCGTGGATCAGTTGCTGCTCCGCGGCCTTGCGTTCCGTGATGTCGAAGGAAACCGTCACGATATTCGTGACCTGCCCGCTGGAATCACGCACCAGCGACTTCGAGGTGAGGAAGATGCGACGGACATTGTTGGAGGTGACGAACTCCTCTTCGAACAGCGGCGGTGCCTCACCGGTCTCGAAGGCCCGCTCATCAAGCGCAATCGACGTGCGCGCATAGTCGTTGTTCAGCAGCTCCATCGCGGTCCTGCCGACCGCCTCGTCCGGAATGACGCCAAAAAGCTGAGCCTGGTAGTTGTTCATAAAGGCATAGCGGGCGCCCGCCGTGGTCGCGGAGATCATGGCCGGAACCGCATCAATCACCAGAAGCAGACGCTCATGGCTTTCGGTCAATGCCCGTTCAAGCTGATCCGTATCGGTCTGATAGCGACGTTCGAGCGTAATCGCCCGTTCGTTCAACAGCTTTTGATGTTCTCTGAGGCTGAGCAGATTCCGGGATCTGGCCCGAAACTCATGATGATCGACCGGACTGAGGAGGAAGTCGGTCGCCCCCGACTCCAGAGCGGCATAGCGAAAGGCCTGATCCTCGTAAGCCGTCACCACCATCACCGGAACGTCGATACAGGGGGGAAGCTCGCGGAAATGCCGGATGAACTCGGCGCCGTCCATCTTCGGCATCTTGAAATCGGTGACGACAAGATCCGGAACGTTGCTCTTGGACCACTCGAGGGCGGCCTGGGGCTCAGCGAATGCCTTCACCGTTATGTTGTCACCAATCGAAGTCGCCAGTTTTTCCAGCACCCGGCGATTGGTCACGCGGTCGTCTATGACGACGATAATCGACATCAAACAGTCACTCGCATCAGATACATCACCGGCTCCAGCAGACGCCCCGACAACAAGGACCCGAACGCTTTCGATAGCAATACACGAGACAGCCTAAAGCTATTGTTAACGTTCTAAAGGTTCAACACGACGCGACCGCCACAGCTTATCTGTAACAGACAAACAGCCGTTCTACCTCGAGGCGAACGGCGGCGAAGCATTAATAACTCAATAAATCAACAACATCGATGGTTAATTTTTAATTAGGATTTGCTCCGCTGTCAGTCTTTCTATCACTTTATCCATAAGTATACATATTTCTTAAGGTTGCACAGCTTTCGTTTCAGGCAACCATTCCTGCAGAACCAGTTCCAGTGTGATGCAGATTGAATTCCGGCCAGGCAGGAAGCGACCGCCCAACACGCGCGCTTCCGGGGTCGATATCGTGCCGCGCAGGTCCGCTGACGGGCGACCATCCGCGCCAGGGGAAATCTCCCCTGACAGGGTCAGAATTTCGACGCCCGGGCCCTCTGCCGAGACCGTCTTCTGGGTCGTGCCGCTGCCGAAAACCAGGACGGCATCGACCAGGCTGCCGACCGCTGAACGCACGACAGCCCGCTGAATACCGTTTTCAGCGCAGGCCAGTTCCACACCCTCTACCAGGTCCTCGTTCGGACGCAGGCGGATGACGGCGCAACGCCCGAAGGCGCCCTGTTCTATGGCAACGGCCGACATGCCTCTCTCCCTTTTTCCTGTCGCAGTTTCACAGCTTCCGGTTTCAGGGTGTAACCTCGGAAGCCGCCGGCTGAAACAGGCTGTAGTTCGTCTCGCTGTCGAACGACACCCGGAAACCCGCGCCCTGCAAAGGCGAAACCATCGCCACGGCACCCTCGCCATCCAGGATACAGCCAGTCGGCGGCAGATGCCCGCCATGTACCACCCCACTGAGATCCGTCATCACCGCGTGGCAATGCACCAGCGGCGCACCGTCTTCGCCGGAGCCGTAAATCGCATTGGCACCAAGCAGCGTGATCGGCCCCTCCAACTCACGCGGCTCACCATAGGTCGCGACCCGCGCTCCCGAAGGATCGATCATGCCCGTGAAATAGCTGACTTTCCGGAATCCGCCCGCAAGCACCTGCAGAGCCGCGCTTTCGATGCCTCGCGCTGAAAGCACCTTTGCCAGTTCCGCAAGGAGATCGGCACCTCCCGGCAGACGCAGCCGCAATTGAGGGCCGGCCTCAGCCCGGATGCAGACCCGGCGCGGAGACAGAGGGGCGCCCGGCTGTTCGACCTGACGACGCGTCAGTTCCGACGGGGTCTCGCCGACGCTCATCCCGTTTCACCCGTCGGCGACGGTGTCACATCTCCGCGCTTGTAGAGCTCTTGCCGGATCAGGTGTTTCGGCACCTTGCCGTAACCCGATTTGGGGAGTTCATCCCAGAACACGAAATGCTGCGGGAACTTATAGCGCGAGAGCTTGCCCTCGAGATGTCCGAGCAATTCCGCCGAAGAAAGCGCGGATTCCGCATAGTCGGGCGACTTCACAACGACAGCCACGCCAGCCTCGCCCCACTTGGGATCGGGCACGCCCAGGACGGCAACCTCTTCGACTGCCGGATGGGTCAGCAGCACCTCTTCGGCTTCACGCGGATAGACGTTCGAGCCGCCGGAGATGTACATGTCCGACGCGCGGCCGGTCAGATAGAGAAAACCCCGCTCATCCAGGTATCCAAGATCACCGGTGTGGAACCAGCCGTCCCGGAACACCGCAGCATTGGCTTCCGGATTGTCGAGATAGCCGGCGAAGACCGCCGGTCCTCGCACGCAGATCTCTCCGCGCTCGCCAGCGGGAAGAAGGACTCCTTCCGGGTCGCGGATGACGATCTCCATCCCGCTGCGGGCGAAGCCGCAGCTACCCACCGGCATGGCATCATCCTCCAGATCGTGAACTTCGGCCGGCAGATAGGTGATGCTGCCGGTCACTTCCCCGAGCCCGTAGTACTGGACAATCACCTTCCCGAGTTTCTTCAGCGCTGCAACCTGGTCCTCCCGATACATCGGCGCGCCGGCATAGATCACATGTCGCAGCGAGCTGTGATCATAGTGGTCGACTGCCGGGTGCCGGACCATCCGGGTGAGGATCGTCGGCACGGTGAACATATTGCCGACCCGATGTTGCTCGACCAGCCGCCATAGTGCTTCTTCGTCGAAACTGCTGCCCGGCAGCAGAACCGATTTGGCGCCGCGCGCGACCTGCGGCATGGCGTGGACACCAGCCCCATGGGACAGAGGGGCGACCACCAAAGAGGCATCATCCGGTCCGAGGCCTGGCATTTGATCGGCCAGGTAGTTGTTGACGACGAAACACATCTGACCGTGGGTCAGTACCGCCGCTTTGGAGCGCCCGGTCGTGCCGGAGGTAAAGAAGTACCAGCAGGGATCATCCCGCTGCACGGACACCTCGGCAAAATCGCTGCCCAGATTTTCCGCGACCAGGGCTTCGTAGCCACTTTCCCCTTCACGGGGCGATCCGATACAGACCACTTGATCCAAAACCGCCGTTTCCGATCGCACCGCGTCCACGTGCTCGCTGAAGATCTCCTCATAGAGCATGGCCCTGGCGCCACTGGCGCGACCCAGGTAGGCGACTTCCGGCGGCGTGAGGCGGAAATTGCAGGGCACCCAGATAGCCCCCAGCTTATAGGTGGCCCACATGGATTCGAACATCTGGTTCGAATTGCGCGCGATCACCAGGATGGCATCGCCCTTGCCGATACCGCGGGCGCGTAATCCCGCCGCAAGCGCATCGACCCTGGCGTTGAGTTCCGTCCAACTCCAGTTCTCTTCACCCCAGACCAGGGCGGTTCTCTCGCCATAACGCCGCGCTGCCTGGGTCAGAAAATGACCCAGATTCATAACGGAGTCAGTCTGCCTCACAAGACCCCCTTCGTGTTTATGGCAGCAGGCATTCCTTCGCTCGTCAGCGCAGAGGCTCCAGGATCGAAACGTAGTTGGCCACAGCGGCCCCGCCCATGTTGAAGACGCCCGCCAACTGCGCATCCGCCACCTGGATGTCGCCCGCCGTATTGGTGAGTTGCATCGCCGAGAGAACATGCATCGAAACACCGGTCGCACCGATCGGGTGGCCCTTGCTCTTGAGACCGCCCGAGGCATTGATCGGCAGCTTGCCGTCTTTATGCACCCAGCCCTCGGCAATGGCCCGCGCCCCCTGCCCTTCCGGCGTCAGGCCCATGGCCTCGTACTCGATCAGTTCGGCAATGGTGAAGCAGTCGTGGGTCTCGACCAGCGACAGGTCGTCCAGTGTGATCCTGGCCTTTTCGAAGCTCTGCTGCCAGGCGGTCTTGCAGCCCTCGAACAGCGTAATGTCGCGCTTGCTCATGGGCAGGAAGTCGTTGACCTGCACGGCAGAGCGGAACACCACCGCCTTTTTCATGGTCAGGGCGGTCTCCACGTCGGTCAGAACCAGAGCCGCCGCGCCGTCGGAGACCAGCGAACAGTCGGTGCGCTTTAAGGGGCCGGCAACGATGGGATTCTTGTCCGAAACGTTGCGGCAGAAGTCGTACCCCAGGTCCTTGCGCATCTGCGCCCAGGGATTGACCGCGCCGTTCTTGTGATTCTTAGCCGCGATGGCAGCCAGAGCGTCCGATTGATCGCCATGCTTCTGAAAGTACTTCTGCGCGATCTGGCCGAAAACGCCGGCAAAGCCACCTTCGATTTCGCCGTCTTCCTTCAGATACGAAGCTTTGAGAAGGGTATTGCCGATCTCCCGGCCGGCCAGCGCCGTCATCTTCTCGACGCCGACGACCAGGACCACCCGGGCATGCTTGGCATCGATGGACTTGATACCCTGATGGATGGCGGCCGACCCCGTCGCGCAGGCATTTTCGACACGGGTTGCAGGCTTGAAACGGAAACGATCATCCGTCTGCAGCACCAGTGATGCAGGAAAACCCTGGGGCGAGAAGCCTTCGTTGAAATGCCCGACGAGGATTTCATCGACGTCTTCGGGTCCGAGCCCGGCATCTTCGAGCGCCTGAACCGCCACCTTCGCGATCAGGGACTCAACATCATCATCCTCGTGCTTGCCAAAGGCGGTGTGGCTCCATCCCACGATACAAGCCGTCATCTATTCCTCCAACTTCGAGCGAGACCGGCTCCCGGCAGGTGAGCTGCCATCTGTCTGGAGCCAAGCGGTTTAGCAAACGGGCCGAAAACCTAACAGACGTTAGGTGTTCTGGCCAGCAGTCCCGAATCCTGTTCCTGATCAGTTTATCGCGACCCTTTAACGAGTCACTGAAATTCACGGGGCAGAAGTCTTTCTAACGACTTTGTCTGATCCGAACCGCAATGGGATCGTCCTCGCCGCGCCGCACGGCGTAGTCGAGAGCGTCCCGCCCCCACTGATCCCGGATCGAGCTGTCGGCCCCGCGCTGCAGGAGCATGGTGGCGATGGCTTCATGGCCCTTGAAGGCCGCCAGGATCAAAGGCGTCACGCCCTCACCGTCGATCCAGTCCACTGTTGCGCCCCGTTCGAGCAGCAGGCGGGCGATCGCCGTGTGGCCATCGCGTGCGGCAAAGATCAACGCCGTGTTTTTGTGCTGGTCGGCCTGGTCCGGCGCCACGCCGGCGTCCAACAGCCGCTCGACAGCCGGAAGATCGGCGCGCTTTACAGCCGCAATGAGCTCGGCGCCATCACTTGCCCGGGCCAGGTCGGCTTGGACACCCAGCAGAGCAAGCATCAGCAGCGCAGTTAACGCGTTCCACATGCCTGGTCAGTCCAGATGGTCAAAGACCGGAACCCCTTTCCCCAGATCGAAAAACGAACGCTCCATGATATTGTTGTACACGACCTTTTGCTCGCTTTCCTCGCCGAAGCTGGGGTCTTCGATCTGTTCACCGGCGAAGAGCACAATGTAACTGCCTTCGGCCTGATTGAAGAAGGGAAAGCCGACGGTCTCCACCGTGTTGATTTTCCCGCTGTCCAGAACGAAGCGGGTCAGCACCCCCATGCCATAAGGGTGCTGGCACATGCGCAGAAGATGGCGATAGGCTCTCTCCCGCCGTGCTTCCGGCACGAAATCCAGATAATTCTTACCGGTCGGATCATGATTGATGCGCTCCACCACCTTGGTCCCGACCAGCCTGAAAAAGGCGCCGCCGCTCTGTGGCAGTTCATACATGACCAGGAAAGGCAATAGCGTCGGCGTCTCAAGCGGATCAAAGGCCTGCTTGGGCGGCAGAGCGTCCGCCCAGTTGAACCTGGCCAGACAGTGACTGACGTAGCTGCGGCAGACAGCGGTTCGGATCAATCCCGGCGTGTTCGAGAGATTTTGGCAGAAATAGGCGACCAACCGACAGAGCCTCTCCAATAACCTTATCTGTCCTGCCGGTTCGCAAAAAATCCGCTACGGAATAATACTTGAACAATTATTCAAATATTATTCAGCCCCCGCCGTGGAAAATTGCCCTGTTTCGCAGTTTTAACGGCGTCGAACCTACAAGATTCAACAATTTTATATCCATATTTGCATCAAACAATCATCCCCTCAGAAATTGTTTGAAATATGAATTAATTTTTTTCTTGTAATATACTCAAATACAACACAATGCAATTCAAGTTGTTTCTCCTCAAACAAAAACAACTATATCTTATACTACCCTTGTAAAGAACAGTTAAGCGAAAATGAACGCGCCCTGGTAGCGATAAGGTCTTCCGCTTTACAAAAGCCCGTTGGGTCGGAGACACTCGCTATGGTGCGGATTTCGCCACACCACAGCCCAATCCTTAAGCGGGGATCGATTGAAAGAACGCCAAACTGCCATCGCCCAGGAAGCCTTCGAGCGGAACAGAGATCAGCTCTCGGATCTTCCTCTGGCGGCCCGTTTCTCGGCAATTCACGACATGAATCTCTGGGGGGCCGAAAGCTCCCGCTCAGGCGTCGGTTCGGAGGGTGATGCCGTCAAAAAGCTCGCCGAAACCCTCCCGGAACTCTGCCGAAGTCTTGGGGCAATGACAATCATCGACGCGCCCTGTGGGGACGGGAACTGGATCGCTTCACTGTCCCTCGGGCAGGAGAGTTATATCGGCCTGGATATCGTCCCGGCCCTGATCGAAGACCTGACCCGACGCTTCTGCGATGATCCGAGCCGTGAATACCGGATCGCCGACCTGACAAAAGACCCTCTCCCGAAGGGCGATCTCGTTCTATGCCGCGACTGCCTGGTCCATCTCTCCTTCGATAACATCAGCCGGGCCGTCGCCGGCTTTAAGGCCTCGGGCAGCAAATGGCTGCTGACCACGCACTTCACCGAACAGGAATGCAACGAGGATATCACCGATGGCGACTGGCGCCCTTTGAACCTCTGCAAAGCGCCGTTTTTCTGGCCCGCACCGGCCATACTCATCAACGAAGACTGCCAGGAAGCCGGAGGCAGTTACCGGGACAAATCCCTTGCGCTCTGGGCACTGAAGGATCTTCCCGGCTGATTGCAGTCCCTTGGATGCAGAGAGTGTCAGCAAGGAACATCAAGGGCTGTTCCGCTCGGACTCCCTAAGCAACGAGCGCGAAGAAGATACTTTGCAGATAACTATCTTGTATACGAGATATTCCTATACATAATACTTGTCTGGCAAGATATGAAGGTAACGGCCTGTGGAACGCGTTGAAGACTGCATCAGCTTTCTTGTCGGCAAGGCCGCGCAGCAGATCGCCCGCCGGTCGCGGGATAAACTCGCTTCCTATGGCGTGACGCCAGTGCAATACGCGGTGATGAAGGTCTTGTGGGAGCGCCATCCGCAGAGCGGTGCGGACATCGGATCGCGCCTCCAGATGGACAGCGCGACGATCACCGGTGTGATCGACCGCCTGGAAAGCGCGCAGATGGTCGAACGGCGACCGGACAAGGAGGATCGCCGCGTGCACGGAATCTATCTGACGAAGAAGGGTCGGTCTCTACGCGATCCCTTGGACAAAGCCATGGACGAACTCAATGCCGAAGCCCGGAAGCACCTGGGCAAGGAGGCCGATAGAATCCTCCAGGGGCTTCGGCGACTCGGTCAGGAGCAGCATTGGAAATGAGCCCTTTCGATACGAAGATCGCAATCGTGGTGCGTGAAGATTTAGCCGTCTGGCAAAAACTCAACGTCACCGCCTTTCTAACCAGCGGCATTATCGGCAACCGGCCGGAACTGATGGGCGAGGTGTACGAAGACGCCGCTGGCAACAGCTACAATCCTCTGGCGATCCAGCCCATGATTGTGTTGAGCACCGACGCGGCGGGACTCCGAAAGGTCTACCAGCGCGCCATGGACCGGGGCGTGCGTCTCTCCCTCTACATCGACGAGATGTTCGCAACCGGACACGACGCAGCCAACCGCGCGGCTGTCAGGGAACAGCACCCTGACAGCATGAGCTTCGCCGGACTGGCCCTGCGCGAGGACAAAAAGACCGTCGATAAAATCACCCGCGGCGCGAAGCTGCACCAGTAAGGCTGCTCTTTAGCCGCTGACCGGCGGCAGCGTGTCCTGAAAACGGACCGGACGCCCCTGAGGATCACCTAGCAGTTCCCCATCCCGCATCACGGTCATTCCGCGGATCACGGTGGCTATCGGCCAGCCGGTCACGGTCACGCCCTCAAAGGGTGACCAGCCACACTTATAGGCCAGCCAGTCAGAGGTGATTTCCCGGCGGGCCTTAAGATCGACGATGGAAAAGTCCGCATCGTAACCAAGCGCGATCCGCCCCTTGCCGGCGATGTTGAAGATCCGCGCCGGCCCGGCCGAGGTCAGATCGACCAGACGTTCCAGTGACAGGCGCCCGGCGTTGACGTGATCCAGCATCAGCGGCAGCAGGGTCTGAACACCTGGCATGCCGGAGGGTGACTGCGGATAGTCCCGCGCCTTTTCCTCCTTGGTGTGGGGCGCGTGGTCGGAGCCGATGACGTCCACAATGCCTTGGCGGATGCCTTCCCAAAGGCCCTCGCGATGACGTTCATCGCGGATGGGCGGGTTCATCTGCGCGAAACTCCCCAAGCGTTCATAACAGTCGGGCGCAGCCAGAGTCAGATGCTGCGGAGTGACCTCCACTGTGGCGAGATCCTTGTTGGCACCCAGCAATGGCATCTCATCGGCCGTCGTGATGTGCAGCACATGAACGCGGCGGCCGGCCTGGCGGGCCAGGCGAAGAATGCGGGTGGTCGCCCGGACCGCGACCTCTTCGTCGCGCCAGACCGGGTGCTGGGAGACCGGCGCGCCGTCGCGCACGATCGACAGGCGTTCGCGCAGCCGGGGTTCGTCCTCGGCGTGGATCGCAACGCGGCGGGTGCCGTGGCGCAGGACCCGCAGCAGGGTCTCGTCATCCTCAACCAGCAGGCTGCCCGTGGAGGAGCCCATGAAAATCTTCACCCCGCTGCAACCGGGATGCCGTTCCAGCTCACCGAGCCGTTCGGCGTTTTCTTCGGCCGCGCCGATATAGAAGGCATGATCGGTCCAGGCCCGGCCCTCCGCGCGCGAGAATTTGTCGTCCAGGTCCGAAGCGGCCAGCGTCAGCGGCATGGTGTTGGGCATTTCGAAGATCGCCACCACGCCGCCGAGGGCGGCGGCGGCGGTCCCGCAGGCCAGGTCCTCTTTGTGCTCAAGGCCGGGTTCACGGAAATGCACCTGGCTGTCGATCACACCTGGCAGAACATGCAGACCGGCAGCATCGAAGCTTTCTTTTGCGGTCGAAGCCTCGAAATCGCCGAGCCCGGCAATCCGCCCTCCGCTCACGGCAACATCGGTTTCAATAAGGCCGGAGGGCGTCGCGACGCGACCGCCCTTGATCACCAGGTCGTAGCTTTGGGTCATGGTTTCCTGATCCTCAGATCTATCGGGGCAAAAAGGGTTTCAATGCCGTCGGCGCCGGCACTATCCGGCCAGACGCATTTCTTCTCGTCTTTCCCGCGCTAATTTCTCGAAGAGCGTAACATAGCGCTGTACGCAGGCGGCCTCGGTAAACTCGGCCTCGAAGCGTTTGCGACCTGCCGTCACCAGACGTGCCGCCAGCCCCTCCTCGTCGATGGTCCGGCCAATCGCCGCTGCGAGTGCGGCGGGATCATCGACCGGCACCAGCAGACCGTCTTCATCGTTCCGCAGCAGTTCCGCCGGACCCGTCGAGGCAGCGGCAACGATCGGGCGACCGTAACCCCAGGCATCCAAAACCACATTGCCGAAGGGCTCGACACGAGAAGGGAAAGCACAGATATCCGCCGCGCCGAAAAGGGCCGCCTTATCGTTCCGCCAGCCGAGAAAGCGCACGCGCTCAGCGAGCCCCAGTTCCCGGGCCTGCGCCTCCAGCTCGGACCGCAGATCCCCCTCGCCGCCGATCCAGAGGTAAGGCCGGGTCTCGATCGTCAGGGCGCGCAGGAGGATGTCGATCGCTTTGGAGGGATGCAGGCGTCCGAGCGCCAGGATCAGGGGCACGTCATCAGGCGTGTCGAAGGTCGCGCGCGCCATCGGCGGCGCGGTTTCGATCCGGGCAAAGTTGGCGAGATAGTGCGCCCGTGCGCGCGGCCAGCCGCTGGTGACCACATGCTCCACCAGATCCGTGGTATTGCAGATCAAATGATCGCAGTTCCGGAAATTCTTGATCGGATAGTAACCGCCGAGCCGGGCCAGCCGCAGAAAGTCGCCGGTCGGACAGATGGCACTGGCGCGGCTCATCCAGGTCATAACCACGTCAGGTCGGAAGCTGCCGATCTCACGCGCGAGGGCAGACTTGGTCGAGAAATCAAACCACTTTCTGAAAGGCAGTTCCAGGGGCGTCACGCCACCATCCCTCAGCAGGGCCGAGCGCTCCGGGTGACGGCGGATCACGGCGCGGCTTTCATGCCCTGCATCCTTGAGTGCGAGAACCAGGGAGACAAAAAAGGTCTCCGCGCCACCTGCCTTTCCACCCGACATGACATTGAGGATGCGCATCGTCTTCAACCCGTCACGGCTGATACAGCGCGAAAGGCGATCAAAGCTGATAACTGAAGCTTGAGTAAGCGCATGACCTGGAAACAACCTCCGCGGGGGTTATACGAGCGGACCGCCGGCTTGCCAAGCGGACCTTGCGCAAAGCGGGAACGAATGCCAAATCTTGTGGTCAGGCCGACAGCCTTCCTCATCGATCAGGATCAAACGAAAGACAGCCATGTCAGTGCCAGATCAAGCCAGAAGCCTCATTCTTCCGCACCGGAGCGTTATACGGATTTCGGGCCCGGATCGCATTGCCTTCCTGCAAGGCCTTGTTTCGAACGACATGGAAGCCGTCTCCGCGACACGCTCCGTCTGGTCCGCCTTTCTGACTCCACAGGGAAAGTTCCTGCATGAGTTCTTTGTGACTGAGGAGCCTGCGGCGGCGAACGATGGCGGCGCCCTGTTCTTCGACTGCGAGCGGGAGCGGCGCGCGGACCTGCAACGTCGCCTGAAACTTTACAAGCTGAGATCCCAGGTTCAGATCGAGGACGTGCCGGACCTCTGCTGTATCGCGGTTCTGTTCGGCCAGGATGCGCTACCACGCCTCAGCCTGCCGACTGAGCCGGGCGCGACAGCGGCGTTCGGCGGCGGTGTCGTCTACGTCGATCCCCGCCTGCCGGAACTCGGTGCCCGGGCGATTCTGCCGGCGGACACGGGAGAGTCGAGCCTGAGGGACGCAGGTTTTCAGCCCGCAGAACTCGCGGACTATGACTCCCTGCGTACCGGACTGGGCGTACCGGACGGCAGCCGGGATCTGGAGGTCGAAAAGTCGACCCTGCTGGAAAACGGCTTCGACGAACTCCATGGCGTCGATTGGGACAAAGGCTGTTACATGGGCCAAGAGCTCACCGCGCGGACCAAATACCGCGCGCTGATCAAAAAGCGCCTGCTGCCGGTGGAGATTTCCGGCCCCCTGCCGGACCCGGGGACCGCGCTTTACCTGGACGGAAAAGACGTCGGGACCATGCGCTCGGGCGTCGACACCCGCGGTCTCGCGACTGTGCGCCTGGATGCCTTCAAGGAGTTGCAGGAAGTGGAGTTGCAGGCCGGCGAGGCACGGGTTATCGCCAGCAAGCCAGCCTGGATGCGCTAGATCTCACGTTTCTTTAAGCCGTCAACTTACCACCCGAAGGGTCTTCTCCCTGCTCAGCCAGTTCGTCCAGCGCTTGCTGAATGAAGCGGGCCAGTTGTTCGGCCGGCGCGTTCGGCGGATCGGTGCGAGCGAAGAGGTCGATGTTTACCAGGCCCAGTTCGGGCAACTGGGCCGACTTGGGCAGAGGATGCAAACCCTCGGGCACGGTGCTGCGGGACAGCGCCATAATGCCCAGCCCGCTCTTTACCGCCATCTGCAAGCCGGAAAGGCTGGAACTTGAAAAGGCAACCCGAGAGGGAATATTGGCGCTTTCCAGAGCGCGCAAAACCGCCGCCCGATAGCGGCAGCCCTCCGGATAGACCACCAGCGGCAGCGGGGATCTGTTCTCGCTGCTCTGCTGCGCCCCGGCGACCCAGACCACTGGTTCGAACCAGGTTTTCAACGGCTGCGCGATGGTGCGCTCCGTGCGGATCCCGATCATCACATCCAGATCCGAAGATTCGAAATGATTCCCAAGCGTCGCGCTCAGGTCGCAGGTGACTTCAAGCGTCACGTTGGGGTGCGCCTGTGCGAAGCGACCCAGCACCTGCGGCAGGATCGAGGTTGCGAAATCATTGGGAATCCCGACCCTAATCGAGCCACTGAGGAAAGGATCGCCCATGACCTCGAAACAGGTATCGTTCAGCGACAGGATTTCCCGCGCCGTTTCCAACAGGATCTCGCCCTGGCGCGTCAGGATCGGCGCACGGCTGTCGCGCATGAGAAGCGATGCACCGCAGAGAGATTCCAAACGTTGAATCTGCAGGGAGACCGCCGATTGAGAACGGCCCACCACCCGACCTGCGCGTGTGAAGCTACCGGTCTCGATGACCGAGACGAAGGTCCGCAAGCTCTCTATGGGCAGGTGTTTTCGCATAGGCGCAGGCGCTTCTTATGGTAGCAATTCTCTTACATATGAAGAACTTTATATGATTGTATTTCTAAATCAAACAATAAAAAACATTAATTTCTCAAATTAGAAACCCCATGATATCGACGTCGCAAATCTTCCGCTCACGCGAGAACAATGCAGAGCGAACAACAAACGGCCGCGGCGTATAAGAGGGAATTATGGAGCAGTTTCTGAAGATACCCAACGGGACCAAAGTCGCATCGACCTTCTCGAAGCAGGAGTCGGCACGGCGCCTGAAGATGCTACGGGATCACATGGCGCAGGAGGATCTGGAAGCGATCCTCTTCACCTCGATCCATAACATTAACTACTTCAGTGACTTCCTCTACTGCGCCTTTGGCCGGCCCTACGGCCTGGCGGTCACCCAGGACAAGGCGGTCACCATCTCGGCCAACATCGACGGCGGACAGCCTTATCGCCGTAGCGTCGATGACAACCTGGTCTATACCGACTGGCAGAAGGACAACTATTTCCGGGCGGTCCAGAACGAAATCGGCGCCTGCAAACGGGTTGGTGTCGAGTTCGACCACATCAATCTGCAGAATCATAAAAAGCTCGGCGATGCGATCACCGGCGCCGCGTTCGTCGATGTTGGCGAATCGACAATGCGCATGCGCATGATCAAGTCCGATGAAGAAATCGCGCTGATCAAACAGGGTGCCGAAGTTGGCGACATCGGCGGAGCGCACTGCGTCGAGGCCATCGCCGAGAACGTGCCGGAGTACGAGGTCGCCCTGCATTCCACCCGGGCAATGATCCGGGAGATCGCCAAACGTTTCCCCGACGGGGAGTTAATGGACACCTGGACCTGGTTTCAGTCGGGCATCAACACCGACGGCGCTCACAACCCGGTCACGAGCCGACGGGTTCAGAAAGGCGACATCCTCAGTCTGAACTGCTTTCCCATGATCGCCGGTTACTATACCGCCCTCGAGCGGACCCTCTTTTTCGATCACGCCAGTGACCGGCATCTCGAGCTCTGGGAAGTCAACTGCAAGGTGCATCGCCGCGGCCTGGAGTTGATCAGGCCCGGCGTGCGCTGCTGTGACATCGCCCTGGAGCTCAACGAGATCTACAAGGAGCATGACCTGCTGCAATACCGCACCTTCGGTTATGGCCATTCCTTCGGCACGCTCAGCCACTATTATGGCCGCGAAGCCGGACTGGAACTGCGCGAGGACATCGAAACGGTCCTGGAGCCCAATATGGTGGTCTCCATGGAACCCATGATCATGCTGCCCGAAGGCATGGCGGGCGCCGGCGGTTACCGGGAGCACGATATCCTGGTGGTCCATGCGGAGGGCGCCGAGAACATCACTAAGTTCCCCTTCGGCCCGGAGCACAACATCGTCTCGGGATAACCCTCACGAAGCCCGATTCTTCAAGGAATCGCTCAGAACCTGATCAGACCGGCGGCTTCAGCAGCCGGTCGATAGGTCTTGCTGACGGGTACTTCCAGACCGTCTTGCAGTACAAGTTTGACTTTTCGACCATCCCGCTTGGCTGATACGACGGCATCGCATGCCACCCAAAAGGAGCGGTGAACCCGTAGACCGTCCAGGCCCTCGACATCCTGCACTGCATCGGCAAAGCGATATAGAACAAGCTCTTCGCCTAAATCACTGTAAACTTTGACGTAGTGCTCCTGCGCTTCGAGCGCTCGAATTCGATGCCCCTGCAGTCTGGGGAAGCGCTCAATCAAAGCGATCTCTGAAACGACGCCCAGGTTGGAATCCGCAGGCTTCTCCAGGTTAGATTCGTCTGATGGTAGCTCAGTCGGAAGGCCAAGACTGGCATTTTCGCTGCCCACCTCGCCTTCTGACGGCCTGCGATGAAGCTCCTGCCTTTCAGCATTGCCTTCGAGGGATGGCTCTCCCCGGCGCCCCGCGTTCGAAAGAAAGAACCATACGACGGCCAGGTAAAATATCGATTCCAGGTAACTTTCGATAAAGGACGCCACCATCAGTTCGCCACGTTCATCGGGCGCCTCGGCAATTTCCTCTCCGAGATCCGGATTCACATAGAGATCCAGAAACAGGACGACGATCGCTGTCGGCAGGCAAGCGATCAGAACGGTCCAAGCCTCTCTTGCAACCGAGAACACCCGGAATCTGGGTCGGCGTCTCAGGAACAGCGCTGTCAGGTAAAGCGAAAGCGTGGCGCAGGCAAAGGTCGAGGGATAGTAGACCACGGCCTCGAAATCAGAGGTTTCGTCGTCGAGATAATCGATAAGCGTGAAGATGGCGGCGATTCCGAGGGCCCAAAAAAGCCCCTTTCGTAAGGGCGCTATGCCGATTTCATGCTTCATGAAAGCTACAACTGCCTGTTTCACGAAGCATGTAACTAGCGGGAACGGCAATTCCACGCAAGCGCCGTGGTTTTCGTGAAAGCGGGTTTGCCGCATCCACCGCACAGCCCCAAAACATGACGCATCAGCGCAAACGGGCAAGACAACAAGCTTGAGGCCATGACGCAAGACCTCGGGTCGCCCGCAGCGCAAGAACCACAACTCCACACGAGTTCCAGTTATCAGATTTTTGGAGACGTCATGTTTAATACCAAGCTCGCCCTCCGCCATTGTTTCAACCACCAGTTATCACGCTCTTCGGTTCAAGGCCTCAAGACCGCCGCCATTTGCATAGTGATGGCAGCAGGTCTCTCGGCTTGCGGCAATTCGGGCGCCGACTACCGCCCGGTGGTTGATTTACAAAACCCCAATGCCAGCCCGGAACTGCAGGCCCGCTATGAAACCGACCTGGCCTCCTGCCAGGAACTCGCACGCACCTACAGCTACACCAACGACCATGCCCTTACACAGGCCGGTGCCGGCGCGGTTATCGGTACCGGGGTCGGCGCCCTGGCAGACGGACTGGGTGGCGCCGTCGCCGGCGCAGTCCTCGGCACGGCCGTTGCAGCCGTCGATAGCGGGTTCGAAACCTGGAACAAGCGCGAAAGCATTGTCTCCAAGTGTCTCGCGAACCGCGGCCATCAGGTTGCCGGATAAAGGCCCGGTTAGAACCGCACCGAACAGATGAACAGTTCGAATGGAGTTCCAATGAGAACCAGCGCACCTCTGTCGATCCTTCCCGCCGTGGTGATATCGACCGTAGTTCTGACCCTATCCTTTCAGGCCGGCGCCGTCGCCATTCGGCACGATACGCCTGACGCACGTTATCTGGAGCTTGGCGTCCGGTTTTCCTCGGTCGGAATCCTCGATGGAATTGGCGGCTCGGCGGTATTGGTCGCCCCAGACAAACTCCTGACAGCGGCACACGTGGTTGATTCCAACCGCGACGGTAAGCTGGATGACAATGTCGTCGGCGCTCTTGTTGCCTTTGGGGCAAATCTCAACGAGAGAGTCGATGCGGCCAGTACGATCAAATCCGTGAAGATCCTGCCGCAATACTATTCGCCACTCCAGAACGCGAACGATGTCGCCATCGTCACGCTTAACACGCCCATAACGACGATCGAGCCCGCGAAGATCGATCTCGCAAACCTGGTGGGCAGAGTCGTGACAGTTGCCGGCTATGGGATTGCTGGGAACGGCCGGGATTTCAACGAAGAAGACCTCGAGATCGACCTGCGCAGACGGGCCGCGCAAAACAGAGTCGAAGCTATTGTGCCGGATGACTTTGAAGATGCCTCCGATCGCGGCACCATTGCGACCGATTTTGACGATCCCGTGGGTCAATCCAACGGTTTGAACGAATACGCGGAAATGTCTATTTCCGACCCGCTTCCGCTGGCGCTCGAGGGTATCGGCGTACCAGGGGATTCCGGCGGCGGCGTCTTTGCGGACTTTGGCCAGGGTTACCGCCTGGTCGGCATAGCCGCAGCAGGCACCTGGCTCGGCGAAGGCGATTTCTACGGTCGTTACAACTCCATCGAAAACAATGCCCCTCTTGCCCGCCCGGATACCGTTTCCTTCCTTAGACAGAACGGTATTGCGGTGCCTAACCCGCAGGTTGCGGTGCCTGAACCCACAACCGCGGCGCTCTTCGGCTTCGGTCTATTAGCCCTTTCAAGCCTGACCAGGCGCGGGCGCCGGCGGCGGGAAAACTGATCGTAAGTCGATTCACCAACCTATATGTTCTTGTTTTGTTCTTTTTTCTCCGATAGCATAGAGAACATGGACGAAGCAATCGCAGAACGGCCGAAAAAGGGGCGCGGCGCGGTGGGAAACCCCAAGCCGCGCTTCGATGCCGAGGAGCGTCTCACCGTCGACGACGGCTGGGGCTCGGCAGACCCCGAGGAGCTGCCGCCGCTGCGCACGAGCGTTTCGCCTGACAGCAGCCGCAAGGTCATTGCCCGCAACGACTCGCCGGATATTCCCTTCGACCGATCCATCAATCCCTACCGGGGCTGCGAGCACGGCTGTGTCTATTGCTTCGCGCGGCCGACCCACGCTTACCTGGGACTTTCGCCCGGCCTCGATTTCGAAACCAAGCTGACGGCGAAGCACCACGCGGCTGAGCGGCTCCGCGAAGAGCTCGCCCGCCCCTCCTACCGCCCCGCCTCCATGGCGCTGGGAACCAATACCGATCCCTATCAGCCCATCGAGCGCCAACTGAAGATTACCCGGCAGGTCCTGGAGGTGCTGGCGGAGACCAGACATCCGCTGGGCGTCGTCACAAAATCTCACCTGGTCACCCGAGACATAGACATCCTGGCACCCATGGCGCGCGCGGGTCTCGCGCGGGTTTATCTCTCGGTCACCACCCTGGACGCTGGTCTCGCCCGGCGCCTGGAGCCGCGTGCCAGCACACCGGCAAAACGACTGCAGGCCATTCAGGAACTGCACGAGGCCGGCATTCCCTGCGGCGTTCTGGCGGCACCCATGATCCCCAGCCTGAACGACCATGAACTGGAAGCAATCCTGGAGGAGGCTTCGTCGCGCGGCGCCCGCTGGGCCGGTTACATCCTTCTGCGCCTGCCGCTGGAAATCAAAGAGCTCTTCAACGACTGGCTCGACGTCCATGCGCCGGACCGCAAAAACCGCATCCTCAATATTCTGCGCGAATCCCGCGGCGGCAAACTCTACGACAGCAAGTGGGGGCAGCGCATGACCGGCAAGGGCGTTTTCGCGGATCTCCTGGCGCGGCGCTTCGAAAGGGCGGTCAAACGCCTGGGCCTCAATGTGGAAGAGATCAAGGTAGACTGCGCGCAGTTCCAACCTCCGGCAAAGGATCCGCGCCAGTTCAATCTCTTCTAGGTGAAGCTCAAAAAGGCCTGCCCGGAACGGGACATCCTTTCAGCGACAGGGCGCAATGGAGATCTTTTCCGGCAGCCTGGTTGCCGCGTCGCCACAGGCCTCGTCGAGTTCCCGCTGGAGCAGACGCTTCGTTTCGGTCAGGTCACTGGCGCGCAGATCGGCCCCGGCGAAGCGGGCGAACTGCAGATTGGCACCACGGAAGTCGGCGCCCTGCAGGCGGCTTCTGCGCAGATCTGAGTTCCAGAGATCGGCGCGGCGAAAGTCCGCGGCCTCAAGGGAAGCCGCCGAGAAATCCGTGGCGCGCAGAACGGCGCCCCGGAAGTCTGCGCCATCCAGCAGGGTCGCCTTGAAGCTGGCCCGCTCCAGCTTCGCGCCCCGCAGATCGGCAGCCCGGAGGTTCACCCCCGCAAGGACCATCTCGTTCAATTCGGCGCCACGCAGGTCGGCATAGAGACGAAAGCCGATCCCCTCGATCGGCCGTTGCGCCGTGATCGCGGTCGCCGAGAGGCTGACGGTCAAAACCGCCATCGCAATTGCAACGGCGATTTCAGGCAGACGCTCGGAGGGTCGCCAGCGCGCCCGCTCCCCCAGCAGGGTGGCTCTGGCGATCCGATACATCGAAAAGCCTGTCCAGAAGGCGACGACGACCAACAGTGAGAGCCCGAAGCTGCCAAGCCAGTCATGCTTCGGCAGATAACGCAGCCAGAACAGGAAAATGGTCAAGGGTACCAGCACCCAGGCGCAGATCACGGAGATCCCAACCTGCAGCCACCAGAGCGGCGGCCGGTTATCGGTCAGGCGCAGCATGTAAAGCCGCACCAGGCTGGTCAGTAGCCAGGGGTAGGCTTTCTCCTCCAGGGAAAAGGCGTCGGGAAAGAAAGCGGGCAGCTTCGCCAGACCGCGCCACAGCCGCTGCAGGTACATATGCAGATAGATGTAGATACCGAGGAGCACGACCGGCGCGGCCAGGAAAAAGCCGGCGATCGGCACTTCCGTCTGGATGATCGGCAAGGGCGTCGAGGAGGCGTTCACCACCAGGGCCAGATCGGTCGTCGTCGCCAGCGCCAGCCAGGCATAAACGCAGCCACCAACCACCCCGAGAAAGACCCCGCGGCCATGGCGCGAAATCTCCGCGACATAGTCCAGCCCGACAAACCCGGCGACTTCCGGCTCGACCGACGCGTTGGTCAGATCCGCCCCGGCCAGTTGCTGTACCTGCAAGCCCTTGACCGGCGAGAGGGTCGCGCCGCGCAGATTGGCGTCACGCAGGTCCGCCCCTGTCAGATTGGCATTGAGCAGAAAAGCATTTTCAAGATCCGCCTGACGCAGGTCCGCATCGACGAGGTGGGCTTCAGGGATCCAGGCATTTTTCAGGTCCGCCTGCGTGCCCTCCCGGCCGTCGGACTCGAGCCAGACGCGGTGCGCCGCAAGAACCTGACGCAGCTCATCGGCCCTGTACTGCACCGTCCGGCGGTTCTCCGGCGCCTTTTCATTCGGCGGATCCTGCCCCTCACGATCCGAACCTTGAGGTTCTTCGGCCACGCTGCACTCCGAGATATCCCCCGATGAGACAGAGGTTAGCCTATCTGGGAGGAATCCGCAGCGATCTTCCGAAACTGAGGATCTGAAAGGGTCAGGAAGGCATCAAGGCCGGCATGACTTCGCCCATACGATCGAAAGGCGAAAGCCCGTCCGTCAAACGCAGATCGCCGGCGCGGCGCAGGCCTTCCCGGCCGAAGCGGTCCCGTACGGCGGCGCGCAACCAGATCTCCGCCTGGCCGTGACGAACCGCCTGTAGCCGGCCCGTCTCTTTCAGAAAAGCCATGTGATCGTCCAGGGACGAGACGAAGGCGTCGATACCTTCATGCTCGGCCGCCGCAACGGACATGACCGCGACCGGCCATTCGCCCTTGGATGCCTCGGTGAGGGAGAGCGCCCCTTTGAGGTCGGCAAGCGCGCGCTGGGCGGTCTTACCCATATCGGCCTTGGTCACCAGCGCGATATGGGGAATCTCCACAATTCCGGCCTTCATAAACTGCAGGGAGTCCCCCGAACCCGGCTGCACGCAGAACACCACGCTGTCCGAGACACTGGCGACATCCGTTTCCGACTGGCCGACTCCAACGGTCTCGATCAGGACGACATCAAAGACCGCTCGCATCAAAACCATCGCGGCGATAGTCAGGTCGGCCAGGCCGCCGAGCCGGTCCCGCGCCGCCATGGAGCGGACGAAAACACCGTCATCCACCGTCTCCCGCGACAGGCGGACCCGGTCCCCGAGCAGTGCGCCGCCGGAACGGGTCGAGGAGGGATCAACTGCGATGACACCGACCCTGCGGCCCTCGTTGCGGAGGGCTTCGATCAGCGCCCCCATCAGGGTGGACTTTCCGACACCCGGCGGGCCGGTCAAGCCCACCACATGGGCCCGGGGCGCAGCATAGGCCTCGCTCAAAAGCGCCAGCGTTTCGGACGCTTCCGGCCGCCGCTCTAGCTGCGCCAGGGCGCGTGCCAAGGCCGCCTTTCCTCCGGACAAGACATCTTGCAGCGACAGGGTGTGGCTATGCGCGTTCATGAGGCGCAGTTGGCCTTCCCCGTCCCCCGGCGTCAAGTCCTGACAGACAAGCGGCGTCAGTCGCCCAGCACCAGACCTTCGCGCCGGGGATCGGCACCGCCGACCAGGCCGTCTTTCGCGATGACGATACCGTGCAGACCGCTGTTCAGGTCGCGGATCTTGACCTCGTGGCCCAGCGCTTCCAGCGCCTCCTTGTAGCCAGCGGCCTCGGTCCCCTCTTCCAGGTCCGTCGCGCCGTTACGATTGACGAAGTGGCCCAGGTCGATTGCCTTCTGGATATCCATCTCCCAATCCAGAACCGCGACCAGGGTCTTGGCCACGTAGTTGATGATGCGGCTGCCGCCCGGCGAGCCGATCAGCAGCACCGGTTCGCCGGAGGCATCGAACACGATGGTGGGCGACATGGAACTGCGCGGCCGCTTACCGCCTTCCACCCGGTTGGCGATCGGCTTGCCGTCCTTTTCCGGCGCCCGCGAAAAATCGGTCAGTTCGTTGTTCAGCAGGAAGCCTCGAACCATGACCCGGCTGCCGAAACCGGTCTCGATGGTGGTGGTCATGGAAACCGCGCTGCCGTAGCTGTCGCGGATCACGAAGTGGCTGGTACCGGGCCGCTCCAGCGTCTCGTCCGGCGAACGCAGGGCCGCATCCTTCCAGGGCGGCGTACCGGCCGTCGCCTTACCCATCGCACCGTCACGCTTGATCAGCGCGGCGCGGCTCGCGAGGTAGTCGACATCGAGCAACCCTTTGGTCGGCATCTTCACGAAGTCGCTGTCCGCCATGTAGAGACCGCGATCGGCATAGGCCAGCTTCCCGGCCTCGGCGAAAAGATGCGCTGCCTCCGGACCGGGGCCCATTGCCGGCAGGTCGAAGTGACTGAGGATGCTCAGGATCTGCCCGACCGTCAGACCGCCCGAGGTCGGCGGCCCCATGCCGCAGACCTTGTGCGCCCGATAGTCCATACAGACCGGTGCGCGCTGCTTCACTTCATAGTTCGCGAAATCCTCGAGCGTCAGAATGCCCGGATTGTCGGTCGTCTCCTTCACCGCCGCGACAATGTCACTGGCAATATCGCCCTTATAGAACGCATCGGCACCGCCCGTCGCGACAGCTTTCAAGGTCGCGGCGAACGCTGGGTTTTTCAGAAGACTGCCCGCTTCCTTTGGTGTGCCGTCTTCCTTGAAGAAATAGGCCTTGGCGGCGGGGAAGCGATCCAATCCCTTTTCCTGCGCCGCCGCAATCGACTTGGCCAGACGCGGCGAGATTTCAAAGCCCTGTTCCGCCAGTTCGATGGTCGGCTGAAAGAGATCGCTCCAGGCGGTCTTGCCGTGTTTTCCATGGACGACTTCGAGCAGGCGCAGGGTGCCCGGCACACCGACGGAGCGTCCGCCGATCACCGAGTCCCAAAAGCCTTTCGGCGTTCCGTCCGGCTTGAGAAAATACTCCGGCGTCGCGGCGGCCGGCGCGGTTTCCCGCCCGTCGTAGGTCTCCAGGCTCTTGGTTTCAGCGTTCCAATAGAGCAGGAAAGCGCCGCCGCCAATGCCGGAAGATTGCGGCTCTACGAGGTTCAACATCAACTGCACTGCGACGGCGGCGTCCATGGCCGTGCCACCGGCCTTGAGGACGTCGTAACCCGCCTGGGTGGCGAGTGGATTAGCCGCCGCGACCATAAAATCCTGCGCGCTGACAGATTCCTTCACCGCGCGTCCGGTGCCGCTTTCAGGTTGCGGATCCTGCGCGAAGACGCCGCCGGCCGGCAGCAGCAGACTCGCCGCCAAGGCGCCTGCGAATAAACGAATGGAGCTTTTGTGTCTGTGCGAAAGTCGGTTTCGACGAAGTGAAGAAAGGGTTCCGGTCATGATGCAGATCTCCTGGGATGGCCTTTTGGGACCTTGTCGCCGAAGGGGTAGTTTTTCACAGTCTCGGCGGCTTGTCAGTCCCGCGATCTGTATTACAGGACGCGCGCCGCACCACCGCGCCGCGGATCTCCCGCCGCGCTCAGGGTCCCGTCAGAGTCGCGGCGCACCGAGTGAACACCACCGAAAAAGAGATTATGCTCGGGCCAGTCCAGAGATCTCTCGACCAGCGGCCCCATAGCCGAAAGATCCAGTCTCGCGGAACCGCCCTCGAAATTGGCAACGCCGCCCTCGACATGCAGCCTTGGCGCTTCGACCGCTTCCTTTAGTGGAAGATCATGATCGAGCAGATTGATCAGCACCTGCAGGATTGCCGTGCGGATCCGGTTCGAGCCGCCGGAACCGAGCCCGATCAGGCTGCCGTCCCGACAGCGCGCGACGGTTGGCGCCATCATGGAGGACATCCGGCAGCCCTCGCGCCAGCCGGACATGCCGCCCGGATTGAGGTCTTCTTCCCCCAGCATATTGTTCGGCATGATGCCCGTGCCCGGCAGGATTTGGCCGCAACCTTCGCCGTTCGAGAGCGACATGGCCGCAACGTTACCCTCAGCATCCACGACACTGATGTGCGTGGTGCCGCGTGGGGCCGGCGGCGCTCCCGCCACTTCCTGGCGATAGCGCGCCAGCAAATCCGGCGCGTAGAGCCGCCTTGCCGCCTCCCCTTCCGCCGCGAGTTGCGCATCGAGTGCAGTCTCGATCCGCGCCTGATTGGTCAGCGCCATGACCCGTCCCAAGGTGGTCAGACGGCCAGCGGCGTCCAGTTCCTGGAGGGCCAGCGAAGACAGGAGCTCGAGCGCGAAGCCGATCAGGATTCCCCCCGCCGAGGGGGGCGGATTGCTCAGGATCTCGGCATCCCGGTAGGACCGGGCGATCGGTTTACGCAGCTTGACCTCATAACCGGCAAGGTCTTCCTGCAGCAGGTGACCGCCCCGCTCCCGGCAGGCCTCGAGCAGCTTCCGGCCGAGGTCACCATCGCCGTAAAACAGCCGCTCACCCTCGCGCAGCAAGGCCTCGAAACTGTCCGCCAGGTCCGGTTGTCGCAGCTTGTCACCCTGGCGCAGCAGATTCCCCGTGGCATCCGTATAGAGTGCACACGCTTCCGCTTCGGCCAGAAGGATCGGTGACACAACCTCGATCAGGTAGGCATCGACAGCGCGCAGTTCCACGCCCGCGCGCGCCGCGCGGATCGCCGGTTCCAGAATGCGTTCGAGCGGCAGAGTTCCGAGGTCCCGATGGATCCGGAACAGGCCTTTGACCTGTCCGGGAACAGCGGTCGCGCCCAGGCCTATGTGAAACTCCTGGGTCGCCGTGCCGAAGTCCGCGTGGATGGGATAGAAAGAGGTTTCCTCCGCCGGCCGGCGCCGTCGTGGTGTGTCGACGAAGAAATCGTAGAGCGCCTCTTCGCCCTCGGCGGGACTGGCCAGCAAAAAGCCGCCGCCCCCGAGCGAAGACAGGATTGGCTCGGCAACACAGGAGGCGCAGAGGCCGGCAAGAACCGCATCGAAGGCATTGCCACCCTCGGTCAGGATTTCCTCGACGGCAGCGGCCGTGACTGGATGTCCGCAGGCAACGGCGCCGTGCTTGCTCATACTCTCTTTCCACCCTAGCGTCGGTTGGTCGCGAAAAAGCCGGTTTCGGATTGACGCGGCCGGTCTTCTGGCATGTCCCTCTTGCGATGTCGAGCCCTGCGGCCGGCGGAAACGCCGCAATATCGCCACGTTTGATCCTTAGCTTACGGACTCCTATAGTGCGCGGCATCTGCCTTGTTGGTGGTTTGTCTTATCCAGGAAAGGGTCCTTAGCATGCGTCGCGGAGTAACAGCCCTGGGCCTCTCGGCCTGCCTGCTGCTGTCGTCGGTTTCCCTGGCGACGGCGGAGGAAGAAACGGACCCGAGTGATCTGGCGCGCGAAAGCATCGAACTGATGATGCGCTCTCTTAACCTTATGATCGAGCGCATCCCGCAATACGAGTTGCCGGAAGTCAATGAGAACGGCGATATCATCATCCGGCGCAAGCGCAGTACCGGTGAATCCAAGCCCGAAGAGGATTCGGATCAGGAGAAAACGCGCATCTGATCTCCTGCGCCCCACCCCTATAGCTTCCAGAGTATGATCCGAGGCGTGACATGATCGACAGCCTGGGTGCTTTCGTGCCCGAAAGCCAGGTCAATATGGCCGGGGCGGAGGATGGCCCCTTACGCGGCGTGACCTTTGCGGCCAAGGACATCTTCGACATCGCCGGCCAGGTGACCGGCTGCGGTAACCCGGATTGGGCCCGCAGCCATGACCCGGCCAGCGACACCGCCCCTGCCGTACAGCGGCTGCTCGATGCCGGCGCCTATCTGGTCGGCAAGACCATCACCGACGAACTGGCCTACAGCCTGAACGGACAGAACCACCACTACGGCACCCCCTCCAACGTGAACGCACCGGGGCGGATTCCCGGCGGTTCTTCCAGCGGTTCGGCCTCCGCCGTTGCCGGCGGACTGGTCGATACCGCCCTGGGCAGTGATACCGGCGGCTCGATCCGGACCCCGGGCAGCTACTGCGGCCTCTATGGCCTGCGCCCGACCCACGGCAGGATTCCGCTGGAGCAGGTCATGCCACTGGCACCCAGCTTCGACACGGTCGGCTGGTTCACCCGTGACGCGGAACTGCTCCGGCGGGTTGGTGAGGTTCTGTTCGGTGAGCAGGCGGACGACGCAGCGGCGCCGGTCCGTCTGCTGCTTGCCGAAGACGCCTTCGCGCTCGCGGAGGAGGCTGTCCGAGACACACTGGCACCCTGGGTCCACAAGCTTGAAGCCCGCCTCAGCCCGGGCGAAAAGGTGGTCCTCGGCGAACCGGGCGGCGGCCTCGAAGACTGGATGTGGCGCTTCCGCAAGATCCAGGCCCACGAGATCTGGCAGGTCCACGGCGAATGGATCGAGACGCAAAAACCGCGTTTCGGCCCTGAAATCGCCGAGCGTTTCGCCTGGGCGCAGTCCGTCGAAAGCGCGGAGGCCGAGACGGCAAGCACCGCCCGCGGGGAGTTCGCCGCGCGCGTCGAAGCCCTGATACCAGCGGATACCCTGCTCTGCCTGCCGACGACGCCGGGAATTGCGCCGCTGGCCTCCGCAGGCACGGAAGCTCTGCTTGAACACCGCGGCCGGGTTCTCAGCTTGAATTCGATCGCCGGCCTCAGCGGCTTACCACAGGTCACCCTGCCACTGGGAACGGTTTCGGGCTGTCCCGTGGGCCTCTCGTTGATTGCCGCCCGGAACGCTGATCTTTCGCTCCTGGCCTTTGCCGAAGCCTTTACACGGGAAATCAACGACCCGGCCTCGGAGCCGCGCTTCGGGCTTTAGCGCGAAACGCTTTAATCGTCGTACTGGATCAGGGTCGTGACCGGTATGTCGAGGCCTTCCCGTCCCTTCAGGAAGGTCAGTTCGATGATGCAGGCCGCGGCGCGCACATCGGCTCCGCTCTGGCGCAGCAATTCCGCCGCCGCCTTCATGGTACCGCCCGTCGCCAGCAGATCGTCCAGCAGGACCACGCGCTGCCCTTCGTGAAAGGCATCGGCCTGCACCTCGATCGTATCCGTGCCATACTCGAGATCGTAGGTGTAGGGAATGGTCTTACCCGGCAGCTTGCCCTTTTTCCGGACCATGGCAAAGCCCAGGCCCAGTTTCAGCGCGAGCGGCGCGGCAACCAGGAATCCACGCGATTCGATGCCAGCCAGGATATCCGGCTTATGCTCCATGACCGCGTCGGCCAGGCGCTCGACCGTCGCCTGCCAGGCCTGCGGATGCGCCAGCAGCGTCGAGATGTCGTAGAACAAAATTCCGGGCTTCGGGAAGTCCGGGATGGAGCGAATATGCTGTTTAAGATCCATAGCTTCGGACTATCCCCCAAATAAAGCGCCGGCGGCCGATACAAAAAGCCGTCAGTTGGCCCGGGCCGGATGTTCCCGCTGTCCTACGCCATCCGGCCAGTGTTATTCCCATTCCTACAGAGGCCGCTGCCGGGTGGCAAGGCGGCGCAAATTCCAATCTTTTCGTCAATGACTTAACGCCGCATTCTCTTCACGGCGTCCGGACTGCGCGACAGCGCGCGCAATATAATATACGTTTACTAACTGATCACCGGTTAGTATGAGTCTTAATGAGAAAGCCGAACTGGCGGTAGCGTATTTTTCCGCAATTTCGCCACTGGTTAGACTTTCAAACGACCAAAAAACGAAGCTTTGGCATCTATCAAGGGAGATATAGATGATTTTCAATTTGAGGCATGCGGTTGCGGCAGCAGCGGTTTTGACGTTCGGGGCACCGACGGCCGTTTCGGCGCAGGAGTTCATCACGATCGGCACCGGCGGCGTCACGGGTGTTTACTACCCGACGGGCGGCGCGATCTGCCGTTTGGTGAACAAAGGCCGCAAGCAGCACGGAATCCGCTGTTCGGTGGAGTCCACGGGTGGCTCCGTCTACAACATCAACACGATCCGTGAGGGCGAGCTCGAGTTCGGCGTGGCCCAGTCCGACTGGCAGTATCATGCCTACAACGGCACCTCGAAGTTCTCCGACAAAGGCAAGTTCGAAGGTCTCCGGGCGGTCTTCTCGGTGCATCCGGAGCCTTTCACAGTGGTGGCCCGGGCCGATTCCGGCATCAAGACCTTTGATGACCTTAAGGGCAAGCGGGTCAACATCGGCAATCCGGGTTCGGGCGCACGCGGTACCATGGAAGTGGTGATGGGTGCCCTGGGCTGGAGCACCGGCGATTTCGCGCTGGCGACGGAGTTGAAGCCTGCTGAGCAGTCGGCGGCACTCTGCGACAACCAGATCGATGCGATGGTCTTCACCGTCGGTCATCCCTCTGGCACCATCCAGGAAGCGACCACGGCCTGTGATTCGGTCCTGGTGCCGGTAGCCGGCGCGGCCATTGACGGCCTGATCGAGAAGAACTCCTTCTACCGCTCCGCCACGGTTCCCGGTGGCATGTACCGCGGCAGTGACTCCGACACCGCGACCTTCGGCGTCGGCGCGACCTTCGTGACCTCCGAGACGGTCTCTGAAGACGCGGTCTACGCGGTGGTTTCCTCGGTCTTCAACAACTTCGATGACTTCAAGAAACTGCACCCGGCTTTCGCCAACCTCAAGCCTGAGGAAATGGCCACGGCAGGTCTTTCTGCGCCACTGCATCCCGGCGCAGCCAAGTACTACAAGGAACAGGGCTGGATTAAATAAACCAGCACAGAAGAAGGGGGCCCACGTGCCCCCTTCCTTTCCGGAGTGCAATCCAAAAAAACTGAAAAAAACGTCGCACTCAGCCCGCAGTAGCGAACAAGACGGGCGAGAGACCAAAGACGAGACGGTCCCGGAGGCTTGCTGAACGGCAGGCGGCGGGGAGCGAAATAAAGATGGCGCCGCATGAGAGCGTCAGCACAGGGAGCAAGGAAAGATGGCCGAGACGGTGTCGGGCAAAGGCCCGCTCAGCGAAGAAGAACTCCAGGATCTGGTTGCTTCATCCGACGCGGGTGCGCGCAACCCGGTGGGGCCGGTTGGCAAGTTTCTGGCCATTCTGGCCGTGGTCTGGTCGCTGTTTCAGGTGGTTCTGGCCTCGCCCATCTCGAACTACGTCCTTCCGGGCGACGTGATCAATAATTCACGGCAGATCCACCTCGCCTTCGCGATCTTCCTGGCCTTCATGGCCTATCCGATGCTCAAGAGCAGTCCGCGCCACTATATCCCGATCCAGGACTGGGTCATGGCCCTGGTCGGGGCCGGGATCGCGCTTTACGGCTATATTTTCTATCAGAAAATCGTCGATGCCGGCGGCCTGGCCGACGATGTGGACAAGTGGTTCGCCCTGGCCGGGCTGATCCTCCTCTTCGAAGGCGCACGCCGGGCCCTGGGGCCGGCGATGGCAATCATCGCGACAATCTTCCTCGCCTATGTCTTTTTCGGCTCTTCCGAATGGGTGCCCGAAGTGATCCGCTGGAAAGGCGCCTCCCTGAAGAAGGCCATGAGCCACATGTGGATCACCTCCGAGGGGGTCTTCGGCATCGCCCTGGGCGTTTCGACCAAGTTCGTGTTCCTTTTCGTGCTGTTCGGCGCCCTTCTGGAGAAGGCAGGCGCCGGCAACTACTTCATCAAGATGGCCTTCGGTGCGCTGGGACATCTGCGCGGCGGCCCGGCCAAGGCCGCGGTGGTGGGCTCGGCGGCGACCGGTCTGATCTCCGGTTCCTCGATCGCCAACGTGGTAACCACAGGCACCTTCACCATTCCCCTGATGAAGCGCGTAGGTTTCTCCTCCGAGAAGGGCGGCGCCGTCGAGGTGGCCTCTTCGGTCAACGGCCAGATCATGCCGCCAGTGATGGGCGCGGCAGCCTTTCTGATGGTGGAATACGTCGGTATCTCCTACGTCGAGGTGATCACGCACGCGTTCCTGCCGGCGGCCATTTCCTACATGGCGCTGGTCTACATCGTTCACCTGGAAGCGGTGAAGAACAACATGCCCACCCTGGGCAACCGGGTGGTCTCGATGGGCAAGACCATCGGCGGCATGGCACTGTTCTTCGTCGGCTTCGCCGCGCTCTGCTACGGGGTGAAGTATCCGATCGGCTGGATCACCGCGCTGGTGCCGGCCGGCGCGCCCTGGATCCTGGCGCTGCTGCTCTTTGCCGCTTATGCCGGCTTGCTGTGGCTGGCGGCGCAGGTGCCGGATCTGGAGCCGGACGACCCCAACGCGGAGAAAGTCGAACTGCCGGTGGTCGGTGAGATCTACAAGTCCGGCCTCTACTTCCTGCTGCCGATCATCGTGCTGGTCTACTTCCTGATGATCGAGCAGAAATCGCCGGGCGTCTCGGCCTTCTGGGCCACGGCGCTGCTCTTCGTGATCCTGCTCACGCAGCATCCGCTCAAGGCGATCTTCCGGGGCGAGGGCGAAATGCCGGTCGCCCTGCGCAACGGCCTCGACGACCTGATCGAGGGCCTGATCAACGGCGCCCGCAACATGATCGGCATCGGCCTGGCCACCGCTACGGCGGGCGTCATCGTGGGCACCGTCACGCTCACCGGTGTCGGCCAGGTCATGGCCGATCTGGTCGAATTCCTCTCGGGCGGCAACCTGATCATGATGCTGATCATGGTTGGTCTGCTGAGCCTGATTCTGGGCATGGGGCTGCCGACCACCGCCAACTACATCGTGGTCAGTTCGCTGATGGCCGGTGTCGTGGTGGAACTCGGGGCGCAGTCGGGTCTGATCGTGCCCCTGATCGCGGTGCACCTCTTCGTGTTTTACTTCGGGATCATGGCCGACGTGACACCACCGGTGGGGCTTGCGAGTTTCGCGGCCGCGGCCGTCTCGGGCGGTGACGCCATCAAGACCGGCTTCACGGCCTTCTTCTATAGCCTGCGGACCGTCGCCCTGCCGTTTGTCTTCATCTTCAACACCGATCTGCTGTTGATCGATGTCGGCCTGGTCGGCGGGATCATCGTCGCGATCTCAGCCTCGATCGCCATTCTGGTCTTTACAGCGGGCACCATGGGCTGGTTCCTGACCCGCAACCGGATCTATGAGAGCATTCTGTTGATTGCGATCTCCTTCGCCCTGTTCCGGCCCGACTTCTTCATGGATCGCCTGCAGCCACCCTTCGCCAGCGTTGAACCCTCGGCTCTGGTCCAGGCTCTGGACAGCGCCAGCGAGGGCCAGGAACTGCGGATGGTGGTCTCCGGCCCCGACTTCGACACCGGCGATATCAAGGAAACAACCCTGGTTCTGGCCATTGCGGGCGAGGGTTCGGGAGAGGAACGCCTGGATGCCTTCGGCCTGCTGCTGATCGAAGAAGGCGATCAGGTGAAGCTGGACGAACCCAGCTTCTCTTCGCCCTTCGCCAACACCATGAGTGGCTTCGACTTCTATGCCGACGATCCGGTGGTCATTGCCTCGATCGAGGCGCCGGCAGATCAGTTGCCCAAGGAGTTGGTTTTCATCCCGGCGCTCCTGCTGCTCGGCCTCGTCGCCCTGCTGCAACAGCGCCGGCGCAGCCAGGAAGGAGCAGCGGCATGACGGGTCCCGTTCTCTGCGCCATCGACGTGAGTGAGCCTCAGGCCGACACCACGGTCCTGAAACGCGCCGCCCGGCTTGCCGAATTGGACGGCGTGGCGCTCGATGTGATCGCCGTGGTGCCGGATTTCGGCATGAGCATGGTGGGCAGCTTCTTTGCCGAAGAGCACCATAGCCAGATGGTGGAGGAAGCCAGGACGCGGCTGAAAGGCGTCGTCGAGGGGGCGCTCGGAAGCGAGGCGGACAGTCAGGTCAGGCACCTTGTCGCCACCGGCAGCGTCTACGACGAAATCCTCAAGGCCGCCGAAGCCGCCGGATCCGGGCTGATCGTCATCGGTGCCCACAAACCGGATTTCAAGGACTACCTCCTGGGTCCGAATGCCGCCAGGGTCGTTCGGCACGCCAAGACCTCGGTCATGGTCATCCGCGGCGATTAACCATAACGGGGCCTTCTGCATCGCGCATACGGCCGTACGCGCCGCTCGCCAGCCTGCGCATAACGACGGGTTCGTTCGTGTTGCAGTGTTAATCCTGCCTTAACTCACCGCTCGCTATACTCGAATCGAATTTTCGCTGATAGCTGCCGAAGTCATCCGAATTTCGGCGGCGGCATGCAGCGAAGTCATGATTACAGGTAGTGGGCCCTATGAAACGCAGCCTAACGCAAGCCGACGTCGCCAAGTTAATGGCAGATCCCTCCCCGAAAGTCCGCGCCGAGACGACCGGGAAAATCGCCAGCCAGTTCGCCGATCAGGAACTCGGTGAGGCCGAACGCAAGATCGCGGAGGACATCTTCCGCGCCCTCGTGAAGGATGTCGAGCTCTCGGTACGCGAGACGCTGGCCGCTCATCTGAAATCGAGCCGCGACCTGCCCCATGACGTTGCCCTGGCCATGGCCAGGGATGTCGACTCTGTGGCCCTGCCCGTCTTGAAGTTCTCCGACGTTCTGACGGACAGCGATCTGATCGAGATCGTCTCCGGTGACGATGCGGCCAAACAGGTCGCGGTCGCTCAGCGCCCGAGCGTCTCTTCATCCGTGGCCGATGCCCTGATCGACACCGGCAACGAAAAAGCCGTTGCCCGCCTGGTCTCGAACGAAGGCGCGGATCTGAACGAGACGGCGCTTGGCCGGGTCATGAAGAACTACAAGAACAGCGACGCCGTTTCGGACTCCATGGCGCGCCGCCCGACCCTGCCGGCGGCAATCGCCGAACAGCTCGTCTCCGCGCTCAGCACCCAGCTCCAGGACTACATGGTCAAGAAGCACGACCTGCCGTCCGACAAGGCGCACAACCTTATTCTGCAGGCCCGCGAACGGGCGACCGTCACTCTGTTGAAGGACGGCTCCAGCGACGCCGAACTGATCCAGTTGGTACGGCAGCTCAACCGCAGCCAGCGGCTCTCGCCCTCCCTGATCATGCGCGCACTCTGCACAGGCGACATGAAGTTCTTCGAGTACGCGATCGCCGAACTGGCGCAGATTCCGGTCAAAAATGCCCGCAAGCTGATCCATGACGACGGCAACCTGGGTCTGGAATCAGTCTACAAAAAAGCTCAGCTCCCGATCATCCTGCTGCCTGCGGTTCGCGCCTGTGTCGAGTTGATGAACGAAACCGACTACGACGGTGGCAGCAACGATCGAAACCGCTTTACCAACCGCATCCTGGAACGGGTCCTGACCCAGTTCGAAGATCCCTCGAGCAAGATGAGCGAGGACGATCTGGAATACCTCATGTCCAAACTGGACCAGTACGCGGCGTAAGCACCTTCCTCTCGGTAGAACCTGGCGAAAACCGAAACGGCGCAGTTCAAGCGGACTGCGCCGTTTTCTTTTTTGCCTGAAGGGCTGTCAAGCGCCGGAGCCTCTCAGTTCACGTAGCCAAGATCCTTCCAGAGCCGGTAGCTCTCTCGGAACGCGCTGTAGGAGTCCCAGACTTTCTTGAAGTCGGCATTCCGCTCCGCAATCTCCGCCGCGACCTCCTGCCAGGCAGAGCGCAAGGCCTCCAGAATCTCCGGCGGCCAGCGGTGCAAGATCACGCCTCTCTCTTCGAAGCTCTGCAGCGCCGAAAACTGAAGCGCTTCACCCTCAAGCATGCCGCCGCGAAAATTATCGCCGCAGGCGGTTTCGATCTGCGCCCTCTGCTGATCGCTCAGGCTTTCCCATTTCTCCCGGTTCACAAGAAGCTCAAAGAGGGTCGACTGTTGATGCCAACCGGGAAAGTAGTAGTGCTTCGCCAGCTTGTAGAACTCGAGATTGGCGTCGATGGCCGGCATCGAAAACTCGGTCGCGTCGATCTCCCCGCTTTCCAGGGCGGCAGTGACCTCCGCCGCCGGGATCGATTTGGCTTCCCCGCCCAGCTTCTCGATCACCTTTGCCCCCAGGCCGAAGAAGCGGATCTTCAGCCCCTGAAAATCCTCGACCGTGTTGATTTCATTCCGGAACCAGCCGGAGGCTTCCGGGGCGATGACGCCGCAAATCAGCGGCTTGATACCGTGCGGCGCATAGACTTCGTCCATCAGTTCCTGGCCGCCGCCGTGGTAAATCCAAGCGCCATACTCGGCGGCGTCGGGTCCGAAGGGCACCGCAGAGAAGAAAGCGAAAGCTTCGTTTCGGCCCACCCAGTAGTTGGAGGTCGACCAGGCGGCCTCCAGATCGCCTGTGGAGACTGCTTCAAAGACTTCAGACGGTCCCACGATGGTGTTGGGTTCGGAGAACTGCAGCAGGATGTCGCCGCCCGAAATCTGGGCGACGGTCTCGGCGAGCCGCACACCTAGGGTGCCGAGTTGGGGCGTTTTGCTCCCATAGACGCTGGCCAGCTTCCAGTCGACCGCCGGCTGTTGTTCCGGCTGCTGTTCTTCTGCGCGGACGGGAACCACGGAATTGGTTACTAGCGAAGCGGCCAACAGCGCAGCAGAAAGCGGCAAGGCCAAGGGCGATCGGAAGCGCATGCTGGGTTACTCCCTCTTTCTCCGATCAAGCGACGTGCAATTCTCGAGACAGTTAGCGCCGTCGACTCCGATTTTCCCAGGCCGGCAGCGGGTTTTGTGGTCGAAACGCTATCTTACCGGGACGTCGCAAGACAAGTCCAAAAGGGCATAAATCTTACTCTGGATTGTAAAGACAAGGGCGGAAAACACTGATTTAAAGAGAGATCAGCGGAGGCCTCAAAGAGAGCTCACATCGAGGCCTCAGCGAACGTCGGTCGGTTCGATAAATTCGTCATCTTTGCTTCACTGCGGCGTTGCCAAACAAAAAGCGACGAGCTATAACCGCCGCGGCTCCGGGGAGTAGCTCAGCCTGGTAGAGCACTACGTTCGGGACGTAGGGGCCGGAGGTTCGAATCCTCTCTCCCCGACCAATCTAAATCCAGGCATATCCGACGGAAAACAGAAGGTGAGCGACCACTCCGCAAGCCCATGGTCGCCCGAGTTTCTGGCCGCATCTCCTCCGGAACGAAGCCGCCCGCGCTTTTTCGTTTAAATTCAAATAATTGGCCATTTTGTTCCAGGTTCGGCGCTGCTGCGTCGGGAGTCACATGGGCGGATCTGCAAGGCAGCGCCACAACGGCCGTTGGGCATGACAAACAGTCAAAGAGGCTCGGAGCCCTCCCCAAAAGCTGCGGCATTACCCTAAAAGCGCTTAGAAGCGAAAGCAGTTACCGCCGAAACTCCCATCACTTGGCATCGATCGCAGCCGCCAGGTGACGGGCGATCGCCGCCCCGAGTTCGGCGCTTTCGTGCGTGTAATGCGCGGTCCGGTCGAGCAGGTTCATTGTACCGACGACAGCGCCGGCGGATCTGACGGGCACATTAAGAACGGCATTGAGCCCCAGACTCAGGATCAGATCGCTGTCGTCAAAGGCCCGGCGAATGTCATCGCTGTCATGGCCGATGAAAACCTTGCCTTCCTGTAGCACCTGCCTGGCCCACTGGGTCGCGCGCTTCGGCTTGCAGCCGCCGACCGGGTAGGCTTCGGCGTTGCTCGAGTGTATACGCTGCACCGCCATCCGCCCGGCGTCGAACCGCATAATGGTGAAGAGGCTATGCCCGATCAGCGTCTGTGCAACCTCCTGCGCGGCGACGAAGGCAGCATGACGGTTCGGCGCTGCGGACACGGTCTCCGCATAACGCTTGAGAATCTCGGCTGTATTCCCTGTCGGCATAGCCTCAGCGCCCCCGCGCCGTGCCGGCGCGTCTGGGATCGGCGCCTGCGGCGAGGCGGCCGCTCGCTGGATCCCGCTGCACCGCAAGGACGCCGCCCGCTTTCCAGGTGCCGTCGGGCCATCGTTCCGCCTTGTGGCCGAGCGCCAGCAGGTCATCGAAGACCTCGTCCGAAATGCTTTCCTCCAGCGTCAGCAGGTTCGGATGGTAGGCATTCGGCGCGAAAGAGGATGGAAAGCTGTAGGTGGCGAAGCGGGGCGCTTCGACAGCCTCCTGGACCTTCATGTCGAAGAGGAAGAGGTTCAGAAACACCTGCGCCATCGCCTGGATCTGCACGTCGCCACCCGGCGTGCCGAAGGCCAGGAGCGGCTTCCCGTTCTTGACCGCCAGCGCCGGATTGGGGGTGAGACGGGGCCGTTTGCCCGGCGCGAGCGCATTGATCGAAGTGCCGGTGCCTCTGGATTGCGAGCCCCGCGACGAGGGGCAGAGGCCGGTGCCCGGGATGACGTGCGTGTCGGCGGAGGTGTCGCTCGGCGTCGCGGAAAACATGTTTCCGTCGCGATCGATAACCGCGACGTAGGAGGTATCGGCGGACGCCGGGTCGGCAAGCGCCCCGGGATCCTTCCAACCGGTATCATGCGGGTCGCCGTCGCTGTCCTGCATGGCGGCCGCCTGTGCCCGGACCGCATTCCCCATGTCGGCAGATGCCCCGAAAGGAGAACCGGGCCGCGGCATTTCCGGGTAGGCCTTACCGGGATCGATCGCCCGGCATCGTGCCGTCAGGTAGGCCGGGTCAAGAAGGCCCTCGACCGGAACCTCGATAAAGGAAGGGTCGGCGACGAAGGCTTCACGATCGGCGAACACCAGCTTGAAGACCTCGGTCAGGCTATGGATGTAACGGCTGGAATTGTGTTCGAGCGCGCCAAGATCGAGACGATCCAGCATGCCCATGGTTTCGGCGAAGGAAATGCCCTGGCACCAGGCGCCGCAGGCGTAGATATCGATCTCGCCGAAGGGCATCTTCAGCGGCGCTTCGAACCTGACGTCGAAGGACGACAGATCTTCGTAGGCCACAAAGCCGCCGTTCTCGGCGTGATAGGCTGCGATCGTCCTGGCGATATCACCCTTGTAGAAAGCGTCGCGAGCTGCCTTCAGGCCGGCTTTCCGGTCGCCGCCCGCAGCCCGTTCCTGATCGATCATGTATTGCAGGCTGTCCGCCAGATCCTGCTGCCTGAAGATCTCGCCGACTTCCGGCGGCCGGCCGTTCGGCAGATAGATTTCGGCGGCTGCGGCCTGTTGCCGATAGGCTTCCTGGTTGGCGCGGATGAATTCGGCGAAGACCGGATAGACCGGGAAGCCTTCGCGCGCGTAGCGGACGGCGAAGGACGCCACCTCGCCGAAGGACTTGGTGCCGAAGCTCTCCAGCGCCTTGATCCAGGCCGCCGGAGCAGCCGGCACCACGGTGCGGAGGATCCCGGTCGGGATCGCGCCGCCGAATTCCCGTTCGAAGAACTCGACCGACGCGGCGCGCGGCCAGACGCCAAGACCGTCGATTGTGACAACCTCGCCGGTCTCCGCCATCCTGATCATGATCGGTGCGACACCCGCGAAGTTGACCAGGTCGCTGTGCAGGACGCCAAGCGCGATGCCGGCGGCGACACCGGCATCGACCGCGTTGCCGCCATCCTCCAGCACCGCCAGTCCCGCTTTGGTCGCCAGGTCGTGTCCGGCGGCGATGGCGTGGGTTTCCGCCTCGATCTCTGCGCGCTTTTCGATCATAGAATCCCTTGGTTCAGTCGACCCGGTGCGGGTAGTCCACGTTCAGCGAGAGCTTCATCAAGTCCCGGCCGATGATGATGTTTCCCTCGTAAAGGCTTTTCATTTCGGTCACCAGTTGTTCCATCACCGCCGGTTGATCAAGCAGGTGGATCATGTGGGTGAGCACGACTGTCCTGACGCCGGCGCGCTGCGCGATTTCGGCGATATCCATGTGGTTGCCGGACGCCTGGCGATAGGCCGCCGTCGGCTCCATGCCCGAGGCGAAGTGGCACATGTGGATCAGCATGTCCGCGTCCCTGGCAAGCTCGATCATGCTTTCCGGTACACCGCCACTGTCGCCGGAGTACACAAGAACGCCGGCATCCGATTCCATCCGGAACCCGAGGCAGTCCAGAATGGGTTGAAAGTGATTGGCTTCGCCGACGGTCACGCGCCAGGCGTCGCCTTCGATCACATCGCCCGGCACGACCTCCCGCAGGACCGGTGCCGGCTTTTGGCGGGGCAGGACGCCGCCACGCGAGACGTAGACGTCCTTGCTCGCCTGATGGCTGACCCGCGACTCAATGTCGAGGCCGAAGACGCTGTCCTCGCCGATGATCCGGTCCGTGATGCGAACCAGAGGTTGGGGACCGTAGACCTTCAGTTCGGGGATTTTGCCCGCCCCCATATCCCACCGCTGCAGCAGCAGGCGCGGATAATCCAGCATGTGGTCGTAGTGCATATGGCTGATGAAGAGGTGCGAGACCTCGGTCGGATGGCTCCCCGCCTCGAGCAGGCGGTGCTGCGCCCCTGGCCCATGGTCCATGACGATCGCGTCGTCACCGACCTCGATCAGATAACCCGAGCTCTGGCGTGTCAGCGACGGAGCCGGTGTGCCGGTGCCCAGCAGTGTGATCTTCATGTCGGGGCTTCCCTCGAAAAGCTTCGTTCTTGACCTGCCTGGGTTTCCATATACTATATAGTATAAATCGTAAAACTATTAAGTAAAGTGCGTCCGTGACGGAACAGATCACCACCGATGCTCTCGTCGACTCGATCGCCGCCCAGCCGGAAGGTCGGGAGCGGCCGAAGTATCTCCGTCTCGTCGACGCCTTCGTCGAATGCGTGGTTTCGGGCCGATTTCTTCCGGGACAGCGGGTTCCGACCGAGGCCGAGTTGACCCGTCAACTGCCGGTCAGCATGGGCACGGTGCAGAAGGCGATGTCGAAGCTGGCATCGGACGGTTTCGTCGTCCGTAACCGCAAAACCGGCACCTTCATCAACGACCGCCAGTCCCAGGTGAACGAGGTCTTCATCTACCGCTTCAAGGATCCGGCGTCCGGTCAGATCATGCTGCCCTTCGTCCGCACGGTCGCCGTTGAACTGGACGAGCGCGAAGGCCCCTGGACCGAGATTCTGTCGGTCTCACGCACGGTCCGGATTGACCGCCTTGTCTGGTTCGATCAGCAGCCGCCCGCTTTCTCGAGCGTCTACTTCAAGCCCGAACACGGCGAACAGTTCCTGTCCATGTCCCTCGAGACCATGCATGGCCGATCGCTTCACCGGAGCCTGATCGAGACCTTCAACCTGCCGTCGATCCGTATGGAACATAAGTTCGGCTGTCGGATTCTCAGTGACCAGGCCTGCGAGGCTTTAATGCTGAAGCCCGGATCCTACGGGACCGTGTGGGATATCACCGACATCACCTTCGGTGACCGGCCGTTCCTGTTCCAGCGCTATCAGCTCTCACCGGATCATCCGCCGGTCGAGATCGCGGAGACCCACAATCACTGACCTGAGACAGCTCAACAAACGAGGCCGGCGGAACCGGCCCGGCAGCAATGAATACGGCAACGAATTGCGAAAGACAGAGAGGAGTAAGACCTGATGAAAAGACTAACTGCACTGGCGTGCGCCGCCGTTGTCGCCCTGGCGACAGCCCCTGCCTTCGCCGAATGGGCACCCAAGGGGCCGATCAATTTCTGGATTGGCTTCGGCGCCGGCGGCGGAACCGATACGCAGGCCCGGGCACTCGCCGAGGAACTGGAAGCGCTCAAGGGCTGGCGGATCATTCCGGAGAACAAGGCCGGCAGTGGCGGCCGCGTGATGGCCGCGCAGTTGAAAGACGCCCCCAAGGACGGACTGACCGTTGGACTCGCGATCAACTCGACCTTCGACTTTCCGGCCGGAAAGAACATCAACATCGACGACTTCACCTTCCTGACCATGACGGCGGGTTCGCAGATGGCGATCCTGGCGCGCGCGGACAGCGGCTGGAAGACCCTCGACGATATGGTCAAGGCCGCGAAATCCGGTACGAACATCATCTGGGCCAACTGGGGCGATCAGGTACAGGCGGGCGCAGAACTGGTTGCCCGGCACTATGGCATCACGGTCAACCATCTGCGTGGCAAAGGCGGTAAATCGGCCGTCAATGCCCTGGTCGCGCAGGACGCCAATGTCGGCTGGGGCGGTGGCATCCAGCGCCCGCTGGTCGCGGCCGGTGAGCTCGTGATCCTGGCTGCCGCCGAGCCGTCCCGGCTGGTTCAGGCGCCCGATACGCCGACCCTGATCGAGCGTGGCGTCATGGAGACGGGGCTCGGCTTCCAGTTTCTGCTGGTCGGCCCCAAGGATATGGATCCCGAGGCGGCCAAGGCAATCACCGAAGCGGTTCACACGGTCCTCAAGAACAAGGATTCCAAAACCGCCAAGTTCGTGACCAAACAGTACCCGCCGGGCCCGCTGTTCACGTCGGGTGATGCGCTCTTGAAGCAGCTCAAGGCCAACCTTGTCGCCAATCAAGAGATGATCAAACTGGTTAAGTAACGATGCGGCCGGGGGGTGAAAAAAACCGGACGGCGCCGAACCCGTGGGATATCGGGTTCGGCGTCGCCGTGCTCGGCTTCGCCCTCTGGTCCTTGTTTTTCTGGTTTCCGGCCGACATTCCGACTGGATTCTTCTTCATCAATTCCGTCGGCCGGGAGGAGCCAGGCGACGCCTTCTTCCCGATTCTTCTGGCTTCGCTTCTTGCGGCACTCAGCGTTATTCAGCTTCTCCTGTCCTGGCGCAGGCGGCGGCCCGATGCGGAGAGAGAAGAGAGCGGCCGCATCACCTGGCCGAATCTCAAGTTCCTGGCGATCTTCCTGCTTGTTGTTGGAATCGGGCTCGGCCTGATGTACTGGCTTGGCCCGCTTACCGTCACGGCTATGAATGCTATCGGGCTGCTGGAGGGAACCTACAGGAACTTCTCCGACACGGTGCCCTACAAGTATCTCGGATATCTGGCCGGCGGCGCTGTGATAGCGCTGACGCTCATCGCCTGGGTCGAAGGCCGGCTTCGGCCCGTCGCCGTGATGACCGTCATCGGCGTGCTTGCCGTTGCCGTCTTGCTCTTCGATGTCGCGTTGAAAAACGTGCTGCTGCCGCCGAACGCGGACTTCTGAGGACGCCCGGTGGAGATTGTATTCGAATACATCCTGCGCGGGGTCATGGAGGTCTTCTTCACGTCGGAGGGGACCTTCGACTGGCTGCCGCTTGCCATGGTCTTCGGCGGCCTCATGATCGGCATTGCCGTCGGGGCGACGCCCGGCCTGAACGGTCCCTTCGCCATGGCACTCTCGCTGCCGATCCTGATCTGGATCTTCGGCGTCAATGACGAGGCGCTGCTGCCGATTCTGGGCTTTCTTATCGGCCTCATGAAGGGCGCGACCGTGGGCGGCGCGGTGCCGGCGATCCTCTTCAATACGCCAGGCACACCGGATGCCTTCCTGACCACGCTGGACGGCCACCCCATGACCAAGAAGGGCCAGGGGCCAAAGGCGTTGAAAATCGCGCATTTCAGCTCCGTCTGCGGCGATACGGTCAGCGATCTGGTGCTGTTCGTGGCGGCCCCCGTGCTCGCGGTCCTGATCGAGAGCATTCTCGATCTGCCGGAAAAAGGCGCATTGATCATTCTATCGCTTTCCTTCATGGCGGCCGTTGCGGGCTCGTCGCCAATCAAGGGCATGACCGTCGGTGTGCTGGGTATGCTGTTGGCGCTGGTCGGCTCCACCCTCTCGGGGCACGGTCCGCGTATGACCTTCGGGATTGTCGAACTCGGCAACGGCCTGCCCCTGACGGCCGCGATACTGGGTGTCCTGATCATCGGCGAGGTTTTTATCGGGCTGGAAGATGAAGTCCGAAAGAAGGCGCATCGGCTCCGCGATGGTGTCGAGGCAACGCTGGGAGACAACAGCTTCCCCTGGTCCGAGCGACGCAGGCTGCTGCCGAGGATCGGTGTCTCGGCCATGATCGGAACCGCCATCGGCGCGCTGCCCGGGATCGGGACGACGCTCGCCGCGACACTTGGCTACGACGTGGCGAAGCGTTTCTCCAAAGAGCCCGAACGCTTCGGAACCGGTGTCCCCGAAGGGGTGGCCGCGACCGAGGCGGCGAATTCGGCGGTCTCTGGCGCAAACCTGATCCCGGTCATGAGCCTCGGCATTCCGGGCAATTTCGCCGCCGTCTTCATTATCCTCGCCGTCGAGTCGGTGGGGGAGTTCACCCTCGGCCCGCACGTTTTCCGGTTTACCGAGATCAAGGTCATCGAAGACTACGGGACGATCATCAACCACGACCTCGTCGTGGCCTTTGCGATGTTCACCCTCATGGTTCTGGCCAACATCATGAACTGGACGATCGGCGGGGCGTTCCTGCGCTCGCTGGGCATCCTGGTCAAGGTCCCCAAGTCGATTATGCTGCCGGTCGTATTGTTGATCACGATCACCGCCGTCTACGCCCAGGACGGCGGCTTCATCGCCATCTGGGTTCTGCTGATCTTCGGCCTCATCGGCTATGCGCTGAAAAGGCTCGACATCTCGATCCTGCCCTTCGTGATCGGCTTTCTGCTTTCGCCCAGACTCGAGGAGTACATCCGGGGCGGCTATTCCGCATCCGGCGGCGACGGCCTGTTCCTCCTCAAGTCGCCCCTCGCCATGATCTTCATCGCAGCGGCCGTTCTCATCCTGGTCCTGGCGAACCGAAAGCGGAAAATCCCCGAGGAAACGTAATCCAGGCTCAACGAGGCCGCCCATCCTTCTGCAAGCAATGGGCAATCGAGCCTGAAAGATTCCAGATCCATCAAAGCCGGTGCCGAGCCCACATCCCGCGGCCTCAAACGCCTCGCCGTCGTAGCCGTAAGCCTTGCCCGCCGGAACCACCTTAGGTTTATCAAATAGCTTTATACGACCTCAAAACTGTCATGACATCGTCATTGACATAAAGATATCTTTATATCTATATTATCACATCATTAACACCTGATCGGTCAGAATGCCGCGATGGACACTCTACTCTCAGCCCTGAAAGCCGCCGGTGAGGCCACGCGCCTGCGCCTTTTGGCACTCTGCGCGCACAGCGACCTGACCGTGTCGGACCTCACCTCGATTCTGGGTCAGAGCCAGCCACGCGTGTCTCGGCATCTCAAACTGCTCTGCGACGCCGGCCTTCTGGATCGCTCACGGGAAGGAAGCTGGGTTTACTTCCGTCTGACCACCCATGGAACCGGCGCCGAGATCGCCCGCACCCTGGTCGATGCCATTCCTTCCGATGACCCCACCCTGACCCGCGATCTGGAGCGCCTGGAGCGCATCCGCCGGACCCGGAGCGAACGTGCATCGGACTACTTCCGCCGCAATGCCGAGCAGTGGGACCGCATCCGTTCGCTCTATGTGGACGAGCAGGAAGTGGAACAGAAACTTCTCGAACTGCTGCCGGAGGAGCGGATCGGCGATCTGCTGGACATCGGAACCGGAACCGGACGGGTGATCGAACTGCTCGCCCCCCGTGTCGCCAAGGCGGTCGGTGTCGATATGTCGCGCGAAATGCTGATGGTCGCCCGGGCCAACCTGGAGCGCGCTTCCTTGCGCAACTGCACGGTGAAACAGGGCGACATGTACCAGTTGCCGGTCCAGAGCGGCAGCTTCGACGCGGTCACCCTGCACCAGGTCCTGCACTACGCCGAAACACCGCACGACGTGCTGGTGGAAGCCGCGCGTGCCCTGCGCCCCGGCGGCAAGCTGATCCTGGTGGATTTCCGGGCCCATGACCTGGACTACCTGCGCGAGGAGCATTCCCACCGCTGGCTCGGTTTCCGCGACGACGACATCAGAAGCTGGTGCTTGGACGCCGGTCTGATCGCAAGCGAATACGTGGAACTGCCCGGGGACCCGCTGACGGTGGGCATCTGGACGGCGGAACGGCCCGGCAGCGGCCAGGTGCACTGACAGAAAACGGCACAGCGAACTTTAGAGCGTCACACGAAGGACCGAGAAGCTATGAACGCCTCAGCTCAACGCCCCGATACCTTGTCCTACCGCAGCGGATCCCCTGCCGAAGAGATTTCGAGCGGACGCAAGGTCTTCGTACCGGGCGGCAAGATCGCGCGCGTGTCCTTTGAGTTCTTTCCACCCAAGACGGCGGCCATGGAGCAGAAGCTCTGGAACACCATCGAGCATCTGCGCCCGCTTGCGCCACGCTTCGTCTCCGTCACCTACGGCGCCGGCGGCGGTACCCAGGCCCAGACCCTGGAAACGGTCAGGAAGATTCGCGACAAGACGGATCTCGAACCGGCCGCGCACCTGACCTGCGTCGGCGCCAGCAAGGGCGAGATTGATGACGTGGCCCGGGCCTATTGGGACGCAGGTATCCGGCATATCGTCGCCCTGCGCGGCGATCCGCCGAAGACCGAAGGCCGCTACCATCCGCATCCCGACGGCTACGCCTATGCCGCCGACCTGGTCGCCGGCCTGAAGCGGATCGGGAACTTCAGAGTTTCCGTTGCCGCCTATCCGGAAACGCACCCACAGGCCAGCTCCCCGCAGGCGGATCTCGACAATCTGAAGCGGAAGCTCGACGCCGGCGCAAATCAGGCCATCACCCAGTTCTTCTTCAATCCGGAAGACTACCTGCGCTTCCTCGACCGCGCCCAGGCAGCCGGAATCAACCAGCCGATCATTCCCGGTATTCTGCCGATCACCAACTTCGAGCGGACCGTCGAGTTCGCCGCGCTCTGTGGTGCCAGCATGCCGGGCTGGCTGGCGGATCTCTTCAGGGATCTGGATGACGAGCCGGTCGCGCGCGGTTTCGTCGCTGCGGCGACCGCGGTCGAGCAATGCCGCTATCTGCAGACACGCGGAGTCGAGGAGTTCCATTTCTACACGCTGAACCGCCACGAACTGACCGCTGCCATCTGCCGGATGCTGCGCGCCCCCGGCCTTGGCCGGATGACCGAAGTCGCGGAACCCGCGCAGCAAGAGGCACGTCTGTAAAACCATGAGCACATTTCTTGAGGCTTTGCAGGAACGGGTGCTGCTGTGCGACGGCGCCATGGGCAGCCGTGTGCAGGCCATGGATCTGCATCTGGAACGGGACTTCTGGGACAAGGAAAACTGCACCGAGGTCCTGAACCTTTCGCGTCCCGACGTCGTGATTGAGATTCACCGGGGTTACTACGCCGCCGGTTCCGACATCGTGCAGACCAACAGCTTCGGCGGCTCGCCCCTGACCCTGGCCGAGTTCGATCTGCAGGACCAGGCTTTCGAGATCAACCGCCGCGCCGGCGAGCTGGCGCGTGAAGCCGCCGAGAGCTTTGCCCCCGACGGGCGCAGACGCTTCGTGCTCGGCTCGGTCGGGCCGGGCACCCGCCTGCCCTCCCTCGGACATGTCGGTTATGACGATCTCGAAGGCGCACTCACAACACAGTGCGCCGGTCTGATCGACGGCAATGTCGACGGCATCCTCATCGAAACCTGCCAGGACCCGCTGCAGATCAAAGCGGCCGTCAATGCCGCGAAAGCCGCACGCGCTAAGGCCGGTCGGGACGAACTGCCGATCATGGTTCAGGTCACGGTGGAGACCACCGGCACTCTCTTGGTCGGCACCGATATCGCGGCGGCAGCCACCATTATCGACGCCCTGGATGTTCCGATCCTGGGACTGAATTGTGCGACCGGACCGCAGGAGATGGCGGCGCACGTCCGCTGGCTGTCGGAGAACTGGAGGGGCCTGCTCTCGCTGCAGCCAAACGCGGGCCTGCCGGAACTGGTGGACGGTCATACCCATTACCCCCTGACTCCCGCAGAACTGGCCAAGTGGCTGGAGCGCTTCATCACCGAAGACGGCCTCAACATGGTCGGCGGCTGCTGCGGCTCGACCACGGATCACATCGCCGCCGTCGATCACATGCTGCGTAACCTTGCAGAGTCGGAGGCAAGGCCCAAGCCCATCGAACGCAAGCCTTTCTGGGTTCCCTCCATCGCGTCACTCTACAGCGCGGTGTCCCTGCGCCAGGAAAACGCCTACCTCTCCATCGGCGAGCGCTGCAACGCCAACGGCAGCAAGAAGTTCCGCGAACTGCAGGAGCAGGGCGACTGGGAAGGCTGCGTCGCCATGGGCGTCGAGCAGGTCAAGGAAGGCTCGCACGCTCTGGACGTCTGCACCGCTTTCGTCGGTCGCGACGAGGCCGCCGAGATGACGGAAGTCGTGACCCGCATGCGTGGGTCCGTGACGGCGCCCCTGGTCCTGGATTCGACAGAACTGCCGGTGCTTGAACAGGCGCTCAAGCTATACGGCGGCAAGGGCATCCTCAACTCGATCAACTTCGAGGATGGCGAGGAGCCGGCCGAGAAACGGGTCAAGCTGGCCCGCAAATTCGGCGCCGCGGTGATCGCTCTGACCATCGACGAGGAGGGCATGGCCAAAGGCGTGGAGCAAAAGGTGGAGATCGCCAAGCGGCTCTACGACTTCGCCTGCGTCAAGCACGGCCTGTCGCCGCATGATCTGATCTTCGACCCCCTCACCTTTACCATCTGCACCGGCAATGAAGACGACCGCAAGCTCGGCCTCTGGACCCTGGAAGCCATCGAGCGGATCTCGCAGGAACTGCCGGATTGCCAGATCGTTCTGGGCCTCTCCAACATTTCCTTCGGCCTGAACCCCGCCGCGCGGCACGTGCTCAATTCGGTTTACCTCGACCACGCGATCAAGCGGGGACTGACCGGCGCGATCGTGCATCTCTCCAAGATCATGCCGCTGCACAAAATCCCCGAGGAAGAGGTCAAGATCGCCGAAGACCTGATCTTCGACCGGCGGGAGACCCTGGAAAACGGTGAAATCTACGACCCGCTGCAGGCCTACCTGAAGCTCTTCGAGGGGCGCTCGGCCGCGAAGACGGAGAAAAAAGCCCGCGCCGAGGATGTGGAAACCCGCCTCAAGGACCGGATCGTCGACGGCGACAAGCAGGGCCTGACCGACGATCTGGACGAAGCCCTGAAAAAGACGCCGCCGCTGGACATCATCAACACGCACCTGCTCGACGGGATGAAGGTGGTGGGCGAGCTCTTCGGCGCCGGCAAGATGCAACTGCCCTTCGTCCTGCAGTCCGCCGAAACCATGAAGACCGCGGTCGCCTATCTGGAGCCCTTCATGGACAAGATCGAGGGTCAGGAAAAAGGCGTGATCGTGCTGGCCACCGTGAAGGGGGACGTGCACGACATCGGCAAGAACCTAGTCGACATCATCCTGACCAACAACGGCTACAAGGTCGTCAACCTGGGCATCAAGCAGCCGATCGAAAGCATCGTGGCGGCGGTGCGGGAGCACGACGCCGATGCCGTGGGCATGAGCGGCCTGCTGGTGAAGTCCACCGTCGTCATGCGCGAAAACCTCGAGCGCCTTTCCAAGGACGAGGTCGAGATTCCCGTCATGCTGGGCGGCGCTGCCCTGACCCGGCACTATGTCGAGACCGACTGTGTCGCGGCCTATAGCTCGGGGCGCGTGGCCTATGCGCGCGACGCCTTCGATGGCCTTGATCTGATGCAAAAAGTCGTCGCCAATGACTTCGACAGCCATGTCGCGGAACGCAAAGCCAAGATCGAGGGCCGCAAGGTCAACACCAAGAAACAGTTGGGCCGGCCTGCCGATGCGGACCAGCGTCCGGTCGATCTGGAAGAAACCCGCCTGCGCCGGGAGGAACTGGCCGAGGGTGTCGAGATCCCGGAGCCGCCCTTCTGGGGCCCGCGGGTCATCGCCCGCGCGCCGGTCGACGCCCTGCTGCCCTTCCTGAACGACCGCATGCTGTTCCAGTTCCAGTGGGGCTACCGCAAGGACGGCCGGTCGCTCGAGGACTACATGATCTGGGCGCGGCAGGAACTGCGGCCGGTGCTCAAACGCATGCTGGATGTCTGCAAGCAGCAGGATGTGCTGCGGCCGCAGGCGGTCTACGGCTACTGGCCGGCCAATGCCGAGGGCAACGACGTCATTCTCTTCGATGCCGAGGATCACGACAAGGAGGTCGGCCGCTTCACCCTGCCCCGTCAGGCGCGCGAGGGCGGGCTCTGTATTGCGGATTTCCTGCGCGATGTTTCGAGCGGCCAGCGCGATGTGCTGGGCATGCAGATCGTCACCATGGGCCAGCAGGTCGCGGACGTCGCCCGGGAATGGTTCGCGGACAACCGTTATCAGGATTACCTCTACCTGCACGGTCTCGGCGTCGAGCTGACCGAGGCGCTGGCAGAATACGTTCATAAGCGCATCCGTGGCGAACTGGGCTTCGGCCATGAAGATGACCGGGACATGTCGAAGATGCTGCAGCAGGGCTACCGCGGCTCGCGCTATTCCTTCGGCTATCCGGCCTGCCCGAACCTGGAGGACCAGCATCATCTGCTGAAACTGCTGAACGCGGAGCAGATCGGTGTCGACTTCTCCGACGAGTTCCAGCTCCACCCAGAGCAATCGACCAGCGCCATCGTCCTGCACCACCCGCAGGCCAAATATTTTTCGGTGTAAACCCCTGATCCGGCGGCCAGAATCGTCCCCCGCCGGACTCTGTTGGAAAGAAGAGGAAAGTCAGATGAGCAACCTCGCGACAGTCCACAGTCTGCCCCAGAACAATCCCACCCCGGACCTGGGCGGCGCGCCCGACTGCACGCTCAAGAGTGTCGAGGAGGCCGAACGCGCCGAGCGCTGGTGGGCGGAAGAATGGTCGAAGTTTCCGACCTTTAGCCAGGATGACGAGGGCACGCCGCAGTATTGGAACGTGCCGGAGGACAGCGGCGTCTATCAGGACGACTGGCCGCTGGGCGAGAAGCTGGCAGAGGAAACCATCCGTCAGATGCGCCGCTTTCCGGAAGGCAGCACGGTTCTGCGCCATATCCTGAAGGAAATCGATCAGAACTCGACCATCGCCCAGGGCTTCCTGAACCGTCTGGAAGACATCCTGATTTCACCGGAACTTTACGCCAAACTCGATAGCTGACAGCTACCTGAGATCCGTTGTTAAAGCCTTGCGGCAGGAAAGCGCCGGAACCTACTTCTTTTCCGGCGCGCCGTATTCCGCGATGAAGCGTTGGAAGACCCGTTCCATCGCTTCATCGTCGGTGATTTCCTCCAGGTTTTCCAGGAGGATAGTCAGCAGATAGTTGTTGCCGTAGCCGTAGCGGGCGTTCAATGCCCGCAACTCGGCGTAGGCCGCATCCGACAGCGCCGCGTTGAAGCGCTTCGGCAGGGGATAAGACTTTTTTGCCATACAATTGCCACAGCCGGCACCCGCGGCGCCCGTTCGTAGCCGCGCTGAATCAGCCGATCAGTAAGCCCGGTCGATGGAAAACTCGACGGCCTCGATCATGGCCCGCTTGATCGGCGAGTCCGGAAAGCCCGAAAGCGCTTCACAGGCATCACGCCCATAGCCGCGGGCCCGCTCCATGGAGTCCTCCATGGCGTCGTGCCTGGCGAGCAGTTCGATCGCCCGCTCCAGATCGCCGTCCTGCTGCTCCAGATCCTCCAGGCAGCGGCGCCAGAAGACCCGCTCCTCGTCGGTGCCGCGCGCGAAGGCCAGCACCACCGGCAAGGTGATCTTGCCCTCGCGGAAGTCATCGCCGATAGCCTTGCCCAGCTCCGCCTGACGGGCCGAGAAGTCCAGCACGTCATCAACCAGTTGAAAGGCGATACCCAGGCTGCGGCCATAGCGATCCAGCGCCTCGGCGTCGCTCTCGGGACGATCCGCCACCACCGCGCCGATCCGGCAGGCCGCCGCGAAGAGCGCCGCGGTCTTGGAGCTGATGACCTCCAGGTAAGCCTCTTCCGTGGTGGTGGTGTCGTTGGAGGTCAGAAGCTGGTGCACCTCGCCCTCGGCGATGATCGCCGAAGCATCCGAGAGAATCCGCAACACCTCGAGTGAGCCGTCGGCCACCATCAACTGGAAAGCCCGGCTGAAGAGGAAGTCGCCGACCAGCACGCTGGGCTTGTTGCCATAGAGTGCGTTGGCGGTCGCCAGGCCGCGCCGCAGGTCGCTCTCGTCGACCACATCGTCATGCAGCAGGGTCGCGGTGTGGATAAACTCGACGCAGGTCGCCAGCGCCAGATGACGCTCGCCCTGGTAGCCGCAGAGCTGCGCGGAGGCCAGCGTCAGCATGGGCCGCAGGCGCTTGCCGCCGGCGGCAACGATATGCCCGGCGAGTTGGGGGATCAGGGCGACCGGCGATTGCATGCGCTCTACGATGAGCCCATTGACCGCGCGCATGTCCTGGGCGAGCAGGCCCGAGAGAGCCTCCAGCCCCGCCTTCGCAGGCGCGCTTGCCGAATCCTTTATGTCGAGGGCGACAGCCAAATTCCTAGCCTCTTTTTCCCTGCCGCCGCCCCGGTATGCTTTACCAGGATCGAGCGAACAGACTATATATCAACCTCAGAATAGATTTAACCGCAGGCCGGTCAAGCCCGACAGGATGTCGCAGAATAAATCCTTGGTGATAGGCGGCTTTCGAGCCCCGAAAAGCCGGCCAAAGAGAGTGTGAACGAATAAAAGCAGTCTTTTCGGGCAAAACAGCCGTCAGGGCTGAGAATGGCAGACAGGAGCTTATGAAGGAACTGTTCCGCAGCAACGATCCGGTCAAGCTCTCCTGGCTGCAGGCCCTCCTGGCGGACTCCGGCATCGACTGCCTGCTGCTCGACAATCACGCTTCCGTGATCGAAGGTTCCATCGGCGCGATCCAGCGGCGGATCATGGTGGCCGACGACGACCTTGAGCGCGCCCTTGAACTGCTGAGCGAAAGCGGCGAGGAGAGTGCCTGGTGAGCGGTTCCGCCCCTCCTACGGGTTCGGGACCGGACCCGGGATCGGACCCGGCGAGGGCTGAGAAGGCCAGACCGCCGGACACCACCGAGGACGCGCTGCTGGACGGGCGCATCCTGCTGCAGCAGCCCAAGGACGGCTACCGCGCGGCCATCGACCCGGTCTTCCTGGCAGCGGCGGTGGCCGCGAAAGCCGGCGAAAAGGTGCTCGACCTGGGCAGCGGGGTCGGCACGGCCGGGCTTTGTCTGCTCAGCCGCGTGGCGGGCGTCGAGGTCACCGGGCTGGAGATTCAAGGCGATCTGGTGGCCCTGTCGCGGCAAAATGCCGCAGGTAACGGACTGGCGGCCCGCTTCACCGCGATCGAGGGCGATATCCTGGATCTGCCGGCCGCTCTCGCTCCCGAATCCTTCGATCATGTGATCTGCAACCCGCCCTATCTGGCCTCCGGCGCCGCCCGCCCCTCGCCCAATCAGGCCCGGACCACGGCGAATCAGGAGGGTGACGCGCAGCTCAGCGACTGGATCGAAGCCGCCATCGCCCTGGTGCACCGCAAGGGCAGCATCACCTTCATCCACCGAGCCGACCGCCTGGACACCCTGGTCCACGGCCTGACCGGCCCGACCGGGGATTTACGGATCTTTCCGCTCTGGCCCAAGGCGGGCAAGGCCGCCAAGCGGGTGCTGCTCCAGTCCCGTAAAGCCGTCGCCAGCCCCAGCGTCATGGCGCCGGGCATGGTCCTGCACCGGGAGGACGGCCCGTTCACCGAGGCCGCGGACGCCATTCTCAGACAGGGCGCCGCGCTCGATCTGAGCTGTGGCGGACAAACCTCCTAAACAGCCGAAACCCGCTATACCAGGGGTCGACAGGATTGCACCGCGGCGGTTATCCGAGGCTTTCGGACGGCGTCGCGCGCTCTTAACCGAAAACCTCAGATAACTGTCCCCGTGGTGCAATAGTATCGCCTCTTGGTATAACTATTGGCAGGGCGCGGGCGACTGCTTATCTTCCGAAGCATGAAACTACGAAAACTGCTCTCTTTCCTGCCGATCAAGGCTTTTAAAGACCCGGATCCCGTGGTTGCCATCATCCGCCTGAACGGCGTGATCGGCGCGGCCGGCCCCCTGCGCGGCGGCATGACCCTGGCCGGCCTGGAGAAACGGCTCGACCAGGCCTTCAAGATGAAGAACCTGGAGGCGGTGGCCCTGGCGATCAATTCGCCCGGCGGCTCCCCGGTCCAGTCGGACCTCATCGCCAAACGAATTCGTGACCTGGCAGGCGAGAAGTCCGTGCCGGTCTACGCCTTCTGCGAGGACGTGGCAGCCTCCGGCGGCTACTGGCTGGCCTGCGCGGCGGATCATATCTATGCGCAGGAATCCTCCATCATCGGCTCGATCGGAGTGATCTCCTCCGGCTTCGGCTTTCCCGCCGTGCTGGAGCGCATGGGCATCGAACGGCGGGTGCGCACCGCCGGCCACCGCAAGTCGACGCTGGACCCCTTCGAGAAGGAGGATCCGGAGGACATCGCCCGCCTGGAAGGCATCCTGAAAGAGCTGCACGAGACCTTCAAGAACATGGTCACCAGCCGGCGCAAGGACCGCCTGAAAGAAGAGCCCGAGGTCCTCTTCAGCGGCGAGTTCTGGACCGGCAACAAGGCGGTGGAACTGGGCCTGATCGACGGCATCGGCGAACTGCGCGGCACCCTGAAGGCGCGCTTCGGCGAGGAGGTCAAGCTCCTGCCCCTGGAAGACGCGCGGCCCTGGTGGCGCAAGCGTATGGGGCTGGGTGCGGATCTGGGCAAGGGCGCGGGTTTGGCCGGCCTGCTCTCCGGCCAGGGCCTGGCAGCCGCCGCGGAACCGCACGAATGGGTCCAGGGACTTGTATCCGCCGCCGAAGAAAGGGCACTCTGGTCCCGTTTCGGGCTATAACGGCGGGCGAGATGCCCGCGCGGAAAAGCCGGCCCGTCGTCCGGCGCAAAAAACTTTAAGGACAGACGATGTTCGGACTCCCCTCCTTCGGAAAGCTGATGGTCCTGGCGGCCGTCATCGGCGCCGTCTGGTTCGGCTTCAAGATGATCGGCCGCATGCAACAGGCGCGCGACGAGCAGGAGCGGCAGAGAACCGCCGAAGCGAAGCGCTCGGGACCGGTGGAGAACAAGGGGAACAGCGGCGACCTGGAATTGGTTCAGTGTCCCGCCTGCGGTGCTTATATCCCGCCGGGTCATAAGTGCAATAACTGCGGCGGGCAGGTTTAGGGGGCGGCGGAGCGATCAGTTTATCAACTGAAGCAAAGTACCTTTTATCAGCCTTGAAATTCTCTGCCTTTCGATTAGCAAGCGGCTGATCTCAAACGCGAATTTTAAGGCGTTGTGATTCAGTAAAAAGCGCATTTCGATGTAAATGAGCAAGAAACCGACTCAACAGCTAATCGACAACTGTCGAGCCCGTTGGCGCGAGTTTGATCCCATCGGCTTGGTAATACATGGCGCGGACGTCGCGGACGAGTACGATTCCTACGTTCCTTACACCGCCGAACTTGTCGCCAACGGTGCTAATAAGTTCAGGCTCACAGCCCATATCGAAACTGCCTGTACGTGAACATGGGCTTGGATAGAAACGCGCGCCGCGATAGGGACATCGAAGCTTTTGTGCGGAAGTTACTCGGACTGGCAATGTAGTCGTTCGCACTCGTGCTAAAACTCGTTTGGGCGTGACTGGCAGTTCGACAGCAGAACTGACTAGTCTTTGTGGTAAGCCAGGAGCCTGACCAAAGAGTTGGATTCCGTTCATAGAATCCTGATATGATACAACTATGAGCAATCATAAGCCTCTAAAGATTTCAGAGAACCTGGAAGCTAGACTTACAGCCCTTGCCCGTGAGACAGGGCATACGCTTGATGAACTGGCGACCAGCGTATTGACGGCTCACGCAGATGCTCGAGAGCGCGACCTGCTGGAACAAGCAGACGACGAGCGCAGATGGCAACGCTATCTGGAAACGGGGCAGACTCTCTCCCTCGATAGGGTCAGGGAAAAGCTCCATAGGCTCGCTGATCAGGCCGCAAGAACTGTTGAGTCTCAGTGAAACTGGTTTTCCTGCCAGAAGTATTTGACGACATTGATCGCCTATACAGCTTCCTGAAGGACAAAAATCCCCGTAGCGCGCAGAAGGCGATGCTGGCCATCGATGAAGGCATCGAGATGCTGCTCAGCAATCCTTTTATGGGCTTGCAGATGGAGAAGCGACCTGAATATCAGCAACTCTTCGTACCCTTCGGCCGGGATTGCTATGTTCTCCGTTACCGCGTCGACGAAGCAAATAACGCCCTCGTCGTTGTTCGAATCTGGCACGGACGAGAAGACCGGGACGACGCAAAGTAAGATTCACTGCGATTAAAATTCCCTCATGACGATGGAGCCGACTTTCCGCTGCTCAACGAAAGCTGCGATTAGCACTCTGGCAGCAAAATTCGAGTTGCCGAACAATCCTGATATGCAGGACTGGGAACACGAGGTTGCCAACCCTGAAAGGCTGGGCGAGTTTCTATCCGCCTCCGAGACCGGCCAGCTCAGCGACGACGAAGCCTTTTGTCTGATGAAGATCGTTATTCAGTCTTTTGAAGACCTCGAGGACGCAGAAAAATGGCGAACTTTTTGGCCGACGATTAAGGCCCGTCTTCGAGACAATTTCCAACTTCATGCCTACACGATCTGGTATTGGGCGAATTTCGAGGGCGCGCTTTCCGAGAGCTGGACAGTCTCTCCCTCAATGAGACACATCTTTCGAGATCGTTACAGTGACTGACTAGGGAACCGGCGAGGAGGCCTGATGCCTGCTCACACCCTCAAAGGGCGGTTTAGATACGCGCCACAGTCTGAAACGTGAACATGCGTTGGATTAAATGAGTGTGATGATCTTAAGCGAATTATCCGAGAGTCCTATCGGTATCAGAGTGTCCCGCGCGGCTGCGAGGGAAGTTTGGCTCGACGGGGAACTCTCATGTCCATGCTGTCCGATCTTTCTCGAAGATGAGCAAGGTCATTGCTGGAAACTGTTTTACGACGATGAAATATGCGAATGGCAAATCAAGCATTCAAACATCCCATTTCCTGAAATAGGGTTCGAGGCAGGCGACAATGAAATCAAGTGGATCGATGTCGACTTGAAAGATGGCCACAGGTTGATTGGGAAAACGCTCACAGGGTTTAGCACGCAAACGAAGGATCGTCTCGCTCTGGGCTCAATCTCATTCGACGAAGCAGTAAAGCTACAGGTTGAACATTCACTCTCAAATGACGCGAGTGCGTTCAAGATTGAGTCGGCAGTCTAAGAGTAACTCCGCACGGACTTGGACAAAGAGTAATTGGGAACAGTGTTATTTGTGACAAGTGTCATGTGTGGGCGGCGAAGGTTGCGCAACACGGAGGCGAAGCCAGCTCTGTGTGCTTGATACTGGACTGGGGTGCACAACTTGAGACCTGGCTCCTGACACAGTATAGATATACAAGGTCAAATATCTCCCCAAATCAGTACTGCCGCCCAAAAAGACAAAAACAAAAAACTGCCAATCAAAGTGCCTAAAGGAAATTTCGGATATGGCTGATCAACTAAACTAAACATCCTCAATTTCAGTTCACGCTCCAATTTGAGTCCCCTACTAACGATTTGTTGATGAAATTTCGAAATTTTTAAGCTCACAGAAAATGCAACTATTGCCATAGCGATACCAGTGAAAGCAAAGAATAATCTTGCGATAGACAATAGGTTTTCCGGCATTCCAGAGGAATTATCAGAAAACGAAAACCAGAGACCCGTAGCAAGCAATCCATTTAGGGTGAAAAATGCTCCGTATCCTACCCAAATAGAGTTTGTTGCAGCAGAGTAGGAAGTTATCAACAATTGGTATTCCAATCTGGCGTCGATGTGCGGATCCGAATTTTTATGCGACATTGTTTTTTTCCAGTGTTTAAAAAGGCAATGCTTAAAATGGCTCCTCGTTTTGCTATAGCGTGAATGTACTGGTGAATTTTATCAACATGTTCATACTCATAGAAGGTTACATCGTTTGCGCGCTACAACACCATAACGCGAGTAGGTAATTCAGAATTGAAATGTGTAACGACTTCCCTGCAATAGCGGATTGTTTGCTTATCACTGATCACCGCAACAAACTTCAATCTGCAAGATGTAGCGCCGGTTACTTGCTTCTCTTACGGCCTTCAAGCCGAACCTTATAGGTTACGCGCGTCCCGTCGCTGCGAATGAAGGTAACTCCATTTTTATGGAACAACACGGACTGACAATCTGAGCCTCGGTATTTTTTCGGGCTCACTATTTCTCGACAAAGTTCACCCTCTTTAACTTCCCAAGTGCCTTTCACAGGCTCCCCTAACTCAAAGTTCTCCCCGGAAATAGTTCCGTCTACATTGACGTGAACTACGACACCAAGACGCTCGAATGTCCGGCCAGAAAGCGCAGCTTCTAAAGGTTCAATGTAAAGAGGATTCGGGGTGCCAGGATCTTTCTCTGACGATCTGCACGCCACCAGACCTAGACTTATCAGCACGATTGCTGCGAATCTTGCCATCTTGCTTCCTCCAAACCTCGTCCCTACAGAAAATACAACAAATAGTTGCGTCACAAAACACTGGTAATGTGACCAGGGTCAAGCCTTCGATTGCGCATCATCAATTTGATCAGGGTCAGGTCTTCAATTGTGCACAGCGGGGTGCAGCTTCAGCGCAGGACTGGCACCATCCCCTTAGACATAGGCTACCCCTCTTTGCGTTTCATCTTTTGGTGCTCGTCTTCGACGAGGCCTATCTTCCAATAGCCGGCGATGTAGGTGTCCTGTCGCGGGAGCTGTTTTTCCTGATGTAAAAAGACGCGCAGGCTTTTGATCACGCTGGACTCGCCCGCAATGCAGGTTTGAACGCGCCCCCCTGGCCAGTCCAGCTTGCGGATAAAGTCTTCCTGCGCAGTGGAAGGTCTTTCCGGATCGGGGTGGGCGAGCCAATGCATCTCAATGCCGTCCGGGGCATCGATGTCCTGCTTGTCCTCCAGGGATGTCACTTCGAAAATGGCGACACCCTTTGCGTCGCGCGGCATGGCTTCGAGCGTGGCCGCGGCGAGCGGAAGGGCGGAGGGATCGGCGGCGATCAGATACCAGTCAGCCTCGAAGTGCGTGACCTTCGGGCCGCTCGGACCGGCGAAGCCTAAAAATGCGCCGGGCTTGGCATTCTGCGCCCAACGGCTTGCCGGCCCGTTATCCCCGTGCGCGACGAAGTCTATGGTGAGCTCCTGCCTGGCCGGATCATAACTCCGCACGGTGTAGGTCCGCCGCAGGATCTTCGAACCCTCAAGGAGGCGTTTCGCGAAATCCTCCCGTTTTTCATCCGGTTCAGGCAGCATCAGCTTGCAGTTTCCGCCTTCACGCCCCACCGGGAAACCCTCCAGTTCCGGCCCTGCGAAAACCACCCGGATCATATTGGGCGTGAGTCGCCAGGTATCCTTGACGCTCAAAAGGCGCGGCGCGGGCCGGCCGGCGGCTTTGCGGACGATTTGCTTGATGCCGGAAATGATGGTCATTCGATCTCTTTCCTTTTTGGGTCCGAGGGTTCCATTCGACAGGGTTCAGATAGTGTCGGCTCTACCGCTTCACAAACCGTCCGGTCAATCAGGCATTTGCCGGCGCGGCTCCCTATGACCACCGCTCGGTTCCGGTCGAGCGGAGCGGCATTTGCGGACCGCACGTCGCGCCACCTCACAAACGCGCAAAATCGATGCAGACCCGCCCCTTGACCTCGCCGTCCCGGAAGGCCGTTCAGCGCCTGCCCACCCCCGCCGGGCGGGATGGTCCGGACCTCGATCTCCAGCGGCCTCTGCGCGACTCGCCGTGTCTCACCCAGGGATAGGGTCAGGTCGGAATTTGTGCGCAGCGAGGTGATAACCTGCATGCAGATTTAAAGCTTTCCCGAACCCTCCCTCAGCAGCGGCGCTCTCTTCTCTTTGAAGATCGAGCAAACACTGCCAGCCCGCCCGCTTCAGGCTGCAGGCCCCGTTTGAACAGGCCTCGGCCCCAGGGTCGGAAAAACGCCCGCCGCTCCACTGACGCTCAGGCCGAACGTCAATCCGACTTCTGCTGTAAAATTGTTTTTCGAACGCGGCGCCTGTAAACCTTGTGTGCGGTGTTTTCTCTGCAGGGGGCGAAGCTTTAAATGACGACTGTTCTCGCATCCGTATTTTCGGCACTGCTTGTCATTATTGGCATTTTCGTGGAGCGGAAGAGCCCCTACTTCTGGCCGCTCGCGGCGGTGATTCTGATCCTTGCCTCAAGTGTGGGCATTTTTCAGGTCATCTCCGCGCAGGAAACCGAAGGCTATCAAGAACGGCTGGAACAGTCCGTCGACACGCTGGCCGGCTCCTCCGTGCGCATGTCGGGTTACCTCAGCAACATTCTTTTATCCCAGCCCCAGATTCTGCGCGACTTCGGCGTCCGGCAAAAACGCTTCGACAAGCAACTGGCCGAGTTTTCGACCGACGATCTTGTCAGACTGCAGATCCTCGAAGCCAATAAAGCGCGCGCCGACCTTATCGAAGAGCACCTGCCGTCACAGCGGAAGGGCGTCGTGGTCTGGTACTACACCAAAGAGGTCGATGATCCGATCATTCGCCAGACGCTTGAAGAAATCGGCTTTGTGGTCGAGAACAGAGTCGCCCGCGCGAACCAGGCAAATGACCTGACAAACGCGATCTGGTACGGGCCGAACACTGACCTGAATGACTACAAAATCGTTATCCTGAACATGATCCGTGCCGGCATAGATATCCTGCGAACCGGCCCTTCCTGTAGCAATCGGGAGCTTAAAAACCGGGTGATCGAGGTCGGCTCCAGTGATGAAGCGGCGGGGAAAACAGGAAAGCCGGCCAGCCCGCCCATTACAGTCGACTGGGTGATGCAGGCAGAAAAGATCACCGATCTGGATCTGACCAAGTGCAGGACTTAGTGCCGCATCCCGTCACCACGGCTCAGGCCGCGCACCGCTGAACCAAGCTGTCGCGGGCGCGCTAAGATCGCTGTTTCCTGTTAACTTCCCGTGTTGCGCGATTCCACGATTGGGGATTGTAGCCGATGGTATCAAAAGGCGAATCTTGTTTGACTCCGCGCGCGGTCCGAGGGAACTTGAATGCATAAAAAAGCCTGAACTTCTAAGAATTTAAGGGAGAAACAATGATTAAGTCACTTAAGCTCGCAGTCGCTACGCTGGCCCTGGCGGCCGCACCGGCCCTGGCGGAATACCCGGAGCGGGAGGTCCTGGGAGTTGTGATGTGGGGCGCCGGCGGCGCCACCGATACCGTGGCGCGCGCCGTCAATCCCGCGGCGGAAAAAGCGCTCGGAAAGCCCATCGTCGTGCTCAACAAATCCGGCGGCGCAGGCGCCATCTCCACCGCCTTCGTGAACGCGGCGCCGGCGGACGGCCACACCTTCCTTTACGGCGCGGAGAATCCGCAACTGCACGGGGTCATGGGCGTCTCCGACATCGACTACGGCGACATGTACCCGATCAATATTCTCGGTCGCGGCGTCGCGGTGATCGCGGTGCCGGCGGAGTCCAAGTATCAGACGCTGACCGAGCTGCTTGACGACATCAAGGCCAATCCTGGCCAGGTGAAGATGGGCTCGACCGGCCCTGGCGGCCTGCCCTCGACCATCGGCGCGCTGGTCTCCAACGCCACCGACTTCGATGTCACCGCCATCCCCTTCGGCGGCGAAGGCCCCGGCCTGACCGCCATGCTCGGCGGCGAGGTCGACTTCATGCCCTCGGGCATCTCGGCCGCGGCCGAGCAGATCAAGGCCGGCAAGATGCGGGCGCTGGCAGTGGTGAACCCGGAACCGGTGAACACCCTGCCCGACGTTCCGGCGATCACCGACACCCTGCCGGAGATGGCGAAGTTTCTGCCCTGGGGGCCCTTCTACGGCGTCTTCGTGCGCGCCGATGTACCCGACGATGTGAAGGCAACGCTGACCGAAGCCTTCGCGACGGCGGCGACCGACAAAACCTTCCTGGAGCTGATGGCCAACCGCGGCAACGTGGTGATGAACATGGGCGGTCAGGAGGCGGTCGACTTCCTCGCCAAGTGGCAGCAGGTCACCGTCTGGGCCCTGCAGGACACCGGTGCGGCGAAGGTGAGCCCGGAAAAGCTCGGTATTTCGAGGCCGTGATGTGATAGCCCGGCCCAAGGTTTACCGCGGGCCGGGCCACGTGCGGGCCGGGCAAATCTCCGATGCAAACATCAGAACAACTTCGGCCGGGGGAGCGCTCCTTCGCGCTGCTCCTGGTCCTGGCCGCCGGCTTCGTTTTTTCCGAGGCTTACGCCATATCGGGCTTCCGGGGCCTGACGACCGGCGGCGTGATGCCCATGCTCGCCGCCGGGGTGATGCTGGTGAGCAGCCTCTTCATCCTCGCCGATACACTACGCAAGCCACGCAACGCTAGCGGACTGCGGGCTCTGCTCGTCTATCTGCTGCCCCTGCGGGTGATGCTCTTCACGGGGCTCGTCGCAATCTACGCGGCGCTGATTCCCGGCCTGGGTTTCCTGGCGGCATCCGGGGTTTTCCTCTTCGTCGCCATCTGGGCGCTCTGGCGCAAAGGACCGCTCAAAGCCGCAGCGCTTTCGGGATTTTCCATCCTGGCCATCTACCTGCTGTTCCGCGTGGTCTTTCAGGTCGTGCTGCCGCTTGGCAGCCTCTGGCAAAGCGGGAAGCTCTGGTGATGCTCGAGACGCTGGGCTTCTTCGCCACCTCCTGGCTGGATCCGGGCCTGCTGTTCCTGACGGCGGTCGGGACACTGGCGGGTATCTACGTGGGGGCGATCCCGGGTCTGTCAGTAACCATGGCCACCTCGATCCTGATCTCCTTCACCTTCAAGTGGGAGGTGAACGAAGCGCTGGCGCTGATCGCCGGCGTCTATGTAGGCGGCGTCTACGGCGGCGCGCGGACCGCCATCCTCTTGAACATCCCCGGTGCGCCCAGTGCGATCGCCACCGCCATCGACGGCTATCCCCTGGCGAAAAAGGGCCTGGCCGGCGAGGCGATCGGCCTCTCGACCGTGATGTCCGTCGTCGGGGGCCTGATCGGCGTGCTGGCGCTGGCCGTCGCGGCTCCGGCCATCGCGGACTTCGCCATCAAGTTCACCTCGCGAGACTACATGCTGCTGGGAATCATCGGGATCCTGCTGGTCGGCACGCTGTCCGGCGAGAGCTTCGCGAAGGGCGCCTTCGCCGGCGCGCTGGGCGTAATGATCGGCATGATCGGGCTCGACCCCATGACCGCGGAAGCCCGCTTCACCTATGGCTCCATCAACCTCATGGGCGGCATTCCCTTCGTGGTCGCCATGATCGGCTTCTTCGGGGTGGCCGAGGCCCTGGTGCAGCTCGAGCATGTGGCCAAGACGCCGATCAAGCAGGCGGTGAGCCGCATCGTGCCGGCCTGGTCGGACGTGCGGCGCTACCTCGCCCTGGGACTCAAGTCTTCGGGCCTGGGCACTCTGATCGGCGCGCTGCCGGGCACGGGCGGGGATATCGCAGCGCTGCTCGCCTACGACCAGGCCAAGCGCAGCACCAAGAACCCCGAGGTGCCCTTCGGCGAGGGGGCGAAGGAAGGCCTGATCGCGCCGGAGACCGCGAACAACGCGGCAGTCGGCGGCGCCTTCGTGCCCATGCTCACCCTGGGGATTCCGGGCGATGCCGTGACCGCGATCATCATCGGCGCGCTCTTCATCCACGGCCTGAAACCGGGTCCCCTGCTGCTGACCGACACGCCGCATCTCTTCTGGTTCATCGTCGGCAACCTGACCCTGGCGAACCTCTTCCTGCTGCTCTTCGGCCTGACGGGCATCCGTATCTTCACCAAGGTTGTCGAATGCCCGCGGGCGATCCTGATCCCACTGATCGTGGTGCTCTCGGCGGTCGGAGCCTACGCCATCCAGAACAACCCGGTTCATATCACCTGGGCGCTGGCTTTCGGGGTGGTGGGCTACCTGCTGAAACGCTACGGCTTTCAGGTCGGCCCGGTGATCCTGGGCGTGATCCTGGGTCCGATGATCGACGCCAACTACCGCCGGGCCATGATCGGCGCGCGCGAGGATGTCGGACAGTTCTTCAGCGATCTGGTCAGCCACCCGATCTCGCTCGTGCTGAGCTGCGCCCTGCTCTTCATGCTGGTCACGCAGTTGCCCTTTGTCAGGCGACGGCGAGAGAGAGCGCAAAATGGGCATAGCGACAAAGCAAATTGATAGATCGACTGAAAGATGGATGAACTGACGATCGCCCGGGCGCTGCATGTCATCGCGATCGTGCACTGGATCGGCGGCGTTTCGCTGGTCACGCTGGTGCTGCTGCCCGGCATCCTGAACTCGGTTCCGGCGGCGGAGCGTCTGCAGCTCTTCGAGACGATCGAGGGACGCTTCGCCTTCCAGGCCCGTATCTCGACCCTGGTCGCCGGCGCCAGCGGCTTCTACATGACGCATCTGCTGGAGGCCTGGGACCGCTTCAGCGATCCGGCGTATTTCTGGATGCATGCGATGGTCGCGGTATGGGGTCTCTTCACCTTCATCCTCTTCATCGCCGAGCCACTGTTCCTGCATCGCTGGTTTCACGAACAGGCGCGCATCGCACCGGAGCAAACCTTTAGGCTGGTGCTCCGCATGCACCGGATTCTGCTCGCACTGAGTGCCCTGACCGTCGGCGTCAGTGTGCTGGGCGCGCATGGCGCGATCTGACGGCGCGGCAGCATCCTGCCCCGCAGAGATTGAAAAAACGCTGGCAACACTTAAAGTCAGGCTATGCCGAACGTCGTTTCGAATAAAACGATCTTGCCTGCCGGCGGCGGGGCCTATGCGCTTCCCGCACTGTCGCTCGGCATCTTTCTGAACGATCAGCCGGGCCACCGCTTTTCGCTGGCCTCCTCACGGGCCAGCCACCATCCGCTGACCAGGCACCAGGGCTGGCTCCTGCCGGCCGGCAGTGACGGAACCTGCGAATACGACGAGGAGCTCGAGATCGTGATCGTCAGTCTCGATCGCGAGATTCTGGAGGAATGCGGTCTCGGGCGGACGAGCGATTTTCAAGCCATCGTCGGAGAGCTCGACCCGCTGCTGGTCAATCTCTGCCTGAACGCGGAGGACTTCGCGACAGGCGGCACGCTCTACCGGGAAACCATGCAGCGGGCGCTCGCGGCGCAGGTCGTCCAGACGATCAAGCCCCCGCCGGCCTGGCACCTCGGCATCGAAGATGCCCGGCTGCGCAGGGTGCTCGATTACATCCACGACAATCTGGGAAACGACCTCACACTGGCGGCTATGGCGGATCTGGCGGCCATGAGCGCCACCCACTTTTCCAAAGCCTTCAAAAGAGAAGTCGGGCTCTCGCCACTGCAATACGTCATCGCCGCAAGACTCGATCTGGCTTCCGTTCTACTGCGCACCACGGGCCTGAGTGTCGCCGAGATCGCCTGGCGCAGCGGCTACGAGGACGTCAGCCGCTTCGGCCGGCACTTCAAGCGCAGGTTCGGCGCAGCACCGGCCGCCTTTCGGGCAAGCAGTTTTACTTAGCTTCAGCAGCGCGTTCGCCGGCCAGGGCCACGAGCCCGCGATCGCCGGTTTCCCAGAGTGCGGTCATGGTCAAGGAAGTCACCAGCCAGCGCCCCTCGGCCTGCACCAGCTCGTAGCGGTAGCGGCCGCCGAGCGTCCAGAAGCCCTCGCCGATCCGGTGCGTCGCGGTGAAATCCGCCTCCGCAACGGCCTTACCTTCTTCGCTGGAGAGAACCGAGTGGTTGGTCACCATGTGATGGGTGATATCGAAGCCCGGCAGAAACTTCGACCAGCCGGCCACCAGTTCGTCGGCGGGCTGGGTCGCGGGATCGCCATCCCAGAGAGAGGTGTAGTCAACGGTGACCGTTTCCGCGAAGGCACCGCGGACGCGGACCCAGTCGTGCCGGTCGGCGCCAGCCGCGATGTCGGTGATCGATCGGGTGATTTCAATCTGGTCTGCCATGGCAGTGCCGCCGAACAGGACGACGGCAACGAGCGCCATCATGAGTTTCCGTAGCATTGTCGTGCTCCCTTGATGATCGGGTCTGTTTTTGAAGGGGCGGGACGCTGTTCCAAGGACAAGGTCCCGCGGCTCTACGCGAGCTGTCCCCCGGTCGCGTCCAGGTCCATGCCGTTGAAGGCGGTCGCCACATCCGATGCCAGGAACATGACGCCTTCAGCCATCTCGTGGGGATCCATGATGCGCGGCGTGACGAAGAAACCGGCCATACCTTCATAGGTCAGACCCTGGTGCTCGAAACTTTCCTTCAACATCGGGGTGTCCACGGCCAGTGGCGAGATGGAGGCCACCCGGATGTTCTCCTTGGCGAGCTGGGCGGCGGCACGGGTCAGGCCCAGCACAGCATGCTTGGAGGCGTTGTAGTGGGCGGTGTTCGGGAAACCGCGATGCGCCGCCACGGAGGCCATATTGACGATCACGCCGCCGCCCTGGGCCTTCATCACCGGCACGGCGTATTTCATGCCGTAAAAGACGCCAAAGGTATTGGTGCGCATCATGTCTTCGAAGTTCTCTATGTCGATATCCTCGATCAGGTTCGGTGTCATGAAGATGCCGGCGTTGTTGAAGAGCACGTCCAGGCGGCCGTAGGTCGAGGTGGCGGCCTGAATGAAACGCTCGACCTGGGCGGCCTCGCGCACGTCGGTCTGGACCCAGGTGACATCGCCGCCGGCGGCGCGGACTTCGGCTTCGACCTGTCGGCCCAGCGCGTCGCGGCGGGCGCCGAAGACCACCTGCGCGCCCTCCATCGCGAAGGCACGCACAGTGGCGGCACCAATGCCCGAGTTGCCGCCGGTGACTGCCACCACCTTACCTTTGAAGCGGCCATCGGCCTTGACCCCGCCAGGGGCGGCCTGTGGGTTCAGGCTGTTGGCCAGAGCGGCGGAGGCGGTCACTGTAGCGGCCAGGGCGGCGCCGCCGGTCAGGATGGCGCGGCGCGAGGTTCGGGTTTCTTCGGTCATTGCTGTCTCCTTGAATACGAGGGGGCAGAGTTTTCTCTTCAGGCTTGGGCGCGGAAATGCGCGGCGACAAAGTCGGCGGCGCGTTCGACCGCCTCCGGTTTGTCGTAGAAGTCGAACTGACTGACACCCTCGAGCCACTGCACGCTGGCCTCGCCGGCAAAGTCCTGCAGGAAGCTGCGCAGGCCTTGTGGTATGGCCGCGCTCTCGGAGTGCATGGCGGCGAGCGGCTTGTCCAGGCGCCGCGGGTTATCTGCCGGATGGTAGGTCAGCCAGCCCTCCCAGCCCGCGTTGTTCCAGCGATTGTCGTACTGCGGAATCGCGCCGCGCTGCGGCTCGTAGTAGTAGCCGCCAACGGGCATCAGGACGCCCTCAGCCCCTTCGGGGCCGGCCGCGGAAATGATGTCGCCGCCCGCGGCTTCGGCGGCACGCGCGACTTCGATCAGGGCCGCCACGCCCTCCGCGCCGCCGTAGACCGTCTCGACGATCTCGGCGTTCTGGAGCCAGGGCGCAACCAGTCCGATGCTCCGTACCTGCGAATTGCCGGTCACGGCGTCGATCATGTAGCCGGCCGAAGCACAGATGCCGAGGCCATGGGTCCGCGCAGGGTCCACTTCCGGTCGAGTCGCGAGGAACTTGAAGGCGGCAACGATGTCGGCGGTTTTGGCTGCCGGGCTTTCGACGAAGCGGACAGAGCCTGGCAGGTCACCGGACTTGCCCCAGCCCCGGAAGTCGAAGGTGAAAGCGGTAAAACCGCGCGCGGCCAGTTCACGGGCATAGTTGGCCGGCATCTGCTCCTCGACGGCGGTCCAGGCCCCGGTCACGATCACGGCCGGCAGTGGCGCGCCGTCGTGACCTTCTGGCAGATAGAGGGTCCCGTAGAGGCTCGAACCCGCATTTTCAAAGGTCAGGGGGGTGGTCGCAATCATCTGTCTCTCCCTCTCGAACCGCGGTCGCACGGAACGCGATCAGTGCGTGATGGAGAGAAGATGGACCTTCGCGGGCCGTTCGGGAGGCGTCAATCCTGTCAAGGATTAGGCGATTCCTGTGCTTCTGTCCGGAACGCCGACGCCAGCACAACAGAGTCTGGAGTACTCCAAACTCCTGAGTATTTCTGCGCCGCAAATCCCGTCAGCTTGTGTCGAAACCGCGCGCCAAAGGAGCGCGTGATCGACTAAACCGACACAGGAAAGGCGTGCGTCATGATCAGAAACCTTCTTCTCGCGGCAGGATTCGTTATCTGGGGAAGCGCGGCACAGGCGGTTCCCGTGAGCGTCGGCGAGACGCTCCGGGGCGCTTACAGCCTTCCCGGCGTGGAGCTCGACCCGCAGGCCTTCCTCTTGCGCCTGGCCTCGACGGATCTCTTCGGAAACGGCGATGCCGTCGCCATCAGCCTGCTGGATTCAGGGCTGATGCGGCTGACTTCGACCAGCTTCGATTCGAGCGGCGCGGGCCTGGACCCCACGGTCGGCATCACGATCGATCCGGGCGATTTTCTGCCGGGGGTCCTGCCAAGCGGTAGTCCGCCGCGCGTTCCGGCCAGCGGTTTCCTGGAGGTTACCGCCCTCGCCGGCTCCTTCGACGTCAATGCCGTCGATTTCTTCGCGCTGGAAGAAATCTCGCCTGGCTTCACGCTGCCAAGGCAGACACGCGTGTCGGATTTCCAGCGCGTGGAGATAGAGGCAACGCCGGTGCCCGCACCATCCTCCGCCGGGCTGTTGCTGATGGGACTCGCCGCCTTCGCGGCGATGCGCCGGCGAAGCTGGCCCTTTCTTCGGCCTGGTCGCCCTGAAGCCGGTCTCCTGGCGTTGCGATAACCCAACGATCGACCAAGACCATGACCGAGATGACCAGCCTTGGATCACTTGGCTTGCCGCAGTTAATCGGACTGATAGGGTTCCTTCTCTACATCGGCGCCTTTGCGGCGGTGCAGTTCGAACGGATGGACGGCAACGGCATGAGTTTTAGCCTTGTAAACACCCTTGCCGCCATCTTTGTCGCCGTCAGTCTGTTCGCCGACTTCAACCTCGCCTCCGCCCTGATTCAGGGAAGCTGGATCGTCATAGGAATTACCGGCATCGCCACGCGAAGCCTGCGCGGCTGCGCCAGCCGAGTAGACCCAGGGTGATTGGACCGCGCACTTGGACAGAAGATGTGAGTCGGGCACGTGGGCGCTGGCATATTGAGCAGATTGGCATCCCGACGGATCTGGCAGTCTTCCAGAGATATGTTTCGAAGATCAGGCACCGAGGCGCTTGTCAGAAACAGAGGATCACCGCCGTGCCCGTAACCGCCAAAACGGCTCCCAAAACCGCCCCAGGGCGCGGCGCGATGCCGTCCTTGAACCAGAGGAGAGGCAGAACAAGGACGGGAGACAGCGAACCGAGGACGGCGGCGATAGCCGCATCGAAGTTGGCAAAGGCGTAAAGCAGCAGCGACGAGGAGATCCCGTAGCCGATAAATCCCGGCAAGATCGTCCGCCCGAGCAGAGACGGCGTCAGCTCACTCGAGCCGCGTAAGCGCTCGGCCGGCCAGAGGGCAATGAGTGAAATCAGGAAGGCGGCGCCCAGCAAACGGATCGCGGAAACCGCCAGCGGCTCGGCGCCCGCGACCATGGCAGGCTTCACGGCCAGAAATCCGAAGCCCTGAAAGCCCGCAGCCGCAACGCCCAGCAGCAGGATCAGGGCGACCCGGCCTCTTGTCGCATCGCTCTCGGCCCTTTCATTCGCGCCGAAGAAGACGGCAAGGCAGACGCCCGAAAGCGTGATGCCCGCACCCAGGAGATCCGCGCCGGACGGGATTTCCCCGAGCCAGAGGTATGCCATGGCTGCCGCAATCGGCGCCTTGAGGGCGAGCAGCAGTTCCGTGCGCCTTGGTCCACCGCGGCGCAGGCACTCAATCATCGCGAGGTTTCCCAGGACCACGCCGATCGAAATACTTGCGGCGAAGGACGGCCAGTAAAGCCAAAGGACCGATGGCCAGTAGTCGAGGAAGCTGCAAAGCGCCGCCAGGATCGCGGCGCAGGCAATGAGCTGGATGCGCGTGAACTCGAACGCGCCGAGCGCCCGTGCCGGTTTCTGCGCCAGGACAATTCCACCTGCCCAGCCGAAGGATGCGCCCAGGGCGGCGAGAATGGGAAGGGTAACCATAGCCAGCTCTCGCGGATTGCTACATAATGAGTAGCAATAGAATGCTACACTTTATGTAGCAAGAGGATATTTCTTATGGCCGCAGAAATCCCCAGGCCGGGTCAACCGGTCCGCGGGTCAAAATCGGGCAAACCCATTATGGCGCTGTTCGATCTGCTCGGGCGCAGTTGGGCGCTCGGCGTCATCTGGCAGCTTTCGGAGGGCGCCATGACCTTCCGCCAGCTCCAGGAGAGTTGCGAAATGGTCTCGCCAACAGTCTTGAACCGGCGCCTGAAGGAGCTGGCATCCAGCGGCCTGGTCGCACGGGGACCCGCGGGCTATGAGCTTACCGCGAAGGGCGCGGAACTGTTCCAACTGCTCAAACCCTTCGGCGCCTGGTCGCAAGGGTGGGCCGAGGATCTTTCCAAGGACGGGAACGGAGATGGACAGCAGGCGTGACGAGGAGGGAAATGCTGCCGTCGATCCGGCGCCGCCGATCGCAGGGAAACGGACGGCCCGCCGGACTCGCGGGAGTGTTCAGGCAAAACGCCTCCGCCAGCTTTCGCAACGTTCCGCGTCACGCGCCTCGTAGACCTCCAGGGCCTTAGCGGGATTTAGATCGAAGTTCTTCTCATCGTCTTCGCCCAATGCCGTGAGGCGCATGGAGTACCAGGCGGTGATGCTGCCGCGCGGCGGTGCTTCGAAAACCGGAAAGGCCGGGTCGCCGCCCTCTTCGCTCAGCCAGCGCGCGGCCAGAGCCGGATCGAGCGCCATGGCTCTGGCGAGGCTCACGGCATCGGCGGCGGCGCCTTCGAGGGCTGCCAAGGCTTGCGCCCTGGTCTGAAAACCGCCCGTCACCATGATCGGGATGGAGGTCACCTCTTTGGCGCGTTTTGCGAAGTCGATGAAATAGGGCCCCGAAGAAGAAACACCGTCGGAGCTTGCGGCCGCGCCGGGGAAATAGGTGCCGCCGCTGACGTCGATCAGGTCGATGGATGTCCCGTCGAGCAGGCGGACCACCTCCAGGGCATCGTCGCTATCGAGACCGCCCGTCAGCTTGTCCGTCGCGTTGATCTTGATTCCGATTGGGTAGCCGGCGCCCACCGCCTGCCGGACTTTATCTATGACCTCGCGGATGACGCGGAAACGCCCTTCGACTGAACCGCCGTAGACATCGCTCCTGTGATTGAAGAGCGGCGAGAGGAACTGACTGAAGAGGAAACCGTGGCCCGCATGGATCTGGACCCCGCCAAAACCCAGATCCTTGGCGAGCTTCGCGGTCCCTGCGAAGGCTCCGGGCAGGTTCCGGATCTCATCCAGCGTCATGCCTTCGCAGCGCAGGCCCGGGAGATCCAGCGCGGAGGGCCCTTTCGGCCGGCTGATCGGCAGGTGCGAGAGCGCGCCGGCGTGGCCGAGCTGCGGCCAGATATGCGCGCCCTTGGCAGATCCTCTTTTCGCCAGACTTCGCATCGCCTGCAGATCGGCGTCGGGTACGAGGACGAGATTGCCAGGCTTCTCCGGGTAGTGCGGGCCTCCCTGCACCTCGCCGATCAGCGAAAGCGCCGCGCCGCCCTCGGCCCAGCGCTCATAAAGCCGCATCTGCGCTTCCGTTGGGTTTCCCGCGCCGTCACCCAGCGAGTCGGACATGGCGGATTTGATCAGGCGGTTCTTCAGGACGACCCCGCACGGCAGTTCGAGCGGACGTCCCAAGACGGACTGCGGACTCGGCGATTGCTTCGGCATTTCGTAGCTCCATCGAAAAATTTCGATATTTCGTTTTATCCACCAGCAAATGTTCGCCGGTCTCAAATTCTTCCTTGATCAGGATTTCAAGAGTTCATCCTGGACCGCGGTTAGAAACGCGCGGATGTTGTCTTCGTCGCGCCGGTAAAAGGTCCATTGTCCGTGGCGCTCGGAAACGACGAAGCCCGCCTGCTTCAGCAGCCCCATGTAGTTGGAGATCGTCGACTGAGAGAGCTCCGCCTTCTCCTGGATATAGGCGACACAGACGCCCTCCAGGTCGGCGTGTTCCGGCAGCGCCGGCGGGAAATTCGAGCGGTCTTTCAGCCACTCGAGAATCCTGCGGCGGATCGGATTGTTCAGGGCGGCGATCGATTTTTCAATGTCCATATATCGAAATATCTCGATATATCTCTCAAATGTCAAGCTTGCCTTGAGTCTGGCAGACCGCAGATTGGCAGTAGCTGACGTCCGCGTTGAGCCCGAAACCTCATACTGCTGCGCAGCGCAGGATTGTCTGGCGTCAGCGGCGGGTCCAGTGCGCGATCATACAAAAAGGAATTGGCCAGAATTCAAATCGCGGGGGAAGCTTTATCTTTTCAAAGATTTTTGCGTATTCACAAATCCAACCCAACGAAACCAATGCCTTAAGGTAGACCTACCTATAGGACCCCAAGTGCTCCGCAAGAAGCTTCCACTGACCGTTCTCAAGAATCAAAACGGCCGTTCCACGTCCTGAACCCGATGCTTCGCGACCTTGGATGATACCGCTCCAAGAGAACTCGAAGATGTATGCGGCACTGTCTTCTGATTCCATCAGCCAATGCACGTTGGAGATCTGATAATCCTCGTTTTTGATTGCTTCGAAGTTTCGCTCATATGCCGCCCGCACCGCGTCTTTGCCCTTGTGAAGGGAACCGTCGGAAAAGATCACCTGCGCGCCGGCACTGATCAAAGGACTCACGACATCCCACTTTTGCGTGCCCAAGGCCGCTTCATATTGCTCGATAAACTGTGACGGCGTCATAACCTGCTCCCCTTTGGCATCGGCGGTTACGCAGGCAAGTGCTATCAGCGCACCCGCGAGAAAGATAGGCGTTGTCTTCATGTATCTGCACTCAGTGTGTTTATCCGGCATATGATGCCAAGCTGGAGAGACGGGAACCCATCTTTCGCCAGGATCCGATCGGATGGTCAATCTTAATCCACCACAACCGCATGGCCATAGGAACAGAGCACAGCGGAACAGCCTCTTCACTATCCCCCCGGATCGGCGAAAACACCGCTTTCCGCCTCGCCCGTCGACCCTGAAGGTTAATGCGGCTTTTCCTTCCTTCAGTCGCCCCCTTCAGCCGCTTGATTCCGCGGCCTGCGGGGGATAAGGTGCGGCCCGTTTCGCAGCGCAACAAAAACGAGGCCCCATGTCCGCGGCCGGCAATCTTAGACCCGCCAATCCCGAGACCTGCTTTCAACGCCTGATCCTCAAACTTCAGGACTATTGGGCGCGTCAGGGTTGCGTCATCCTGCAGCCCTACGACATGGAGGTCGGCGCGGGCACCTTTCATCCGGCGACGACCCTGCGTGCGCTGGGTCCTGGGACATGGAACGCGGCCTATGTGCAGCCTTCGCGCCGGCCGACCGACGGCCGCTACGGCGAGAATCCCAACCGGCTGCAGCACTACTATCAGTTCCAGGTATTGATGAAGCCCTGCCCGCCGAACAGCCAGGAGCTCTACCTGGGCTCGCTGGATGTGCTGGGCATCGATCCCAAGCTGCACGACATCCGCTTCGTCGAGGACGACTGGGAAAGCCCGACCCTGGGCGCCTGGGGCCTGGGCTGGGAGGTCTGGTGCGACGGCATGGAGGTCAGCCAGTACACCTATTTCCAGCAGGTCGGCGGCATCGACTGCGATCCGGTGCCGGTCGAGCTGACCTACGGTCTGGAGCGGCTGATCATGTACGTCCAGGGCGTGGAGAACGTCTACGACCTGGACTGGGACGGCATCCCCAAAGATCAGGGCGGCAAGACCTACGGCGATGTCTTCCTGCAGGCCGAACAGGAGTTCTCGACCTTCAACTTCGAGGTCGCGACCACCGATATCCTGTTTAAGCACTTCGAAGACGCCCAGAAGGAATGCCAGCATATCCTGGAGTTCGGGCGGGAGAACGGCCGGCTGATGCCCCTGCCCGCCTATGACCAGTGCATGAAGGCCAGCCACATCTTTAACCTGCTGGATGCGCGCGGCGTGATCTCGGTGACCGAGCGGCAGGCCTATATCGGACGGGTGCGCGACCTGGCGAAGTCCTGTTGCGAAGCCTGGTATGAGACACAGAAGGATAAGGCGTAAAGCCATGGCCGAGTTGCTGTTCGAGCTCCTCAGCGAGGAAATCCCCGCCCGCATGCAGGTAAAGGCTGCCGCGGACCTGAAACGTCTGGTCTCTGAAAAACTCAAGGGCGCCGGACTGGCCTTCTCCTCCATCGAGAGCCACGCCACGCCGCGCCGGATTGCGCTGGTGGCCGAGGGCCTGCCGGAAAAGCAGCCGGATGTCTCGGAAGAAAAGAAAGGCCCGAAGGTCGGCGCGCCGGAGCAGGCCATCGCCGGCTTCCTGAAGGCCAACGGCCTGGCTTCGGTGGACGAGGCCGAGGTGCGCGAGACGCCCAAGGGCAGCTTCTACTTCCTGGTCAAGGAAATCGCCGGGCAGGCCACGGCGGAGGTGCTGCCGGGGCTGCTGACCGAGGCGACCCAGGCCCTGCCGTGGGCCAAGTCCATGCGCTGGGCACGCAGCTCTTTCCGCTGGGTCCGGCCGCTGCATTCCATCGTCGCCGTCTTCGACGGTCAGGTCCTGGAGGGCGCGCTGGAGGTCGGCAAGGACATGTCCGTGCCCTTCGGCAATCAAACGCGCGGCCACCGCTTCATGAGCGATGGAGAGGCCTTCGAGGTCACCGGATTTACCGACTACAAAGCGAAGCTGGAAGCGGCGAAGGTCATGCTCGACCCGACGGAACGGCGCGCGAAGATCGCCGAGGGCGCCGCCGCCGTGACGGCCGCCGAGGGTCTTACCCTCAAGCCGGACAACGGCCTGTTGGACGAGGTCAGTGGGCTCGTCGAATGGCCGGTCGTGCTCATGGGCCGGATCGAAGAGGCCTTCATGTCCCTGCCGCCGGAGGTGCTCTCCACCTCCATGCGCAGCCATCAGAAATATTTCTCGGTGCAGGACGGCGACAAGCTGGCCGCCCGCTTCGTCTTCGTGGCCAATATGGAAGCCGAAGACGGCGGCAAGACCATCGTCGAGGGCAATCAGCGGGTCCTCAGCGCTCGCCTTGCCGACGCCCAGTTCTTCTGGGATCAGGACCGGAAGGAGCCGCTGGCCAGCCGCGCGCCGTCGCTGTCCGACATCGTGTTCCACGCCAAGCTCGGCACACTGGACCAGAAGGTCGACCGGGTCGAGGCCCTGGCCGCCGAACTGAGCAGCCATATCCCGGGCGCCGACAAGGACAGGGCCCGCTCCGCGGCGCGCCTCGCCAAGGCCGATCTGGTCACCGGCATGGTCGGCGAATTCCCGGAACTGCAAGGTATCATGGGACGCTACTACGCGCTGCAAGACGGCGAGCACGACGAGGTCGCTCAGGCGATTGCCGAGCATTATTCGCCGCTTGGACCGAGTGATAGCTGCCCGTCGGCACCGGTGTCCGCAGCCGTGGCCCTGGCCGACAAGATCGACATCCTGACCGGCTTCTTCGCGATCGACGAAAAGCCGACCGGCTCCAAGGACCCCTATGCGCTGCGCCGCGCGGCGCTGGGCGTGATCCGGCTGATCGTCGAAAACAAACTGCGCGTGCCTCTGAAGGACGTCTTCGCCGCCGCGCAGAAACTCTATCCGCACCTGGATTCGGCGCCCGTCGGTCAGGATCTCCTCGATTTCTTCGCCGACCGCCTGAAGGTGGTGCTGAAGGACAAGGGCGTGCGGCACGATCTGGTGACCGCGGTCTTCGCGCTGGGCGGCGAGGACGATCTGGTCCGCCTGCTGGCCCGGGTCGAGGCGCTGCGCGCCTTTATCGACAGCGAAGACGGCGGCAATCTGCTGATCGCTTTCCGGCGCGCCGCCAACATCGTGCGCATCGAGGAAAAGAAAGACAGCGCGCAGTACAACGGTACCGTTGCCCCGGAAGCCTTCGCGCAGGAGGAAGAGCGGGCTCTGTTCGAAGCCCTGGAAGCGGGCTCCGCTGCCGCAGGCAGCGCACTCGACCAGGAAGATTTCACCGCCGCCATGGCGGCTCTGGCACAGCTCCGTCAACCGGTTGACCGCTACTTCGATGAGGTGACGGTCAATGCCGAGGACGCCGGGCTGCGGGCCAACCGATTAAGGCTTCTTTCTCGTATTGGTGCGACCCTGGGTCAGGTCGCAGACTTCTCAAAAATCGAAGGGTAATCAAATCCGATGACGAAGTGGGTCTACAGTTTCGGCAATGGCCAGGCGGACGGCCAGGCCGACATGCGAAACCTTCTGGGCGGCAAGGGGGCCAACCTGGCCGAGATGTCGTCTCTTGGCCTGCCGGTGCCCTCGGGCTTTACCATCACGACCGAAGTCTGCACGGCCTATTACGATAACGAGCGGCGCTATCCGGACGCGCTCGCCGATCAGGTCGACGCGGCTTTGGCCCGGATCGAAGAGCAGGTGGGCGTGAAGTTCGGCGATCCGCAGAACCCGCTGCTGGTCTCGGTGCGCTCGGGCGCGCGCGCCTCCATGCCCGGCATGATGGACACGGTCCTGAACCTGGGCCTCAACGACGAGACGGTGCGCGGCCTGGCCACGGCCTCCGGCGACGAGCGCTTCGCCTACGACAGCTACCGCCGCTTCATCCAGATGTTCGGTGACGTGGTGCTGGAGGTCGATCATCATCACTTCGAGGATATCCTGGAGCTGCACAAGGAAGACCGCGGCTACGCCATGGACACGGACCTCAAGGCCGAGGACTGGCGCGAGGTCATCGAAGGCTTCAAGGGCAAGATCGTCGAACAGACTGGAGAAGCCTTTCCGCAGGATCCCAAAGCGCAGCTCTGGGCCGCGATCTCCGCGGTCTTCGGTTCCTGGATGAACCAGCGCGCCATCACCTACCGGCGGCTCAACTCCATCCCAGCCGCCTGGGGCACCGCCGTCAATATCCAGGCCATGGTCTTCGGCAATATGGGTGACGACTGCGCGACCGGCGTGGCCTTCACCCGCGACCCCTCGACCGGCGAGAACATCTTCTACGGCGAGTACCTGGTGAACGCACAGGGCGAGGACGTGGTGGCGGGCATCCGCACGCCGCAGCACCTGACCATCCAGGGCAAGGAAGCCAACGGCTCCGACCTGCCGGCCATGGAAGAGGTCATGCCCGAGGTCTTCGGGCAGCTCAACGACGTGCGCCTGCGTCTCGAAAAGCACTACCGCGACATCCAGGACATCGAGTTCACGGTCCAGCGCGGCAAGCTCTACATGCTGCAGACGCGCGCCGGCAAGCGCACCGCCCCGGCGGCCCTGAAGATCGCCGTGGACTTCGTCAACGAAGGCCTGATCACGGAGGCCGAAGCCATCAAGCGGGTCGATCCGGCGGCGCTGGACCAGCTTCTCCATCCGACCCTGGATCCGGACGCCCCGCGCCACATCCTGACCCGCGGCCTGCCCGCCTCCCCCGGCGCGGCCTCGGGCAAGATCGTCTTCAGCGCGGACGCCGCCGAGAAGCAGGCCGCCGCCGGTGAGGCCGTCATCCTCTGCCGGATCGAGACCTCGCCCGACGACATCCACGGCATGCACGCGGCCCAGGGCATCCTGACCACCCGCGGCGGCATGACCAGCCACGCCGCGGTGGTCGCGCGCGGCATGGGCCGGGCCTGCGTGGCCGGGGCCGGCGAACTGCGCATCGACTACAAGACCGGCGTGCTGCGTGCCCGCAACGAGGAACTGCGCGAGGGTGACCTGATCACCATCGACGGCGGCAGTGGCGAGGTCATGAAGGGCGAGGTCCCGACCATCCAGCCGGAACTCTCCGGTGACTTCGGCACCCTGATGGGATGGGCGGATTCGATCCGTCAGATGAAGGTGCGCACCAACGCCGACACGCCCAACGACTGTCGCACCGCGCGCAACTTCGGGGCCGAGGGCATCGGCCTTTGCCGCACCGAGCATATGTTCTTCGACGCCGGGCGCATCATCGCGGTGCGCGAGATGATCCTGGCCGACAACGAGGCTGAGCGCCGGGCGGCGCTGGCCAAGATCCTGCCCATGCAGCGCCAGGACTTCATCGAGATCTTCAAGATCATGGAGGGCCTGCCGGTCACCATCCGCCTGCTCGACCCGCCGCTGCATGAATTCCTGCCCCACGGCGAGGCGGAGCTGGAAGAGTTCGCCAAGGCCGCGGGCGCACCCCTGGAACTGGTGCGCAGCCGGGCGCTCAAGCTGTCAGAGAGCAACCCCATGCTGGGGCATCGTGGCTGCCGCCTCGGAATCTCCTATCCGGAGATCTACGAGATGCAGGCCCGGGCCATCTTCGAGGCCGCCGCGACGGTCGCCAGGGAACAGGGCAACACCGTCGAGCCGGAAGTCATGATCCCGCTGGTCGGCATGAAGAAAGAAATCGAGCTCATGAAGGCTCTGGTCGACCGGGTCGCCGGGGAGGTCATGAAGTCCGAGGGCATCGAGATCAAGTATCTGGTCGGCACCATGATCGAGCTGCCGCGCGCCGCCCTGCTGGCCAGGGAAATCGCCGAAGAGGCCGAGTTCTTCAGCTTCGGCACCAACGACCTGACCCAGACCACCTTCGGCCTGTCGCGGGACGATGCCGGGAATTTCCTGGGCGTCTACGAACAGCGCGGGATCATCGAACAGGACCCCTTTATCTCGCTGGATCACGACGGGGTCGGCGAGTTGGTCAGCATCGCCGCCGAGCGCGGCAAGCTGCAGCGTCCGGATATCAAACTGGGCATCTGCGGCGAACACGGTGGCGATCCGGCCTCGATCGACTTCTGCCAGAAGGTCGGTCTGGACTACGTCTCCTGCTCGCCCTACCGCGTACCGATCGCGCGCCTGGCGGCGGCGCAGGCGGCGCTGGACGCCAAATCCTGATTTCATCATGAAATGAAAAAGGGGCGGGTCAGAAAGCTCTGGCCCGCCCCTTTTTTGTGTCTGGATTGCCGTCGCGGCTTACATCGTCACGCCGCCCTGCAGAGCCGGCTCGGCTTCCGCCGCGGCGGGAGCGGCTTCTACCGCCGGAGCCGCAACCGGCGCCGGAGCTGCGACAGGCGCCGCGGTGGCGGCCTGGGACTGTCCGGGATTACCGCTGAGCGCGGCCTTGGCCGAATGACTGCGGGTGGTGAGGCGCTCGGCCTGTTCGGTCAGGGTCTTCAGGGTCTCACTGATTTCCGAAGTCGCTGCCGAGGTCTGATTGGCGAGCTGCTTGACCTCACCGGCGACCACCGCGAAGCCTTTGCCCGCCTCGCCGGCGCGCGCCGCCTCGATGGTGGCGTTCAGCGCCAGCAGGTTGGTCTGCTTGGCGATGGCGTCGATCTGCTGCGCTACCTTGCCGACCTTCTCGATTTCCTCGCTCAGCAGGCGGGACTCTTCCTCGATGCCTTCGATGACATCGACAACATTATTGAAACCTTCATTCGGTGCAGTGTTCATAGCGGCGGACCGGCCAGCTCCCATGCGTTTATGACTTCGAATCGATAAAGAAACGGCAAGCGTTCGTGATGCCCTGGAGAGATAGCATTTCAAGCTTAACAGCGGATTAACATCAAATGCCGGTCGTTTCTAAATAAACGCCCCTATCAACGCGCCGCGAATTCTGCTTTCAACATAGTTTTTTCAAAGACTTACAAAAAGACTCCCGGCCTCTTCTTTCGCCATGACTCCCGGCACGACCACAATAGGTTGAAATTATCGAAAATTCGGGGCAAAATGTGCCTTAAAAATAACATAAGATTCGATAGACTTGTCTTCCTCGGGGTTTACCCCGGACTGGTAAGTCCGCGGGTGGAAAAATGATTTCTGACGACCTTCAGCGCGCGATCGCGCAAATCCTGAAAAGCTGCCCAAACCTTGAGCCGCGTCGCAACCCTTCTCATTTCAGCCGGGACCATCCCGATTTCGCCTATAGCGTTGCAGCTAAAACACTTTTGGACAGAATGCCGCGCGATCTTCTGGCCGCCTGGCTGGCGGAGGAGCAAGGTGGCGCAGGCGCGCGCCGCCAGGAGACCTGATTCTTTACCTGTGGGAAGAGCGCGACACCGCCAAGCCGGACCCAGGATAAAGCCGAAGAGAGCTGACATTGCTGGCAGACGAATAAATTGACCACGCAGAGGCGAAAACACAACAATTAAAGATTGTATTTCGTTCAAGGGGAAATTTGACCGCCTTAATATGAATATTTGATACTGAGCACGCCGTACCGCCGGCCGGGGAGCGGTCGCGCAAGCAACAGGCCCAGTGCCGCAGTGGCCAGACAGACATCGGGGGGGCCAGACTGACTTTGAAGACTAGGCATGCTTTGGGGGCGAGGCAGGCCTTCAAGGCCCGACAAGCTTTGGGGACTAGGCAGCTTTGCCGCCCATCAGGCCTTGCGAAACGAAATACAGCCCTTCTCGCAGTGATGATAGCTCTCCGCAAAGTCGGGGAACTGCTTGCGCCAGGCTGCCAGTGTGGCCTCCTCCTCACTTCGGTCCGCATCATCGGCGAAGACGGTGCCACCCGCGGCCAGGCGCGTGAAGAGCCTGGGACCGGCGGGATAACGGGCCATCCGGCCCACCAGGTGTGGCGGGCCGTCGATCACGATCATGTCGATTGCCGCCTCCGGCAGTTCCTGGTCGTCGTACCAGAAGAAGCGCCCGCCCTCGATGTCGTAAGGCTTGAGCGGCGCATGGATCACCGTGGCCCAGTCGCTCAGCCCCTCCCGCGCCAGGTGGCCGCGCGTCATCTCCGCAAATTCGGCTTCGTTTTCAAGGCTGTAGACATGACCCCTGCCCGCCTCGCGCAGGCAGGAGGCGAGCACCACCGTGGAGGCGCCGGAACTGCACTCGACGATCACATCGGGTTGCGCCGCGCGGGCGTGGCGCGAGATCAGCAGCAGGAAGTCGGGCGACGCCGCCCAGCCGCGGGTCGGCGGCAAGGGACGCGTCAGGGTCAATTCATGCTGCAGCATGTCGAGATTCTGGCGCTGTTGAAAGACCTGAACCAGATCGGTCTGCTGCAGCTTTACGACCCGGAAGAGGATTTCGCTGACGTTCTTGTCGATCCTGCGGATCTTGTAAAAGCTGTAGGCCACCAGACCTGCCATAGGCAGCAGCACCGCAGCGACAAAAAACATAAACACATATTCCATAGCACCAAAAATTCCTTTGGCGGCGGACGCAAATCGTCCGTCGTGTGACAAGGGTGGCGGAAAAAACCGGCGTGTCGGATGAAGGGCTTTGTGGCTGGGCGACTGGTCTCTTTGACGTTTTCCCGCTGAAATCAGGCGTCATCATACAATCCCAAGCTTAACAACGATATATCATCCTGCCGTTGCTCTCGAAAAACCACGAAGCGGCGCGCAGTCATACAGATATGCGCTGTTCGGACGCTCGGAAGCCGCATAGACTTAAGGAAGAAACCGCCGTTGCGGCAGAGCCTTCGGCTTCGCCCGGGGCCGGCAACGACAAGCCGAGGAGAAGATGCCATGGCCACATCACTGGTGCTGACAGTCCTGGGCGACGACAAGCCCGGCTTTGTCGAAAGCCTGGCCGAAGCGGTCACCGAAAACGGTGCGAACTGGCTGGAAAGCCGCATGACCCACCTGGCGGGCAAGTTCGCCGGCATCGTCCATATCGAAGCCCCCGACAGCAAGGCCGAATCCGTTCTCCAGGCCCTCGCCGGCCTTGGCGAAGAGGATCTGCAGATCGTGGTCGAGCGCAGCAAAACCCCGCCGCCGACGACGAACGTCGAGGTCCGGGTCCTCGAACTGGTCGGTTCGGATCATCCGGGCATCGTGCACGACGTCACCCACATCCTCGCGGAACGCAAGATCAGCATCGAAGACCTGACCACCGGAACCGACAGTGCCTCTATGGCCGGCGGCAAGCTGTTTCGGGCCAGCGCTTTGATCCATGTCCCCGAATCGGTGGATCTCGCCGCCCTGCAGGACGATCTCGAAGACCTGGCGAGTGATCTGATGGTGGACATTTCACTCGATCCGGCGAACTGAAGCGGGCCTGTCTCGCCAAGACTGGCGTAGGCTTCTCCGAGAGGCATGAGCTTACTGCATAGCAGCAATCCCCCGAATCTCGGGCTAGATATGACCATTTTCCTTGATTCAGCGGGTGCGGATGCATAGTTTTGTTGCACTGCAACAATACAAAGATCCGCTTGAGCAGCTTGCGTTGGGCCTGGTTTGGACAACGCAATCAGCCGTAAGGGACATCCCGGGATGTGAAACGCCTCTGACTCGCATTCGGAGGTTACCATGTCGATGCATAGAGATTTTACTGCGCCCCTCTCCACCTACGACGATCTCTCCCCTGAGACGCTTGACTATCACCTCGCCCATGCGCGCGTACTGCGCAGCCAGGCGATGGCCGCTCAGATCAAGAGTCTGTTCGGCTTCGTGAAGCGGCTTTTCGTCCGCCCGGAAAGCGCCGCCCGGACTCCCGGGGGCTATGCCGCCAATCAGAGCTGACACCTCGCAAGGTTTATGTGGCGCGGGACACCGCCAGCAAAAAAATCAATTTTTAAGGCCTCCGCATCGCGGGGGCCTTTTTCTTGGCGAACCTGCCACACAACAGACGACAGAGGCCGGCCTTTGTCACAATTAAAACAAGAACTATTTCTTAAATTTTCCTCTAATGCCGAAGATAATCTGTAGTATTTCTTGGAACCACTTTAACACCCCAAATCATTGCAAGATAATTCAAGCACAAATACAATCCTAGGTGCCTTGACGCCTCCTCTAACTTAGTCCGAATATCGCCGCACAGTTTCGACCTTATTGTTTTAAATACAATTCCAGATAATCGGGCGTGTTTTGAGTAAATCAGTAACCGGACGTTTTCTCGAAGAAATGACCTGGCCGGAAGCCGCGGAGCGCTTTGCGGATGGGGCTGTCGTAGTGATCCCTGTGGGGGCCGCCGCTAAGGAGCACGGGCATCATCTGCCGCTCAATACAGAATATCTGATCGTCAAGGAACTGACGGGCCGGCTGACCGGCAGCTTACCGATCATCGCGGCACCTGTCGTCACTTTCACCTATTCGCCCGTCTTCAAGGGCTATCCGGGAAGTCAGCATCTTTCGGCCGAGAGCTTCATGAAGATGGTCCGCGAACTGCTGGCCAGTCTGGTTGCCCAGGGCGCCCAGCACATCGCCATCGTCAACAGCGGCGATTCAACGGAAGGGCCGCTGCGCCTGGTGATTAACCAGTTCTTCGACGAAACCGCGGTCCGCGTCGGTCTGTCGAATCTGCGGCTGCTCGGCCGCGACCTGGACAGCATCCTGGAACAGGATCTGGGCGGCCATGCCGACGAGCGCGTCACCTCCATGATGCTCGCCATCGCGCCGGAAGCGGTGCGCATGGAGCGGACACGCCCGGATTACGGACGCCGCAGCCGTCCCAGCAACCGCGTCTTCTCGCAGCCGGTGCGCTTTTCAGGCGACAAAGCGGCCGAGGATATCGACTTCAGCGCCACCGGCATCATCGGCGATCCCACCCTGGCGACGGCCAAGAAGGGCAAGCGCCTGCTGGAGGAGATTACGGAGCAGCTCGCCGAAGGCCTGCGCGAACTCTTTCCCGAACTCGACGACGCCTGATTGCCGCTCAGGGCAAACCCCAGCCTGGTGTTAAACCTGTTGCGTGAGGGCGGCCGATAACTCGTCCTTCGACATCGGCTGGGAAATCAAGGGGAAATCGTTGCGCACCGTATCCGCGTGATGCTCTTCGGTGAGCGCGGCGCAGGCATCGGTGATGGGAACGACCCGATAGCCGTTGTCGTAGGCTGTGCGCATGGTCGAACTGATACAGAGGTTGGAAAGTACCCCCGCCACCACGAGCGTCGTGATCCCCCGCGCTTTCAATTCTTCGTCCAGCGCGGTCGTTTCAAAGGTGTCGAGACTGCACTTGCCTTCAATCACGACATCGCTGTCACTCTCCCCGCCAAGCTTTGACGGCGCAGCGCCCCAGCTTCCCTTTTCGAAGGAGCCGGCATTCTTGACCACCTCGAAAATCCCATAGGGCGCCGTACCCATTTCCGGATAACCGGGTTCGAACGACATCGGGGCCCGGATGATCGTGACGCCCGCCGCGCGCATCTCGGCTATCAGGCTGTCAAGATTTTCGAGGGTCTGATGACGCTCAAAAAAATCACTGAGCGCGCCGTAGAGCTTCCCATCTTCGTGAAAGAAGTCGTTGTTGTCGTCGACGATCAGCAGGGCCGTCGTTTCGGGTGTCATTTGCGCCTCCACATTTGCTGTCTGCTGTGCAAGATAAGGATAAGCAGCAATGATGCTAGTACGCACAATTTTTACCAGTAGTGTCGAATTTGTAACTATTGGAGATCACATGACCGCTTCAAACGAACGCCAGAGCCTGCACAGTCGGATGGATTCCGCCAGTTGCCCGGTCGAGGGCGCACTGGCCTGCATCGGCGGGAAATGGAAAGGTCTGATCGTTCTTCGCCTGCTCATCAGAAAGCGTCGCTTCAACGAGCTGTTACGTTCGCTGCCCGGCTGCAGTCAGCGCATGCTGACCAATCAGTTGCGGGAACTGGAGGCGGACGGCCTGGTCGATCGGAAATCCTTTGGGGAGGTCCCGCCCCGGGTGGAGTACTCCCTGACGGAAATGGGCAAGGAGCTTGAGCCCGTCCTCAAGGCAATGTGCGCCTGGAGTCAGCGGCATCTGCAGGGCATCGAACCTGACTGGGAGTCCGCGATCGCAAATGCCGGTTAACGCCGCCTGGTGCAACCGGCCTTGGCCTCAATCAGCTTTCACCAGCAAAGACAGGCCTTGATCGATCCATTGGATTCACCATCTCAGATATTGAAGTAAACTATACGGTGTAGTTTATTAGGACTCGCCCGACGTTTGATCGTTTACCAAGTTCAACGCTTGCGGCATCTTTGGTTCGGCGCAGATCGGAAGCGAGAGGGGAACCTATGCCAGTGCAACCTGGAGACCGGGAATCTCAGTTTGAGGCGCCCGGTGGAGAGAAGTCTGCATCTCAATCGGCCGAAACCCATGACACCGACCCACTGGCTCTCGCCACCAGCCGCGCCAAAACCGACTTCGACCGCCGGGTCATCGCCTATGGCGCCTGGGTTTTGCGCTGGCGCTGGCCGGTTCTGATCTTCTGCCTCCTTTTTGCCGTCGCCGCGGCGAGCGGCGGGCGCTTCCTGAGCTTCACCAGCGACTACCGGGTCTTTTTCGGCGCCGAGAATCCGCAGCTTCAGGCCTATGAAGCGCTGCAGCAGACCTACAGCAAGGACGACAACATCAGCTTCGTCATGAAGCCGGATAACGGGCAGATCTTCTCGCCGGAATTCCTGACGGCACTGCGCGAACTGACCGAGGCCGCCTGGCAGGTCCCCTACAGCACCCGGGTCGACAGCATCACCAATTTCCAGCACAGCTTCGCCGAGGGCGACGATCTGACGGTCCAGGACCTGGTCGGAAGAAACCTGGAGCTTAATCCGGCCGAGATCGAGAACATCCGACAGGTTGCCCTGAGCGAACCGCTGCTGGTCGACAAGGTTATTTCCGCCAACGCCCAGACAACCAGCGTCAACGTCACGGTCACCCTGCCCCAGAAGGCCGAAACGGAGTCGGCCGAGGTGATGGCCTTTGCCCGCGATATGGCCGAGAAGTTCCGCGCGGAAAACCCCAATGTGACGCTGGTCCTGACCGGGGTCGTGCCACTCAACAACGCCTTCAATGAGTCCGCCCAGAACGATCTGACGTTGCTGGTTCCGTTGATGTACGGCGTCCTGCTGCTGGTCATGGTCGTTCTGGTGCGTTCAGCCAGCGGCACCTTCACCGCCCTGGTGGTGATCGCCCTCTCCGTGGTCGTCGCCATGGGAATGGGCGGTTACATGGGCGTCAAACTGACCCCGCCCTCGGCGATCGTGCCCAATGTCGTCCTGACCATCGCGGTCGCGGATTCCATTCATCTTCTGGTGACCATGCTTCGAGAGATGCGCAAAGGCGCAACGAAGCAGGCGGCCATCATCGAAAGCCTGCGCGTCAACTTCGGGCCGGTTTTCCTGACCAGCCTGACCACGGTCATCGGCTTTCTCAGCCTGAACTTCAGCGACGCCCCACCCTTCCACGATCTCGGCAACATGTCCTCCGTCGGCGTCGCGGCCGCCTGGCTCTTTTCCATTCTGCTGCTGCCGGCGATGATCTCCCTGCTGCCGGTCAGGGTCAAAGTCGGCGGCAACGGTCGCGACAAGCTTGCCGGCATGGATCTGCTCGCTGACTTCGTCATCGAAAAACGCAAGCCGCTCCTGATCACCATGAGCCTGATCGCAATTGGCCTTGGCGCCATGATCCCGCGCATCGAGCTCAACGACCAGTTCGTCAAATACTTCGATACCTCGCTCGAATTCCGTGCGGACACCGACTTCGCAACCGAACACCTCTCGGGCGTTTATCAGGTGAACTGGTCGCTGCCGGCCGCGGATTCCGGCGGCATCAGCGACCCCGACTACCTGGCGAAGTCGGACGCCTTCGCGACCTGGCTGAAGGCGCAGGCAGGCGTCGCGCACGTCCAGACCCTGACCGACACCTTCAAGCGCCTGAACAAGAACATGCACGGCGACGATCCGGAGTGGTACCGGCTGCCGGAGGACCGGGAACTGGCGGCGCAGTACCTGCTGCTGTTCGAACTCTCCCTGCCTTATGGCCTGGACCTCAACAACCAGATCAACGTCGACAAGTCCGCCATGCGGATCATCGTGACGACCGACGATATCAGCACCAACCAACTGCGGAGCCTGGAGGACGCGGCGGAAGCCTGGCTCGCGACCAATTTCCCCGAAGGCCAGACCGAAGCCTCAAGTCCCTTCGTGATGTTCGCCTACATCTCGGAACGCAACATCATCGGCATGCTGACCGGCACGGTGCTCGCCTTCATCCTGATCTCCCTGTCACTGATGTTCGCCCTGCGCAATATACGCCTGGGGATCATCAGCCTGGTGCCGAACCTGATCCCCATCGTCATGGCCTTCGGTATCTGGTCGATCTTCGTCGGCGAGGTCGGCCTGGCCTCCTCCGTGGTGACGGCGACCAGCCTGGGCATCATCGTGGATGCGACCGTGCATTTCCTCTCGAAGTACCAGCGCGGCCGGCGCGACCGCAACGAGGATGCCGAAGGCGCGGTGCGCTATGCCTTTTCCACGGTCGGCACGGCCCTCTGGGTGACCTCCGCGATCCTGATCGCGGGCTTCGGCGTGCTCGCCTTCTCGACCTTCCGGATCAACGGCGACATGGGTCTGCTGACCGCGATCGCCATTGCTGCCGCCCTGGTCGCGGACTTCCTCCTCTTGCCGACACTGCTGCTGACGGTCGACAAAGGCCGCAAGGCGCAAAAACTCGGCGACACCCATATGACCCCAAAAGCTGCGGAGTAGCTGAACGCATGACTTCTCTCATGAAATCCCATCCGGCGCCCCAGAACAGCCTGACCCGAAAGATCCTAACGGCCGCTGTCACCATCGCGATCGGCACAGGAGCCCTGCCGAGCCTGGCGGAAACGCCGGAAGAAAAGGGCCTGGCCATCGCCGTCGAAGCCGACAAGCGCGACCTGGGCTGGGTCGACAGCGAATCGGAATTGAAGATGGTGCTGACCAACCGCAACGGCGAGACCAGCACCCGCCAGCTACGCATCAAGTCGCTGGAGGTCGAAGACCCGAACCTGGGCGACAAGAGCCTGACGATCTTCGATCATCCACGTGACATCGAGGGCACCGCCTTCCTTTCTCATACCAAGATCACGGAACCCGACGACCAGTGGCTCTATCTGCCGGCACTTAAGCGGGTGAAGCGGATTTCCTCGGCCAACAAATCGGGTCCCTTCGTCGGCAGCGAGTTCGCTTACGAGGATCTGGTCAGTCAGGAGGTGGCGAAATACACCTACAAATGGCTGCGCAACGAGGCCTGCGGCGATCTGCAGTGCTTCGTTATCGAGCGCTTTCCGGTCTATGAAAACTCCGGCTACACCAAGCAGGTGGTCTGGGTCGATCAGGACGAGTACCGCGCCATGACGATCGAGTTCTACGACCGCAAGAACAGCCTGCTGAAAACACTGCAGAACCTGGACTACAAGGAGTACCTGGGCCAGTACTGGCGCGCCCACACCCTGCAGATGGACAATCACCAGACGGGGAAATCGACGACGCTGACCTTTGACACTTACCAGTTTAAGGTGGGCAACCGAGACGGCGACTTCACCTCGAGCCGTCTGAAACGGGCGCGCTGAGGGAGAGTGCCTTCATCGAATTTTAAGCATAAAAAGGCCCTATTCGGGATCGCAACACAATAGTCGGGGGATCGACAGGCAGCCTATGAGACGGGGGAACGGCAGGGCTTCGGCGAGGGTTGAAGCTCTCATCATGACTGCCTTAGCCGGCTTTCTTCTGACGCCGGGCGCCGCCTCGGCGGGCGAGTGGGACTTCTCCGGCTCGATCGCCGGCGAAATCCGTGCGTTTCCCAATTCGCCGCAGTTCGATGAACAGGACGACACCCGGCTCTCCCCCTCCATCGCCTTCGAGCCGGAGGTGGTCTATGAATGGAACGGCGGCGACGACCGCATCACCTTCGTGCCCTTCGGCCGCTACGACGCCCACGACGACAACCGCAGCCACGTGGACCTGCGCGAGCTGAACTGGCTGCATGTGGGCGACGATTGGGATTCGGTGATCGGCGTCGACAAGGTCTTCTGGGGGGTGACCGAGTCCCGGCATCTGGTCGATATCATCAATCAGGACGACTCGGTCGAGGACGTGGACGGCGAGGACAAGCTCGGCCAGCCCATGCTCAACCTCAATCTCTTCCGAGACTGGGGCACGCTCAGCGGCTTCATCCTGCCGGGCTTTCGCGAGCGTCCCTTCCGCTCCAACGATGCCCGCCTGCGCGGCAGTCTACCGGTGGACGACGACAACGCGACCTTCGAGTCCAACGCCGAAGAACACCACATCGACTTCGCCCTTCGCTGGTCCCACACCTTTGACGATCTGGACATCGGCCTGGCGCACTTCCATGGCACCAGCCGGGAACCGCGCCTGCTGCCGCGGGTCAATCCGGACGGCCGGGTGGTGCTGATCCCGCGCTACGATCAGATCGACCAGACCAGCCTGGATGCGCAGCTCACCAAAGACGCCTGGCTCTGGAAGCTGGAGGCCATCACCCGCAGCGGTCAGGGCGACCGCTTCTTCGCCACCGTCGCCGGCTTTGAGTACACCCTCTTCGGCATCTTCGACAGCAACGCCGATCTGGGACTGCTGGCGGAGTATCTCTACGACGGCCGCGACGAGGATGATGCGCCCGCCGTGATCACCGACGACGACATTTTCTTGGGTGCGCGGGCGACCCTGAACGACGAACAGGACACCACCTTCCTGATCGGCGGCATCATCGACCGCGAGGAACAGTCCACGCTCTTTTCCGTCGAGGCGGAGCGGCGGCTCGGGGAGTTCTGGAAACTGGAACTCGAAGGCCGCCTGTTCCTCAACATCGACGACGAGGACCTGATCCTGAACGGCATTCGGGACGACGACGTGATCACTCTGCGCCTGACCAGGTTCTTCTGAGGCTCAAGCCAGAGTTACAGCTTCCTCTCCGGCCGGCATTGCACCGTCTGTGCGTCATCGCTCGGCACCGGCGCCGGATCGATATTCTCCAGGGTGAAGATCTCCCGCTCTTCCCGCACGCCGCGCAGGCTGTGGCGGCCGAGCGAAACCACGCCGCTGCAGAGATGTTTCGCGATCTCCGCCGAAAAGAGGATCTGCTGGTCCAGATGCTTGCAGATGTTGCCGATGCGCGCCGCTTCGTTGGCGGCCGGCCCGATCACGGTGAAGTCGAGCCGCTGATCGATGCCGATGTTCCCGTAGGTCACCTGGCCCTTATGGATCGAGAGTGCGAAGCGCAGGGGCTTCTCACCGCGGGCCGCGCGCCCGACGTTGATCTCCTCCAGACGGCGGCTGGAGTCCTTGGCCGCCTCGATGGCCCGGAAGCAGGCCGCGCCCACCTGAGTGCAGTTCAGGCAGCCGGGCACCGGCTGCCCGCCCTCGATCGGGAAGATCGCCAAGATGGCGTCGCCAATGAACTTGAGCACTTCACCGCCGCGCTCCAGCACCGCGCTGGCAGTGCATTCGAAGAAGTTGTTCAGCAACCCGAGATACTCGTCGCGCGGCATGGTTTCCGCCATGGCGGTGGAATCCCGGAGGTCGCAGAACCAGATCACCGCGTTGATATCCTCGCCGTCGCCGCGCTTCACCCGCCCGTTCAGCACCCGCTCACCGGTATAGGCACCGAGATAGGTATCGAGCAGCGAGCGCGACATCTGCCGCAGGGCGTGAACCTCGAACAGCCGGCTTAAGAGCGGCAGGATCTCGTAGATATGACCGAGATCCTTGGTCGAGAAGCCGCCCGGCTCGTCGGTGGTCAGGGTCAGGGCGTTGGCCTGGCCGTTGGAGAAGGGTAAGGGCATGGCGACATAGTCGGTGGCGCCGTCGGCCTGCAGGTCACGCAGGATCGGGAAATCGAGCACCGGATTGTCACCCTCGAGCCGCCGGCGGATACCGCCCACGCCGTCGAAGATCGGCACCAGCGGCGAGTCGAGATAAGCGGCCGAAGTCAGCGCCTCATAAGGCACTTCCGACTGGTTCGACGTCTCGCTGCCCCGGTGCCAGCGATAGGCGTTGCCCAGGAGCTGCGGATGCAGGGTCCTGACGATCAGGGCCAGGCGCATGAGCGGCACCCCCCGCTCCGTCAGCTTACGGCCCAGCCGCGCGACCAGTTCCGGCGTGGTCGCCGCCTCCCAGGCTTCGCTCATCAGCCAGCCGGTGAAAGGATTGCCCTGGGTGTAGAGGACGCCGCCGGGGTCGATCGAAACCTCGGCATCCTCTTCATACCAGGCATCCATGCGGTTCTGATAAAAGGCCACGTAATCCTTGATCTCGGCCACCTCGGACAGCGGATCCTCGTAACTCCAGACCGCGTTCTCGGAGGACTTGTCGCCAACCTGCAGCGTCCAGTAGCTGGCATTGCCCTTGAAAGGGCAATGTGTCCGATGGCTGCTGCGGACCATCAGGTCGATACGGACATCTTCACGCGGCAGGTAATAGACCGGGGCATAGCGGGTTTCGCGCAGCAGGAGCGCGCGCGTCGTATCCGCGACGATCACGCCGTTAAACACGACCTTTACGCGCTTGCTGGAGCCCACGATCTCCAGCCTGTAGTCCGGATTACCCTCGAGCTGCGCACGCTCGGCGGGCACGGCGATCACTTCAGCCATACCTTGTCACCCAAATTGTCATTTTTCTACAAATAGGCGGCCTGACGGCCAATTACCATAGCGACATCAGCAGTTTATCATGCCTGTGGTAAGACTTCCTTAAGCTGTGAAACCACCGTCACAAAAGGTTGAACCAGATAGGACTCAATTCTTTACTTTGTTCTCAAAGATGTGATTTCGATTACGCGGCAATCACACCAAATCTCTGTGTATGAGCGAGCAGGGTTCCATCCTTCTGGTCGAAGATGATCCGGATTTCTCCGAGGCCGTCCGGGTCGTACTGGAGACTGCGGGCTATGAAGTCCGCGGGGTCGCGCGAACCTGCGCGCATGCCCTCGAGCTGGCCGGGGAGCAGTTGCCGGATCTGGCTATTCTCGATCTGCAGCTCGAAGACAACATCGACGGCGTGACGCTCGGATTTGAGCTGACGTCTCTGGGCGTTCCAATCATCTACCTGACCGGCGATATTACGATCGCAATCCGTCAGGCCTATGAAATCGCTTCGGATTTCCTGGAAAAGCCCCTGCGTTCGGCCGACCTGCTGGTGGCGGTCGAGCGCTGCCTCGAATCCAAAAGACTCGGGAAAGGGCGCGTGCCGCTCCCGAATCGCCTGCAGCTTCCCAGCCTCTGAGACCGTTTCGTCGTCTCAAAGCCCTAAAGCACCTGCGATAAATCGCGCCGTTAGACGCTGGTCAAAAGTCCGAAGACATAGGCAACGACGACAAATACCACGATACCGACCACGACACCTTCCGCCCAGAACAGCAGGCTCCGCTGTTCATGACGCGTGTCCCGGCTTTCCTTGACCGACCTGTACATGCCTCTCTCCCGACACAACTGCGTGTTATGACCCTCGAGCGATGCTTTGTGCATTCCTTGCCCGAACACTATAGCGCAACACGGCGCATTTTTCATCAGGGTCACTTTCCTATCGCATGCCAACCCTTGCAGTGGACCCGCGGAGCGAGGCAACGGAGCCATGAGTTGTATTGTTTTCAACCCTTTATGGGTCTCGGCGCAGCTTTTCCCGATAGTCTGACCGGGCAGCCTGTGATAGCATGGCGCCGCCGCAAGACTGGCCTTGCGGTCAGCGGCTAACAACCCGGAGTTCCCCAAGATGCGCAGCGCTCTCGTCATCACCGCCTTTCTTCTCACGGCCCTGCCGCTGTCGCAGTCCGCAGCCCAGTCCGACTGGCTGAAGAAGGGCAAGGATCTGCTGGATTCCTCCGGCATCACCTCAGGTTCGGGCGCTTCCGATTCCGCGAGCCTCGGCGGCCTCACCAGCAGTGAAATCACCGATGGGCTGCGCGAAGCGCTGAAGGTCGGTTCCCAGCGCGTCGTCGAGCAGGTCGGCCAGACCGATGGCTACAACGGCGACGCCAGCATCCACCTGCCCCTGCCGGAATCCCTGGAGAAGGTACAGTCAGCGCTTAAGCTGGCCGGTCTTTCCTCCATGCTCGACGATCTGGAGCTGCGGCTGAACCGGGCCGCGGAAGCCGCTGCACCAAAGGCGAAGGCCCTGTTCCTGGACGCCATCGAAGAGATGACCCTGGAGGATGTGCAAAAGATCTATAACGGCCCGAAGGACGCCGCGACCCGGTATTTCCAGGGCAAGATGACCAATCCTCTGGCCAAGGAAATGGAGCCGGTGGTCAACCAGAGCCTCGCGGAGGTCGGCGCGATCCAGTCTTACGAGAGCGTCATGGGTGAATACCGCAATATCCCCTTCGTGCCCGACGCCAAGGCCGACCTGACCGACTATGTCATCGAAAAAGGCATGGACGGCATCTTCTTCTATCTGGCGAAAGAAGAGGCGGCGATCCGCCAGGATCCGCTGAAACGCAGCACCGCACTGCTGCAGAAAGTTTTCGGTGCCCAGTAAGGGATCGCACAGCGGCTTGTCGGGAGATTCCCGCTCTTCGCCGGACCAGAAAGATGTGACCCTGAAAGATGTGGACCGGGAAGACACGGTTCGTGCGCACTTCCGGCGGCAAGGCGCCTCCTGCCGCAACATGGGCTCGCCCTTTACCGCAGCCCTGCTGGAGACCGCCGCGGAGCGCCTGACACGCGACACGCCGGTCGGAAATGCGGTGCTGTCCTGGGCGGGCGATGCGAGCGATGACGCCTTGGGCTTACGCTTCTGCGCGGGCCTGCATTTTCTGGCACTCACGAAGGCCGATGCCGAACTGGCGCGTTTCTATGGGGACAGGGCGCTGCTCGATGACGCCGACTGGCCGCTGATCGAGCGTATTCTGGCGGAGCAGAGCCCCACCCTGTTGCGCTTTGCCGAGCGGCCACCGCAAACCAACGAAGTCGGCCGTTCGGGCGTTCTCTTCGGCGGCTGCATGGCGATTGCCCGCTGGACCGGGCTGCCGCTGTCGCTGCGGGAGATCGGCGCGAGCGCCGGGCTGAACCTCAACTGGCACCGCTACGGCTACCGCCCGTCGGGCCTGGATCTCACCTGGGGCGCGGTCGAAGGGCCGGTCATTCTGAGCCCTTCCTGGGAAGGCCCAGCCCCCCATCTGACGGACGTCAAAGTCAAGGACGCCAGGGGCTGCGACCTCAACCCGGCGGATCTTGGCGCGGTCACGCTCTCAGAGAACCCTGACGGCCCGGCTTCCGAGGAGGCCAACCGCCTGCTGTCCTACATCTGGCCGGACCAGGAGGCGCGCATGGAACGCATGCGCGGCGCCCTCCGGATCGCGGTAGAGCATACACCGCCGGTCGAACGCTCGGGCGCTGCGGAATGGCTGGAGCGGGTGGTTCCGGAGCAGCAAGAGGGCTGCACACAGGTGGTGTTTCACACGGTGGTCTGGCAGTACGTCTCGACAGCCCAGCGGCGGGGCATCGAAGAGGTCATGGCGCGCGCCGCCAAAAACGCGACTCGGGGCAAACCTCTGGCCTGGCTGCGGATGGAACCCTCAGCGGACGGTGGCTGCGCGGAACTGCGGGTGACGCTCTGGCCGCACGGGAGGGAGACTCACCTCGCCGACGTCTGCTACCACGGCAAGTGGATTCGCTGGCTTGGCAGAGATTAGCGCCTGGCTTCCTGCGTATCGGGATAGATGAAGCCAGAAACCTTATAGGCGCGTTTGCCGTACTTCTGGCCCGGCGTATACCAGACCCGCACCGACGACCAGTCGTTGTTCGGCGAGACGTCGATCACCGGCGTATAGCGGTGAATGCGGCCCCGGTTCAGCCAGTTGGCCTGGTGCACCAGGATCTCCCGCGCGTTCAGGACCTCGGCGACCACGGCAAGATGGCCATAACGCAGGCGCTTGGTCTTGCTGAGGACCAGGACCGAGCCGATCTTCGGCCGATGTCCGCGTTCGTAGCGCCCCTTGGCACTGCGCCACCAGGTCCAGGCGTCGCCGCGGATTCCGATGTTGGAGGCCTCGCGGGCGTAGGGTACGCATTGCAGGGAGCGCTTACCCCGATGGATTGCCGGCTTCATGCGCGGCAGGGGGACGCCAATCGCAGCCTTCAACACCCTGGGCTGGAGCCGCTCGGGCTTGCGGGCCGGCGCGCCTTTTTCCGGGGAATAAGCGGAGAAATAGGGCGGCGCCTTGGGTTCCGGATCGCGGCCCGCGGTCGATTCGCGATCAGCCTCGTCGAGCGCAATGGCGGAGGTATCGCCGACGACGACATCGGCGCCGCTGGCCGGCTGTGCATCAGGCGCGGGCTGGCGCGTCGCGCAGGCGGCGAGCAACAGCATCGCAAAGGCGGAAAAGACAATACGCATGGAGCCCGTCTTCCGCCCTAAAGGGCGGAGGCTCCCGCAAAATACCGCTTTGTCATAGAACGCGAACTTCCCCCGTTTTCAACCTGCCCCGCCATCACAATCGTCGTTGTGCGGCCCCTTGCCGGCGTAAAGCCAGACCAGATGCCTCCCGACATACAACAACAACCAACGGCGCAGCGGAAGCCCATCAGGCCTCCAAAAGCGAGGTATAGCAGGGAATCGGGGCAGTTGTCACAGGGATGACATAGCCGGGCACAGCATTGGCACACTATCTGCCTTTCAATCGTGCAAAAAGGCCCTGCAGATCCGACGGCCCTCGACGCAAAAAAGGAGACATCCATGTATCGCCGCAGCCTCCCCCTGATCGCCCTCGCCTTCCTGCTGTCCGCCTGCGGCAGCAGCGACAAGGACCGCGGTCTGAGCGGCGCCGCCATCGGCGCGGGTGCGGGCGCCGTGGTCGGGGCCGTGACCGGCCTGACCGTGGTCGAGGGTGTCCTGATCGGCGCGGGCGCCGGCGGCCTCACCGGCATTCTGACGGACAAAGACGATATCGACCTGGGTAAGCCGCTTTGGGAGTAGCGCTGCAGTTCCAGGTTCGACCGGCTACCTGTCCTGCTTCTGCTCCACGAAGAGCTCGCGGGTGATCTGGCCGATGAGTTTGGGGTACTTTTCGTCGTCAGGGCCTGCGAGCTTTTCGATCCAACCAGAGACATTGGCGTAGGGCTTGTCCCTGCCGCAGAAGCTGGCGGAGATGTCCAGGCGCGAATCCGCGCCGCGCGGGGGGCCGCCCTGGGTCCTGCCTTCGCACTGGGCCTGGCCATTGAGATTTTTCCCGCCGTTGACGGTCATCACGACGTAGAGGCTGGGCTGGGGCGCCTGGGCGGGGTCGGTCGTGACCGTGAAGCGCCGGCGCTTGATGGCGTCGGCCATCAGTTCGGAAAGCTCCGCCTCGAAGGCGGCCTGATCCATCTCGAAGGCCGCGCCCTGGACCTTCAGCAACAACGGTCCTGACTTGGTGGCCTGGACCAGGAAATCCCAGCTCCCGGCCGGATGCACGTAACTCTGGTTGGTGGCCGGTTCGTCGCAGGCCGACAGTGCCAGGAGAGAAGTGAGAAGCGCGGCGGGCAAAAAGCTCTTGGTCATGAAAATCCCTCGAAAAATCATACAGTCCTGAGATAACACGTCGACGAAATCTGGCAATGCGTAGTTATACGGGCTTAAATTCGTGCGGCGCGTAGCTTATAGAGTTGCCTGAAGTCTTGTGTCCGCTTGCCGAAAGGCGTCGTCTTGGTCAACATGGCGGGAAAGAACGGACGGGCTGCCAATGCGGGAATTCTAACCAGACCATGCCGAAGAACGTCGTCTCCACCGTCATCAAACTGGCCGTCGCCTCGGTCATCGTCGGCTTTGTCATGTCCTACCTGGACCTCACGCCGCGTCAGGCCTTCGAGGGCATGGGCGATGCGGCCGTGGAGATCTTCGAGATGGGCTCCTCGCTCTTCGAGTGGGGCTTCTCCTACCTGCTGCTGGGCGCCGCCGTGGTCATTCCCATCTGGCTGATCGCCATGGGCTGGAAGATGCTGCGGAACAGGTAGTCGCTTGGCCAAGCTTTCGGAAGCGACAAAGGCGACGATCGAGAATCTGACCGGCGGGCGTGTGCACTCCACGGCATCTTTGAGCGGGGGCTGTCTGGCCGAGGTCTTCAGGATCGATCTGGAAGATGGATCCCGCTGCGTCGCCAAGTTGGCCGCGCCCGATGATCACTCCGGACATCTTACGATCGAAGCGGAGATGCTGGCGTTTCTCGCAAACAACAGCAAGCTGCCGGTCCCCCGGGTCATTGCCGCCTCCCACGATCTGCTGCTGATGGAGCACATCGAAGCCGGCGATCCCATCGATGACGATGCACAAGTCCACGCCGCCGAGCTGCTGGCGGCGTTGCATAGCCTCACAGCACCGGCCTTCGGCTTCGGCCGCGACACTGTGATCGGCCCGCTGCGGCAGCCGAATCCGCAAAGCGAAAACTGGATCGCTTTCTTCCGCGATCAACGCCTGCGCCATATGGGCCGGGTCGCTCTGGAGCGGGGACGCCTGCCCGGCCCGACGTTCGACAGGCTGGAAAGCTTTTGCGGAAAGCTGGAGAGCTTGCTGCCGGCGAGCGCGAAGCCTGCCCTGCTGCACGGCGATCTCTGGGATGGCAACATCCTGGTGCGCAAAGGACGGATCGCCGCCTTCATCGACCCTGCAATCTACTATGGCGAGCCGGAAATCGAGCTGGCCTTTTCGACCCTCTTCGGAACCTTCGACGAACCTTTCTTCCGCCGCTATCAGGAACTCCGGCCACTGGCGCCCGGCTTCTTCGAGACCCGCCGGGAGATCTACAACCTTTACCCCCTGCTGGTTCATACGGCATTGTTCGGGGGTTCTTATGCGGCCTCGGTCGCCGCGACGCTCAGGAAATTCAGCTAAGGAAAACAACAGTCATGATCTTCGACCACCGCACCTATCGGGTCCGGCCCGGCACGCTGCCGAAACAGATGGCGCTCTATAAGGAATACGGCTATGCGGCCCAGTGCCGGAACCTGGGCGAGCCGGTGCTCTACGCAACGACCGACGTCGGCGACGTAAATACCTACGTGCACATCTGGGCTTATCAGGACATCGCGGAGCGGGCGGAAAAGCGCGCGGCCATGCAGGCCGATCCGGACTGGCAGAACTACCTGAAGAAAAGCGCCGAGGCCGGCTACCTGATCAGCCAGGAAAACAAGATCCTGGTCGCCACCGATTTGCCGACCGCGAAGTAGAGGCGGCAAGACTTCAGTCGAGACGCCGAAGCTGGCTGCGGTAGTCGGGGATCTTGGTCACGTAGGATTCCGCCGACATGCGCAGCCGCTTGATGTGGTCCTCCGAGAGCTCGCGCACCACCTTGGCCGGCGCGCCGAAGACCAGCGAATTGTCGGGGATCTCCTTGCCCTCGCCGATGAAGGAATTGGCGCCCACCAGGCAGTTCCGCCCGACCTTGGCGCCGTTCAGGATAATCGCGCCGATGCCGATCAGCGAACCGTCGCCGATGCTACAGCCATGCAGCGTCACGCTATGGCCGATCGTGACATCGGCGCCGATGTGGCAGGGGATTCCGGGATCGACATGGACCACGGAATTCTCCTGGATGTTGCTGCCCTCACCCAGGACGATGCTATCGTTGTCGCCGCGCAAGACGGCGCCCCACCAGATCGAGGTGTTGCGCGCCAGAGTCACGTCGCCGATCACGACCGCTGAGGGCGCGATCCAGCTCGTCTCTTCCTCCGCAAAGACCGGAGCCTTGTCGCCGATGGCATAGAGCATGCTCTCTCCTCCCCGCCCTTTCTCCTCTCAGCAGCCAATCAGGGCAGCGGAATCTCGCCCATCTGCTTGGGGACGTGATAGCCACGCTGGAAGGCCGGCCGGGCGGCCAGTTCGCTGTACCAGCGCGCCAGATTGGCGAAGGACTTGAGGTCGATCTGCTGCCACTCGAAGCGGGAGATCCAGGGCCAGGTGGCGATGTCCGCGACCGAGAGTTCGTCGCCCGCGAGGTAGGGCGACTCGCCCAGTTGCTTGTCGAGCACGCCATAGAGCCGCTTGGCTTCGTTCCCGTAACGCTCCTCGGCGTAGGGCGCCTTGCCCGGATTGAATTTCAGGAAGTGATGCGCCTGGCCCAGCATCGGCCCGACGCCGCCCATCTGTACCATCAGCCATTCCATCATGCGCCAGTAGCCGGCTTCGTCGCTCGGCACCAGCTTGCCGCCGGCCTTTTTGGAGAGGTAGAGCATGATGGCGCCGGACTCCATCATCGTCGTGCCGTTGTCTTGATCGACGATGGCCGGGATCTTGTTGTTGGGGCTGATCTTCAGGAAGTCGGGTGCGAACTGGTCGTCGTTCGTGATGTTGATGGGAATGGCCTTGTAGGGCATTTCCAGCTCTTCGAGCATGATCGAGACCTTGCGGCCATTGGGCGTGGTCCAGGTGTAGAGATCAATCACGGAACGCGGTCCTTTCGCAGACAAATCGAGAAGTGACGGAAGCTGCAGACGCGCCGGCCGTCTCAAGAGGCGACAGTTTAGACCGCGACCCGTGGTTTGCCGCAAGTCCTTTCCGGCAGCCGTGCTTACCTACTGGCGGGCCAGCCGCTCCAGTTCCTCGACGAAAGCCGGATCCACCGCAACCCCGTCCCGCTGCGCCGCGGCGCGCGCCTCCAGACGGCGCAGGCCCGGCAGGCGGGTGCCCTCCTGCTCAAGGATCGCCTGCAACAGCGCTTCCAGGCGGTCGGCAAAGGCGCCGCCAGAGAGGCGGCCCGGATCGATGGCGATCAGGGTCTGGCCCACGCCCGGCGCGGGACCGTCGGGGGTGAAGAAGGAGGAAGCCTCGAACCCGAAGTTGGCGCCCGTGACAGCGGCAGCCAGGATCTCGACCATCAGCACCAGGGCCGCGCCCTTGGCATCGCCGATCGGGATCATGGTGCCCTCCAGCGCCGCCTGGGCGTCGGTCGTGGGCTGGCCGTCCTTGTCCAGGGCCCAGCCCTCGGGGATCGGCTCGCCCTTCTTGGCGGCGACCATGACCTTGCCGCGCGCCACCTTGCTGAGGCTGAGGTCGATCAGCAGCGGTGCATCGCTCCGGCGCGGTGCGGCGAAGGCGATGGGGTTGGTGCCGAAGACCCCTTCCCGGCCACCCCAGGGGGCGATGGCCTTGGGGCTGTTCCCGAGCACCAGGCCGACGAGCCCGCGCTCCGCGAGGCGCTCCACGTGATAGCCCGCCTGACCGAAGTGGTGCGAATGAAAGATACCCGCCACGGCAATGCCCGTCTCCGGCGCCAGAGCCGCCAGGCGCTCGATCGCGAGGTCCATGGCCGGAAAGGCGAAACCCGCCTTGGCATCGATCCGAATAGCCGCCGCGCCGGCGGCTTCGGCGACCGGCACCGCGTGACCCTGGACCTTGCCGGAGGCGGCCTGGGCCGAATAGGCGGCCAGGCGCGAGAGGCCGTGGCCCTTCTGGCCGTCCACCTCGGCTGCGACCAGGGCGGCCGCGACGCTGGCCGCGTTTTCGGGTGAGGTGTTATGGGCCGTCAGAACCCGGCCCGCCAGATCCTTGAGGGTCCCGATCCCGAAGTGTTCTGTGGTCATGACTGTTGCTCCAGTACGCGGCGCACGTTCGCCGCCGTGACTCCGCTGACGCGGACGTTGCCTTCTTCGGTGACGCCGGCGATGTGCGGAGTAAGAAAGAGGTTGGGGACGCCGGCGAAGAGCTTGCCGACCTCCTCGGTGACCGGCTCGGTCGCGAAGACGTCGAGGGCCGCCCCGCCGAGGGCGCCGCTGCGCAGAGCCCCGGCCAGCGCGGCTTCCTCGACCACGCCGCCACGGGCGGTGTTGATCACCACCGCGCCCGGCTTCATCTTCGCAATGGCCGCCGCATCCAGCAGGTTGCGGGTGGCATCGCTGAGCGGCACATGCAGGCTGATCACGTCGCTGCCGGCCAGCAGTTCAGGCAGCTCCAACTTCCTGCAGTCGGCCCAGACCGGATGCTCCGCCGGCAGGAAGGGATCGAAGGCCGCCGTGGTCATGCCCAGGTTGCGGGCGCGGGCCGCCACGTTGCGGGCGATGGCGCCGTAGCCGACCAGGCCGAGCTGCTTACCGGCGACTTCCCGGCCGATGGAGCTTTGCCGCGGCCAGTCGCCGGCGATCACCGCGGCATTGGCCTGAAACGCGCCGCGCAGCAGCACCAGGGTCATGGCGATGACGTACTCGGCGACGGAATCATCGTTGGCGCCGCTGGCCGGGCAGACCTCGATACCGCGCGCCGCGCAGGCCTCCAGATCTATGTTGTCGAGACCGACGCCCAGACGGCCGACGACCTTCAGGTCAGGTGCCGCCTCCAGCATCGCGCCGCGAACCTGGGTCCGGTTGCGCACCACCAGCGCGCGGGCCTCGGCGAGCAAGCCGGCGAGTTCCTCGGGCCTGTCAACCAACTGCGGATCGTAGTGCAGCTCGTAGTCGGCGCGCAGGCCGTCGACGGCGGCCTCGTCCATGAATTCGGAGATGACGATATCGGGCATGACAGCAAAACCTGTGGAGCGCGGCAGCGTCCCTGCCGCCGGAAAAGGAGCCTCTGGTCTCCCGGTCAGCTAAACCAGAAACCGACCGGCAGCGGCACCAGAAGGGCTTTGGAGAAGAGGGTGTAGAAACCGAAGACGACGGCCAGGCCGGCCAGCGGGAAGACGATGCGCCGGCGGCCGGTCCAGGGATCGTACATGGCGAAGAGCATGATCGCACCGAAGGCGACGATGCCCGACAGCAGGAAACCGCTCCAGGGCATCACCAGCGAGGCGCCCAGCATCGCGGCCACGAGACCGACCCGGCGCGGCGTCGACGCAGCCGTCCCTTCACCCGAAGCCCTGACCTCCGTGCCTTTGACCAGGTTGAAGGCGATCAGCAGAATGCAGAAGACGATCATGGCCGCGGCAATGGCGCGCGGAAAGACGTAAGAATCCGAGTCCGTCATGGTGGTGGTGTCCCAGAGCGCCAGACAGGCGAGCAGGATGAAAACCACCGCGGCCAAGGTGCCGGCGAGATCGCGGCTAGCGGTCTGCGAATCACTCGGCATTGGCGACACCTCCCGCGTTGTTCCAGCGCTTTCGGAGCAGCGGATAGAAAAGAGAGATCAGGGTGAAGACGATGATCACCAGGCTGATCGGCCGGCCGAAGAACATGCCGGTCAGGTCCTCGGTCGCCGCACCGATGGTCCAGGCCTGCACGAAGCCCTGCTCGGCGATGCGCCCCAGGATCAGGCCCAGGACGATCGGCGAAGGGCTGAAACCGAAGCGGTTCAGGAACCAGCCGATGACGCCGAGCACGATCATGATCACCACGTCGGAGATGGAGTTGCGGATCGCGTAGGTGCCGATCATGGTCATGAAGGCGACCGTCGGCACCAGCAGGGCCTTGGGCACCGTGATAATCGATTTGTAGGCGTAGCGCCCGATCACCAGGCCGGCAGGCAGCATCAGGATCGTCGCCAGGATCAGGCCGTAGATGAAGGTGTAGACGATGGCGCCGTTCTCGGTGAAGAGGCTGGGCCCGGTGCGCACGCCCTGAATCAGGAGGGCGCCGAGGATCACCGCATCCGGCGGCGTGCCGGGAATGCCCAGCACCAGGGTCGGGATGAAGCCGCCGCCGACCGTCGCGTTGTTGGCGGACTCGGTGGCCTGGATGCCCTCCGGCTCGCCCTTGCCGAAGTGGGCGCTGCGCTTGGAGCTGCGGCGCGCCTCCGAATAGGCCACCAGGCCGGCGATGGAACCGCCGGCGCCAGGCAGGATCCCAACCAAGGTCCCGACCACCGAACTGCGGATCAGATTGAACTTGCCCTTCCAGGACTCGACCAGGGCTTCGCGCAGCCGGAAGCCCTTGCTCTCGGTGGTGACCTTGAGGTGCCGGTCGGGCGTCGCCACCAGGTCGATCATCACCGGAATGCAGTAGAGGCCGATCAGGGCGGAGACGGTCTCGATGCCGCCCAGCAACACCTGGCTGCCGAAGGTAAAGCGAATGTCGGCGGAGATCTCCGCCACGCCGATGCAGGCGAGCAGCAGTCCGAAGCAGGCCCCGATCAGACCCTTCAGCAGATTGCCGTCGGAGAGCGCCGAGATCAGGGTCAGGCCGAAGACCGCGAGCCAGAAGTACTCGACCGGGCCGAAGGCCAGCGCCACTTCGGCCAGCGGCGGCGCGAGACCGAGCAGGAAGGCGGCGCCGATCAGGCCGCCGACCACCGAGGCGATGCAGGCCAGGGTGATCGCCAGATCGCCGTCGCCGCGCTTGGCCATGGGATAACCGTCGAAGGTTGTCGCGATGGCCGAGGGCGTGCCCGGCGTGTTGAGCAGGATGGCGGCGTAGGCGCCGCCGTAGATGGCGCCGGTGTAGATGGCGCCCATCAGGATGAGCGCCGAAGCCGGCTCCATGGAAAAGGTAATCGGAACCAGGACCGCCACGGCCATGGTTGCGGTGAGGCCCGGCAGTGAACCGATCACCGTTCCCGCCACCACGCCGGCCAGAGCCAGCAGGATGTTGAGCGGCGTCAAGGCCTGCCAGAGATGCTCCAGTCCGGTCATGGCTGCAGACTCCCGGTTCCGATACCCAGTCTTGCGAAAGTGAGCCTAAGTCGACGCCTGGCTTACTTGATCACGCCGGCTTCGCGTGCAGCTTCCTCGTAAGCCTTGGCCTGCTCGGCGACGAAGGCATTGAGATCCTTGTAGCCGACATCCAGCAGCGCCATGCCGTCGTTTTCCATGCGCGCCCGGAACTCAGGATCCGCGTTGATCTCGGCGATCATGTCGGAGAGCTTCACGCGCACCTCTTCCGGGGTGGACTTAGGCACCGCGATGCCGCGATAGGCGCCGGAGACCAGATCGTAGCCGAGTTCCTTAAAGGTCGGCACGTCCGGGAACTTGGGATGACGCTCTTCCATGGCAACGGCCAGCAGACGGACCTTGCCTTCATGCTTGGCGCCGACCGAGGTATAGCCCCACTCCGCCTTGACCTGACTGCCCAGCAGCGCGGCGACCGCCTTGCCGGTGCCCTTGAAGGCAACGTAGGTGGTCTTTACGCCAGCCATCTTGTCGAAGCGGACTTGGGCCAGGTGGTTGGCCGTGCCCTTGCCCGAACCGGAGAGCGTGAGCTTGCCGGGGTTGGCCTTGGCGTAGTCGACAAGGTCCTGCAGAGACTTGATGTCGCTGTCTTCCTTCACCACCAGGGCATCGGGGGTATAATGGAACATGTAGACGCCGGTAATGTCCTCGGTCTTGAAGCCGACGTCCTTCTGCAGCGGCTTGACCACGATATGCGGCAGGTTGATGCCCATCATGGTGTAGCCGTCGCCGATCATGCCGTTGAGCTGCGACCAGCCGACCGCGCCGCCGCCGCCGGGCTTGTAGGCGATGACCAAATCCTGGCCGAACTTGTCCTTGAAGAAGGATTGCTGGTGGCGGGCCGTGATATCGGATTCACCGCCCGGGCCGAAGGGAATGATGTAGTTGACCGGTTTGTCCGGGAAGGCCTGGGCCGTGGGTGCGCCCGAGATCAGCGCCGTGACCGCCAGGGAGACGGCGGCCGCCACGCCGGTGGCGCCGATTTTCCGCAGAATTTCCATGAGTTCCTCCTGTGCTTACCCAAATTTTTCCCCGGTGTATCCGGGGTCGTTGTTAGAAGCCTCGGCTGTCATCAGGGCGGCGCGGCTCCGGGCGCCGCCCTGAGGTCGTAAGTACGCTTACGCGCTGCGATAGAGCTTGGTCATGACAAACTCACGGTGCCCGAGAGCTTCCGCCGCCGTCAAGCGTCCATTACAGGTGCGGATGGTCATGTCGAGCAGAGCATCGCCCGCCTCGTCGAGGTTCATCTCCCGGCGCAGAATCCCGGAGACGTCGACGTCCACATGCTCGCCCATGGTGCGCACCGTACGCGGATTCGCGGTCAGTTTGATGACGGGCTCGATCGGGTTACCGATGATGTTGCCCTGACCGGTCGGGAAGAGGTGCACCACGAAGCCTGCGGCCGCCTGAAGGGTCACACACTCGGCGGCAGCCGAAGAGGTGTCCATGAAGTAGAGACCGGGGCCGCTCGAGGGCGTCTCGGCCGGCTTGAGGACATCGACGAAGTTGGTCTTCTTGCCGATCTTCTCGAAGTTACCGAAGGCCTTTTCCTCGATGGTGGTCAGACCGCCTTCGATATTGCCCTTGGTCGGCTGGCTGTCGGAGAGGTCACTGGTCTTGTGCGGCTCGATGACCTCGTCCATGTAGGCCTGCCAGGTGGCGAGGAACTTCTTGCCGATTTCCGGCGACACGCCGCGCTTGGCACACTCCAGCTCCGCACCGGTCAGCTCGGAGGTCTCACCGAAGCAGGTGGTCGCGCCCTGAACGTCGACCTTGTCGATGAAGTTACCGACCGTCGGGTTGGAGGCCAGGCCGGAGGTGGTGTCGGATTCGCCGCACTTGGTGGAGACCCAGAGCTCATCCAGGCCGCATTCCTCGCGGGTCTTCTCGCTGGCCCACTGGACGTATTCCTTTGCCTTGCGCGAGGCGGCGGCGATGGTGTTGATGTCGCCGTTCTGCTCGATGGCGAAACCCTCGACCGGCTTGCCGCTGGCCGCGATGCCGTCGACGACCCGCTTGGTCCAGCCCGGCTCGATGCCGATGACCACCACAGCCGCGACGTTGGGGTTGCTGCCGGTGCCGATCAGGGTGCGGAAGTGCAGTTCCAGATCCTCACCGAACTGCAGACGGCCATAGTGGTGCGGCAGCGCCATGCAGCCCTGGATATTGTTGGCGACCGCTTCGCAGGCGGCGTTGGAGAGATCGTCCAGCGGCAGGATGATGACGTGATTCCGGACGCCGACGCGGTTGTTCTCGCGGCGATAACCCCAAAAGCTTGAATGCGTCATGCTTACCACCTCTTGGTCTTGACGTTGTGAACGTGGACGTGATGTCCCTTGCCGATAGCGGCAACGGCCTTGCCGATGTCATGGCTGTATTTGATGATGGTATCGCCGTCCGCGATATCGCCCAGCGCAATCTTATGGCCAAGCGGAATCGGGTCGAGCGCCTTGATCGAGAGCGTCTCGTCGGTCTCCATCAGCCACCCGGTCAGTTCCTGACCGGCTTCGATGCCTTCAACCACGATGACGCCGACGGTATCCTTCGTCTCATGGACGAGAAAATCGGGTGCAGTCACTTGAGTCCTCCCATGCAGAATTCCGCAGCCTGACCCGGCGATCACCTCTCCGGGCACGACTGCGGAACAAAAATCCTGCCTGACGTTAGGCCCGCCCTGATTGAAAGGTCAAGATATTCTTTTAACTCTTATATAAGAGTTGTATGATTTTTCGTGAGACCTGTTATAGTAGGTCTCAACGAGGTGGTCTGCGGCGCGCGAAACCGCGTGACGCAAGGGGTGGAAACGGCAACAGCAACCCTCCGCTCAGAGATACCTGAAGAATGACGCAAAGCTTGAACCAGATCAGCACCATACGCGGCAGCGGCCCGCTCTACAGCCAGGTCAAAAACCTGATCATCAAACAGATTGTAGAGGGTGTCTGGAATCCGGGTGACCTGCTGCCCAGTGAGACCCGCCTCGGCCAGGACTACGGGGTCAGCCAGGGCACGGTGCGCAAGGCCCTCGACGAACTGGCGGCGGAAAACCTAGTGATCCGCCATCAGGGCAAGGGCACCTTCGTGGCGGCTCACACGCCGGACCGGGCGCTGTTCCACTTTTTCCACATCATCAGCAACAGCGGCGTCCGCCAGATGCCGTCCAGCCGGGAAAAGGGTATGCTCCGCCGCCGGGCGCTGCGTGAGGAGACCACGAAACTGAGCCTGCCCGCCGCGGCCCGGGTCATCCAGATCGACCGCGTCCGCCATCTTGATGGCAAGCCGGTGATCGCGGAATCCATCGTGGTGCCCGCCAAGATCTTTCCTGATCTGGACAAGCTGCCGCTGGAGGAACTGCCCAACAATCTCTATCAGCTCTATGAGGACCGCTACTACGTGACCATCAATCGCGCAGTGGAGCATTTGCGCGCGGTGGCCGCCTCGGCCCAGGACGCCGCCTGGCTGGGCGTCAAGAAAGGTGCGCCGCTGCAGGAGATCGAGCGGGTCGCCCATAACCTGAGCGGCGTGCCGGTGGAGCTGCGCATCAGCCGCTGCAACACTCAGGATCACTACTACGAGAGCGTGATCGTCTAGCGCTCAGACAGCAGCTTGCGCCGCCGGCAATGGCGGAAAGGTCAGTGTTCCGAGGTGACGACCTCATCGACGAGGCGCTTGTCGAAGGCGATGCATTCCGCGAGATCGGTCACCTCTTCGTAGCTGCGTGGATAGGCCCAGGCGGCATTCTCCGCCGTCCGGCCCTCGACCGTCACCGACCAGTAGGAGGCATAGCCTTTGAAGGGGCAATGGGTTTCGCGGTCGCTTTCACTGAGCAGTTCCATACGCACGTCGACGCGGGGAATATAGGCGACCGGGTCATAACCGACCTCATAAACCATGATCGCATTGCGACTGTCCGCGAGCACCGCGCCGTTGAAGAGCACGCGCACGCGCCTATGATCCGGTTTCAATTCGACAGTGTGTTCGGGATGCTTTTCGTATCCGGGGCCCGGCCCCATGATCGCCGTGCCGTGCATATGCACCTCCCAGTTGTTTGAGTGTTAACCTAATTATTTGGCGTTCCGGCGAAAGAGAAACAAGATCCCTGCCGGGATTTTCTTTCCCCGATACCACCCCTGAGCGATAGATCTGCTCCAAGGAAGCTGCGCGCCTGACTGCAGGTCTTTTGCGTGCTTACGGTCAGCTTTTAAAGCATTATACTTGTGTGAAAAGCGGGCAACCTTTACCAAGCTTTCCCAGCCACCGGGCGGGGATGCGGGTTGGTGCGACCCGATTTTGACTTACGAGGAGCCCGAAAGCGGAAAGGCGAGAATGGCGCGGCAAGGTAACGGAAAAAACGAAGACTCGGCGGATCGTACACCCCCGGGCCAGCGGCGCCTGTCCATTCTGGAGGTTCTCACGGCGGCGGGCTATCCTATGACCCCGACGGACATCAACGAGAGCCTCGGCCTGCCGAAGCCCACGGTCCACCGCCTGTGCAACGAGCTGCACCTGGACGGCTACCTGACCAAGGACATCGACGGGCGGCGCTACCTGCCGGGCGCGCGCCTGCGCAACATCGCGGCCGGCGTGTTGTCTTTCGCCCCGCTGGCGCAGCTTCGCCACACGATCCTGCAGCGGGTCTCGGACCAGGTCGGCGAAACCTGCAACATCACACTGCCCGACAGCGAGGGTATGATCTATCTCGACCGGGTCGAGACCCACTGGCCGATCCGCATCGAGTTGCCGGTCGGCGGCCACGTGCCCTTTTACTGCACCGCCAGCGGCAAACTCTATCTGAGCACCCTGCGCCGCTCGCAGCAGCGCCGGCTGATCGACAGCCTGAAGCTGGATCGTCACGCGCCGAACACCATCACCGACAAGGAGGAACTGCTGGCGGCCCTCGAGGTGATCCGCAAGAACCGGCTGGGCGTCGACAATGAAGAGTTCGTGGAGGGCATGGTCGCCATCGCCGTACCGGTCGAAAACGACAGAGGCGACTTCATGGCCACCCTCGCCATCCACGCGCCGGTTCAGCGCATGAACCTCGATAAGGCCATGGGACATGTCGAACTGCTGCGCGGCGCCGCGAAGGAGCTCTATAGCGTGACGCTCGATTCCGGAGCCGGGCCTGAAGCTTAAGCCCGCAGACAGCGGTTTCTCTTGACGAAGCGAGCAAAACTCGTGTTATTGAGACCCAGGGTCTCATTTTTATCAAATTTTAGCAGCACTGAAGCTTTCAAGTCAGGTTTCAGTGGATTCGGAGGAACCGGCATCCTCCCGGGATCCGCAGCCTGAAACGCCAATCGCCAGGGATGAGGAAGTCGGGACATGCTCGGAAAAAGTCAGGTCGAATGCCCCCATAGTCTGCTCGACGCAGTCAGATCGGCGGCGCCGCTGCGCACCGCCATCGTCAACGCGGGCGCCGCCCTGGTGATGGAAAGCGCCTGCGACGCGACCAAAGCCGGGATCATCGAACCGCTGTTCTTTGGCGATCCCGATGCCATTCAGCACCACGCGGCGGAACTGGGCTGGGATATCGGTCAGTATCAGTTAACCGCTGCGGGAGACGAGCAGGCAGCAGCGGCGGCGGCAGCCTCCGCCGCGGGAGCAGGCGAGGCTCAGGCCGTGATGAAGGGACACATCCATACGGATGTCTTCATGCGGGCGCTGCTGAGCCGCGCGGCCAACCTGCGCACCGAGCGCCGGCTCACCCATGTCTTCCACATGACCGTCCCCGGACGGGTGGGACAACTGCTGATCACCGACGGCGCGGTCAACATCCATCCAGATGTGGAGACCAAGAAAGCCGTGATCCAGAATGCAGTGGACCTGGCCCACGCGCTGGGCCTTGCCCGGCCGAAGGTCGCACTACTCTCGGCCACCGAAGAGCCGATGGAGCAGATGCCCTCAAGCACCGAGGCCCGCACTCTCTCCGATTGGGCGCAGGACAACGTGGCCGAGGCTGACGTCTTCGGCCCTCTCGCCATGGACCTGGCACTCTCGGAAGAAGCCGCGCGTACCAAGGGCGTCGAGAATCCTGTGGCCGGCCAGGCCGACATCATCGTCGTGCCGGACATTGTCACCGGCAACGCCCTCTTCAAGATGATGGTCAATTACATGAACGCCTGCGCCGCCGGGATCGTCCTGGGGGCCAAGGTGCCGATCCTGCTGACCAGCCGGGCCGATCCACCCGCCGCTCGTCTGGCATCGGCTGCCCTGGCAGCCGTGGTCAGCCAACAGAGCTGAAAAACGGCCGGCCTTCGCGTCCAAGTTGGCCTAAAGGTCAAACCTCTTCGGGCACGGGTGTCACGGCGCGGATGAATTCCAGCGCGTCCTTCGCGGCCATGGGCTCCGCGAAGTAGTAGCCCTGACCGTAGGCGCAGTCCATGTCTGCCAGCAACTGGACCTGTTCCGGTTTTTCGATGCCTTCGGCGATCACCGACTTTCCAAGCGCACTGGCCATGGCGCAGATCGAGGCCATGATGGTCTTGCTCTGGTGCGAGCGGGTCATGGCCTTCACGAAACTGCGGTCGACCTTCAGGATGTCGATGGGCAGGCGCGCAAGGTAGCTGAGCGAGGAGTAGCCGGTCCCGAAATCGTCCAGCAGAACGCCGATTCCGCGACGGCGCAGCTCCGACAGGATGGCGATGGCCTGCTGCGCATCGCGAATCAGAACCTGCTCGTTGACCTCGACCTTAAGCATGCGCGGGTCGGCCGCATGCGCCGCCAGGGCGGCATCGATGTCGCCGATCACGCTGCCGTCCGCGAGGCGCACCGTCGAGAGGTTGAACGACACATGGATCGGCGGACAATCCAGCAGGTTCGCACAGGCTTCGCTGCGCACCTGGTTGGCTTCGGAAATGAAAGCCAGGCTGCGGGCAATGATCTCCCGGTCCAGGTGAACTACGGCCTCCAGGTTCTCAGCCACTGGAATGAAGCGCTGAGGGGATACGTTTCCGAGATCCGGGTGGCGCCAGCGCACCAGGGCTTCGAAGCCCGCCAGGTCGCCCGTATCGAGCCGCATGATAGGCTGGAACTCGACGAAAAACTGATCGTTCTCGAGACCGGCGATCAATTGCCGTTCAAAGCGTAAGATCTGCCGAACATCCTCGATGCCTGCCTTGGCCGACAGCAGGGCCCCGTCGCCCGGCTCGGCCACCGTCTGGGTCAGGCTCTGGGTGCCGACCAGGCTCTGCATGGACCGCAGCCGGTTGGTCAGGGTGTTGATGAGCAGCGCGATGGTCGGATCGGCGTGACGGATCTTGGCATCGATCTGCAGCCGGTCGATCGATAGCAGGGTGGTCTCTTCCACCGCCACCACCGTGGCCGAGCGCGGCGCGTTGTCGAACAAGGCCATCTCGCCGACAATCTCGCCATGACCGAGGCGCGCGAGCGTGACTGAACCATCCGAGGTCTCTTTTACGACCTCGACGACGCCGTCTTCCACAACATAAGCGCGTTCACCGCCCTCGCCTTCCTGAAACAGCAGTTCGCCAGGCCGCAGCGTGATTTTGTAGGGCTGAGAAATATCTGGGGGAAGGTCGACGATTACGGTCTCTCCAACTCAACAGGCCTTAGTCTCTGTTGCCAATTAGCTTCTGCGGACATCCGCCTCAATGGCTCAATTCAAAACAATATTGTACGATCACTTACGATATACAAGCACCACAAGGATCACACGGGCGTGAAATCTAAGTGACAAGAATAAGCTCTTCATGAACGACTTGGAATCCTTCTGCAAGTTCCCTTCAAGATGCCTCAGGTTCTACTGCCACACAGTCTCGTGACAAGCGGCTTCAAGCCTCTTGTTTGAGCCTCTTCGGACCATCTTCACGCCGCTCCCGATTTATGACACCAATTGGAATTGGTTTCATACGCACTCCGACAGATTGGAGCTCCGGGTAAAAGCCGGGAAGCCTGCGACTGGATAGTAGAGCTTGCATTCGAACCAATTCGAATCAATTATGGTTCCAATTCTGATTGGTCCCCCTTTGAGAGATCGCACAGCATGTCGAGTGATTTGCCGTCCAGCCGCGATGAGTTGCCTGTCGAAGACGCAGGCCATGACAGCGCGCGCAGCGGCAGTGCCAAATCCAGCAACTCAAGCCTGGCCCTGGAACGCCTGCGCAGGATGCTCGACGAGGATCTCTCGACCGCAGATCATCAACTGCCCACCGAGCGCGAACTAGCGGAAACGCTCGGGGTCGGCCGGCGGGCAGTCCGGCGGGCTCTGGAAGTTCTGGAGTCCGAAGGCCGGATCTGGCGGCGGCAGGGCTCCGGCACCTACCTCGGTCCCGCCCCCGAGAAACAGGGCCCGGCGATCGACGGCCTGTCCCACCGTTCCAATTTTTTCGAGGTCATGGAGGTCCGCCTCCGCATCGAACCGGCCCTGGCGCAGCTCGCGGCCCTGCGGGCAACCGAAGATGACATCAAACACCTGCGCGATCTGACCAAAAAGATCAGCGAGGCCAAGGACGCGGACAGCCGGGAACTCTGGGACAGCGCCCTGCACCGCTATATCGCCCAGACCGCCGGAAATACCTTGTTCCTCGCACTCTTCAACATCGTCGATCAGGTGCGGCAGGACCCCGCCTGGCGGCATGTGCGCGAACTGGCGCGCAGTCCGGACAGCCAGATGCTCTATGCGGATCAACACGGCGGCATCGTGGCCGCCATCGAACGGCGCGATCCGGCCGGCGCCGAAGCCGCAGCGCGTCAGCACATTCTTTCCCTCCACGAACGCCTGCTGGCCGTGACGGCCGGCGGTCTCAGCCATGCGTCCTAAGCTCGCCCTCGTAAAGGAGACCGCCCCCTTGGCCGAAGCTCTCACAGGAGCGGAACCAAAGACCGCAAGCGCCGCGGTGCAGCCGGTGCTTGCCGTCGAGAAGCTCTCGATCGGTTTCAAAGGCATCGGCGCGAACGTGGTCGACGGCGTGTCCTTTTCGGTGGCTCCTGGCGAAACCCTCTGCCTCGTCGGCGAGTCCGGCTGCGGCAAGAGCGTGACCGCCCTCTCGCTGATGGGGTTGCTGCCCTGCCCGCCCGGGGAAATCACGTCCGGGACCGCGGTCTTCGAGGGCAAGGACCTGTTGTCCCTCCCCAAATCCGAGATCTCGGAGATCCGGGGCGACAAGATCGCCATGGTCTTCCAGGAACCCATGACCTCGCTCAACCCGGTCTTCACGGTCGGCGAGCAGATCGGCGAAGCGGTACGGCGCCACCGGAACGTGAGCAAAACCGAGGCCCAGGACCGCGCGCTGGAAATGCTGAAAAGGGTGCGGATTCCGGCACCAGAGAAACGCCTGAAAGAGTATCCGCATCAGCTTTCCGGCGGTATGCGCCAGCGGGTCATGATCGCCATGGCGCTGGCCAACGATCCGAGCCTTCTGATCGCGGATGAGCCGACGACGGCCCTGGACGTGACGATTCAGGCGCAGATCCTCTCGCTCGTGCGGACGCTGCAGGAGGAGACCGGCAGCGCGCTGATCATGATCACCCATGATCTGGGCGTGGTCGCGGAGGTCGCGGACAAGGTCGCTATCATGTACGCGGGACGGATCGTGGAGGCCGGGCCAGTCGGGGAAATCTTCGAAAACCCGCAGCATCCCTACACCCTCGGCCTGATGAGTTCGATCCCCTCACTGTCCCGGCGCAGCGGCCGGCTGGTCACGGTCGCCGGTATGGTGCCCACAGTCGACGCCATGCCCGCAGGCTGCCGCTTCGCGACGAGATGTCCCTTCGTTGCCCCGGAATGCCGCGAAAATATCCCGCAGTTGTCACAGGTCGGCCCGAACCACGAGGCAGCCTGCTTCCGGGTCCCGCTGGAAGAGAAAGTCGGCGGGGGCGCAGCGTGATGGATCATCCGGCAGACACCTCCATCATTGAAGCCCGCGGCGTCATGCGACACTTCGCCGGACCGGCGCGGCTGTTCGGCAAGACGCCCCCGGTCAGGGCGGTGGACGGCGTCAGCTTCGACATCCGGCGCGGCGAGACCTTTGCCATTGTGGGTGAGTCCGGCTGCGGCAAGTCGACCCTCGCACGCCTGCTGATCCGGTTGCTGGCGCCGAGCGGCGGCAGCGTCCTCTACGAAGGCCGGGATATCAGCAGCCTCTCCGAAGCCGAGATGCGCGATCTGCGCGGCGAACTGCAGTTCATTTTCCAGGACCCCTTTTCCTCGCTCAATCCGCGCATGACCGTCGGCGCCATCATCGAGGAGCCGATGCAGGTGCACGGCATCAGCGACAGGGCCGAACGCAAGGAGCGGGTCAGGCAACTGCTTGGGCGGGTTGGCCTCAGGGCAGAACACGCCAACCGCTACCCGCACGAATTCTCCGGCGGCCAACGGCAGCGCATCGGCATCGCCCGGGCACTCGCCAGCGGGCCCAAGGTGGTGATCGGCGACGAACCTGTTTCGGCGCTCGACGTCTCGATCCAGGCGCAGGTGGTGAACCTGCTGGAAGACCTCAAGGAAGAGTTCGGCCTGACCCTCATCATCATCGCGCATGATCTGGCCGTGATCCGCCACATGAGCGACCGGGTCGGAGTCATGTACCTGGGCGAGATGATCGAGCTGGGGCCGACCGACGCGCTCTACGACGCACCGCAACATCCCTACACCCAGGCCCTGATGACCGCGATCCCGGTGCCCTCCCCCAAAGCCCGGCGCATGTCGGAAGGCCTGAAAGGCGACGTGCCCAGCCCCTCGGCGCCGCCCCCCGGCTGCCGCTTCCACACCCGCTGCCCGCACGCCCAGGCGCGCTGCGCCATCGACAAGCCGAGCCTGGAGCCCTCGGGCGACGGCCGCCAGGTCGCCTGCCACTTCTGGCGCGAGATCGAAGCGCCGGACGCAGGCCTCGGGCAGGAGCCGCCGCGCCATGCCGCCGCCGCCCGCCGTTTTGAACTTTACCGAACCTGGAGCGAGGGCAAACCCGAACCCGACGCCCGGGGATAACCGCATCCACGCAGAATGGAACCGAGAAGAGAAACAGGAAACAACAGGAAACAGAGGAGACAGTAGATATGCGTAAGCTGACAATCGCCGCGATGATGGCGGCACTGGCCGCGGGCGTCGCGCCCGGCGCCATCACGGGGGCTTCGGCCGCCGAACTGCGGATCGGCCTGCAGGAAGATCCCGATATTCTCGATCCCGATCAGTCCCGGACCTTCGTGGGCCGTATCGTCTACGCCGCGGTCTGCGACAAGCTGGTCGACATCACACCGGATCTTGAGATCATTCCGCAGCTCGCCACCGGCTGGAGCTGGTCCGATGACGGTCTGACCCTGACCATGGATCTGCGCGAAGGTGTAACCTTCCACGACGGCACGCCCTTCAATGCCGAAGCGGTGAAAGCCAACATCGAGCGCTCCAAGACCATGCCGGAATCCCGGCGCAAGAGCGAGCTCTCCTCCGTCGAGACGGCGGAAGTGACCGGCCCCTATCAGGTGAAGTTCACCCTGGCGGCCCCTGACGCGACCCTGATCGCGCAGTTCGCCGACCGCGCGGGCATGATGCTCTCGCCGACCGCCGCCGCCGAGAAGGGCGTCGATCTCGGCCTGGCCCCGGTCTGCTCCGGCCCCTTCAAGTTCGTGGAGCGGGTGCAGCAGGACCGCATCGTGCTCGAGAAGTTTGACGGCTACTGGAACAAGGACGCGATCCACGTCGATAAGGTGACCTACCTGCCGATCCCGGACACCACCGTGCGCCTGGCCAACCTGCGCGCCGGCGATCTGGATATGCTGGAGCGTCTGGCCGCGCCCGACGCTGCCTCCGTAAAGGGCGATTCCAGCCTGCAGTATGCGGAAGCGGTCAGCCTGGGCTATCAGGGCATCACCATCAACGTCGGCAACGGCGAGCGGGCCAAGAACCCGCTGGGCGAAGACCGGCGTATCCGTCAGGCCCTTGAGCTGTCGATCGACCGCGAAGCCCTGAACCAGGTGGTCTTCGAAGGCGCCTTCAAGGCGGGCAACCAGTCCTTCCCAACCACCAGCCCCTGGTACGACAAGTCCGTGCCCATGCCGGCCCGTGACGTCGAAAAGGCCAAGGCCCTGCTGAAGGAAGCCGGTCACGACAGGCTGGAAATCGAAGTCCAGGTCGCCAACAACCCGGTCCAGATGCAGGTGATGCAGGTGGTCCAGGCCATGGCGGCGGAAGCCGGCTTCGACATCAAGCTGCAGGCCACCGAGTTCGCGACCCTGCTGCAGCAGCAGTCCGCCGGCCAGTACCAGGGCAGCCAGATCGGCTGGTCGGGCCGCGTCGATCCGGACGGCAACATTCATCAGTTCATGACCTGTAAGGGTGGCATCAACGACTCCAAGTACTGCAACCCGGAGATCGACTCCCTGCTCAACGAGGCACGCCAGTCGACCGACAACGCGGTGCGGAAGGCCAAGTACGATGAAGCCCGCAAGATCCTCGCGAACGATCTGCCGATCATCTACCTCTACCACCAGACCTGGATCTGGGCCCTGTCCGAAAAGGTCTCCGGCTTCACGGCATATCCGGACGGCATGATCCGCCTGGAGAACGTCAAGCTTAACTGACCCTAGTGCCAGCCTATGGGGTCCGGCCCGCGCCGGGCCCCAACTTTTTCCCAAACGAACAACCGCCTGACCCGGACCACCATGTACTCCTATATCGGCCGACGCATACTGATCACGATCCCGACCCTGATCCTGGTGTCGATCTTCGTGTTCATCCTGCAGAAACTTCTGCCCGGCGACCCGATCCTGGTGCTGGCCGGCGAAGAGCGCGATCCCGAAGTCATCGAATTTCTGCGCGAGAAATACCGCCTCAACGACCCGATCCCCTACCAGTACTTTTACTGGATCTCCTCGGTTCTGCAGGGTGACTTCGGCATCTCGCTCCGCACCAACCAGCCGGTGCTGGAACTGATCAAGGAAAAGCTGCCGGTCACGATCCAGCTCGCGGTCATGGCCATGATCATCGCCATGCTGGTGGGCATTCCGGCGGGCATCGTCTCCGCCATCAAAAAGGGCACGCTGACCGACTACCTCGCCAACATCGTGGCGCTGTCGGGCCTGTCGGTGCCCAACTTCTGGCTCGGCATCATGCTGATCCTGCTGGTCTCGGTGAACCTGGGCTGGCTGCCGGCCTCCGGTTATCAGCCGCTGTTCGAAGATCCCTTACGCTCGATCCAGACCATGATCATGCCGGCCTTCGTGCTGGGTACGGCCCTCGCCGCGACCCTGATGCGTCACACCCGCAGCGCCATGCTCGGCGTCCTGAAGGCCGATTACGTGCGCACGGCGCGCGCCAAGGGCCTGTTCGAATCCATCGTGGTGCTGAAGCACGCCTTCCGCAACGCCCTGCTGCCGATCGTCACCCTCAGCGCCCTGCTGTTCGGCGAGCTGCTGGCCGGGGCCGTGCTGACCGAACAGATCTTCACCATTCCCGGCTTCGGCAAGCTGATCGTCGATGCCGTCTTCAACCGCGACTACGCCGTGGTCCAGGGGATCGTCCTCTGCACCGCCGTGGGCTTTATCCTGATGAACCTGCTGGCCGACATCGCCTATCTCTTCCTTAATCCGCGTCTCAGGGATCAGGTATGACCGCAGCCGCCCCCAGCCTGTCCCCCGAAACGCCGGCGCGCACGGAAAGCCGGGTCTGGAAGAAGCTCAAGACCAACCGCTCCGCGGCCCTGGGTCTGATCCTGGTGACCTTCTTCGTCGCCGTCGCCCTGCTGGCGCCGATCCTGCCGATCGACGATCCGGCCGCGACCTCCTGGTCGGCGATCCGCAAGGCGCCCTCCGACGCCTACTGGATGGGCAGCGACGAACTGGGCCGCGACATCCTTTCACGCATGATCTGGGGCGCGCAGGCTTCGCTGCTGGCCGGCGTGGTCTCCGTCGCCATCGCCGTACTGATCGGCGTGCCCTTCGGCCTGGTCGCCGGCTACTTCGGCGGCTGGCTCGACGGCATCATCTCACGCGCCACCGACGCCCTGCTGGCCACGCCCTTCCTGATCCTGGCCATCGCCCTGGCGGCCTTTCTCGGTCCCAGCCTGACCAACGCCATGATCGCCATCGGACTCTCAGCCATGCCGATCTTCGTGCGCCTGACCCGCGGCCAGGTGCTCAGCGTGAAGACCGAGGATTATGTGGAAGGCGCAAAGGCCATTGGCCTGTCCCACGCCAAGATCATCATCCGCTACATCCTGCCCAACGTCTTCGCGCCGATCCTGGTACAGGCGACGCTGGCCATCGCGACGGCCATCATCGCCGAAGCCAGTCTGTCGTTCCTGGGTCTCGGGCAGCAGCCGCCGGCGCCGAGCTGGGGCAGCATGCTGAACGTGGCCAAGAACTTCCTGAGCCAGGCGCCCTGGATGGCCATGTGGCCGGGCGCGGCGATCTTCCTGGTCGTGTTGGGCTTCAACCTGCTCGGCGACGGCCTGCGCGACGCCCTCGATCCCAGAGAAACCTGATACCCCGAGAAACCTGACAAACGTAATTCCGCCTAACAAACGAAAACAAAGCACAAGCATCATCGGAGCCCCTATGTCCAACTTCACCACGCGTCCGGAAATCGTCGGCACCTTCGGCGTCGCCACCTCGACCCACTGGCTGGCGTCCTCGGTCGGCTTCGGCATCCTGGAAAAGGGCGGCAACGCCTTCGACGCCGCCGTCGCCATGGGCTTCGTGCTGCAGGTGGTCGAACCGCACCTCTGCGGCCCGGCCGGCGACATGCCCGCCATCTTCTATTCCGCCAAGACGGGCAAGACCGAGGTGCTCTGCGGTCAGGGCACGGCCCCGGCGGGCGCGACCATCGAAGCCTACAAGAACCAGGGGCTCGAGCTGATCCCCGGATCGGGCCTGCTGGCGACGGTGATCCCGGGCTCCTTCGACGCCTGGATGGTGATGCTGCGCGACCACGGCACCATCTCGATCCGCGAGGCTCTCGAACCCGCCATCTACTACGCCGGATCGGGCCACCCCCTGCTGCCGCGCGTCGCAGCCACCATCGCCGACCTGGGTGATTTCTTCGAGAAGGAATGGCCGACCTCCTTCCAGACCTGGCTGCCGGGTGGGCAGGCACCCGAGGCCGGCAAACTGTTCCGCAATCCGCAGCTCGCCGAGACCTGGGAACGGGTGGTCAAGGAAGCCGAAGGCAAGTCCGGCCGCGAGGCGCAGATCGAGGCGGCGCGCGATGCCTTCTACCGGGGCTTCGTCGCCGAAGCAGTCGACGGCTACTTCCGCACCGCCGAGGTTATGGACGCCAGCGGCGAGAAACACGGCGGCCTGCTGACTGCCGACGACATGGCCGGCTGGCAGGCGAGCTACGACGCGCCCCTGACCTACGACTACCACGACTGGACCGTGGCCAAGGCCGGTTCCTGGAGCCAGGGACCGGTCCTGCTGCAGAGCTTGGCTCTGCTCAAGGGTTTCGATATCTCGGCCATGGACCCGGCCGGCGCCGAATTCGTCCATACCGTGATCGAGGCCAAGAAGCTGGCTTACGCCGACCGCGAGGCCTACTACGGCGATCCGGACTTCGTCACGGTCCCCATGGATCATCTGCTGTCCGACACCTACAACCACACGCGCCGGAAGCTGATCGGCGCGCAGGCCTCTTACGAGCAGCGCCCGGGCATCGTCCCCGGTTTCGAAGATCAGGTGCGCAAAACTCTGGAAGTCCTCGGCAACCTGCCCGACAGCGGGCCGGGCGTCGGCGCCGGCGAACCGACCATGGCGCACCTCTCGGACCGCAAAGGTGACACGGTCCACATCGATGTGATCGACCGGGAGGGCAACATGGTCGCAGCGACGCCTTCCGGCGGCTGGCTGCAGTCCTCACCGGTGGTGCCGGGTCTGGGCTTCCCGCTCAATTCCCGCGCCCAGATGTTCTGGCTGGAAGAGGGCCTGCCCTCGTCCCTGGCACCGGGCAAGCGTCCGCGCACGACCCTCAGCCCGTCCCTGGCCTTCCACAAAGGACGTCCGACCATGGCCTTCGGCACGCCTGGCGGCGACCAGCAGGACCAGTGGCAGCTCATCCTCTTCCTGCGCCACGTGCATCACGGCCTGAACCTGCAGGAGTGCATCGACGCGCCCCTGTTCCACTCCATGCACTTCCCCAGCTCCTTCTATCCGCGCAACGCCGCGCCAGGTCAGATGATGATCGAGGAGAATGCCGGAGAAGAGGTGCTCTCTGCCCTGGAACAGCGCGGTCACGGCGTCAATGCCGCACCGGCCTGGAGTGTCGGCCGGCTGACCGCGGCGAAGCGGGACGAAGACGGCCTGCTGCGCGCCGCCGCCACGCCGCGCCTGATGCAGGCTTACGCGGTCGGGCGTTGATCGGATTGTATAAGGAACCTGAAGCATGACCTGGTCCATCGTTGTCCGCGACCCCGAGAGCGGCGATCTCGGTATCGCCGTCGCCAGCCGTTTTTTCGCGGTCGGTTCCCGCGTTCCGCATATCCGCAGCAACCTGGGTGCGGTCGCGACCCAGGCCTTCGTCAATCCGCACTACGGGAACGAAGGACTGGACCTGCTGGCCGACGGCAAGTCGCCGCAGGAGATCGTTGAGGCCCTGACCGCGGCGGACGAGGGCCGCGACGGCCGCCAGGTGCACATGATCGACGCCCAGGGACGCCAGGCCGCCTATACCGGCAGCGACTGCGTCGACTGGGCTGGCCATCTGGTTGAGGAAAACGTCTCAGTCGCCGGCAACATGCTGGCCGGTCCGGAAGTGGTGGGCACCACGCTGGAAAGCTATCTGCGGCACAGCGAACTGCCGATGCTGGAACGTCTGCTGAAAGCCATGGAGGCCGGCGAAGCCGCCGGCGGCGACAAGCGCGGCAAGCAATCGGCCGCGCTCAAGATCTACCGTGGCGAAGTCTATCCCTGGCTCGACCTGCGCGCCGACGACCACGCCGATCCTCTGGCCGAGCTGCGGCGCCTTTACGCGGTCGCGCAGGAACGCTATCTGCACTTCGCTGAGGCCATTCCGACGGTAGCCAATCCCTCCGGCCTGCACGACCGGACCGAACTGGACAAAAAGCTGCGGGCCCTGGAAGACGAACGCGCCCGCAGCGGCGCGAAGTCGGCGTCCTTCGCGAATCCCTGAACTCCTCCTTTCCGGCCTTTTGAGCGCGCGCCTTCCCTTGTCATGAAGGCGCGGTATGATGCTGCTCCTGTCGTGCTAAGACCGGGGTACCGAGATGCTCAACCTGGATCCATTGATCGACGCGGGTCCCGCCATACAGATCCATGTCGCGACGGCCGCAGTGGCTTTCGCCCTGGGCATCGTTCAGTTCGCGGCCTCCAAGGGCACGCTGCCGCACCGCTCGCTCGGCTGGATCTGGGTTCTTTTGATGGCCGTCGTGGCCGGTTCCTCGCTCTGGATCCATGAAATCCGTCTGCTGGGCCCCTGGAGCCCGATCCACCTGCTTTCGCTCTGGGTACTCGCGGGCCTCCCCTTCGCAGTGCTGGCCGCCAGGCGTCATGAGGTCGCTTCCCACCGCCGCTCCATGATCGGTTTTTTCGCCGGTGGCCTCCTGCTGGCAGGGGCGCTGACTTTTCTACCCGACCGCCTCATGCCGAAGATCTTCTTCGGGCCGTAACGCCCCTCGAGCAAAACACAAAGAGGCGAAGTATGACCGATCCCACCCAGCCGCCTGAAGGCCTCAGCGACGACGACCTCAAGGCCGCCAACCGGCAGGGCTGGAACGAGGCTGCTGAGCGCCATCGAATACACCCTCAGTTCGCGGCACTGCTGGAGGGCTTTGCGCAGCCGGGCTTTTCCTGCTTCGACGATTATGGAAACAAGCGGCTAAAGGAGATGGATCTGGCAGGCAAGGCCGTCGCTCAGCTCTGCTGCAACAACGCACGCGAGCTGCTCTCCATCAAGAACATGGGCGCCGGCCGATGCGTGGGTTTCGACTTCGCCGAAGCCTTCCTGGCGCAGGGCCGCGAACTCGCCGCCGTCGCCGGACTGGAGGCGGAGTTCGTGCAGACCGAGATCTCGGCGATTCCGCCGGAGTATAACGAGAGCTTTGACCTGGCGGTCATGACCATCGGGGTGCTGGGCTGGATGCCGGACCTGACCGATTTCTTTTCGACCGTGCGGCGCGTTCTGAAACCCGGCGGGCGCCTGTTCCTTTACGAGGATCATCCGATCCTCAACATGTATCCGGACGGCGAACAGCCCATACCACCGGTGCCGGATGAATCTTATTTCCGCTCGACGCCCTATCGCAGCGACGAGGGGCTGGACTACTGGAGCGGCCAAAGCTACGAGGCCAAGCCGGTCTACTGGATTTTTCACCGCATGTGCGATGTGGTCATGGGTGTCCTGCGCAACGGCTTCACTATCGAGGACTTCGAAGAGCTGCCCCACAATGTCGGAACGCGACCGCAGTTCGAAGATCAGCCGCAACAGTTGCCGCTATCTTATGTTCTGATCGGGCGGAAAGACTGAGACCGGATTCCTCCTCCTTGAGACAGTTATGGCGCGCCCGTGACATAAATTAAGATTGAAAAATGTATATTTTAAACTCGCATTAAGCGCAAAATTCTGCCACCCTTACGCGCATCAGATTTATTTTTATAACCAAAGATAATTCATGCAATAGGGAGGCCTAGCAAATGCCGGGTTATGATTACACCTGGGTCACCGAACCGCCCATTGAAGTTTACACAGGAGAGCTCGCGCAGAATCTGGCGCGCATCGGCGGTACCCGGCTGAAGCGCTATATCGCAAGATATAGAACAGAGTTGAAAACGATCGGCGATATCGAGAAGCCCTCGGCCACGCTCGTAAACAGCGAGGATTTCAAGTCCTTGGCCCCGGGGAACGTCAAGAATGCGGAGTCCATGTGCGAGACTTTCGAAAAAATCGATGTCGGGGCTTCTGGCGTATACTGCGAGTACGTAATCGCCGGCAATCCCTTGGCTCTCATGGTTTTTAATCTCTACAAAGGCCATGCCTATATCTGCGATATTGTTGTCCATCCGGCCGCGGAGTTCGGGGGGCAGATCATGCTCGAATTCGCCGTCAACTATTGCGTCAGCAAGGGCACACCACCGATCCTCAAGCTCTGGGCGCTGAATGAAACCGCCGTCGGCCCTTACCGGGGCATGGGCTTTGCCTCAAAGACGGACGAAATTCAGGATATGATGCTGGATCTGACCAAGCAGAACCCCAAGTGGCAGCTTCTGAACGGCAAATGGCGCTACAGATCCTCGCGCTCACCCGGCCCCAAGTACGCTCTCACCACGCTCGTGGAGCAGTAACTCTTTACACCGCAGCCTGAAGACTACTGTGCGGCTTGCGGCGTCGCCCGGGTGGCTTCGCTTTCCCGGCGCAATTGGACGGCCTCGCTGTTCTCGTCGAGCTGTACATCGGACTGGGTGACCAGTTGCCCTGCGGCGATATCGCGGTTGAGCGTGACGCCATGCGCGAGGCCGATGGGAAGAGCGCCGGCGGCCAGACTGCGCTGTGCCGGAATCAGCTTGCCCCAGACGGTGGTGCCACCCTCGCCGTCCAGGGTCTCGCCCGCCTTGAGGTCGCGCTTTGCCACGGCCACCGCATCGCCGTTGAAGGCGCGGCTCTGGCCGGTCGGCTCGCCGCGCAGGGCGGCTGACAAGACGGACACACCCAGTTCCAGACCGATTAGATGGAAAGGCTTGTACATCGCCGCGTAACGACCGCTGTCGTCGGTGTTCAGGCCGTACTGCGCGAAACAGGCCGCGGCGTAGTCGTTGGGCGCCTCGAAGACCACATAGACGCCCCAGCGCAGATCCCGGTAGACGGGCCGGCCATCGCGCTCCAGAGAAGAGACCACCTCGACCATACCGGAGCCTTCCAGCACACCGCCGGCGGTCTGCGGACGCAGGATGTGCGCGAGATCGTCGACGCCGCAGGGCGGGAACAGCAGGCCATCGCCCGGCACGGCGAGATCGCAGGCGTTGGCAATGGCGGCCATCTCGATCGCCGACTTGGTGCCGTCCAGGAAGGAGTTGAACATCTGCGGGTTCATACCGGCTGCGGCGGCTGCCTCCGGAGTCAGGCCGTAGTGACCCCAGACATTCTCCGGCGTGACCGCGTGATACGCGGGCAGATACTTGGTGCCCTTGCCCGCCGCGACGACCGAAAAGCCGCTGGCGCGCGCCCAATCGACCATCTCAGACACCAGGGCGGGCTGATCCCCGTAGGCCATGGAGTAGACCACACCGGCGGCGCGGGCACGGCGCGCCAGGGCCGGCCCCGCCAGCACGTCGGCCTCCACGTTGACCATGACGATGTGCTTGCCGTTTTCCATTGCGATCAGGGCGTGACGGATACCCGCCGCCGGGTGACCGGTCGCTTCGACCACCACCTCGACATCGTCGCGGCGGCAAAGCTCGGCGCCGTCTTCCAGGTAGGCGGTGGCGGCGATCTGTTCCTCCGACCAACCCACGGAGCGGCAGGAAGCGCGCGCCCGCTCAGGCGAGAGATCGGCGATGGCCGCGACCTCCAGCCCTGTCGTGCTCGGCACCTGGCTGAGAAACATACTACCGAACTTGCCGGCACCGATCAGGCCGACCCGGACGGGACGGCCGGCAGCGCTGCGATCCTGCAGGAGCGCGTGAAGGTTCATGCTGTCAATCTACCTATCGAATCAGGCGACGGCCTTGCGGCTCTCGGCGTAAGAGCTGAGGGCGTCGTCGGCGAGCGGCTCGATGGGGGTAAAATCGCGGTGGGCAATCCATTCCGCGCGATTGAACTTGGTGATGTGGTTAGAGACCGCACAGAGGGTCAGGTAAACGATGGTGCGCGGATAAGGCGTGATGTTGGGCGGGCTGGCGTGCACCAGATTGCCGTGGAACATCAGCACCGAGCCCGCCGGGCCAGTGGGTGCCACGATACCGCCCTCCGCCGCCAGCTCACTCACGGTCTTTTCGTCCAGGGTCCAGAGCGGGTAGGAGGTGGTCTCCAGGTCGTGCGCCGCTTCGATGGTGCCCTTCTTGTGGCTCTTCGGAATGAACATCAGCGGGCCATTGATGGCCATGACCTCGTCCAGGAAAACCGCGATGTTCATGGCCCGGGCCTCGGGCATGCCGTCGTCGCGGGCCCAGGTGCCGTAGTCCTGGTGCCACTGCCAGACATCGCCGGTGAAGGCGGCCTTGGCGTTGACCTTGAACTGATGCATGTAGACCTGCTCGCGCAGCAACTGCGACACCGGCCCGATCAGGCGCGGATGCGCGCCCAGGCGGCGGAAGGCTTCGTTGTAGGTGTGGGCCGCGAAGGCGGTGCGCGGCGCGCCCGACTTCTCCCGCCAGACTTCCTCGCGGTCGGAAGCGTAGATCTCCGCGGCTTCGCTGCGCAGCACGGAGATTTCCTCCTCGGAGAAGCAGGACGGCAGGAAGACGTATCCCTGTTCGTCGAACTCGGCGAGCTGTTGCTCGGATAGCAGCATGATTTTCTCTCCCTGAGTTTATCGGCGCCTTCGACTAGCGCGTCGTTTTTAACGGCAAGGCAGCGCCGTCAGATTGAAGGCCCCGACGTCAGGCCGCGGCGGTGCGCTGACTGAGGCGGATCCAAGTGGTCTCACCGGCATTGGTGGCATGCTGGCGCGCGAGCTCCTCGGCGTGACGGCCCTGGCTGTTCATGATGGCATCGGCGATTTCCCGATGCTCGGCCCAGGCGCGCGCCCGGTAGTCGGGATCTTCCAGCACGATCCGCATGGAGCGCTGGAAGTGCGGCCAGGAAGCCTGCACCATCTCGGCGATCGCGGGATTGCCGGAGAGCTCGTAGACCGCCAAATGGAAGTTCACGTCGGCCTCGACCAACGCACGAATATCATCAACACCGACCGCCGCCTCGCCGATCTCCAGCGCCTTCTCCAGCGGCGCCCGCTCCTCCGGCTTCAGACCGCCGAAGATCGCCCGCCCGGCGGCGAGACCCGCAGCCAGTCCGTCGATCGCGCCGCGCACCTGGTAGAGCGCGCGCACCCGATCCGCGTCGATGGGCGAGACCATCAAACCGCGGCGCCCCCGCTCGACCACCAGTCCTTCGTGCTTCAACAGAGCCAGCGCATGGCTGACCGGTTGCCGCGAGACGCCGAGTTTTTCAACGAGTTCGTCCTGCACCAGAGCCTCTGACTCCGCCAGATCCCCCATGAGGATCGCGGTCTTCAGCGCGTCATAAACCTCTTCGACGAGGTCTGGCTTCTGCCGGATTTGCTGGATCATAAATTTCGAATTCCATATTTGGTGTGTCGCATGTTTACGACGGAATTCAGCATTTATTAACCTTCATAGGAAGTCAAAGGGAATGTGCCGCCATGGACGCAAGCATGACACGCAACATGAATCTCGAGAGATAATAGTCTGTTTTAGAAAGGTAAAAATACACATCGACGTGAAGGTCTGATGTGGCAAGGGCGGCAGTTGACCGCAGCTCGCGGGACAGTGAGGTGAAGACCGCCACCCGCCGCCCCGGCTGATTGCTTTATGGATCGATCGTCGCCTGAGGGTCGGATCAACTGGCTTTGGCTGCTGCCTCCAGGCCGAGGAAGCCGCCGGACTGGCGTTCCCAGAGCCGGGCGTAGAGCCCGCCGTGGCGCAGCAGTTCCTCGTGACTGCCCTGCTCCACGATGCGGCCGTGGTCCAGTACCACCAGACGGTCGAGCGCGGCGATGGTCGAGAGGCGGTGCGCGATGGCGATGACCGTACGGCCGGCCATGAGGTTCTCGAGCTGGCTCTGGATCGCCGCCTCGACCTCCGAGTCGAGCGCGGAGGTCGCTTCGTCCAGCACCAGGATCGGCGCATCCTTTAGGATCACGCGGGCAATGGCGATGCGCTGGCGCTGGCCGCCGGAGAGCTTCACGCCCCGCTCGCCCACATGGGCGTCATAGCCGCGCCGGCCCGCCCCGTCGATCAGGCCGGGAATGAAGTCCGCGGCCTCGGCCAATTCGGCGGCCCGGCGCAGTTCCACCTCGCCGGCCTCCGGCCGCCCGTAGACGATGTTGTCACGGATCGAGCGATGCAGCAGCGAGGTATCCTGGGTCACCATGGCGATCTGCTGGCGCAGGCTGGCCTGGGTCACGGACGCAATGTCCTGGCCATCGATCAGAATCCGGCCGCCCTCCAGGTCGTAGAAGCGCAGGAGAAGATTGACCAGGGTCGACTTGCCCGCGCCCGAAAGACCGACCAGCCCGACCTTCTCGCCCGGCTTCACCTGCAGCGAAAGGTCTTCGATGACACCCTGGTTCTTACCGTAGTGAAAGCGCAGGGCCTCGAAGGAAATCGCGCCCTCCGGGACGCTGAGCAGGCCCGCGTCCCGACGGTCGGTCACGGCGTTCGGCTGTGAAATGGTCTCGATGCCGTTTTCCACCGTGCCGATGTTCTCGAAGAGGTTGGTGACCGTACGCAGGATCCAGCCGGACATCTGGCTGAGACGGATTACCAGACCGACGGCGATGGCGATGGCGCCGATGGTGATGCCGCCCCCGAGCCAGAGCGCGATCGACTGCGCGGCAACGCTCAGCAGCAGCAGGGAATTGAGCAGCATCAACACGGCGGTCATACCGAAGATCGAACGCATCAGATGGCGAAAAGCCCGGGTGTGACGGCGCAGAGCCTCGCCAGCGAAGGCATCCTCCCGCTCGCTGTGGGCAAAGAGCTTGACCGACTGAATGTTGGTGTAGCTGTCGACCACCCGGCCCGTAAGGGCGGAGTTGGCCTCGGACAGATTGGCTGCCCGGCGCCGGACCGGCGGCACCATAAAGATAATGACGGCGATGTAGCAGGCAATCCACAGCAGGACCGGCAGCATTAGCCGCCAGTCGAGCCCGGAGAAGAGAAACAGGGTGCCGGCCAGGTGGATGATCAGCAGCCAGACACCATCGATCACATTGATCACCGCTTCCCGCAGGGCGTTTCCGGTCTGCATGACCTTCTGCGCCACCCGCCCCGCAAAATCATTCTGGAAAAAGGCCAGGCTCTGGCGCAGCACGTAACGATGATTTCCCCAGCGCACCCGGTTGGTCAGCCCCGGCGAAAGGGTTAGCATGACAAGCCCACGCGCCAAGAGGGTGGCGACCGGCCGGACCACGATCGCGACGAAGCCCATCAGCAGCAGCATGTCGCCATGGGTTTCGAAGAAGTGCTCCGGCCGGGTCGAAGCCATCCAATCCACCAGCACGCCAAGAAAGGCGTAAAGCGCCAGATCGGACACGGCGGCGATCCCCGAAACGATAAGGGTGATCGTCAACAGCCCTTTGACCGGCAGAAGATAGTGTTCGAAAAAGGCTCTCGCCCGTCCCGGCGGCTGAACGATCGGCGCCGGTGCGAGCGGGTCAAAAAGACGTTCGAAAAAAGCATACATGCTTGGCACTCTTCTGGCACAGGGATGACTTGTCAGGCACAAGGAACATTTAAGCCGCCTTGTCGATAGAGGCGGCACAGCAAACCAGACGTCCGTCGGAAATCAGGTGACGGCGAGAAATTTGAAAAGCGGAAAAGGCCCGGCCTCTCCCATGACAACACCCCTCGGGTGAGACTATATGCCAGAGGGGCTGGCGCTCACTGCGCCCTTCGAGAGCCCTCTCGGAAGCCGCCAGCGGGGTCGAACCGACGACCGTCAGACCCTAGCATCAACATCATGTATTGTCGAACAAATATGGAACATCTTTGAGGCCGAATCACCCCGACTGGCTTCACCGCGGGAACTCTGCCCTACGGGTAATTACGAACAGGCAGGGGGCCCGCTTTCCATTATTCTGACACAGTAAGATGGCGTTTGCGCGCGGGCGGCCGGACTGCCGCGCCCCGAGATATCTTTGCGCCCGAGATAAAGAGGAAGACATGAAGTTTAAAAGCTCGAAGCCCCTTATTACGGCCGGCGTGGCGTCGCTGCTGATTGCCGGCCTTCTGACGGCCTGCGCCCCGGAGGTCGGAAGCGAAGAGTGGTGCGCAGAGCTGAAGGACAAGCCGAAGGGCGACTGGACCGCGAATGAGGCAAAGGATTTCGCCAAGCATTGCATCTTGGGGTAACTGCCGCTCAGCGATCAGGCAATCAAGACCCGGTCTGGCGAGACCCGGTCTGGCGAGACCCGGTCTGGCGAGACCCGGTCTGGCGAGACCCGAACAGGTAAAGACCCGGTCAGGAAAGACCGGAAGAACAACGGAGACAGGAAGACAATGAGCTCAATTATTGGTGCCATCATCATCGGTGGCTTAGCCGGATTTCTCGCCGAGAAACTCATGAAATCCGACATGGGGTTGATCGCCAACATCCTTCTGGGTATCGCCGGCGGCCTGGTGGCCGGATGGCTGCTGCCGCTGGCCGGCATCGGCATCGAAGGCCTGGTCGCCTCTCTGCTGGCCGCCACCGCCGGCGCCTGCCTGCTGATCTTCCTGGCGCGGTTGGTCCGGAAGTAGACAGCGAGTCAATCGAGGCAGGGGTCAATCGATGCAGGGGGTCAATCGCGACCGGGAGCCTCACCAGGCTGCATCTGCAATGATGTAGAGCCCCAGCAAGAGCAGCGATACAAAGAAGACCCTGCGGAACAGAGTCTCGGACAGCCGGCTGCGCAGGCGCTGTCCCAGGACCATGCCGATCAGCGCCGGAATGACCGCAACCGCGGAGAGGCCGCCGAGTTCGGCGGTCAACAGACCGTTGCCTTCCAGCGCCACTCCCAGCGCAAGCGTGGAGAGGGTGAAAAGCATCCCCATGGCCTGGATCAACTGATCCCGCGTCAGGCCGATGGCCTGAAGGAAGAGCACGCCCGGGAAGACGAAAGAGCCCGTCATCCCGGTCAGCAGGCCGTTGACACCGCCCAGCAGCGGGCCGGCCCAGCGCTCCCTGGCCGGGGGAAGCGAAACACGCAAGCCGCCGAGGCTCAGCAGCGCGTAGAGAATCAAGAGAACCCCGAGCAGAGCCGAAAGCCAGGCCAGATCCACCCGCGTCAAGGCCTTGCCGCCAATCCAGACGGTCACGCTGGCCATCGCCAGAAAAGGCCAGATCCGCGTGAGAATCGCGCGCGCATGACCGCCGACCGCAGCCTGCCAGAGATTGGTGACGAAGGACGGCACCAGCAGCAGCGCCATGGCCTGTGGGAGCCCCAAGGAAGCCGTCAGCAGCGCAAGGGAGACCGAGGGCAATCCCAGGCCGATTACACCTTTGACGGTTCCGGCCAACAGAAAGGTGATGGCAACGGAGAGGATCACAAAAGAATCGGGCATGTCCGCATGCTACCGCGGAATGGCCACGACGCCAGACAATTGCTGCCGCACCAACTGATCGAAATCAATGCAGCGATCACCACTTCAGGCAATCCTAACTGGGGAGCTTAGAACAAATCGGGGGGCCACCGCGGCCTGTCCGCGTCAGGTCGTACAGAGGTTTTCATCTCTCACCTGGAGCGTCCCATGTTCGAAAAGCCCTCTCTCATAACCCGCATTGGCGTTGGCAAAGCCGCCGGGCTCATGTTCGGCCTCGCAGGCTTCTTTGCAGTCTCCAACTTTGCGCCCGACAGCGGAGAACTCATGCGCTGGGGTCTTCTACTGTGGTACACAACCTTAGGCGGCCTGATCGGTATCTTCGGCGTCTTCACTTGGCATCCGGTTTTGAAGCTGCCCATGCCCTGGTGGTTCCGCGCACCCTTCCTGGGCGCCTGGATGAACTTCGTTCTCGTCTTCTTCGCTCATGACAAACTTGCCCAGGTACTGACCGCCGCGCTCGGCCCGGACCCCATGATCACCTCACCTTTCTGGTTCACTTTGCAAGGCGCCCTGGTCGGCTTGATCATCGGCTTTCTGACCACACATTTCGGCGGAGAAGGCAAAGAGACTGTGGCAACAGTTTAGACTTGCCCCTTATGAAAAGCGTACCGCCGCCCGGGCGCGGGCTTTGGCGGACTCTTCCTCGCGGTTTTTCGGCGGTTGCGAGGTTTCAAGCGACTGCAGCAGTTCCCGCACCACGTGGGAGACTCGCGTGACTGCGTGATCGAATGCGGCGGCGTTGCGTTTTGACGGGCGCGTCGAACCACTGACCTTTCGCACGAACTGCAGGGCGGCGGCTTCGATCTCAGCGTCCGATGCCGGCGGATCGAAATTGAAGAGGGTTCGGATATTTCGGCACATCGCCTGAGCTCCGGGAAAACGGAAAAGAACTGCGCCCAAAGAATAGCAACATCACGTGGCGAAAGCTGCCGCTAACCCGCTGCCTTGATGAGCCGCCGGTAGTTGTCGAACTCGCCGAGCGCCTGTTCCAGGGTTTCGATGCCGCGGGCTTCGAGCATGGGCAGCAGTTTGATCAGGGCCAGGGCGGTCGCCCGGGCGTCGCCCAGGGCCGTGTGACGTTCGGCTTCGGGAATCTCGATATCGAGGCGTTCGGCAATGGCATCCAGTGTGTGATCCACGGCGTGACCAAAGACGATCGCCGACAGCAGAACCGTGTCCAGGATCGGCTGGTCGAAGTCGATGCCGAGGCGCGCGCCGTGGCGGCGCAGGAAAGCCATATCGAAGGGCGCATTATGGGCGACCAGCACCGCGCCGGAACAGTAGCGGTGGAAATCGGGACAAACGCTGTCGATGGTCGGCGCGCCGTTCACCATATCCTCGGTGATGCCGTGGATCCGGGTCGAGATCGCCGGTATGGGGCGCTCCGGGTCGACCAGCACGTCGAAGCTCTCGCCCGACATGATTCGGCCGTTCACAACGCGCACGCCGGCGATCTGAACGATCTCGTCACCACGATCGGGCTCCAGCCCGGTGGTCTCCGTATCAAAGACCACGTAGGTGAGATCGCGGAGCGGGCGGTCGTCGTCGGGGCGCGGCGTGATCCGGCCCAGTAGCTCGAAGTCGTAAAACTCCGGCCGGATCGGTAGCGGCTTGATCTCCTCACCCGTGGCGTTGACGCGCAGCGGCAGACAGAGCCGCGCCCGTCCCTCGGCCAAGGGTTCCGGCCAGATTTCGCTGCGGTGGATCTCAACCGCGTCGCGCAGGCTGTAGCGGTCGTAAGACTGGCCCAGCGCTTCCTCCAGCCAGTTCTCCAGCATCTCGACCGAGAGCACGCTGCCCTGCCAGTTCAGCGCCAGGAGGAGACCATCGTCTTCGGGTTGGATCGAAAGCGAGAGATCGGCAGCGGCCTGCTGACGAACCAGCCGCTCGACCAACCCGACCAGCAACAGGATCAGGACAAAGCCGCCGCAGTGAAGCATGCGTGACGACGCCTCGTAGCGGATCGCGATCCCGCGCGCGGTAAGCTGCGCCTCTACGCCCGCAAAGATATCGCCGGCGGCGATGTCCGAGAGAGGCCACCAACTCGTTCCAACCGCGTCATAGCGTGCGACGATCCTGTCGATGACCGAGACCAGCGACTCAGCTTCCCGGTCGAGCAAGCCCTGGACCTTTTTACGCTGCGACTCGGAAAAGCTGCCCGGCGACTGCAGGATCGCCAGCGAAGTCTGGAGGTTCGCGGCCGGCCGGCGGATCATCTCCACCATTTCACGCAGCAGGGCGTCGCGCTCGGCGTGGCTCTGCAGATCCTGGGTCACATCGTGCAAGGTGAGAAGATAGCCGCCTGTCGCGCCTGCCGCTCCCTGGCCTTCTTCAAGCAACCGGAGCTCCCCCCGGAAAATCCGCTCCCCGTCGCGCGAGCTGCAAAGAAGCTCCTCCGCCTGCCCTCTTGCCTGCGCGCCCCGCAAACGCCCGAGCGCGTCCAACAGCGGCTCGGAGCGCAGAAGGCCGAAAAGCGGGCGATCCAAGCCAAGCGCCCCGGTCTGATGCAACAGCGAAACCGCCTGCATGTTATAGAGCAGGATCCTGTGATCTTCATTGCAGAGCAGGACCCCGGCCGGAAAGTCGCGCAGAACCGCCGCCAGCCAGGACTTCTCGCGGGTGATCAGTTCGGTCTCGCGTTGAACGGCCGCCTCCAGCGCCGTTCTGGTCTCGGTCAGGTCACGGGCGATCTCCGAGGCTGCCGGGGCGATGTCGCCCAGATACTGCGCGACGTCGTGATCGATTTCACGCTCGACCTCGGCATGGACCCGGGCCCGTATCTCGCTGGCCAGGTTCGACAAAGGTTTGGCGACATTCTCGTCGAACAGCAACCAGATCCAGACGACCAACGCCAGCAGGCCGAAGGCGGCGATGGCGGAGGCCGCGACGAAGGCATCCAGCGTCGCCGGATCCTTGAGGCGCCAATAGCCAAAGACCATGGCCGCCAGAAAGATCGCGACGCCGCCGAGCGCAATGAGGCAGAAGAAGAGAAAGATGCGCAGCCTCAGACTGAGCTTCGTGCCGAGAGCCCCAGACATGTTATGCCGCTGCTTCTTCCAGCAGCGCGCGCACGCGCGCCTTCAGGTCCTGGATCACGAAGGGCTTCGCGATGAAGTCGTCGGCACCGAGCGCCAGACCCTTGCGCCGGACCATGCCGCTGCTCTTCGCGGTCATCATCAGAATCCGGACCGACTTCAGGCGCTCGTCGAGACGGATCGACTGGCAGACCTCAAAGCCCGAGCAACCCGGCAGCGTGACATCAAGAAGCACCAGATCGGGCGTTTCGCCCTGCAGGACCGACAGCGCATCGGTGCCGCTCGCCACCCGCCGGACCTGATAACCCTCCTCGGCCATCATGAATTCCAGCGCGAGCGCGATACTGTCTTCGTCCTCGACCAGTAGAATGGACTTTGGCATCTGACGCCTCCCTCCTTTCCGCCCGTTCCGCTTCTTTCACCGCAGGGGTGACCGGAACCGGCTCTAATCCGCCGAACAGACCTTCTTCAGCAAAGGGTCGTCGGATGTCAGCCGATGCCAGTCCGCATCGACCAGGCTCCCCGTTGCATCGAACTTCATGCCGTCGCTGAGATCGGCCCGGCGCGCGCCGGGACAGTCGATCAGCACCGGCAGTTTGGCATTGCCGCCGTGACGCGCGACCATCAGGACTTCGGTCATAATCTGCCCCGGCACCTGATCGTTGCGGCGCAGGGCCTGGGTGTCGATCGCCGAGAAGCGGTCAATATAGGGCGCAAGCTGCGTCCAGGGCCGAAACATGGAGCTGTGCTCGTGCCGGGTCACGATCTCGAAGCTCTCGGGCAGAGCGGCCTCAGTCCGGGAAAACCAGGTGTATTCGCTCCAGAGCGTAAAGCCGATCATGGCCAGGCCGGCGGCCGCTGGCGTCGACCAACGCGGCAGCTTCACCGGCGCAAAGCGACGCAGGGTCATGACGACACCCGCCGCCGCGAAACCCAGGGCAAAGGTGGCAATCAGTTCAATCAACATGGTGAGTCATCCTTCATAGGATCATTGCCTTACCATGGGACAGCGCGGATTGCATGGTCTTCACCACCACGAAGGCGTCGCGCAGGTGGCTGCGCTCCAGATCGGAGAGCCTTTGCGGGCTCATGAAGTTGTCGGCCTTGCCCTCGGCCTCGATACAGCCGACCTGATGGCGCAGACGGGTCGTCGCGATCAGGTCATAGGCATCGAGCAGGTCGCGCGCGCCGGAAGGGCTGAGTACGGAGGTCTCCGCCGCCGCCACCAGCCGGGCCCGGGTATTGACCGGCTGAAGCCTGGCCTGAAGGGCGTAGATCCGCGCCAGATCCACCACCGGCACCACGCCGTTGAGCTTGAGGTCCACCGTGTCCTTGTGTTCGCCCGAGCGGATAGTGGCGAAGCTGCGGAAGAGGCTGAGCGGCGGAACGTGCTTGACGGAATTGGCGATCATATGGGCGACGAAGATGCTGTTGCCCGAGGCCTGCTCCAGGGTGTCTGCGAGCAATTGCCCGTAGAGGCTGGTGTCGCCGCCGATCGGACGCAGGTCGAACATGACCGAGGCCAGCATCTGCGCCATGGGGTCCGGCTTGCGAATCCAGCCGGAGAAGTAGTCACGCCAGACCGGCAGAGGCTGACACCAGCGCGGGTTGCTCGCCATCATCTCGCCCGGGCAATAGTAGTAGCCGCAGGCGTCCAGGCCGTCGGAGACAAACTTCGCGAGCGCCTCAAAATAGTCCATGTCTTCCGGCCGCGCGGCTTCGTCCAGGATCAAACAATTGTCCTGGTCCGAGACGCCGGTCTGCTCGCGACGGCCCTGGCTGCCGCAGGCAAGCCAGAGATAAGGCACCGGCGGCGCGCCAAGCTCTTCCTCGGCCAAGGCTAGCAGGCGGTGCGTTGCCGCGTCCGCGACATCGGTGATCAGGCGCGTGACGATATCATGGCGGCTGCCCGATGAGACCAGATGGACCAGCAGGTCCGGGATTCGCGCCACGATCTTTGCAAGCTCAGTCTGGTCCACAGCGGCGGCGATTTCGCGCTGCAGTCCGCCGGAGGAGACTGCCCGTTGCCGGGTGAGATCCGTCTGGGTCACGATCCCGATCAGCCGTTCTCCCTCGACCACCGGCAGATGACCGATATGCCGTTCCAGCATCTGATGCAGCACGTCCGCGCCGAGCGCATCGGGAGCGAGCGCGACAGGATCCGCGGTCATGATTTCGGCGACGGGCGTGCTGCCCGCCAGGCCTTCGGCCAGTGCCTTGTCGGTCAGATCGCGGGTCGTGACGATGCCGAGCGGGCATTCGCCCTCCACCACCACCAGCGAGGAAATCTTCCGGTCGCGCATGAGGCGGGCCGCGGCGACCACTTCGGTTTCCGGCGTGCAGGTGATCGGATCGCGAGTCATGAGATCGGCGACCGGCAGCGCATAAATCATATCGGCCGAAGCATGGGCCGCGCGCGAACGATTGAAAAAGCGCGCGAAATCGGCGCTGTCGCGGATCAATTCGTGAAAGACTTCGCTCGGCAGGCAGTAGAGCAGCGCATCCGACACCGCCTGCGCGGTGGTGGCGGCCAGGCCGTCGCGCATCAGACCGCGTTCGCCGAAGGAGTTTCGCGGGCCGAGTATCGAAACCAGCGCGCCGTTCGGTTCGCGCACCTCGATCTCGCCCGATACGATCAGATAGAGGCCATCGAGCTGCTGACCGGCACTGTAGATTTTCTGGCCCTTGGAGGCCTCCAGAGGATGCAGGCGGTCCGCGACTTCGCGGCGCGCCTCGTCAGGCATAGAGTCGTAGGGATGCAGCTTGGCGAGAAACGCGTCGATGTCTGCGATTTGACTCTGCATAGCTGGCTCCGCCTTCGAGAGACGAGAAATTGATGGTTCCCTGAGAGGGAGGGGGATGCAGCCCTCGGTGGGAGGAGGGCTGCATCCAAGTACGGCGGGCAAGGGTATGGCTCTATCGCGCCCGCCGGCTGCACCTTGTTTAGTGCGTGCTGGCCGCACCGGCTCCACGGGGGATCCGGATGCTTTCGACCAGGTCCTGGATCTCCTGAGGCGGCTCTTCAGTCATCCGCGACACCGTGATGGCGACCGCGAAGTTGATGGCCGCGCCGACCGCACCGATGGACAGCGGCGAGATCCCGAGGATCCAGTTGTCCGGCGTGTCGGGCAGGAAGTTGGTGCCCGGAATGAACAGCCAACCCTTGTAGGAGAAGATGTAGACCAGGGTGAAGATCAGACCGGACAGCATACCCGCCACGGAACCGACGTTGTTCACCCGCTTCGAGAAGATCCCCATCATCAGCGCAGGGAAGATCGAAGCCGCGGCCAATCCGAAGGCAAGAGCAACTGTCTGGGCCGCAAATCCTGGTGGATTGAGCCCTAGCCAGGTGGCCACCGCAATCGCGACCGCCATGGCGATCCGGGCCGCCAGCAGCTCACCCTTTTCCGAGATGTTCGGATTGATCGCGCCCTTGATCAGGTCGTGACTGACCGCCGAGGAGATCGCCAGCAGCAGACCCGCCGCCGTCGAGAGCGCCGCGGCGAGACCGCCGGCCGCCACCAGGGCGATCACCCAGCCCGGAAGCTGTGCGATTTCCGGATTGGCAAGCACGAGGATGTCGCGGTTCACGCTCAGTTCCGAACCCTTCCAGCCGTTGGCTTCGGCGGTGGAAGCGAAGCTCTCCGACTTGTCGTTGTAGAACTGGATCTTGCCATCACCGTTCTTGTCCTCGAACTTCAGCAGGCCGGTGACCTCCCAGTTCTTCATCCAGTCAGGACGCTCTGCGTAGACCAGCGAATCCTGGGTCGGGCCGTTCGGATAGATGGTGTCCACCAGGTTCAGCCGCGCCATGGCGCCAACCGCCGGGGCGGTAAGGTACAGCAGCGCGATGAAGACCAGCGCCCAGCCGGCGGACCAGCGAGCATCGGCCACCTTCGGCACGGTGAAGAAGCGGATGATGACGTGCGGCAGACCCGCCGTGCCAATCATCAGCGACAGGGTGAAGAGCACCATGTTGAAGGTGTTGGTGTGGTGGCCCGTGTAGCTGTTGAAGCCGAGGTCGGCGATCACCTGATCCAGCTTCTCAAGCAGCGGCACGCCCGATGCGGCATGATCCGCGAAGAGACCCAGCGGTGGCAGAGCCACGCCGGTTAGCTGCAGCGAGATGAAGATGGCCGGCACCGTATAGGCCAGGATCAGCACGCAGTACTGCGCCACCTGGGTATAGGTGATGCCCTTCATACCGCCCAGGACCGCATAGAAGAACACGATCGCCGCACCGATGAGCAGACCGTAGGTGACCTCGATCTCAAGGAAGCGCGAGAAGGCGACGCCGACACCGGTCATCTGTCCGATCACGTAGGTGACCGAGGCAATGATCAGGCAGGCAACCGCAACCAGGCGCGCGGTCGGGCTGTAGAAGCGGTCCCCGATAAACTCAGGCACCGTGAACTTGCCGAACTTGCGCAGATAGGGCGCAAGCAGCAAGGCCAGCAGCACATAGCCGCCGGTCCAACCCATGAGGAAGGAAGAGTTGTCATAGCCGGTAAAGGCGATCAGCCCGGCCATCGAGATGAAAGATGCCGCCGACATCCAGTCCGCGGCCGTCGCCATGCCGTTGGTGACCGGGTGCACCCCGCGGCTGGCCGCGTAGAATTCGCTGGTGCTGCCCGCCCGGGCCCAGATGGCAATGCCGATGTAGAGCGCGAAGGTCGCGCCGACGATCAGCAGATTGAGGGTATATTGTTCCATGATCGTCGTCCCCTATTCTTCGTCGACGCCGTGTTCACGGTCCAGCCGGTTCATGCGGAAGGCGTAGAAAAAGATCAGCGCCAGGAACACCAGGATCGAACCCTGCTGCGCGAACCAGAACCCCAGATCCGTGCCGCCGACGGAGATGCCGGAGAGCAGCGGACGCAGGATGATGCCAAAACCGAAGGATACCAGTGCCCAGATCACGAGGCAGACCGCCACGATCCGGATGTTTGTCGACCAGTATTCATTGGCCGATGGTTTTTCCGACATTGTCTCACTCCTTTTTATTCGCGGTCTTTTTTTCGGTAGATGCGCTGCGCGGCTCTGCCATCCTGGCGACCGCGGGAGGTGACCGCTCCGCGATGCGCCGCGCCTAAATCAAGCTGTCGGTTACGATGCCGAAGCCAGTGGTCATCCGCCCCCGCGAACGACCAGTAGACAGCCCAGGCATCAACAGCCTGGGATCAGTCGCGGTTCATCCGCGTTTCGATCAGATTTTCGACGACCTGCGGCTCGGCCAGCGTCGAGATATCGCCCAGTGCGCCGTAGTCGTTCTCGGCGATCTTGCGCAGGATACGGCGCATGATCTTGCCGGAGCGGGTCTTCGGCAGGCCGGGGGCCCACTGGATGAGATCCGGGCTGGCGATGGGTCCGATTTCGGTCCGGACCCAGGCGCGCAGTTCCTTGCGCAGATCCTCCGTGGGCTCTTCCGAGGCCATCAGGGTGACGAAGCAGTAGATGCCCTGCCCCTTGATGTCGTGCGGATAGCCGACCACCGCCGCCTCGGCGACCTTGGGATGCGCAACCAGCGCGCTTTCCACCTCGGCGGTTCCCAGGCGGTGGCCGGAGACGTTGATGACGTCATCGACCCGCCCGGTGATCCAGTAGTAGCCGTCTTCGTCCCGCCGGCAGCCGTCGCCGGCGAAGTAGTAGCCGGCGTAGTTGGAGAAGTAGGTCGACATGAAGCGCTCGTGATCGCCCCAGACGGTGCGCATCTGGCCCGGCCAGCTATCCTTGATAGCCAGGACGCCCTCGGCCTTGGTCTCGGCGATTTCGGCGCCGGACTGCGGCTCCAGGACCACCGGCTGCACGCCGAAGAAGGGCGTGGTCGCAGAGCCGGGTTTGGTCGGGGTCGCGCCGGGCAGCGGCGTGATCATATGGCCGCCGGTTTCGGTCTGCCACCAGGTGTCGACGATCGGACAGCGGCCCTGGCCGACCACGGAGTTGTACCAGTTCCAGGCCTCCGGATTGATCGGCTCGCCGACCGTGCCCAGCACCCGCAGCGAAGAGAGGTCGCAGGACTCGACGTAGTTGTCGCCCTGCCCCATCAAAGCGCGGATCGCCGTCGGCGCGGTGTAGAACTGATTGACCTTGTGCTTCTCGCAGACCTGCCAGAAACGGCTGGCGTCGGGATAGGTCGGGACGCCTTCAAACATCAGGGTGATGGCACCGTTGGCCAGCGGTCCGTAGACGATGTAGCTGTGCCCGGTGACCCAGCCCACGTCCGCGGTGCACCAGAAGACATCGCCATCGTGATAATCGAAGGTGTATTGATGCGTCATGGCGGCGTAGACGAGATAGCCGCCGGTCGAATGCACCACGCCCTTGGGCTTACCGGTGGAACCGGAGGTGTAGAGAATGAAGAGCGGATCCTCAGCGCCCATCTCCTCCGGCGCGCAGTCCGCGCTGGCGTCCGCCATCTCAGCAAGCACGTCAACGTCGCGGCCCTCGACCCAGGTGGTCTGACCGCCGGTATGCTTCACCACCAGGCACTTCACACTGTCGGAGCAGTGCAGCAGTGCGGCGTCGGCGTTGGACTTCAGCGGCGTCTTGCGCCCGCCACGTGGCGCTTCGTCGGCCGTGATGATCAGCTTGGCTTCGCTGTCGTTGACGCGGTTCGCCAGGGCGTCCGGCGAGAAACCCGCGAAGACGATGGAGTGAATGGCACCGATCCGCGCGCAGGCCAGCATGGCATAAGCCGCTTGCGGGATCATGGGCAGATAGATGACAACGCGGTCGCCTTTACCCACGCCCTGCGCCTTGAAGACATTGGCGAGGCGGCAGACCTGATCGTGGAGTTCACGATAGCTGATGTGCTGCGCCGGCGTTGCGGGGTCGTCCGCTTCCCAGATGATCGCGGTCTGATCACCGCGCGTCGCGAGATGACGATCGATGCAGTTGGCGGCGACGTTGAGCGTGCCGTCCTCGAACCACTTGATCGAGACATCGGGGATCTGGAAGTTGGTGTTCTTTACGGTGCTGTAGGGCTTGATCCAGTCGAGCCGGCGCCCCTGCTCACGCCAGAAAGCTTCCGGGTCGGAGACCGACTGGGCATAGAGGGCCTGATAGGTCGCCGCATCCGCATGGGTCTGCGCTGCGATGGATTCGGGAACGGGATAGATCCCGTCCTGCTGAGCCTGGAAGTTCGGTGCTGGCGTCATATTGCTTCCTCCGTAGGTTATCGAGGTCTTAAGCCTCGTTAACCACTAGAAAAACAAATTTTGGTCAAAAAATCAAATATTGCTTTATCTTCAATATGTTATTTGTCAAAAAATAACATGATTATCTGTATTTTTTGTAAATTTCTTTCTGTAGTTGCAAGATGAAGCGATATTGTCCGGGCTTGGACTGACGCCGCGAATCAGCAGGTTTGCGACACACTGGAAAGCAATGAAAGATCGCTGCAGCGCACAAATTAAGGGTTGCAAGGTCAGACGGACTCTGCGGAACGCCTCACAGTTTCCTCCCAATGGATATCAGCGGAAAAGACGGCTGAAGCCTCCAGGCCTTGTCAAAAACGCAGATGGGGCGGCGCAGCGATTCACCGCGAGGCCTGCTCTTTAAGCGTTGGAGGGCCTCGGCCCGAGCGCAACGTCGCCTAAATTCGGCAACTAAGATTCGCCAAATGGCCGCGCTTCACCCGAGCTGCGCGCCCCATTGACCAGCAGCGCAGTCTGGTCGGCAACCTAGAGCGTAACCTTGTCGAAGGCCGGCTTGCCACTCCCCGGAAAGTCGCCAATCGAGATAGAGCAGAGCATCACGCCAGGTCAGAGGCAGTTCCGTATAGTGCAACCGCTCGGTCATCCATGGTGTCATTCTCAATTAGCGACTTGTCGTTTCTGCCGTAGCGGCCCTTTGTGCCAGAATATGCAGATAGAAGGGTTCCGGATGTTCTCCAAGCTGGATCATACCGACTTTGTCGAATGTCCGACCTTCCTGCACAAGCCTGTTGCTGAGCCGATCCAGTGTTTCAGGGTTCGCGGTCACAACGGCGATGTAGGGGTCCGGCCTTAAGTTCGAAAAGGACTCCGCCGGTATGTTTTCAGCAGACGGCATTCCGTCCCAGGGAGACGTCAGGTATCTGCTTCCTAACGCTCTGAGCGAATGGCTGAATTTGCTTATCGAGAGCTCGCACCCGCCCGATTTCAGGACCTCATCGTCATCCCACCAAACATACATCTCGCGCATGTCGGGATTGTGTTTGGCCATGAGCCTGTTGCCTTCGACAAGACCAAGGAAACTGGATTTGTGCGAGGGGCATTTACCGAAAACGGCGTAGTCAGGCGTCCCCCTGCTGTGTGACGCAACAGTCGCATTCAAAAGACCGAATACGAGAGCGGCACCAAGGGCGCTCTTCTCCCGGCCGGCCACAACCACGAACACGGCCACGACGACCACAAAGAGTGCCAGCCAAAAGCCTGGCGAAAGAACAATTGGTTCAACCAGTCTCAACACACCCAGGCTCAAGGGGGCAATAGCAATCACACTCATCACGGTAACGGTACGGGGGGTGTAGCGGTTACCGAGCCCCCCTTCACTTGACCAAAGCCTTATGGACCCGGCAAGGGCCAGAACCATCGGAACGATCATGGGATGCGTATAGTAGGAAGGTTGAAGGGCTGTCTGGCCGTTGCTTTGCCACAGGACCCAAAGCAGCACGACAAAGAGATACTGTGTAATCAAAACCAGCGACTGCAGCTCTTCTGAACAGATTGCCGGCGAGCGCCTGAGTAGAATCAAGCCGCGGACCAAACTGACGGATGAGACAACAAACACCCCAAATGGCACCATCAAATAGTTGACGGCCCAATGCTTCAAAAACCAGAGATCCGACCAGGGCAGCCACCACTGAGTCTGGTGCTCCACAGGATCGGAAACAAAGGTAAAGACAAGAGACAAAAGTTTTTTGAAGAAGAAGAAGTCTCGACCGGCGATGGCGTTCATCACGCCAAGCAGGATTGTGATGGCAAGAACACCCACAGCGATCAGCACACAATCAAGAACAATCTTCTTTATCTGAAACGCTCTTACGCCCCTGACATGCAACGCCGCCACAAACTGAAAAGCGATCAGAGGCGCGAGATTGATCAAAACAACATTCGCGTGGATCGTCGCACCGAAGGCTAATCCACAGCCCAACAGAAGTAACTTTTCCTGCCGTTCCCTCAAACCCGCCTGAACCGCGAGATAAAAAGCCAACAAGTAATAGAATCCCCCAGGGGTCGTTTGGTAATCCCACCCCCCTGATCCATGAAAATGGATATAACAAATAAGGAAAATCGATAAAATAAATGCGATGTTTCTGTTGAGTATCGGCAAAATACTATAAAACAACAACAACCCGCTCCCAATAAGCGGGAGAAGGTGCAGCAGGTAGTTTGCAACCAGCGGCGTAAAGGTGCTGTAGACCAAATACCCTGGAATAATCCACGGCAATCGCCCGGATTTATAAGACCAATCAAGGTACTTTGGCGTATCGTAGTTTAGGAAGTAGCCGACATTATACCAGGGATCAATCCAGCCAATCTGCGTGAAAAGCCACTCTGAATTCACTGTCAGCATCACGAGCGGAATCAAGATCAACGCCAAGACTTCGCGATGTTCGCGCAGCAAGCCTAACCTGAGCCGCAAACTCGCAGAAAAGCCTTTCATGCCTTGTGAATCGAGCACGGTAAAATGCCTGAAGAGGATCATCATTATTTTACGAGCAGGTAAAACGGGCATGCAGACGTCAGCCCTTTTGCGTTTTGTCGGAGTTGAAAACCAGGCCTGCAAACATGAGATAACTGGCCAGCGGGATCAGTAAAACCACAAAGGCTATCCCAACAATCGCCGGAAAATGCAGAACCTCTGTCGCGACAGACATGATCACACCGCACAATATGATGTTAATTACTTGAACCACTATAAATTTTGGCACTTCAACAACCACCCGCCCCTGTGAGTTGAATGTGAAGTATTTTTGCCCGAAAAATGAAATCGGAACTGAAACCAAATAGGCGAGGCTGCTGGAAATGGCGGCCCCCAACTGGATGTCCGTGATCAGGAAATAAGAAACCACTGCATAGGTCAGAGTCGCGAGACCACCGACGATGCCAAAACGCACGAAGCGCCAAAATTTGTCCTCAAAGAACGGGATAAGCTGAGTCAGACGGTTGAACAAGCTGGACTCTGCGACACTGACGGCCGCGCAGAAGCTGGCTTCTGGGCCGTAACGTAGTACTGTGCACCAAGGCGCATCCAAGAAAACAGTCCATCAATAGACCGCAGAAGAGCATTGGCGGGCGGTATTGAGATGATGTAACGGCTGCCCACCTTCTCGAAGCCCGCCCCCTCGAACAACTGCGACGTCTTGCCGGCTTTGAGCAGGACCGCATCCGCGTCGAACGGACAGTTGTTGACGACCCGCATCGTCAGAGGATTGTTGGGATTGTGCTCGAACACCACAGCCAAGCCCCCCGGCCTTAAAACGCGGTGCATATTCTGAACGAACGCATCCCACCCGGGAACCGGAACGTGATGCATAACGCAAATAGTAAACACCGCGTCGAAGCTCGCATCGTCGTAAGGAAGGCTGTCGCCATTGTAGGTCTTGTATTTAACGCCTGAATGCTGCTGCGCCGCCTTCTTCACACACATGGGAGATACGTCAACACCGTGCAATTCGCCGACTTCGCCGACGAGCCGCCCGTGATAACTTCCGACACCGCAGCCAACATCCAGCACCCGGATTGCTTTGGGGTTATCAAAATGATCAGACAGCAAGTCCGTGAGATAGTCTGACTTTACACGGGTGAAGAAATCCGCCTTAAGACCGGAAAACGCCAAAGCCTGGTCTACCGTATCCGAATAATTGCTTTCGTAGCTGTCAAACTCGTCGGCCACGGCTTTCTGTTGCGGATCCATGATCTACCACACCTTCCATGGCGCGTTTCCGGAAGCCCACAATGTCTCAAGCTCGCGCTTGTCCCGGAGTGTGTCCATTGGTTTCCAGAAGTCGGTATGCTCATAGGCAACCAACTGTCCTTCTGACGCCAGTCTTTCTAGCGGTTCACGCTCCCAAACCGTATCATCATCGTCGATGTAGTCGATCGCCGAAGGCTCTAAGACGAAAAAGCCACCGTTGATCCAGCCCATTTCCTGGTGAGGCTTTTCCCGAAAATTCTCCACCACCTTCTGCTCATTGAGCTCGAGGATACCAAAGCGGCCAGGTGATGGCGTGGCCATCACCGTCGCCTTCTTACCGTGGGCGCGATGGAAATCAACGATCTTCGCAGGATCGATTCGGGCGACGCCATCGCCATAGGTAAGGCAGAAGGTTTCTTGACCGACGTGGTCGCGGATACGTTTTATCCGCCCTCCCGTCATGGTGTCGAATCCCGTGTCTACAAGCGTAACTTTCCAGTCCTCGGTCGGCTTTCCAATAAAGTCGACACTGTTGTCCGCTAAATCCACACAAATATCATAGTTTTCCATAAAGTAATTTACGAAGTAATTTTTGATCTGAGCCGCCTTATAGCCACAGCAGATCACGAATTCATTAAATCCGGCAGCGCTGTAGATTTTCATGATGTGCCACAGGATGGGCTTGCCGCCAACCTCGACAAGAGGCTTCGGTTTCGTTTCAGTTTCTTCGGAAAGACGTGTTCCGAAACCACCGGCTAAAAGAACAACTTTCATTCAGGGGAGCCCCGCGGGCTTATAGCGATGATTAACTGGCTGATACATGTGACAGGAGAGCCGCCTTTTGTGTTTCGCTATTCTGGCCAACTGATGCGGCCTCTGCCTTCCGCGATGGCTTCATGTCTTCCGACTCTATTCGGCTCTCGATGATCGCGATTGGCAGGCCGCGCGTGTTGTTAAAGATCCGTCCAACATACTCACCAAGAAGCCCGACGAAAAACGCGTTAAGCCCAAGGGATACGAGGGAGATCAAGACCAGTGTCGTAAAGCCCGCCGGTAAGTCAACAGGACTCGTCAAGTAAATGTAAAGATAGACAATGGTGGCTACAAAGGTAATCACGCTGATCATCACACCAAAAATTGTTACGAGTCGCAGCGGCCGTGTCGACTGACTGGTGATGCCGTCTAAGCCCAACTCGATCAGACTCAGCAGGCGAAATTTCGACCGGCCAGCCTTTCGCTCGTCACGGTCGTAAACGATGCCTTTCTGAGCATAGCCCATTTGAGCGATCTGGCCCCTCAGATAGGGCGTTTGTTCGGTAACGTTGCGCAACTCTTCCAGAATCAAACGATCGACTAACCGAAAATCCCCCGCATCCCTGGGCAGATCGGTCTCACTGAGCCATGTTATGAGCGTGTAATAGAGTTTGCGCAGCCAATTCATGAGAAAAAGCTCTCGCCTTTTGCGCCGCACGCCATAGACAACTTTGTATCCACCCTCCCAAGCGCGCAAAAAATCGCTGATCAGTTCCGGCGGATCTTGAAGATCGGCGTCGATCTGGACCGCCGCATCTCCCCTGGCATGAAGGTAGTTCGTGAGAATCGACTGCTGGAAACCAAAATTTCGCGAGAATCTCAAAACCCTTATACGAGGATCGTCATTCGCCATTTCGGCCAGTTTCTCGAAAGTGCGGTCAGTGCTTGCGTTGTCCGTGAACAAAAACTCAAAGCGGTAGTTCGGCTCTGACTTCGTGAAGTTCCGTAGCCGCTCCATCAACCGCTCGAGGTTGTCTTCTTCATTGAGAACGGGAATCGAAATGGTGACGAGTTTCCGGGTGTCTTCGCCGAGAGGCACTTGAGCATCGGCCGACGAACTACCGGCCGATGTGTCGTGGCTTCCTGTTCGCTCATTCGACAAAGAAAGGCTCCTTGTTCAACAGCGCCTCGTCTCCAAAGTTCGCCACACTCTGTCCTGTCTCCGCGAGAACTTCGGACTTTACCAAGGCGCTAAACCCCTCAGTGTTAGCAGTGCTTTTTCGGACCGGAGCTCCCTGTGACACAGTTGGCCGGACGGCAAGGGGACGCTCACATCCGCAGCAACACATCTGTCGACAGTCATTCGTTTTCGACTGACTGTCGCCTGCCCATTTCTTCCAGCCAGGCCGACCCAGCCAGATTGGCCCAGCTAAGCCGGCTCAACTGCTTGAGATTTGCCCCCCTGGCGCTTTATCTCTTGGCATCACCGTCACCAATGGCCGCTCCATCCAGATGCGCAATTGCTTCCGAAACACCATCGGCTAGGGTGTATTGCGCACGCCAGCCCGACTCAAGGCAAATTTTGTCACATGACCCCACTTGCCATGCGACGTCATCCGGTCTTAGCGGCAGCTCTCCGAACGCGAGAAGCTCGTCAGGCGCGCCGGTCGCGCGCGCAACCTCACGCGCAAAGCCTGCAACGGAAGTTCCCAACCCTGTGGCCACATTCCAGATTTGTGCCGTTAAGCCATCCTTGCCGGCAACCTGAGAGCCTGCGGCCGTAAGTGCGGAGACAACATCCGCGACGTAGACGAAGTCACGCACCTGATCGCCTCTGGAGAGAGCCACGCGCTCGCCTCTCAAGAGCTTAGACAAGAGAGAAGGCAGCAAACGATGCGATGCTTCCCCGGGGCCATAGACATTGAAAAGCCGGAGATAGCGTAGTCTTACATTAAGTGTTTCTGCCAGCGCCATCGCGAGCAAACCGCCTGCGGCCTTGCTCGCTCCATATAGCCTGGTCGTTTCCAGCGGGCTTTCTTCAGTTAACGGAGCCCCAGATTCCGGCGCGGCATATTCCGCGACGGAACCCACCATCACCAGACCTGCCGCGAGTTCCGCTGCGACTCTTACCAATGTTCCGGGCAGAACGGTATTAACCGCGACAAGTTCATCTTGATCTCTATCACCCGGACGCACGCCATAAGCCGCAAGGTGATAGACCGTCGTCGAGGGGCCGTCACCGATTCCCGACAGAATACTCTGCTTGTTCCAATCGGCCATGCGGACAATCCGGATGTTATCCCGCCATGCCTGCCACTCACGTGGTGCCGCCGAACTTTCACGCAGCAACGCGACCACCTGGAACTCAGGATCTTTTTCGATCTGTGTTGAAATCAGGTGCCTAACAAGATGGCGGCCGATAAACCCTGTCGCCCCTGTTACGACGGCCCTGGTTGGACAATCGGCTTTCACCCCTTTACCTCAAGACCTGATGCAAGCCGGTTACGATAGTATCCGATTTGTTGGAGCACGAGATCGCGGGCGCTCACCTTCTCCTGGTGGAACGCCCGGTACCATTCCGATGTAAGCGCCACAGTGTCTTGAAAAGTAATGGGCGGGCACCATCCCAGTTCCGCCCGTGCTTTAGAACTGTCAACATGCAGAAAGTTGGTTTCCGGGAAACTTCCCTTCATAAAGTCGAGCTTCGGGTTCTCCCATGCCCGCCCCATTTCCTCGACAAGCGCCCGGACAGTCATCGCATCTGCGATAACAGGACCGAAGTTCCATGCTGTCGCTGCTTTTGAGCCCTCCGCAACCAGTCTGTCCGCCAGTGTCAGATATCCATGCACAAGGGCCAGCACATGCTGCCAGGGACGCGTAGCGTCGGGATTTCTAAGAACCAACGGCTGATCAGCGAGCTGCGCACGCACAAAATCAGGCACAATTCTGTTTTGCGACCAGTCCCCGCCACCAAGAATGTTGCCACCGCGCGCGGTGGCAATTGCCACACCATTCGCGCGCTCGGCCAACGAGCGCTGATAAGAAGCCGCCACAAGTTCTGCGGCAGCTTTGGAAGCACTGTAGGGGTCTTTTCCGCCGAGCCGATCGACCTCCCTGTAACCCCTATGCCAATTCTGATCGGCATAGACCTTGTCTGTCGTGACGCAAACCACAGCCTTCACGGACTCGCAATGACAAGCCGCCTCCAGGACATGGGCCGTCCCCATGACGTTGCTGGCAAAAGTTTCCAAGGGATCATCAAATGACCGCGACACGAGCGGTTGGGCAGCAAGGTGGAATACGATTTCGGGATCCTGTGTCTCAAACACCCTTTTCACTGTCGCGTAGTCGCGGATGTCTCCAATCCTGGATGAAACAACTGCGCCAATAGCTGCCGCATCAAACAGGTTCGGCTCGGTAACAGGATCCAATGCAAGGCCACTGACGTTCGCGCCGATTGCTTGGAGCCAAAGCGAGAGCCATCCACCGGTAAAGCCTGTATGTCCGGTAACAAGCACGTTGCGCCCGGCATAGAGCTTTTCAAAACTGAGACCTTCACTCGTTTCAAGTCGTTGCGTCTTATCGGATTCCGGCACCTTTGTTCCTTGCACTCTTCGCGTTGAGTTAACTCTGTCGCAGACTTTTTCGCAGTCTGCAAAATCCCTTCCGCAGACGTATTTAAGCCGTCAGGTGGCGTTCGATCATGGCCATGCGTCCGTCATGACGCATGACCCAAGGCCGCATTCGCTTTTCACCGACCGGGTCTTTGGATTGCACAAGAGGGTAACGACAACGTGCTTAAGGGGCTAGGGAGGAAAGGGAAAAGCTGCGTCGCACCTGAGTTGACAGCGTGAGAGGTCAGTGCCCCAGGCCGCAGCGATAGCAGGTAACGTTACGTAAAGTCAGTCCTTACGTAACGAAAGATGCAGTAAATATTTGAAAAGATTGGCATCCCCAAGGGGAGTCGAACCCCTGTTTCCGCCGTGAGAGGGCGGCGTCCTAGGCCACTAGACGATGGGGACCCAGCGGACAGTCGGCATGACATAGCGAAAGCGGCGCGCCGGGGCAAGCATTTGTTTCGCCGGAACTGGCTCCTCGCAGGAAAAACCGTGAGATTTCGCCTCAGGCGGCCGCTGCGCGGGCCAGCTCTCCGGCGGTTGCGAGGAAAGCCTCGATGTCCTCAGCCTTGCTGTCAAAAGCCGTCACCAGCCGGATCTCGCGTCGGCCGGGGCCCGTCGCGGCGCCGCTCCAGTCGTAAAACATGAAGCCGGCGGCCTTCAGGCCTTCGACCACGGACTGAGGCAAGCTCAGGAACAGCATGTTGGCTTCGACCGGATGATGCAGGGTCACACCGGGCAGGGCCTCCAGTCCCTCCCCCAGCCTGGCGGCAAGCCTATTGCCGTGCGCGGCATTGCGCAGCCACAGGTCATCGGCCAGATAGCCCTCGAGCTGCGCCGAGAGAAAGCGGCCCTTGGAGAAGAGGTGTCCGCCGCGCTTGCGGCGATAGCCGAACTCTTCTGCGAGGCCGGGTTTGAAGATCACCACCGCCTCGGCGGCCATGGCGCCATTCTTGGTGGCGCCGAAGGCCAGCACCTCGACCCCGGCCTTCCAGGTCATCTCGGCCGGGCTGCAGCCCAGGGCCGCGATGGCGTTGGCAAAGCGGGCGCCGTCCATGTGCAGGCCCAGACCATGCCTGCGGGCGACTTCCGAAATCGCCGCCACCTCGTCCGGCTGATAGAGCGTGCCGACCTCGGTCACCTGGGTCAGGCTGATAGCCGCCGGCTGAACATGATGCACCACGCCGGCGCCGCCGATGGCGGCTTCCAGCGCGTCGGCCGTCAGCTTTCCGTCCGTACCCTCCAGCGGCACCAGCTTCGCGCCCCCCGTATAGAACTCGGGTGCGCCGCACTCGTCCACCGCGATATGGGCGGCGCGATGGCAGTAGACCGCGCCGTAAGGCGGTGTCAGCAGGGAGAGGCCCAGGACATTAGCCGCGGTTCCCGTCGCAACCGGAAAGACCGTGGTTTCGGTCTCGAAGAGTTCATCGAAACGCGCCCGCAGCCGTTCGGTGAGCGGATCCTGGCCGTAGGGCATCGCCGCTCCCTCATTGGCGGCGGCCAGTGCCGCCAGGATCTCCGGTGCCATGGCTGTGACATTGTCAGATGCGAAGTTGGTCATAGGGGGCTTCCTGACAGGGAATCGCTTTCAAAAGGGAAACTGGGGTTCTTGTCATCCAGGATGGCGGTTAAGACGGCGGTTAGGATGGAGGCCGCAGCGTGACGCGCCCCAGGACCTGACCGTCAGCCGCATCCATAACGATGATCTGCTTGCAGCGCTGATCGTCCAGACCGTCCAGGGTGATCAAGAGGCGGCCGCCTTCGAGCTGGACCGAACTCAGTTCACAGCCGAGCGGCACCGGCAAATCGATCTCGCCGAAACCGACCGCCGCCCGAGCCTTCTCCCGGGACTTCTCCGGGACCTTCTCTGGGGCGCTCTCCTGCTCCGCCTGCCGCGCGGCCAGAACCGGCTGCCCGGAGATCATGCGTTCGGCGATGGTGTAAACCACAAAGCCGAACCCGGCGACGATGACCACGGCCATCAGAATCACGGCGGCTTTGAGGGCTTTCATCGTTTTTGGCTTTCAAGCTGCATGCTGGAAGGCTATCTCTCTGAGCGGATTTGACACAACAACTGAAACTTCAAGGCCTTGTCCGATACCGACGCAGTCCCTGCGGCAGATGCGCCAGCGCGCCACGAACTCCAGGTGGCGTCCGACGAGAAGCGTGAGAGGGTCGACCGTCTGCTCGTCAAGCGGCTGCCGGAGCTGTCCCGCAGCCGGTTGCAGAGCCTGATCACCGGCGGCCACCTGACCATCGACGGCCGGACGATAGACAACCCGGCCTTCCGGGTCAAACCCGACCAGAAGCTGCTTCTCGAAGTCCCGCCGGCCGCCCCGGCCGAGCCCGAAGCCCAGGAAATTCCACTCAACATCGTGTTCGAAGACCCGCATCTGATCGTGGTCGACAAACCCGCGGGCATGGTGGTGCATCCGGCGCCGGGAAACCTCGACGGCACGCTGGTCAACGCCCTGATCAGCCACTGCGGCGAATCCCTCAAGGGCATCGGCGGGGTCCGCCGCCCCGGGATCGTGCATCGCCTAGACAAAGACACCAGCGGCCTGATCGTCGCCGCCAAAACCGAGAAGGTACACCAGGCCCTGACGGAGCTCTTCGCCGCCCGGGATATCGAACGGGCCTATCAGGCGCTGATCTGGGGCACGCCCCGCCCGGGCCAGGGCGAGATCGAAGGCAACATCGGCCGCAGCCCAAAAAACCGGAAGAAGATGGCCGTCCTGCGCCAGGGCGGCAAGCCGGCACTGACCCGCTACCGAACCCTGAAGAGCCTGGCGGACGGCAAGGTCAGCCTGATCGAATGCCGCCTCATGACCGGCCGGACCCACCAGATCCGCGTGCATCTGACGGAAAAGGGGCACCCGCTGCTCGGCGATCCGGTTTATGGGCGTCAGAACGAAACAAAACTGCAGCGCCTGCCGCCGAATGCTCGCGATACGTTAAAAAACTTCAACAGACAGGCGCTTCATGCGCAAACTCTGGGCTTTAAACATCCGTTAACGGGTGTTTCGCACTCTTTCCAAAGCGAATTACCCCCCGATATAAAGAACTTGATTTTTTCTTTAGAATCATCTTAAATTATCGCGTATTACACGAATTCAAGAGCGATCGCTTGTGGATCGCAGGTCGCGTTCCTACATAATATGTACGGTTTTCTGGCCTGAAATGTATGGCGGGAGACCGTGTCCAGGGGGATTGCCTGGCATCGTTAGAACGCAAGAAGCCGCGGTTGGGGTTCGATCTCTACCGCGGTGTTGGCCCGGCTCCGGTTGAGGGCGGAAAGACTTCAGCCGAGGTTGGGATTCAGGAGGATAATGTATGGCTTCGCCGAAGGTTCCAGTCTTAAGCTCAGAGGGTAATCTCTCGTCCTATCTGCAGGATATCCGCAAGTTTCCCATGCTGGAGCAGGACGAAGAATACATGCTGGCCAAAAGCTGGCGTGAGGGCGGCGACGTGGACTCAGCGCATAAGCTGGTGACCAGCCATCTGCGCCTGGTCGCGAAGATTGCTATGGGCTACCGCGGCTACGGCCTGCCCGTCTCCGAACTGATCTCCGAAGGCAATGTCGGCATGATGCAGGCGGTCAAGCGCTTCGACCCCGAACGCGGCTTCCGTCTCGCGACCTATGCCATGTGGTGGATCCGCGCGGCGATTCAGGAGTACATCCTGCATTCCTGGTCGCTGGTGAAGATGGGCACCACCGCAGCGCAGAAGAAGCTGTTCTTTAACCTGCGCAAGCTGAAGGGCCAGATGCAGGCCATCGACGAGGGCGATCTGCACCCCGAACAGGTGACGCACATCGCCACCCAGCTCAATGTGCCGGAGGCCGACGTCATCAGCATGAATCGCCGGCTGGCCGCGCCGGACAATTCGCTGAACGCGCCCCTGCGTATCGATGGCGATGGCGAATGGCAGGACTGGCTGGTGGACGACACCATGGACCAGGAGACCATGCTGGCGGAGGACGAAGAGCTTGGCAAACGCCGCGCTCTGCTGGTCACCGCTATGAAGTCCCTCAACGAGCGGGAGCGGCATATCCTCGAGGAGCGCCGCCTGAAGGACAATCCGACGACTTTGGAGGAACTCTCGCAGGAATACGGCATCAGCCGCGAGCGGGTCCGCCAGATTGAGGTGCGCGCTTTCGAAAAGCTGCAGAAAGCCATTCGCAATGCCGCGATCGAGCAGCGCCTCGCAACCTCATAACGCATTTGAAATAACGCCTCCCTGAACCGGCGCAAAGCCGAACTTCCGGGCCGGACTCGAAAGAGACCGGCCTTTTCCTTGTCCAAGCAGTGGGGCCGAAATCGCACGCCGCCGCCTCCCGACCGCGCCTTTAGGCCGAGGGACAGTATTAGCCTTGACCAAGCCGGGCACGAGGCTTAGAGCAGGCGGTTATGATTAACTTTTGTTCATGTTCCGACGAATCATCGCGCGACACTCCGGACTCTTTGCCGCGCTGGGCCTGGCTTTGGCTGCCTCTGGTGCTTGCGGTCGTGCTGTCCGTCATTGCTCATACCGCGCCCGATTTCTACGCGGTCTGGCTGGGAAGTGAAGAGCGCGGCCTGCTGGAACTGTCCCATGCGCTGATCCCGCTGGCAGGCGTGGTTCTTGCTGTGCGGATCCTCTTTATGCCGCAGCTCCGCCGCGTAAAGTGGCTGTGGCTTTGGGTGAGCCTTGCCGCCTTGGGCTGCCTCTACATCGGTGGTGAGGAAGCAAGCTGGGGGCAGCACTATCTGCAGTGGGAAACCCCCGAAGCCTGGGAGAAGATCAACGACCAGGAGGAGACGAATCTCCACAACACCAGCTCCTGGTTCGACCAGAAGCCCCGCGCCCTCCTGGAGATCGGGGTCATCCTGGGCGGCATCATACTCCCGCTCGCCGCTCTGAAGCGCCCCGAGATTCGGCAGAGTCGCTTTGCCATCATCTTTCCGCCCTTCGCCACACTGCCCACAGCGGTTCTGGCGGAGTTCTCCAAGACGTCGGAACGACTGCTCTCCGCGGTCGGATCGGATGTACTCATCTTCAGCCGCGCCAGCGAAGTGCAGGAACTCTATTTCTTTTACTTTATCCTGCTGAATCTGGTCGTTCTGCGCCGCCGCTTACTGGCCTTACCACAGGCGGAAAAGTAGAGAGCCCGGAAGCAGGGCGACCGAGAAACAGAGAGGCCGGAAAACAGAGAGAACGCCGGTCAGATCAGGTTTCTTCAACCTCGTCCTGTGCTTCGCCTTCTCCCTCGCCAACGCCCTGATAGGGCTGCGCGGCGACGACGGCGACCTCTTCCCCCCAGGTCTCAACCAGCTTCTTCTGTTTTTTGCGCAGAGCGAGAACCTGGGTTTTAGAGGCGATCCCCTGGTAGTTGGACACGATGGGCGGCATGATCCAGTAGATCAGCCAGCCGATGCCCGAAGCCATCAGCGCCCCCGCCCAGGCAAAGACATCTCCCATGCCATCAAAGGCCGCCTGAAAGGTCTGGCCATGTGACCAGAGTTCAGCAAGCGCCGGAACGGAACCGGCCAGATTCATCAAGCCCACCGTGACCACAAACTTCCGCCCCGGCGAGCCGTCGACGATGAAAACCACCATGGTCGGCATCATCAGAACCAGCAGCAGCAGACAGCTCGGCATCAAGACGGCCGCAATCGGGATCCCGAGGAGGATCCAGGTCATCTTGTTGCTTTTTGCGGTATCCGCAGCCATCCGCCTTCTCCGTCAGATCACGTAAATCAACGACATAACGGCAATCGAGACGCTGGATAACACCGCAGAGACGACCGCCGCCGCCCGCTGGCTCAGGCCTGCAACCCGCGCCTGCGACGTCAGCCCGCCTTCCTCCAGCCAAGCTATCTGGCCGGCGATAACGGCATATTCGTGCTGCGCCTGGGCAAAGCCGTTCTCGTCCTGCGTCCGTAGACTCTCATTATCGATGAGCCAAAGCAGTTCACCGAGATCGCCGCTCTGCACCGCCTTTTCAAGCCCCTTCGAAAGCTGCGCCCGAAAACTCCGGAAATGATAGGTCTCGACGATCGGCCCAAGCAGCTTCGCGAACCATTCGGACAGATGCGGTAAAGAAGCCGGACCCGAGGTTCGCTGCACTTCGGCGTAGAGCTGCAAAGTGGCAATATGGAAGCCAAGCTTGTCGGCCTGGTCCGACAGCTTGTTGATCAGGCGCTCGGAGAGGTTTTTGGACCGCGCACCACAGAAAGCGGCGATATGGCGATCTATCGGGTCACTGTCCGGGATCCCGCTTTCCGCGAGGCGCTCCAGGGCGGGCAAGAGGTCACTGATCTCGTTGATAAAACACTTCTTCAGCAGTGGTGACAGGCAAGGCCAGCCCGAATTGCATTCGTAAAGCGCGCGTTCAGGTCCGTAACCGATGCGCGCCCGGTTGGTGAAGGTCTCGATCATGTCGGCCTGGCGGATCCAGGGGACAAAATCGGGCCGCATCGCAGGTTGGGACTCGATCCAGGCCTTGTGCATCTTCGAGCGCACGATCTCGCTGATCATCTGCGGAACGTGCTCTTTACCGAAGTCAATGGCCAAAGCCTGCGCGAGGCCGTCAATGCGCGCGGCAACGGTCTTGTAGCGAATCGGGGCCGTGTGATCGAGCGCCACCAGCACGCCGGCGAGTGACTTGTCCTGCCCGCCTCCGCCGTCGCCGCTCAAGCGGGACATGCGGCTGACCTTGAGAATGGCGGACGCCCGCTTCTCATCCGCAAGACTGCGGCGCACCCAGCCCTCCAGGCCGTCATCGCGCAGTATTTCCTGGGCCTTGGCCCAGTTCCGTCCCATCGAGAAGGACAGTCCCGGCGCGGTGATGAACTCCTCATCATTAAACTCGAAGGCCCGCGCGGCTTTGGGTGGCAAGGTCGCCTGTTTCGGACTGAGGTGGCGTCCGTTAGCCCAGAGTTCGAGATCGGTGATACCCCAGCGCTCCTGCGGATCATCGCAGAGCAGGCCTCGCAGCGCCTCCATCAGCTTGAGCGAAACGCGCGACTGGCCGATGAGCGTGGCATAGGAGCCGATCGCGATTTTAGAGGCCACAATCTCATCATCCGACATATGCGGTATCGGATTGCCGCCGCTGCTCAGGACGGCGATCAGGACACCCAGAGCATAGAAGTCGTCACTGATGTAGCCGGCACCGCGCCCGCTGGGGTTCGCCATGGAGGCGTCAATGGGCTCATAGATCAGCGGCTGAAAATAGCCGGCCGGCGAGCTGACGCACTCCCCGAGCACGATTTCCTGATTGGCGCCGCCGCTGATGAAGATGTTGTCGGCCCGAATCGCCCGATGCGCCATCACACGGCCGCCGATTTCCCGAAGTATGGAGATCATCGGCACAATGACGCCGCGAATAACGTCGTCTTCGGAAAGGGGCTGGAAGGTGCTGTCCGCATCCATCTGCGCCCGGTCGCCGCGTGGCTGTTCGAAGACCACGACAAACCTGCGGCTTTGATCATTGGCCAGCGTAATGACGCCAGATGCACGCGGCGTCAGGAAGCTCCCTGATTCGACATGCGAAAGCGAGCGAATGGCGTCAGTGCGCGGCGGCAGTTCCTTGGTGCAAATCAGGGCGAAGAGAGACCGGCTGGGATTGCGGTGGTCGTGCGCGTTCACCGCCTCGGCGCCGGGCGAATTCAGGAAGGGCAAAGGCTGGTCCGGATAGACCTCATAGCGATCGGACAGCTCAATACCCTGTCCGCCACCCCGTTTTGCCGCCCTGCTCAACGACATTCTGCTTTTGTCCTCTCTCCCGACACCCGGCGGCCCAGCCAACGGCGGCCTGACGTCAGGACTTCACGATGACTTCCCGAACAGCAGCAGAAGCGCGCGGCCATCTCAGCCGGCGCTCCACCGCTGCAGCGAAAAATTAACCTGGAGAGAACAAAAAGATAGTTAACGGCTGGCTAAAACGCTCCGTCCGTTTCAACCCTCGAAGGGATCGCGCACGAGGATGGTATCGTCCCGCTCCGGACTGGTCGACAGCAGAGCCACGGGAACCTCGATCAGTTCCTCGACCCGCCGGATGTACTTCACCGCCGTGGCCGGCAGCTCAGCCCAGGATTTCGCACCCTGCGTGCTCTCGCTCCAGCCTTCGAGTTCCTCGTAGATCGGCTCGATCCGCGACTGACTGGCGGAGAGCGCGGGCAGATGATCCAGCACTTCGCCGTCGACCCGATAACCGACGCAGACCTTGAGGGTTTCCAGGCCGTCCAGGACGTCCAGCTTGGTCAGGGCGATCCCGTCGATGCCGCCGGTCTTGGCCGCCTGACGCACGAGCACCGCGTCGAACCAGCCGCAGCGCCGGCGACGGCCGGTCACGGTGCCGAATTCATGGCCGCGTTCGCCAAGGCGCTGGCCGATCTCGTCCTCCAGCTCGCTGGGGAAAGGTCCCGCGCCGACCCGCGTGGTGTAGGCCTTCGTGATACCCAGAACGTAGTCCACGGCTTTCGGCCCGATGCCGGCACCGGCCGCGGCCTGCCCGGCGACGGTGTTGGAAGAGGTCACGAAGGGATAGGTCCCGTGATCGACATCCAGCATGGCACCCTGGGCGCCTTCGAAGAGAATGCGCTGCCCCCGGCGGTCGGCCTGATCCAGTACGTTCCAGACCCGCTCGGCAAAGGGCAGAATCTTGGGCGCGATCTCCAGGAGAGCCGCGATCACTTCCGCGCCATCAACCTCCGGCTGCCCGAGCCCGCGCAGCAGGGCATTGTGATGCAGCAGCAGAGCCTCGACGCGCTCGCGGATCGTGGCTTCGTCGGCCAGGTCGCAGAGCCGCACGGCGCGCCGGCCGACCTTGTCTTCATAGGCCGGGCCGATACCGCGTCCGGTGGTGCCGATCTTGGCATCGCCCCGGGCCAGTTCCCGTGCCCGATCGACGGTCGCGTGCAGCGGCAGGATCAGGGCGGCGTTCTCGGCGATCTTCAGAGTCTCGGGGGTCACTTCGACACCCTGATCGCTGATACGCTGTATTTCCTCGAGCAGAGCCCAGGGATCGACGACCACGCCGTTGCCGATCACCGACTGCTTGCCTGGACGCACGATACCCGAGGGCAGAAGGGAGAGCTTATAGACCACACCGTCGATGACGAGGGTATGGCCGGCATTGTGGCCACCCTGAAAGCGGACCACGACATCCGCGCGCTCCGAGAGCCAATCGACGATCTTGCCTTTTCCCTCGTCGCCCCACTGGGAACCGACGACTGCGACATTAGCCATGGTTACTCTTCCTCTGTTTCGAGATTCTCACTCAGCGCTTCGATCCGGTCTTCCAGCAGCAGGTGGCCGCAGAGCAGGCGCCTGGCCTCGCCCTCCAGATCCTCCGCCGTGTCCAGGGCGCTGACCACGATCCAGCCCTGATCCTGTAGTTCCTTGACCTGGGCCGGATCGGACCCGACCGGCGTGAAGATCCGGCGCGACGGCGCCGGTTTGGGCAGGGCCCTGAGGACCGTGTCCATATAGAGGGTGAAACCGGTGCAGGACTCGTCCGCCCCATCGACGGTTTCGGCATCATAGCGGCCGCCGCGGCCGAGCTCGCCGCGTACATCGCGGGCAAAGACCACGAAACTGATCCCGGTCTGGTATTCGAAACCCCGGTGCTCGACCGGGTCCAGCGTCAGGGTGAGATCGGGCGCGGCCTCCCGGACCAGGCCGACGACCCGCTTCAAGCGCGCGAGCTCAACGTCGGCCGCCGGCGGCAAGCGTAGGTCTTCCAGCTTCGACAGGGCCTCGTCGGCCGGACCGGCAGCCCGCAGCAGGGCCAGGAAAGGCTCTGCGGTCTTGCCGGCCAGTTCCGCAACGCTGGCGGCATCCTTACGGTCCAGGGCTTCGCGCAGGGCCACCGTCTCGGCCTCTCCGAAGCCGAGGTCCTTGGCGAGCGCACCCACCAGCGGCGGCAGGTTGAGATCGATGGAAAGCCCCTGCACGCCGACCGCGTCCAGCGCCCGCGCCGCCAGCAGAACCACTTCGGCGTCTGCCCGCTCCTGCGGTGCGCCGATCAGCTCCGCGCCGACCTGGCCGAACTGACGCTCCGGGCGTAGCTGGCTGCCCTGTACCTGCAGGACCTGGCCGCCGTAGCACAGCCTGAGCGGTCGCGGCGCGTTGCGCAGGCGTGTGCCGGCAATGCGCACAACCTGCGGCGTCATATCGGCGCGCAGCCCGAGCATGCGGTGGCTGACCGGGTCCATGACGCGGAAGGTCTGCTGGGAAACCGCCTGCCCGGTCCCGGAAAGAAGCGCTTCCTCGAACTCCAGAAGCGGCGGCTTCACCCGCTCGTAGCCCCAGATCTCGAAGGCCGCGATCAGGCGCTCCACAATACCCGCTTCATAGGCCGCCGCGGGCGGCAGAATATCTTGCAGACCCGCGGGCAGCAGTGCTTTATCACCGAGAGTGTTCATACGATCGCCATGGAGATTGGTGCAATCCTTACGACAAGCCGTCTCGACCGGCTCCTGCCGGGCGCCCGGCGTCCTCTGTTGACAGCCGGGAAGTGACTACTAGGTTTACCGGGCAACGGCAATTGGAAATCCACCCGGCTGACAGGATGCCGGGGGATAGCCCCTGTACAACGGGTAAAAGGCCCCGATGACCCCCGACAGCCCAGAGGAAAAAGCGATTATGGAGCCTGTACCCGGGACTCCCGCCGCGCCCGCCATTGCGGACCGAGTTTTAGGCCTCCTGCTGCTGGTTTCCGCGGTCTTGCTGGCTGCCGGTTGGTTCATGCCGGTCATGACGGTGCGCACTCTCTTTGTCTTCTATGACGAGGTTTCGATCGTGGAAGGCGCGCTGCGCCTGATCGAAAGCGGCGATTATCTGCTAGTGGCCATCATCCTGATCTTCACCATCGTCTTTCCGGTCTGCAAACTGGGCCTCGCTTTCCTGGTCTGGCGCCGGTTGGACTTTCAGACGCCGGCGAAAGGCGCGCCGGGAGACCTCAGACAGGCCCTGCGCCGGGTCGAACTCTTCAGCAAATGGTCCATGCTCGACGTCTTCGTAGTGGCCCTGGTCGTCGTGATCGTAAAGATCTCCCTGGTCTCCGACGTGACCATCCATGCCGGCCTCTATGTCTTCTGCGCCGGCGTCATGCTCTCCATGTTCGCGGTCTGGCGCATCAGTCATCTCGCCCACCGCGGGGCGGACGGCAGCCCGCCCCCTCAATAAGCCGGGAAGGCCGCAAGTCGCTAAAAGTGTAGCTGCTGCACCTGCTTGATGCTCGGCAGAGCCTTGAGAGTTTCGATCACCGAGGGCTCCAGCGCCGCGTCCAGCTCCAGCAAGGCGATGGCGTCGCCGCCGCGCTCCGCCCGTCCAAGATGGAAGGTGGCAATATTGACGCCGGCCTCGCCCAGCGCCATACCCAGCGCTCCGATGAAGCCCGGTTTGTCCTCATTGGTGATGTAGAGCATGTGAGCTGAGAGTTCGGCTTCGATCTCGATCCCTTTGATCTCCACCAGGCGCGGCCGATGGCCGCCGAAGAGGGTGCCCGCGACGGCACGGTCGCCGCGCTCGGTCGTCACGGAGACGCGGATCAGGGTCTGGAAGTCGCAGTCCCGCTCATGCTTGACCTCGGCAACGTCGATGTTGCGTTCGCGCGCGATCACCGGCGCGTTCACCATGTTGACCGATTCCAGCATGGGGCGCAGCAGGCCGGTCAGGATCGACTGGGTCAGGGGCCGCGTGTTCAACGACGCCACCTGCCCTTCGTACTCGATGGTGACGTTCTTGAGGCCGGTGCGGGTCAACTGACCGGCGAAGGAACCGAGCTGATCGGAAAGCTGCATATAGGGCCGCAGGCGTGCCGCCTCCTCAGCGGTCAGGGAGGGCATATTGAGCGCGTTGGTCACGGCCCCGGTCAGCAGGTAATCGGACATCTGGTCGGCAACCTGCAGAGCGACCTTCTCCTGCGCTTCGGCCGTCGAAGCGCCCAGGTGCGGGGTCGCGACCACGTTATCCATCCCGAAGAGCGGGTTCTCGCGCGCCGGCTCATCGGCGAAGACATCCAGCGCCGCGCCGGCCACATGACCGGATTCGATCGCGACCTTCAGATCCTCCTCAACGACCAGACCGCCGCGGGCGCAGTTGATGATCCGCACGCCGGGCTTCGTCTTAGCCATGGCGGCGGCATCGATGATGCCCCGGGTCTGGTCGGTCATGGGCACATGCAGGGTGATGAAGTCGGCGCGGGCGAGCAGTTCGTCCAGCTCCAGCTTTTCCACCCCAAGGTCCTCGGCCCGGTCCGGCGAGAGGAAGGGATCGTAGGCCACCACCTTCATGCGCAGGCCCTGGCCCCGATTGGCAACGATAGCGCCGATGTTGCCGCAGCCGATGATGCCCAGGGTCTTACCGGTCAGTTCGACGCCCATGAAGCGGGACTTCTCCCACTTGCCGCCCTGGGTCGATCGGTCCGCTTCGGGGATCTGCCGGGCCAGGGCGAACATCATCGCGATGGCGTGCTCGGCGGTCGTGATGGAATTGCCGTGGGGCGTGTTCATCACCACGATGCCGCGTTGGGTCGCCGCCGGGATGTCGACGTTGTCCACCCCGATACCGGCACGACCCACGACCTTCAGGTTCTCAGCGGCCGCAATGACGTCGGCGACCACCTTGGTCGCGGAACGGATGGCGAGGCCGTCGTACTCGCCGATCTTTGCGATCAGCTCCTCAGGGGTGAGGCCGACGAGAACGTCAACCTCGATGCCGCGATCGCGGAAGATGTCCGCGGCGCGCGGGCTCAACTTGTCTGAAATCAGGACTTTAGGCATGGCGTTTAACCTTGAATTGGCATCGCGCCGGGCGGCGAAACCTGCTCTATCGCCACCGGTCGCGGAATTGCATTGTCGTTTGCGGTATCGGCGCGGATCAGGCCGCGGCTTTCTGGGATTTGATCTCTTCGAAGGCCCAGTCCAGCCAGGGCAACAGCGCGGCCATGTCATCGGCTTCCACCGTTGAGCCGCCCCAGAGCCGCAGGCCCGGAGGCGCATCGCGGTAGCCGCCGAGATCGAAACCGGCCCCGGCCTCCTCGACCTGCTTTGCAACCGCCTTGGCAACCGCCGCCTGATCCTCGGTGCCGAGGCCCTGGAACCAGGGGTCCACGAACTGCAGACAGATGGAGGTAGAGGACCGTAGTGCGGCATCACCGACCAGGAAGTCGACCCAGTCGCGCGATGCGACCCAGTCGGACACCGTGGCCAGGTTGGCCTGGGACCGGGCGATAAGTGCCGGCAGGCCGCCGATGGAGGCGGCCCAGCGCAGAGAGTCCAGGGCGTCCTCGACACAGAGCATGGAGGGCGTATTTATGGTCTCGCCCTTGAAGACGCCTTCGATCAGCTTGCCGCCCTTGGTCAGGCGAAAGATCTTCGGCAGCGGCCAGGCCGGCGTATAGCTCTCAAGCCGCTCAACGGCCCGCGGGCTGAGCACCAGCATCCCGTGCGCGCCCTCGCCGCCCAGAACCTTCTGCCAGGACCAGGTCACCACATCCAGCTTGTCGAAGGGCAGATCCATGGCAAAGACCGCCGAGGTCGCGTCGCAGATGGTCAGACCGGCGCGATCCGCGGGGATCCAGTCACCGTCGGGAACCTTCACGCCAGAGGTGGTGCCGTTCCAGGTGAAAACGACATCCCGGTCGCAGTCCACCTGGGACAGATCAACGATCTCTCCGTAGTCTGCCTCGAAGGTCCTGAGGTCCTGTAGCTTGAGCTGTTTCGCCACATCGGTAATCCAGCCCTTGCCAAAGCTCTCCCAGGCCAGCATGTCGACGCCGCGCGCGCCCAGCAGCGACCACATGGCCATCTCCACGGCGCCGGTGTCAGAGGCCGGCACGATGCCGATACGGTAGTCGGCCGGGATGCCGAGGATGTCGCGAGAACGCGCGATCACCTCGCCCAGTTTGGCCTTTCCGTCCTTGGAGCGGTGAGATCGGCCCAGGCTCGCACCGGAAAGCGCGTCGAGCGACCAACCTGGACGCTTCGCGCAAGGACCGGAGGAAAACCTTGGATTGCTGGGCCGAAGGGCCGGCGTATTCAACGCCATCTCACTCATCTCCTGAACTTGAATCATGGAAGGAGGCGCTGCATCTGTCGCAAACACCCCGGAAAGTGTCGCGGATACTAGAGACCATGTTGCAGTGCGTCAATGCGGTGGCCAGCGCGTCATGACCCTCTGGTGCGCCGCGATGATCGCGGGCTAAGATCGTTGCTCTCTATGAGGGATGAAGCGTGACGCCAGCCACCCGACGTGAGAAAACCGCGCGCCAGAAAACTGAGTACCAGAAAACTGAGCGATTTCGAGACATCGGATAATCCACGCCCATGGAGCAGTACTTTCTTTTCGCCATCATCCTGATCGGGCTGGGCCTCTTCGCCTGGGGCCGGCTGCGATACGACCTGGTCGCGGTCCTGCTGCTGCTCGCCACGGTGGCCACGGGTGTGGTCCCCACGGAACAGGCCTTCAGCGGCTTCGGCCATCCCGCCGTCGTCACCGTCGCGGCGGTTCTGGTGCTGTCCCGCGCCCTGCGGAAATCCCGGATCGTCGAAGCGCTCTCGCGCATGCTGGAGCCGGCCACTTCCAACACCTCGTTACACGTTCTTGCCATGAGCGGAACGACGGCGGCCTGCTCCGCCTTTATGAACAACGTGGGTGCCCTGGCGCTCATGCTGCCGGTCGCCATCCGCAGTGCGAAGGAAACCAAGCGGCCGGTCAGCCGTTTCCTGATGCCTCTGAGCTTCGGCTCCCTCTTGGGCGGACTGATCACCCTGATCGGGACACCGCCGAACATCATCATCGCGAACGTCCGCGCCGAAACCACAGGCCAGACCTTCGCCATGTTCGACTTCGCGCCCGTCGGCCTGGGTCTTGCCGTCGTGGGCGTGCTCTTCATCGCGCTGATCGGCTGGCGCCTGTTGCCCCGACGAGTCGATGCGGCCGACGACACCCAGTCCCGCTTCATGCTGGAGGACTACATCACCGAATTGCGCGTGCGCAGCGGCTCGCGCTTCGTCGGCCGCCGGCTGGTCGATCTTGAGGCGCTCGGCCAAGCCGATATGGTCGTCGTCGCCCTGATCCGCCGGGAAGACAGGATCCTGGCGCCCTCCGGCTTCCTGCGACTGCAGGCCGAGGATATCCTGGTGGTCGAGGCGGATACCGCAACCCTGGAGCGGATCGCCGAGAAGGCCGAACTGGAGGTGGAGGGCAGCGCCGAGGTCGAGACGGAACACCTGCGCTCGGAACGGGTCGGCCTGATGGAAGCTGTGATCGTACCAGGCTCACGCCTCGAGGCGCGGACCGCGCAGGGCATGCGGCTGCATACCCGTTACGGCGTCAATCTTTTAGGGGTTGCGCGTCAGGGCCGGGCGATCGGTGAACGGCTGGGTCAGGTGCGCTTTCGCGCCGGCGATGTTCTCCTGCTGCAGGGCGAGCGCGCCGCCATGCAGGACGCCCTGACGACCCTCGGATGCCTGCCCCTGGCGCAGCGGGAGATCGGACTCGGCCGACCCAAGAGTTCGCCCGTCGCTCCGCTGATCTTCGGCGCGGCCATTGCGCTGGTGGTCTCCGGCTTCGTGCCGGTGCAGATCGCCTTCGTCGCCGCCGCGCTCGCCCTGGTGATCCTGCAGCAGGTGACGTTGCGTGAACTCTACGAATCCATCGACTGGTCCGTCATCGTGCTGCTGGGCGCCATGATCCCGATCGGCAGCGCGCTGGAGACCACGGGCGGCACCATGGTACTGGTCGGACCGATCCTGACGCTGGCGGACCAGATTCCGCTCTGGGGTGTGCTGGCCCTGCTGATGATCGTCACCATGCTGATCTCAGATGTCATGAACAACGCGGCAACTGCCGTCCTGATGGCGCCTATCGGCATCGCCATTGGTGAGGGACTCGGGGTCAGCATCGATCCCTTCCTCATGGCGGTCGCGGTCGGCGCCTCCTCCACCTACCTGACGCCGATCGGGCATCAGTCGAACCTGCTGGTCATGGGACCTGGCGGCTACAAGTTCGGTGACTACTGGCGCATGGGTCTGCCCCTCGACATCCTGATCGTCTCGGTGGCCGTCCCCTTAATCCTGATGGTCTGGCCATTTTAAGGATCAGATGCGAATGGTGCCGGTCATGTAGGGCGCGGCGCGGCCCGAAATCAGAACGCGGTCACCCTTGATCTCGACCACCAGTTCCCCGCCGCGGGCAGAGAGCTGGCGCGCTGTCATACGGCTCTTGCCCAACTGCTTCGCCCAGTAGGGCGCGAGCAGGCAGTGCGCCGAACCGGTCACCGGATCTTCAGGGATGCCGTGCTTGGGCGCGAAGAAGCGGGAGACGAAATCGCAGTCCTCGCCGGGCGCGGTGACAATGACACCACGGGTCTCGAGTTCCGCAATCTTGCCCATATCCGGCTTCAGTCCCCGGACGGCCGCTTCGTTCCCGACAACCGCCATCAGGTCCATACCGTCGAGAGTCTCCTGGACTTCAGCGTTCAAAGCTTCCTGCAGCAAGAGCGGACAATCGCAGGGCTCGCTCTCGAGGACAGGAAAGTCGAGCGTATAGAGTTCGCCATCCCGCGTGACTTCCAGGCGCCCGCTGCGGGAGCGGAAGCCGATGCTTTCACGCCCCGGCTCCAGGTAGTTCGCAATGACGTAGCTGGTTGCCAGGGTCGCGTGGCCGCAGAGATCCACTTCGGCGCCAGGCGTAAACCAGCGCAGATGGAAGTCCTCTCCCTCGCGGACGAAAAAGGCGGTCTCCGAAAGATTGTTCTCTACAGCAATCGCCTGCAGAACTTCATCTTCCAGCCAGTTCTCCAACGGACAGATGGCCGCCGGGTTGCCACCGAAGACTTCGCTGGTGAAGGCATCGACCTGATAAAGGGGGATTTCCTGCGGCATCTCCGCGCTCCTCTTTGTCACTCTTGATCATAATTGTCACTCAAGCGTTGCAGCGGCGCAACGCCGGTTGCCCTGGACATCAACGCGCGCGGGTCAGCGCCGGTCGGTATTGTCCCGATTGTCGCGCGCGGAAAGGCATCGGAGCCTAAGCCCTCCAGAAAGGCTTGCGCGCTTCCCGCTCCGCCTCGGCCCTCGAGATTCCCATATCTAACAATTGGCTGTCATCGATCTCCATAAGCTGTCGACGCTGCCGGCTGCGCTGAATGAAGGTCTCAATCCAGCCGTTTCCCGCCTTCGCCTCGCCGATCAGAAGCGCGCGAAAACGCGACTGTGCCGGATGATTTAAGAAGGAAACGCCAAAGCGGGATGATATTGTACTCATGTTACTCTCCTTTAAATCGATACAATTTCCTCCCCAAAACTAAGATTGTATTTATCTATTGCACCCAATTTCGGTCAATGTAATTATTGTCACCATGACAAAATGGCAGCCAGATATCGAAAACAGGAGCGGACCACGCTACATTGCGCTGGCTGACGCCCTGTCGGATGACATTGCCGCCGGTCGGCTGAGCCCGGGCGACCGTCTGCCCACGCACCGGGATCTCGCGTGGCATCTTGGCGTTACGGTCGGCACGGTCAGCCGGGCCTATGCCGAAGCGGAGCGCCGGGGTCTCACCAGCGGCGAGGTCGGACGCGGCACCTACGTGCGCGGCGCCACGGCGGCCATCAATCACGTCCTCACCCACAGGGACCAGGAGGACAAGGACGCCGTTCACATGAACTTCGCCTTCCCACCCCCGGGCTGCGAGGGTCAGCACATCCCGGAGATGCTTCACGGGCTGGCGGAGGATCCGCAAACGGTCGCGAACTTCGGCTATCAGCCGCAAGGCGGCTCCTGGCGCCATCGTCTTGCCGGCGTCCGCTGGATCGAGCAAAGCGGCCTGCCGGGCGTTGATCCGGAGCGCGTGGTCCTGACCGCGGGCGCGCATCACGGCATGACGGTCGCCCTCTCGGCGATCACCCGCCCGGGCGACCGGATCGTGACGGAGGCCCTGACCTATCCCGGCATCCAGGCGATCTCCCGGGTGCTCGGTCTGCGCCTGGAAGGCCTGGCCATGGATGCGGAAGGCATCATCCCGGAAGCCTTCGAAGCGGCCTGCCGGAGTAACGATATCAAAGTGCTCTACTGCGTGCCGACCGGCCAGAACCCGACCACCAGAACCCTCTCCGCCGAAAGGCGGGAGGCCATCGCAGAGATCGCCTTGCGCCACCATGTCGCGGTGGTGGAGGACGACGTTTTCGGCCGCTTCGTCGAGGCACCGCCGCCGCCCATCGCAAGCCATCTGCCGGAACTGGGCTACTATGTCACCAGCCTGACCAAAGCCGTCGCGCCGGGTCTGCGAGTCGGCTACGTCGCCGGGCCGCGCTCGGCAACCGACCGACTGACCGGCGCCATAAGGGCGACCTGCTGGATGGCCTCGCCTCTGACGGCGGAAATCGCGGCACGCTGGATCGAAAGCGGCGTATCGGAGGAGATCCTCGCCAGCCGCCGCCGGGAGGGACGCCGCCGCAGGGCCATCGCCATGGAGATTTTGGCGGGCTGGGACGTGGAATGCGCGGAGGACAGCACCTTCCTCTGGCTGCAGTTACCGGACCCCTGGCGCACCGGCGACTTTGCCGCGGCCGCCGCGAAGCGTGGCGTCTCGGTCACCTCAGCCGAAGCCTTCACCGTGGGGCGGCGCGAAACGCCGCACGCCGTGCGGGTCTGTTTCGGCCAGCCGGCCAATCATCGGTCCTTGAGGTCGGGTCTCGAAACCCTCAGCCAGATTCTGCGCGGCGAGGCGTCCGACTACTATCTCGCAGTGGTTTAGCCTCGAGGGCGTTACTTCGGCGCGTCAAAGCCTGCGAAGGTGTGGCCGTGGTTCACCGGCCCCTGCCCGCCGCCCAGACCGGGGTTGGTCCGGATCGCCTCATGCAGATAGGCACGGGCGCGCAACACCGCGTCCTTAACGCCCATTCCCTGTGCCAGGCTCGTCGCGATCGCCGAAGCCAGGGTACAGCCGGTGCCGTGCACATGGGGTGTTTCAATCCGCGTGCTCTCGAAGGTCTCGATGCCCTCCTCGCTCGCCAGGATGTCGGAGACGGTCTCGCCGCCCTGCATATGGCCGCCCTTAAGCAGGACCGCCTTGGGGCCGATGGTGTGCAGCATGGCGGCCGCCTGCAGCATGCCGTCGATATCCCGAATGGTCATACCCGTAAGCTTCTCGGCCTCGGGGATGTTCGGGGTCATGACGCTGGCGCGCAGGGAAAGACGCCGCGTCAGGGTCTGCACGGAGCTCGGATCCAACAGACTGCTGCCGGACTGCGAAACCATCACCGGATCGACCACGATCGGAATGGAAGGATCCAGTTCATCGATGATGTCAGAGACCGCATCGATGACTTCGGCGTTGTGCAGCATCCCGGTTTTGACGACATCCGTCCCGATGTCATCCAGCACCGCGCGCATCTGCTGTTGAATGAAAGCCGGTTCAATACCCACGACTCCCTCGACGCCACGGGTATTCTGCGCGGTCAAAGCCGTGATGGCCGTGGTGGCATAGCCACCCAATGCGGTCACCGTCTTAACATCGGCCTGGATTCCCGCCCCTCCACCTGAGTCGGATCCGGCTACGATCAGTACGCGTGCCACCACTGCACGTCCCCTCTCACATCACTATTCTTCGTGAGCCACGCCTGTTACGCCGCGGCCTCCCGAATCGTTGAGACGATATCGCCGACCACCCGATCAATCAGCGTCTCGTCTTCCCCCTCGGCCATAACACGGATCAGCGGCTCGGTACCCGATTTACGGATCAACAAGCGGCCACTGTTACCCAATGTCTGTTCGCCGTTTTCAATCGCCTGCTGAACCATATCCAGCGACAGAACCTGGTCCAGACTTCCTTCGACCTGCAGGCGCACGTTGCGCAATAGCTGCGGCAGGGGTTTGAAGACCTGCAGCACTTCACTCGCCGGCCGGCCGTCCTGTACCAGTGCGGCCAGAACCTGGAGACCGGCGATCAAACCGTCCCCGGTCGTGGTATAGCGGCTCAGGACGATATGTCCGGACTGCTCGCCGCCGACATTGTAGCCGTCATTGCGCATGCGCTCGACGACATAGCGATCGCCGACCGGTGTCCGGATCAACTCGATCCCGATGCTCTGCAGGTAGCGCTCCAGGCCCAGGTTGGACATGACCGTCGCCACGACGCCGTTCTTGTCGAGCAGGCCGGACTGGTTCCAGGAACGCGCAACCAGGGCCATCAACTGGTCGCCGTCGACCACCCGCCCCTGCTCGTCGGCCAGGATGATCCGGTCCGCGTCACCGTCCAGCGCCATGCCGAGATGCGCGCCATGCGCCACCACGGCCTCCTGCATGTTGCTGGGCACCGTGGCGCCGCAATTGCGGTTGATGTTGAAGCCGTCCGGCGTGACAGCGACGGGAATCACCTCGGCGCCAAGCTCATAGAGAACCTTGGGCGCGACCCGGTAGGCGGCGCCGTTCGCGCAGTCCACGACAATCTTCAGACCATCTAGCCGCAGTGAGCGCGGAAAGGTGTTTTTGACGAATTCGATGTAACGCCCGAGGGCGTCTTCCATACGCTGTGTGCGGCCCAGCTTGTCGCTGGGCGCCAAAGGAGCGGTGTTGCCCTCGGCGATCCGCGCCTCGATGGCCCGCTCCACCTCGTCGGACAGTTTGAAGCCGTCCGGCCCGAAGAGCTTGATGCCGTTGTCCTGGTAGGGGTTGTGGGAGGCTGAAATCATGACCCCCAGATCCGCGCGCATGGAGCGGGTCAGCATGCCCACTGCCGGCGTGGGCAGCGGACCGAGCAGCACGACCTCCATGCCCATGGAAGTGAACCCGGCGGTCAGGGCAAACTCCAGCATGTAGCCGGACAGCCGCGTATCTTTGCCGATCACGACAACATGACGATGGTCGCCACGCCGGAACTGCGCAGCCGCCGCCTTTGCGACAGCGAGGACCGTTTCCGGGGTAATGGGTTCGACGTTCGCCGTCCCGCGAATGCCATCCGTACCAAATAAGCTTCGTGTCATATGATTTTCCGTTTGCGTACTAATCTTATAACCATTGTCTTATCCCGAACTCAACCGTCCTGCGTCAGGCTTACCATTCCGTAAGAATTCGAGAGGAATTTTAATCAAAACACTGCGCAATACTCGCTTTTAAGCCGCTTAGGACTAAAATTCCCTTTAATTTATGGCGATTCCTCAATCGCACGCCAGAGAGCGATCATCTGCAGGCTTTCGGCAACGTCATGGACCCGATAAAGCTGAACACCACGCGCCAGTCCCGCGGCAACACCCGCAAGCGATCCAGCCAGGCGATCCTTGGGCAACTCGCCGCGCGAGAGCCTTGCAATAAAGCTTTTGCGGCTCAGTCCGAGCAGGACCGGCACACCAAGGCCGTGGAACAGTGCCAAACGATCCAACAGTGCGAGATTGTGCTCAAGCGTCTTGCCGAAACCGATGCCGACATCGACCACGATGTTGTGCGCCGGGATACCGGCCTGAAGGCAAGCCTCGATGCGCCGCTCGAGATAGTCGAAAACATCAAGCGTCACATCGCTATAGGTGGGGTTCTTCTGCATGCTGCGCGGCTCACCTTGCATATGCATCAGGACCACCGGCAACCCAGCCTCCGCCACGACCTCCAGGCTCTCCGGATCTCCCGTGAGCGCCGTCACGTCATTCACGATCTGCGCGCCCGCCTCGATCGCGGCCCGCATCACGGCAGCGTGGCGGCTGTCGATGGAAACCCGCGCCCCCGCCTCGCTCAGGCCGCGCACCACCGGCACCACCCGGGCGATCTCTTCGGCTTCCGAAACCGGCTTCGCGCCGGGACGAGTCGATTCACCGCCAATATCGAGAATGCTGGCGCCCGCTTCCCACATGGCCAGTCCGTCCGCGATCGCCTTGGCCGCGTCGAGGCGGTCACCGCCGTCCGAAAAGCTGTCGGGCGTGACATTGACGATCCCCATCACCTGAGGCCGGTCCATCGGCAGACCCGCGAAGTCCGGGCGCGCTGCGGAGAGCTTTGTTGTCCTGTCCGCCAGTTTCTCGAGCAAGCCCTCGTCAGCTCCCTCGCGCGCCGCAACCCAGTCAGCTAACTCATTGAGCGTCAGCACCGCCGAATCCACGCCTGAGGCACCCACACGCAGGGTGACCTCACAGCGATCGAAACATCGCTGTGCATCTGCCAAAGGCCTGGAGGCCTGAAGACCGTCGGAGGCTGCGGAGGGCGCGACAGGGCGCAGATAAAGTTGTCTCGACATCGGACGTTCAGATCGACTCGGGCAGGCTCAAAAAGCAACAAGCCCCGCCGTTGTGGCAGGGCTTGTCGTGTTTCGCAATGGGAGAAACCTAAGCTGGGTCGTCAGCTCCCCGGCTGAGGTTCAGGCTCGAAGCCACCCGAGGTATCCTTGCCAGAGGCGCCTGCCGGTTTGCCGCTGGACGGCACCGAAGAACGGCCACCGGTCGCCGAGCCACTGTCGGTTTCGTCGTCCCGATTGATCGTCTCACCGCGCATGATCGCTTCGACCTCGGGACCACTCAGGGTCTCGTAGTCGAGCAGAGCTTTGGTCACGGCGTGCAGACCGTCCATCTTTTCGGTCAGGATCACCCGCGCCCGGTTTTCGGCCTCTTCGATCAAGCGCCGGATTTCTTCGTCGATCAGCTTGGCCGTATCGTTGGAAATGGTCTGGCTGCGGGCCACAGAGTGCCCGAGGAAAACCTCTTCCTGATTGTCGACGTAGCGCAGACGGCCGAGCTTATCGCTCATGCCCCATTCGGTGACCATGGCGCGCGCCAGATTGGTCGCCTGCTGAATGTCGTTGCTGGCACCCGAAGAAACCTGCTCCAGGCCGTAAATCAGTTCCTCGGCCATGCGGCCGCCGAACATCATCGCAAGACGTGCCTTCATCTCCATGAACTTAAAGCTGAGCCGATCACGCTCCGGCAGGTTCATGGTGACGCCCAGAGCGCGACCGCGCGGGATGATCGTCACTTTATGCAGGGGATCGTTGCCCGGCACATTGAGGCTGACAATGGCATGGCCGGCCTCGTGATAGGCGGTCATTTCCTTCTCGTCCTCGGTCATAACCATCGAGCGCCGCTCGGCACCCATCATGACCTTGTCCCGTGCCTTCTCGAAGTCTTCCATGGTCACGACGCGCTTGCCGGCACGTGCGGCCAAGAGAGCGGCCTCGTTGATCAGGTTGGCCAGATCCGCGCCGGAGAAGCCGGGGGTGCCACGGGCAATGGTCCGCGGCTCGACATCCGGCGACAGCGGAACCTTGCGCATGTGGACCTTGAGGATTTTCTCGCGGCCGAGGATGTCAGGGTTCGGCACCACGATCTGCCGGTCGAAGCGGCCGGGACGCAGCAGTGCCGGGTCCAGGACGTCCGGACGGTTGGTGGCGGCGATCAGGATCACACCTTCATTCGCTTCGAAGCCGTCCATCTCGACCAGCAACTGGTTGAGGGTCTGCTCGCGCTCGTCGTTACCGCCACCCAGGCCAGCGCCACGGTGACGACCGACGGCATCGATTTCGTCGATGAAGATGATGCAGGGTGCGTTCTTCTTGCCCTGCTCGAACATGTCGCGGACACGGCTGGCGCCGACACCGACAAACATCTCGACGAAATCGGAACCGGAAATGGTGAAGAAAGGCACATTGGCTTCGCCGGCAATGGCCCGCGCCAGCAGCGTCTTACCGGTACCCGGAGGTCCGACCAGCAGACAGCCCTTGGGGATCTTGCCGCCGAGGCGCTGGAACTTCTGCGGGTCGCGCAGGAAGTCGACAACCTCTTCAAGTTCGACCTTGGCCTCGTCGATACCGGCCACATCGTCGAAGGTCACCCGGCCCTGTTTCTCCGTCAGCAGGCGCGCCTTGCTCTTACCGAAGCCCATAGCCTTGCCGCTGCCGCCCTGCATCTGACGCATGAAGAAGATCCAGACGCCGATCAGCAGCAGCATCGGGAACCAGGAAATCAGGATCTGCAGGAGTGGATTGGTCTCTTCTTCCGGCGCCGCGTCGATGCGCACACCGGCTTTCTGAAGGCGATCCACCAGCGTGGGATCGTCAGGCGCATAGGTCTCGAAATTGCGGCCCTGGCGAGTCTGTCCGGAAATGTGCTGGCCCTGGATCTTGACTTCCAAGACCTCGCCGGCATCGACCCGATCGATGAATTCAGAGAAGGCGAGCGTTTCCTGAGGTCCCCGGTTGGGCGATCCCTGGAACACATTGAACAGGATGATCAAGAGCAGCACGATGACAATCCAAAGTGCTGCGTTGCGGCTGAAATTCACTGTTTGTGCCTTCCACTCGGTCGAATTCATTGCGCAGGCGTTAGCGGTCCTACGCCTTCTTTAGCTAAAAGATAATAGGCTTCCTCGCCTAAGCAACCGTAAAGGCGACTCCGGTGAGGGAAATTCCTGACCGGAAGCGGCACATTTCAACCATTCCGCGAGTCCACCCCTCTCTAAAATATCCTAAGTGGGGTGCCGCGACCAGGCCCTGTGCGTCGCTCAAGGCCGGCACGGCCTCCGCCGCAAAGGCCGGAAAACCAAGGCGGTCAATCTCGACCGACCGGCGCACCTCGGCCCAGCCGTCGCAACCCAGGGGAGCGATCATGAGTTCACCGCGGAAACCCGCCTTCCCGGGTTGTACGAAAAGCTCGAAACGGCCATCCCAACGGGTACGGCAACCCGCTTCGACAACAGCGCCCGCGACGTGCCGATTTTCACGGTAAACGACGATTTGCCCTCGCCAGGGTCTCAAACGGCAACCTGATAGCGTTGCGCCCGAAGTCAGGCCTCCGGCCAGCCTTTCGTAGAGTCGCTCGAGCGGCGCCAGCCGGGGGCCGTATTCGCGTCCCGATACGCACACCAGAATTCGGGAGAGCGCGCGGAGGGCAACGTCCCTCGGCGCCGAGGACAGCAGCTCCGGCCTGACGAAAGCGATACCGGCCGGATGCAGCCAGCAGGCACGGGCCAGCCTCTTGGCCACGGCCACCTCGACTGCGTTCCGGGCCACGCCGAGGCGACGCGTCGTCTCCGACAGAGTCTCAGACGTCACACCAGCCGCCGCGAGCCCGGGAAGCAGCTCGCGAAATCCGGTCCGGGCGAAACGGTGATCCTGGTTGCTCGGATCTTCGATCCAGTGGATTCCGCGCGCCTCCAACGTGGCAATCAAGCGGGCTTTGGGTAGCGACAAGAGCGGCCGCAGCAGCCGGTGGTCCGGTAACTCCTGCAAGGCCGTCATCGCCGACAGGCCGTAGAGACCACTGCCGCGCGAGAGGCGCATCAGAAAGGTTTCCGCCTGATCGTCGCGATGGTGTCCGAGCAGTAAATGCAGGATGCCGCGCCGGGCGCAGAAGGCGCTAAGCAGGCCGTAGCGGGCCTCACGCGCCGCAGCCTGGAGATTGGATCCCGGCTTATCACCACGCCAGGGAAGAATCTCCGCGTCGATCTCCAGCTCCGCCAGCCGCCGCGCGACCAGCGAAGCTTCATCGGCTGACTCGGGACGCAGCCCATGATCCACCACGAGAGCAACAAGCCTGCCGTTCAAGCTCCGCAGCCAATCGCGCGCAAGCAGCGCAGCGGCCATGGAGTCCGCGCCGCCGGAGACCGCCACAGCGACTTCCGGCCGGGCTTCGAAAGGCCCAAGCCGCGACATCAACCCCGCGAATTCTTCCTGGCTGACCGGTGCCGCCACCTGGTGTTTCGCCAGTGTCGTCATGCTGCTCTCAAAGCCTCCAGCGGCCAGCAGCGCGTTCAACTCAGACCAAACTCAGCCGCATCAGGAACAGGAATAGCGCCGCTGTTCCTGCTTGGTGCGGCGCTGAACCGTGGTGGCCGCGTTGGGATAGCGCTTCAAGAGCTCGGCGAAAGTGCCGCAGGCGTCGGCCGTGTTGCCGAGCGCGCCCAGAGACATGCCGAGCTTCAGGAGATTGTCCGGCGCTTTCGTGTTGTTGGGGTACTGCTGATAGCCCTCGGCAAAGATGACGGCCGATTGCTGATAGTCACCACGCACGTAATGCGTTTCGCCCAGCCAGTACTTGGCATTGCCGGCGAGCGCATCCTCGGGATGCTGTTCGACGAAGGCTCGCAGGGCCTGCTCCGCCTCGTTGTACTGTGCCTGACGCAGAAGACTGAAGGCATAGTTGTACTGCTCCTGCGGCGATCCTTGCGGGAGCGCTGCAGCCGGAACCGCGGCCGTCTGTCCGGCAGTTGCAAGGTTGCCCGACTGCGCCTGCCCCTCGACGGTCCCGGCCTGGTTATCCTGGAACCTTTTCAGATCCGCCTGATTGATCACGCCGAGACTGTCCGGTGCGCCACCTGACTGTGCCGGCGCGGCACCTGCAGCCAGGTCCGTTGCCGCACCGCCAGTTCCTCCACCAGCTCCAGCGGCAGCCGGATCCGCGACACCGGCTCCGCCGCCAGCCACCGCGCCCGCGTTGAGGCGCTGTTCAAGACTCTGCAGGCGAAGGTCGACATCGGTCACCAGGCTGTCGAGCCGTCTGTCGATCTGATTGACCTTGAAACCAAACTGTTCGATCTGCCCGGTCAGGGCCCGAAGTTCCGACTCGAACTGCGACAAGCGGAGTTCGATCCTGGCCGCCTGCGTTCCGGAGAGATCACCGCCCGTTACGGCGCTGCCCGCAGCGGCGGCGGCGGGGGCTTCACCGCGATAGACCTGGCGCTGTAAGGCGGTCAGTTCACGCTGCAGCCGTTCGACCTGTGCGTTCAGAGATTCCTGCGCCACAGCACTGCCGGGCTGAAGGAGAGCGGCAGGCAGCGCCACGGCACCGGCCAAAACCACGGCAACAGCGACAGCCTGCAAAGAGTGAAGCTTCGGCCAGAACGCCGAGGTCATAAAGGGAGCATTGAACAGTTTCATCATCTTCATCCGTCCCGGCCTCGAAGACGGCGAGGCGGCGCACACATGCTTGGAGATCGAGTTCATGTTCCGCGTAGAGAACTGTCGGACTCGCCCCAATATAGAGACAAATTTCATGTCAGAAATATGGCGCTTCGCTGCCCCCCGGCAAAGGACTAAAGCAGATCATCCTCGCGGGAGCCGCGCGCCATGGTGCAAAAACAGCAACGCCCGCCCCCGGAATTGACCGTCGGAGGCGGGCGATGGCTGTTAGGTAAGATCAGAAATCAGTTGATCTTGAACACGCCGCGACGGTTCTGCGCCCAGGCTTCTTCGGTCGAACCGAGAACCGCCGGCTGCTCCTTACCGAAGCTGACGGTCTGCAGGCGATTGGGATTCACACCCAGCGCAACCAGATAGTCGCTGACGGAATTGGCGCGGCGCTCGCCGAGGGCCAGGTTGTACTCACGGGTGCCGCGCTCGTCGGCATGGCCTTCCACGAGGAGAGTCGCAACCGGATAGCTGTTGAGCCAGACGGCGACCTTTTCGAGGACTTCACGGCTGTCGGCCGAGAGGTCGCTCTTGTCGGTGTCGAAGAACACACGGTCACCGACATTGACGGTGAGGTGTTCCTGAGTTCCAGGAGTCGGGCCCTGGATCGCCGTCGACTGAACGGCAGGTGCCGTCGACTGAGTCGTCGGCGCGGCAGCCTGTCCACTGCTATCACCCGAAGCCGTTGTATCTTCATCGCTTGCACAAGCACCCAGCAGCGCGGCAGCCGCAATGAGCGTGAGGAACTTTAAACGCATATTGTGCCCTCTCGAGACATCCCCGGAATCCTATGGACAAGGTCAGGCCTGCTACCGGTCTTCATTGAGGCCCCCTTAGAAAGAATACATCCCCCAGCACCGGTTAAGCACCGGTAAAGTTTCGTGGAATATACCGGCGACAACCTATTGAATCAAGGGGGACCAAGCCGGGTCGGAACCGTCAATCGGCGTCGCCACCTCGCGTTCGTTAAAACCCGTGAGGTCGATGGTAAAGAGTTTGGTAACCTGTTTACCCCGCGCGTCGGCTGGCATCTGACGATAGAAGGACAGCACACGGCCGTTCGGCGCCCAGGTCGGACCCTCCACCAGGAAACCCTCAGTCAGCATACGTTCGCCGCTGCCGTCAGGCCGCATAACCCCTATATAAAAGGTCCCGCCGCTCATACGGGTAAAGGCAATCAGGTCCCCCCGCGGCGACCACACCGGCGTGGCATAGCGCCCCTTGTTGAAGGAGATGCGCTGCACCCCGGAGCCATCCGCGTTCATCACATAAAGTTGTTGTGTGCCACCCCGGTCGGAGTTGAAGACAATTTGCCGCGAATCCGGCGAGTAGGACGGCGAAGTATCGATGGCCGGGTGCCGTGTTAAACGTGTGACCTGCCGCGTGCGCAGGTCCATCGTGTAGACTTCGCTGTTGCCTTGCTGCGCCAGGGACATGATCACGGTGTTGCCGTCCGGCGAGAAACGCGGCGCGAAGGTCATGCCGGGGAAGTCGCCCAGGACTTCCTGCTGACCGGTGTTCAGATTCAGCAGATAGACCCGCGGCACCCGGTCGACGTAAGCAAGATAAGTGATCTCCTGCAGGGTCGGCGAGAAGCGCGGCGTGAGAACGAGGTTGCTCCCGTCGGTCAGGAACTGATGATTGAAGCCATCCTGATCCATGATCGCCAGACGCTTCTGGCGGCGGTTCTGGGGACCGCTTTCGGCGATATAAACGATCCGCGAATCGAAGTAGCCTTCTTCGCCGGTAAGCCGCTTGTAGACATTATCGGCAATGATGTGCGCGACCCGGCGCCAGATCGAGGGCGGCACGGTGTAGGCAAAGGCGGTGAGCTGCGTTTCGCCGAACACGTCCCAGAGCCGGAACTCGACCCGCAGCCGCCCGTCCTGCTGCAACTGCGCAGAGCCGCTGACCAGAGCCTGCGCATTAATGACGCGCCAGTCACCGAAGCGCGGTACATTGCGCAGCGCCGTCGGGTCCTGGATGAAAGCGCCCTTGTCGATCGGGCGGAACAGGCCGGAGCGTTCAAGGTCCGCAGCGACCACCTCCGCCACGTCGTGGCCGATCAGTTGCTCCTCCGGCGTGGCGCCGAAGAAATCAGACACCGCGATGGGCAGAGGCTCGACGAAGCCCTGCGTAATGTCGACGTTCAACTGCGCGCGCGCGGACTGCGGCAGGTGCACCGTCGCGATGGAAAAGGCGGCCGCCAGCAGGGCGATCAGACGAATCGAGGAAAGTCGGTTCTTCATCATGTCCCAAACATCTCTCTTGGATCGAATTTCAGATTGATCACACGCCAAACTTCATACTCGCTCACCGGCAGCTTGTACGGGCTGCAAGCCTGTATAGCACGCCGCGCATTTTCCGCGGCGCTCCGGAAATAGGCATCGCCAAACATTCTCGTGAGATCGACGACCTCCGCCGAAACCAGCGTGCCGTCGCGCCGCAGGGTGATGCGGATCTCGACGATGAGGTCCTCCGCCTGCTGCGCTCCGGGATCCAGGCGCCAGCAGCGCTGGATCTGCTGACGGATGGCGCGCGCGATTCCTTCTTGAGCAATACGGCTGACCTGCGGTTTTGGTTTTGCCTGTTCCGCGACCTTTGGCGCAGTCGCCGTCTGCTTTTTCTGCGCCGGCTGATTTTTCAGCTTCTCCACGTTGCGCAGAATCGAGGTCAGCGCATCCACCGGCGGCTCCTCAGGCTTCTCTTCCTTCGGCTTTTCCGGTGTCGCGAGCTTGATCTGGGGTTTAGGGCGCGGCTTCGGCGGTACCGGCTTCGCCTGTGTCTCAGTCTCAGGCTCCGGTTCAGTTGCAGCCTCGGGCTCAGGCTCCGGGGCCGGCTCCGGTTCGGGCTCAGGCTCCGGCTCGGGAGCAGGTTCCGGTGCCGGAGCAGGTTCGGGTTCCGGAACAGGTTCCGGCTCCGGCGCGGGTTCAGGCGCAGGTTCGGGTTCCGGCTGAGGTTCAGGTTCTGGAGCCGGCTCCGGCGCGGGCTCGGGTTCCGGTATCGGCTCGGGGACCGGCTCCGGTTCGGGGAGAGGCGTCGGTGTCGGCTCGGGCGGCGGTGTTTCTTCGCGCTCGGGCTCAGGCTCCGGGGCTTCTTCTATCGCCTCGGGCTCGGGGGCCGGTTCGGGTTCCTCAGGTATCTGCGCTTCGAGCTCGGCGAGCGTGACCAGCTCGACCGGAACGTTGGTGATCGGTGGCAGGGGCGATACGAAACTGGGCAGACCGAATGCCAGCGCGGCAATGACCACCGCGTGGAACAAGACCGAAAAGATGGTGGCGTTGCGCATGCCCGGCCGTGGTGCTCCTAACGCTCTTCCGAGGTGTCGGAAGAACCGTCGTCGCCATTACCCGAAGCACCGCCCGGTGCTGCGCCGCTCGGGAGTTCGGCGATCAAAGCGACGCGGGTAAAGCCGGCAGCATTGACCGTTGCCATGACCTCCATGACGCGTCCGTAGTTAATCTTGCGGTCGCCACGGACGAAGATCCGCGTGTCCGGCTTGTTCTCGGTGATTGCAATCAGTCGAGGCACCAGGCGGTCGATCTCGACCTCGGTGTCCTGTACGTAGAGCAGACCCTTGTCATTGACCGAAACCACCAATGGCTCATCCGGATCGGACAGCGTCTGCGCCTTGGCCTTGGGCAGATCGACGGGAACACCCACCGTCAGCAGCGGCGCCGTCACCATGAAGACGATCAGCAGCACCAGCATCACGTCGACGAAGGGCGTAACGTTGATATCGCTCAGGGGCCGATAGCTGCTGCGCCAACGTCCGCCGCGCCCCTGGCGCTGGGATCCCGGATAGCTGCCCGCCATGGTCAGGCTTTCTCCTCAAGCTGGCGCGACAGGATGGCACCGAACTCCCCGGCAAAGGCTTCGAGCCGGCCGGCGTAACGTCCCAGATCCGTCGAGATCTTGTTGTAGGCGATCACCGCCGGGATGGCCGCGACGAGTCCGAGCGCCGTCGCAAAGAGCGCCTCGGCGATACCTGGCGCCACGACGGCGAGGCTGGTGTTCTTGGAGGCGGCGATCGAGGTGAAAGCGTTCATGATGCCCCACACGGTTCCGAAGAGACCGATAAAGGGTGCCGAGGCACCAACCGATGCCAGGAAGATCATGTGCCTTTCGAGTCGCTCCATTTCGCGCCCGAGCGAAATATCCATGACCCGCTCGATGCGCTGCTGCAGGCTGATCTTTGTCTGATCACTGACTCCGACGCCGCGAGAGTTGGACCGACGCCATTCACGCATCGCCGAGACGAAGAGCGACGACATAGGGTCCGGCGGGCGCTTATCGATACGATCGTAGAGATCGTCCAGAGAGCCACCTGACCAGAAAGCCTCTTCGAATTGCTCCGCGAGACTGCGCAGCCGGCGCATCTTGAGCGATTTTTCGAAGATGATCGCCCAAGACCAGACCGAGGCCAGCAGCAGCATGACCATGACGATCTTCACGACGATGTCGGCCTGCAGGAACAGGCCCCATACGGTCAGATCATGTACCACGGAGCCGGCCAATACATCCGTCTCCACCGTTCCGTTTGCCATCAACTTCCCCCAACCGAGGTTGTCATAGTTTCAGACTCAATTCGTTTCCCAGGCCCAAATCGTTTCAGCGCCGTCCGCACCGGTGCCGGCATGCGCATCGGTCCGCGACCGTCACTGCGCAGACAGGCGATCTTCACCGTCAGCCGCGCCAGGCAGCCATCGCTCCGCCAGACATCCTGCAGGATTTCGAGCGAAGCGCCGCCGATCCGCGTGACCCGGCTGCGCACCTCGATGCCATCATCCAGCACCGCCGGCCGCAGATACTCGACTGTGCAGCTCCGCACCGCGAACAAGAGGTCATAATCCCTGCGGATGTCGGTTTGGTTAATATTTGCAAACCGCAGCATTTCAGTACGCGCGCGCTCGGCAAATTTGAGATAATTGGCGTGATAGACGATGCCACCCGCATCCGTGTCCTCGTAGTAAACACGCATGGGCAGCCGGAACTCGCCATCGACGAGATAGCCGCCCGCCGGATCCTTCAGAACCGGGTCGCTGAGCTCCGTGCTGGTTGGCGCGATTACATTCGGCGCGGCCGTCACGACATATCCTCCAGGTCGCCGGCCCGGCTGTTCCCCGCCAGCAGATCGAGTTGCGCCACCAGGTTCGCCGGCATGTCCAGTCCGAGATAGGCATAACCGGCCGAGGCCAGAACCCGCCCGCGCGGCGTGCGTTGCAGAAGGCCCTGCTGGATCAGGTATGGCTCGATGACATCCTCGAGGACGTCGCGCTGTTCGGACAGGGCCGCCGCCATGGTTTCAACACCGACCGGCCCGCCGCCATAGTTCTCGGCGATGTTGCGCAGGTAACGCCGGTCCATGGAGTCGAGGCCGCGCTCGTCAATATCCAGCCGCCGCAGGGCCGCATCGGCGGCCTTGGCATCGATGGTGGTCGCACCGTCGACCGTGGCGAAATCCCGAACCCGCCGCAGCAGGCGGCCGGCGACGCGCGGGGTTCCGCGAGAACGGCGCGCAACTTCCAGAGCGCCATCCCGCGACATCTCAATGCCCAGGATGCCGGCGCCGCGCGAGACGATCAGTTCCAGTTCCTCGGGTTCGTAGAACTGCAGACGCAGGGGAATCCCGAAGCGCTCACGCAAGGGCGTGGTAATCAGGCCCGAACGGGTGGTGGCCCCGACCAGGGTAAAGGGCGGCAGATCGATGCGGACGGAGCGCGCCGCCGGCCCTTCGCCGATGATCAGATCGAGCTGGAAATCCTCCATGGCGGGATAGAGGATCTCCTCGACCGCCGGAGTCAGACGATGGATTTCGTCGATGAAGAGCACGTCGTGCGGCTGCAGGTTGGTCAGGATCGCGGCGAGGTCGCCGGCCTTCGCGATGACCGGACCGGAGGTCGCCCGGAAACCGACTCCCATTTCCCGCGCCACCACCTGGGACAGCGTGGTCTTGCCCAGGCCCGGCGGGCCGAAGAAGAGCACGTGATCCAACGCGTCGCCACGCCCGCGGGCAGCTTCGATAAAGACGCTGAGATTGGCACGCAGTTTTTTCTGACCGATGAAGTCCGCCAGCGACAGGGGCCGCAGGCTCTGCTCCGGCGAATCGCCCTGGGTGAAGTCCGGCGCGATGATCCGATCGTCGCTCATGACGCAAGCTCCCGCAGGCCGATGCGGATCAGATCCTCAATCCCCGCCTCGCCGCCCAGTTCGCTTGAGGCCTTGGCAACGGCGCCGAAGGCTTCCGCCCGGCGGTAGCCGAGATTGACCAGGGCCGAAACCGCGTCCTCGGAGGGGCCGCCGACAACGGCGACGGCGGGTGCGGTCCGCCCCGTCGCCTCGGCCGCCAGATTGCCCAGAGCGATGCCGCCGGCCTTGTCCTTGAGCTCGGCGACGATCCGCCCGGCGATCTTTGGCCCGACGCCGTTGGCGCGGGTCAAGGCAGTCTTGTCCTGCGCGGCGATTGCCTGCAGCAGGTTCTCCGGTGCGAGCACGGAGAGGATGGAAAGCGCCATCTTGGCCCCGACCCCCTGGACCGTTCCCAGCAGGCGAAACCAGTCCCGCTCGCCCTGATCGATGAAGCCGTAGAGATGGATGTGATCCTCGCGCACATGGGTCTCGACCATCACACTCGCGGTTTCGCCCGCGAAGGGCAGTTGGGAAAGTGTGCGCCCCGAACAGAAGACGATGTAGCCGACCCCGCCCACGTCGATCATCGCCCAGTCTTCGCCGCTGCTGTCGAGCCGGCCTGTCAGCTTCCCGATCATCGCGACCGTCCGATCACATCGGAAGCGCGCCCGGGTCCTGCCGCGGTCGCCAAGGGATCGGGGCGACCGGAGGACCATTTGCGGCGAGTCGCCGCCTGGTGGGAATGACAGATCGCCACGGCGAGCGCGTCGGCGGAATCCGGTGAAGCGATCTCGCAGCCGGGAAGCAGGCGTCCGATCATCATGGCGACCTGATCTTTGGTCGCATGCCCCGTGCCGACCACCGCCTTCTTGACGATCATCGGCAGGTATTCGCTGACCGGAAGACCTGTGAGCGCGGGCGTCACCAGGGCGATACCGCGCGCCATGCCCAGCTTAAGCGTCGAGGAGGGATTCTTGTTGGCGAGCGTTACCTCAACCGCGGCTTCATGGGGCTCGAAGTCGGTCAGAATCTGCTGAAGGCCGTCATGCAACTCCACCAGGCGCTGGGCCAGGTCCTTCGACTGGGTGGATTTGATCACGCCATTGGCAACATGGCGGAGGCTGTGTCCCTCCGCTTCGATGACACCCCACCCCAGGTGACGCAATCCGGGATCAAGTCCGACGACACGCATCAATTCGTTCAGACCTCCCCTTGCCGTCGGCTCATGCAGTCAACCGCGCCAGGACATCGTCAGCCACTTCAAAGTTGGCGGAGACACGCTGCACGTCGTCACTGTCATCGAGAGTATCGAGCAGCTTCAACATGGTCTGGGCCTTGTCCTCGTCGAGCGCCGTCAGGGTCTGGGGTTTCCAGGCCAGGTAAGCTTCCTCGGGATCGCCATAGGTCTCGATCAGGCTGTCGCGAACCGCCGAAAAGTCGTCGGGGTCGCAGGTGATCTCGTGACCGTCATCCGAGGACTCCACGTTGCTGGCGCCGGCTTCGACCGCGGTTTCGAACATTTCGTCCGCCGAGGCGGTATCGGCCGGATACTGCAGCAGTCCGACGTGGTCGAACATGAAGGAGACCGAGTTGGTCTCACCCAGGCTGCCGCCGAACTTGCTGAAAGCGGCGCGCACTTCCGAGGCGGTGCGGTTGCGGTTGTCGGTCATGGCCTCGACGATCAGAGCCACGCCGCCGGGGCCATAACCTTCGTAGCGGATCTCCTCGTAGTTGGAATCGTCCTCGCCCGCAGCAACGCGTTTGATAGCGCGCTCGACATTGTCCTTGGGCATGTTGGCCGAGCGTGCGGCAATGATCGCCGTGCGCAGGCGCGGGTTCTTGTCCGGATCGGGCATCCCCGACTTCGCCGCCACGGTGATTTCACGAATCAGCCGCGCAAAGACCTTCGCGCGCTTTTTGTCCTGGGCACCCTTGCGGTGCATGATGTTCTTGAACTTGGAATGGCCCGCCATGACCACGAATCCTAAATGATGATGCAAATAACGAAGTTGTCGGCCATATCTTGTGGAAGTGCGGGGGTACAGCCGCAAGAAGTATTCCTGCAATATGGCGACAATAGGGCGCCTTCTAGCAGGTATTCGCCGCAACCTGAAGCCCTCTCGCCGCCATTCCGTGCGGCAAGGACGCAAAAGCCGGTATTTTGTCTCAAAAGGCCCCGAATTGGCCGCATTACGGTCGCGATTTTTACACAGCAGGCCGGCTAAAGCCGAGCCACGCAAAGACTTTACCGGCCAGTCCTCCAGCACATCCTCACGGCATAGCCGATTAACGGCTGCTTAATGCTTTTCCGACAGACTTGCAGAACGGAATTTCAGGCGTCTGATGAGGTCGTGCGGGCCTTGGACGGAATGGGGATAAAGGGTCAAACAATGGCGTTGTCGATTAATATTCCTGAGTTGAGCGTCGTCAGCGACGGCAACACCGACAAGGTGGAATTCGCCCGCCGGAGCGAGAAAGCCGCCGAACTGGTTCACGATTTCGTGCAACAGTCCAGCCTGGCCGCCTTCGACGCCCTCCTGGGCGCCGGTGAAGAGAACGTTCTGGATCAAGCAAACGCGGTCGCCAGCAAAGCCGAAGAAGCGAGCGAACAGACCCTCATGGTGCAGAAAGAAGTCGCACGCTTTCTGGCCCAGGCCCCCAAAGGCTAACCTCAGAAACCTGAAGTCTTCAGAGCGAAGGTATCGTCTCGGGCAGACGCCCGCCCAGGCGCACCGGTGCGACGCGACGCGCCAGTCCGCTTGAATCCTCCGTTTCCACCAGAACCGCACTCAGCGATCCTTCCCCATTCGCCACGGACAGCCGTTCCGTCGGCAGCTTGCGCGTAAAGCGCGCAACCGGCACGGCCTTATCCATCCCGATCACCGAATCATAGTCACCACACATGCCGGCGTCGGTCTGATAAGCGGTTCCCCCCGGCAGGATCATGGTGTCCGCCGTGGGAACGTGGGTGTGGGTTCCGACGCAGAGGCTGACCTTGCCGTCGACGAAGTGCCCCATGGCCATCTTTTCGCTGGTCGCCTCGCCGTGGAAGTCGAGGATGATCGCCTGCACCGTCGCGCCGAGCCGGTGACGCTCGAGCTCCTTCTGGACAGCCGAGAAGGGATCATCGAGCGGATCCATGAAGAGGCGGGCCATCACGTTCAGAACCAGCACCTTGCGTCCGCGTGTCGCCTCGAAAACGGCAGCACCTCGGCCCGGCGTGCCCGACGGATAGTTCTGCGGGCGCAGCAGGCGCGGCTCGCGGCTGATATGGGCCAGCATCTCGCGCTGGTCCCAGGAATGATTGCCGCCGGTGATGACATCGACGCCCAGCTCGAAGAAGCTGTTGCAGATTTTCTCGGTAATGCCGAAGCCGCTGGCCGCATTCTCGCCGTTGACGACGATAAAATCGGGCTCCAGTTCGCGTTTCAGGCGCGGCAAATGGGCTTCGAGCGCCTCCCGGCCCGGCCGGCCGACCACATCACCGCAGAACAGCAGCCTCATTGTGCGGCCCCGAAAGCGATGGCTTCGCGCTCGGTGATGATCCAGTCGAGCGGCTGATCATTGTGATCGCGCGGCACGCTGTCCACTTCCTGACCGGCAAAGGCCGTGCCGACCGCGGTCACTTTTTTGGCGGCGCGCAGTTCGGCCAGGGAACGGTCGTAGAAACCGCCGCCGTAGCCCAAGCGGTAACCCTGGCGGTCAAAGGCCAGCAGAGGCACCAAAAGTACATCCGGTGCCAGGGCTTCGCAGGTGGCCGATGGCTCTAGGGTCCCGAATCCCGCCGGCACCAGACTATCGCCGGGCTGCCATGCCCGAAAGACCAGGGGACGGTCCTTGCCGGTCATGGCCGGCAGGGCGATGCGGCAAGCCTGCGCGTGCAGGGACTCCAGCAGGGGCCGCAGGTCCAGTTCGTCGGCAAGGGGCCAATAACCGGAAACGATGGTTCCCGGCGCGAAGTCGAGTGTCGACAGAACGCGGTCTTTTAATGCTGCGGGCGCCTCCGGTCCGGCCTCAAAGGCCGCGCGCCGGCGGACCTTGGCTTCCTTACGGAGCTGTCCTTTGCGCTCGTCCAGCGAGACCGCTTCACTATCGAACATCCTGTCTCGCGCCTTTTTCCGGGAGATTTAACGGACTTGAAGAAGGAGGTGCCGCGAAGGCCGTTGGCGACGATCATCCTCTGTGGCCTGCCAAGCAGGTGGGCGCCATGTACCGGAACCACGGCTCCGGCAGGGACAGCTCCCTAGAGGTTCGGTATTGGCCCCAGGGATCGAGTGGCCTGACGCACCCCGCAGCACCTACAACTTAAGTCTTCAGAGCCGCTATTTAAGCCCCCTCGAGGCGCGTCGCAATAGATTCCAGCCGCGAGGCGCAGGCTTCTAGTGCATTTGCCGCCCGTTCTTCGAGCGGATCGGGGCCCGTGGCCGTGCCGTCGTGGTCAGAGGGTTTGGTCGGGGGCGTGGCGCCGGACGCTGCAGCACCGCCGCTTTCCTCCATCTCCTCCATCTGGATCAGGGCCTCATCCAGTTCATCAGCGATGACCAGCGAGGCCATCATCATCAGATGGGCCTCACTGAGGTTACCCATGGTTTGTTTGAGATTCGCAACCCGGTCATCGACGAAGGCCGCCAGCTTCATCAGATGCTCTTCCTGGCCGTCATCGCAGGCGACGTCATAGTGGCGCCCGTTTATCGTAAGGTTAACCTGTGCCAAGGCCTATGCTTCCATCACCGATTTGAGCCGCGCAATCGTCGAATCCAGCCGGCTGGAGACCTCGCCGGCGAGACTTTGCAGCGTTTCGTTTTCCTTGCGCGCTGCCGCAAGCGCGGCCCGCAGTTCGGCATCATCCGACGCCCCTTCCCCGTTCGCGCGCACTTTCGCTCGATTTTCCACCGCCTGGTCGAGACGGTCGAGCGCGGACATCAGTCGTTCGGTGGCTTCATTCAGTCGGGTCATAACAGTCGGGACAGTCGATTCTCTGCGAGCGATTCTCTGCGGGAAGTCAGATCTATTAACTATGGCGGCAAGCATAGGCGCGCGACCTTGGACAGGTCAACCGCAAGCGGGTCGGAAAACACCGCAATATCACAATTCGTCTGGAACAAACTCGGCGGGATTACCTGGACTTGCGGACATTCCTTCACCTGACGCTTCTGCGTGCCGTCATAACTGCCGGAGACCGAATCGCAGCAGCAGGTGACATCCCGGTTGACCTGACTGGGGCGCGACGGCATGTTGCGCCGAAATTCGCTCAAAAACCCGGCCCCAACCGGCCGGAGACCGCTACTTCCCCATCACGGTGGACAGGTTAAATGGACTCTCAGCAGTCGGGCCCTGCGGGCTCGGAAGGTAAGCTCACCGCCAGCCATAAAGACATGGCCAATGCCATTCGCGCCCTCTCGATGGACGCCGTGCAGCAGGCAAAATCCGGTCACCCGGGCATGCCCATGGGGATGGCGGACGTCGCGACCGTCCTCTACACCCGCTTTCTGAAGTTCGACCCGGCCCGCCCCGACTGGCCCGACCGCGACCGCTTCGTGCTCTCGGCCGGCCATGGCTCCATGCTGCTCTATTCCCTGCTGCACCTGACCGGTTATCCCGAGATGACCCTGGAGCAGCTTAAGAATTTCCGGCAACTGGGCAGCATCACGGCAGGACATCCGGAAGCAGGCCACGCGCCCGGTATCGAGACCACGACGGGTCCGCTGGGCCAGGGACTGGCCAATGCGGTCGGCATGGCTTTGGCTGAGCGCCTGCTGAACGCACAGTTCGGCGACAGCGTGGTGGATCACCACACCTACGTCATCGCCGGCGACGGCTGCCTCATGGAAGGTATCAGCCACGAGGCGATCTCGCTGGCCGGCCACCTGGGCCTCAGCAAGCTGATCGTGCTGTTCGACGACAACGGGATCTCGATCGACGGCCCCACCTCCCTTTCTGTCTCAGATGATCAGGCCAAGCGCTTCGAAGCCTGCGGCTGGCACTGCCTGTCGGTCGACGGCCATGATCCGGAGGCCGTCGCGGCCGCTATCGAAGCCGCCAAGGGCAGTAACAAGCCCTCCATGATCGCCTGCAAGACCGCCATCGGTTACGGCTCCCCCAACAAAGCCGGTAAGAATTCCGCCCACGGCGCGCCGCTGGGCGAGGAGGAAATCGCCGCGACCCGGGAAGCCCTCGGCTGGCCGCACGCGCCCTTCGAGCTCCCCGAGGAGGTCCTGTCCTCCTGGCGGGCCGCCGGCACTGCGGGTGCCAGTGTCTCCGCGGCCTGGGACGAACGCCTGGCCGGCCTGGATGCCGGGAAGCGCAGTGACTTCGAACGCCGCATGGCCGGCAAGCTCCCGGCTGGCTGGCAGGACAACTTCGCGGCCTACAAGGCCAAGCTGGCGGAAGAGCAGCCGAAACTGGCCACGCGCGTCTCCTCGCAGAAGGCTCTGGATGTGCTGGCGGAAGCCATTCCCGAGTTGATCGGTGGTTCCGCCGACCTGACCGGCTCGAACAACACCAAGGCCGCTGGCCAGCAGCCGATCACTGCCGAGGACTTCTCCGGCAACTACATCTACTACGGCGTTCGTGAACACGGCATGGCCGCGGCCATGAACGGCCTTGCTTTGCATGGCGGCGTCCTGCCCTACGGCGGCACCTTCCTGGTCTTCACCGATTACTGCCGTCCTTCCATGCGCCTTTCTGCGCTGATGAAACAGGGCGTGGTCTACGTCATGACCCACGATTCCATTGGCTTGGGCGAAGACGGACCGACGCACCAGCCGGTGGAGCACCTGGCCGCACTTCGGGCGATCCCGAACCTGCAGGTCTTCCGCCCGGCCGATGCGATCGAGACCGCCGAGTGCTGGGAGCTTGCGATCCAGAGCCGCGAAGCGCCTTCGGTTATCGCCTTGACCCGCCAGGGCCTGCCCAGCGTGCGGAAGGACGTCAGCGAAAACCTCTCTGGCTATGGCGCCTATATCCTCTCGCCGGCTCAGGACGAACGCCAGGTCACGCTGGTTGCCTCAGGCTCCGAGATCGAAGTCGCGCTGAAGGCTCAGGAGATGCTCTCGGCCGAGGGCGTTTCGACAGCGGTGGTATCGATCCCCTGCTGGGAGCTTTTCGCCGAGCAGAGCCAGCACTATCGGGACGAAGTGCTCGGACCGGGCAGCCTGCGCGTCGGGATCGAAGCGGCCCTGCCCTTCGGCTGGGAACGCTGGATCGGACCCTTCGATGCCTTCGTCGGCATGCAGGGTTTCGGCGCCTCGGCGCCGGCCGGTGACCTCTTCGCCCATTTCAAGATCACAGCCGAAGCCGTGGTGGAAAACGTCAAAGCACGGCTTTAGGCGCCTTAGCAGTTAAGATTTGGAGTAGTTCAAGCAGCGCCGCCCGGCGCGCGTTCAGGAATGAAGGAAAGGGAAGTCCAAAATGGCATTGAAGGTTGCAATTAACGGGTTTGGACGGATCGGCCGTCTGGTGTTTCGCGCCGCCATGGAATCCAAGCGGAGCGACTTGGAGTTCGTTGCGATCAACGACCTGGGCTCCCCCGCCGACAACGCCCATCTGCTGAAGTACGATTCGGTCCACGGGATTTACCCGGGTGAGGTCGAGGCCGGTGATGACAGCATCGTCGTCGACGGCAAGTCGATCAAGGTGCTCTCAGAGCGCGATCCGGCCGCCCTGCCTTGGGGCGATCTGGGCGTCGACATCGTCATGGAGTGCACCGGTATCTTCGCCAGCCGCGACGCGGCCGCGAAGCACCTGGACGCGGGTGCCAAACGGGTTCTGGTCTCGGCCCCCTGCAGCAACGCCGACCTGACCGTCGTCTACGGCGTCAACAGCGACCAGCTCACCAGCGAGCACACGGTCGTCTCCAACGCCTCCTGCACCACCAACTGCCTGGCGCCCGTGGCCTATGTCCTGCACGAAGCCGTCGGCATCGAGCAGGGCTTCATGACCACGATCCACTCCTTCACCGGCGACCAGCGCACGGTCGACACCCTGCACAAGGATCTCGCCCGCGCCCGCGCCGCTTCTGTCTCGATGATCCCGACCTCCACCGGCGCCGCCCGGGCCGTCGGCCTGGTCCTGCCGGAACTGAAGGGCAAGCTGGACGGCACCTCGGTGCGCGTCCCGACCCCGAACGTCAGCCTGATCGACCTGACCTTCAACGCCGGTAAGGAAACCTCGGTGGAAGAGGTCAATGGCGCGATTTCGGCCGCCGCCAGCGGCAAGCTTGCGGGCGTGCTGACGGTCAACGACAAGCCGCTGGTCTCCACCGACTTCAACCACAATCCGGCCAGCTCGACCTTCGATCTCGCCGAGACCCAGGTCATTGACGGCAAGTTCGTGCGCGTCATGTCCTGGTACGACAACGAGTGGGGCTTCTCGAACCGTATGAGTGACACGGCGGTGGCCATGGGCAAACTGCTCTGATCCCACCGACAATCCGATCATGAAAAGCGGGGCCCGGGCGCCCCGCTTTTTCTTTGCAGGCCTCGCGAGGCCAGTGCGATATCATCGCCCCATGCAGCGCGCCATTACGATTCATTCTTACGATCATGCCTGCGCGGCTCTGGAGGCCGCCGTGGCCTTGTCAGTCCCGGTTACCCTGGTCTCAGCCTCCGATGCCGGCTTACAGAGCGGCCCTGCGTGGTTTGCCGCCGTCATCGCACAGGCGATCGAGGCCGTACCGGGAGCGGCTGACCTCCAATTGAACACTCTCCTTGACTGCGGCGACAAAGCTGGCTGCGTGATGGCGGCCTTTCGGCAGGGTGTGAAGCAGGTCTGCTTCAAGGGTAGCGACACGACCCGCCAAAAACTGCTGAGCATCGCGGATAACTGCGGCGCCACGCTTGTCGCCGAACGGCCGGCGGCGCTAGAGCTTCTGGGCCAGGCCAATCCCCCGGAGGCCTGCCGGAGATGGCTGTCAGGCGGAAGCGATTGAAATCGCCGACGCCCTCCTCTATTAGCAGCGCATGACCTGTCGCCTTTATCTTGTCGCACCCGAAGACCTGGGTTCCATCACGCATCCCACGGGCAGCTTCGCCGAGCTGCTGTCCGACCTGCTGAACCAGGTGGAGGCGGATTGTCTGCTTATTCGCCGTGGCGCAATGAACGAAGCCGAGCTGCGTAATGCGGCTAGCGCACTCGCCCCTGTCGCGCAGAACCAGGGAGTCGCGGTGCTTCTGGAGGACGATGCCGGCCTTGCGAAAGAAACCGGCTGCGACGGTGTCCACCTGAACAACCCCAAAGCCTATCGGGGAGCGCGAAAGCTCCTCGGCGACGAGGCCATCGTGGGGGTGGACTGCGGTCTTTCGCGCCATCTGGCTTTGGAAGCCGCCGAGCGGGGCGCGGACTACGTGGCGTTCCGGCGGCCGTTGAACGAAGCTTCGGCAGAGGATATTGAGGTCGATGAAACGGCCCCGACTCTGGAAACCGTGTTGAGCTGGTGGCAGGCCATGATCGAGACGCCCTGCGTGGCCATGGCGGCAACGAGCCCGGAAGAATGCCTCAACCTCGCCAAGTCCGGCGCCGATTTCGTGGCCCCCGGCGTGGAGGTCTGGCAGGCTTCAGCCGATCCGCTCGAGACCATCAAAGCCATTGCGGCAGAGCTTGCCTGAGCCTGCCGGCATTTACAGCCTGCCCGCCCCATCCAGTCGCTGCGCCAGCTCTTCAATCTCTGCTTCGTTGAAGACCTCAAGCCCGGCTTCACGCAGAAGCGCCGCAACGACGCCCGCCCCAGCGACCTTTGCACCGCTGAAACTGCCGTCATAGATGAAGCTCGAGCCGCAGGACGGACTGCCGTCGGTGAGCAGCGCATAACCGCAGCCCTGGGCCTGGGCAACTTCGAGGGCCCTGTTCGCGCCCGCTCGAAAGGCATCGGTCACGTCATTTCCGAGATCATCGTGGATCCGGGCCCCGCGTTCCAAAACCGCCAGACCGCCGGCGCCGGCCGTGATCTCCGCAGGGGGTCTTGGAACGGGAAGGCCGGCTTCCATCTCGGGGCAAAGCGGTACCACGCGGCCTTCCCGCTGCCAGACGGCGAGGAGATCGCTTTTCAAAGCCTTGTCTCCAGCATCGTAGCGTACGGGCCGGCCAAGCAGGCAGGCGCTGACCAGTATCTTCTCCATAACGCCAAGCTTAGAACCCGGAAAGGCTCCGGAAAAGCGCCGTTTCCCGATGCCGGCGGCCAATCGTCAGCATCCCATTGCCTGCGGGCAGACGACCTGCTAGCTTCCGCCCGCTTTTCGTCCCAGCCAGCGTCACGTTCTCTGCCTGCCGATTGTCTCTTGAGGCAATACCATCCGGTTTCGGCGCGCGGAAATCATCCTGGCGGGCACGGCTCTAAATCGGAACTTGGCCGGGATCCGGCCGGAACACGGACTGACGATCATGAAGATTAACGGCAACGCCATTCGCCCCGGAAACGTCATCGAGCATAAGAATCGTCTCTGGCGCGCCACCAAGATTCAGCATACGCAGCCCGGCAAGGGCGGGGCCTATCTCCAGGTCGAACTGAAAGACATCCGGGACGGCACCAAGCTGAATGAACGTTTCCGCGCCAGCGAGGATGTCGAACGGGTAAGGCTGGACCAGAAGGAATACCAATTCCTCTTCGCGGATGGCGAGATGCTGACCTTCATGGACAACGAGACCTATGAACAGGTCATGCTGCACACGGATCTGGTCGGCGAACCGGTCGTCTTCCTGCAGGACGGCATGACGGTCACCATCGAGTCCTACGAAGGCGAGTCGATCTCGGTCATGCTGCCGGATACCATTGTCGCCGAAATCGCCGAGGCGGATCCGGTGGTCAAGGGCCAGACGGCCTCTTCCTCCTACAAGCCGGCCGTCCTGGATAACGGCGTCAAGATCATGGTGCCGCCGCACATTGAGTCCGGCACCCGCGTGGTCGTGAACACCGCCGATTCCAGCTACGTGGAGCGGGCCAAAGGCTAAGCGCCTGGCCCTGTCTCACCACTCGCTTCTTCCGCCGACCGATAGCAACCCGGACCCCTGACCATGGCCACGCGCTCCCCCATCCTCACCGTCATGACCCGTGCGGCCATCAAGGCATCGCGCGGCCTGAAGCGCGACTTCGGGGAAGTCGAAAACCTCCAGGTCTCCAAGAAGGGCCCGGCCGACTTCGTTTCGACCGCGGATCTGAAGGCCGACAAGATCCTGCGCGAGGAACTGGGCACGGCACGGCCCGAGTTCGGGTTCCTGACCGAGGAGTCCGCTGAGACCAAGGGCACGGACGAGAACAAGCGCCGCTGGATCGTCGACCCCCTGGACGGCACTTCCAACTTCCTGCATGGCCTTCCGCACTTCGCGGTCTCCATTGCGCTGGAGGAGCGCGGAGAGCTTGTGGCAGCGGCGATCTACGATCCGATCAAGGACGAGATGTTCACCGCCGAAAAGGGTGCCGGCGCCTTTCTGAACGACCGGCGGATCCGGGTGTCGGGACGTTCCAATCTGGACAGTGCGCTGATCGGTACCGGAGCCCCCTTTCTGGGGCACGGCGACCGGGCGCTCTTTGTGAAGGAAGTCGAAGCGGTAACCGCTGTGACCGCGGGCATTCGGCGCTGGGGCTCGGCCGCGCTGGATCTCGCCTATGTGGCGGCGGGCCGGTTCGACGGCTTTTGGGAGAGGGAACTCTCGCCCTGGGACACTGCAGCCGGCGTCCTGCTCGTCCGGGAAGCCGGCGGCCATGTGTCGACGATCAAAGGCAATCCCTTCAAGTTCAACGGCGACGGAATCCTGGCCGCGAACCTGGATCTGCATCCATCCCTAATCAAACTCCTGCGCTCGGCCCGGGAAAAATAGCCTCTACCACACCGCGCCACGCGCCCCTCTCAGCGCCGCGCAAGGGTAAAAGAGCATTAGGGTTAACAGGATATTATCCTCTCTCGGGTAAAGAAGTGCCGGCTCAGGCACTTTTCGCCTTCAATCCGGCTTTGCCTAAAGAAGTTGTCGGCGCGCCTGCGGAAGCTTAAGCTAGCGCCCGGATTCGCAAAGGGAATCTCTCGGTGGGGAACGAATGACTGGAGAAACGGACCGGACCGGACAAGCGGCATTCTGCCGCTCTCGTGAAGCAAACGAAGAGCGTGCGGGTCGCTGGTTCCCTCAAAGGGCCCTGTGTCTGCAGCAGGCACCGCAGTTGGGCGGCCTTTGTCTTGCCGTCGTTCTTTCCGCAATTGCAGCGCCCGCCGCCAATGCGGATTCAAGCGTCTTTGTGAACGAGGCCCTGCTGGACGGCATTACCCAGCAAGCGGTTCCCGTTATGCCTTACAACGCTCAGGCCACCTACGGCGGTCAGCCTGGTTTCTCTTCGACAGGTCCTTCGACCACCATTGTCGGAACCAACCAGGATGGTTCGCAATACTATGTAACCCGCCCCTCGACACTGCTGTTTCCGCCGTCGCGGTTTCCACGCAGCCGGGTGACCGTCATCGATTCAGCGACGGCGTCAAGCGGCGGCACCTCCTATTCCTTTAACGCGCCGGCTGTTGGAAGCAACGCTGCCTCGACGCAAGCGGCTGCCCGCCTCGTGCCGCCCTCTTCAACGACGAATTCTGGCCAAAAGGCGGAATCGCGTCTGCTGGTTCCCCTGCCGCCGAACATTGCACAGCAGGCGGCTGTGCCAAAAGCACCGGCTGCAAAACGAAGCAGTGCAAAGGCACAAGCTGTTCCGAGGCCACCAAAACAGGTCGTCAAGAGCGCAGAGACACCAAAGGCGCCGCCGCCGCCCAGGCAGGCCGCTCCAGCGTCGACAAAAACGGCCGCAGCCGTGCCGGCACCGAAGACGCCCGCTCCTAAAGCGCCTGCCCCCAAGGCACCGGCGCCGAAAGTCATGGCCGCACCACCACCGCCCAAAATCGCGCCAAAACCCTTGGTGGCGCCTGCCGCACCGAAGACCGCGTCCCTCGCTGCGGCCCCTGCGCCAAAGGCGCCTGTCGCAAGTCAGTTGACCGCAAATCAGTTGGCCGAGACCACGGCAAGCCTGACGCCGCCGCCCCCGCCGCCGCCCGTCGCCCCTTCAGGCAACAACACGACGGCTCAGCCACAGCAGCAGGCCGCAACGCAAGCACCGGTCCAGGACACGCCGGATCCGGCGCCGTCTCAGCAGAGCGCTTCGCGTGGTGACGCCAGCGCACAGGTCAGTGAAGTACAGCTCCTGTTCAGCGCCAACGATGCCGCCCTGAGCGGCGCCTCCAAGTCGGCTCTGGAGACCGTCGCGCAATCCATGCTCGCCGACGAATCAAGCGAGATTCAGCTCTTCGCCTACGCCGGCCAGACGGGCAGCGATGCAACCCAGGCCCGCCGGCTCTCCCTCTCCCGAGCCATGGCGGTTCGCGCCTTTCTGATCGGCAAGGGTATCCGTCCCGCCCGCATGCAAGTCCGCGCCCTGGGCAACAAAACAACCTCTGGATCGCCCGATCGCGTGGATGTCGTTCCCGCAAAACGCTAAAGCCTGTAACGTTGACGGAGTTTCTCCGTTGGGCTAAACGCGGAAGAGTTTCAACGCAGCCGCACAAGGCTGCACACGCAGAACTAAGCCGCGAGGCAATGTAGCGGATTATGAACCGGCCAAAGCGTTATTTGATCCACATGAGCATTTTTCTCGTGCTCGTCGGACTGGCGGTCTTCGCCCTCGCGGATAAAGTCATCTCAGCCTTTCAGGCAAATGAACTCTTTAACGGCCTGATCCTGGTCGTTCTCGTTCTGGGCATCCTCTACATCTTTCTTCAGGTCTGGCGCCTCAACCCGGAAGTCGCCTGGCTGGACAACCTGCGGCGGGAAAGCAAAGGCGGCCTGGTCTTTCCCGGCACGCTGTCAGAAGAGCGCCCCCCGCGCCTGCTGGGCCCAATGGCCAATATGCTGGGCGACCGCGCCGGCCGGCTGTCGCTTTCGACAATCTCGATGCGCACCCTGCTGGACGGGATTCACAGCCGGATCGAGGAATCGCACGAACTTTCGCGCTATATGATCGGCCTGCTGATCTTCCTCGGGCTACTCGGTACCTTCTGGGGCCTTCTGGAAACGGTGACAGCCGTGGCCGACACCATCGCCGGACTGAACGGCGCCGTCGATGACCCGGCCTCGCTCTTCGAAGAACTCAAGAGCGGCCTGGCGACCCCCTTGGCCGGCATGGGCACCGCCTTCAGTTCCTCCCTCTTCGGGCTCGCGGGTTCGCTCATTCTCGGCTTCCTGGAACTGCAGGCGGGCCAGGCGCATAACCGCTTCCTTAACGAGCTGGAAGAATGGCTTTCCGGTGTTACCAAGCTCTCGAGCGGCAGCATCGGCGGCGAAGGCGATCAGTCGGTACCGGCCTATATTCAGGCCCTGCTCGAGAAGACCGCAGACAGCCTCGACCAGCTTCAGCGCACCATCTCGCGCGGCGAGGAAGACCGCGCCTCGATGACCCAGGGACTGGCCGGCCTGACGGACCGTATGTCGACTCTGACCGATCAGATGCGCGCCGAACAGAGCGTGCTGATGAAGATGGCGGAGAACCAGATTCAGCTTCAGCAGGTGATGAGCAAGCTGACGGAGACGGACGGCAGTGGCGCTGCGACCGGACTCGACGAGGCCTCCCGCGGGCACCTGCGCAACCTGGATCTGCGCCTGGAACGGATCGCAGGCGAGCTTTCCAGCGGGCGCGAGAACGCCATTCAGGAGATCCGCGGCGAGATCCGCCTCCTGACCCGGACCATCGCCGCCATCGCTGACGAAAGCGAGTAGGACCAACCGATGTATTCCATGAGCCGAGGCGGCGCACGACGATCGGTCAATATCTGGCCGGGATTCGTCGACGGACTGGCCAGCCTTCTGCTGGTGGTCATCTTCGTCCTCATGGTCTTCATGGTCGCGCAGTTCTTCCTGAGCGTCGCCTTGAGCGGCCGGGACGCCGCCTTGCAGAAACTCGAGCGGGAAGTCAGTCAGCTCGCCGATCTGCTGTCCCTCGAACGACAGGAAAATGCCGACCTCCGCGCCCAATCCTCGGACCTGTCGGCGCAGCTCAGTTCCTCCCTCGCCGCCCGCGACACACTGCAGAACCAGCTTGCCGCCCTGAATGACGAACGGGACGCCCTGACCTCCCAACTTGAACAGTCAGTCTCGCGACGCGACAGCCTGGAAAACCAGTTGGCGGACCTGACCCGCCAATACGATGAGTCGCAGGTCGAGCAGGACAGCCTGAGCAATCAGCTTGCCGCCATCATAGAGCAACGCGACAGCCTGACTTCCAGTCTGAGCGAGCGCGAAGCGGAAGCTGCCGCTCTCTTGGCGGAACAGCAGAAGCTGCAGGCTCAGCAGAGCCAGTTGGAAGAACAGAGCAGCGAACTGGAACGGCAACGCGCCGCGCTGCAGGACCAGAACGAAGACCTGACCGAGCGCCTGGGACTGAGCGAAGAAGAGATCGCCCGCCGGGCCGAGGAACTCAAAGCCGCCTACAGCACCATCGAGGCGGATAAGGAAACCATCGAAACCCAACTCGCCGAACTGGCCGCGCTCAAGAAGCTCCGTGAGGAAGAGGAAGCCAAAGCGGCCGCGGCGCTGGCCAGCCAGGCCGCGGAGCTGGAAGACGCCTTCAAGACCATCGAAGCCGATAAGGAAACCATCGAAGCGCAGCTTGCCGAACTGGCGCTGCTCAAACGCCTGCGCGAAGAAGAGGCGGCGCTGGCCAAGAGCCAGTTGGAAGAGGCCTACGCGACCATCGAGGCCGACCGCGAGACCATCGAAACCCAGTTGGCCGAACTCGCCCTGCTTCAGCAGATGCGCGACGAACTGACAAAGGGCCTGGCCTCCGCGGACGAGGCCGCTGCTGCGCAGGAAGAACTCACGGAGCAGGCTCAAGCCGAGGTGGTTCTCCTCAACCGGCAAATCGCCGCCCTGCGCCAGCAACTGGCCCGGATCGCTGTCACGCTGGAAGCCACGGAAGCGAAAAACCTGGAGCAGGAAGTGCAGATCGCCGATCTGGGCAGCCGCCTGAACGTAGCTTTGGCCAGCAAGGTGCAGGAACTGGCGCGCTATCGTTCCGAGTTCTTCGGCCGCCTGCGTGAGGTGCTGGGCAACCGGCAAGACGTACGCGTGGTCGGCGACCGCTTCGTCTTCCAGTCGGAAGTGCTGTTCTCCAGCGGCGCAGCCGAACTGGAGGATGCGGGCAAGAACCAGCTCGCCAGCCTGGCATCGACCCTACGCGATATCTCGCGCAACATCCCGCCGGAGGTCGACTGGGTGCTGCGGGTCGACGGGCATACAGACCGCGCGCCGATCAATACCTTCGCCTTTCCGTCGAATTGGGAGCTTTCCACCGCGCGCGCCATTTCGGTCGTGAAATTCCTGAACGCCCAGGGCATTCCGGCCAACCGCCTGGCGGCCACCGGCTTCGGTGAGTTCCAGCCGATCGACGAAGGCAACGACGAGATCGCCTACCGCCGCAACCGGCGCATCGAACTGAAACTCACTCAGCGCTGACCGACAGCACTTCCGCGGGCTTTGACTCGCCGAGAGCCTCAGCCTCGCCAAATTGCAGTTCAGCCAGGCGGGCGTAGAGACCATCCTGGCGCACCAGTTCGTCGTGTGTGCCACTGGCGACCACACGTCCCTGATCCAGGACAATAATTCGATCCGCCTTCAATACGGTGGCCAGACGATGGGCGATCACCAGTGTGGTGCGCCCCACCATCAGGCGGTCCAGGGCCCGCTGCACCGCCCGTTCGCTCTCGGCATCCAGGGCACTGGTCGCTTCGTCAAGCAACAGCACCGCCGGATCTCGCAGGATCGCGCGGGCAATGGCCAGGCGCTGGCGCTGCCCCCCAGAGAGACGAACACCGCGCTCGCCCAGGAAGGTGTCGAAACCCTCGGGCAGACGTTCCAGGAAGTCCCGCGCCGCGGCAGCCTCCGCCGCCTGCAGCACTTCCTCGTCACTGGCTTCCGGGCGGCCGTAGCGGATGTTTTCCCAGGCATTCGCCGAAAAGATCACCGGTTCCTGCGGCACCAGGCCGATCCGGCGGCGCAACTCCAGCGGATCGGCCCGGGTGAGCTCAACGCCGTCCAGGCGGATCTCGCCGCTTTTCGGATCGTAGAAGCGCAGCAAAAGCTGAAAGACCGTGGTCTTGCCGGCCCCTGACGGGCCGACGATCGCGATCTTCTCACCTGCCCTGACCTCTAGATCGAGGCCGTGCAGCGCCGCGTCTTCCGGTCGGGCCGGGTAATGGAACAGGACCTTTTCGAAGGCGATGTCGCCGCGTGCCGGAAGAGGCAGTGTCTCGGCCACCACCGGCGGCGCGATATCCGTTTTGGTGGCCAGCAGGTCGAACAGACGTTCGGTCGCGCCGGCAGCCCGCTGGAGGTCGCCAATCACCTCGCTGATGGCGCCGACCGAGCCGGCCACGACGATGGCGTAGAAGACAAAGGCGGAGAGTTCGCCGGGCGTGATCCGGCCCGCCAGCACGTCGCGCCCGCCGATCCAGAGGATCGCGCTGACCGCCCCGAAGACCAGCATGATCACCACCGCGGTCAGCATGGCGCGCGCCCGGATGCGGGAGACAGCAGTCACGAAGGCTTCTTCCGCGCGCTGTCCGAAACGCCGGCGGTCGACCTCCTCATGACTGAAGGCCTGAACCGTCCGGATCGCGCCCAGGGACTCATCAGCATAGGAGCCCAGATCGGCTACGCGATCCTGGCTGTCCCGGCTCAGGCGTCGTACCCGCCGCCCGTAGATGATGATCGGCAGGATCACCACCGGCACCACCAGAAACACCATGCCGGTCAGCTTGGCGCTGGTGACCACCAGCAGCACAGAACCACCGGCAAAGAGCAGAAAGTTACGCAGTGCCACCGAAACCGAGGAACCGACGACCATCTGCAGGAGTGTCGTATCGGTGGTCAGGCGCGACAGCACCTCGCCGGTCCGGGTAATCTCGAAGTAGGCCGGGGAGAGTGTCACGAGATGATTGAAGACCGCCTTGCGGATATCCGCCACCACCCGCTCGCCAATCCAGGAGACGAGATAGAAACGGCTGTAGCTGGCGGCGGCCAGCAGAACCACCACACCCAAGAGCACCAGCACCGCCTGATCCAGAAGCTCGGCGTTCTGGCTGGCGAAGCCGTCATCCACCAGAGTGCGCAGACCGAAGCCCAGCCCGAGGACAGTGGTCGCCGCGACGATCAGCGCGACCATGGCGCCGGCGACCTGCAGCTTGTACGGCCGCACGAACTGCCAGAGCCTGACCAGGTGCGAGAGCTCCTTGCTGGATGGCCGGTCGCTGCTGCTGGCCCCGTTCGGGCTGCCATCACTCTCAGGCTTATCACTGCTTTGTGCCGCGGGACGCCGTCGCATCATGGATGAACTACTTCTTTCGCTGGAGCGGCCAAGGTAAGGGATACCGCATCTCTTTCTCTGCAGCACCCCGGCCATCTCATTGTCCGTATCCCTTGTGCAATCGCCACCGCCAAGTCAAGCCCCTTACACGCGACAGGATGCCCGACTGTCCAGGCGCAACATACCCTAGTCTCAATGTTCCGAGGTCAGGCAGTGGCCATGCCCATTATCGGCCAGGGTCTCGATCACACGACAGTCTCCAACCTTTCCGCCCGCACAGGCCTGGATCATCCGCTCGAGCTCCGACTTTAGAGACTCAAGGCGCACGATGCGGTGGTTCACCTCATCCAGGTGCGCCTGAGCGATCTGGTTGATTTCAGCGCAGGGCTGGTCGGGGTGGTCCGAAAGTTCGAGCAACTGCCGGATCGCCGCCTGGGAGAAGCCAAGTTCCCGGCTGTGGCGGATAAAGGCCAGCCGGGAGAGATGCCGCTGATCGTAAACCCGCTGATTACCGGCCGAACGGCCCGGCTCGGGCAGCAGGCCGATCTGTTCGTAGTAGCGGATCGTCGGCACCTTGCAGCCCGTTTCACGCGCCAGGCGTCCGATGGTGAAGGCCGCAGGCGTTTTTCCGCTCTCGGAATCCTTTCCACTGCTCATCAATCTCCAACCCGCGCAGTTTTTCTCTTGAAGCTATAGCTACTAGAGACATTAGGTTCATGCCTTGATGAAGATCAAGTGCTCCCAAAAAACGAGAGGATAAATGGCTGTGGCCGCTTGCTGCCGACAGGAAACCAGGTTCGACGGTGCTTCCAAAGCCTTCAAACGCGTTCTGATCGCCGTCATTGCGATCAACGCGACGATGTTTATCGCAGAAATTACCGCCGGTATCGCCGCCGGATCGCAGGCGCTGATGGCTGATGCACTGGACTTCCTGGGCGATACCGCCACCTATGGTATCAGCCTCGCTGTCCTCGGCATGCCGCTTGCCGTCCGCGCCAAAGCCGCCCTGTTCAAAGGCTATTCCCTGGCCGTCATGGGTTTATGGGTCTTCGCTTCGACCCTCTATCACGTTCTCGTGACGAACGAACCTCAGGCCGTGGTGATGGGCGCCGTCGGCTTCCTGGCCCTTCTGGCAAACCTCGTCTCGGTTCTCTTGCTGCTCAAGTACCGCGACGGCGACTCCAACGTCCGCTCCGTCTGGCTCTGCAGCCGCAATGACGCCATCGGCAATCTGGCCGTCATGGGGGCAGCCAGCGGGGTCTGGGCCAGCGGCACCGCCTGGCCCGACCTGATCGTGGCGGGGCTCATGGCCAGCCTCTTCCTCTGGTCCTCAATCCAGATCATCCGCCAGGCCCGCGCCGAGACGCTTGTGGCGCAGTCGGCATAATCCCACTCGAGTAATCCACGCCATCATTCCTGCGCTTAGCCACGTTGCGGCAGGCCGCTTCCATATGACAGATTTGAACGGCGTCGGAGGCTGGCTCCGGCGATGAAAGCCAGGAGAAGACCGGCGCGATGGAATACCGCAATCTGGGCCGCAGCGGCCTGAAAGTCTCAAAACTAAGCCTCGGCACCATGATGTTCGGCGGCCGGAGCGATGAGGCCGCGTCGCAGGAGATCATCGCTCACAGCCGGGAACAGGGTATCAATTTCATCGATACGGCCGATGTCTACAACGAAGGGGAATCGGAACGCATCGTGGGCCGGGCGCTGGCCGGCGACCGGGACTGGTGGGTTCTGGCCACGAAGGCCGCGAACATCATGGGCGAAGGTCCGAACCGGCGGGGCCTCAGCCGGCGCTGGCTGATTCAGGCGCTGGAAGACAGCCTGACACGCCTCGGCACCGACTACGTGGATATCCTCTATCTGCACAAGGAAGATCTCAGCACCCCGCTCGAGGAAACGGTTCGGGCCATCGGCGATCTCATTGCGCAGGGCAAGACCCGCTATTTCGGCGTCAGCAACTACCGGAGCTGGCGTATCGCGGAGATCTGCCGCCTGTGCGACAGCTACAACATCCCACGCCCGATCGTAAGCCAGCCGCTCTACAATGCCCTGAACCGGACGATGGAGGTCGAGCACCTTCCAGCCTGCGACCATTACGGCCTTGGCGTCTTCCCCTACAGCCCCCTCGCTCGCGGCATCCTGACCGGGAAGTACGATCCGGACAGCGCTCCCGACGTCGGCAGCCGGGCCGGCGCTCAGGACAAACGGATCATGGAGACCGAATGGCGCCGCGAATCCCTCGTCCTGGCGCAAAAAATCAAACAGCATGCAGAGGCGCGGGGAATCACCGCCGGACAGTTTGCCCTGGCCTGGCTGCTGAACAATCACATGATCACCGGCGCCGTTGCCGGTCCGCGGACGCTGGCGCAGTGGCAGGAGAACCTGGGCGCCCTGGATTATCTCTTTACGGCCGAAGACGAAGCCCTGGTCGACGGACTGGTCGTTACGGGACATGCCTCGACCCCCGGCTACAACGACCCGGCCTATCCGATTGAGGGCCGCGTACCGCGCAGTTGAAAAGGCTTTGTTAAGCGGCCGTTAACCATGATTTAGAGGCCTGATACAACGATCGGCCAGTGAATTCGCGGAAAGTCGCAGATTGGCAGCTTCCAGGGCTTGCGTCGCCGCCAGAGCTCGGTTATATAGCCGGCCTTCAAGAGGACCAGGACGATGAAACAAGACATCCACCCCGAATACCACGAGATCACGGTTCAGATGACCGACGGCAGCGAGTTCAAGACCCGCTCGACCTACGGCAAGCCCGGCGATACCTTGCGCCTGGACATCGACCCCAAGACGCACCCGGCCTGGACCGGCGAGCATCGTCTGGTCGACTCCGGTGGTCAGGTGGCAAAGTTCAACAAGCGCTTTGCGGGTCTCGGCCTCAAGTAAGGCCTTGCCTGCTGTTGCAGGCACACGGCAGGCGTAAGCGGTCTAAAGCTTCGGTTCGACCGCAAAATCAATGGGCTCCTTTCGGGGCCCATTTGTGTTTCTTTTTGACAGCTTGAGAAAACAGACCTGGGCAGGCGACCGGGATGCGGTCAGGCGGCGCCATCCAGCATGGAGTCCAGGCGCGCCACCCGCTGATAGAGCCGGTGGCTGCGGTCCAGCAATTCCATCAGTTTGGGCTGCAGCACCACCTCTTCGATACAGCCCGTTGATTCACAGACGTCCTGCCCGGAGAGACGGTGTTCCGAAGCCGAGGCGTCTGCCCGCGAGATCTCACCCGCGTGGACGGCCTTCTGAACCAGCAGCCAGGCCATGATCTGGGTCAGGCGCGCGGTCAGGCGCATGGTTTCACAGCTTGCCCAGAGCTGGGCCTCCGGCGTCATCTTGGCGCGCTCCGCCCGGTCATGGTGCGTGAGATAATCGCGCGACTCCCGCATGAGGGTCATGGCCTCATCGTAGGTCGAGTCGAAAAACGCCACAGGTGCCGCTGAAGTATTCAAAACAAAACTTACCCAATTTCGGCCGCTAGAGCCGATTATAAACAGATGACCCGAAAGGCGGCCACCGAAGGCGTGAGTCTATCAAGCACCGCCTTAACAATTGGTTGGCCCTGACAGATTCCAATCTGATCGAGGTTTTGTTATTTTTCAGCTTGTTAGGGACCAGTTCTTCCTGCCGACAAAAAAATAAATGGCCCCTCTTGAAGCCGATTTTCCAGAAAACCATATGCAAAGTGTCGCCAGGGGATGCCTCGGAGAGGGTCCCGAACGGCGGCAACACAGGGTCAGACCATGGTGGTGGGCCCACAAAATCAACCATGTTGCTCATAGGAGGATATGGCAATGCGTAGTTACGATCTTTCCCCCCTTTACCGCGCAACCGTCGGTTTCGACCGGATGATGAATCTCTTGGATTCCGCAGCCCGGGTCGATGAGTCCGCGCCGGCCTACCCGCCCTACAACATCGAAAAGATCGACGAGGATTCCTACCGGATTTCCATGGCAGTCGCCGGTTTTGCCGAGGAGGAACTCGACATCAGCGTGACCCAGAACGCCCTGGTCATCTCGGGCAAGAAGGAAAAGGCCGTCGATAAGGACAGCAAGTTCCTGCATCGCGGCATCGCGAACCGCAGCTTCCAGCGCAGCTTCGATCTGGCCGACCACATCCGGGTCGCCGGCGCCGCCCTGGAGAACGGTCTGCTTCACATCGATCTGGTCCGTGAAGTGCCCGAGGCCATGAAACCGCGCAGCATCAAGATCGACACCACGGCCCCGAAGGCGGCCAAGGTGATCGAAGACCAGGCTGCGTAACCTCGTCCCTCTCTCTATACACATTCGAGCCTTTTGCGTTTAAACCGGCTCAAAATACACTGCCTCTCAATCAGCATACTGCTGAGTTCGAACGTATATTTTGAGAACTTCTAACTCCGGAGAAACGCGAAACGCTCTAGAAAAAAGAAGCCGGGCGGAAGTGATTCCGTCCGGCTCAAGTTGACAGGGGAGGTTCCTTTTCCGCGGAGTCTATCTGTTTAGTTCTCCGCGCGACGTTTCAGGAGTCTGCGCGCCTTGCTGCGCACAAAGCCGCTTTGATCGCTGCGGGCCATCTTGTTGACCTCGGCCAGCGCTTCCTTGGTCCCGATCCGGTCCAGGGCCGAGACCGCAAAGCGGCGGATATCCGGTGACTTGCTCTTTGCCTGTTGCTTCAAGGCCTTCAGTGCATCCTTGCCGCCCAGTTGCCCGAGGGCATCCACAGCGGCGATCAAACCGCGTTCATCCAGTTTGGGCATTGCCGCGACGATGTCGGGAACAACCTCGTTTTTGCCGAAGCGTCCCAGAAGATGGATCGCGGATTGCCGGCGGCCGGGATCTTCCTTTTGATCCTTGAGCAAAGACCTGAGCTGACGGAAGTCCTCAGCCGATTTGCGCGCGACAATCTCCTCATAGGTATGTCCGCACTGAGATTCCAATTGAAGCGCCAGTTGTTCGGAAAGCGTTGCCATGTTCCACCTCGCTTTCAGCAGGACTCGATACTGGGATCGTCCAGTACCGAATCGCATTGCGATGAATTGAGGTCCGGCGGCAGGTTCGACCAGCCCGTATTCGGCCACATGAGATTGTCGCTGTTGCTCGCATTGTCCGTGCTGACATGCGCGTTCAGACCGATCACATGGGTTAGTTCATGGGCCAGCACCCAGGCCGAGGATCCGAAACGGACCCAGAAACCGCGCCGCCCGGCCGGATAGGACGAACAGCCTGCAAGGCCGCCGTTGGTCGAGCCGGCGATGAAATAGCCGACGACGTCAGCGCCCAGGTTCCGGCCGAGATCGAAGAGATCGTCTTCCTCATCGGTCGGGCTACCCTGCACGCCCAGCGGACAGGAGGGCTGGTCCAGCACACCGTTTCCGCCCAGAATATTGCTGGTTTCGGTGATGCTGCCGACCACATAGATCCAGGCATCGCAGTCGCTCAGCCAAACCTCATTGGCGGCGTCCATATCCCGCTGCAGGTTGCCGTATTGTCCGGCGGTGGATCCCGCGGGCCGCACCGTCACCAGGGCGAGACGCAGGAAGGGTTTGTTCTCGATCCGGTCGAGCTGCGCCTTTAAGGAGCGCGTCTGGTTGTTGTTTCCATAGACGCCGAACACGTCGCGCTTCAGGGAAAGGGGCGGGTTCCGCCCCAGACAGGACGACGCGATCGACTTCACACTTAAGGTAGCCATCGTCGTTACTCCCGTTCCGCGCCGTTACTGCAACGCGACCAGAACGGGGATCATCCCCTGGCCCGACTTCATGTTGCCCAGCGCCTTGCCGATCACCGAGCCGAAAGCCTTCAGAGGATCCTGGGCCTTCATGGCGTGGCCGGGAGTCGGCGAGGAAGTCAGCAGGTCTCCGACGCCGATGGGGTTCTGATCGGCATCCACCTTGCAGAAAATCCGACCGACAAGCGCCAGCGGCAGCTGATTGATCAGGCCTTTGCGCCGGCCGAGCACGATCCCAGGACGATACTCGCCCGCACCGGCAACCACGCCGGCCACCCGCTTGTCGTAAGCCTGATCGCTTTTGCGCAGACGCAGCTCGTCGCCGATGATCATGACGGTGCCGGGCTCGACCTCGGCCGAGTCCTCGACCTCGAAATCCTCGGCGCAGTCGGCGTTCTGCAGAATAATGTCTCCACTGTCGCCGTTCAGGTGGATGGTCGCCTGGGCGAGAGTCGTGTTGTCGCCACTGGCCGGAAAGAGCACCAGATCACCATCCGCACCGTTGCCACCGAGCCAGGCATTACCACCGCCGGCATCCAGGCGAATACGGTCCTGTCCCGTGCCGTTGCGAAGCACCAGGTCACCGTCCGCGCCCTGCCCGCCGGCGAAGATATTCGCGCCGTTGCCGTCCATATGGATCGAGGCATTGCCGAGCGTCGTGTTGTTGCCGGATGCCCGGAACATCACCAGATCGCCGTCGGCGCCGTTGCCGCCAAGCCAGGCATTACCACCACCAGCATCCAGGCGAATACGATTCTGTCCCGACGAACTGCGCAGCACGACATCACCATCCGCACCGTCGCCACCCGCGAAAAGGTTTCCGCCGTTGCCATCCATATGGATCGAAGCATTGGCGGCGGTCGTGTTGTTGCCGGAAGCCCGGAACATCACCAGATCACCGTCGGCGCCGTTGCCGCCGAGCCAGGCGTTGCCACCGCCGGCATCCAGGCGGATGCGGTTCTGGCCGCTGTTGGCGCGCAGAACGAGGTCACCGTCGGAGCCGTCGCCGCCGGCAAAGATATTACCTGTATCGCTATTGATCGAGATAGGCATTTTCCGTCTCCTCCACCTCCGAGGTCACGCGACCTGGAGCCCTTGCGACAGGTCGCCAAACCTGTCGGCAGTTGAACAGATTGTACGGACGCCGAATTGCCTATGCAGAACGCTGGGCAATCTGTAACAAATCAATATTGTAAGTATACGTATATATAATCATATGTAAACATATATTTTAACACACCCGCGAAAACCATCCCGGGCGCAACATTCAAGCCATTGATAAAAATAAAATTTAAGTGCGCCTCAGCCACGGAAGCCAGTGCGTAGCTTCAGGTCGTAAGTTCCTGCAGGGCGGCGCGCAGCGATTCGGGGATCGGCACTGGCTTCATAGAGCTTCGCTCGACGAAGACGTGGACGAAATGTCCTTCGGCAGCAGCTTCATCATCGGAAGCCGCGTCAGGCGACTGCTTAAAGAGTCCGATTTCATAGGTGACACTGCGGCCACCGAGACGGGAGACCCGCAGACCGGCCTCGATAACATCCGGAAAGGCGAAGGACGCCCGGTAGCGGCAGGTGGATTCGGCGCAGACGCCGATCACGCTGCCGTCGTGAATGTCCAGGCCGCCGCATTCGATCAGGTAGCTGTTAATGACCGTGTCGAAGTAGGAGTAATAGACGACGTTGTTGACGTGCCCGTAGATGTCATTGTCCATCCAGCGGGTCGGGATCTGCAGAAAATGCGGATAACTGCCGCGGGTCTCCGCCGGCAACCGGCTCATCAGAGGAAGCCCTTCAGGGCCGCCAGGGTTTCATCCGGTTTTTCCAGCATCATCATATGGCCGGAGCCCTCGATCCTGGCCACCTGCGCGCCGGAGATCAGGCCCGCCAGTCCGGCACCGGCCTTAAAGGGAGTCATCTTGTCGTCGCTCCCCAGCACCAGCAGACTGTCGCAGGTGACTTTGCCGGCGGCGGCTTGCCCACCCTCGTAGGCGGCACAGGCGGCCAGATCGTTGTGCAAAACACCAGGCGCCGCCCGTTCCAGCAGCCGGGAGCCTCCACTCAGCATCCAGAGCCCGTGGCTCTTGTTGCCGCCGAGATGTCCGGTCGTGCCATGCGCCCAGGACGTCACCAGATCGACCGCCAGATGATCGTTAGCCTGCGCCGCCTCCAACAGGGCCGGATGCACCGGCATGCTCGGCGCCACACCCAACAGGGCGATGGCGCGCGCCCGCCCGGGATGGCGGGCGGCAAACTCCAGCGCCGAGATGGCCCCCATGGAATGACCGACCACGGCAGCCTGTTCGATCGAGGCCGCATCCAGCAGCGACGGCAGCCAGTCGGCGATGGCCTCGATGGAAGCGAGCGGCGCGCCTTCGGAAAGCCCGTGTCCGGGCAGGTCGACGGCCAGGACCCCGCATCCATGGTGTGCAAAATAGCGCGACTGCAAGGACCAGACGGTCCGGTCCATACCGGCGCCGTGGAGGAAGACGATCGCCGGCAAACTAGGATCAAATTCCTTGCCTCCGGTCGCCGCGAAAACGCTCTGCCCCTCGACTGTCAGTTTCATAGGATAGTCCCGCTTACCCCGTTTCTTACTGCGGCTTTATCTCGCCACCGGATTGCCTGCTCACCCCTTCTGCGAGGCCTTCAGTGCCTGGTTGAGATCGCTGATAATATCCCCGGCATCCTCAAGACCGACCGAAAGCCGCACCATGTCTTCACCGACACCGGCGGCTTCCAACTGCGCCGCCGTCATCTGCTGGTGTGTGGTCGAGGCGGGGTGAATCACCAGGGTCTTGGCATCGCCGACATTGGCCAGGTGCGAGGCCAGCGCGCAACGCTCGATGAAGCGCGCGCCAGCGGCGCGACCGCCCTTGATGCCGAAGCTGATGATCGAACCGGCGCCCTTGGGCAGGCGCTCCTGCGCCAGCGCATAGTCAGGGTGGCTTTCCAGGCTGGGGTGGATAACCCAGCTCACTGCCTCATGCGATTCGAGGAAGCCGGCAATTTTCGTCGTGTTCGAAACATGCCGCTCCATGCGCAGCGGCAGGGTCTCGATGCCCTGCAGGATATAGAAAGCGTTCTGGGGCGAGAGCACGGCACCGAAGTCGCGCAGCCCCTCGGCACGGGCGCGCATGGAAAAGGCCGTGGGCCCGTATTCTTCGGCGAAGTTGATCCCGTGGTAGCCGGCGTAGGGCTCGCTCAGGGTCGGAAACTTGCCGCTGGCCGCCCAGTCGAAGCCGCCGCCGTCCACCACGATACCGCCCAGCGCCAGGCCATGGCCGCCCAGCCACTTGGTCAGCGAATGCATGACGATGTCCGCGCCATATTCAATCGGCCGGCAGAGATAGGGGGAAGCGAAGGTATTGTCGATCATGAGGGGCAGGCCGGCGTCGTGGGCCACCTTGGCCACCGCTTCGATGTCCAGGACTTCGAGCCCCGGATTGCCCAGCGTCTCGGCGTAGACCAGACGCGTCTCTTCCGTGATCGCCGCCTTCATGCCCTCGATGTCGCGCGGGTTGACGAAGCTCGCCGTGATGCCGAAGCGCGGCAGGCTGTGGACGAACATATTGACCGAGCCGCCGTAGAGCGAAGAGGAAGCCACGATATGACCGCCCTGCCCCATCAGCGTAATGATCGCCAGGTGCAACGCGGCCTGGCCGGACGCCGTCGCCACCGCGCCGACCCCGCCCTCAAGCGCCGCAACCCGCTCTTCCAGGACCGAGACGGTCGGATTCGAAATCCGGCTGTAGATATGTCCGGAGCGTTCCAGGTTAAACAGCGAAGCCGCGTGCTCGGTATCCTGGAACACAAAGGAAGAGGTCTGATAGATCGGAACGGCCCGCGCGCCGGTCACGGGATCGGGCTGCTGACCCGCATGCAGCGACAGGGTATCGAACTTCAAAAACTTGGCGTCAACCATCGGCAGTCCCGCAAAAAGACGTTTGGCTTTCGGACTGGGTTTCAGACATGGCAGAAATCTGCCAATCCCTGCGGATTTCCCGGTATCGGCACCAAGCGGGAGTCGAGACTACAGGAGATTTCAAGGCCTTCTCAACGCCAATCAAACCAATGTCGCAAGAAAAGACCGATTTCCGAAAAAAAGAGAGGGCCTTCGATCCTTATCTTGGATCGTGGCCCTCATCTTATTATGCCATACCCTGTCAACTTGCCTTGGCAGGAACACTAAGCAGGCGGAAACTGCCGGTCAAGGGCCGATTTACTAACGCCTGAAGTGTTGGGTGAAAGACAAGTTATAACTCCATATAAAAAATGGAATTCAACTCATCCGAGTTTCAAAAGAAAACCGCCGGACGAACCGGCGGCAAGTTTACAGGGAGGCATTACAAGGAACGGAAAACTTCCGAACAACGGTGAGAGAACAGGAAATTCCCTCGAACCGTCATAGCCAAGATATCCGCCTTATCCTAAAAAATAGTTAACATGCATATGAATTTCAATTGATTCGTATTTTTTCTTAGCCCGGAACGGCGATGAACCAACTGCCGCCGCCATCCTGTTCAGGTGAAATACGCCAGCAGGATCGAGACCGTGATCATGGAAAGGCCGGTGGAAATCAGAATGGCCGAGGCCGCCCGCGCCTTATAGATCTCGTAGTGCTCCGCCATGATAAAGACGTTCACGCCGACCGGCAGCGATGCGGTCACGATGGCGACGGCTGCCCAGACCGGATCCAGGTCGAAGACAAAAAAGACGAGCAGAGCCGTAATGACAGGGTGGACGATCAGCTTGAAACTGACCAGGGCTGCACATTGCTTGAGATCGCCGCCAAGCCGATAACCGACCAGCGAAGCCCCGAGGGCGAAGAGCGCACAGGGCGCAGCAGCCCCGCTGAGCAGCTCGGCGAAACGGTCAACCGGCGCGGGCAGCGGCAGGCCGGAGAGCCCGTAGAGTTCGCCCGCCAGCATGGCCACGATCACCGGGTTCTTGAAGATCGCAAAGAAGATCAGCTTCAGTTTCTGCCAAAGAGAGGACGCCGAGCCCCGTCCCAGCTCCACGATCAGCGACACCAATGGCATGATGGTCGGTGAATGGAAGGCGACGATCAGGGTAAGGGCGAGCAACCCCTCCTCTCCGAAGGCGCCGTATATCAGCGGCAGGCCGAGCAGGACCGTGTTGGAGAAGATCGATCCCATCCCCATGATCGCGGCTTCGTCGCTGTTGGCCGAAAAAACCCGGCGGGAGAAGACCCAGGCCAGGGCAAAGTTGATCGCAAGCCCGGTGAAGTAAGCTGCGACGATCGAAAAGTCGAAGCCTGCCGGTGGACCGCCCTTGGCCATGGTGCGGAACAGCAGCGCCGGAATCGCCAGATAGAAGACAAAGGTGGTCAGCCCCTTGACCGCCTCTTCGGACATGAAGCGGCTCCGGCCGGCAATATAGCCACAAAGCACGAGGGCGAAGACCGGAAGAACGGTGTTGATCGCCGTTTCCATCTAGACGTTTCGATTCCCAAGAGTGGCGACCGCGCGACAAAGCCCAGCCGCAGGAGGGCGCGCCGCTCCAACCGACGCGAAAGACTCAAGGATGAATAAAGCCTGCGCTAGCTCTTGAACAGGGAATCAATCTCGGAGCGGTGGTTTTTCTTCCTGGCGACCTCGGCGTCGATCCGCGCGATCTCCGCTTCCAGCGCTTCACGGTACTCGGTGAGTTCCTCCAGCCCCATGACCGTGAGATCTTTGAGTGTCGGCTGCTTCTTTCTGGGTTCCAGATCTTCCAGTTCCATGAGGTCTCTCCCGGTGATCTCTTGCCTTGCCGCACAGGCTGCGCCTAAATAGCGCTTCAGTCTAGAGCCTGATCCCGGCCCGCGGAACGTTGCTTCGAAAGCAGTCCGAATCGAGCCCTGAATCAGGAACATCATCCTACCAAATTCTCACCCAAGCATGAGACCTCAAATGACCACCTCTCCTCTCCCCAGCAGCATGACCGCAATCGAGATCAGCGAACCCGGCGGCCCGGAGGTTTTGACGCCCTGCGAGCGCCCGGTCCCCATGCCCGGTCCCGGCGAAGTCCTGATCGAGGTGGCCGCCGCGGGGATCAACCGACCGGACGTGCTCCAGCGCACGGGCGGTTACCCGCCGCCGCCAGGCGCCTCGGACATCCCAGGACTCGAGGTTGCCGGGCGGATCGCGGCTCTTGGTGAGGGCGTCGAAGATATCAAGCTGGACGATCAGGTGACCGCGCTGGTCGCCGGCGGCGGCTACGCGGAGTATTGCGTCGCCCCGGCCCCTCAGTGCCTGCCGATTCCGAAGAGCCTGAACGCCGTGCAGGCGGCGGCGCTGCCGGAAACCTTCTTCACGGTCTGGACCAACGTCTTCGACCGGGGCGGCCTTCAGGCTGGCGAAAGCCTTTTGATCCACGGTGGCTCCTCGGGTATCGGGACGACGGCCATCCAACTGGCTTCGAAACTCGGCGCCAGGGTCTTCGCCACGGCCGGCTCGGCGGATAAGTGCAAAGCCTGTGAAGAGCTCGGCGCGGAGCGGGGCATCAACTACCGGGAGGAGGACTTCGTCCAGGTCGTCAAGGATCTGACGGACGGCCAGGGGGTCAACGTGGTGCTGGACATGGTGGGCGGCAGTTATGTCCAGCGGAACATCTCAGCCCTGGCGCCCGACGGCCGGCTTTGTTACATCGCGTTTCTGGGCGGCTCCAAAACCGAAGTCAATCTCGCCCCCATGATGCTCAAACGCATTACCATCTCCGGCTCCACGCTGCGCCCGCGTCCCATCGCCTTCAAGGCGGAAATCGCCGGGAACCTGCGAAAAACCGTCTGGCCTCTTCTCGAGTCCGGCGAGGTGGCCCCGGTCATCCACACGACCTTCCCGCTGCGGGAGGCCTCTGCGGCCCATAGCCTCATGGAATCAAGCACCCACATTGGGAAGATCGTGCTCACGGTCTGATGCCGATCTGCCGCCGCCAGGCATCAGAAGCTCGCGATAGAGACCGGCAATGCGGTCCCGGCTGAAATTTTGTGCAATCTTGATGTCATAAAGTCTTTTTCCCGCTTGGCGGCGGCCTATAATCAGGGTATCCCACAGCTTCCGATCCGCACGCTGCCCACTTTGCGGCGCGATAGCGGACGACCGAAACAAGCGCAGCCCCGGCCCGCGGTTCAGGAAAACCGGCGCCCGGGCAGACGAGGAGAGAAAATGTCTCAACCACTTATGCCGAAAGCGACCGCCGTCTGGCTGGTCGAAAACACCTCTCTGGCCTTCGAACAGATCGCGGAATTCTGCGGTTTGCACCCGCTCGAAGTCCAGGGCATCGCGGACGATGAGGTCGCGGTCGGCATCCAGGGCATCGACCCCATCGCCAACAGCCAGCTCACCCAGGCGGAAATCGACCGCTGCCAGGCGGATCCTTCCGCCCGCCTGAAGCTCCTGAAGCTGGACCTGCCACAGCCCTCCAAGCGCACCAAGGGCCCGCGCTACACCCCGGTCGCGAAGCGCCATGACAAGCCCGACGGGATCGCCTGGCTGCTGCGCCACCATCCGGAACTCAAGGATTCCCAGATCTCCAAGCTGATCGGCACCACCAAGACCACGATCCAGTCGATCCGGGACCGTTCGCACTGGAACATGGCCAACATCCGTCCGCGGGATCCGGTGCTGCTCGGCCTCTGCAGCCAGGTCGATCTGAACGCGGCGGTCGAGAAGGCCCGCAAAGCGGCGGAACGTGCCGGAATTGCGATCCCGGAACCCCAGTTCGAAGAGGAGGCTCCCTCTCCTCTCGCTGGCTTCGGCCTCAGCAACGACTGACAGCGGCTTAGATCCGCCGTCATTCCGGAAAAAAGCCCCGATCCACATCTGGATCGGGGCTTTTTCTTTTCGCCCAGATCATTCCAGGGTTGCAGCACTTGCGGTTGCCCGAAAAGCACAAATCCCCTATGGCTAGTTCGGCTTTCCCAGCAGCAGGTCACGGCAAGTCTCTATGAAACCGATCAAAACCGTCTGCCATCGCGGCGCCCTCAAGGTGGCGCCCGAAAACACCTTTGCCGCCGCGCTCGAGGCTGTGAAACTCGGCGGTGACATCATCGAGCTCGACGTGCGCCAAAGCACCGACGGCGTACTTTATGTGATCCACGACAAGCTCGTCGACCGGACCACGGATGCCTTCGGCCCCTTTGCCGAGATGACATCGCATGAAGTCGATCATCTCGACGCGGGGATCGCGTTCGACCTCTCCTTCGCCGGCGAAGAGGTACCCCGCCTGGAGCACTATCTGACGGCCTTTAAAAGACGGGCCGGCTTTTATGTCGAGATCAAACAGGCCGACTGCGAAGCAGTAGCCGAGGTCTTAAGGCAGACCGGCACCATGGCGCAGAGCTTCACCTTTTCCTTCGATCCCGATATCCGCAGCGGCATGCAGCGAGCAGCGCCCGAGCTGCGCAAGATGGTCAACTGGTCGGTGACCGATGACCCGGCCGTGGCCCAGCGCGATCATCACGCGGCGATCTACGAAGCCGAGATCGCCGCCCTCTCGCAGGATCTGGTCAAACGGACCCACGACCTAGGCCTGGAGCTGATGATTTACTACGAAGGCGCCGACCCCACCGATTTCCGCAAAATGATCGAATGGGGCGTCGACTACGTCAATCTGGACGAACTGGAAGTCTGCCTCGCCGTCCAGCGGGAAATCTTTGGCGGCGAGGCCGTGGCTTAAGAACAAAGGGGCGATCATATTGCCCCTTGGTACAAGTTATTCCGGCACAGGCATTGTGTAGTTCAGCGCCAGACGGCCGCCGTCCGGATAGATGGTCTGGCCAGTGATGTAGCTGGAGTCGTCACTGGCCAGGAAAACCGCCACCTTGGCGATCTCCTCCGGCTCGCCGACCCGGCCCAACGGCGTGCGCATCATAATCTTGTCCATGGCCGCTTTGTCATCGGCGACCGCCTTCAGCACGTCCGTCATGATGGAACCGGGCCCGATACCGTTAACCCGGATGCCTTTATCGGCGAGCGAAATCGACATGGTCTTGGTCAATTGGTTCACACCGCCCTTCGCCACGACGTAGGGCGTGATGCTCGGAATGGCCATCACCGCGTTGACCGAGGACATATTGATGATGGTGCCGCCGTCGCCCTGAGCGACCATCTGACGTGCCGCCGCCTGCCCGGTCAGGAACACGCCTTTGAGGTTGACCCGCAGAACCCGGTCGAAATCTTCCTCCTGCAGATCCAGGAAATCGCAGGCATGGACAATCCCAGCGTTGGCCACGATGCAGTCGAGCCGCCCGAAGGCGGCGACCGTTCCTGCGATCAGGGCATCGACCTGCGCCTTGTCGCCGACATCACAGGCAATGAAGAGCGCATCAGCGCCGGTTTCCTGAATGGCCTCGGCCGCCAGTTCACCCTGCTCGACAGAGAGATCCGACAGCACGACCTTCGCGCCTTCCGCGGCGAAGCGCTGCGCGCATGCCAAGCCGATTCCGCCTGCGGCCCCTGTTACGATGGCCACCTTGTCCTTCAAACGCATAACTCTGATCCTTCGGATTGCTCAAGCCAGTGAGCGATTCGGTGATTTCTTAATAACTGCAGGATCGTCGACCGGCGCCAGAGTCCTAAGACCTTCGCCATCGGCAATCCTGTGTGTAGAGGCGCGCAGTATCTTGCCCGAAAGGGCTTTCGGCAAGTCCTGAAGGAACAGGCACCTGTGCGAATAGGCCCCATAGAGGGCAAGAGATAGTCACATCATTGAGCGGCGGTCGGCCCACGCACTGAGCAAAGGGAAACGGCAGTAGAGGTTGCCGGGACGGCGACTGCCTGGCAATCGCCGCTTCTTTAACAATCTCGCCGCAAGAGCATCAGGTGGAGGTTGCGGCCACCGACGCGGAAATCAATGGCTGGCGGCCATCATTTCCGTGATTTGGTCCTTGATCCGAAGCTTTTCGCGTTTAAGTTCGTGGAGGCGGGTGTCGTCGGGATGAGGTCTTTGGTTTTCCTCGTCAATTTCCCGGTCAAGTGAGGCATGCTTGCTTTGAAGAGATACAATCCGTTCGTTTGCTGGCATACGTGACCTCCTAATCAAAGTGTTACGGTTATGCTAAACCTCCCCGCGTCAGAATGCAAAGAGACAAGGGTTAATCGAAGGTTAAATGGATCGTGATCAATAATCAGGATCGAGAGCGCAAATGACGCAGCCGGATCGCCTCATCGTGGGAATCAGCGGCGCCAGCGGCGTCATCTATGGCATCCGGTTGCTGGAATGCCTGAAACCTCTGCCGATCCAGACCCATCTGGTCATGAGCAAATCGGCGGAAATCACACTGGCCTACGAGACGGAATTGAAGGTGGCGCAAGTCCAGGCGCTCGCGGATGTCTGCCATCCGGTGTCCGACATCGGGGCGTCCATTTCCAGCGGCTCCTTCCGGACCCTGGGCATGGTCATCGCGCCCTGTTCGATCCGGTCCATGTCGGAAATCGCCAGCGGCGTCACCTCCACGCTCCTGACCCGCGCCGCCGACGTCGCGCTCAAGGAGCGGCGGCGCCTGGTGCTGATGCTGCGCGAGACGCCCCTGCACAGCGGTCATCTGCGCAACCTGCTGGCCCTTTCAGAGATGGGCGCCGTTATCGCCCCGCCGGTTCCGGCCTTTTACAGCAATCCGCAGTGCGTCGATGATATCGTCGATCACTCCGTGGGCCGGGTTCTCGATCTCTTTGGAATCGAAAGCGGAAAGATCAAGCGTTGGGGCGAAGACGCGCCCGATGGCACCGCAGCCATTCGCGCACCGAAACGCGGCAAGCGGGCCAGCTAAAGCAAAGTCCAGACGGCCTCGAGGGGCGCCAGCTTCGGGAAAGCGCCCCGAAGCACGGCGGCGAGATCGGCCGTCACGGCGGAGTCGCACTGGACCTCGAGCTGTGCCGCATAGACTTTGAGATTTTGCGCCGCGACCTTGGCGGAGCCTTCCCGCCGTTCGAGTGGCAGGGTTTCCAGAAGAACCCGCTGCACCACGGCTTCGGCCTCCAGCTCCGCCGCCTTGGCCTGTGCGAGCAAGGCATCGCTGCCCCCGTCCTGAGCGCTTTTGAGTTGGCGCCGCAGCTTGCGAAGAGGCTCGACCACTTCGCTCCGCCAGGGCTTCACGGCAGCGATCAGCCGTTCGATCTCCTCGGCCGCCAGTAAATGGCCCTGTGCACCTGCCCAGCAACAGAAGAGCAGCAGGTTCACATCCAGGCCTTTCGAATCCTGCAACGCCAGACAGGCAGGCGCTGTACCGTCCTTGCCGTAGACCTTAAGCGAGAAATCCCAGAAGGGATTGGGCGCGATCGCCGTCCCGGAGATGGCCCGGCTCTTGGCCTTTTCAGACCTGGAGCGCGTCTTACGCATCATAGTCTTAGTCGTCGCCAAAGCAGATCCCTACCCCCCTGGCGGTCGTCACCAGACTTCCTTCCGGATCCACCGCGTTGTAGCCGGCGATCGCCTCGGCAATCGGGATCGCCGTCACCCGGCGCTCCGACCAGGCCACCATGTGATCGAACTTCTCCTCGGCGATCAGATCGACCGCATGGACACCGAAGGCAGTTCCCATCAGCCGGTCCATTGGGGTCGGCGCCCCGCCGCGCTGAACGTGGCCCAGCACCGTCACCCGCGTCTCCGCGCCGGTCACCTCGGCGATACGCTCCGCGATGTAGTGACCGATGCCGCCGTAATTCACCGCGCCACCTGACTGCCGCTGCTTGACCGGTGCCCCGCTCTCGGTCGTTACCGCCTCCGCCACCACCACCAGGGCGAAGTTCCGGCCCGCATCCCGCAGCGCGGCAATCTTGCGCGCGACGGATTCAATCCGATAGCCGATTTCCGGGATCAGGATCACGTCGGCGCCGCCGGCGATTCCGGCGCTCAGGGCGATATGGCCGGCATCCCGCCCCATCACCTCCAGCACCATGACCCGGGAATGGCTGGCGGCGGTCGGCTGTAGATGGTCAAGCGCATCGGTCGCAACCCCCACCGCCGTATCGTAGCCGACCGAGACCTCCGTATGGCCGAGATCGTTATCGATGGTCTTCGGGATGCCGACCAGGTTCAGGCCGCCCTGCTGCGCCAGGCGGCGCAGAATGGCCATGCTGCCATCGCCGCCGATGCCGATCAGCGCGTCCAGCTTCAGTTCCCGATAGCCGGCAATGATCTCTTCGGAGCGATCCAGCCGCCGGCCGTCTTCCATCGGATAGTCGAAGGGATTGCCGCTGTTGGTGGTGCCCAGAAAGGTCCCGCCGCGGCGCAGCAGATCGCCTTCGAAGCGGTCGATATGAAGCGCCTCAACATCGAGGGGACGCGCCAGGAGACCGGCGGTGCCCTGCCGAATCCCGAAAACCTCCCAGCCATAGCCGGTGATCGCCCTCTGCGTCACCGCCCGCACGACGGCATTCAGGCCCGCACAGTCTCCGCCGCTGGTTAGAACTGCTATCCGCTTCATGTGACCCGGTGATTTCGCGCCTGTGACTCTGGCTATATCAAAGACTTAGCCCTGCGATTCTCGCGTAAAATCGTTAACGAAGCAAACACCGCGGCGGCTATAGGTGAAAAAACCCGCAAATCCGATGCTAAATCGGTCGGATTCCTGTGCTACACTAGCGCTGCAGGGCGCGTTTTCGAGTGACTCCGTTCGAGCGACTCTGGTTGGGTACTTCACTACTCGTGAAAATCATGGAAGAGACTGATCGAGAGAAAATGAGGCAGCAACTCACGCAGCTTCTGGAAGAACATCGCGATCTGGATGATGTGATCGCAAGAATCCACGAACAGGCACCGTTCGATCAGCTACAGCTTCAACGTCTGAAAAAGCGCAAGCTGATGCTTAAGGATTTGATCCTCAAGCTGGAAAGCGAATTGCTTCCGGATATCATCGCCTGACGTTCCCGATGTCGCCGACCTCGATCGGGGTGGACGGTTGCAGGGGATATCAGCGCAGAAAAACAAAAGACCCTCTTAAACAGAAGGGTCGCTTAACGGTCGGGTTGGCAGGGCACGCAAAAGCGCATCGCCTTCCAAGTGGTGTGTTGCTGATTTATTGTGAGGCGCGGTCGGTGCTTTCCGGACCGGCTTCTTCAGAACTTTTTGCCGTGCTGCGTTTTTGCTCGTACATGGCCCTGTCCGCGGCGTTGAGCGCATCGTCGACGTGTTCCTCACCCGCAAAGGTATGAACCCCGTAGGAGATAGACACGTCCAGTTCACGGCCTTCCCAGACGGCCGGTTCAGCCTGGACATCGCTGGCCAGTTGGGCCGCCTTCTCCATCGCGATCTCGCGGCTGGCCTGAGCCAGGACAACACCGAATTCGTCGCCGCCCAGGCGCCCGACAATGTCGGACGATCTGACGTTGGCCAGCAGGGTCGCAGCGATATGCTTTAACGCCGCATCGCCAGCGCCGTGACCATGCGTGTCGTTCACCTGCTTCATGCCGTTCACATCGAAAAACAGCACGCTGCCGGGTGAACCGTAACGTTCGGCGAAGGACATCATCCGGCTGAGTTCACGCACGAAAGCCCGGCGATTCAACACCGGCGCCAGGCTGTCCCGGTCGGCGAGTTCCTCCAGGTATCCGATGCGTTTCTGCGCCCGCTCAAGCTCCTGACGCATGTTGACCACCTCGGCGAGCAGCTTTTCGAAGGCGGCCTTAACCTTCGGCGTCAGCTCCGACTCCGGAATGCCCATGATGGTGGTCACGTCCAGGGGCTGGTCCGACGCCCGGCGCGTGGGCGTCACCGGCGCAGCCTTAGTCACCGGGCCGTTGCCCGAGGCAACGGACGCTCCGGGTACATAGGAGGACGTCGTGTTGTTTCTGACTTTCATAGGCGCCTTTTTCCACCCGGCCAGATCACCGGACCGGTCATTTTTTACAGGATCAATCTATCACGAAAGTTAACACCGGTCGGTAAACCCCTAAAAAAGACACAGATAACAGCCATTTGAACGGCTAACGTCACAGTCTTCTCGAGAATGCAGAATAAGGGTTAACGCAACCGGATGAACACGGCCCGACTTCGCTTGCCTCGGGATCACCTTGTCACGATAATGCGGCCTCTTTTGGGCAAATTTTATTGGCAAGCGAATGATTTCGGACGACGCGCCGCAGGTCGGCATCATCATGGGCAGTCAATCGGACTGGCCGACAATGACCCACGCGGCAGCGGTGCTCGAAACCCTTGGCGTGCCCTTCGAAAAGCGTATCGTCTCGGCGCACCGCACGCCGGAGCGGATGAGGGATTACGCGAAAAGCGCGCGCGATCGCGGACTGCAGGTCATCATCGCGGGCGCCGGCGGCGCCGCGCATCTGCCGGGCATGGTGGCCGCCATGACACCACTGCCGGTCCTGGGGGTTCCGGTCGAAAGCAAGGCGCTCAGCGGGCAGGACAGCCTGCTTTCGATCGTCCAGATGCCCGGTGGCATCCCGGTCGGCACCCTTGCGATTGGCAAGGCGGGGGCAACCAACGCCGGGCTCCTGGCCGCCTCCATCCTGGCGCTTCACAATCCTAAAATCGCTGGAGCCCTGGACGACTGGCGCCAACGGCAGAGTGACTCGGTTGCGGAGACGCCAAGCGATATCGCTTAACGGGCCAGAATCATTTAACTGACCAGAATCCCTTTACCTAGAAGGACCGGCGGCAGAAGACCGAGGCACGAAGATGAACGACAGTCAGAAACTCCCTCTTCCGCCCGGATCGACGATCGGCATGCTGGGCGGCGGCCAGTTGGGCCGCATGGCCGCCCTTTCGGCGGCTGCACTTGGCTACAAGGTTCATGTCTTCAGTCCCGAGGAAGACGGGCCGGCGGCGCAGGTTACCTCCCGAAACACGGTTGCGGCCTACGACGACTGGCAGGCCCTGGAGCGCTTCGCTGAATCAGTCGAGGTGGTGACCTACGAATTCGAAAACGTTCCTGCCTCAACGGCGGAGTTCCTGGCCGCGCGGGTTCCCGTCCGGCCCGGCCCCAGGGTGCTCCACATCTGCCAGAACCGACTGCGCGAAAAGGACTTCTGTAATTCGATCTCGGTTCCGACCGCCCGCTACGCCGAAGTGACCTCGGCCGAAGCCCTGGCGCGGGTCACCCGTGACTTCGGCTTCCCCTGCATCCTCAAGACCGCCGAATTCGGCTATGACGGCAAGGGCCAGGTCTTCATTTCTTATGGGGACGACCTCGGGGCCGCGTGGAACAGCATGTCCGGTGGCCAGGAGACCGCGGCGGGCATCCTGGAGGGCTTCGTCGATTTCCGGATGGAAATCTCGGTGATCATCGCCCGCGGCACGGACGGCGCCAGCGAGTGCTACATCCCGGTCGAAAACCACCACAAGAACCACATCCTCGACCAGACTTACGCGCCGGCCCGGATCTCCCCGGAGCTGGCGGACCGCGCCGAGATCATCGCCCGGCGACTGGCGGAAGAGATGGATCTGCAGGGCCTGCTGGCCATCGAGATGTTCGTGACGACGGATAACAAGATCCTGGTCAATGAGATGGCGCCGCGCCCCCATAACTCCGGCCACTGGACCATGGACGCCTGTGTCACCTCCCAGTTCGAGCAGTTCATGCGCGCCGTGGCGGGCCTGCCGCTCGGCTCACCGGAGCGGCATTGCAATGCCGTGATGAAGAACCTGATCGGCGATGAGGTCGAAAGCTGGCCGAGCATCCTGAACGAGCCGGGCGCCAAATTGCACCTCTACGGCAAGGCCGAAGCCCGCCCGGGCCGTAAGATGGGCCACGTGAACCGGCTGTCGCCGAAGGCTTAAATCTCCGGTCGTGCGCGCGCTCAGCGCCCCCGGAAGCCAGGGCCGAAGCCGCTCCCCATGCCACGGGGGCGGAAGCGCCCCGATTTCAGGCCACCCTGGGCAAAGCGCCGGCCGCGGTCGACCAGCTTTTCCGGCAGGCTCAGCATCCCGCCCATGGCCTTGCCGAAGCGCCCTCCAACCTTGAGGACTTCACTGATCCGCCGGTCCAGAAAGGCCCAGGTCTCCTCATATCCCTCGGAGCGGTCGTTCAGCCAGCACAGCAAGGTCGAAGAGTAAACGCCCGCCAGCAGCAGGCGTTTGCTGTAGAAATTGTAGTCGGTGGCCCGATCCCCGGCGGCGAACCACATGGCGTCCACTGTCCGGTAAAGGCAGGTCAGGCCCAGTTGGGCGTTCTGCGGCATAGCGAGATAGGTTAGTCCACGGTTGATGGCCTCGCGATGCGGGTCGAGCAGTTCCAGACGCAGGCGAACCGCCGTCGCAATACGCTCACGCACCTTCATCGCCGGGAGATCCCGCTTTTCCAGCTCCTCCATCATCAGCCGGTCGATGTGGGCACTGAAGGCTTCGACCAGTTCCGCAACGCCGCCCGGAAAGAGGTTCTGAGCCTCCATCTGGTCCAGTTCCAGATCCCGCGCGGCCGCCTGCAGCGCTTTCAGCGACCAGCCGTCGAAGGCAATGTGCGGCAGTGTCGCCTCGAGAAGCTCGATACGTGCGGAATCCGTGGTCATGACGCTCTTCCCTTTAACTGCAATCTCAGAACTCTGATCCAAATGGTTAAGTTTTTAACCCGGGCAGCTTCTAGGAGCCCGAGTTGTCGCCATCGCTGGCTGCGCCAATCTCGCTGGTAAAGGTCAGGCTCGAGAGATCGGTCATACGCTGAGGATAGAGGACCCCATCGAGATGGTCGCATTCATGCTGGACCACCCGCGCATGGAATCCGCGCGCCGTCCGTTCGAAGCGCTGACCTTCGAGATCCAGGGCGCTGTAGCGCAGGGCTGTGTAGCGCGGCACCTGTCCGGCGAGCCCGGGGACGGAAAGGCAGCCTTCCCAACCGACGGACTGCTCTTCCGTCAGGAATTCGATCTCCGGATTGATCAGGACTGTCAGAGGCACGCCGCCATTGCCGTCTTCAACCGGCGACTCGGTCTGCGGCCCGTCCTCCCTGGCGGCCCGGCCGGCGTTCACGAAGAACACCACCACCCGCAACGGCACATGCACCTGCGGCGCGGCAAGCCCGGTACCATTAGCGTCACGCATGGTTTCGACCATATCCGCCACCAGACGGCGGATTTCCGGCACCGTCGGGTCGGGAACCTCGGCGGCGCGCTGTTTTAGGACGGGATGTCCCATTCGGGCGATCTTCAGCAAAGCCATAGAGGGAATATGGCGGCAGGCAGGGCAAGGGTAAAGCCGCCTGATTATGGTTAAGGGAATTTCCGGGTGCCTGCGTCAAAAAGCGCCAGAATCTTGCAAATCTTCCTTCACATAGGGGTTCTGCTATGATAACACCCTCTCCACCACGCTACGGCACCGCTGTAGCGAGTGGAATGTTTTACTCTTAGCCCTGACATGACCGTTAGGATGAGCCGCCGGGTCTCGAGGCCCGTCGCACTGAAAGGAGCATGGTCGCCCGTGCAAGTACACGTCCGCGATAACAACGTTGATCAGGCCCTGCGCGCGCTGAAGAAGAAACTGCAGCGCGAAGGTGTCTTCCGTGAGATGAAGCTGCGCCGCAACTTCGAAAAGCCGTCCGCCCGCAAGAAGCGGGAGCGCGCCGAGGCGGTCCGCCGCCACCGGAAGCTGCTCCGCAAGCGGATCGAGCGCGAAGGCTTCTAGTTAAAGCTGGAAGCTATTCGGGGCAGGACCCAGAGTCCGCTCACGACAAGCGATCAAGTTTGACGAGAATGAGGGCCGTAGGCGGTTAGCCTTTTCAGCGGCCCTTTTCTTGTGCCCAAATGCCAGCGACGTTCAGGTAGAAGCAGGCAGGAATGGGTAAAGGCTCGAAAACCGCGCGACAGGAAGCAACCGCGACGGAAGTCGACATCTACGACCCCGAGTTCATCAAGGGCGTCTTTGATCGCTGTTCGGGGCGCTACATTCTCTTTAGCGATCTCTTCTCCTTCGGCTTTATCGAGCGCTGGCGCCGACAATGCGTCGAGTCGATGCCACTCCCCAATACGGCAACACCGCGCGGCTACGACCTCATGGCCGGAACCGGCGAGATCTGGCCGCACCTTCTCAAGCGATTCCCGCAGACCGGTGCTATCACAGCCGTCGATATCTCCTCAGGAATGCATCGGCATGCCTTGGAGCGATTGCACCGCTACCGCGCCCATAAAATCGACTTCATTGAAGACGACGTCTTCGCGAGCGGGCTGGCCGAAAACAGCGCCGACTTCGTGATTTCGACCTTTGGCCTGAAGACCCTTAGGCCGCATCATCAGGAGCAACTCGCCCAACTGATCGCGCGCGTGCTGAAACCGGGCGGCGTCTTTGCCTTGATTGAAGCTTCGGATCCCAAAGGCTGGCGGCTGCGCCCGCTTTATTTGTTTCACTTGAAAACGATCCTGCCCCTGGTCGAGAAGACGCTGCTGCGCGGCGCGCGGGATTTCGCCATGATCGGCACCTACTGCAGCAACTTCGGCGACTCTTGCGCTATGGCGGAGATGCTGCGCGCCCAGGGGATGGAAGCCGAATTCAGGCGCTACTTCTTCGGCTGCGCGACCGGCGTTGCGAGTCGTAAACCGGCCTAAATCTGCAAAGCAAAACGGCGGAGCCTTGGCTCCGCCGTTTTCCCGTTGAGGAAGTCGCCCTCCCGATGGCGTAATGCCTATTCCATGCCCTTGACGATGTCCTCGCACATCTTCTTGGCGTCTCCGAACAGCATCATGGTGTTGTCGCGGAAGAAGAGTTCGTTCTGCACGCCGGCATAGCCGGTGGACATGGAACGCTTCACAAAGAGCACCGTCTGGGCCTGGTCGACCTCCAGGATCGGCATGCCGTAGATCGGCGAGGCCGGATCGGTCTTGGCCGCCGGGTTGGTGATGTCGTTGGCGCCGATCACAAAGACGATGTCCGTGGACTTGAAGTCCCGGTTGATCTCCTCCATCTCCAGCACCTCGTCGTAGGGCACGTTGGCCTCGGCCAGCAGCACGTTCATATGGCCGGGCATACGGCCCGCCACAGGGTGGATCGCATAGCGCACATCCACGCCGCCGCCCTTGAGGATGTCGGCCATCTCACGCAGGGCATGCTGGGCCTGGGCCACCGCCATGCCGTAACCCGGCACGATGATGACCGAGCCGGCATTCTGCATCATGAAGGCCGCATCATCCGCTGAGCCGGACTTGGCGACCCGGTCGTCGTCCCCGCCGGCGCCGCCCGCCGGGGCACCACCATCGGTGCCGAAGCCGCCCAGGATCACATTGAAGATCGAGCGGTTCATGCCCTTACACATGATGTAGGAGAGGATCGCACCCGAGGAGCCCACCAGCGCACCGGTGATGATCAGCAGGTTGTTGCCCAGCGTGAAGCCGATGCCGCAGGCCGCCCAGCCCGAGTAGGAGTTCAGCATCGAGACCACGACCGGCATGTCGGCGCCGCCGATCGGCAGGATCAGCAGGAAGCCCACCAGCAGCGACAGGATCACGATCAGCCAGAAGACTGCGCTGGACTGATCGACGCAAAGCAGGATGATCAGAACCACGATGGCGATCCCGATGGCCGCATTGAGGTGATGCTGGAACGGGAAGACCAGGGGCTTACCCGAAATCAGCGCCTGCAGCTTGGCAAAAGCAACGACCGAACCACTGAAGGTAATGGCACCGACCGCGACACCGAGCGACATCTCGATCAGGCTGGCGATCTGGATATCCCCGGGTGTGCCGATCCCGTAGGCCTGGGGCTTGTAGAAGGCCGCGGCCGCGACGAAGACGGCGGCCAGACCGACCAGGCTGTGGAAAGCCGCGACAAGCTGCGGCAGGGCCGTCATCTGGATCTTCAGCGCAATGACGGCACCGATGGAGCCGCCGATGACGATGCCGGCAATGATCAGGCCATAGCTCTGAACGCTCGGCAGCGCCAGGGTGGTGATGATGGCGATGGCCATGCCGACCATGCCGAAGAGGTTGCCGGAACGGCTGGTTTCCGGGTGCGACAGGCCGCGCAAGGCCATGACGAAGCAGACGGACGCGACGAGATACAGCAGAGCTGCAAAATCTGGACTCATTGGAAGCAGCTCCTACTTTTTCTTCTTGAACATCTGCAGCATGCGCTGCGTCACGATGAAGCCGCCGAAGATGTTCACCGACGCCAGCACCACGGCCAGGAAGCCCATGACCTCGCTGAAGCCGAATTCATCCGGACCGGCGGCGATCAAAGCACCGACGATGATGACCGAGGAGATCGCGTTGGTGACGCCCATCAGCGGCGAATGCAGGGCCGGGGTGACCCGCCAGACCACGTGGTAGCCCACGAAAACCGCCAGCACGAGCACGGTCAGGCCGATGACCAGCGGCGAAACACCGCCGCCGCCCGAGGATTCGACCGCAAGCCGGCTGGCCTCGCCCGCCAGGCCGATCAGTTCTTCCGACAGCTCGCGCGCCTGATTGGCCGCTTCCGTCGCTTTCTCTACAAAAGATTCGGCAGACATATGATCTTACCCCTCCCCCTTCGCAGCGTCGTCCGATGGCGCCGCGCTCTCTGACTCGTCACTGGCAGGTTCGGCTGCAGCTTCCTCCTTGGCAGCCTCTTCCTGGGCCGGCTCTTCCTTCGGCGCCAGCGCGGGATGCACGATCTTGCCGTCGCGGGTGATACAGGTTCCCTTGACGATCTCGTCCTCCCAGTCGATGGCCAGTGTCTTGCTCTCGCCGTCGATCAGAAGCTGCAGCAGGTTGAAGAGGTTGCGGGCATAGAGCGCGCTGGCATCCGCGGCCAGGCGGCTGGGCACGTTGTAGTGCCCCACGATCCGCACGCCGTGCTTGGTCACCACCTTGCCGGCCTGCGCCAGTTCGCAGTTGCCGCCGTTCTCGACCGCCAGATCGACGATCACCGAGCCGGGCTTCATGGATTTCACCATCTCGGCGGAGACCAGCATCGGCGCCGGGCGGCCCGGGATCAGGGCCGTGGTGATGACGATGTCCTGTTTCTTGATGGTCTCGGCGATCAGCGCGGCCTGCTTTTCCTTGTAGGCATCGCTCATCTCCTTGGCGTAGCCGCCGGCCGTCTCGGCCTGTTTGAACTCCTCGTCCTCGACCGCGACGAAGCTTCCGCCCAGGCTCTCCACCTGCTCCTTGGCGGCCGGCCGCACGTCGGTGGCCGAAACCACCGCGCCCAGGCGCCGGGCGGTCGCGATGGCCTGCAGGCCCGCCACGCCGGCACCCATGACCAGGACCTTTGCCGGCGGCACGGTGCCCGCCGCGGTCATCATCATGGGAAAGGCATTGGCGTATTCCGCCGCCGCATCCAGCACCGCCTTATAGCCCGCCAGGTTCGACTGACTGGAGAGCACGTCCATGGACTGCGCGCGGGTGATGCGCGGCACCAGGTCCATGGCGAAGACCGTCGCGCCGGTCTTGGCCAGCGCGGCGACATCGTCGCCCGCGCGGTAGGGATCGCAGATCGCCATGACCAGCGCGCCCGCTTTCAAAGACCCGATCTCGGCGTCCTTGCCGCTGACGATCGGCCGCTGCACCTTGAGCACGACATCGGCATCCGCCGTGACATCGCTACCGATTGTCGCACCGGCCGTCTTATAGGCATCATCGGTGAAATTGGCGCCGATCCCGGCACCCTTTTCCACCACGACTTCGGCGCCAAGCGCGATCATCTTCTTGACCGTCTCAGGCGAGGCGGCGACGCGAGACTCCTGCGCGCGCCGTTCTTTTGGAATGGCGATTTTCATGTAATTCCTGCTCTGCTTTCCCTAAAGACCTAGAAAACGGCCACAGACTGAGACCAGATTGCTGGTTGTTTTATGCGCCGCGCAGTCGTTTCATCCCGATCCAAATCGAAACGACAAAGCGCCCCCCAGCGTTTCGTTCACTCTTTAATGAACGTACAGCCGTCCGGGTTCAAGCTTTTTGGCAGAAAACCGGCAGTTCGGAGTCAGTTTTTTACGCGTACGCAAAAAATTTTGCTGCAGTGCACAAGAAATTTTTGTGAAGGCTGGATTTTAGTTTAAAAGCGCGCGCCAATCGCATCGTAAGACCACATCGCACAATTTTTCCGCGCGCGTCTCTTCCTGCGAAGGATCAGGCCTCCTCAACCGAGAGACCGACGGCGTGAAGGGATTCCTTCTGGCGCCGCTCCAGATCCGCGACATCGAAGTCCGCAATCATATCGTGGAACAGACGGTGCCAATTGATCTCGGCCTTCAGGTGCATGAAGACGGACCCCAGGCCGACAGCGGCACGATCCATCAAGACGAATTCCCGCGGCGGCCTGACACCACCCAGGCGCTTGAGTTCTTGATGAACCTGATTGGCCACGCGGGCACCGTACATGCCGCCCTCGCCGTCCATGATCTGCTGAGGCTTATCTTCCAGCAGGGGGGCGTAGAGGAACTTCGCCCAGATGTTCAGCGCTTCGAGCAGTTCTTTGGTGATCTTGTTGAACCCCCAGGACTCATAGGCATGAACCGCGAGAGCTTCATCATCGCGCTCCAGAGCATAGTAGAGGTCGATGACACCCTTCACGAAAGGCGGGCGGAAAACACGGATACAGCCGAAATCCAGCAGGTTGATCCGGCCATCCGGGCGCAGGGTATAGTTCCCGAGATGCGGGTCGCCGTGAATGACACCGTAATAGTAGAAGGGCACATACCAGGCGTGGAACATATTCATGGCCACCCGGTTGCGCTGCTCGATATCGTCGGTCTTTTCCAGGAACTTCATGAGCGGCTCGCCTTCGAGCCAGTTCATGGTCAGCAGACGTTCGCCCGAGAGTTCCGCGATGGGTTCCGGAACTTCCACGCCGTCCTCTTCCGCCAGCATCAGGCGGTAAAGCTGCATGTGGCGGGCTTCCCGATGGTAATCCAGTTCTTCCCGCAAGCGGTCCGAGAGTTCGGCAAAGATATTGGAGGGATCGATGGCGCGGTCGTAGCGACGGTAGATCCCGAAGAGAATCTTGAGCTGCTGGAGATCGGCTTCGACAGCCGACTGCATATCCGGATACTGCAGCTTACAAGCCAGGCGACGGCCATCCAGGCTGGTGGCTTCGTGCACCTGTCCGAGCGAAGCCGCGGCCGCGGCACTGTGACCGAAGCTCTCAAACTTCTTCTGCCAGCCGGGGCCCAGTTCGTTGCGCATACGACGCTTGACGAAGGGCCAGCCCATGGCCGGTGCGTTTGACTGAAGCTGGCGCAGCTCTTCCGCGTATTCGGGCGGCAGGGCATCCGGGATCGTCGCCAGGATCTGGGCCGCCTTCATCAGCGGCCCCTTGAGGCCGCCCAGGGCCTGTTTCAGCTCGTTGGAATGCTGGCCGCGATCCAGGTTCAGGCCCAGATAACGGGAGCCCACGACCTGCGCCGCCAGCCCGCCCACGGAGGTCCCGACCTTGGCGTAGCGTCGCATTCTGCCGCCGAAACGCGATTCTTCTCGACCGAAGCTTTCATCACTCATGCAGGGAACATGGGCCCGGCGGGCGATCTTGTCCAGCCGTGGTCAGTCCATCCGTTCCAGCTCGTCGATAAAGCGGCTGATCAGGCTAAGACCCTGAGCCCAGAAATCCGGGTCCGAGGCATCCAGTCCGAAGGGCGCGAGCAGTTCCTTGTGACGCTTGGTACCACCGGCACTCAGCATGTCGAGGTACTTTTCGGCGAAACCGTCGGAGGCCTGTTCGTAGACCGCGTAGAGCGAGTTCACCAGGCAATCGCCGAAGGCATAGGCATAGACGTAGAAGGGCACATGGATGAAGTGCGGGATGTAAGCCCAGTAATGGCGGTAATCGTCGTCGAACTTCAGAGCCGGGCCGAGGCTCTCGCGCTGGGTCTCCAGCCAGATTTCGCCCAGGCGCTCCGGCAGCAACTCGCCGGAGCGGCGCTCGTCGTGCACCCTGGTTTCGAACTGGTGCATGGCGATCTGACGGACCACGGTGTTGAGCATGTCCTCCACCTTGGAGGCCAGCATGACCTTGCGGCGTTCCGGCTTGCTCTCGGCCCGCAACAGCGACTGGAAGGTCAGCATCTCGCCGAACACCGAGGCGGTTTCCGCCAGAGTCAGCGGCGTGTCCGCCATGAGATGTCCCTGCGGCCCGGCAAAGACCTGATGGCAGCCGTGGCCGAGTTCATGGGCCAGGGTCATGACGTCCCGGGTGCGGCCCTGATAGTTCAGCAGCAGATAGGGATGGGCCGAGGGCACGGTCGGATGAGCAAAGGCGCCGGGCGCTTTGCCCGGCCGCACCGGCGCGTCGATCCAGGGCTCGTCGAAAAAGCGGCGGCCGACCTCGGCCAGCTTCGGCGAGAAGGATTCATAGGCAGACAGAACCGTGCTGCGCGCATCGTCCCAGGAAATCACCTTGTCGTTGTCGTCGGGCAGCGGGGCATTGCGGTCCCAATAGGGTAGCTGTTCGACGCCGAACCATCTGGCCTTCAGCTTGTAATAGCGGTGGGAGAGCTTCGGATAGGAGTCCGCCACCGATTTCACCAGGGCGTCGACCACCTCGTCCTCGACCACATTGGCCAGGTTCCGTGAGGAGACCGGGCGCTCGAACTGGCGCCAGTTGTCCTCGGTCTGCTTATCCTTGGCCAGGGTGTTGGTGATCAGTGCGAAGGTGCGCTGATTCTCGCCCAGCACCTTGCCGAGCGACTTGGCCGCTTCCTTGCGGACCTTGGCGTCCCGGTCACCCAGCTTGTTCAGGATCTCGGCATTGCCCAGTTCGCCGCCGCCGAAGGGAAAGCGCAGAGCCGCCATGGTTTCATCGAACAGCCGCGTCCAGGCGGCACGGCCGCTGACCGCCTTTTCGTGCAGGAGACGCTCGATGTCCTCATCGAGTTGGTGCGGCCGGTAGGAGCGCAGATCCCGCAGCCAGGGTCCGAAATGCGCCAGCTCGGGTGCTGAGAGTTTGGCCTGCAGAACTTCGTCATCCAGCTTGTTCAGTTCCAGCGTGAAGAAGAGGGTCGCCGTGGAGATCACGTTCGTGCGCTCCTGCATGGCCTGATAGAACTGGGTGACCGCCGGATCACTCATATTGCCGGAATAGACGAGCTGGGCATAACTCATGACACGGCCCAGTGTTTCCTGAAGGCCCTGGAAAGCCTCGATCGCGCCGGCAAGGGCCGCGCCTTCCAGGCTGGCTAGCTTTCCTTCGTAGCGCTTTTTGAAATCCTTCGCGGCACCGTCGCAGCGATCCAGATCCTGCGCCAGTTCCGGCGAATCCGTTCCCGGGTAGAGATCACTCAGATCCCAGGCAGGCAGCGTTCCGAGTTTGTCGTCGGTCACGGGTTGCGGCTTGGCGGCATTCGACACGGACGTTCCTCCTGGATTCTGATCGTTTCTCACTAAAGTGATGAAAAACGGCGATCAGCCTCTACTTCATACGGTTAGACGGCGTTCAAGACAGTCGTTGCTTGACCGCTAGCGATATAGGCCGCAAAAACGTGATCGCCAAGGACAAACCTGCGTGATCAAAGCGGACGAACCTGCAGCGGCACAGCGCTGTCAGAAGGGGGGAGCAATGGATTTTTCGGCTTGGAACAGTCTGACCGAGATGTTTTTCCAGCAGGCGGAAAAGCATGCGGACAGTAATTTTCTCTGGGCCAAGCGCGATGGCGCCTATCGACCGCTGACCTGGCGCGAGGTGGAATCGCGAGTGAAGGACCTGTCACGCGGTTTGCGCGGCCTGGGCGTCGAGCGGGGAGATCGTGTTGCCCTGGTGGCCGAAAACCGTCCCGAGTGGCTGATCGCCGATGTGGCCATCATGGCCGCGGGCGGCATCACCGTCCCCGCCTACACCACCAACACCACCAACGATCATCTGCACATCCTGACCAACTCCGGCGCCAAGGGCGTGATCGTCTCGACCCGTGCTCTGGCGCGCAAGCTGTTGCCGGCCGCACTGGATTCCGCAAGCTGCAAGTGGGTGATTTCCATCGAAGACCTGGAGCAGGGCCAGTCGGTTCCGCTGGATCTCTATCTCTGGGACGAAATCCTGCAAAAGGGTGCAATCGCACCGGATGACGTGAAGGAATACGCCGGCTTCGCCCAGCGCCACGAGACCGCCTGCTTCATCTATACCTCGGGAACCGGCGGCGTTCCCAAGGCGGTCATGCTCAGCCACGGGGCGATCATCTGCAACTGCATGGGCGCGCACCACCTGCTCGAGGAACTCGGACTGGAGCGCGAGGTCTTTCTCTCCTTCCTGCCCCTCACCCATTCCTACGAACATACGGCAGGACAGTTCTTTCCCATGTCCATCGGCGCGGAGATCTACTACGCCGAGAGCGTCGAACAGCTCCTCAACAATCTGGCCGAGGCGAAACCGACGATCATGACCGCGGTCCCGCGGCTCTATGAAAATATGCTGCAGCGGATCCGGCGCGGCGTCTCGACCCAGAGCCCCTTCAAGCAGAAGCTGTTCAATCTCGCTGAAACCCTGGGGCGAAAACGCTACGTCGACCCCACCAGCCTGAGCGTCAAGGAACGCTTCCTGGATTTCGTCGCCGAGATCCTGGTGCGCCGCAAGATCCGGCAGCGCTTCGGTGGCCGCCTGAAGGCCATGGTCTCGGGCGGCGCCGCGCTCAACCCGGATATCGGGGTCTTCTTCGTGGCGCTTGGTTTGCCGGTGCTGCAGGGTTACGGGCAGACGGAGTCGGCACCGGTGATCTCCTGCAACCGGCCGGAACGGGTCAAGATGCACACGGTCGGCCCGGCCCTGAAAGGCGTCGAGGTCAAGATCGCCGACGACGGCGAAATCCTGGTGCGCGGCGAACTGGTGATGAACGGTTACTGGGGCGACGAGGAAGCCACCAACAGCGTCATCAAGGACGGCTGGCTGCACACCGGCGACATCGGACGGCTGGATGAAAACAACTACATCCAGATCACCGACCGCAAAAAGGACATCATCGTCTTCTCCGGCGGCGACAACGTCTCACCGGCGCGCATCGAGGGTTTCCTGACGCTGCAGGCCGAAATCCATCAGGCCATGGCCTATGGCGACAAGCGCCCCAACCTGGTCGCCCTGCTGGTGCCCGACGAGGACTTCCTGAAGGGCTGGGCCAAGGAGCAGGACAAGAACTACGACATGCAGGCGCTCAGCGCCGATCCGGAGCTGCGCAAGCATCTGTCGGGTGTGGTGGACAAGGTCAATAAACTGCTGTCGCCGATGGAAAAGATCCGCCGCTTCATCATCGCCCCTGAAGCCTTCACCACCGACAACGGCATGATGACCCCGACCCTGAAGATCCGTCGGCACAAGATCCTGCTGGAGTACGGCAAGGTGCTGGACGAGCTTTACGAGAAGAAAAAGGCCTGATCCCGGGCCCGCTCAAAAGGCAGGCCCCGGAAATTTGGGCGGGAGGATTCGCCGACCGTAAGTTTCGCGCCGCGAAGGCGCGTTGGTACTTTCGTTAAGCAAATCCAATATAATGAGTAGCGACGTTGCTTTTTGCCCCGATTCGCCTGCGACAAATTGCCATTTAGGTCAGCAATGATTACCTTTTAAGGCAAGAGTCGACAAAAACCAGTTCGGGAGAGGAAACGATGGCACTCAATGCGGTTACTCTCGACGACAAGTATGCGCTCGAGTCCGGCCGGGTTTATCTGACCGGCACCCAGGCTTTGGTGCGGCTGCCCATGATGCAGCGCCAGCGCGATGTCGCCGCCGGCCTCAATACGGGATGTTTTATCTCCGGCTACCGGGGTTCACCGCTCGGCGGCGTCGATCAACAGCTCTGGTCCGCCCGGCAATTTCTCTCCAAGAACCACATCCATTTCCAACCCGGGGTCAACGAAGACCTCGCCGCCACCGCCGTCTGGGGCAGTCAGCAGGGCGACCTCTTCAACGACAGCAACTACGACGGCGTCTATGCCATGTGGTACGGCAAGGGCCCGGGCGTGGACCGCAGCGGCGATGTCTTCCGGCATGGCAACCTGGCCGGTTCCTCGAAAAACGGCGGCGTCCTGCTGCTGGCCGGTGACGACCATACGGCAAAGTCCTCCACCACGGCGCATCAATGCGAACATGCCTTCATGGACGCCATGATCCCGGTGCTCAATCCGGCCGGCGTGCAGGAGTTTCTGGATCTCGGCCTCTATGGTTGGGCCATGAGCCGTTACTCCGGCTGCTGGGTCGGCTTCAAGACCATCGGCGAGACGGTCGATTCTTCCGCCAGCGTCTACGTCGATCCGCACCGCATCGAAATGCAGCTTCCGACCGACTTCGAGATGCCGCCGGAAGGCTTCAACATCCGCTGGCCGGACGGGGTGCTGGAGCAGGAAGAGCGTCTGCAGGCGCACAAGATCTACGCCGCCCTCGCCTTCGCGCGGGCCAACAAACTCGACAAGGCCGTCATCGATTCGCCGCAGAAGCGCCGCCTCGGCATCGTGACAGCCGGTAAGTCCTACCTCGATGTGCGCCAGGCTCTCGACGACCTGGGCATCGACGAGGAGATGGCGGCCGATATCGGTCTCAGCGTTTATAAGGTCGGCATGACCTGGCCGCTGGAGCGCGAAGGCATGCGCCGTTTCGCGGAAGGCCTGGAAGAGATCATCGTGGTCGAGGAAAAGCGCGCGGTGATCGAAAACCAGTTGAAGGAGCAACTCTACAACTGGCGTCCGGACGTCCGCCCGCGGGTAATCGGAAAATACGATGAAAACGGCGAGTGGATCCTGCCTTCGATCAACGAGATCACACCGGCAAGGATCGCCCGTGTGATCGCGCAGCGCATCGGCCGTTTCTATAGCAGCGAACAGATCGATCAGCGCCTGGCCTTCCTGGCGAAAAAGGAAGAGGCTCTCAGCGCCGAAACGACGCCCTTTTCCCGTATCCCCTATTTCTGTTCCGGCTGTCCGCACAACACCTCGACCAAGGTGCCCGAAGGCAGCCGCGCCATGGCGGGCATCGGCTGCCACTACATGGCGATCTGGATGGACCGGGACACCGAGACCTTTACCCAGATGGGTGGCGAAGGCGTGCCCTGGGTCGGTCAAGCGCCCTTCAGCAAGACCAAACATGTCTTCGCCAACCTGGGTGACGGCACCTACTTTCATTCGGGCATCATGGCGGTGCGCGCCGCCATCGCCGCCAAGGTCAACATCACCTACAAACTGCTCTACAACGACGCCGTCGCTATGACCGGCGGTCAGCCCCACGACGGCCCGCTGGATCCGGCCATGATCACCCGGCAGTTGGAGGCCGAAGGCGTGCAGCGCATCGTGGTGGTAACGGACGAACCGGATAAGTATCCGCTCGGCACGCCCTGGGCGCACGGCATCACCATCGAGCACCGCGACGAACTGGACCGGGTGCAGCGCGAAATGCGCGAGATCGAAGGCGTCTCGGTCATCCTCTATGACCAGACCTGCGCCGCGGAAAAACGCCGGCGGCGTAAGCGCGGCCTCTTCCCGGATCCACAGAAACGGGTCTTCATCAACGACGCGGTCTGCGAAGGCTGTGGCGACTGCTCCGTCCAGTCCAACTGTGTCTCCGTGGCACCTCTGGAGACGGAGTTCGGGCGCAAGCGCATGATCGATCAGTCTTCCTGCAACAAGGATTTTTCCTGCGTTAACGGATTCTGTCCGAGCTTCGTGACCGTCCACGGCGGCGCGGTGCGCAAGAAGAAGCCCATCGCCAAAGACAGCGCCGGTCACCAATCTTCCCAGTGGGGCGAACTGCCGGAACCTAGCCTGCCGAGCCTGGACGAACCCTACAGCATCGTCATCACCGGCGTCGGCGGCACCGGCGTGGTGACCATCGGCGCCCTGATCGGCATGGCCGCCCATATCGAGGGCAAGGGTTGCTCAGTGCTGGATATGGCCGGGCTGGCGCAAAAGGGCGGCGCCGTGGTCAGTCACGTGCGCATCTCGGCACAGCCGGAAGACATTCATGCCGTGCGCGTGTCAGCCGGTGGCGCAAAGCTGCTGCTAGGCTGTGACCTGGTCGTCGCGGCCGGCTTCGACGCGCTCTCCAAGATAGAGAAAGGCCGCGGCCGGGCCGTCATCAACAGCCATGAAGCGGTGACCGGGGACTTTACCCGCAATCCGGACTTGCTCTTCCCGACCGCGAACCTGCAGGAGCGCATCAAGCAGGAAGCCGGCAAAAGCAATGTCGATTTCCTTGATGCCACACAGATGGCAACGGCAATCCTGGGCGATTCCATCGCCACCAATCTCTTCATGCTGGGCTACGCCTGGCAGAAGGGTCTGGTGCCCTTGAGCCTGGACGCGATCGATCAGGCCATCGCCCTTAACGGCGTCGCAGTGGAAGCCAACGCGCGGGCCTTCCGCTGGGGGCGCCGCGCCGCCCAGGACCTTCCCGCCGTCCAGAGCTTCGCCGCGCCCCCGCAGGAACCGGAAAGCCGCCAGTTCTCGCAGGATATGGACGAGATGATCGCACGCCGGAGCGCGTTCCTGACCGACTATCAGGATGCGGCCTATGCAGAGCGCTATCGCACGCTGGTCGAAAAGGTCAAGCAGGCGGAAGTCGCCAAAGTGCCCAGTTCGACGGCGCTGAGCGAAGCGGTGGCGCGCTATTACTTCAAGCTGCTGGCCATCAAGGACGAGTACGAAGTCGCACGGCTTTACTCCACTGAGGAATTCACCCGGAAACTTCACCAGCAGTTCGAGGGCGATTTCAAGCTCAGCGTCCACCTGGCACCGCCTCTGCTCGCCGCGCGCGATCCGGAAAGCGGGCACCTCAAGAAGCGCGAGTTCGGTCCCTGGATCCTGAACGCCTTCAAGATCCTGGCGAAGCTCAAGGGACTGCGGGGCGGCAGGTTCGACATCTTCGGCTACAGCGACGAACGCAAGCTGGAGAGGCAGCTCATCGCCGACTACGAAACCCTGGTGACGGAACTGCTCACCGGCCTGTCCCACGACAGCCATGCTTTGGCAGTAGAGCTCGCATCGGTACCGGAACATATTCGGGGCTTCGGCCACGTCAAGGAGCGCCATATTGCCGAGGCGAAATCGCGCGAAGCCGCGTTGCTGCAGAGCTTCCGCCATCCGGAGCCGGCCCGCAGCGCCGCCGAGTAAAGCGGTGGCAGTCTTCGTGCTTGCCTGAAGACGAAAGCCGGTCAAAAATTCGGCTGCGGAGCGCTCCCCTGCGGTTCGCCGCAGGTGGCCCGTCCCTGGGTCGCTGCATACCCTTCAAGGAGACAGGAAGACCAATGGCTGCCTATCTTATTGCGCGCGTCAAGGTACACGACCCCGAAGGCTATGAAGCCTATAAGACGAAGGCCTCGGCCGCCATCGCTGCCCACGGTGGCCGTTATCTCGTGCGCGGCGGCGCGGTGGAGGTGCTGGAAGGTGAAGACCCCGGCACCCGATTGGTGATCGTCGAATTCGCCGATATGGAAACCGCCAGGAACTTTTATAACTCAGACGCCTACCAGGAGGCCGTCAAGCTGCGCAAACCGGTCTCCGACGGCACCTTCATCCTTGTCGAAGGACTGTAAGCCGTAAAGGGCTGCCCGCAGGACCGGGGTTCAGCCGGCTCTTTTAAAACGGTTTCTATACTCGCCGGGCGTCAATCGCAGATGCCTGGCGAAAGCGCGACGAAGAGTCTGCGCATCTCTTAACCCGGAAAGCGCCGCCACCTGGTCGAAAGATGCGGCGGTTTGCTCGAGTGCATTTCGCGCGAAGTCGACGCGCACGCCCTCAACAAAGCGCGAGGGGCTCTCGCCGAACTCTCGCACGAAGAGCCGGTGCAGGCTGCGCTCAGTCATATTGGCAAAGTCACTCATGCGCGTAACGCGCCAGTCCTCCGCTGGCCGGGCGGCAATCTCCTCACAAAGCTGCCGGATACGTGGTGACGCCGCAGTCTGTGCCTGTAGCGGACGCGAAAACTGGCTCTGACCACCGGACCGGCGCATATAGACCACCAGTTCGCGGGCAACCTCCAGAGCGACCTCGCCTCCCAAATCCTGCTCCACCATCGCCAGGGCGAGGTCGATCCCGGCCGTGACACCGGCGGAGGTAAAGATGTTTTCATCCTGGGTATAGATCGCATCGGGCAGCCATCGGACGTTTGGATAACGGCGCCAGAGGTCGGCCGTTCGCCCCCAATGGCACGTCGCTTCGCGCCCATCGAGAAGGCCCGCTTCCGCCAGGATCAGACTGCCGGAACAAACCGAGGCAACACGCCGCTGTGCGGGTGCAGAGCGTTTCAGAAAATCCAGGATAACAGGATTCGCGCATTGCCGGTCTGTGCCCCGACCACCTGGCGTGAAGAGATCGCCAGGGGGCAAGTCGGTATCAAATCCGCCATCGGCCATCAGTGTGAGTCCCGATTCACTGCGCACCGGCTGACCATCTTCACTGATCGTGCGTACCTCATAGAAGGGTTGCTCGATAAAGCTGTTGGCCGTGCTGAAAACCTGAAGCGGACCAACGACATCCAGCATCAAAGTATCGGGAAAGAGGATCATGGTTACGGGGATTGGCTTCATCGAAAATCTTGTCCGATTTTGATTGCGTATTGTCATTTCCGACAGAGTTAAAGGGCGATAAGGTCACCAAGTCAAGTTTTTAAGAATTCTACATTTGGAATTCTGAATTTCACATTTTAAAGGAACGCGACCATGCTGATTGGAATTCTTCTCTTCGACCGGGTGGAAGAACTCGACTTCGCCGGCCCCTACGAAATCCTCGCGGCGGCCGAGGACCGCCGACCGGACGCGATCCAGGTCAGGACCTACGCCTTCGGCCAGTTGGATGTGACCTGTAACAAACGCCTTCAGGTGACCGCTCATGCGCTCTGCGAAGACGCGCCGCAACTGGATATCCTGCTGGTGCCGGGGGGCAACGGCAGCCGCGCCGTCGCGCAGAACGCAGAAATGCTCCGCTGGGTGAAAGATCAGGCCGCAGGCGCACAGTGGATCACCTCCGTCTGCACCGGCGCCCGCGTTTTGGAAGCGGCCGGTTTACTGGACGGCAAGCGCATCACCACCTTTCATGAAGCCATCCCCGAACTCCGCAAATCGGGGCGCGCGGCGGAAGTTTTGGACGACGTGCGTTTCGTACAAGACGGCCAGGTGGTCACCTCGGCTGGGGTTTCCGCCGGCATCGACATGACGCTCTGGCTGCTTGGTCAGATCACCTCCCCGGCCTTCGCCAGGGAAGTCCAAGCCTACGTCGAATACTATCCAGCGCCCCCTTACAGTGCGGAAACGAACCAAGCTGCGTGAGACTACTGCCTGGTCCGCAGGTAAATCCCTCATCCCGGTCGGATGCCACCGACCGGGATCTCGATTGAGGCGCCTCGGAGCGCCCGAGACCGCATGTGAGTCAGCTTCCATTTGTCCAAATAAAAAGTGTTATTCCCCTTCAAATTAAGAGAACAAAAAAGAAACACATTGATTAAATCCGCCCGGCTGGGTAGCGCTTCTAGAATTAACTTCTGTGTTTTGGAGAAAAACAAAGTCTGGATCGATAATGACTTGTTAAATTACCCTCTTTATAGAAAATGCTTCGAGGTGATATCGCGCGAACACCAAAACAAGCCATAGACTATTTCAAAACAAGGCTTGGAGCGTGATGGACTAGGAAGCGGTGAAACCATGAATCCTGTGCAGCCCGCGGTATCGCGTCTGTCCCATGATTGGGGTCCGTTGAAGTACGACCCTGAACTGGCCTTTGAACATCCGCTTCTTTACGAGGCTTACAGCCTTTGGGAACGGTTGCGCGGTGCACGCGACCTGCCCTCACGCAGGGACCTGGACCCTATCCAGATTCCGCGTGCCATGCTGCCGCATATTCAACTGCTCGATATCGAAGCTGGCCCGCCGCAACGATTCTGCTGGCGCCTGATCGGAACACATATCACCACCGCCCTGGGGCGTGACTCCACCGGCAAGTATTGGGATGAACTCTACGACGAAACCTCGTTGCGTTCGTTTACGACAGGCGTGGAATGGGTTCAGGCGAACAGAAGGCCGATCCGCTGTTTCGGCAAATCCGACTTCGCCAAGAAGCATTTCCAGTCCTTCGAAGGGATCGAAATGCCTTTGTCCGACAATCTCGGCAACATAGGGACCATCTGGATCGTCGCGGTCTACAGCTAAAGCATATTCCGACCACACGGAGTCTGCTCCAGATAACCTGCCAAAAACCCTGATCAGCTTGGTCGCAAGCAACTGTTCCGAAAAGCGGCGAGTTCCCGTGGCGAACGGATGTGCACGATGGTCCGGCCCGCCCGCCGCGCCGCGATGGCTTCGAGAAGCCTGGGGCGCATCTCCCGTTGCAGCCACCACATCATACGATAGAGTTTGAAGGTCACCGGCAGCATGGGACAACCCTCGGGACCATCCGGCCGGCCGAAGAAGATCGACCGAACCTGCCGCTTCGTCGCCCAATAGAGATGCCGCCAGAAAGGATGATCGATAAAGATGATGGTATCCGCGGCATCGAAACGCCGCTCGATGTCCGCCCAGGGACCGAAACCGTCAATGATCCATCTCTCCTGTGCGATCAGGGCCTCGTGTCGCGCATGAAACTGTTCCGCAGGCAAAGGCTTCCAGCCGGGCAGCCACTGAATCCTGTCGATGGGATGGTAAGGCAGATTAAGGACGCCGCTGATCTCGCGGCAAAGGGTCGACTTTCCGCCGCCCGCATTTCCGATCACAGCCACTCTGGTCATGTCTTGCCCGCAACAACGACTTCAACTGGCAAGGACTCTATAGGATTGCGCCCTTTCGATCAGCTCTGAAAGTACTTTCCCGGCGTGACACCGAAGGTCTGGCGGAAAGCCTCGACAAAGGCGCTCAAACCCTCGTAGCCGACATCGTAGGCGACCTTCGTGACCGGCGTACCGGCCGCGAGATGCTCCAGGGCGGCAAGCAGGCGGGCCTGCCGGCGCCATTGCCGGAAGGTCATCCCGGTCCCGGCCTGAAAACGGCGGATCAGACTGCGCGGAGAGAGGCCGAGAACCGTCGCCCAGTCCTCCAGTCCACGACCATCGGCCGGGTCTGAGAGCAACGCCCCGGTTATCCTGCGCAGATCGGAATCGGCCGGTTCAGGAAGATACAGCGGCAGAACGTCGATGGCCTCGATCTCCGCCAGCAGCAAGGTAAGCAAAGCCGCGTCCAGACGCGGATCATGACCTGAGGCGATCCTTAGAATCACTTCCCGCACCAGCGGCGAGATCCGCCAGACGGCGCAGTGATCCGGCAGCTTTGAAATCGCAGACGAAAGATAGACGGTCCGCATGGAAATCGCATCCCGGCAGCGAATCTCGTGCAGACAGCCCGCCGGCACCCATAACGCCCGTCCCGGCGGCAGCACCCAGTTCCCCTCCTGCGTGGTGACGCGCATCACGCCGGCCCGGGCATGCACGATCTGATGCGCGTCATGTGCATGCGGCTCAATCCAGGTGCCCCTGGGATATTCACTCGCGAGGCCTTCCAGTTCCGGCATTTCCAACGCGTCTGTCATTTAAGCGATATAAATTGTCATAACACAGAAAGACTGCCGAATCACTTCCACCTATGCTGTCTTGATAGCCGTGACTGATGCCGGACAACTCAGATGACCGCCAAAACCACCCTGCGATTTCTCAACCTCGGGCACTTCTTCGATCACTTCTTCCTGCTGATCTTCCCGACCGCCGTGATCGCCATCGAGCGGGACTGGCAGCTCGACTACGCCACCGCGCTGGCACTGGGCACGCCACTTTACGCTGCCTTCGCGATCGGCACCCTGCCCGCCGGCTGGCTGGGTGACCGCTGGCGCAGAGACTGGCTGATCGCTCTGCTGTTTCTCGGCGGCGGCCTGGCCTGCCTCCTCGCGGCTTTCTCTGATACGCCACTGTCCCTAATGATCAGCCTTGGCGCCCTGGGGCTCTTCGCCGCGATCTATCATCCGGTCGGCCTGTCGATGGTCACGCAGCTCTCGGAGCGTCCTGGGCGGGCGCTGGCGGTCAACGGCATCTACGGCAACCTGGGTCTGGCCGGCGCGACCCTCATGACCGGTTTTCTGGCCCAGCATTTCGGCTGGCGCAGCGCCTTCCTGCTGCCCGGGCTGATCTCCATTGCCATCGGACTGTTCTATGCCTTTCTGATCGGCGCGCCGGCAACGCAGGCAGACGCCGGGGAAAAGAAAGTGACGGCGCCTCTTCTGACACGCGAACGCAGCCTGCAGTTTCGGGTTTTCGCCGTGATCCTGATCGCCGCCCTCTTCGGTGGCGCCGTCTTCAATGGAGTAAGCATTTCCCTGCCCAAGCTCTTCGAAGAACGCCTGAGCGATGTCACCAGCGATCTCTCCGCGATCGGCGGCTATACGGCCCTGGTCTTCGCGGTTGCGGCTTTCGCACAGTTGCCGGTGGGTGATCTTCTCGATCGTTTCGGCGCCAAGGCGATCCTGGCCCCGCTGCTGGCCCTGGAGGTCAGCGCACTGGTAATCGCTGCCAACACCTCCGGCCTGCTGATCGTCCCGGCAGCCCTGCTGCTGGTCCTTCTGATGTTCGCCCAGCTACCGGTCACCGGCTGGCTGATGGGCCACTACATTCCTCTGCAATGGCGCTCCCGCGCCTTCGCGGTCGAGTACGTCCTGTCCCTGGGTATGAGTTCGGCCATCGTCCCGCTGATCGCGGGTCTGCACGGGCTGGGTTACGGCTTCGACCGGCAATACCTGTTACTGGCTGGTTCCACGGCCATCGTGTTTCTGGCGGCCACGGCACTTCCGGCTCTGCGCGGCAAAGTGGCCCGGCCGATTTCAGCCGCGAGCTAACAGGCTACAGCAAGGGCGCGCGAAAACGCTCCGGTGGCACCACGGCGATGGGGGCGAGTTCCACCAGAAAATCCGGATGCCCCAGACCGGCCACCATGATTGAGGTGCTCGCCGGCGCGCGATCAGGATCGAAGTAATGGTTGCGCACCTCCTGAATCAACGGCAACTGCGCACGATCGGTGAAGTAAGTCGTCACCGACACGAGATCCTCCAGCCTCCCACCGACCGCCGTCAGAACCGCCTCGATATTGCGGAAACACTGATGGGTCTGCGCAGCGACATCCCCCAGACCGACGATTTCCTCGGCTTCATTCCAGGCCACCTGGCCGGTGAAGTGAATGACCTGCCCGGGATGCTGGACCACCCCCATGCTGAAGCCGCGCCCGCGCGGTCCCCAGGTTCCCGGCGGATTGAATCCCTGCAGCATTTCAATGCCTCCCGGCTTTCGCCTTCATCCCCTTGGCCTCCCGGAAGAAGTCGGAAGACAGCCGGGTAACATTTATTCCCAGCAGCTTGCGCAGGCCTGCCTCGCCTTCCTGCGTCACTCTGATCTCACGGCTGCCGCTCTTCTTTCGCAGCCACTTCCGCTTCACCAAGTTCTCGGTAAAAGCCTGTCCCAGTGCGCCGCCGAGATGCGGCTTCCGTTCACTCCAGTCGAGGCACTGTCGGGCCAACAGCCGCCGGCCGGCGCGCAGCGCCTCGAGGTCGATATCGAGCCTGGCAAAGAAGCGCTCACCCTTCGCGGTCACCAGAAAATCCTCTTCTCCAACAGCTTCGATCACGCCCTTCTTTTGCAGCGCTTCAGCCACCGCGAGACCGAGCACACCCGCCAGATGACCGTAGCAGGTGCGCGCGAAGCAGACCTCGTCCCGGCGCCGGGCCGCAGGCTTCGCCTTCATGCTCGGCGCAATGCGCAGGAGTGCCTGAAGGGCCTCTCCCACCTCCGGCGAGGCTACCCGGTAAAAGTGATGGCGCCCCTGGGCGAACACCGCCAGCAGGCCGGCATCCACCAGCTTCGTCAGATGAAAGCTCGCGGTGGAGGCCGTGATCGCGGCGCCGTGGGCAAGCTCCCGCGCGGTGAGAGAACGGCCGTCGACCAGAGCCGACAGCATCTCGATCCGCGAAGGATCGCCCAACAGCTTTCCCACTTTTGAGATATCGAATTCCGCCAACATGATCCGACCCTTCACCGTGCGCTGCCTGGCCACCAACTCGTGTGCATCAGCAATCACACTTTAAAGTTTATCGAACTATGTCTGCAGTTTCAAGGAACCAGTCGATATCTATCGAACGATGGATGATAACACCCGTTCTCTGATTCAAATGTAAAGCAGCGTTCGCCACTGCCCTTCGAACTCAGGGCGGACGGGTCGAGATTCCCGGTCGTGATTGACGGGTTCGGCAACGAGTTTTCCGCAGGTACAGACCTGCAGCCCGGATGGACGCCGGACCGGAAGAACCGGCCGCCCTTCTTCGAAAAACGCTTCGTCATAGGTCACAGCAGCCATGGGTCGCTCCTTTCTCGTCTTCATCCACGCCTATGGCGCAAAGGGTCATGGATCTGTCAAAAAGGAACTTGGCAGCTTCGATCTAAAATTTGAAATTCAAAATTTATAATGTCATATTTAGAAAAATTTATATTACGGCTGTCATCCCGCTGAAAAATGCTTAGCCTGCGACAGATTCGATACTTCATCGCCGTTGCCGACAGCGAGCAGGTTTCGGCCGCCGCCACCCAGCTCGGTATCTCTCAATCGGCGGTGACACTGGCGATTAAGGACCTGGAGGAGACGCTGGGCGTCACGCTCTTCACCCGCCGGGCGGGCGGCGTCTCCCTGACCCAGGAGGGACAGAACTTCCGGGCTCACGCCGAGAACATCGAAACCGCGGTCGCCGATGCAGTCGGATCCATGCAGCGGAACCTGCCCGATCTGTCGGGGAAAATCCGTCTCGGCGTGACCTATACGGCTTCCGGCTACGTTCTCTTTCCGCTGCTGTCCCGCTTCCGGCGCACCAATCCCGGGATCGATTTCGAACTGGTCGAAGCCCCGCGCCTGCAGCTCGAGAACATGCTGGCGCGCAAGGAGATCGATATCGCCTTTATGCTGGTCTCCAACCTCTCCAGGCCGGACCGCTTTCGCAGCAAGGTCCTGAAGAAGTCACCCCGGCACCTCTGGCTGTCCAGCGCCCACCCGCTGACTCGTAAGGAGACGGTCACCATGGCGGAGGTTGCCGCCCAGCCCTATGTCTTCTTCCAGGCGGACGAATCCAACAAGGCCAGCCGGCGCTTCTGGCAGGAAGCCGGATATGAGCCAACCGTGGTCTTCGAAACCGGCTCCCTGGAAGCGGTCCGCAGCATGGTCGCCACCGGCAATGCAGTGACCATCCTGTCCGATCTGGTCTACCGGCCCTGGTCCCTCGACGGCGGCCGGGTGGAGCGCCGCGCTATCGCTGAAGGCGTTCCCAGCATGGATGTGGGAATCGCCTGGCGTCACGGCTATCGCTTCTCACCGGCCGAAAGCCGCTTTCGGGACATGCTGATTGCCGCGACGGAAGGTTAACTGGATGACGGCCTCTTTGGATCTCCAGATCAAACGAGCCGACTTTGCCTGGGGCCTTAACGGCCTGATGCATCTGCTGCCCGACAGCGATGTGGTGGTGATCGTTGATGTGTTGTCCTTCTCTACGGCCGTCGATGTTGCCGTCGGCCGGGGGGCTCGGGTGCTGCCCTTTGCCTATGGCCGTGACGGGGCTGACGACTATGCGGCGCAGCACAACGCGATACTTGCTCAGCCGCGCTCAGCCGAAGGAGGGCAGTTCAGCCTCTCACCCGGATCTCTCGCTCGACTTCAGCCCGGCCAGCGCGTTGTCCTTCCCTCGCCCAATGGATCGACGCTCTCTCAGCGGACAGGCACCCGCGTGACACTGGCCGGTTGTCTGCGCAATGCTCAAGCCGTCGCCGAGGCTGCACTTCAAGCCGGCGAGCGCATCGCGGTCATTGCCGCGGGCGAGAAGTGGCCGGACGGTAGCTTGCGCCCCGCCCTTGAGGACCTGCTAGGTGCCGGTGCAATTCTGGAGCGGCTCGGCGCTTCACTGACGCCAGACGCAGAGGCCGCACGCGCCAGTTACCAAGGAATGAAGAGCGAGCTCGTGAAAGCTATTCATGGCTGCGCCTCCGGACAGGAACTGATCCAGGCCGGCTACGCCGAAGACGTCGCCTATGCGCTCGCTGAGAATGCTAGCCGCGCCGTGCCCAGGTTGCTGGACGATGCTTACGAAGACGCAGCTTGTCGTGCGGGCGAAAGTACCTAGCCTGGGGCCTCCACCAGCGCCTTTTTGACTGCCGCGACCGAACGCTCGATATCCCCGGCATCAGTCCGCCAGTTGCAGACAGAGATCCGCATGGCCCGCTGCCCGCGCCAAGTGACGCCACCGAACCAGGCTTCCCCATCGGCCTGGATGCGGGCGATCACTGCGTCCGTGCGGCGATCGTGATCGCCATCGGGCGCGAGAAAGCGCACCAGTCCCTGATTGATGACCGGACGCGCAAGAACTTCAGCCCCCTCCAGCACCCCGATGCCTTCGACCAGTTGCCCGGCACAGCCGCAGCAGCGCTCCACCAGCTCCGCAAGGCCATCCCGGCCCAGTTGCCTGAGCGCCGCGTAGGCCGGAAAGCCCCGGCCGCGCCGCGACCATTCAGGATTCCAGTCCTTTGGATTGCGTAAGGATTCCAGCGGCGTGGCATAACTGGTCTGCTGTGCAAAAGCCGAACGATGAGCCTCCGGTTCCGTAACGAAGACGAAGCCGGAATCGAACGGCAGGTTGAGCCACTTGTGCCCGTCGGTCGCCCAGGAATGCGCGTCCTCGACCCCTTTGAGCAGATGGCGATAGCGCGGGCTGGCGGCGGCCCAGAGACCGAAAGCACCGTCGACATGAGCCCAGGCGCCATACTGCCGGGCGAGCGGGCAAAGCGCTGCAAAGTCGTCGAACTGGCCGCTGTTCAGATCACCGGCCTGCAGCGAAACGATGGTGGGGGCCTCCGGCGTTGCCTGCAGCGCCTGCTCCAGCGCCGACGGCTCCATACGTCCTTCATCATCGCTCTTCAGGTAGGTTACCGCGTCGGTTCCGATTCCCAGCAACCGGACCGCCCGCAGGATCGACTCATGGCGGTTCTCGCTGGTCAGGATCCTGAGCGGCGGCGCGCCCGTCAGTCCCCTGGCCTCGACATCCCAGCCGCGTTGCCGCAGAAGCTGATGCCGGGCCGCGGCGAAGGCCGTGCTATGCGCCATCTGGCAGCCGGTCACCAGGGCGAAGGAGGCTGTTTCGGGCAGGCCCAGAATCTGCTTCATCCAATCGCCGCAGACCTCCTCGACCACTGCCGCCGCCGGCGCGGTCACGTTGGAAGCCGCATTCTGGTCCCAGGTGGCGGTCAACCAGTCCGCCGCCAGAGCCGCCGGCAGGGTGCCGCCGATGACCCAGCCAAAAAACCGGCCATTGCCGGAGCCGAGGATGCCGCCCTCCGTGTCCCGGACCAGGTCATCGATCACCTCATCGGCCGGCATTCCCTGCTGAGGAAGCGCGCGATCCAGGCGCGCACGCAGTTCCGGCAGACTCGCCGTGGTCCGAATAGATCGATGATCGATCCCCTCCAGGTATTCCGTAGCGTGCCGCAGAGCACGATGAAGGGCAGCATTTTCCGGCATGACCGGCTCCCGTTTCTTGTCAAAGCTGACCAGACAAAAGAACAGCCCCGCTCGTCTGTCTGGCTGGAAGCGGACTCGGTCCTGGCAGGAAGCGGGACCATGTCCGATTCCGGCTAGTTTTGGAAAAAACCGCAGGCATAATGCCAAGCTATGAACATTCAAACACAACTTCCGCAGCAGACGGGCGGCCAGCGATCTGCAGAGTCAGACATCGACCCGGAGATCTGGCGCGACTGGGAAGCCTGCGACCGGGCCCGGATTGCACGCGATCCCCGCTACGACGGCCTCTTCTTTACGGCGGTTCGAACGACGAAGATCTACTGCCGGCCGATCTGCCCGGTCCGCTGCGCGCATTCCAAGAATGTGACCTTCTACCCCTCAGCCGCGGCGGCGGAACGCGCTGGCTACCGCCCCTGCCTGCGCTGTCGTCCGGAGACGGCGCCGGGCAGCCCGGCCTGGTGCGGCACCGCGACCACGGTCGCCCGGGCCATGCGCCTGATTGAAGAAGGATTCCTGAACCAGCAGAGCGTCGAAGCCCTGGCCGACAAGCTCGGCATGGGCGCCCGGCATCTGTCGCGCCTGTTCCTGCGGCACGCCGGGGCCAGCCCCAGCGCCATCGCCGCCACCCATCGGGTTCAGGTCGCCAAGCGCCTGATCGACAGCACGGAACTACCCCTGTCGGAGATCGCCTTCGAGGCCGGTTTCGGCAGCATCCGACGCTTCAATGATGCCTTCCGGGCCACCTACGGACGACCGCCCTCCTCTTTCAGGCGGGGACGTCGCACCCGACAGGGAAGCGCCTGACCGGCTATTTAAGCGGCATCAGGTGGTTGTCGAAGGCAACGGCCGTATGTGTCCTTTGCTGCCGATCTTCGCTCGAGGCGATAACGCCCCGTCCGCTTGTGAGGAGGAAGCCCTCGCCCTGGGCGGCCAGCCCACAGCCGTCTTCCAGCTCGATCGCCCGAAGAAAATCGCCGTCGCTGTTCCAAAGCGTGACGACCCCGCCGCGCGGCGAGGATACGGCAAACTGCCGGCCATCCCCTGAAAAGGCGACGGAGCCGCAGTAGTTGCGCATGCGGGCGGCGACCTCGCCGGGCGCCTCGACGAGACGAAGTCCGGCGTCTTGGTCGATAAGCGCGATGAGCGGCGGCTGCTCCAGCTTCGGTCCTTCCCACTGCGCGACCGCAACGATCCTGCCATCCCCATGGACAGCGAGATGGCGCAGCGACAAACGCTGCAGTTCTTCCGGCAGGGTGAAGGCACGGATCAGGCCTCCGTCATCCACGTCGATCACGGCGACGGAAGAGCGCATCTCCCCAAGATTCAGCTTCATGCGGGGCGCGTCGGGATGCGTCAAAATCCCACCGTTGGCAACGACGAGATGACGTCCATCCGGCATCAGGGCGAGTTCATGAGGACCAATCCCGCCGGAGTCGAACTCACCGATCCGGCGATAGCCGTCGCGCACGTCGTAAATCCCGATGACCCCGCGCTCGCGGTCGAAATCGTTTTCCGTCGCGAAGAGACGGCTGCCGTCCGCGGAATAGCAGCCATGACCATAGAAGTGGCGGTCGGTCCAGGCCGGGATCAGCTTCAGCGGTCGCCCGCTCGTCGTATCCAGCACCAGCGCGAAGCGTCCCGGCCGGCGGGCGAAGATGACAGCTTCCCCACGACCGGGATGCAGAGCGCCGCCGTGCCCACGGCCCGGCAGTTCGAATTCGGCTTCGACTTCACCATTCGCGGAAAGAATGGCGCCGCCGTGCTTCCCGCCACGGCGCGTGCGGGCTGTGAGGAAAAACGGATCACCACCCCTGCTAACCGCAGCAGCCGCAATCGAGGGAAAAACCGCCGCAGCGCCAATCAGAGGCAGTAGTCTCCTGCGGGAAAGCGGTGACACCTTCAGTCGCCATCCAGGGCGTTGAAGCCAAGAGACAGATCCAGCGCCAGGGCAAGGTTGCCGGAGGACCTGAGATAGAGGTCCTCGGCCAGAAAGCGCAGGTAATCAAGTTTTGGCCGCAAGCCCTTATCCGCCGCCGCCTCGATGAAGGGTTTGTCGACGTCTTTCAGGGTCTTCAAAGCCTGCTGATAGGAGTCGGTCAGAGTGCTGTCGAGGCGGCTGTCGACCGAGTCGATATAGCCGGCGATACCACTGGCCATATAGAGTTCGAGCAGGGTCGCGAAATTCGAGTCCAAAGCTTCCAGTGTCGTACCCGAGCGCCAGAATTCCGCGCGCTTGGGCCGTGCCTTTGTGATGTCGCTGCCAAGCGGCGCCAGGAGCTTCCGCTCGTGCAGAAACTGAAGGCCACCGGTCAGGGACTTCAGGATTTCGATCGCCGCCTCACGATGATCGCGATAAAGCGGATTCTCCGGTCCCGGCTGTTGCAGGGTGCGCACGAAGGCGCTGTCGGTCTGCCAGGCGGCATCAACCTTACCAGTGATATTGACCAGGTTTTCGGTAATGGCCTGCGCGTAGTTGCAGCGGAAAGCTCTATCCTCAGCCGTCTCTGCGGGCATCATGGTCATAAGACGTTCGAGGGCGGTGAGTCCCTGCAGCGCGATCGACTTTTTCGCAAGGCTATCAGCGGAGGTCGCCGTTTCATCTCGTTTCGAGAGGATACGTCGCATCTGACGTGAGGTCAGATTCTTTGGATCCGGCCAAAAAGCGATACGCTCATAGCGGTTTTCGTCGGTCACCGGGCCAAAACGGATATGTTGGACAGCAACCCAGGCACTCACCACGTCCATGAAGGACTTCGCGATGGTGGGCGTGCTGACGCCGTCATCGGTCCTGCAGGCGGCCTGCAGGATCACGGCGAGGTTCTTGCTGGCCTTGGCCATCCGGCCATAGGCGGGCCGGATATGGCCTTCAACCGACGCCTTTACGATCGCCGAGTAATCGGGTTTCGCCGCCGCATCAGCGGCGTGCGCAGGCCCCGTGCCAAATGAGCCAAAGGCCAGGAAAGCGGCCAACAAAAGGATTGCGATAGGCATTTGCCGAGATCCCGTCACAATGATCCAACGAAAGCCAGAAGGGCTTCGCGCTCTTCCGGTGTCATATCGATAACTTTCTGCTTCGCGGCTTCCGCTTCGCCGCCGTGCCAGAGAATGGCCTCCAGCAGATTGCGCGCCCGGCCGTCGTGCAGAAACTTGGTATGGCCGTTGACCGTCTCCGTCAGACCGATACCCCAGAGTGGCGCCGTTCGCCACTCCCGGCCGTTGGCCCGCCATTCGGGCCGGTTGTCCGCCAAACCTTCGCCCATATCATGAAGCAGCAGATCGCTATAGGGCCAGATGAGCTGAAAAGCATGGGCTTCCGGCTGCGCGTCACGACGTGTCACGAACTTGGGCCTGTGGCAGGCAGCACAGCCAGCCGCATAGAAGAGGGACTTGCCCTGCAGGACATCTTCGCCCGAAACATCACGCCGGGCCGGAACAGCAAGATTGCGGGCATAGAAACTCACCAGGTCGAAAACCGTTTCCGGCGCTTCGACGTCCCCCAGAGCCAGTTGTACGCCATCCGGTGCGTTCCGGCAGGCCGTCTGCCGCTCGGTGCATTCGCCCCAATGGGAGGGGGTCAGATCGGTAGAGATGCCGATGTCGCCTGTGAAGGCATGGGCCGACTGCTGCCGCACCGTTGGGTTACCGGCTTTCCAGCCGAAGCGGCCGAGCGAGAGGCCACCGGTTTCGTCGTTCCGAACCCAGTTCGGACGCCCTGAGATACCGTCTCCATCCGCATCGTCAGGGTCAGCCAGCGCCAGGATGTCGCCTTCGTGGATCGCCTCCAGCAGACCGAGACCGATCATCTGATTGGCGACACGGGGACTTAGCATGGTTTCCGGATGAAGCGGACCATAGGCAAGCTGCTCGACGGAGTAGGTCGGTTTCCGCAGGTAAATCGTCTCGCCGCCTCGGAGCTGCACCGGAATCTCTTCATAGGTGATCGCCATCTGGCCCTCGGCGGCGTGGCCCGGCACCGCGAAGTTCTGAAGCTGGCTGCCGTAGGTCGGTTCGGGGACCAGGCCGATCTCGCCGGCCTGTAGCGCCGCCTTTTCCTCTTCGCTCTGGGGCGGGACCGAAAGCCGCAGGAACATGGAGACCGCAAGTTCCCCCGCGGCCGGCGGCTGGCCGCGCCCGTCTTTGAGATGACAATGCTGACAGGCACGCGCGTTGAAGAGCGGCCCCAGGCCATCCGAAGCCTGTGTGGAGGCCGGGGACGACACCCAGATTTTCTTGAAAATGCCGTTTCCGACCCGGGCGCGCTGTTCTTCCTCGAAGGTAAGGTTCGGCAGAAACTGCGAAAAGGCATCCCGGTTGAAGGCCTTCTTGGAGGTGCCGGCGCCGGCCGGCCAGCGCTCGAACTTCTCGGCCTCAGCGAAGTCGTCCGCCCAGGTCGTCACCGCGGCGACTTTCAATCTATCATTGTGATTCAGATCATCCCGATGATCGAGCATTGCGGCTGTCGCGGCGGCCGCTACGGCGCAAAATGCAGCCGCGCCAATGATCGCTGAGGACAATTGCATCGCCGATGAACTCTCATATATCTCAATAAGATATGTGACAAGGATACCTGCATTCGTGGTTCCTTGCCGATCTTAGGACGCGCCAGCGCGTCTAAGGAAAACCAGCTTAGCACCGGGACCGCGTGGCTGAAAGTCTTCTATGCTCAAAACGCAAGGTCAACCGCGCTGGTAGAGCAAAACCGCCCCTTCCGGAAAAGGGGCGGTCTGCAGGGGCTCACTCTGCCCTATCACTTGTGCGGGTTAAAAAAATGGGGGGACGGACAAAACTCAGTGAGAGGTGGATCACTGTGCCCGTCCCCCCGCCCGCGGAGAGCTTAGATCTCTTACTGGAACACGGCCGAGGGATTGTCGAGGCTATCGGAGCCTTCGAAAGCAATACCCTGCAGCTTGAGAGCGGCAACGGCGCGTTCGATCGACTTGGTCTGGTCGACCAGCGCATCGATGACGCCCTGGACAGCCGCGTTCCCCTTTGCGTTGCCTTCGCCGATCATCTGATCGTAGGCCTCGACCGTTTCCGCCCGCCGGACCATCGCTTCGGCAGCCGAGATCGTCTTGTTCAGTTTCCCGTCGAGTTCAGCATTGACGCCACTGTCAGCCGCTGCCACCAGGTCAGCGATGCTGGGGCCTTCAACCACCGAGCCGTCGATGCGGCGGTAGCGTCCCCGGTAGACATTGGCGATACCGATCACGTCGTAATAGTGAGAATTGTGCGTGTTGTCCGCGAAGCAGTCGTGCTCCTCCTCCGGATCGTTGAGCAGCAGACCGAGCTTCATGCGCTCACCCGCCAGCTCGCCGTAAGAGAGGGAGCCCATACCGGTCAGGATCGCGGTCAGTCCGGCATCTTCGCCGTTTTCAGTCAGTGCAACACGCGCAGCACCACCGATCTGCCAGTTGGCCACCATCTCTTCCAGGTCGGTGATCAGCAGATCCGTCGCGGCCTGGAGATATTCGACGCGACGTTCGCAGTTCCCGCCGGTGCAATTGGCAGTATCGAAGTCGGTCGCCGGGCGGTTACCGGCACCGGCACCCGTGCCATTGAGATCCTGCCCCCAGAGCAGAAATTCGATGGCATGGTAGCCGGTCGCGACATTGGCCTCGACCTCACCCGCTTCCTGCAGCTCCTCGGCCAGCAAGGCCGGGGTGATCTTGCTTGCATCGATCTGCTGACCGCCCACCTTAAGCTTCGGATTGGCAATGACGTTGACGGCGTAGAAGGCGTTTTCATCCGACTCCGTGCCATAGTCAGCATCGACATAGTCGATCAAGCCTTCGTCGAGCGGCCAGGCGTTCACACGCCCTTCCCAGTCATCGACGATCGCGTTACCGAAGCGGTAAACCTCGGTCTGCTGATAGGGCTCGCGCGCTGCCAGCCAGGCCGCACGGGCCTGCATCAGGGTTGCCTTGGAAGGCGCGTCGATCAGAGCATCCACCGCCGCCTTGAGCGTGTGCGCGGTCACCAGGGAGTCTTCGTAACCTGCAAGCGCGATATCGCCGTAGGTCTTCAGCACTTCCGCCTTCGAATGCCCGTCCGCCTGCGCCACTGCCGGCGCGACAACCTGCGTAGCCGCTGCGAGACCTGCCGCCACCACAAGACCGATCTTCTGTTTCATCTTCAACTCCGCCATAATTCTGTTAATCCATTCATCGGGCCCATAAGGACTGGCACTCCAGCCTCAAGATCCCTTTCACACACCGCATCAGCGCACCACCTCACAGCGCTCTAATGCAAAGTGACCCCCTCGGCGCGCTCGCCGTGATGGACGGACTGCACGCCCGCCAGTGATTTCCATTCCCGCTGATGCGGCACTTCCACGCCACGCTCCGAAAGAACCGTCGCCAGGTCCAGCGCGCGCTCGACCAGCGCATCGGCCATCGGATCCTGAACCATCTCAAGCGCGTAGATCCGCACCAGATCCTTGCGTCCGGCCTGCGCCGCCCCGACGATCGAAGTCAGCAGGGCTTCATCGGCACCAACGCAGGGACAGCAGGGCTGATGATAGTGGACCATGCGGCGCGCACCGGTCCGGATCGCATCCACCAGGCGCACGAAGCTGGACATCAGCGGGCGCGCCGACTCCGTTCCGAAGCGGACCGCGAACTCGTTCCAGACCAGCGGCCAGCTCTGCTTCCCGCTCAGCCAGCGACGGAACGACCAGACAACCAGTTGCTGCCCTTCGCTCAAATCGCTCATCCAAGCCTTGGTTGGATCGTCCTGCTTCACGCTCGTGTCTTCGGTGTTGTTAAGAATGATTTGCAATTGCAGTAAAGGCGAATTGCGCGAGTCTGTCAACGACTTCTATGTCATCGAATCAAAAAAAATCTTGAACGCGAATTGCGCCATCCATCGGCCTGCACTAACCGTGCAGTTAATTGTTTTTGTTTGCTCTTTCCTCGCGCCGCGCTCAAAACTGCAGAACCGGCGGCGATGCCGGCTCTATAGACAGGGATGCCATGGACGATCAGATCGACAGCGACGGCTTGGTACGAGGTGAAGACGGTCTGTTACGGTGCTGGTGGCACGGCGGACAGGCGGACTATCTCGCCTACCACGACCAGGAATGGGGCTGTCCGGTGGCCGACGACCGGCGGCTTTTCGAAAAAGTCTGCCTGGAGGGGTTTCAGGCAGGCCTCTCCTGGCTCACCATTCTGCGCAAACGAGAGAACTTCCGGGCCGCGATGGCCGATTTCGACTACAAAGCGCTCGCCGAGTTCGGCGAGGCCGACGTCGCCCGCCTGCTCGAAAACCCCGGTATCATCCGGCATCGGAAAAAGATTGAATCCGCGATCAACAACGCGCGGCGCGCCCTGGAGTTGCGCGCGGAGTTCGGCTCGCTCGCGGCTTATTTCTGGCGTTTTGAGCCATCACCCGACGAGCGGCCCGAACGTATGACCAGAGCCACGCTCACCGCCATGCCAAGCACGGAACGCTCAAGCGCCCTCTCTAAAGATCTGAAAAAGCGCGGCTGGAGCTTTGTCGGCCCGACAACCATTTACGCCTTCATGCAGGCCATGGGGCTGGTCAACGATCATCTCGAGGGCTGCTTCCGGCGGGAAGAGGTGGAAGCCATGCGCCGGGCCTTTGTCAGACCGACCTGACGAAACCCGCTTTACTCGACCGAATCGGTCAGGCCAAGCGCGTGCTTATAGAGCTCGAGGATCGCCTCCTGCTCCTGCCGGTCCTGCTCGTCCATTTTTCGCAGGCGAACGATCTGACGCATGATCTTGGTGTCGAAGCCGTTGCCCTTGGCCTCGGCATAGACCTCGCGGATATCCGTCGCGGTCGCCGCCTTTTCCTCTTCGAGCCGCTCAATACGCTCGATATAAGACTTCAACTGATCCGCACCGATTCCACCGACATCCGCCATCCGAATTCTCCTGTCTCGCCGCCGTCGCTCTTAAGGCCGGCCGCATCTGTTGCCCGGATCTCGCGCAGCTCGTCCGCCACCGCAAAGTCCGTTTCGTAAATCGCGGCGCAGACTATCTTCGCAACCCGCCCCAGGCAACGGGACTGGGGACAAATAGAGAAAAAATTATTCGTGGGCTTTGTGGGATTCCGCAAAGGCCGCTTTCTGCTCGGCGGTAGCCTCGGTCTGGTACTTGTCCTTCCACTCGGCATAAGGCATGCCATAGACAATTTCGCGGGCCGCATCGTAGTCGAGGTCCAGTCCACGCTCCTCGGCCGCGGCGCGATACCACTTGGAGAGACAGTTCCGGCAGAAGCCGCCAAGGTTCATCAGATCGATGTTCTGGACGTCGGTCCTTTCGCGCAGATGCGACACCAGGCGGCGAAAAGCAGCGGCTTCGAGTTCGGTCTGGGTTTTCTCATCGATCGACATGGTGTTTCAGCTCCTATCCACCTCTGGACTTTTAAGTCTGGCGCGCAGCCTAGCGATAAAGCCCCTGCCTTGACAGCGGTCCGGCGAGCCGGCGCGTTCAACTCTATTTGAGACTTCGACAGCCACGGTTAAAGGCCGTTGACGGTCTCCTCGATCAGGAAGTCCACAACCTGCCGCAGGGCTTCCGTCGTGTCCGCCCCCTGCTCCAGGGCCGCGTTGAAGATTGCCACCTGCCGATGCGCCGAGGTGCCCCGGGCGACGATCTCCCGGGCATGGACAACCTCATCCCAGCAGTCGAGGGCCTGCGCATGCTCCTCAACCAGGCTCAGGATCTCCTCAAGCAGCTCAGCATAGGGAAAGATCTCGCCCTTCCCGAAATCGATGAGCCCCTCGTCGAGGCCGTAACGCTGAGCCCGCCAGCGGTTTTCCTGAATCAGCATGTTGGCATAGCGGCGCCAGCGCTGATTGTTGCGCTTCAGGGTATAGAGCATACGCAGCAGACTGACGTAGAGAGCCGCGACCGTTACGGAATCCGCAATGGTCGTACAGGCGTCGGCAATCCGCATCTCCAGCGTGGGGAAGCGGGCGGAAGGACGAACATCCCACCAGAGCTTGCTGCCGTCCTCGATCACACCCGCCCCGACCAGCGCGTTGAGGTGCCGCTGGTACTCGTCGAAGCTGTCGAAGGTCTCCGGCAGGCCGGTGCGGGGCAGTTCGTTGAACACCGAGAGACGGTAGGACTTAAGTCCGGTATCCTCCCCTTTCCAGAAAGGCGAGGAGGTGGTCAGCGCCAGCAGGTGCGGCAAAAAATAGGCGATCTGCCCGGTTAAATCATTCCTCAGGTCATCGTCATCAAGGCCGACATGGACATGCATGCCGCAGATCAGCAACCGCCGGACAACCCCCTGCATGTCCCGGGCGAGCACGTCGTAGCGTTCGCGCGGCGTATGTTTCTGCGCACCCCAGGCGGCAAAGGGATGGGTCGAGGCGGCAATGGGCGCAAGACCGTACTGATCGGCGACCTCCGCGACGTTCCGGCGCAGAAAGGCCAGTTCCGCGGCGGCCTCCTTGATATTTGCGCACTTGCTGGTGCCGACCTCGATCTGGGACTGCAGGAATTCGCGGCTGACCCGCTGTTCGAGGCGACTTTCGCATTCGTCCATCAGGCCGTCCGGCGCTTCGACCACGAGATCCCGCGTTTCCCGGTCAACCAGCAAATACTCTTCTTCAATCCCGATGGTGAAGCTGGGTTCGATGCTCTTCATGGTGCTGCCTTCGCTTTGTAAAGCTCGGGGTCCCGCAATATTTCTTTCAGAACCCGCCCAAGCAGGTCGGCCCATTCCCGCGCGCCGTGATGCGTGTCGATCAGATCCTGCCGGACCTCGATCAGGACATTGGCGAGTCCCCGGGCATCCGCATGGGTCTGGGTGGTGTAACCGAAGTGCGTCCGGCCCGAGTAAGGTTCGTTGTCACCGACCGGAATGCCGGCGGCGCGCAGGCGGTCGATCAGGGGCCTCGGAAGCCGCGGATCCTCATTCCACAGGACACCGACCTTCCAGGGCCGCTCGATTCCGTTCATTACGGGCGTGAAGCTGTGAAGTGAAATCAGCACAGGATCGAGACCGCAGCGGCGCCGGCAGTCGTCCAGCGTCCGGGCGATGGCATCCTGGTAAGGCCGAAAAAAACTGTTGATGCGCGCTGCTCGCTCTGCGTCGGGCAGCTTATGGTTACCCGGAACCGCGACGCCGTCGCTCTCTTCGGGGATGGAGGTCTCATGATCCGGCCGGCGGTTGGGATCGATCACGAGCCTTGAGAAATGGCTGACGACGGCGGGCGCGTCTAAAAGTCCGGCAAGTTGTCTTGTGACCTCAGCCGCGCCGATATCCCAGGCAATGTGCCGCGCCAGTTCGGTCTCATCCAGGCCCAGGCCCTGCAGCGCCCGTGGAATAAAGGGGCTGGCATGGTCACAGACCAGAACCGCCGGCGCGGAAGCCTCAGGCCTGACAAGTTCAAAGGGCGCCGGTTCATCCTGCGCCAGTAACCGCAATTGCGTCCCCTCGCTTTCCATCACTCTGTCCATCGCAATCCAACAAGCCCTGACCAATCTCCGAAAAGATCTACGGCGACGTGAGATGAATCCTTCACCAGTTAACAATCTCGATTAATTTGACGAAGAACTGACACAGATTACAAGCTATTCTGAGAGCGGTGGTTCCGTCGAGCCCCGCTTGACCTTTTCCCCGACTCCACTCATAAACGTGCCTCGGTCCGGCCCACTACTTATTTTATTTTCGGACCCTTGGCGGGAATACAGGAAGTAAGTCCGTGCATAACACAGATCATAGCGACCAGGCGGAACTCGACACGCGGTTCCAGGAGATACCGCGCGAGCGGGTTGCCGACAGGGTTGCGCAGGAACTGATGAAGCTGATCGCGACCGGAAAATTAATGCCGGGGGAACGGCTTCCCGGCGAGCGGCAGCTTGCCGAAATGATGAACGTCAGCCGCGTTTCCGTGCGCGCGGCGCTTCAGCAACTCAAGGGCAAAGGATTCATTACCGCGGTTCAGGGTGGCGGAACCCGGGTGATTGCGGCTTCCGATGACAAGGATTCGGCCCTGGTCAGCCTGATCCGGGAAAACCGCAAAAACCTTAAGGACTTCGCGCAGATTCGCGTGGCGATCGAAGCCTGGGCGGCGCGTCAGGCCGCCGAGAATGCCACCGAAGAGCAGATCGCGGACATCAAGCGGGCTCTGGACATCATGACAGATCCCTCCCGGCCGGAGGCCTTCAAGGCCGAAGACGATGTCGCCTTTCACATGGCGGTCGCGAAGGCCGCCGACAGCGTTATCTATATGCATCTCATGACGGGCATGAGCGATATCCTGCGCGAAACGCTCGACTACCACCGCTACAAGCTGCTCGCGACCCGCGCCGACGACCGCGTTTTCCTCCAACAACACCGAAAAATCTACGAGGCGATTCGCGACCGCGACGGCGAGGCCGCCGCACAGGCCATGACCATCCACGTCAAGCGCGCGCTCTCCGCCTACGCAGAGCCCGAAGACGCCGAAGAAATCCCGCAGGAAAGCGCCGCCTCCAAGGCAATTCTGGGCAGCCGTCGCTGAACGCAGTGTCACTTTCCGCGAACGGACCAGATGCCGATAGGAAAAATCACCCAGATATCGGCGCAATAATCTATATTTAACTTTTGTATCCGCGAAATAAAGTTATTCTCTCGCCCATGAGACGCCAGAGAAAAGCCAAGATTCTCGCGACGCTTGGACCCAGCAGTTCAAGCCCCGAGATGATCCGTTCCCTGTTCAAGGCGGGCGCGGATGTCTTCCGATTGAATTTCAGCCACGGTTCGCACGACGATCATCAGCGCAACGTCAAGATCATCCGCGATCTGGAGCAGGAAACCGGTCGTCCGATCGGGATTCTGATGGACCTGCAGGGCCCCAAACTTCGGGTCGGCAAGATAAAAGACGGCTCGACGACGCTCGAACGAGGTGCGGCCTTTCGTCTCGACCTGAGTGACGAGCCCGGCGACGCGACACGCGCACCCTTACCGCATCCGGAGGTCTTCGCGGCGCTGGAGCCGGAAACCGAGCTGCTGCTGGACGACGGAAAGCTCCGACTGCGCGTGAAGGCCTGCGGCAAGGACTTTGCCGAGACGATCGTGGAGACGGGCGGGCCCCTCTCTGACCGCAAAGGTCTGAACGTTCCGGGCGTAATCCTGCCGATCTCGCCTCTCACCGAAAAGGACCGCAAGGATCTGAGGTTCGGCCTCGATCTCGGCGTGGACTACGTCGGCCTGTCTTTTGTCCAGCGCCCGGAAGACGTGGCGGAGGCCCGGCGCCTGATCGCCGGCCGTGCCGCCATCATGTCGAAAATCGAAAAACCGGCCGCGGTCGCCGCTCTCTCCGAACTGGTTGAGCTTTCCGATGCCATCATGGTGGCGCGCGGCGATCTGGGCGTCGAAATGCCGCCGGAGGAAGTGCCGAGCCGGCAGAAACAGATCATCCAGACCTGCCGCCTGGCCGGAAAGCCGGTGGTGGTCGCGACTCAGATGCTCGATTCGATGGTCCACGCCCCTGCCCCGACGCGCGCGGAAGCTTCCGACGTCGCGACGGCGGTCTACGACGGCGCGGATGCGGTCATGCTCTCCGCGGAGTCTGCTGCAGGCGAGTACCCTATCGAAGCCGTCGACATGATGACCCGGATCATCGAGCGCACAGAAGCAGACCCCTCCTATAAGAAGGTCATCCACGCCCTGACCCCTGAGCCCGAGGCCACGGCGCCGGACGCCATTTCGCTGGCAGCGGCCCAGGTCGCGAACACCATCTCGGCGGCGGCGATCGTCAGCTACACGACCTCAGGCTCGACGGCGAAGCGGGCAGCCCGCGAACGCCCGGATGTGCCGATCCTGGTCTTAACCGAAAACATCCACACGGCCCGTCGCCTGGCGGTCACCTGGGGAGCACACTGCGTCCATACCTCAGATGTTCACAGCTTCCAGGAGATGGTCGACAAGGCCTGCCGGATCGCCGTGATGGAAGAGTTCGCGGTCACGGGCAACAAACTGGTGATCACTGCCGGCGTGCCCTTCGGAACGCCCGGCGCGACCAATGTGCTCAGGATCGCCTGGGTGGGCTGAAGAAAGCTTGGCCTGACGCGCGGCGACAAACGCCAGGCTATCCTTGAAGTTTAGAGAGCCTTCGGGTAAGTGACGCCGCGATGTCACCTGCTCGACAGGGCCACTCTTGCGAGGATCAGAACCATTACGCAGACTCCAGCGGTTTCGGTTATCGTCTCGACCTATAACTGGCCCGAGGCGCTCTCCATGGTCCTCGACTCGCTTCGCTATCAGACCAGCAATGACTTCGAGGTGGTGGTGGCGGACGATGGCTCCCGTCAGGAAACCATAGACCTCATCGACCGCTTCGCCCGCGACAGTGGCCTGCGCGTCAAACACTTCTGGCAGAAGGACGAAGGCTACCGGCTCAGCCGCTCGCGCAATGGCGCGGTGGAGATGGCCGAGGGCAGGTACCTGATCTTTATCGACGGGGACTGCTGCCTGATGCCGGATTTCGTGGCCAGCCATCTTGAGCTGGCGGAACAGGGCTGGTTCGTCGCCGGCCGGCGCTGCTACATCCGCAAGGCTATGACCGGGAGGATCTTCCGGAACGCCCTGAAGCATTACCGCTGGCCGAAATTGCTCTGGTTCTTCCTCTCGCTCTCGGGTCAGTGCAACCGTCCCTTCCAGTTCCTGCGCCTGCCCGTTTCCGAAAGCAAGCGCAAGCGCCGTCCCGAGTCCTGGCAGAAAGTCCAGACCTGCAATCTCGGTGTCTGGCGGGACGACTTCATCGCGGTGGATGGTTTCGACATCAGTTACGAGGGCCACGGCATGGAGGATTCGGACGCGGTGCTGCGTATGATCCGCTCCGGCCTGCGGCGGAAAGACGGGGATCATACCTCTCCGGTGCTGCACCTCTTTCATGCGCGCCGGGATTCGACCAATGACGAGGGCGTCCATCCCAACGCCCTGCGCTTCCAGGCCCTAAAAGAAAGCGACCGCTACCTGCCGGTCAGCGGCTACGCGGACACCGCCGCCAACCGCGAACCGCGGCCTGAAGAGCTGAAAGAGGCCTGATACCAGGGATCAGTACTCACGCCCCTTGGTAAGACCCTCTCAAGCTATCGCCGAACGCTGGCGCCGCGCCACCATCCAGGACTGGGTCGAGTAGATCGCCAGCGCGGTCCAGATGCAGCTAAAGGTCACGACGTGGGCCCAGGTAAAGGCTTCGCCAAAGGCCAGAACTGCCAGCAGGAACTGACAGGTTGGCGCCAGATACTGGAACAGACCGACAGTGGAGTAGTTCAGCCGCCGAGCGCCGCTCGTGAACCAGATCAGCGGAATGGCGGTCACCAGACCCGCCGCGATCAGCAGCAGATCCGTCTGAAGGTCGAGGCTGCCGAAGGCGGCCTGCCCGTTGATCGCCAGATAAACCAGATAACCCACCGCCAGGGGCAGCACGATCGAGGTTTCGACGAAGAGACCGTCGACCGACTCAACCTTGATGGTTTTTCTGATCAGGCCGTAGATGCCGAAGGTCGAGGCCAGCAGCAAAGAGACCCAAGGCAGCGTGCCCACCTGCAGGGTGAGGTTCAGGACCCCGATCGCAGCCAGTCCCACCGCAACCATCTGCCACTTGGTCAGGCGTTCGCGCAGAAAGATCGTGCCCAGCAAGACGTTCACCAGCGGATTGATGTAGTAGCCCAGACTGGATTCCAGCACACGGTCGTTGGCGATCGCCCAGATGAAAAAGAACCAGTTTACGGAAACCACCAGCGTGCTGAGCATCAACATGGTCAGTGTGCGCGGCTCGCGCAGGGCGGCGCGCAGCAGGGCCCAGCGCCGGCCCGCCGTCAGTAGCAGAAACAGAAAGATAACCGACCAGAGAATGCGGTGCGCCAGGACTTCAAAAATCGGGACCTGATCGACCGCCTTGAAATAGAGCGGACTGATTCCCCAAAGAAAAAAAGCGCCCAGCGCGTAGGCAGCGCCCAGGCGGCTATCCTTTGACATTCAATTTTCCCATAACCGCGGTTTCTGCGGCGCAGATGTTATGGCCTGGACCTGCGAAGGCACAGCCTCACTTTCGCATGGCTGCTATGTGCACGTGGGAGCCTTCCTGGGACGAAATTGGACACGAACTCGGCGGTATGACCCAAACGGTGCGCCCCCGAAGGTGCATCCCGGGCCAAAATCAGATCGCCCGGTCCTTCAGGCGTTTGCGGAGCACTTCCGCGTTCTGTTGTGCGGCAGGCAGGAAAGGATTGATCACCAGGGCATCTTCGAAGGCCTTCAGAGCGCGCGCATCGTCTTCCAGTTCGACATAAATCAGCCCGCGCCCCGCCAGAGCCCCGAAATGCCGCGGTTCAAGCGCCAGGGTTTTGTCGATATCCGAAAGCGAACGCTCGTACTCGCCCATCAGGTAATACAGTGTCGCGCGCTTGTTCCAGCCCTCGGCGAAGTTCGGCGCGATCGTAACGATCTGATCGAAGGACCGCAGGGCACGCTTGTAATCCCGGCGATTCATGGAGTCCACGCCATCGCGCATCAGCAGATCGATTGCGTCATCACCGGACTGAACCCAGATGTTCCAGATCACGAACTCGAGGGATTTGGCATCGCTGAAGGACTCCACCTTCTTCAGCTTGGCAAAGAGGTCGTCCAACCGCGAATCCTTCTGATCGGCCAGCGCCGGTCCGCCCAATAAAACCATCAGGAGAAGAAGTGCACGCAGAATCGCAGTTGCCGATAATGTTTTCACGCTGCTAAGTATGACCCAGATGGTGCATAAGCCAAAGCTTAAGACCAGGACCAGCGATCACAAATGCATGAGGGACGGCGAATATGAACGTCAGCAGCTACTTTTCCAAAGATTACGCGCAGGCGCGCGAGAGATTTCTGGAGGCCAATTCCAAAGCTGCGGCCGCCATGAGTTCCTATCAATGCCCGGCAACGGGCCCCGACGGCGAAGTACTGACCACGGACGTCGCCTGGCACGGCGAACCCGATGCGGAACGGGTCCTGGTCACGATCTCCGCCACCCACGGGGCCGAAGGTTTTTGCGGTTCCGGTGTTCAAGTCGGCTGGCTCGACAGCGGCCTGTACAGCGAAATGCCAGATGGCGTTGCCCTGCTTCAGATCCATGCGATCAATCCTCACGGCTTTGCCTGGCTGCGCCGCGTGACCGAGGACAACATCGACCTCAACCGAAACTTCGTCGATCACAACGCCCCCTACCCGCAGAACACAGCCTACGACGAGCTGGCCGAGGCGATCTGTCCCAAGACCTGGGACGATGCCACCCTCGCCGAAACCCACAGGATTCTGAAGGGCTATGCGGAAACCCATGGAGAAAAGGCCCTGCAAGCCGCGATTTCGGGCGGACAGTACAGTCATTCCGATGGCCTGTTTTTCGGCGGCAACAAGATCGCCTGGTCGCGCAAGATCCTGATGGAGATTTTCACCGAAAAGCTCTCGCAGTCCAAACAGGTGGCCGTGATCGATTACCACACCGGACTGGGTCCGCGAGGCCACGGCGAACGCATCTGCTGCCACGCCCCCAATGGCGATGATCTCAAGCGCGCGATGGATTGGTACGACGAGGATGTCACCTCGCCCTACCTCGGCACCTCCTCATCCGTCGAGCTGCACGGGGTCAATGTCTTCGGAATGGAAAACAGCCTGCCCGACAAGCAGCTAACGGTCATCGCCCTGGAGTACGGCACCCAGCCTTCGCTGGAGGTCAATCAGGCACTGCGCGCTGACAACTGGCTGCATCTCTACGGCGATGTCGGATCGACGAAGGGCCAGGAGATCAAACGGCAGGTCCGTGACGCCTTTTATCAGGACGCGGACGACTGGAAGCAGGCCATCTGGAACCGCGCGGTGGAAACCCAGAGAATGGCCCTGCGTGGCCTGACGGAGGGGTAGGCCGGACGGGCGAACGCATATCAATGCAGACGGGCTTCCTGCCGCTCCAGTGCCTTCGGCAAGGGGCCGCCGGTGGCCCAGTCCAATAGTTGAACGGTGTGCACGATCGGAATATCGGTGCCGCTGCCGATGTGGGTGATGCAGCCCAGGTTGCCCGCCGCGATGAGATCAGGTTTGCTGCGCTCGATATTGCCGACCTTGCGCGCCTTCAGCTTTGCCGAGATCTCCGGCTGCATGACGTTGTAAGTCCCGGCCCAGCCACAGCAGAGGTGTGATTCGCCGATGGCCGCAACTTCGAAGCCCGCAGCTTTCAGAAGCGATTTCGGCTGCTCCACCACTTTCTGACCGTGCTGCATGGAGCAGGCTGCGTGATAGGCCACCCGCGCCTTGGGCCGGCGTGCGGGTTCCTGAAGGCCCAGTTCCAGCATCACTTCCGAAACATCCTTCGCCAGAGCGGCGATCTTGGTCGCGGCCTCGCTCCAGACCGGGTCGTCGCGCAGCATGAAGCCGTAGTCCTTGACCGTGGTGCCGCAACCCGAGGCGTTGATCACGATGGCATCGAGCCCCTCGCCTTCCACCTCCCGCATCCAGGCCTCCACATTTGCCCTCGCGGCCGTCAGCGCCGGTTTCTCCTTGCCCATATGCAGGGTGAGCGAACCGCAACAGCCCACGCCCCTGGCCACCACCACCTCGACACCGTGGCGTGTGAGCAGGCGAATGGTCGCTTCGTTGATCTGCGGATCCAGGACCGGCTGGGCGCAGCCGGAGAGCAGCGCGACCCGCGCGCGGCGCGCGCCCTCCGCCGGAAAGACCTGCGGCTTGTCGACGGGACTGGGCGAAGAAATGCTCTTCGGCGCCGCCTTGACCAGCCCCTTGAGCCGGCCGGGCAGAAAGGCAGCGAAGGGCCGGGCAAGCCAGGCCCCCATCAGGCTGAGCCGGAACATCGTTGGAGACGGCAAGGTCAGCGCCAGCATCGCGCGCAGGAGCCGCTCTCCCAGGGGCCGCTGGAAAGTCTCCTCGATATGCGCGCGGGCGTGATCGACCAGATGCATGTAGTGGACGCCGGAGGGACAGGTGGTCATGCAGGAGAGGCAGGAGAGGCAGCGATCGATGTGCTTCGCCACCTTGGCCGAGGCCGGCCGGTCGTTCTCCAGCATGTCCTTGATGAGATAGATCCGCCCGCGCGGCGAGTCCAGCTCGTCCCCCAACAGCGTATAGGTCGGGCAGGTCGCCGTGCAAAAACCGCAGTGCACGCAGTTACGCAGAATCTTTTCCGACTCCGCAACGGCGGAGTCGGCCAGTTGAGCCAGAGTGAAGTTCGTTTGCACCTGTCGTTCCGTTTCTTTTCTGCGCCAATTTGTTCTGGCGAAGTTTCAGACGCCGGCGTACATGCGCCCGGGGTTCATGATTCCCTTGGGGTCGAAGCTGTTCTTAACCCGGCCGCTCAAGGCCGCAATGCCCGGATCCTGAGGCTGAAAAACCGGCTGCCGGCCGCGCAGATCGCTCGAGCCCCGCATCAGAGTGGCGTGGCCGCCGAATCCGTCCAGCGCTTCGCGCACCGCCGGCGCGCCACCATCCTCGCCCTCCGGCAGGGAAAGCCAGATAAGACCGCCGCTCCAGTCGAAGTAATAGCGCAACGACTCGGCACCGCTACCAAGCTTCTGCTTCAGGCTCGAGATATAGTCGGCGCCACGCGCAGGTGGCACGGATACGCGCCAGACCACAGTCTCAGGGGCCGCTTCACCCGAAGCCGCAAAAGGCAGAACGTCCCGGATATACCGCCAGAACGCCAAAGAATTATGGCTGTGCAGTTCCTCGGACTCGGACCCTTTCTCGGACCCGGACCCGGCCGCCAGCTCATCCCTAAGGGCCGCGCAGCGATGACGCACCGAAGGGCCCGGCCCCTCGACGCGAACCGCCGTCACCGAAGTCGCATCCCCTGTAAAGAAGGCTGAGTCGAAGGCTGCAGCGAGGTCTGTCGGCAGGTGAGCCGCCGCCGAGACCTCGTGAGATGAACCCATAGCGCCGGTCATCGCCCGCACGGCCGCGGCATCGTCTAGGCCGAAGAGCAGGACCGTCCGCGTCTTTTCCGGCGCCGGCAGAACTTTTAAGGTCACGTCGGTCAGCGCCGAGAGCGTGCCGTAGGCGCCGGCGTGCAGCTTCATCAGATCGTAGCCGGTCACGTTCTTCACAACCCGGCCACCGGCCTGCACGATTTCCCCGCGCCCCGTCACCGCCGTCAGGCCGAGAAAGTGGTCGCGCGCCGCCCCCGACTTGATGCGTCGCGGTCCCGCGAGATTACAGGAGACAAGACCGCCCAGGCTGCCAGAGGGAGACTCACCGGCCGTCGCGCCGTTCAGCAAAGCTCCATAGTCAGCCGGCTCAAAGGCCAGGTATTGATTCTGCTCCACCAGCGCCGCCTCGATTTCCGCCAGGGGCGTTCCGGCCCGCGCCGAGAGCACCAACTCATCCGGCTCGTAGAGGGTGATCCCGGACAAGGCGGAAAGATCCAGGCTGTACTCGGTCTGGATCGGCCGGCCCAGCGCCGCTTTACTGCCCCGGCCCACGACCTCGAGAGGCACCTGGTCCGCCGCCGCCCAGGAGACAATCTCGGCGACCTGTTCCGCCGATTCCGGTTTAAATCTATCTCCCATTCCTCAGAACCTCGGTAACTCGGGGAACGGTAGCTGCCCCCGGGAGATATGCATGCGTCCCAGTTCCGCGCAGCGGTGTAGCTGCGGAAAGACCTTGCCGGGGTTGAGCAGCGCATCCGGATCAAAGGCGCACTTAACCCGCTGCTGCTGCTTCAGATCGATTTCCGAGAACATGTCGGGCATCAGGTCCCGCTTCTCGACGCCGACACCGTGTTCGCCCGTCAGGACGCCGCCCACCTCGACGCAAAGTCGCAGGATATCGGCGCCGAAATCCTCGGCCTTCTGCAGTTCACCCTCTTTATTGGCGTCATAAAGAATGAGCGGGTGGAGATTGCCGTCGCCTGCATGAAAGACGTTGGCGACTCCCAGACCATAATGCTCACTCATCTCACGCATGCGGCGCAGGACATGGGGCAGTTGATTGCGCGGGATCGTCCCATCCATGCAGTAGTAGTCGGGCGAAATCCGCCCCACGGCCGGGAAAGCGGCCTTCCGGCCGGCCCAGAATCGCGCACGCTCCTCTTCCGACTCGCTGACGCGCTTCGTCACCGCGCCCTTATCATCGGCCAGAGCAGAGACGGTCTCGATCAGGTAATCGACCTCCGCCTGCGGTCCGTCCAGTTCAACGATCAGCAGAGCTTCCACGTCGAGAGGATAGCCGGCATGGACGAAATCCTCCGCCGCGTGGATCGCCGGCCGGTCCATCATCTCCATACCGCCGGGCACGATGCCCGCCGCGATGATCGCCGCGACCAGTTCGCCAGCCGCTTCACTGCTGGCAAAACCGAGCAGCAGGGCGCGCGCGGTCTCCGGCTTTTTCAGCAGGCGGACCGTCACCTCGGTCACCACGCCGAGCAACCCTTCGGACCCGGTCATCAGCCCCAGAAGATCGTAACCCTCGGCTTCGAGATGCTTGCCGCCGATGCGCAGGATCGTGCCGTCGATCAGCACCATCTCCAGGCCGAGAAGGTTATTGGTGGTCAGGCCGTATTTCAGGCAGTGCACGCCACCAGAGTTCTCCGCCACGTTCCCGCCGATGGTGCAGGCGATCTGGCTGGAGGGATCAGGCGCATAGTAGAAGCCGTCGTCCTCTACCGCTTTTGTGATCCCGAGATTGGTTACGCCGGGCTGGACAACGGCGCAGCGGTTGTCGAAGTCGATCTCCAGGATGCGATTGAATTTTCCGAGGCCCAGGATGATGCCGTCGGCCAGGGGCAACGCGCCGCCGGACAGCGACGTCCCCGCGCCCCGGGGCACGACCTTGATGCCTTCGGCATTGCAGAACTTCAGGACCTCGCTGACCTGCGCCGTGGTTTCCGGCAGGACGGCGATCAGGGGCGGCTGCCGGTAGGCGGTCAGCCCGTCGCTCTCGTAGACCTTCAGTTCATGCTCATCGGCGATCACGCCCTCGCCCGGCACGATCTCGCGCAGCCGCTCGACGATTTCGCTTTTGCGCGAAATGGTCGCCTGATCCGGATCCGGCATCAACATGGCAAGAATCTCCTCCCAGATATAATCCCCACAGCCCCATCGGCTCTCTGTGGTCGGCTTTCTGTGGTCGGCTCTGCGCGGCCGATCTTCCCCGAGCCCATTCAGACGTACAGATACGAAGGTAGCCCATTTCCGCGAAGGTCATGCAAAAACCCTCCGCAAAATTGGTATTACCACTTAGCGACAATATGGTGCGGACGAGGCCCTGGTCAATCCCTCTGTCGGAAATGACCGGCGGACAAGGCTGCGGCACAACCGGCAAGCCGTGAACATTCGGGAATCTCCGCGCAGCACAAAGCAAAGCCGCGCTCCGGAAGGGAGCGCGGCTTTGCTGCTGTACGGCAGGCCGACGCCAGGAGCGTCAGGCCTGAAGGAGACCTCAGCCCTGGCGGGCCTTAAAGCGCGGGTTCTTCTTGTTGATCACGTAGACGCGACCACGACGGCGCACCACGCGGCAACCCTTTTCCCGCAGCTTCGCGGTCTTCAAAGAATTAACGACTTTCATAATCCTGTCCTCGGCATATTGAGCCCGCTCTCGCGGACCACCGGAAAGCGCCGGGAAAATACGGAACGCCCCCCGGCCTGTCAACCACGGTCATCGCCCGAAAGCCAATAAAAGCCATACGGAAGCCCAACTCACCAGTCGGAGAGCAGATTTCCCTGTTTTTTAAGGCCATAGATCCGACACACCCGCAGATCACCGCTCTCGAAAGCCTTGACGCGCCGGGCCCAGAGCTCGGCCTCCGTAACCACGGTCTCGGCCATTTCATCACTCACCCCGCCCTGGACGGCGGACGCCAGATAGCTGGCCCAACCCTTGGTCACGATCTCCCGGTAACTGTCGGTAATGTCCTCGGTGATGCGAATCTCGATCTTCTGGCGCGAGAGCTCGATATCATAGTCTTTTACGCTCCAGAGGCTCGGCTCTATGGGCTCCGAATCGACCCATGCCGCCAGGACCTCACTATTCCCGGCCTCTTCGGCTTTCACGAAATCGGTAAAGAGAAACTGACCGCGATCCTTGAGCGCGTCACCGATCACCCCGAGAAGCTCTTTCTTCTTCTTGACCGTGAAGAGCAGTTCCTTGGAGTAAATGCAGTCGCAGGACATCTCCTTGAATTCGAAGTTTTCCGGATCAAAAGCAGCCACCGGAGCCTTTTTCGCCAGGCCTGCCATGGTGGACAATTCCAGGCCGGCATCGGCGAAGGTACGGTCGGCCTCGAAAGCCGTCACCCACACGCCGAAATGCTCCGCCATAACACGGCTTGCCCCGCCAAGGCCGGCGCCCAGTTCCATGACACTCATGGCCGGCGTCAGGGCGAAAGGCTTGAGCATCTCGATGAGATATTCGCTGTCGCCGGGAGAAGAGAAACCCTCCCCCCAGACATCCTGTACCAGTTGCACGCGCGGCGAATCCCAGGTGTGCTGCTCGGCTCGCACATCATGCCCGGGCCCGTCCAGGGCGCCGGCCGAGCCTCGCGGCACGACGGCCAGCTCATAGCCGTCCCACCACGCCTTCAACCGGGCAAGCAGCGTGATCTTGGTTTTGGGAGACTTGCTGGCTGACGCAACCATCATAAAATCCGATATAAGCCAGGCGCCCATCTCGCCGGCTCGAAAACATATTAACCCTAAGCGGATAAAGTAAAAACGATGTTAATTCCTGGTTGAACAAAACCCTGAGTTTTCGCTGAAAATATTGAGGGCAAGGCAAAAGGGCTTCAATAAAAATACAACCTTAAAATTTAAACGACCGGACACAAACAAACGGGGTCCGAGCCTAAGAAGAACTGCCGGGAGTTTTTAGTCAAAGGACCACAAATGTTCTCTCTGTCAGTGAGAGAAAGCAAAAAACGACCGGCCACGCGCCGAGCCATAACGGCCGGCAGTCACAGATTCACTACACTTCGGGATAATGGTGGGCGTACCTGGGATTGAACCAGGGACCTCCTCGATGTCAACGAGGCGCTCTCCCGCTGAGCTATACGCCCTATTTTTGAGTTGCGGCAACGATGAATGTCGCTGTGCCTTGTCCGCTGATGCGAGCCAACTCCTGGGGTCAGACGCCGCCGAACGACGTTGACGGGCGGCGAAGTAACATCATCGCAATGCTTTTGCAAGCCCCTCGTGGCGCTCAATCGGCGAAATGCGAAGAGAGCCCGAAAGAAGGCCGAAGGCAATTCCCTGGTCCCGGATCAGGCGCTCAGCATGACGTCGATCTGGTCGACCAGTTCGCGCAGATGGAAAGGCTTGGAAAGCACGCGCGCGCCCTTTGGGGCCTGCTCCCGATTCTTCAGGGCAACGGCGGCAAACCCGGTGATGAACATCACCTTGATGCCGGGTTGCTCCTGCGCGGCACGGCGCGCCAGTTCGATGCCGTCGAGACCTGGCATGACAACATCAGCCAGCAGTAAATCGACCGGCGACTGGCTCAGGCTTTCCATTGCGTCGAGGCCGTCGCCGACGGCTTCAACCTCGTGACCGGCACGGCGGAGCGCCTTCGCCAGGAAGTCCCGCATGGAGTCGTCGTCTTCTGCCAATAGAATCTGCGCCATCGTACCCTGCGTCGTTCGCCTTAAGCCGTTGCCCGGCGCGAAGCCCGCCGGACCAAGGTTAACTCCTGCTTAAACGGAAGCGGCACGTCAAGCTACGAGCATGCCAACAGACCGACGAGGAGCCTATGCCATATCTGCTAATTAGTCTTTAACATATCATCCCGGTGCAAGACCAAGGCTTGATAGAAACAACTTGGCGCCTATTTCCACTTGTTACGACTTTCCGCTTTGCGCCGGGCATGTCAGACTAGGGAGAGAGGTGGGTCAGCTTCGCCGAGGCGCTCTGCGATCGGCCATAGATGTAAAGGAATTCAATTGGTTCGAAGCAAGCGACCAAAGCTCCTCTTCAGGCGGATGCCCGGTGCGGCCGGCAAAGACCGCCACGAAATCCTGACACCGAGAGAACAGACCATCCCTCTGGTCTTCTCCTCGCCCCACAGCGGCAGTGACTATCCCGACGACTTCGTCGCCAGGTCCCGCCTGGACCCCACCAGCCTGCGCCGCTCCGAGGACAGCTTCGTGGATGAGATCTTTCGCGCGGCGCCCGACTGCGGTGCTCCTTTGCTGCGTGCCCGCTTTCCGCGGGCCTACGTCGATGTGAACCGGGAACCCTTCGAGCTCGACCCCACTATGTTCGACGAAGCCCTGCCGGAGTTCGTCAACACCCACTCACCCCGCATCGCGGCCGGTCTCGGCACCATCGCGAAGGTCGTCGCCAATGGAATCGACATCTACCGCGGCAAACTGACCTTTGCCGAGGTCGAGGCGCGGATTCGCGACTGCTACTACCCCTATCATGCCGCCCTGCGGTCTCTGATCGACAGCACGCGCGAAAAGTTCGGCTACTGCATCGTGATCGACTGCCACTCCATGCCCTCCTTTTCGACCATGATGGGCGCGCCGGACGACCGGAACCGCCTCGACTTCGTGCTGGGCGATCATCACGGCGAAAGCTGCGGCGCTGCCATCACGGGCAGCGCGGCGGCGGTGCTGCGGGCCTGCGGATACCGGGTCGGGCTGAACAAGCCCTACGCCGGTGGCTTCATCACGACCCACTACGGTCATCCGGCCGAGGGCGTTCACGTGCTCCAGATCGAGATTTCCCGGGACATCTATATGGACGAGGCCAGCCTGCGGCGCGGCCCCGGCCTGCCGCGCCTCGCCGGCGAGATGCGCGCGCTGATCCAGCGCCTCGGCGCCCTGGACTCCTCCCTCCTGAACCCGCCGCTCGCGGCCGAGTGACGGCAGCCGGGCCAATCTGCGCGCATGTCTGACGAAGCCCGCCTTCCGCCACCGGTCCGGGACGCCACTGCCGAGGACCTGCCGCAGATCCAGGCGATCTACAGCCACCATGTGCTGACCGGTCTGGCCTCTTTCGAGGAGTCGCCGCCGGACCTGGCCGAGATGACCGCCCGCTTCGAGGCCACGCTGGCACGAAACCTGCCCTATCTGGTCGCCGAATCCGAAGGCCGGATCGCCGGCTACGCCTACGCCGGCCCCTACCGCCCCCGTCCGGCCTACCGCTTCTCCCTGGAGAACTCGGTCTATGTCGCCCCCGACGCCCTGGGCAAGGGCGTGGGGTCGGCCCTGCTGCACGAACTCCTGCAGCGCTGCGCGGCGCTCGGCTACCGACAGGTGGTCGCGGTCATCGGCGACAGCGAAAACCACGCCTCCATCCGCCTGCATGAAAAACACGGCTTCCGCCGCGCGGGGGAGCTGAAATCCATCGGCTTCAAACTCGGCCGCTGGGTGGACTGCGTGATCATGCAACGGGATATTGGGGAGGGGGATGGGACTTTACCGGGCGACTGAGACACCCCGAACGGCAAGCCAAAAAAAAGGCCGTGCTGTTGCACGGCCCAAGTTTAGGGAGGAAACGCCCTATGGGCGTGCGGTGATCAAGAGCGGGCGCCCTCGATCCATACCGCACTGCACAATATGATGATTAAGGCCGAAATTGCAAGGAAACTTTTCCATCGCATTGAATTCCATTCGAAATTATCCGGTTATCGTTAACATATTGATGCAGGCGAACAATTACTCTGCTGCAGCGCACGCATTTGAGAAATCGCCCTCGAAATTTAAAATATCCGGTCCCTGAAGGCCCAAAAGACGAAACGAAATTTCTGGCATGGCGCTTGCTCCAGATTCAGGCAAGGAGTGAGCCTCTATGATTTGCCATGTATCCCGAGCGCAACAGCCATGCAGAAATGCCGATACGCGCGTTTTTCGGTCCATTAACAGGGGCCGGGCTTTGCGCTTTCTGGCCATTGTCTCCGCTCTCTGGCTGTTTTCGGCAGGAAACCTGCCCGCCAGGGCCGCCGGCGCCGGCGCAATTGAGGACGCCTGGGCGGTTTGCCCGCGCCACATCGCGGCGGCCGAAGCCCGGCACGCGCTCCCGCCGCACCTGCTGACCGCGATCTCCAAGGTCGAATCGGGTCGATGGCATGCTGAATCCAAGGCAAATCTTGCCTGGCCCTGGACTGTCATGGCCGAGGGCAAGGGGCGATATCTGCCCAGCAAGGCGGCCGCCATCGCCGAGGTCCGCGCCCTGCGCGCGAAGGGGGTCCGAAACATCGACGTCGGCTGCATGCAGATCAATCTCCACTATCACCCCAAGGCCTTCGCCAACCTGGAAGAGGCCTTCGATCCGGCGCGCAACACCGCTTACGCCGCCTCGCTGCTCGAGGGCCATCGCCGCACAGCCGGTTCCTGGACCATGGCCATCGGCGACTATCACTCCAAGACCCTCACCTTCGCCCGAATCTACCGCCAGAAGGTCTTCAAGGCCTGGCGCGCGGAACGGCACGCGGCGAACAGGCGCCTGCGGGCCGCGCGAGTCGCCCGGCAGGAAGAGAGGCGCGCGGCACTTCAAAAGACCCTGAAGGACCAAGCGCACCGCAAGGCCCGATTGCGGCTTGCCGCCAGCGAACAGAAGACCGCAGCCTCGGCCGGCATCTGGCGTTGATGCGCCAAACCCCAGAAAAAGGCCTGTCACAACAGTCTGTAAAGCCCGCACCTTTTGTGCCATTACGCTGAGGTCAGAGACTGAAGACTCAGCGAGGTTGCAGATGGATATCGCACTCGCCCGGGCGGAAACCCCGGGCTGTGAAGAGGTGCTTCACTTCAACAATGCCGGCGCCGCGCTGATGCCGCAGCCGGTGATCGACGCCCAGATCGGACATCTGCAACTCGAAGCGCGAATCGGCGGCTACGAGGCCGCGGATGTGGCGAGCGAGCGGGTGGCGGCCTGCTACGACTCCATTGCGCGGCTGCTGAACTGCAGCCGGGAGGAGATCGCGCTGGTGGAGAACGCCACGGTCGGCTGGTGCCTGGCCTTTTACGCCGTGGACCTGCAGCCCGGCGACCGGGTCCTGACCACCGAGGCCGAGTACTCGAGTAACTACATCAACTACCTGAAGGTCGCGCGCGACAAGGACGTGGTGATCGATGTCGTGCCGAGCGACGCCGGCGGGCAGTTGGACGTGGCAGCCCTGGAGCGCATGATCGACGGCAAGGTCAAGCTGATCGCCATCACCCACGTACCGACCAACGGCGGACTGGTCAATCCGGCGGCCGAGGTCGGGCGCGTCGCGCGGTCCCACGGCATTCTCTACCTGCTGGACGCCTGCCAGTCGCCGGGCCAGATCGCGCTGGATGTGGAGGCCATCGGTTGCGACTTCCTCTCGGCGACCGGGCGGAAATACCTACGCGGTCCCCGCGGCAGCGGCTTTCTCTATGTGCGCAAATCCCTGTTGGAGACCATCGAACCGCCGATGCTCGATAATCACGCCGCAGTCTGGACGGCGCGGGACCGTTTCGAACTGCAGGGCGACGCCCGGCGCTTCGAAAACTGGGAGTTCAATTACGCCGCGGTCCTGGGGCTCGGCGCATCGGTCGACTATGCGCTCTCCTGGGGACTGGACGCGATCGAAACCCGTGTGACGAGCCTGGCCGCGCAGTTCCGGACCGCCCTGGCGGCAGTGCCGGGCGTGAGGATCACCGACATCGGCGCCAGCAAGTGCGGGATCGTAACCTTCACCAAGGAGGGTTTCGAGGCGCCCGCGATGCAGGCCGCCCTGCGCGCGCAGAACATCAATGTCTCCAACTCCACCATCAAATCGACGCGGATCGATATGGAGCGGCGCGGCCTGGAGAACATTTTGCGCGCCAGCCTGCACTACTACAACACGGAGGACGAGATAGAGCGCCTCTGCGCCGCGGTAGCTAGGTTATAGGGTCCAAGAAAAGACAAGATCTCGCCGGATTCCGGCCCGATTTGCGGCCGGGATTTGACCGATATCCATCACGATATTCGCACAACATCCCGGTGCCCGGCTCGGGCAGTGTGGCGACCGTCATAGATTGAAGGGCCACAGACTGACGGAGCCACGAAATGAGGATCTTCTGCGTCGCACTGCTCCTCTCCACCGCGCTGGCACTTGCCGTGACCGGAAGCGTCCTGGCCGGCCAGTGTGAAGACGACCTTTCCGCGGTCGATTCCGCCCTGGCCGCCAGCCCGGCGGTCTCGACGCGGGAACTGGTCAAGGTTCAGAAACTGCGCAATGCCGCGGCGCGCGATGCCGCCAGCGGGAACAAGGAAAGCTGCGTGGCCAGGCTCACCGAAGCGAAGGCGATCCTTCAGGTGCAATAAGCCCGGCCCATCAGTCACCGATAATCCACCGAACCTCCCTGAACTTGCCGATGGGTGCGCTCCCCCCTGCGCATCCATCTCTTTTTTGCGCGGCTACAGATCGAAGGCTGCCGAGCCGTCCATCGCCAGGAACCCATCTGAATCGGCAATCCAAAGGGCCGCCCGCTCACTTTTGGCAGCGCCGGCGACAGTGAAGTTTCCCGAATCGAATACCGGCCGCTGAGCGGTGAAAGCAAAACGGGTCACCCGGGCGTCAGGCATCTGCCGGCGAAGCTGATCGAGCATTAGGGTGGCCAGTAAAGGGCCATGCACAATCAGCCCGGGATAACCTTCTTCCCGCGTCACGTAATCGCGGTCGTAGTGGATGCGATGGCTGTTCCAGGTCAGGGCCGAATAGCGGAACAGCAGGACGGGACTGGGTACGATCTCGCGGCACCAGTCTGCCTCCGCCGGCGGCGGTTTTCCGGCTCCAAGGCTTTCTCCAGTCTGGGCGGCTTCCCGATAGACGACGTCCATCTCTTCTTCGACGCAGACAACACCCTTTTGCAGCAGTTCGTGCCGCAGGGTGACGAAACAAAGTCGGCCGGAGCGCCCCCGCTTCTCGACGATGTCGCGGATCGTCGAACGGCGCGTCGCGACCTCGCCGATCACGAATGGCGCCGCAAAGGCCACGCGGCTGCCGGCCCACATGATGCGCGGCAGATCGATCGGCGGCAGCAGGCCGCTTCCCACCGCTAGGCCGTCGCCGCCGAGCTCCGCGCTCCTGGCCATCTCCCAGAAAAAGGCCCAATGCCAGAGAGGCGGCAAGGCATCCCCTTCCCTAAGCGGCGGAAAAGGATCGTCGAGACTCGCCTGGAGCGCACAGGCCCGGCCGACGTCGATCAGATCGCGCTGTTCCAGGCTGCGCCCGATCCAGTCCTTCCAGTTCCCTTCCCCGGAAGGATCAGATGGCGGCGCTGTGTTCATCAGTCATTCCAAAGTCCTCGTTACGAACAGGCCACCGGCCGGGGAACGCGCGACCGAAGCGCACAGCTTCTCTTTGCCGTTGTTCCCCGCGGCCCGCTATGGCCTTATCTGGACTTATTCAGTACCACGCGCGGAAGGACTCATGGAACATCCACCCAGGAAACACACCGCCGTCATGCGCGATATCCTGCCGCTCAAGGGGCAGCGGGTGCTCGACGTCGGCTGCGGCGACGGCGGACTGGTCCGATTTATGACCCGCGAAGGTGCGCAGGTGACCGGTCTGGAGTGCTCGGAAGGACAACTCGCGCGCGCCCGTGCCGCCGCGCCCGCGGGTGGCGAGGACTATCTCTCGGGTGTCGGCCAGGACCTGCCCTTCGAAAATGCGAGCCTGGATGCGGTGGTCTTTTTCAATTCGCTCCATCATATCCCGGTCGAAGCGCAGTGCGCGGCCTTGAACGAAGCTCTCAGGACGCTCAAGACGGGCGGGGAAGTCTACATCCTGGAGCCGCTGGCCGAGGGTGCCTTCTTTGAAATGATGCGCCCGATCGAGGACGAAACCGAAGTCCGGGCCGCAGCCTACGACGCGATCCTGGCCACCGCGCAGTCCCCGGAGGTCTCAGAGCATCGCGAAGTCACCTACGCGGCGCCCCTGCACTACGACAGCTTCGAAGCCTGCCGGGACGGGATGATCGCGGTGGACGAAAAGCGGCGCGCCGCCGTGGAAGCCGAAGGCGAGAGGCTCCGACAGGCCTTCGAAGCCGCCGCAGACTTCAGGGACGGCACCTATCACTTCGCTTCGCCGAGCCGCCTGAACCTGCTCCGCCGCAGATAGCCGCGACCACGAGACGCATTGACTTTTGTGCAATGCAGCGTAATCTGCAGCTTCGTTGTGTCGGTTCCCCATGTTTTGGGGATTAAAACGGGAATTCGGTGCGGTCGTTGTCGGTCAAGATCGACACGGACGAAGCCGGAGCTGCCCCCGCAACTGTGAGCGGAGAGCGTTCGCCAAGGGAATAGCCACTGGAGTTTCTCCGGGAAGGCTGGCGAAACGCGGAGATCCGTGAGCCAGGAGACCTGCCGACACCTGGAAACAACCACTGACCGGACGGGGTGTGCCGGGGAGGATTGTATGTCAGATGTCTCTATCGGCCGGCAGCAGAGCGGCCTTTCAAACCCCAAATTCGATGACCCTTCGCTCGTGATCGCAGCCGCCGTGACGGCAGGCGACAGGTTGAGCACCTCGGCCGAGCAGTTGGTCTTCGCCTGGCTCCTGAGCCTGCCGCCTGAGCGGGATCCGGCCATCGCCGCGGCGAACCTGCTGGAGCATTACGAAAAGTCGGAACGTAGCGCAGTTCAAGCACAAGCAAAGAGCTCGACGCAGCACCTCTTCGACACTCTGGCGGAAGTGGCCGCCTTTCCAAGAGAGCGGCTCACCAGGCTTCGTCCTCAGCGCCGCCGGCGGCAGTAGCGCTAAAAGCGGCAGCCTTCAAAACTGACGTTCCGGCCGAAGAAGAGGCTCGCCTTAGCTGCGGCATGATCGGCATCGCCAGTGGTGAGAAAGCGTTGCGGCGTTGTCGACTGGCTCGAAGCCCGCGCGAAGGCGGGATGCCGCTCGATATAGTCGGCGAGGCTTTCAGCAACCAGCGCCGGCTGGTCGAGAACTTCGACCGTTGCCGGCAGGGCCGCCTTGAAAGCCGAGGCGACCAGGGGATAGTGCGTACAGCCCAGCACTGCCTTATCCGGCGCACGGCCCGCGAGGCGCCCCATCAAAGCCTCGACGTAGCCTTTGACCATTCGATCAAGCTCACTGGCCGGCGCCGCCGCCTCGATCCGGGCGGCCAGTTCGGGACAGGCCTGCTCGACCACCTCGATCTGCGGCGCCCGGAGACCGATCTCCAAGGCGAAAGCACCGGTCTCTACCGTGCGCCGGGTGGCAAAGATCGCTACACAGTCGCCGGCAGCCGGTGATTCTTCCTGCAGTGCCTGGGTTTCGGAATTCCAGGGAACCCCTGCAACCGCCTCGACCATCGGCACCAGCACACCCAGGACCCGCCGGCCCGGATCGCCGAGTTGGGCATCACGGTCTTGGAGCCAGTTTTGCTGCAGGCGGCGCAGGGCGACGGCGGAGGCGGTGTTGCAGGCCAGGAGCACCAGCCGGCAGCCTTGGGAAAAGAGGAAATCGACGCTGGCCAGCGTAAGTTCATAGACCTCCTCCGGCGCGCGCTCGCCGTAGGGCGCGTGGGCCTGATCACCCAGATAGAGGAAATCCTGGTTCGGCAAACGTCCGATCAGCGCCTTCAGGACCGTCAGCCCCCCGTCCCCGGAGTCGAAAACGCCAATCATCTGGCGCGCCCCAACGGCCGCTGCGCGTAAGCCGAAGGCGCGAGCCGCGTCACCCCCAGAGCGCCGGCTGCGGCGGGGACACCAGGCTGCCGTCAAAAAACAAGCCGTCGGGCCGGTCTTCAGCCAGCAAAAGGGGGCCGTCCACATCCACGATCGCCACGTCCTGCGCGACCAGAACCGCCGGCGCCATGGAGAGAGAGGTTGCGATCATGCAGCCAACCATGATTTCCATCCCGGCTGCCTCGGCCGCCTGCTTCAGCCGCAAGGCCTCGGTGAGGCCGCCGGTCTTATCAAGCTTGATGTTGATCATGTCGTAGCGCCCGGCCAGGTCGGCCAGGCTCGCCGTGTCGTGGCAGGATTCATCGGCGCAGACCGGCACAGGGCGCTCAACCTCGGCCAAACCCGCGTCTTCGCCGGCAGGCAACGGCTGTTCGATCATTGCGACACCGATCTCCGCCAGCTCCGGCGCAAAAGCCACGTACTGCTCGAGGCTCCAACCCTCATTGGCGTCCACCACGATCCTGGCACCCGGCGCCGCCTTCCGCACGGCCCGGACGCGGTCCAGGTCCTCCGGTCCGGCAAGCTTTAACTTCAGCAAGGGACGGTCGGCGTTCCGTTCCGCGGCGGCCGCCATGTTTTCCACTGTATCGAGCGAAAGCGTGTAGACGGTCTTGATCAGAACCGGATCGGCCAAACCGGCCAGTTCCCAGACCCGCTTCCCGCTGGTCTTGGCCTCCAGGTCCCAAAGCGCGCAGTCCAGGGCGTTGCGCGCCGCACCGGGCGGCAGGGCCGCCTGCAACGCCGCGCGGTCCGCGCCAGCCGCCAGAGCCGCGCGTTGGCTTTCGATCTGCTCGATCACGCCCTCGACGCTTTCGCCGTAACGGGCGTAGGGCACGCACTCGCCGCGGCCGCGCTGCCCCTCTCCTGAGACTTCGACCACCACCACTTCAGCGGTGGTTTTGCTGCCACGTGAAATGGTGAACTTACCTGCGATGGGCCAGCTTTCCCGCCGGACCTCGAGTTGGATTGCGCCCAAACCCACGCTCCCGTCTTTCCGTGATTCTATCAGGACAGTTGATCGACGATACGGCCAACGCCGTTGCGCACGGGATCAACGGCGGGGAGCCCGAGCCGGTCTTCGACCTCCTTCAGGTAGCTTTCCGCATCGCCCTCGGACATGTGGTAGGTGTTGACCGCGACGCCGACAAAGCGGGCCTCGGGATTGGTCAGATGCGCCGCGGTAAGATTCGCGGCCATGCAGTCCTCAAGACTGGGCAACTGGTACTCGGGAAGGCCGCGCATATGCGCGCGGGTGGGTTCATGGCACAGCACCAGCGCGTCGGCCTGGGCGCCATGCAGCAAACCGAGGCTGACACCGGCGAAGGAGGCGTGGAAGAGCGACCCCTGCCCCTCGATCAGATCCCAGTGATCCGCATCATGCGCCGGGCTGATCGCTTCGACAGCGCCGGAGATAAAATCCGCGACCACGGCGTCCACCGAGACACCATTGCCGGCAATGAAGATGCCGGTCTGGCCGGTGGCCCGGAAATCCGCTTTCCAGCCGCGGGCACGCATTTCCTTTTCCATGGCCAGTGTCGTGTACATCTTGCCGACGGAACAGTCGGTCCCGACCGCCAGCACGCGCTTGCCACTGCGCTTCTTGCCCGAGGCAACCGCGAAGCTCTCGCGCGGGTGACGTACGTCGAACATGCTGCGGCCGTTGCGTTCCGCCGCCGCCTTCAGGGCCGGCACGTCATTCAGGCGGTTGTGCAGCCCGGCCGCGATATCCATGCCCAGATCAAGCGCACGCTCGAGCAGTTCGATCCAGGCCTCGGAGATCACGCCACCCCGGTTGGCGACGCCGACGATCACCGTCTTCACGCCCGCCTCCGCCGCCTGCTCCATGGTCATATCTGGCAGCTTAAGGTCAGCGTTGCATCCCTCCATGCGAAGTTGCCCCAGGCACCACTCCGGGCGCCAATCGGCCACCCCTTGCGCCGTCTTGGCGGCCAGCCTGTCCGCTGCGTCGCCCAAAAACATGAGGTAAGGATGCTGAATGTCCATCGTCGAAATACCGCGCCTTGAAGTTGCCCAAAAAGCCAGCAGTTCCAAGCATTGCCGCCGGATACCGCAAGCGCGGCATGTTGCCGAAAAGCCCCCCCTCTTTGCAAGCCCATCCTCTGTTTCAGTGTTAGTTTGTTGCCGCTTTTCCTAGAGCCCCATATCATCCCCGACCAACGGTACGCCCGACCAGCCGCACACCGCAAATCCAGCAGGACGCCGCATTGTCTAAACCAGCAATCGCAGACAACTCGGCCAGGGTCTGGGCCCTTGCCTGGCCCATTATCCTGACGAATCTCTCCAGCCCGCTGCTCGGCGCCGTCGATACCGCCGTGATGGGCCACTTGCCCGATGCCGCCTACATCGGCGGTGTGGCCGTGGGCGCCATCATCTTCTCCTTCCTCTTCTGGGGTTTCGGCTTTCTGCGCATGGGGACGACGGGCTTCACAGCCCAGGCCTTTGGCGCCGACGACCCTGTCGAACTGCGCGCTGCCCTGGTGCGGCCCCTGGTCCTTGGCGCGGCTCTGGGCGTGCTGCTCATCCTGCTTCAGGGCCTCATAGCGGCCCTGGTTTTCCCCCTGATCGACGCCAGCGAGAACGTGACTGCCTTTGCAATCGCCTACTACGAGATCAGGATCTGGAGCGCACCGGCCACACTGATCCAGTATGGCGTGATCGGCTGGCTGCTCGGTCTCCAGCGCCCCTGGGCCGCAATGGCGACCCAGATCGCCGTCAACAGCCTGAACATCCTGCTCGACCTCTATTTTGTCCTGGAGCTCGGCTGGGGCGTGGAGGGTGTCGCGGCGGCCACCCTGATCGCGGAGATCGTGGGCACCCTCATCGGCCTGGCCATCGTGGTTCGGACCCTGCATAGCATCGGCGGGGGCTGGGTCTGGCCAGCCATCCTGCGCCGCGACCGCCTGATCGCCCTCTTTCGGGTCAACCGGGACATCTTCATCCGCACGCTCTGCCTGATCCTGGCCACCAGCAGCTTCACGGCACAGGGTGCGGCCATGAGCGATGTGGTCCTGGCCGCAAACGCCATCCTGATCAATCTGCAGCATTTCCTCGCGCATGGGCTTGACGGCTTCGCGCATGCCGCCGAGATCCTGGGTGGCGGCGCGGTCGGCGCCCGGGACCGCACAGCCTTCCGGCGTATCGTCCTGGCAGCGACCCGGCTCACGCTGATCAGCACCCTGGCGATTGCCGCCGCATACGCGCTCTTCGGCGCAGGGATCATCGGCCTCTTTACCGACATCGATGCCGTGGTCGAAGCCGCGCTCGTCTACCTGCCCTGGATGATTCTATCCCCGGTTCTCTCGGCACCGGGTTACCTGCTCGACGGACTCTTCATTGGCGCAACCCGCACGGTGGCCATGCGCAACGCGATGATCGTCTCGCTGCTGGTCTTTCTGGCTGCCTGTTACCTGTTGGTTCCAGCCTGGGAGAATCACGGCCTTTGGCTGGCCTTCATGATCTTCATGGTCGCCCGCGCGGCAACCCTGGCGGTCGCCTATCCGGCGCTGGAACGCAGCATCGCTGCGCCCGACCAAATCCAGGCGCAACAGTAGGCGGTGTAAAGATCGGGGCTTTGCCTCAGGCCGCGTGCGCCATGACGGCGGCGAGCGGAATCACCGGGGCCTGGTCGAGTTCTCGCAGCATGGACTTAGCGTCAGCCAGTGCATCCGACCAGCCGTGGAGTGTGGCGATCCGACCACCGTCGACACTCACTGGGTGGCCGTCACGCGCAAGTGCATTGCGCAACTTGGACATGATCGTCGTGAAGGCCATCGCATCGCCCCGCGTGCCTTCCGGACGCGGACCGAGATAGAGCACAAGCAGACGGCCGCAGGCATCATATCCGGCGATCAGCGACGGGTCTTCCACCGCAGCCGCCATCTCAAGCGCCGCTTCACGCCCCAGAGGAAAGTCGATCCGGCAAAGAGTGAGGCGCAGGCGGATACCGCGCAGACGTCGCAGGGTCTCTTCAAGGTCGCAGAGGAACAGTCCCGTACTCTGGCACTCGAAGCCCGAAAACTCTTTCGTTTGCGCCGTGAAACTCTCCGCGAATGCGACCGTCATACGTTCCAGATTCCCTAGATCCAAAATTTCCAACCGGGGTATGTCCCGATTCTATGTAGGGAGTCTAGCGTCGAGTTGAAACTAGTAGGTGTGCGAATTGTGTGTCACCTTGCCGCCAAAAGTTGTGTCAGCACTGGCACGGCCCTTAACCATCGTTAACAAAACCCTACCAGCCTCTTGGGCGTGACCAGGCTTCAAGCTGCCACAGGCAGGCGCAAAATCATTGAAAGTCCACCATCTTTTCGGTTTTCAGCTCGCACATCTCCGCCGATTGCCTGGAGGTTCCTTCTGACAATCCAGAGTCCGATCCCCAGGTGCGGGCTCGGCTCTTCGGCGTCCAAACTCGAACCTCTTCTCGCCGTAGATGTAGAAGAGCCTGCCGGAGGTGGTAATTGCTGCGGGCGCAGCGAGACATAACGCTCGAATATACGCTCCAGATCGCCCGAGGGGACGCCGGGGCCGCGATCGCTGACAGTGAGTCTCCCCCAGGACTGCTCGCGATCCAGTTCGACAATCACCGTGGTCCCGCGGGGCGAGGCCTCGATCGCATTGTCGATCACGTTTTCGATGACGGTTTCCAGCAGGTCTTCGCCGGCGCGGACAATCACGCCCTTTGAAATTTTGGTTTCCAGAACGATGCTGCGGCTGTCGAAGGTGTTCACGTAGGCGGCCAGCATACGCTCGACCAGTTGGGAGAGATCCACCGCATGGCGTGGCGGGTCCAGGAGCTCGGCTGTGGCCTGATCGAGCCGCCGTGCACTGGCGACCAGATGGTCCAGCCGGTCCACCGACTCCTCGATGACATCGAGGGCGCGCTGCCCCCTCGGATTGTCGGGCGGTACGATTCGCTTCAGCGGCTCCAGAGACTGCCGCATGATCGCGATCGGCGTCTTGAAGGCATGGGCATTGTCCTCGGCGGCGAGTCGGATACTGTCCGCAGAATTTTGAAGCGACGAGGTCATACGGTCGAACTCTTCCGCGACCAGAGCCAGTTCGGGCACCTTGTTCTGCACCGTGAAGTTGGCGCTTTCCAGGCGGCCGATACGAATATCGCGCGCGAGGTCCCGAAAGCTCATCAGGCCGCGCCAGATGCTGAAAAACAGGCCGATGGTCAGTGCGGCCATGGCAAGATAGATCATGGCGGCAAGCCGGACCTCAAGGGTCTTCCAGTAGGGCTGGCCGATAGAGGTGCCCAGGAATTCGCCGGTGGAATGGGTAGTGATGATGGCCCAGCAGCCGGCGTTGGTGGTGATCGCGGTGATCGAGGTCAGCAGTTCTTCCTTGCCGCTGGGCCGCTGATGCCGCAAAGCGATCGGCGACTCGACCTGGCAGCTCTGAACCAGATTGTCGAACACACCGCGTTCGACCAGGCTGTCCCGCTCGCGGGCCAGTTCGGCGGCGGCGAGGGTCGGCTCCGCCGCCACGAAGTAAAAGGCCTGTGCCCTTGCCTCTTCCGCCGGCCGGAACAGCACTTTCACGCCGCTTTGCGAGGTCGCATAGCGCTTGACCTCGCTGTTGAGCGCAGGCAGCGGAGAGGGCCCTTCACGCTCGATCAGCGGGCGCAGGCTCTCGGCGATGATTCGTCCCTGTTCGCGCACACTTTTCAGGATCAGGGTCTGACGATCCTGATCCGCCTGGCGGAACTCGGAATAGAGCATGACCGGGACGGTCACGAAGACGATCAGCAGAAGGATGAACTTCCCGACGATCGAGTGGAACAGACGCCACAGCGACGAGGGCCGCTTGGACCGCGCGCCCGCAAGCATGGGCGCCTCTTCCACCCGCGCCATGGTCAGTTGGCCCCGTAAACCCCTGACGTGGTCTCGCCTTCTTCGTCACGCCAGCGATAGCCGAAGCCGGGATAGTTCTCGATCCGGTCGAAATCATCATCGACATCGCGGAACTTCTTGCGAATCCGCTTGATGAAGGAACGGACATTGGCCCTGAAACCGTCGGTTCCATAGCCGGCCACGAAATCCTTGCCATGGACGATGTCGTAGATCTGTCGATAGGACACATCACCGCCGGCCTGCGTCGCCAAAAAGCGGACGATGGCAAATTCGGTCAGCGTCAGGTCGATCTGCTGATCATTCCAGAAGGCACGGTTGATGTCGTCGCGCAGCTCCAGGGGACCGCGTTTGAAACCGGACGAGCCACTTTCGCTCTCCGCGACCTGAACCGCAGAGGGTTTAGCGCCTTCGGTAATGATTTTAAGGCGCTGCAGAATAATCGGCAGGCGGCGGGATTTATCGATAAAGTCGACGGCGCCCCACTTCAGAGCCGCTTCCTCGTAAATTTCATCGCTGAGCATGGTCAGGAAAATGACCGGCGTCTGCAGCCGCGCTTCGCGCAGCCGGCGCAGAACGGCGAGGCCGTCGAGGCCCGGCATCCGCCAGTCCAGCAGGATGGCGTCGGCGGCCTCCTCATTCAAAAGATAGCTCAGCGCTGAATCGCCGCTTGGAAAATCGACGACCTCGTAGCCTTCCTCGGCCAGGTTCAGGCCCAGCGACTCACGAAACAGATCGTCGTCGTCGACAATGACAACTCTTGGATAAGTTGCCTCGATAACCATTGGTTGCCCCATTCGTTATTCCGCCTGCGGCGGCTCCTTATCAAGTGATTGACCGCTTTCTGTCGATCTCTGCGCCTGACTGAGACGCTCGGTTTCACGTTGGCGCTCTGCCTCGCGCAGCAAACCGGTGAAACATGTCCTCGTGAAGGCAGAGACCTCTTCAGGAGATTGCTCCTCACTGCTCTGAGCTTCGCCGTTCCCTTCGACGGCCGCCGGCTCTTGCGGAGCAACAGCCACTTCTTCGCTCTCCGCCGCCTTTTCGCCGCTTTCCGCCTCATAGGTCAAAAGCCGGAAAGCGCCGCCCTCGACACTGGGATAGAAGAAAACGTTCAACAGGCATTCCTGGCCATTGTAGGTCCAGATCTTCGCCGGCGACTGTTCCGTCTGCTGGGCCGGTTCACCGAGCAGGGCCCGTGTCACCGTGAAATCCAGCCCGATCAACATATCCGGATCCGCTTCTTCCACCCTTTCGGGCTCCGGCGCGGTCTCGGGTTTTCGACGCGGCGGCGGCGGTGGATCCCGGACAACAATGGCCTCTTCGATCGCTTCGGGTTCGGTCAGGTCGATCGGCACGGTCGAGTCGGACTCGATCGAAGCCTGAACTTCTTCCGGATCTGGAGCCGGCGGATCGAGTTGCGTACAACCGGACACCGCCAGGATTACCGGCCCCACAACAGCCCAAGGACGAATCATATTGCAATTCTCGACACAAGGTCGCGATGACCTAGTTTTGTCGCCTGTCTCTACTTCGATTCAACATCCCTGTCCGTGTTTCCTGCCAGTTTTCGGAGCTGAACGCCGGATTTTCTCTCTGACAAATATCAGAGCAGCCCCTTACCCCTACAAGCAAACAACCGCGGCCGGATGTGATCATTTTGTGTCCGCACAGCCAGAATAGCACGCTACGGCGATTGGCGGAAATGTCGTATTTTGTATTACTTTAATCACTTAATCGTTGGAATCGCCGTTAAAACCTGAGCGGAATCATGGGGATTCTCCTGAACGATTGACAGAAGCGCCCGCCCGTCCTGAAATCAGGCAAAACACAATGGGGTTAGCAGAGAAATAGGCCATAAAGGCTTAAGCTCAATGACACTGGGAGACGTTGTATGAAATTCTATGTGAAATCGGCGCTTGCTGCGGCGTTTATCGCGGGCGCCGGCGCCCCGGCCTGGGGCCAGGATGCCGTTGTGAATGTCTATAACTGGTCGGACTACATCGACGAGAGCATTCTCGAAGACTTCGAGAAGGAAACCGGGATCAAGGTCGTCTACGACGTCTTCGATTCGAACGACATTCTGGAAACCAAGCTTCTGGCCGGCGGCACCGGCTACGATGTCGTCGTTCCGAGCGGCACCTTTCTGTTCCGGCAAATTCAGGCAGGCATATACCAACCGCTTGATAAGTCGAAGCTTCCCAACCTCGTAAACATGTGGGATGTGGTCAGCGACCGCGTCGCCAAGTACGATCCGGACAATGCGCATTCCGTCAATTACATGTGGGGCACGACGGGGATCGGCTACAACGTGAAGATGGTGGCCGAACGCATGCCGGACGCACCGGTCGATTCCTGGAAAATGATCTTCGATCCCGAGATTGTCTCAAAATTCGCTGACTGCGGCGTTTTCATGCTGGATGCTTCGGACGAGATGATCCCGGCGGCCCTGAATTACCTCGGTGAAGACCCGGACAGCCACGACCCGAAGGTCATCGCGAAAGCCGAAAAGCTTCTGCTCTCAATCCGCCCTTACATCCAGAAATTCCATTCTTCCGAATACATCAACGCGCTTGCAAATGGTGATATCTGCATCGCCGTCGGTTGGTCGGGAGATGTTCTGCAGGCACGCGACCGCGCGGCCGAAGCGGACAACGGCGTCGAGGTCAGCTACTCAACCCCGGTCGAAGGCGCACTGATGTGGTTCGACCAGATGGCAATCCCGAAGGATGCGCCGCACGTCGAGAATGCCCACAAGTTCATTGATTACATCATGCGGGCCGACGTCATGGCTAAGGCCTCCAACTACGTCTACTACGCAAATGGCAACAAAGCCTCCCAGGAACTGCTGGAAGAAGACGTGATCGGCGATACGGCCATCTATCCAAGCGAAGCTGCGCTCAAAACCCTCTACACCACCACCCCCTACCCGCCCAAGGTTCAGCGCAAGGTTACCCGGCTCTGGACCAAGGTAAAGAGCAGCCAGTAGGTCCCTGTCCGAGGTTTGGCCAGCCCCTGGGGCCGGCCAAACCGAAGGAGATGGTATCATCGGCAGTTGAACCGGCCGCAAGGGGCATGGCGGCCGGTCACCAGGACAACAGGGGGAATGACGCCATGGCCGGTTCGGGAAACGAGGCTCGGAAGAAATGGGAGCCTTGGAACGACCCGCAGGCGCGTCCACACGTCGAGCTCAAGGGCGTCAGTAAGCGTTTCGGCGACTTTACCGCCGTCGATAACATCGACCTCGACATCTACAAGGGTGAGTTCTTTTCGCTGCTCGGTCCGTCCGGCTGCGGCAAAACCACACTCTTGCGCATGCTTGCCGGCTTCGAGCAGCCAAGCCAGGGGCAGATCCTGCTGGAAAGCTCCGATATGTCCGGCGTCCCGCCCTACCGGCGCCCCGTCAACATGATGTTCCAGTCCTACGCGCTCTTTCCCCATATGTCCGTTGAAAGCAACATCGCTTTCGGCCTGAAACAGGACAAGGTGCCAAAAGCGGAGATTGGCCAAAGGGTCGAAGAGGTCATCAACCTGGTTCAGCTCAGCGCTTTCGCAAAACGCAAGCCTCATCAGCTTTCCGGCGGTCAGCGCCAGCGGGTCGCCCTCGCCCGCGCACTGGTGAAGAAGCCCAAGATGCTGCTGTTGGACGAGCCCCTGGGCGCGCTGGACAAAAAGCTGCGCGAGCAGACCCAGTTCGAGCTGATGAACATCCAGGAACAGCTCGGCATCACCTTCGTGATCGTGACCCATGACCAGGAAGAGGCCATGACCGTCTCGACCCGCATCGCGGTCATGGACCACGGCCGGATCGTCCAGGTCGCGACCCCGACGGAAATTTACGAGTATCCCAACTCACGCTACGTGGCGGGCTTCATCGGCGACGTTAACATCATCGAAGGCCGCGTCGCCGAGGTCGGCGAGGGTCATCTGAAGATCGCCAGCGAGCAGTCGGGCTGCAGTATTCGCGCCCGCCATGCGGTCGACGCACCGGTGGGGGCCACAGTCTGGATCGCCCTGCGGCCGGAAAAACTGGTGATTTCCATGGATCCCCCGGACGACACCGCCAACAACTGCATGGCGGGCGAGGTTTGGGACATCGGCTATCTCGGCAATCTCTCCATCTACCACATCAAACTCGACAGCGGACTGATGGTGACCACGGCACGGACCAACCGGACCCGGGAGGTCGAGCAGCCGATCACCTGGGAAGACCGGGTCTATCTGACCTGGACGCCCGACGCCGGCATCGTTCTGGGACAGTGAGCAGATGCCATGAGCCGAAACGGACAGGATAACGACACACCAAAGGTCGCCTATCTGGACGCCCGCGCCGCCGGAGGCCTGGCGGGGGTCTTCGAGGAACTGCACAAGCAACTCCTGCTGCTCGCACCCTATCGCTGGCTCAGCGCCTTGCTCAGCCACAGCGGCCTCAGTGCCAGGGGTCTTCTGATCTCGACACCTTACCTCTGGCTGCTGCTGTTCTTCCTGGCGCCCTTCCTGATCGTCCTGAAGATCAGCTTCTCCGAATATGCCATCAGCCAGCCGCCCTACACGCCCCTCTTCGAACTGGTCGACGAGATCTATGTCCAGATCAGGCTGAACCTCGAGAACTATCAGTTGCTCTTCGAGGACGATCTCTACTGGCGGGCCTATCTGAACAGCGTGAAGATCGCCGGCATCTCGACCTTGCTCACGCTTCTGGTCGGCTATCCTCTTGCCTACGGCATGACGCGCGCACCCAAGCAGTGGCGCCTGGCGCTGCTGATGCTGGTGATCCTGCCTTTCTGGACCTCCTTTCTGATCCGGGTCTACGCCTGGATCGGTATCCTGAAGAAAGAAGGCCTCCTGAACCTGCTGCTGCTCAATCTGGGCATTATCGACCAGCCGCTGACCATCATGAACACGGACACGGCGGTCTATATCGGCATTATCTATTCCTACCTGCCCTTCATGGTCCTGCCGCTCTACGCCAGCCTGGAAAAGATGGATGACAGCCTGCTGGAAGCCGCCGCCGACCTGGGCAGCCGGCCGATCAAGGCCTTCTGGCAGATCACCTTTCCGCTCTCCCTGCCAGGCGTGATCGCCGGCTGTTTCCTGGTCTTCATTCCGGCGCTCGGCGAATTTGTGATTCCGGATCTGCTTGGCGGCTCCAGCACCCTGATGATCGGCAAAACGCTCTGGGCCGAGTTCTTCTCCAACCGGGACTGGCCGCTATCTTCCGCAGTGGCTGTCATCCTGCTTCTGATCCTGGTGCTTCCGATCGTCGCCTTCCAGAAGCTGCAGGAAAAGAACAGGGGGATTTGATATGGCTGCCGTGATGCCCCTGCCCATCCATAGACGACACCCCGCGCACGGGGAGGTCCGTCATGCATAAGGGTCTTACCTGGTTTACCTGGTCGGCGCTGATCCTCGGATTCAGCTTCCTTTACCTGCCGATCCTTCTGCTGATCATCTTCAGCTTCAACGAATCGAAACTGGTGACGGTCTGGGGCGGTTTTTCGACCAAGTGGTACGGCGAGATGCTCAGGAATGAGGGCCTGCTGAACGCCGCCTGGGTCACGCTCAAGGTCGCTTTCGTGGCCTCCAGTGTGGCAACCCTTCTGGGCACCATGTCAGGCATCATGCTGACCCGCTTCGGCAGGTTCCGCGGCCGCACTCTCTTTTCCGGCATGATCTATGCGCCACTCGTGATGCCCGAGGTGATCACCGGTCTCTCGTTGCTGCTCATGTTCGTGGCGATCTCCCTCGACCGGGGATTCCTGACCGTCACCATTGCGCACATCACCTTTTCCATGTGCTACGTCGCGGTGGTGGTGCAGTCGCGCATGGCCACCTTCGACCATTCGATCGAGGAAGCAGCCATGGATCTCGGCTGTCCGCCGGGCAAGACCTTCTTCGCGGTGACACTGCCGATCATCCTGCCGGCCGTGGTTTCCGGCTGGCTGCTTTCCTTCACCCTCTCGCTCGATGATCTGGTGATCGCCAGCTTCACGACCGGTCCCGGGGCGACGACGCTGCCCATGAAGATCTACAGTCAGGTGCGGCTGGGGGTCACGCCGGAAATCAACGCCGTCTCGACGATTCTGGTTGGGCTGGTAGCCACAGGGGTGTTGGTCGCCTCGATCGTTTCCCGTCGTCAGGAAGCGGCCAAAGCCCGTGACGAACGCATGGCCGCGGCGGAAGCTTAGACTTTGTAGAAGGCTTAAACCTTGTAGAAATCCCGGTACCACTCGACGAAGCGGGCAACACCGGTTTCGACCGTGGTCGAGGGCTGGTAGCCGACATCGTTCTTCAGGTCCGAAACATCGGCCCAGGTTGCCGGCACATCGCCGGGCTGCATGGGCAGCATGTTCTTTTCGGCGGTCTTACCAAGACACTGCTCCAGGACCTCGATGTATTTCATCAGCTCCACAGGCCGGCTGTTGCCGATGTTGTAGACACGATAAGGAGCCACGCCACTGGTGCCCGGATCCGGCGCGGCGCCGCTCCAGTCTTCGTTTACCTGCGCTGTATTGTCGGCGCAGGCAATGACACCCGCGACGATATCGTCGACGTATGTGAAATCCCGCTGCATCTCACCACGGTTGAAGACATCGATGGGCCGGCCCTCCAGGATCGCCTTGCAGAAGAGGAACAGCGCCATATCGGGACGCCCCCAAGGGCCGTAAACCGTGAAGAAGCGCAGCCCTGTCACAGGGACCCGAAAGAGATGGCTGTAGGTATGGGCCATCATCTCGTTGGACTTCTTGCTCGCGGCGTAGAGGCTCAGCGGATGGTCCACATTGTGATGGACTGAGAAAGGCGTGTTTTCGTTAGCCCCGTAAACGGAGCTTGAGGAGGCGTAGACGAGGTGCTGGGCCTCCTGATGCCGGCAGCCTTCCAGAATGTTCAGGAAGCCGACGATATTGCTGTCGATATAGCTGCGCGGATTTTCCAGGCTGTAGCGGACCCCGGCCTGCGCGGCCAGATGGATGACCTTGTCGGGTTTGTGGTCCCGAAACAAGGCCGCAACACCTTCACTGTCCTCGAGGTCGAGCTGACTGTGGGTAAAGCCTTCAAAGCGCTGCAGGCGATCCAGCCGCGCCTGCTTGAGATTGACGTCGTAGTAAGGATTTAAGTTATCGAGACCGACGACCTCATCGCCACGCTCAAGCAATTGCAGCGCGACGTGATTACCGATGAAGCCAGCATGGCCAGTGACCAGAAATTTCATACCAGACAACTGCTTAACGGGTGAGGGGGAAAATTTCGCAAGAACTTAAACACTCGACCTGCCTTTGTCGCGTCCAAAATCGCGCCAGGAGGCCACGCCCAAGGAGACGCGGCCCTGTCTTCGCATGGCAGTGGTTAAGATTTCTTATCCGGCGGATATCGCCGATGTGACGGCCTCGATGATGCGGTCCTGGACGGCCGGCTCCAGATAAGGGTGCATAGGCAGGCTGACGACCTGCTCGGCCAGCGCGTGGGAAACGGAAAGTCCGCCCGCACCGATAAGGCAGTCTCGATACCCGGTTTGCCGGTCGAGCGTCACCGGATAGTAGACCGCCGTGGGAACACCCTGATCGGCACAACGCCCGCGCAGCCCCTCGCGATCCTGGACCAGAACCGTGTATTGCGCCCAGGATGAAGTGCAATTCTGCGCCAGTTGCGGCGTTTTACAGAGCTCGCCAAGCCCCCGGTGATAACGGTCGGCCACGGCCTGCCGTTTGGTGAGTTCGTCCGGCAGGATCGCCAGCTTTTGCAGCAAAACCGCGGCTTGAATGCTGTCGAGCCTGCTGTTCAGCCCAATCCGCACATTGTCATAGCGGTCCGTCCCCTCGCCATGAACCCGCAGGGATTTGAGCCGAGCGGCGGCATCCGCGTCGTGGGTAAAGATGGCGCCCCCGTCGCCGTAGCAGCCCAGGGGTTTGGCCGGAAAGAAGCTGGTGGTCGTATAGTCGGCAAGCCCGCCCACAGGGCAGCCGTCACGGCTGGCGCCGAAACTCTGCGCGGCGTCAGCGATCAACAGCAGGCCGTGCCGCTCGGCAATGGCCTTCAAGGCATCGTAATTCGCCGGCTGTCCGAAGAGATCCACGGCGATGACGGCGCGCGGCTTAACATCGGAATCCTTAAGGCCTTCAATCGCCTGTTCCAGGCTGGTCGGATCGATGTTGAAGCTGCCTTCCTCGATATCCACCAGCACCACCTGCGCCCCCAGGACGGCCGGGGCCTCCGCTGTGGCAACAAAGGTAAAGGCAGGCGCGAAGACGGCATCGCCCGGACCGATCCCTTCGGACATCAGCGCCAGCATCAGGGCGTCCGTGCCGTTCGCGCAGGTAACGGCATGACCGACCTGGGCATAGTCGGCCAGGCGCACCTCCAGTTCCCGTACCTCCGGGCCCAGGATGAACTGCGCATGGCCAAGGACACGGGCGATCGCCTGATCCAGTTGCGGCTGCAACCGGTCACGCTGCGTCGCAAGGTCTATGAAGGGAATCGTCTCGACCATCCGGCCACTCCAGCACGTCGCACTCGCCAAGCGTTTGTTTACGCTTCGGTCTCAGGCGCGCTTTTAGCGACTGGGCGGCAGGCTGTAAATCCGATTGCTGCGAAAATAAGTCAGTGGCGTGTCAGACTTCAGCCGCGAGGTAATACATCTCCTTACCCGCATGCAAGGCCTCGACCTGCTGCATGACGATATAGCTGTCGCGGTCGACCACGACCGCTTCCCCGTTGAGATCGCAGATATGGGTGCCTTTCTCGACGAAGTCGAAGCCCTCGGGATCATCGCTATACACCCAGGAGATGGCATTTCCGGCAAACTGGGCGATACCCGAGGCATAAACGCGCAGGATTTTGGGTGGCTGCGGCAAATCCCGGACCTCGCCTTCGAGAATCTCGAGATGCTTCAAAAGGTTGATGCTGTTCTCGACATTGGTCTCGATGGTCGAGAAATCGAAATGCTGTCCAGCCTCGATCACCAGGGAAAGGCCCTCACCCCGGCTCCGGTGGTGATATTCGACCAGAGACATGCCGTTAAGGAATTTCTCGGCGTCCAGGAGCACGTAAGGGGTATCGAGGTGCCGCCGCATGGCCTCGATGCCGGTTTCCCCGGCCCCCATCAGAATCCCGATGGCCGTCGAGGCGCGGTTGGTGGAATGAAGATCGATCACATGATCCGAGCCTTCGATATAAGACCGGATGCGCTCCTTGGCCTGGTACTCGTGCTCTGCGCTGCCGTTCTTCGCCCAGATCCGGTTCATATCCTCGAACCTGAAGCGTACCAGGTCGTCGAAGCCCTCGGCATCGCGCAGGATCTCGTAGTTGGCCAGGACGATCTGAAGACGGCCGCTGCGCTGCTGCAGGTCGCCCGAGCGGAGTCCCGCGAGGACACGCTGCGCCGTTACGACTCCCGTAACTTCATTGCCGTGGGTCAGAGCGACCAGCGAGACCACAGGCCCCGGCTTGCCTGAGTCCAAAGTCAAGACGGCATCTTCGTTCGACGCTTCCAGCACCTCGGAAAGCGCCTGCTTCAAGTCTTCAATCTGCATAAACACCGATTTTCCGCTGTTGATAACCAAGTCACCTGGATCAGGCTTCATCCGCCTCGACGATCCAGGGTTCCGCCTTACCCGCCGCTTCCCATTCCTGCCAGGCCGGCAGCGCCGTCATGGCTTCGGAATAGGCCAGCACCGCCGATGTCCGGCTGAGTTCATAGCGGTGCAGCCGGTTGACCACCGGCGCGTACATGGCATCCGCGTTAGAGAATTCGCCGAAGAGGAAAGGCCCGCCGGAAGCCGCCAGGCACTCCGCCCAGATGGTCTCGATCCGCGCCACATCCCGGCGCACCGCGTCCGAGACCTGGATCGCCCGGACCTCACGCCGCATATTCATGGAGCATTCGATCCGCAGATCCGCAAAGCCTGCGTGCATTTCGTTCGAAACCGCGCGCGCCCAGGCCCGTGCGACACGATCTTGGGGCCAGAAGCCCTGCTCGGGAAAGAGATCGGCCAGATACTCCAGGATCGCCAGCGATTCCCAGACCGTCGTGTCGCCGTGTTTCAGAACAGGCACTTTCTTCGTGGGTGAAAACGCCAGGAAATGCGCCGAATCGTTCGCCTCGTCGAAAGGGCTCAAGGTCTCCTTGAAGGGAATTTCCTTCACCTTCATCGCAAGCCAGGGCCGGAAAGACCAGGAGGAGTAGTTCTTGTTCCCGATAATCAGCTCAAAATCGGCCATATCTTTTCCCTGTTGGCTGGACTCTGCTGGAAAGTCCGAAAGATGAAGCACACAGCATTAAGGGAAGGCGCTAGGAGGCACCAGACAAATCAGAGTGAGCTTTCGCTTCGCCCAGATCTATTGCCGGCCGGAACGCCCGTCGTCTTTCATGGGCATCAAGCGGACGCTCCAGGGCGGCCAGCAACAGCCGGATGGCCTCGGCGCCGATCTCCCGGCGCGGCGAGCGCGTGGTGGCAAGCCGCACCGGCAGTCCTTCCAGGAACTCAAGGCCGTTGAAGCCCGCGAGCGTTACCTGCTTGGGCACCGCAACACCCGCCGCCATACAGGCAAAGAGACCACCGGCGGCCATGTCGTCGTTCGAGTAGTAGATGCAGTCGATCTCCGTTCCTGATGTCAGAAGATCTTCCGTCAAGCTTCGGCCGAGCGAGAGCGACGAAAACCGCTCGTCAAGGCGTGACGCCGCCAGAGAGAGCCCCTGCTGCTCCAACTCCCGGCAGAAACCCTCCCTGCGCTTTCGGGCGCGCACATCTTTTTCGAGGGCCGCGCCAACATAGGCGATCTTCGAGCAACCCCGTCCGATCAGGGCGCGCGCCATATCGCGACCGGCCTCATCATGGGAGAGCCCGACGGTGATATCGATGGCCTCACCATCGACATCCATGATCTGGACCACCGGAATGCCGGCACCGGCGAGCAGTTTGCGGGACTGTGCCGCCTGTTCGAGGCCGGTCACGATCATGCCCACCGGGCGCCACGACAGCATGTCCCGGATGATCGCCTTCTCGGTTTCGGCGTCATAGTTGGAGATCCCGAAGACCGGCTGCTTTCCGCTTTCCTGAATGGCATCGGAGATTCCGGCCAGGACCTCCGCGAAGACGATGTTCGACATGGAGGGCACGACGACGCCCACCAGGTTGGTGCTGCGCGAAGAGAGCGAGGTCGCCAGGTGATTGGTGACATAGCCGATTTCTTCGGCGGCCCGCAGAACCTTGCCGATATTGGCTTCGGAAACGTCCGCAGCGCCACGCAAGGCGCGCGACGCGGTCATCTTGCTGACCCCCGCCAGGGCCGCGACCTCCACCAGTGTCGGCCTCGTACTCACGCAGTGCTGCTCCCGCAAACAGGCTGGTTCAGGTATCGCCAGCGGATTGACTCTCGCCTTCTGGTTCCTTAGAGATAACAGTAACTGGTATCGATACCGGTACCGATACCAGTTGTCCAGTTTCAAAAAGCCCGTCGCAGATCATCATTTGAAGGAACCGTCCATGCCCGAACCATTGAAGACCGCCGTGATCGGCCTGGGGTCCATGGGTTGGGGCGCAGCGGTTTCGCTCTTGAGGGCGGGTTTCACAACGACCGGCGTGGATGTAAGGGACGAAGCCCTGGAAGCCTTCGCGCAAGCCGGCGGCCAGGTAACAGCGATCCCGTCCGAGGCCGCCAGCCAGGCCGATGTCGTCTTCCTCTTCGTGGTCAATGCCGATCAGGTCGAAACGGTGTTGTTCGGCGAAAACAGTGCCGTCGCGGCGGCAAAACCCGGCAGCACCTTCGTGCTTTGCGTGACCATGCCGCCCTCCTACACGGCGAAGGTCGCAGAACGCCTCTCCGCAGCCGGCATGTCCGTCATCGACGCACCGGTTTCCGGCGGCGCTGAAAAGGCGCTCAAGGGCGAGATGACGATCATGGCATCCGGCGCGCGCGAGACCTTTCAACGGGTGCGGCCGGCGCTGGATGCCATCGCGACCAAGATCTTCGAGCTGGGCGAAGAGCCGGGCATCGGCTCCCGGGTCAAGATGATCAACCAGTTGCTGGCCGGCGTGCATATCGCGGCCATGGGCGAAGCGCTGACGCTGGGGATCAAATCCGGCCTGGAGGCCCGCACGCTGTATGAAGTGATCACCGAGTGCGCCGGCAATTCCTGGATGTTCGAAAACCGGGGCCGGCATGTGGTCGAGGGCGACTACGCCCCGAAATCGGCCGTAGACATCTTCGTCAAGGACCTGGGCATCGTGACCTCGGAAGGCGAAGCAGCGGACTTCCCCCTGCCCCTCTCGCAGACCGCGCTCTCACTCTTTAAAGAAGCGCAGGCGGCGGGCTTTGGGCGTGAGGATGATTCCGCCGTGGCAAAGGTCTATGCCGCAAAGGGGGATGTGACTCTGCCGGGCACAAACGGGAAGGAAGAAGCATGACCGTCGTACTGGGCAGCATCGCCGACGATTTCACCGGCGCCACCGATCTGGCCGGCCTGCTGGCCCGCAGCGGCGTCCGGGTTTCACTCAGATTGGGCGTGCCGGATGAAGCACCCGACGCGGTCGAGACCTCAAGCTTCGAGGTCATTGCCCTGAAGTGCCGGACCGCGCCGGTCGAGGATGCCGTCGCGGAGACCAAAGCCGCTCTGGCCTGGCTGCGCGCGGCGGGCGCATCGCGCTTTTTCTGGAAGTACTGCTCCACCTTCGACAGCACCGCGAAAGGCAACATCGGACCGGTGGCCGAAGCCCTGATGGCAGAGTTGGACTGCGATCAGACCATCTACTGCCCCGCCTTCCCGGAAAACAGCCGCGCGATCTTCATGGGCAACCTCTTCGTCGGCGAGCAGCCGCTGCACGAAAGTCCCATGAAGGACCACCCGCTGACGCCGATGCGCGATTCCAACCTCACGCGGCTGCTGGAACCCCAGGTGACCGGAAAGGTCGGCCTGGCCAACCGCTTGGTGGTCGAACGCGGCGTCGACGCCTTGCGCGCGCGTCTCGGCGAACTCAAAGCTGAAGGCATCGCTCATGTGGTGGTGGATGCCGTCGCCAATGGCGATCTGGCGGTCATTTCCGAAGCCTGCCGGGATATGCCCTTGATGACCGGCGGCAGCGCCATCGCCATGCCTCTGCCCGGTCTCTATCTGGCCGACGGCGTCCTCTCGGCAGACGCGCCAAAGCCCGTCACGCCAAGCCTTGCCGAAGGCCAGATCGTGCTCTCCGGCAGTTGCTCCGCCATGACCCGAAAGCAGGTCGCGGCCTATGCAGCGCGCGCCAGCAGCTTCAAGCTGGACCCGCTCACGCTCGCAAACGAGGGCGCCTCAGGCGCAAAGCAGTGGCTGGCGGAACAGCCCGCCGAGGCCCCCAAGATGATCTACGCCACGGCGGAGCCGGCCGAGGTCTCGGCTGCGCAAGAGCGGCTCGGAGTCGAGCGCGCCGGCAAGATCGTCGAGGACAGCCTCGCCGACCTGGCACTCCAGGCCAGGGAGGTCGGCGTGCGGCGCTTCGTGGTCGCGGGTGGTGAGACCTCAGGCGCCGTCACCAATGCCCTCGGCGTCAAGCAGATGACCATCGGCCCCGAGATCGCCCCCGGCGTGCCCTGGACCTGGTGCAGCAGCGCGGGACAGGACATCGCCCTGACCCTGAAATCGGGTAACTTCGGGCAGGAAGATTTCTTCGCTCGCGCTCTGGCAATGCTGGACGCACAATGAGCGAAGAAGCCCAGATCCGAGAGGACATGTGTCGTCTCGCGAAATCCATGTTCGACCGCGGCCTGACGGGTGGCGCCTCCGGCAATGTCTCGGCCCGGCTTTCCGATGGCCGCCTGCTGGTCTCACCCACGGGTTCCTGCTTCGGGTTCCTGGACCCCGCGCGCCTGTCGCTCTTCGATACCGGGGGCAATCACATCGGTGGAGACAAACCGACCAAGGAAATGCCGCTGCATGCCGCCTTCTATGAAACGCGCGGCGCGAAAACCGGCGCGGTGGTGCATCTGCACTCCAGCCATTCGGTCGCCCTTTCGCTGCTGCCCGAGATCGATCCGGAGAACATGCTGCCGCCGCTGACGGCCTATTCCGTCATGCGCCTGGGCAAGGTCAAGCTGCTGCCCTACTTCATGCCGGGCGACCCGGCCATGGGTGACGCGATCAAGGGACTGGCGGGGAAACGCAGCGCCGTTGTACTGGCAAATCATGGTCCTGTCGTAGCCGGCAAGGATCTGGAAGCGGCGGTCTATGCCATCGAAGAGCTGGAAGAGACGGCGAAGCTCGCCCTCCTGACACGCGGTGCCAACCCTGCCCTGCTCAACGCGGCACAGATCGGCGCAATCGTGGACAAATTTGACGTGGATTGGGACTGATGACCGGATTCTCCGCCAACCTTGGTTTTTTATGGAAAGAGCTGTCCTTACCGGAGGGCATCCGGGCTGCCGCTCGGGCCGGCTTCGATGCCGTCGAGTGCCACTGGCCCTACGACACGCCGCCGGAGGACATAACAGCGGCCCTGGAAGAGACCGGCCTGCGCATGCTGGGCCTGAATACGGTCCGTGGCGATACCACGGCCGGCGACAATGGTCTGGCGGCACTGCCTGGCCGCGAAGAGGAAGCCCGGGCAGCCATAGATCAGGCCATTGCCTACGCCAGCACCATCGAGACGCCGAACATTCACGTCATGGCCGGCTTCGCGGAGGGAGACACAGCCCGGCAGACCTTCATTGAAAATCTGCGCTACGCCTGTCGTTCAGCGGCCCCACAGGGCATCACGATCTTGATCGAACCCCTAAACCACCACGACGCGCCGGGTTACTTCCTGCAGACTGCGGACCAGGCCGCCGAGATCATTACCGCGGTCGCCGCAGCGAACCTCAAGCTGATGTTCGACTGCTACCACATCCAGATCATGCAGGGTGATGTGACCCGGCGCCTGGAGCAGTTCATGCCGCACATCGGCCATATCCAGATCGCGGCGGTGCCCTCGCGCGGCGAACCGGACGATGGCGAACTGGACTATCGTCACGTCATGCGGACGATCCGCGCGCTCGGCTTTGATAGCCCGGTCGGCGCAGAATACAGGCCGGCCACCACGACGGAAGCCGGCCTGGGTTGGATGAAAATTCTGACCTAGCGCTTGAGCGCCCCGACACCGGAGAAACGGAAGGCCTCTTTCTCCAGGTTGTCGATCTGCTCGTTGGTTAGCTGGTCGTGCGCCACGGTAATCCGGCCAAGGAACACCAGCGGCAGCTCTTCCGAGCGCCCTTCGAGATCAGCCTTGATCGCCTCGGCCGTCGCGGCCCCGACGTCATCGCCCATGCGCATGGGCGTGGCATTCAGTTCGCCGCGGCGGATGGCGTCAAGCTCAAGCCCGGTGCCGCCCCAGCCCGTGGAGAAGACCTCCTTGTGCTTCTCGGCCGCCACCTGCGCTTCGACCGAGCCCATGGCCATGGCAGTGTTCGCGTTGTGGATCACGGTCGCTTCCGGATAGGCCTGCATGATCAGGTTGGTGCCGGCAAAGCCGCCTTCGCGCTGATACTCGCCATAATGCTCGTAGGCGACGGTCCAGTTGCCCTTTTCAGCCACGCAGTCCTTGAAGTCGCCGGAGCGCTGGTTGTCGGTCACACCGGGGATACCGCGGTTCATGGCGTAGGTCACGTCCTTGCCGAGACGCTCGATCATGTAGCTGCAAATTACCTGCGCGCCGTAAGCTGAGGAGAAATCGAACCAGACCGCCGGCTGCTGCTTAAAGTGCTTCAGCGGGGTGTGGAAAGCCCAGACATAGGTGACGAAGTTCTCATTGCCGGAGAGCTTCTCGATATTGTCGGCCTGGGTCGCCAGCTCGGAAGGGCCGAAGATGACGTAGTCATAGAGATCGGCATCCTGCTCCACCTGGGTCGCATAGGTCGACTGCAGGGAATGCTCGATCTGCCGGGATGCGAACTCGGTGGTTTCGTACTTGATGCCGAGCTGGTCGAGCCGCTTGGTCAGCGCGAGATAGTTGCGCGCCCAGAAATCCGACACATCGGCCGAAGGATAGATCAGGGCGATCTGGACCGGCTTGTCCAGGTTGCCGGTGAACTTCACGGCTTCGCCGCCGGTTGCGGCCTGAAGCGCCTCCAGCTTGCCGGGTGCGTTGACCTGCTCCGGCAGCCAGTGGTCGCGATCCGCGTCCCCGGGCAGAGCTTTCAAAGGCAGGTCCTGCGCCGCGAGGGAGCCCGCCATCATGGCAGAGGCACAGAGGGCTGTCGCCGAAGCGAAGAGTTTCGAAGCTTTTCTTGTCATTTTTTCCTCCCAGACTTGATGGAATCTCTTTCCTTTGAATACGCCGTCAACCGCTTGGCACCGCGCCTGTGGACAGCAGCGAGCCAACGACCCAAAGCAGGGCAATCACCAGCGCGATCCCGCCACCGAGTTTCGCAAGCTTGAGGTTGTCGGGTGTGGTCAGGCTGCTCAGCAGGCCCTTGGCACCGTCACGGTCTTTCTTCTGCAGCCAGGTGTAGAAGGCCACCGAGAGAATAATCACCACGCCCGAGGCGACCGATTGCCAGAAGAACTCGATGCGCAGGGTCACCAGCGCGTTGATCATCATGGAGAGCAGCAGAACGCCGGCGAAGGAGCCCAGCATGTAGGCACGCCCGCCGAAGAGCGAGGTGCCGCCGACCACGACCGCCGCAATAACATGCAGATTGAAGTAAGGGGCAGAGGTCGCCTGGATGGCATTGAGCTTGCCGGTCAGCATGACGCCGGCGAGCCCGGCCATGGCCCCCATCAGGACATAGGCGTAGACCTTGTAGCGGTTCACCGCGATACCGGTCATCTCGGCGGATTCCGGATTGGAGCCGATCGCGATCGAGTAGCGTCCGAACCAACTGCGCCGCAGCAGGAAGGCGCCGATCACCAGCGATGCGATGCCGATCAGCACCGGGATCGGCAGGAAGCCCGGAAGCCGGCCGCGCCCGATCTCGGTCACGAGATCCGGGAAGCGCGCCAGCACCAGGCCCTTCGCCAGCACCAGGGCGAAGCCGCGATAGACCAGATCCATGGCCAGGGTGCCGATCAGGTCGGGCACCCGGAACTTGGTGATCACCAGGCCGTTGATCAGCCCGAACAGGCCGCCAATGGCAATCGCCAGCGGAATCGCGACCCAGGCCGGAAACCCGAACTCCTTGATCGCGAAGGCCATGATGATCCCGGTCAGGGCGGCCACCGAGCCGATAGAAAGATCGATACCGCGCTGGGTGATGACGAAGGTCATGGCCATGGCCAGCGGCATGTAGAGCGCGGCCTCCAGCAGGATGATGTTGAGGTTCGAAAGGCGGAAATATCGCGTCGGCTCCGCCACCCCCATAAAGGCGAGAATCATCAGGATCATCGCCATGGGCCCGATGATCGCCAGATAGGGTTCGAGCCGTTCCTGCAGGCCTTTCGAGGCAGATGCGGACATCCGTAATTTTCTCCTGTTCAGGCGGCGGCTTCGGCCGCCCCGACGATCAAACCCAGAACTTCCTGCCGCGACGAATCTTTGGTGGTGACCACATCGACACGGCGCCCGCGCCGCATGACCTGGATACGATCCGATACGGCGAAGACGTCGTCCAGCGAATGGCTGATCAGGACGATGGCGAGTCCTTCCTGCCGCAGCACCTCGATCAGTTTCAGGGTCCGCGCCGTTTCCTGTGGTCCCAGCGCCGCCGTCGGTTCATCCATCACCAGAACCCGGAGGTCCGAGTGATAGACGGCGCGGGCGATGGCAACCGCCTGGCGCTGTCCGCCGGAAAGGCTCTCGGTGGGAACGTCCATGGACTTCAGGCGCACGCCCAGACGCTCAAGCAGCACCCGCTCCGCCTCCGCCCGCATCTTGGCGTTATCGAGGTACTGAAAGCCCAGGAAGGATTTGGTGAGCTCTGAGCCAAGAAACATGTTGGCAGCCGGGTCCAGATGATCCGCCAGCGCGAGCGTCTGATAGACCGCATCGATCCCAAGTTCGATGGCTTCGGAATGGCTGTTCATGGACAGCGGCCTGCCGTCCATTTCGATGCTGCCTTCCGTCGGCTGATAAACGCCGGTCAGTATCTTGATCAGCGTGGATTTGCCGGCCCCGTTGTCGCCGACGATCGCCAGCACTTCCCCGGGCCGGACGTCGAGATCAACGTCCTGCAGCGCCGTGACGCCACCGAAGCGTTTCGTGATTCCCCGCATCGAGATGATCGGGTTTTCGCTGGACACGTAACTGCCTCCTATCCGTGTCTCTTGTCCGCAACTTCAGAAAACTGGCGCGGAACGGTGAGGAGGTTTAAGTGGCGGCCTCTACAGGAACCTCAACAGAGCCATGTGGCTTACGGCAGTCGAGGACCGAAAAGACCTTCACGATGCGAGATAACTTCGGCACCTCCCAAAGCCCCACCGTTTGATTTTTTGCTTCCCGACGGCGGTTTGAAGTTATCGCTAACATCAAACAGTGTTATCGATAACATGATGTCTGTCAACCTATGACTATCGGCCTTCGTCAGCTTTCGGCTTAAACCATTCAACCGTGAAATCCCGATAGGCCTCAGCCGCCGGAGACAGGGGAAAGCGCCGGGTCCAGGCCAGCAGAATCCGATGGGTCGGTTCGACCCTGGCGATCGGCACGGAGGCCAGCGCAGAGCCGTCATAGCTCACGTCGGAGGCGGGCCGGCTGTGTACCACGGAGATGCCATAGCCGTTGGCCACCAACCCGCGCAGGGTCTCGAAGGATTCCGCCGTCCGGGCCACCTCGGGATTCAGTCCCCGACGGTGAAAGAGATCGAGCAGATAGCGCCGGCTCTGGCTGTCACTGGCCAGCACCAGGGGTTCGCTCACGATCGTTTCCAGACTAAGCCGCTTCCGGCTGGCCCAGCGGTGCCCCGCCGGTAGCAGAACATAGGGCGCCAGCGCCGTCAGGGTGACCTGTTCGATTTCCTCCGGCAGGCCGATGTCGTAGTCGAGCATCAGATCGATGCTGCCGGCTTCCAGCAGGCGCGGCAACTCATCGAAGCCTGCCTCGCGGAAGCGTACACGGACATTGGGAAAGCGCGCTTCGAAGGCCTTGTTCAGAGCGGGCAAATAGTGCGGTGCCAGCTCCGCGAAGCAGCCGAGCGCAACCTCCCCGGCGACCGCATCCCCCTGACGACCGAAAGCCGCCAGTTCGGCCGCGTGGTTGAGCAGGTGCCGGCAACGGATCACCAGCTCACGTCCAAAGGGCGTGGGACTGACGCCCCGCCCCTTGCGCCGCACGAAAATCTGCTGCGCGTAGTGACCCTCGAGTTGGGCAATCGCCGCCGAGATCGCCGGCTGCGACACGTTCAGAGCCAGCGCGGCCTCGGTCACGCTCTCATGGTCGGCGGCGGCGACGAGATATCTGAGCGCCCTCAAGGTCAGCACATCAGAATTCCTGATTTCAATTATACGATTAAATTATTTTATCCGAATAATGGAGTCATGCACAAATTTGCTTTGGGAAGGCAGGCACCCGGGAGGATCAGAGATGGGAAAATCTTACGACGCGATTATCATCGGCGCGGGCGTGATCGGCGCCTGCACCGCCTATGAAATGGCGAAGAAGGGCTTGAAAACGCTCAGCGTCGACAAGAACGCGATGGCGGGACACGGCTCGACCTCGGGCTCCTGCGCCATTATCCGCACCTATTACTCGGTCTTCGACACCTGCGCCCTGGCCTATGAGGGCTGGTACTATTGGAAGGACTGGGCCGGTTATCTCGGCTGCGAAGACCCGCGTGGCATGATCAAGTATCACGACACCGGCTGTCTGGTGGTCAAGACCGAGCATAACTATGAGCTTAGTAAGATCTGCGAGATCATGGACCGGATCGGCTGCCCCTACGAACACCTCACGCCAGAGGAAATGAAGGCGAAGCTGCCGATTATGGACACCCATCTCTTCGGCCCCGCCAAACGGCCGGAGGATCCGGGCTTTTGCGAGCCCACCGGTGACAGCGTCATCGGCGGCGTTTTCTTTCCGCGCGGCGGCTATGTCAGCGACCCGGCCCTCTCGGCCCAAAACGCCGAATACGCAGCAAAGCAGCAGGGCGCCGAATTCCTCTACAATGCCGAGGTCGCGGAGATCCGCCAGAGCGGTGGGCGCGTGGCCGGTATCACTCTCAAAGACGGCACGGAGATCGACGCGCCGGTGGTGGTCAATGTCGCCGGGCCGCACTCGAGCAAACTCAACCAGATGGCCGGCGTCTTCGAAGCCATGAAGATGAAGACCCGCGCGCTGCGTCACGAGGTCGCCCATGTCCCCTCACCCGAGGGTTTCGACTTCGAGAAGAACGGCTACGTCTATTCCGACAGCGATATCGCCACCTACTGCCGGCCCGAGCTCGGCAACCACATCCTGATCGGCTCGGAAGACCCCGAGTGCGACAGCCGCGAATGGGTCGATCCGGACAGCTTCAATCGGGATTTCACCGATCAGTGGCAGATCCAGGCCATGCGCATGGCACAGCGCTTCCCCGAGATGGGCATTCCCTCGAAGATGAAGGGCGTGGTCGAGCTCTACGACGTGACGGACGACTGGATCCCGATCTACGACAAGACAGACCTGCCCGGCTTCTACGTCGCCATCGGCACCAGCGGCAACCAGTTCAAGAACGCGCCGGTCGCCGGCAAGATGATGGCCACCCTGATCGAGGCCTGCGAGAACGGCCTCGACCACGATGCGACGCCGGTCCAGTTCCATATGGAAAACATCGATCAAACGCTCTCGATCGGCTTCTACTCGCGGAACCGGGAGATCAATCAGGACTCCAGCTTCTCGGTCCTGGGCTAAAGTTCGGCACAAGGAGACAGGCGCATGAAAAGCCATACGCAAGTGGCGGTCATCGGCGGCGGTGTCGTCGGATGCAGCGTGCTCTATCACCTGACCAAGTTCGGCTGGAACGATGTCATGCTGATCGAGCGCTCGGAGCTGACCTCAGGCTCGACCTGGCATGCCGCCGGCGGTTTTCACACCCTGAACGCCGACACCAATATGGCCGCGCTGCAGGGCTATACCATCCAGCTCTACAAGGAACTGGAGCAGATCTCCGAGCAGTCCTGCGGCCTGCATCACGTCGGCGGCCTGACCCTCGCCACCACGCCCGACCGCATGGATTTCCTCAAGGCCGAGCGCGCCAAGCATCGCTACATGGGCCTGGAGACCGAGATCGTCGGGCCGGAGGAGATCGGGAAGCTCTCGCCCATCACCAACACAGAGGGCGTGATTGGCGCGCTCTACGATCCCCTGGACGGACATCTGGACCCCTCGGGCACGACCCATGCCTACGCCAAGGCGGCCCGTAAGGCCGGCGCCGAGATCGTGCTGCGCAATCCCGTGCTGGAGACCAATCCGCTTCCGGACGGCTCCTGGGAGATCGTTACGGAACAGGGCACGGTCATCGCCGAGCATCTGGTGAACGCCGCCGGCCTCTGGGCGCGCGAGGTCGGTGCACTGGCCGGCATCTATCTGCCGCTGCATCCGATGGAGCACCAGTATCTGGTCACCGAGGAAACGCCGGATGTCTATGAACGCGACAGCGAGTTGCCGCACGTCATGGACCCGGAGGGCGAGAGCTACCTGCGTCAGGAAGGCCGCGGTCTGGTGATCGGCTTCTACGAGCAGAGCTGCGATGCCTGGGCGGTCGAGGGCACGCCGCTGGATTTCGGCCACGAGTTGCTGCCCGACAAGCTGGACCGCATCGGAGACTCTCTGGAACTGGCCTTCCGTCGCTATCCCGTTCTGGAGCGCGCCGGCATCAAGACCATCATCAACGGCCCCTTCACCTTCGCACCCGACGGCAACCCGCTGGTCGGCCCCGTGCCGGGCTTGAAGAACTACTGGTCGGCCTGTGCGGTTATGGCCGGCTTCAGCCAGGGCGGCGGCGTGGGCCTCTCGCTCGCGGAATGGATGGTCGAGGGCGAGCCCTCCCGCAATGTTTTCGCCATGGACGTGGCGCGTTTCGGCGACTGGGTCTCGCCCGGCTACACCCGGGCGAAGGTGCGCGAAAACTACCAACGCCGCTTTTCCGTCGGCTATCCCAACGAAGAACTGCGGGCGGCCCGCCCCTACCAGACCACACCGGCCTATGGGATCTGGCAGGCACAGCGCGCGGTCTTCGGAGCCGCCTACGGCATGGAAGCAGTGAACTACTTCGCCCCCGAAGACGAACCGCTCTTCGAAACCCCGTCCTTCCGCCGCTCAAACGCCTTCGAAGCCACAGCCGCGGAATGCCGCGCGGTACGTGAGGCCGTCGGGATCAACGAGATCCACAACTTCGGCAAGTACCTGGTCAGCGGCCCGGGCGCGGAAGCCTGGCTGGACCGGATCATGGCCGGCCGCATCCCGAAGGTCGGGCGTCTTTCGCTCACCCCCATGCTGAGCCCGAAGGGCAAGCTGATCGGCGACTTCACCATTTCACGCCTTGCGGAAGACCGGTTCCAGCTCACCGCCTCCTTCGGCGCCCAGGCCTTTCATCTGCGCTGGTTCTGGCAACACTTGCCGGAAACGGGCGTCGAGATCCAAAACATCTCCACCAGGCGCATCGGCTTTCAGATCGCCGGCCCCAAGGCCCGGGAACTGTTGAGCCGGGTCGCCATGGCGGATGTCTCCAGTGCTGCCCTGCCCTTCATGGGCATTCTGGAGACCGACATCGGCCTCTGCCGGGCCCTTATTCAGCGGGTCTCCTACACCGGCGATCTGGGTTACGAGATCTACGTGGATGCCGAGGACCAGATCGCGCTCTACGAAACTCTCAGCGAGGCCGGGTCCGACCTGGGACTGCGCCCCTTCGGCATGCGCGCCATGATGAGCCTACGCCTGGAAAAGGCCTTCGGCTCCTGGCTGCGCGAGTTCAAACCGGACTACCTGCCGGCGGAAACCGGCATGGACCGCTTCGTCTCCTACAACAAGCCGGCAGATTTCATCGGTAAGGCCGCCGCCCTGGCCGAAAAGGCCGCTGGGCCGAAACGACGGCTCTGCAGCTTTATCGTCGAGGCAAAAGACGCCGATACCTGGGGCGACGAGCCGATCTGGTACGAGGGCAAGGTGGTCGGTTTTGTCACCTCGGGCGGCTATGCCCACCATGCGCAGAAATCGGTGGCGCTCGGTTTCCTGCCGGTCGAACTGATCGAGGACGGCCGCGAGGTCGAGATCGAAATCCTGGGGGAATTCTGCAAGGCCAGGCTGATCACCGAGCCCCTGTTCGATCCCAAGGCCGAACGTATGCGCGGCTAGATTAAGGGCTACGCGCTGATTGTCAGGGCACAATGGAGTCGTTTACAGCCCACTCCAGTTATGTCAGCATCACTGACATAACTGGAGTGTTGCCATGCCGCTCGATAGCTTCTTAGCACTGCTCGTGTTCGCCTTCGTGTCCTCGGTCACGCCGGGGCCGAACAACGTCATGCTGCTGGCTTCGGGCGTAAACTTCGGCTTTTGGCGCACGGTTCCGCATATGTGCGGGATCGCAGCCGGCTTCGGCTCGCTGCTGCTCTGCGTGGGTTTCGGCCTGGGAACCCTGCTGCTCACCTTCCCGACGCTTAGCCTGGTCCTGAAGCTTCTGGGCGGCAGTTACCTGCTGTATCTCGCCTGGCGGATCGCCATGTCCCGCTCGATGGGGGCGTCGGACGCAAAAACCGGCAGCAATCCCATGTCCTTCATGGCCGCGGCGGCCTTCCAGTGGGTGAACCCGAAAGCCTGGATGATGGCGGTCACGGCCATGTCGGTCTACAGCAGCCCCGATGCGCCCTACCTCTCGGTGGTGCTGGTGGCGGCCGCCTTCGTGCTGGTGAATTTTCCCAGCGTCTCGACCTGGGTGGGCTTCGGGACGGTCTTGAGGTCGTTTCTCGCGGATCCGCAGCGCCTCAAGTGGTTCAACATCACCATGGGCCTGCTGCTGGCGCTTACGATTTTCCCGATGCTGCGTTAGGCTGAATCGACATTCATCGCATCCATAGTATTGCAGCAGCGATATGTATGAAGCTTAGAAAGTGTCTTGCGCGTCTGTCGAACCGAGTTGCGATGCGCCTGAAGTGTTTGAGCTTGTTGAAACATCGTTCGACGGTGTTTCGGGTCTTGTAGGCCTGGAAATCGTACGGGATTGGACGCTTTCTCGTAGGGTTAGAAGGTATGACCGCTTCTGCGCCGATGTCTGCGATCAGTGTGCGCAAGGCGTTTGAATCATAGGCCTTGTCAGCCAGTACCCGGCGCGGCGACAGCCCTTCGAGCAAGGCCTGTGCAAGAGGTGCATCTCCTCGTTGACCGGGCGTGAGGATGAGGCGCAGAGGCCGGCCGAGAGCGTCAACGGCCATATGGATCTTGGTTGTCAGTCCTCCTCGGGAACGCCCCAGAGCCTGGTCCCCCCTTTTTGGCCGCCACCCTTGCCGGTGGCTGCCTGCTGGTGAGCACGCACGAGACTGGAATCGAGCGAGATGTAGTCGTTGTCAGGATCGTCGATGAGGTGTTCGAAGACGCGCTCCCAGACGCCGGCCTCGGCCCAGCGGGAGAAGCGCTTATGAACTGTCTTCCACTTGCCGTAGCGCTCCGGCAGGTCGTGCCAGTGCGCGCCTGAGCGCAGTACCCAAAGGACGCCGTTGACGAAGCGCAGGTTGTCTGTGCCGCTGCGGCCGGGATCACCGGGCTTTCCAGGTAAAAGTCCTTCAATCCGACGCCACTGAGCAGCGCTCACTTCATATCGCTTAGGTTTCGCCATCGCCGGGCCCCAGATATTCAAACCTGGAAACCCATGAATCACACATCACAAAAAAAGGGAATCATGAATGTCGATTGAACCTAGCGGACAAGACCGCAGGCCATGAGGACAGGTTTCACCTGACCCTGCGCGGTAAGCTGAAACGGCGTGTCGATCTCAATCTGCGAGAAACCGGCGGCCGCCAGCGCGCCTCGCACCCGCTCCCTCGTCAGTCCGAAGTCGTCCCCCTCTGACGCCAGCCAATCCCATTGAACGAAGGCGCCACGCGCCACGAGCGCTTTCGACAGCAGCTTGAGCGTTGACTCATAGCCGGGCAGGAATCCGCAGACGGATGAGGCTACAATCAGATCGAACTCTGAAAACCAGGTACAGCCGGACCGAACCGCGTCGTCGTCCAGATCCACGCAAACTGCCATCACATTGGACATGGCCTTGTTCTGCAAAATCATGACCATCTTCTGAGAACTGTCGACGGCCACGATCTCTCCGACGAGCGGCGAAAGCCTCTCCGTCAGCAAACCCGTGCCGCATCCAAAATCGAGGATACGCTTGTTACGCCAGTCTTCGTGGTCGAGGTCGAATTTTTCAGTCAGCGAGGCAAATGCACGTTCGGCATAGTCGCGAACCTGCTCATTCCGATCCCACTCGTCGGCATAGTCGTCCCAGCTATTCGCCACAATCGACCTTGGTGTTAGCCCTTGGCGAGCCGTTCGAAGTCGTCGTCACTGTTGGCGCTCATGACGAAACGGGCGTGTTCCTGGAGCTTGCGGGTCACCGTCAGGGCCGCCTCCAGAGCCTGACGGCCCTCTTCGCCGCCGACCAGCGGCGCCTGGTTCTCCAGGATGCAGGTGATGAAGCTCTCGATCTCCTGCTCCAGGGCATCGACCTCTTCGTAGCGGTGCTCGGCGATATCCACGCCGGGAAGCACGTTGCCCTCCGCCGCGCGCCGCACGACGTTCAGGGACTGCTCGTCGAAATTGACACTGAGATAATTGCTCGGCTGGAAGATCCGCATGCGCCGTTCGGTCTTGAAGCTGATCCTGCTGGCGGTAATTGTCGCGATGCAGCCGTTGGCGAACTTGATCCGCGCATTGCAGATATCTTCATTTTCACTGAAAACCGGCGCGCCGGCGGCGTCGATCTCCATGATTGGGGCATCGATCAACGACAAGACCAGATCAATGTCGTGGATCATCAGGTCCAGGATCACATTGACGTCGGTCCCGCGCCCGCGAAAAGGCGTAATGCGCAGGGAGTCGATGTAGAGCGGCCGGGTGGCGTGGTTGCGCAGGGCGGCCGCCACGCCGGAAAAACGCACCAGGTGCCCGACCTGCAGGATACGGTCATGCTCCTTGGCCAGCGCGATCAGGGAGTCCGCTGCCGCCAGACTGTCGGCAATCGGCTTCTCGATCAGAACATGAAGGCCCTGGGTCAGGCACTCGCTGGCAACCGCATGATGGGCATGGGTCGGAACAGCAATGCAGACCGCTTCAACCTCGCCGAAGAGCTCGCGAAAGTCGCTGACAGCGCGGACGCCAAGAGATTCGCCGACTTCTTTGGCACGTGCCGCATCGATGTCGGCAACCGCACAGAGTTCAGCCCGCTGCGAAGCAGCGATCTTCTGCGCGTGGAACTTACCGAAATGGCCGGTTCCAATCACGGCCATCGGCAGCTTGCCAGACATATATTGAACCTCCTAGCCTCAGCCGAGTTACCTTATCGGCCGAAATTACCGCCTGCGCAGTCCTAAAGACGGCACCGCGACAGCACAAGCATTCTTTGCGTATAAAGCCCGCTTGTCCACGGGTTAATGATGCCAAAGGCATGGGCGCCGCCCTGTGGAAAACTTCAGGACTTTAGCCCCCAATTAACTGTGAATTCTCAGGACCTTCGCAGACAACAGAGGCAAGATTACATCGGCGCCGGTGTCACAAGAGCTCGACCGGCGAAAAAGGCCTCAAGGTTGTCCAAAACAAGCTGCCCCATCGCCATACGGGTTTCGGTCGTGCCGCTCGCGATATGCGGCGTCAGGATGACATTCTCCATGGCCAGCAGAGCTTCCGGCACCTTCGGCTCGTCGGCAAAGACGTCCAGTGCGGCAGCGCCGAGTTGTCCGGCCTGCAAGGCCGCGACCAGGTCCGGCTCCTTCACCACCGATCCCCTGGCGATATTCACCAGGAGCCCGCCCGGGCCAAGCGCGGCCAGGACTTCCGCATCGACCAGGTTATGCGTTCCAGGCCCACCCGCGCAGCAAACGACGAGCACGTCGCTTTCCCCGGCCATCACCGTCAGGTCATCGCGATAGCTGGCTTCGACCCCTGCGAGGGGTGCGGGCTCGTGGTACAGGGCGGTGATGCCGAAAACGCTGAGAAGCGCGGCAATCTCGCGCCCGATCCGGCCGAATCCCAGAAAACCGACCGTTTTCCCGCGAATGCTCCAGCCCAGGGCCAGTTTGACCCCGCCGGCCCAGGTCCCGTCACGGACGAAGCGGTCGCCTTCGACCAGCCGACGGCTCGCCGCCAGGATCAGGGCCACGGCCATGTCCGCAACCCCCTCGGTCAACACACCGGGCGTGTAGCCGACCGCGATACCCCGGTCTTTGGCAGCGACAAGGTCAACGGCGTCGAGACCGACGCCGTTGATCGAGATCACCTCCAGCGCAGGCAAGGAATCCATCAAAGACGCATCGGCGCCGATCGCACCGGTCGTCACCAGTCCGCGCGCGCCAGCAGCCGCGGCCAGGGCGGCTTCGCGATCCTGCGCTTCCCACAGGCGGTGGAGGCGGTAATCGGCCTCAAGGGCCTCCATCACGGGTGGCGGCCCCAGGCGCGACAGGATGACAACTTCCGGCTTCACGGAGCTCTCCTTCTAGAGCGGTGCTATGGCCGGATCTTATCCCACGTCGGCGGTAAAGCCAGCGGCTTCCACGCCGGCAATCGCGCAGATTTCGTCATTGTCGGAGGTGTCACCGGTGATCCCGACCGCGCCGACCGGCTTGCCATCGCCATCGCGGATCAGGACACCGCCCGGCACCGGCACGATATTCCCGTCCGCCAGGCCGTTCAGCGCATCAACGAAGTAAGGCTGCTCCTGCGCGCGCTTGAAGAGGGTGCGGCTGCCCGCCCCCACGGCCAGGGAAGCATTCGCCTTGCCTTGCGCGATCTTCGCCCGCAATGTCGAAGTCCCGTCTTCCCGCTCCAGGGCCTTGAGCTGGCCGCCGGCATCCAGAATCGCGACGGTTAGGGGCTTGAGCTCCAGTTCCCGTCCTTTGGCCAGAGCCGTGCTGATGATAAGGCGTGCTTTTTCGAGGGTCAGATCGGTCATGAAACATCCTGCTGCTGGGAGTCGGTTGAGAGACAGGCGGAATACGCGCCTAAGCTGTTATTGGATCAGATCGCCTCAAGGCTGTCATCCGCGATCACGGCGCCCTTGGCTAAAAATTCCGCGATCTGATCTTCATCGAAACCGGCTTGCGCCAGCACCTCGCGGCTGTGCTGCCCGAAGAGAGGCGCCGGCCGCTGCACGCCGCCGGGAGAACCATGAAACTTCACCGGCGCGCCGATGGTCTTAACCTTACCGGCGACAGGATGCTGGGTTTCGACCACCATCTCCCGGGCCAGAGCCTGCGGGTCATCGTGCATCTCGCGGATGGAAAGGACCGGACCCGCCGGGACACCAGCCGCCTCCATCGCCACGATCCAGTCATCGGTCGCGCGCTTGCGGAAGTAGCCGTTCAGGACCTCTTCCAGTTCCAGCCGGTTTTCCATGCGATCCCGGTTGGTCGCGAAGCGCGGATCCTGTCCGAGTTCTTTTGCACCGATCACCCCCAGAGTCCGCTCCCAATTGGTCTGGTTCGCCGCACCGAGATTGACCCAGCCGTCCGAAGTCTGGAAGGCCTGATAGGGCGCGTTGAGAGGATGGGCCGAACCCATGGGTCCCGGCGACTCCTCTGTCGCGAAGGCGATGGCGGACTGCCAGTAGGTATGGGTGATCGCCGCCTCGAAGAGTGAGGTGTCGACCCGCTGCCCCTCCCCGGTCTTGAGCTTGTGAGCATAGGCGGAGGCGCAGCCCATGGCCGCCAGGATCCCGGCCGTGATGTCAGAGACCGGCGCGCCGACCTTGACAGGCGGCCTCCCCGGCCCCTCGCCGGTGATGGCCATGAGGCCCGACATGCCCTGGGCGATCAGATCGAAACCGCCCCGATCCGCATAGGGACCTGTGCGCCCGAAACCGGAGATCTCGCAGTAGATCAGGCCCGGGTTGAGCTGGCGCAGGCTCTCGTAACCGAGACCCAGCTTCTGCATGGTGTCGCGGCGGTAGTTCTCGATAACGCAGTCCGCGTCCTTCAGCAGGCGGCGCAGAACCTCCTTGCCTTCCTCGGACTTCAGATCGAGGGCAATGCCGCGCTTGTTGCGGTTCATCATCATGAAGGCAGCCGACTCGCCTTCGATGTCCGGCGGCAGGAAGCGGCGGGAATCGTCACCGCCCTTGGCTTTCTCCACCTTGATCACGTCGGCGCCCATGTCCGCCAGCATCAGGCCACAGACCGGCCCGGCCATGATATGAGCCAACTCAATCACCTTCATGCCGGCCAGAGGGCCGCTTGGCTTATTGGTCACCTCTCAGCGCCCCTTCCAGTCCGGCTTGCGCTTGGCGAGAAAGGCCTCGAGGCCTTCCCTGAAATCCTCGCTGGTGTAGCAAAGCGTCACCAGGTCGTGGTCGTCCAGATCCGCCTGCTTCGCCCGCAGCCGCCGCAACCCTTCCTTGGTCGCCCGCAGTGTCAGCGGTGCGAAACCGGACATAAGTCCGGCGAGTTCCCCGGCGCGCGTCATCACGGCTTCCCGGTCCTCCAGGATCTCCGAAATCAAGCCGGCCGAATGGGCTTCCTCGGCTCCGACCAGGCGCGCAGTGAAGATGATTTCACGGGTCCGCCCAGCCCCGATCAAAGCGGTCAGGCGTGAGAGATTTTCGATCGAAAGACAGTTCCCCAGGGTCCGTGCGATAGGAAAACCGAATCGGAAGTCCGCCGCGGCAATGCGCAGGTCGCAGGCGGCTGCAATCCCCGCACCGCCGCCAGTGCAGGCACCGTGGATCGCCGCGATGGTGGGCACGCTGCAACGCTCGACGGCCCCCAGGACCTCGTCCATCTGCGCTTCGTAGTCCAGGGCATCCTGCGCGCTCGAGAAGTTGCGGAACTGGGCGATATCCGTGCCGGCGGCGAAGGCCTTCTCACCGGCGCCGCAGACGACGATGGCTTTCAGCCCATCGGCCTGTGGCGCATCCCGGCAGATCTCAGCCAGCCTCCGGTACATGCCGAACGTCAGCGCATTGCGCGCCTGGGGCCGGTTGAAGGTCACCCAGCCGATCGAATCCTTAACCTCATAGAGGATTTCTTCCGAGTCTTCAGCCACGGCGGTTCCTTACCTGTAGAAGTAGTCAACCAGGAACAGGGGTACCTGAGGAACATAGGTGCAGATAATCAGGACCGCGAGCAGAACGCCGATGAAAGGCAGATTCACGCGGCTGACCTCCCAGATATTGGCCTTGGCGATGGAGCAGGCGGTGATCAGCACCGAAGCCACCGGCGGGGTCTGCTGACCGATCGCCAGATTGAGCGTCACCACCAGGCCAAAGTGAATGGGATCGATGCCCGCCTGCTGGATCAGCGGCACCACGATCGGCACCACCAGAATGATCGCCGCCGCGGAATGCAGGAAGAAGCCGATGATCAGGAAGAAGACGTTCAGAATCGCCAGGATGACATACTTGTTGTCGGTGAAGTCGATGATCGACTGCGCAATCTCCTGCGGGATCTGAGCCCGGGTCAGGAAACCGCCCATCAGGACCGAAGCCGCGACCAGCAGCATGACCACCGAGGTCTGCATGCCGCCTTCCAGCATCGCTTCCTTGAGCCGAACGAAATCGACTTCGCTGTACCAGAGACCGATGATGATCGAGACGATGACGGCCAGGCCGGCTGCTTCCGTGGCGGTCACGTAGCCGCCGAAAATGCCGCCGAGGATGATCACCGGCAGGGAAAAGGTCGGCAGAGCATCGATGAAGGTCTTGCGGACCTGCCGCAGATTGAAGGCTTCCTCGATCGGCAGGTTATAGCGGCGCGCGGAAATATAGGCGACGCCCATAAGACCGGCCGCCCCCAACAGCCCGGGAACCACACCGGCGACAAATAGCTGCTCCACTGAGGTCTCCGCGGAGACCGCGTAGAGGATCATGGGGATCGAGGGCGGGATGATGATCGCCAGCGACGCGGAAGAGGAAGTGACGGCGGCCGCGAAGGCCTTCTTGTAGCCGCGCTTCTTCATCTCCGGGATCAGGATCGAGCCCAGCGCGGCGACATCAGCCACCGCGGAGCCGGAGATCTCAGCAAAGAAGAGCGAGACACCGATACTCACCATCGCCAGCCCGCCGCGCACGAAACCGATCAGCGCACTCACGAAGGCGATCAGGCGTTGAGAGATCCCGGAGGCATTCATGATCGCGCCGGCCAGCACGAACATGGGAATGGCGATCAGCGAGAACTTGGTCGAGCCGTCGTACATATCCAGCGCGACGGTCACCAGGCTGCCGACCCCTTCGGTCGCCAGCAGGCCGAGAATACCGGAGATGGCCAGCGCCACCGCGATGGGGACGTTCAGGCAGATCATGGCCACCAGGGCGACGAACATCAGAAAGACGATCATGACCGCGCGCCCCCTTCGAGCTCATCGATATCGATATCCGGATGCTCGCTCGACTGACCGCTCATGACGGCCTTGAAGTAACCAGGCGCGCTCAGCAGTTCCGCAATGATGAAGAGGATGGCCCCGATCGGAATGACGGACTGGGTGAACTGGATCGGCACCCAGGTCAGGCTGACCAGGCTCTCACCTTCCAGCACCTCGAGCACTTCGAGGCCGGCCCAGGCGAGCAGAACGAAGAACCCGATGACCAGGATCTCAGCGACTAGCACAGCGGCGACGCGGAGACCACTCGGAAGCGCCAGGATGACGCTGTCAAAGCCGATGTGCTGGCGCCGGAGCGCCGCCAAGGCCGCGCCGTAATAGGTAATCCAGGCCAAGGTGATGGAAGCCACCTCGTCGTACCAGGAGAGTGAAGCGTCGAACTTGCGATAGATGACGGCAATGACCACGATCGCCGTCAGGCTGATCATCAGGATGATCAAGATCCACTGCAGGACGGCGTCGAGCGCACGCGATATCCCGGAAAGCAACGATTTACCCCCTGTGTTCCCGACCGAAGGCGTTTCAGTAAGAAGCCGGTACCACGGCGACTCTTCCGCGGCACCGGCTCAACTCTTAGGACCTTGTTACTGGGCCAGGTCCAGAACCGTTTTGACCAGGGCTGCCCCACCGTCAACCGAAGAGGAGAACTCATCGTAGATCGGCTTCGAAGCCTCGACGAAGGCCGCCTTGTCGGCATTGTTCACGGTGACGCCGCCGTCCTTGAGCTTCGACAGCAGGTCGGTCTCAAGCATGGCCGCCGTTGAATAAACGTAAGCCTGGGTTTCCTGGGCCGCTTCGATCAGCGCGTCCTGCACATCCTGCGGCAGCTTGGCGAAGTGCTTCTCCGAGGTCAGGACATAGGCGGGGGTATAAACGTGGCCCGTGATGGAGAGATACTTCTGCACCTCCTGGAACTTTGCGCTCCAGATCTGCGCATAGGGGTTTTCCTGGCCGTCGATCACACCTGTCTGCAGAGCCGTAAAGACCTCCGAGAAGGACATGGGCGTCGGGTTCGCGCCGTAGAGCTTGAACATCTTCACCCGCCAGGCGCCCTTGGGCGTACGCAGTTTCACGCCGGCCAGATCGGCGGGCACATTGATCGGACGGGTATTGTTGGTGATGTGACGGAAGCCGTTCTCCCAGAGCGCCAGGATCTTATAGCCCTTGGAACTGGCGGCCGGCTGCAGGACCGAGTCCATGATAGCGCCCTCGACCCGCTTCATGTGGCCGCGGTCCTTGATGATGTAAGGCATCTCGAAGACACCGAACTCATCGGACACCGAGGACATGACGGAAGATGGCAGTGAGAAGTGGACCTGGCCGAGCTTCAGCTTCTGCAGCAGCTCCTTGTCCTTACCCAACTGGCTGGAACCGAAGACCACGACCTCGGCCTTATCGCCCAGCTTGGCATTCGCGATGCGGGCGAACTCATCGGCCGAAGCCGCGAAGAGCGAGCCCGGAGCCCCGACGTGACCGAACTTGAGCTGGATCTTCTCTGCGTAAGCCGTACTGGAAATGGCGGCCGCGACGGCGGCTGTCGCCAGAACTTTTAACAGTTTCATTTTTTCCTCCCTTTATGCCGTTCCTGTGTCGTAGCGGCTTGATCTGCGGGAACGGCGCCGCGCAATCCGATGTCTTGTCTCCGATCTACTATATTCTACCTACTCTGCTGCTTCCTGAGCGCCCGCATTGGCGCGCGCTTCGTTGGCAAGGAAATCCAGCGCCGCCTGCACGCCGCCCCGCTCATGGGGCACGCCGGCAAGCTCCAGTCCCATCTCCACACCCGAAAGGGTGCCGGCCAGCATCAAATCGTTGAAGTCCCCGAGATGACCGATCCGGAAGACCCGTCCGGCCAGCTTGCTCAAGCCGTTACCCAGGGACATGTTGAAACTCTCGGCCACCACCTTCCGGAAGGCGTCCGCGTCATGACCTTCGGGCAGACGCACCGCAGTCAGGGAACTGGAGTAGTGCCTGGGCTCGTTACAAAGAATTTCGAGTCCCCAGGTCTCCACTGCACGGCGGGTCGCTTCGGCGTGCCGGTCGTGGCGGGCGAAGACATTGTCCAGGCCCTCCTCGTGCAGCATGTCGATGGCTTCCGCCAGGCCGTACAGCAGGTTGGTCGCCGGCGTGTAAGGAAAGAAGCCGGTCGCGTTGGGGCCGGCCATGTCTTCCCAGGACCAGAAGGCCTTCATGGAAGTACAGTCCTTGGCCGCCGCCAGCGCCTTTTCGCTGACCGCGTTGAAGGAAAGGCCCGGCGGCAACATCAGGCCTTTCTGGGAGCCGGCCACCGTGACGTCGACGCCCCACTCGTCCATGCAGAAATCGATGGAGGCCAGCGAGGAGATGGTATCGACCATGAGCAGCGCGGGATGACCCGCCGCATCGATCGCCTTGCGCACCTCGTCGACCCGCGTCGTCGCGCCGGTCGAGGTCTCGTTATGCACGACGCAGACGGCCTTGATCTCATGACCGGGATCCTCGCGCAGGCGGGTCTCGATCGCGCTGGCATCTGCTCCACTGCGCCAGTCGCCCTGCAGAAACTCCGGCTGCAGTCCGACCTTGGTCGCGAGGGACTTCCAGAGTGTGGAGAAATGCCCGGTCTCGTACATCAGCACCTGATCGCCGGGGTTCAGGGTATTGACCAGGGCCGCTTCCCAGGCGCCGGTACCGGAGGCCGGATAGATGAAGACCGGCCCGGAACACTTGAAGATCGACTTCATGCCTTCGAGCACACGCAGGCCCAGCTCACCGAAGGCAGGGCTGCGATGGTCCATGGTCGGCATATCCATCGCGCGCAGGATACGGTCCGGCACATTGGTCGGACCGGGAATTTGCAGGAAATGGCGGCCTTGCCTGGACATCTGGGCGTCTCCCTGGGGCTCCCTACAAACGGAGATGCAATCAGCAATGAGACCAATCGCAAACCGCGGTAGCGATCCGTTGTCGCTTCTCTGCCCGATCGATCGCAGCTTGTCGGGCGGGTTGATTATTGCAATAATGAATTATGAATTCACTTTTCGAGTCAAGCGGATTATGCAAAATCCGGTAAAATCTCTGCAGAATCGGCCTGGATCCGGAGGATGACAAACAACCGACACAGCAGCGGGGATCTCGATCTCGCATTGCAGCGCCGTCTGGCATCTGAGCTCCAAGGCGTCACGCTGTTCGACCGCTTCTCGCGCGGCCGCTACGCCACGGACGCGTCGATCTATCAGATGACCCCGCTCGGGGTGATCGTCCCCGAGGATCTCGAAGACGTCCAAAAGACTCTTGCCATCGCCCGCGATGCCGGCATCCCGGTCCTGCCACGGGGCGGCGGCACCTCTCAGTGCGGCCAGACGGTGAACCAGGCTCTCGTCATCGACACTTCGAAGCACCTCAACAAACTGATCGAACTGGACGTGGAAAACCGGCGCTGCGTCGTGGAACCCGGCATCGTCCTCGACCATCTCAATGCCGCCCTGAAGCCGCACGGGCTCTGGTTCCCGGTCGACGTCTCGACCGCCAGCCGCGCGACCATCGGCGGCATGGCCGGCAATAACTCCTGTGGCAGCCGCTCGATCCGCTACGGCACCATGCGGGACAACGTGCTCGCCATCGACGCCCTGCTGGCCGACGGCACGGCCCTGCACTTCGGCGAAGTCCCGCCGGAGCTCGCCGCCCTCAACAGACCTTCGCCGGAGCAGGATCTCTTCCGCGATCTCCTGGCGCTGGGCACGCGGGAGGCCGAGGAGATCCGCCTGCGTTTTCCCGAGGTCGCGCGGCGGGTCGGCGGCTACAACATCGATGCGCTGGTTCCGGACGCTCTCGAGCCCGGAAACAACCTGGCGCATTTGCTGGTTGGTTCGGAAGGCACCCTCGCCTACTCCACCCGCATCGAACTGAAGCTCTCGCCCCTGCCGCGCACCAAGGTGCTCGGGGTCTGCCACTTTGCGAGCTTCTACGAAGCCATGGACGCGACCCAGCACCTGGTCTCCCTGGACCCGGCCTTCGTGGAACTGGTCGACCGCACCATGATCGATCTGGCGCGGGATGTCGCCATGTACCGCCCCACCATCGAGCGGGTGGTCCGCGGCACCCCCGAAGCCCTCCTGCTGGTCGAGTTCGCGGGCGACGACGGGCAAGAAAACCTGCGCCAACTCAAGCAACTCGGCGAGCGCATCGGTGACCTGGGCTTCGCCTGGAATCACGAAGGCAAGCACTGGGGCGGAGTGGTCGAGATCACAGACCCCGCCGAACAGGCCGCCCTGATGGAGGTGCGCAAGGCCGGCCTCAACATCATGATGTCCATGAAGACTGAAGGAAAACCCATCTCCTTCGTGGAAGACTGCGCGGTACGCCTGACCGATCTTGCCGATTACACCGCGCGTCTCACCGACATCTTTGAAAAGCATGGCACGACGGGCACCTGGTACGCTCACGCCTCGGTCGGCTGCCTGCATGTCCGGCCGGTCCTGAACCTGAAGCTGGACGAAGACCTGCGCAAGATGCGCGCCATCGCCGAAGAAGCCTTCGACATGGTCGCCGAGTATAAGGGCTCACACTCCGGCGAGCACGGTGACGGCATCGTCCGTTCCGAGCATCACGAGCGCATGTTCGGGTCACGCATGATCCAGAGCTTCGGGGAGGTGAAGGACCGCTTCGATCCGGAAGGCCTGCTCAATCCCGGCAAGATCGTGCGGGCGCCGAAGATGGACGAGCGCGCGCTGCTGCGCTACGGCCCCGACTACAAGCCGCCGGAGATGCGCAGCCTGCTGGACTGGAGCGCCTATCCCGGGGCGGCCGGCGGCTTTCAGGGCGCCGTGGAGATGTGCAACAACAACGGCGCCTGCCGGAAACTCCAGGGCGGCGTCATGTGCCCTTCCTACCGCGCGACCCGTGACGAGCGCGACTCGGTGCGTGGCCGGGCCAACACGCTGCGACTGGCACTCTCGGGTCAGCTCGGGCCCGAGGCCTTCACCTCCGACGAGATGATGGAGACCCTTAAGCTCTGCGTCGCCTGCAAAGGCTGCAAGCGCGAGTGTCCAACCGGCGTCGACATGGCGAAAATGAAGACCGAGGTTCTGGCGGCCCGCGCCGCGAAACAGGGCCTCAGTCTCCACGACCGTCTTGTCGCCTACCTGCCGCGTTATGCGCCGCTGCTGTCGAAGCTGCCCTGGCTGGCCAACCTGCGAAACCATGTCCCGGGATTGCCGGCCGCCCTGGAGCGCCTCACCGGCTTTTCCGCCCGGCGCAAGCTGCCCCATTGGGAAAGCACGCCCTTTACCGAATCAAACGGAGAATCACAGGCGAAGGGCCCCGAGGTCGTTCTGCTGGCCGACACCTTCAACCGCTATTTCGAGTCGGATAACCTGCGCGCGGCCAGCGCTGTCCTGAAAGCCGGTGGCTATCGGGTGCGGGCGGCAGAGGCCGCAGACCGCAAACGCCCGCTCTGCTGCGGCCGCACCTTCCTCTCCGTCGGGCTGGTGGAAGAAGCCAAGACCGAAGCGGAACGCGTCATCGAAACGCTACTGCCCTTTGCCCAGCGTGGCGTGGCGATCGTCGGGCTGGAACCCAGTTGTCTTCTGACCTTGCGCGACGAGTTCCGCGCGCTCTTCCCCGGGGAAAGCGCTCGGCAGCAAGAGGTCGATATCATCGCCGGCCAGGCCATGCTGCTCGAAGAGTTCCTCTGTCGGGAAGCCGAGGCTGGCAGACTGAAGCTCGACTTCGAGCCGGTCACGGAAAGGGTTCTGCTGCATGGCCATTGCCATCAGAAGGCCCACGGCGCCTTGACGGCGACACAGAAGGCACTGGCACTGATCCCGGACCTGCAGGTCGAAACGGTCGAAAGCAGTTGTTGCGGCATGGCGGGCGCCTTCGGCTACGGCGCCGACACTTACGACATCTCCATGAAAATGGGCGAAGCCGCGCTGCTGCCAAAGGTGAGAGAGGCGGACGGCGCCACGGTTATCGTTGCCGACGGCACCTCCTGCCGCCACCAGATCGCGGACGGCACTGAACGTCAGGCGCTTCACGTGGCGCAGCTTCTCAGGTCGGCCTTGCGCAAACAATAAGCTGTGGTCGCACCTCATTGCACTTTGAATTGAGAAACCCCAGGCCTAATATGTAGAACGCATTACAACAGAGAAAGAGAGCGGTCGGAGAACCTACAGATGGCCTCAAGTGCCCTCAAACAGCCGATTATCAGGCAGTCCTTGCATGAAGAACTGGTCGGGCTCGTCCGCGAACTGATCGTCGACGGCGACCTGCCGCCCGGCATCAAGATCCCGGAGAAGGAGCTTTGCGAGCGCTTTGGCGTTTCGCGGACGCCCCTGCGCGAAGCCCTGAAGGTGCTGGCCTCCGAAGGGCTGGTGACTCTGACCCCCAACCGGGGCGCCGCAGCCAGCCAGATCACCATCGAAGATCTGGAAGAGGTCTTTCCGGTCATGGGCGCCCTCGAGGCACTCGCGGGAGAGCTGGCCTGCGAACAAATGACCGCGCGAGAGATCGCCTCGGTACGCTCGCTGCACAACCGCATGGTCGAACATTATCGCCAGGAACAGCTCAAACCCTACTTCCAGCTCAATCAGTCGATCCACGAAGCGATCCTGGCCGGTTCACGCAACAACAGCCTGATCGCCATGTACCGCTCGCTGGCGGGACGCGTCCGCCGGGCCCGTTATTTTGCCAATATGTCGCGTGATCGCTGGGATCAGGCAGCGGCAGAACACGAAGAGATCATCGCTGCGCTGGAAGCGAGAGACGGCACGCAGCTCGCGGCCCTTCTGAAGCAGCATCTGCAGAACAAATTTGAAACGGTCAGCCAGCAGTTGGCGGAAATGGGTGAGAAGCCGCTGGCGCCGAAGCGGGCGTCCCGGATCGGCTCCTGACCGGCTTACTGCGCGGCCGGCTCCTGGCTCTCGCCGGATTCAGCAGGACTGTCCTCTTCCAAGGCCGGCTCCATTTGCGAGATGCGGCAGCCGGTCACCCAGACGTCATAGACCGGGTGTTCGACCGCCGAAAGTGCCGGTGAAGAGGCAAACATCCAGCCCTTGAAAACCACCCGCGCAGGCTCGTCCGGACGGATATCCGTGATCTCAAGAAAGGCTGTCGACTCCGGCGGTTCCTCGGGCGGCGTTTTCTCGCAGACCCGCGCCACGATCTCGAAGCTGCCGAACTTTACCGTCTCGCCGAGCGGCGCATCGAACTCCGATACCCGGGCGGTGATCTTGTCCAGCCCCTGCAGGATCGCACTGGTCATAAACTCCGGCGCTTCTTCCGGCAGCTCCGTCTCGGCAGGCACCTGCTCGGGCTCAGCGTCTGCCGGTACTTCCGCCTGATCAGCGGTCTGCGCAAAAAGCGGCACCTGGAATAAAGGCGCGATCAGCAACGCCCCCACCAGCACTCTGGCAGCCAGAACCGGCGTGCACCACCTCATCACAGCGCTCATTCGATATCCTTGCCGGCCGTGACTTTACCGGCCGCGGCGTTATCGACACGCGCTGTCCGATCCGCATAAGGGTTTTCAAGCTTTTCGATCAGGCCGGTCAGGACTTCACGCACCTGCTGTTCGTCGCAGCCCATCAGGATGGCGTCTTCCAGGGCGTCCTGGGCCATCTCTTGGATCTCGACGAGGTTTTCGTTCAGGACCTTGATCTTCTCGCGGCAGGAGACCGGGGCGCCGTCGGGCTGGCGCCACACCGGAATGTCTGATTTTTCCTCTTTCACCGTCATGGTGCGCACGACTACTGCAGCTCGCCTTCCGTATCGTCTTCGCCGCCCTGCTCCGCAGCACTGAAGACAAAGCGGCCCAGCAGATCCACAACGTTGATGGAGCCCTGGGTGTATTCGATTTCCCCACCGGCGGGGATATTGGCGTCATCCCCCCCGGGCGTGAGGCTCACGAAGTTGCCGCCGAGCAACCCGTCAGAGATGATGCGCGCGGAGGTGCCGACCGGAAGCTTGATGTTCTCGTCGATATTGAGCACGACCTGCGCGAAGAAGGTTTCGGGATTGAGCCGCTGCTCGACGACCGTGCCGATCTTGACGCCCGCCATCCGAACGTCCGTGCCGGGCGCCAGGCCAGTGGCATCGTCGAACTCGGCCGTGATCTCATAGCCATCGACGGTGCTCACACCACTGCTGTTGAAGGCGAATATCACGAAAAACAACGCGACCAGGATGACGATCCCGCCCATGATGGTCTCGATAATGTTCCTGCGCATCTTCCGACTTCCCTGATCGTTCCTGCCCGGGCCTCAGAAGCCACCGCCGACAGACGTGGCTCTCGCCCCAAAGTACCGAGGTAAAAGGCTAAGTCAGCCCGGCGTCCAGGGCTCGTAGTCGCCGGTCGCCTTGTCGCGGTTCCCGCCCTTGAAGGCGTGCCCCGGCGGACGGTAAGCCTGATCGGTGCCGGTCTGGTTCGGCAGGTGTTCCTTTTGCCAGGCATGCTTGGCCGGGCCACCTTCCGGCGGAATCTCGTCCGTGCCGTGATGCAGCCAGGCGTGCCATTCCGCCGGTACGCGGCTCGCTTCCACGTCGCCGTTGTAATAGACCCAGCGGCGCTCCTTGCGCAGGCTGTCGCCGTGCACGGTCCCGCCGCTCTTCATGCGGTAGTAGCGATTGCCCTGCCCGTCCTGACCGACCAGCTCACCTTTGAGCTTGGTGTAAAGCCATGTGCCAAACGTGCCGCCAACCATGCAAACCTCTTCAATTTCGCGCGCCTCGTCAACGCGCCGGACTATTACATCTCGACCGACCTCAGTCCAGCAGCTTGAAACGGGCTCACTGGCCCGTCCCGCGCTGCCGTTCAGACGCCGCAGCAGATCGGCAAGCTTAGCCGAAACACCTTTACAACTTGCAACCCTGCCGGAACCCTCTAAACGACCGGGCGTTTCAAGCCGCAAGACAGCCACTAGATATATGCCGCCGCGTGGAGGCTGCGACAAGATGTTACAAATAAATTAACCATAGCCTGATAGCCTGTTGCCGGATTCTTAAAACGTTGAAAAAAATGAATTTATCCCCATATATCACCTACTTTAAGAAATCATAAAATCGGCGATATACAACCTTAAGACTATACGCATTAACCCTTTGTTAAGACAATATCTGGTGACGCGACGCAAATGTTGTGGTTTACTCCGACCGTGCAACAAGATGTGCTGTCGCGAGGGATTTTTCCGGCGTTTTTGATAGTGCAGGCGGGGGCATGGCTTCGAGAAGCAGGCGAAATTTTACCGGCTCGAAGCCTCTATAAAAACGGGCGAAACATACATTCAGGTCAAGAAAGGGCACGGCATGCGCATTGCACGTCGCTTCACCGAAGTCGGCAAAGACGTTTACGATTCGATCGAGTTCAGAAAGACATCGAGCGAGATCCGCAACCCCGATGGATCGATCGTCTTTGAGGCGCGGGACATAGAGGTCCCTGCCGCCTGGAGCCAGGTTGCCTGCGATATTCTTGCCCAGAAGTATTTCCGCAAACGCGGTGTGCCGCGCAAGCTGACCCGGATTCGCGAAGACAACGTGCCTGCCTGGCTCTGGCGTTCGGTCCCGGACCGCAAAGCCCTGGAAGAGCTGGAAGAGGACAGCCGGATCGGCGGTGAACACAGCGCGAAACAGGTCTTCGACCGCCTGGCCGGTACCTGGGCCTACTGGGGCTGGAAGGGCGGCTACTTCGATGCCGAAGAGGATGCGCGCGCCTACTTCGACGAAATGCGCTACATGCTGGCCCGCCAGATGGCCGCACCGAACTCGCCGCAGTGGTTCAACACCGGCCTGCACTGGGCCTATGGCATCGACGGCCCCGGCCAGGGACACTACTTCGTCCACTTCGAGAGCGGCGAACTCGTGCGCTCCGCCTCGGCCTACGAGCACCCCCAGCCGCATGCCTGCTTCATCCAGTCGGTCAACGATGACCTGGTGAACGAAAACGGCATCATGGACCTCTGGGTCCGTGAAGCCCGGCTCTTCAAGTACGGCTCGGGCACGGGCACCAACTTCTCACGCCTGCGCGGCGCCAATGAAAACCTCGCCGGCGGCGGAAAATCCTCCGGGCTGATGAGCTTCCTCAAGATCGGCGACCGGGCCGCCGGCGCGATCAAGTCGGGCGGCACCACCCGGCGTGCCGCCAAGATGGTCACCGTCGACCTCGATCACCCGGATATTGAGGACTACATCGACTGGAAGGTCGTCGAGGAGCAGAAGGTCGCCGCCCTGGTCACCGGCTCCAAGACCTGTGAAAAATACCTGAACGCGGTCATCAAAGCCTGCCACGCCATGGAAGGCGAAGAGACCGGTGAGATATCCTTGGACCCGAAGAAGAACCCGGTTCTGAAAAAGGCGATCCGGGCCGCCCGCAAGGCGCTGGTGCCGGATAACGCCATTCAGCGCACGGTGCAGTACGCCGGCCAGGGTTACACCTCGATCGAGTTCAAGACCTACGACACGGACTGGGATTCGGACGCCTACCTGACCGTCTCCGGCCAGAACTCCAACAACTCCGTGCGCGCGCCCAACGGCTTTTTCGAAGCGGTGGCAAACGACGGCGACTGGGCGCTGCTGCGGCGGACCGACGGCGGCGTCGCCAAGACCATCAAGGCCCGCGACCTCTGGGACAAGATTGCCCAGGCCGCTTGGGCCTGCGCCGATCCGGGTATCCAGTACGACACCACCATCAATGAATGGCACACCTGTCCGGTGTCGGGACGGATCAACGGCTCCAACCCCTGTTCCGAGTACATGTTCCTGGACGACACGGCCTGTAACCTGGCGTCCCTGAACCTCATGACCTTCCGGCATGAAGACGGACGCTTCGACGTGCCGTCCTATGAGCACGCCACGCGGCTCTGGACCCTGACCCTCGAGATCTCGGTGCTGATGGCGCAGTTCCCCTCGAAGGAAATCGCCCAGCTCAGCTACGCCTACCGGACCCTCGGTCTCGGTTACGCCAACATCGGCGGGCTTCTGATGGCCGCCGGTATCGCCTATGATTCGGACGAAGGCCGCGCCCTCTGCGGCGCCCTGACCGCCACCATGACCGGTGTCGCCTATGCGACCTCCGCTGAAATGGCCGGCGAGTTGGGCACCTTCCCGGGGTATGAGGAGAACCGCGAGGAGATGCTGCGGGTGATCCGCAACCATCGCCGCGCCGCCCACGGCCACAGCGACAACTACGAAGAGCTGTCGGTCCTGCCGGTGCCGCTCGACGCTGGCAACTGCACGGATAAAGCCCTTCTGAAGGCCGCCAAACGCGCCTGGGATGATGCGCTCGCCAAGGGTGAGAAGCACGGCTATCGCAATGCCCAGACCACGGTCATCGCGCCGACCGGCACCATCGGGCTGGTCATGGACTGCGACACCACCGGCATCGAACCGGACTTTGCGATCGTGAAGTTCAAGAAGCTGGCCGGCGGCGGCTACTTCAAGATCATTAACCGCACCGTTCCGGAAGCGCTCGAAACCCTGGGCTACGACGACGACCAGATCGAAGAGATCGTCGGCTACGCGGTCGGTCACGGCACCCTGGTCGGCGCCCCCGGCGTCAATCACGAAAGCCTGCGGGCCAAGGGCTTCACAGAGTCGGCTCTGCAAGCGGTCGAAGCCAGCCTGGCTTCCGCCTTCGACATCAAGTTCACCTTCAACAAGTGGACCCTCGGCGAAGAGTTCTGCACCAAGGTGCTCGGTTTCACCGAAGCACAGCTTGACGATGTCTCCTTCGACATGCTGGCGACGCTCGGCTTTACCAAAGCCGACGTGGAGGCCGCCAACACCTACTGCACCGGCGCCATGACCCTGGAGGGTGCGCCGGGCCTGAAGGACGAGCACCTGCCGGTCTTCGACTGCGCCAACGCCTGCGGGCGGATCGGCAAGCGCTTCCTCTCGGCACAAAGCCACATCCGCATGATGGCGGCGGCCCAGCCCTTCATCTCCGGCGCCATCTCCAAGACCATCAACATGCCGAACCAGGCGACGGTCGACGACTGCAAGGACGCCTACATGCTGTCCTGGCGTCTGGGTCTGAAGGCCAACGCTCTATACCGCGACGGCTCCAAGCTTTCCCAGCCTCTGTCGACGGCGATCCTCGAATTCGATGAAGACGAGGACGAAGAGACCCTGGCCGAGCAGGTGGCCGAGGCCCCGACCAACCAGCGGGCGGAAATCGTCGCTGAGCGCATCATCGAGCGGATCATCGAACGCCAGACCGAGCGGGCCAAGCTGCCGGAACGGCGTAAGGGCTATACCCAGAAGGCCATCGTCGGCGGACACAAAGTCTACCTGCGGACCGGTGAATACGAGGACGGTTCGATCGGTGAGATCTTCATCGATATGCACAAGGAAGGCGCCGCCTTCCGCAGCCTGATGAACAACTTCGCCATCGCCATCTCGATCGGCCTGCAGTACGGCGTGCCGCTGGAGGAATATGTCGAGGCCTTCACCTTCACCCGCTTCGAGCCGTCGGGCATGGTCGAGGGCAACGACGCCATCAAGATGGCGACCTCGATCATCGACTACATCTTCCGGGAGCTGGCGATCTCCTACCTGGGCCGCAACGACCTGGCCCATGTGGAACCGACCGATGTCATGCCGGACTCCGTCGGGCGCGGCGATCAGGAAGGCAACCTGCCCGAAGACACCCGCGAGGCCGTTGCGGAAACCGTCCGCCGTGTCGCCTCGACCGGTTACGTCCGCAATCAGCTCCTGGTCTTCAACGGCGGCGGCGAAGCGGCCTCCGCGGCGGTTGCTTCGGGCGGCAGCAACGTCTCCACCATCACCTCTTCGACGGTCGCGCCCGCCACAGGCGGAAGCGGCCCGTCCCCCGAACTCGCCGGCGCGATCCTGTCAACTGCGGAAGCTCCTCGCGGAGCCTCCACGCCAAGCGCCGCCGGTGGGGTCTCGGCCTCCGCATCCACCTCGGACAAACGCCTGGAACGCGTGCGCGAAGCGCGCATGAAAGGCTACGAGGGTGATCCCTGCGGAGACTGCGGCAACTTTACGCTGGTACGCAACGGGACCTGCATGAAGTGCGCGACCTGCGGCAGCACCAGCGGCTGCTCCTGAGCCAGCCACTCGGGAGTAGCGTTTCAGACCTGTTAACGCAGGCCTGAGTTCTCCCTGTCGACTTCGGGGTGTCTCTCCAGGACACCCCGATTTTCTGTTTAGGCCCCGGTTTACGCCTGGGCTCAGATTTCCTTGCCGATTTCCGCTTGGCCCCAACACTGAAGCCTTCTGCAAAACGCTCTGACTCCTCTGGTTTCACAGGCAAAAACAACCCAGATAAGTATTGCAAAATTTTTATCTCGCCAAACTTGAAAATTTCGCCATAATAGAACAAAACGTGAATATTTAGAGGATAAACATGAGCGAGACACTTGGCGAACCGGCACCTGAATCCCAAAAGATGTCGGCACTTGCGGTTTTGGGGATGGTAGCGCTGTGGGCGGCTTCGATCGTAGTTCCCTTCCAGATAGGTGAGATAGGCACCTCTGAGACGCTCGTTGTCGCCATGTTGGCGTTTTCGATATCGGGCACTCTCGCCTTCAGCCTACTCTGGCACCCCCATGCTCAGCGCCTCTCCATGGCAATGGCGATTGGCTTTGGGCTCGTCGCATCTCTCTTAGGCTACTTCGCCGCGCTCCGCCTCGACACCGGGAAGCTCGTGAATCCCGTCTTCATATTAATCTTCCCCGCGCAGATGCTCGTTCTTCTGATCGGCCTCTTGCCCTACCTGCAAAGCCGATTATCAACGGGATCCTGGTCGTGGAACGCGAGGAGCATTTTCTTACACGCCTGGAACAACAGGATCATGCTGTTTTGCGGCCTGCTGGCTATGGTCCTGTTGTTCGCCGGCGCCAGCGTAGCACGTCACTTCGCCGAGGCGCTGGATAACGACAGCGTTAAGGCCGGCCTCCCACAAGACGCGGCCTTCCTCAGTCTCCTCGCAGGAGGCTTCGGTTTGGTCATCGTCCTTCTGCGGGGAGCACCGGGCATACTGTCCAAACTGCGCGCCGCCTCCGGAATGATCGCGCGTTTCTCCGTCATAGCCCTGTTCCTCTTCAGCGTGGCCCTCCTCGCAGTTATCCGTCTCGTCGGCTTTGAGAGATTTTCAGGGATGTTCACGCTGACGACGACGCTTCTGATCCCCGCCGTACTCGGCGTGCTGATGACGAGCGCCTACCTGAACGACGATCGCCGGCTGGACGAGAAACCGACGATATCCGGCAGCTTTACGTTTTTGCTCCAGCCGCTGCTGGTGGTCCTCTCGGCGGTGGCCTGTTACGCCCTTTACCTGCGGATCGCTCAATATGGGATCACCCCGAGAAGAGCGGTGATGGCCTTTGCGGCTGGAACGTTGCTGCTCTACTGCCTCGGCGGTCTCATCTCCATGGTATTCTGGAGCCGATGGACAGAGTTTTGCCGCCGCACGCGGAGCCTGGTGACCCTGACAGCGACGGGTGTCGTGGCCCTGTCACTGACGCCGATAGCCGACCCCTTCGTCTTAAGCGCGGCAAGTCAATACCGTCTCCTGGCCGGCGGCTCGGTCGCGCTCGCGGACTATGATCTGAGCTACCTGGAGAAAAAACTGGGCAAGCCGGGACTTGAGACCCTGGCCCGCCTGCGCCGCGAACCGGGCGAACTGCAGGCCGCCGAAATCAACAGAAAAATCGATGCGCTTCAGCGGCGTTATCCCCTCGACAGCGAGGTGGCGCTGACCTTCGCCTCGTTGGAAAAGGTCACAGCGGAGACCTTCAAAGACGCCAGCCGTATCATTCTCATCCCGGAAAACCTGCCCCTTCCCAAAGTCATGCTAGGTGATTCTCTCGGTCCCTTTGTCAGTAAGGCCAGTTGCGCGCTGGAAGACGGACCGGGATGCGTGGTTACCGCCGTCAATCTGACCGATGGCGACGGCCTCGAATACCTGATCGCCCTCAGAGAATCGAACGCCATCTCCGAGCTCTGGATGTTGGAGCGCCATGGCGCGCGCGTTCAACAAACGCGATTGCTGCGGCCAAGCAATAAGCTCGAGTTATGGGATGAACTGATCAGTGGCGAGTTTGCCGCGGTGCCGGCGAACCACTTCGACCTGCGGATCGGAGATGAGATTGTCCATTTGCGAGACCGGCGCTGGCCCTGGTGATGCAAGCAAGGCTGGCCCCACATCTCATTGATCCGCTATAAGGCGTCAGACCGGATCCTGTTTCGATGAAGCGCGTCGCGGATTTGCCAGAAGATGTCAAGCCGCATCGGCGCTTCCGTCCGAACCTGATCCCATCTCAGCTATTAACCCCTATCAGGTGAGGAAGTGACTTCATGGCGGGACAGATTGACGCGCGTTTGGCGGAACTGGGAATCGAAATACCGGAAGCCGCCGCGCCGGTGGCGAACTATGTGGGCTATGTGGTCAGTGGCAAGACCGTCTATGTCTCAGGCCAGGTGACCCTCAAGGACGGCGCGTTCCAGTATCAGGGCAAACTGGGCGACTCCATCTCGCTGGAGGACGGCGTGGCCGCCGCCCGGCTCTGCGGCATCAACATCATCGCGCAGCTCAAGGCCGCCTGCGGCGGTGATCTGGACAAGATCAAGCGCATCGTGCGTCTGGGCGGATTCGTGAACTCGACACCCGATTTCGCCGAACAGCCGAAGGTGATCAACGGCGCCTCGGACCTGATGGTCGAGGTCTTCGGCGACAAGGGCCGCCACTGCCGCGCCGCGGTCTCCGCCGGCTCCCTGCCCATGGGCGTTGCCGTCGAAGTCGAAGCGACCGCCGAACTCGAATAGTCTCTTGTCTCCTTCAGCCGCGCGGGGCAGCCGGGCTTGACCCGGCCTCTTCCGCGCGGCTGAATGGCGATTATGCCTGACGCAATGACGAAACTGACGCCGGAAGCCGCAGACTTTCTGGCCCGCCATCCGGATACCCGGCACCTCGACGCCATCTTTCCCGACCTTTCCGGCGTGATCCGCGGCAAACGCTATCCCCTCTCGGAGTTCGGCAAGGTGACGGCCGACGGGCTCGCCTTCCCCGCCTCGGTCTTCATGCTCGACAGCCTGGGCCAGAGCCACGACCCGGCCGGGCTCGGCTTTTCGGACGGCGATCCGGACCGGGTCGCCAAAATCGTCCCGGGCACGCTTCTACCCGTCCCTTGGGCACAGCAGCCAGGGGCACAGGCGCTGATCACGCTTCAGGAAGCCGACGGCAGCCCCTATCCCTTCGAGCCCCGCAACATTCTCCTGTCTGTCCTCAGCCGCCTTCAGGACCTGGGCCTGCGCCCGGTGGTCGCCTTCGAACTGGAATTCTATCTCTTCGACCAGGAACGGAACGGCGCCGGTGCGCCGCAGCCGCCGATCAATCCGCTGACCGGCCAGCGGGACCGAGGGACCCAGGTCTACGGCATGGATAACCTCGACGGTTTCGCCGCGGTCATGGAGGAGATCACCGCCTCCTGCGAAGCGCAGGGCATCGCCACCGGCGCCATCACTTCGGAATATGCCGCCGGCCAGTTCGAGATCAACCTGCACCATCTCGATGACGCCATGAAGGCTGCGGACCACTGCATCTTCTTCAAGCGGGTGGTCCAGGGGGTAGCGCGCAAACACGGCTTCCAGGCCAGCTTCATGGCCAAACCCTTCCTAGAGCAGGCGGGCAGCGGCCTGCATATGCACATCTCGCTGCTGGACGGGGAAGGCCGCAACATCTTCGACGGCGGCCAGGATTCACCGGCCAGCGACCGGCTCAGGCAGGCAATCGGCGGTGTCCTGGAGAGCCTGCCGGAAGCCATGGCCTTCCTGGCCCCCAACGTGAACTCCTTTCGCCGCTTCGTGCCCGACATCTTCGTACCGATCCGCTGCTGCTGGGGTTATGAGAACCGCTCCGTGGCCCTGCGGATCCCGCTTGGCAACGGCGCCGCCCGGCGGATCGAGCATCGCGTGGCCGGCGCGGACGCCAACCCCTATCTGGCACTGGCGACAGCCCTGGCCGGCATCCATCACGGCCTGACCCAGGCCAGCGACCCCGGTAAGCCCGCGGAAGGCAACGCCGGCCATGCCTACGACCCGGCCCTGGCTTTTCGGCCGCGGCGCGCCCTGGACCGGCTGAGCGAAGCGACGATCCTGCCCGGCTATTTCGGCGCGGACTACCTGGAGGCCTACATCGCCTGCAAGCAGGCTGAACTCGATCGCTTCGAGGGTTACATCAGTCCGGTCGAGTATGACTGGTATCTGCAGTCCGACTGAGGGGCGTTCCGGAGTTATCCGCCGAACAGCCCGCGCAGGGTCGCGATGTCGAGAGGTGCCAGCTTGATGCCCTCGGGCACCTGGAACAGTGCGGCATCCTGCGGCCCGCGCCGGATATTACTTTGTGTCAGGCGATAGTCGCCCCGGCTGTCGGAGGCTTCCGCCTGAACCGGAATACCATCGTCGGTCAGCCAGAGCGTAACAGTATAGGGCTCCGCGGCCTTCAGCCGTTCCACGTCATACTTCGTGGTCGTGAGCCCACCGATCTCCTCCCGCCCCAGGTCCTTCGGTTTCAGGGACGCGAAGTGCGCAAGATCAGGCAGAGATTCCCCCTCCTGAAGGGTCAGTTCCATACCGATGCTCATCGCGGGCAGCAGGTAAACCACGCGATTCTGCTTCGGTTGCAGGATCAAAACCTGCGGAATGCCGCCGATCTGAAACTCCCGGCGTTCCTGACCTTTATGATGATAGACTTTGGACCTGAACTGCCGCTGATTGATCTCCAGCAGGGCATCCGCCGAATAGGAGGCCTGCCGCTCAGGCACCTCCGCCGCGCGGCCTACAGAACTGCCCGCGACAACGGAAAAAAGCAGACAGAGCGCAAAGACGTAAAGTTGTCTATACAACATTAAGTTCGAAGCCTTCCTTGACCGAACTCTAAGGAATCACATCATCGGCATCTGGTCAAAAAACTATGGCGATACCATGTTCTTACGGTTCGCCACCCCTTAAACTGAGCCTCAGAATTTCGTGATGAAACCAGGAACCCGCCTTGCCCGACGGAAGCGATAGCATAGCCATCGCGGTCCACCCCCGGATCGCGGACGTTCCCTGGGCGCAGTGGGACGCCTGTGCGGGCGACAACCCCTTCGTCAGCCACGCCTTCCTCAACGCCCTGGAGGAAAGCGGCTCGGCCTGCGCCGAGACCGGCTGGCAGCCGCAGCACCTGACCATCACCGACGAGAGCGGCCGCCTGGCGGGCGCCGTGCCGCTCTACCTCAAGAGCCATTCCTACGGCGAATACATCTTCGACTGGGGCTGGGCCGACGCCTATCACCGGGCCGGCGGCGCCTACTATCCCAAGCTCCAGGTCTGCGTGCCCTTCACGCCGGCGACCGGACCGCGCCTGCTGCTGCGCGCGGACTGCGACCAGTCCACCATCCGTAACGGCCTGATCGCCGGCATGATCGAGTTGGGGCGCCGGCACGACGTCTCCTCCCTCCACATCACCTTTCCCGACCGGGAACAGTGGGAACAGCTAGGCGAGGCCGGCCTGCTCAAGCGGATCGGTTTGCAGTACCACTGGCAGAACCGGGGCTACGGCAGCTTTGACGACTTCCTCGCCGACCTGGCGTCGCGCAAGCGCAAGGCGATTAAAAAAGAGCGCCGCAAGGTCGCGGAAAGCGGGATCACGCTCCGGGCGCTGACCGGCGACGAGATCACAGCGCTGCACTGGGACAAATTCTATGGCTTCTACCTCGCGACCAGCGACAAGAAGTGGGGCCAGGCCTACCTGACCCGCGAATTCTTCGACCGCATCGGCGCCAGCCTGGCCGAGCGGGTCGTCCTCATGATCGCGGAAGATGACGGGGAGATCGTTGCCGGCGCCTTGAACCTGAAGAGCGACGACACCCTCTACGGCCGCAACTGGGGCTGCCACGGCAACTACCGTTTCCTGCACTTCGAAGCCTGCTACTACCAGGCCATCGACTACGCGATCCAGCACGGCCTGAAATTCGTCGAGGCCGGAGCCCAGGGCGAACACAAGATCCAGCGCGGTTACCTGCCGGTCGAAACCTACAGCGCCCACTGGATCCGCGATCCCGGATTCAACGAGGCGATCGCGGATTTCCTGCTGCGGGAGAGCGCATCAGTCCGGCGGGATATAGAGGCGTTGGGAGACTATGGTCCGTTCAAGCGGGATTAGGCTTCGAGCAGGTTCGTCACGATTTTCCGGTAGAGCGGCAAATGCTCGAAGGGCCTTTCGAACTTCCGGCTACGCCCGCCGAGATTCCATCCAATCAGCTCGAAATGATCGGCGCGGACATTGCCCAGGTAGCTACCCCAGCGCGTCGAACACTCGGAGACCAGCCCATCGTTAACACCCTCGCCCTGGATCACACAGCGGCCAGCAGGACGCAACCAGAGCGGCAGCTCGCTGACGGGTCTGATGCCCGCATAGGAAAAATACTGAACGTCATCCCGGTCGGGAACCTCGGCGTTGAAGCGATCACTTGACGAAGCCGCCAGGTCGGACACCGCCGAGGGTGCAAGAAAGCGCCCGGGCCAATGCCCTGAGAGAAAGTTTTCGGCAACCGGGCTGCCCCTGTGGGGTGTTCCGATCGTCACCAGCGCCCGAACCCGCCTGTCCCGATCAAGCCGCGAGGTGAAATAGCGGGCATCCAGGCCGCCCATGCTCGCACCGACGAGGACCACCTGCTTCAGATTATTGCTTTCAATGAACCTCGCCAAATCCTGCGCGCGACGGCGGACGGAGCCGAGGTTCGAAACCCTGGGAAAGCAGGCGGTGACGCCGAGTTCTCGACAGAGTTGTTCGACACCCCGAAAGTAAGCGACCCGCCGCCCCCAGACGCCGAGCGAGCCGAAACCAATCATGCCATGGATGAAAACGACGGTTGATTGGCAACACAACGGTGTGGACATCGACCGACACTAGTTTACGTCAGACCAATCATTGAAGTTGCACATGTACTACCACGTGAAGATGATAACTTCTCAGGGCACCATACTGTGACAAGCAATGATTACCGTCGAATGATTGCATTGAATGGCGGTACAGCCGTTGCCAGTCGACTAACGCCTTAGTACACAGGCTTAATTCTCCAAAGCCTCAGGAAAAATATCTCCAAGAAGAATCTCGTAGGACTGATCGACATTGCTAGGCGCTATCGACCATCGAGACCAATCGTCAAACTCAAAAAGCATCTTCATATTGCCATCGGACTGTCGAAGAACCACCTTACACTTTATCCAGTAGTCATCACCCTCTACGCGCGTGACTTCTCGAAGATGTTTAAACAAATTTACAATTGTTTTAAAATCGCGACCAAATTCTAGATCTAAAAGTGTTCTTCCATCATACAAAAACATTGTGCCGCCACTGCTTTTACCATCGCGTGTTTCAAACGCGTATCCAGCATAATCCCAATGCTCGGCACTTGAATTTGCTGCGCGCATCAGACTCTGTCCAATCTCGCTTATGATTTCTTCTTGCGTCTCGCTCACAGTTTCTCACTTTCTATGCATCAACCCATCTGCATCGGTTTCGAAGTAGACCCTATCAAACGTGCTGTCTGCGTCATTGGCCATATCGATTGGACTCTTATATACAAGTTTTTTTGAACCATCTGGTAATGTTTCATAAACTTTGTAATTTCCGTAAAAATGTTCAGGTCTCACCGCCCCGGGCGGATCAATGTCGATGTTTACATGTATTTCTGTTGCACGGCCTCGAGACCGCCCATAAGCGACCCAATCAGCCCACTCGTTTTCCATTTTTTTCCATGCACCACGATTCAGCTTGTAGTGCTGCGGAACTATCCCTTCATCGATTGTATCTCCCATGAAGCGGTGCGCAATCAGATGACCACCATCATCATCGACATTTCCGAGTTTTCCGATTTTTGTAGCCCCGTCCGCGCGCTTACTGCTACCAAAATCTTCTTTTATAGTTGCCTCGACAGATTGTGGCCTACCTGTTTTGGGATCGACTTCAATCGACACTCGATTGCTTGACTTTGATATTTGAACCGAACCAGTGCGCTTAGCAGGCTTCTTCTTTGGTTTCGAGTCTTCCGTCTTCGACTTGTACTTCGCGATCTGGGCGTCCGATGCAGGGGCCCCACCACCACCCGACTTCCGCGGCACACTCGCCTTCTTCGCCGCCGCGATCCGTCCCGCTCCGCGGGTCAGTAGCGCGATGAAAGCCCCCACCCCCAGCGCCGCGATCGCGCCGGCCAGCTTTTGCGCCGCCTGGTTCAGGTCGGCGTCGTTACGGGCGGTGCCCATGATCTTGAAGAAATCGATCACATCGCCGACCGCGCCGAAGATCGACCAGCCGACCATGGCGAAGCCGATCGCAAGGAGCAGCACGTCAATAGCGAAGCCCACGCCGAGCGCATGCGAGCCGGCCCAAAGCACCAGAACCCCGACGGTCGTCCCGATAGCCGCCGGCGAAACAAGTTCGGCGAAGGCGCCGCGCATCTCTCCCGGCAGGTGCTGGGGCACCAGCTCGAGCACCCTGGCATATTTGTCTTCCGGGCGGGCGTTGTGGATGTTCGTGGCTTCGATCGGCCTGATGTCGCTTGCCAGCTCTACGGGCAGTTCACCGCCCACATCCCGCTGCAGCTTTAAGGCGCAGTAGCCGGCCGACAGCAGCGCAGCGGCAAAGTGGCGGGCGACATCATCGGTTTCCAGCGGCTTCCGGTTGGGGGAAATACGGCGAACAAAGCTCTTTAACCGCGGCAGCTCAGCGCCCCTCGGTCGTGCATAGGGCCGAAGGGCATTTGCCAGTTCGTAGCGGTCCGTAATGACAAGGCGCAGCGGCAGGTGATGAAAAGCGCTGCGCTTCCCGAGAACGAGCGTTTGCGACAAACCTTCAAGTTTCAGAAAATCGAGCTCTGACATCGATGCTCTTATGAATAAATCGGAAATCTATTTTTGTTCGCTCACGAGCAACATTCTATACAAACGCGGGTGCAGGGCGATGACAAATTCTGTCGCCTCAATCCTGAAGAGTCAGTGGGTATTATCACAACAAAGCAGGGATCGCTTTGGCGAACAAAAAAACTGCCGCCCCTTCGGGAGGGACGGCAGTCTGATCAGCGTAAGGTCTGACAAAAGTCAGGAAACCGTTTCGGCCTTCGCCTTCGCTTTCCCTTTCTTCCCGCCGCCTTTCTTTCCATCCGCCTTTGGCTTCGGATAGGTGAAGACCGGCGCGTTGTCCTTGACGTCGACGCGCACATGACCGCCCTTGTTCAGCTTGCCGAACAGCAGTTCCTCGGCCAGGGCCTTCTTGATTCGCTCCTGGATCACCCGGGCCAGCGGCCGGGCGCCGTAGAGCGGATCGTAGCCGATCTTGGCGAGCCACTCCCGGGCGGCATCGGTCAGGTCGATGGCCACGTTGCGGTCGGCGAGCTGGGCTTCCAGCTCGATCACGAACTTGTCGACCACGCGAACCATAACCTCGGGCGAGAGGTTCTTGAAGCTGATGATCGAGTCCAGCCGGTTGCGGAATTCCGGGGTGAAGAAGCGGTTGATGGCCTCCTCATCCTCGCCAACCCGCGCCTCGCGACCGAAGCCCATGGCCGGCTTCGCCATATCAGACGCACCGGCGTTGGTGGTCATGATCAGGATGACGTTGCGGAAATCCACCGACTTGCCGTTATGGTCGGTGAGCTTCCCGTAGTCCATCACCTGCAACAGGATGTTGAAGAGATCCGGATGGGCCTTCTCGATCTCGTCCAGCAGCAGCACGCAATGGGGATGCTGATCGATGGCATCGGTCAGAAGACCGCCCTGATCGAAGCCGACGTAGCCCGGAGGCGCACCGATCAGCCGGGAGATCGAATGCCGCTCCATATATTCGGACATATCGAAGCGCTTCATCTCCACGCCCAGGGAGCGGGCGAGCTGCTTCGCCACCTCGGTCTTGCCGACACCCGTGGGACCAGCGAAGAGGTAGCTGCCGATCGGCTTCTCAGCATCACGCAGCCCGGCGCGGGCCAGCTTGATGGCCGCAGACAGCGCAACAATCGCCTGGTCCTGCCCGAAGACCATGGTCTTCAGGTCGCGTTCCAGGTTCTGCAGCGCGGCGGTATCGTCCTTGGAGACCGACTTCGGCGGGATCCGCGCGATCTTGGCCACCACCGCCTCAACGTCCTTCACGCCGAGGGTCTTCTTGCGCTTGGACTCGGGCAGCAGCATCTGAGACGCGCCGACCTCGTCGATCACATCGATGGCCTTGTCCGGCAGCTTCCGGTCGCCGATGTAGCGTGCCGAGAGTTCGACGGCGGAGCGCAGGGCCTCGCTGGTGTAGCGGACCTTGTGGTGCTCCTCGTAGTAGGGTTTCAGGCCGCGCAGGATCTTGACCGCATCCTCGACACTGGGCTCGTTGACGTCGATCTTCTGGAAGCGCCGCACCAGCGCGCGGTCCTTTTCGAAGTGCGTGCGGTATTCCTTGTAGGTGGTCGAGCCGATGCAGCGCAGCGCACCGCTTTGGAGGGCCGGCTTCAGAAGGTTCGAAGCATCCATCGCGCCGCCCGAGGTGGCGCCGGCGCCGATCACCGTGTGGATCTCGTCGATGAAGAGGACGGCACCTTCCACCGACTCGATCTCTGAGATCACCGCTTTCAAGCGCTCTTCGAAATCGCCGCGATAGCGTGTACCGGCCAGCAAGGCGCCCATATCAAGGGAATAGATCGTCGCTTCCAGCAGAACGTCGGGCACATCCTCGTCGACGATGCGTTTCGCGAGGCCTTCGGCAATCGCAGTTTTACCGACGCCCGGGTCGCCCACATAGAGCGGGTTGTTCTTGGTCCGGCGGCAGAGCACCTGAATGGTGCGCTCGATTTCGTGGGCACGGCCAATCAGGGGGTCGATACGACCGTCGGCAGCTTTCTTGTTCAAGTCGACACAGTAGGCGTCGAGCGCCTCGTTGCCCTTGCGCACTACCTTCTCGGGGTCACCGTCTTCATCGGCCCCGTGCACGGTCCGGGTCTCTTCCATACCCTCGACCTTGGCGATGCCGTGGCTGATGTAGTTCACGGCATCCAGGCGACTCATCTCCTGCTCCTGCAGGAAGTAGACGGCGTGGCTTTCGCGCTCGGAGAACATGGCGACCAGGACATTGGCGCCCGTGACTTCCTCCCGGCCCGAAGACTGCACATGGATTGCCGCGCGCTGCAGAACCCGCTGGAATCCGGCTGTGGGCTTCGCATCGCCAAGCTGGCTGGTGATCAGGCTGGTGAGGTCGTTGTCGATGTAGTCGAGGATATCGCTGCGCAGGCTGTCCAGGTCCAGTCCGCAGGCCCTCAGCACGGCGACGGCATCGGGATCGTCGGTCAGGGCCAGCAGCAGATGCTCGAGTGTCGCATATTCATGCCGCCGTTCATTCGCGAGCCCCAGCGCGCGATGCAGTGTCTGTTCTAGGTTGTTCGAGAGCATCTGGGCACTATTCCTTCTCTAGCGTGCACTGCAACGGATGTTCGTTCTGCCGCGCGTAGTCGATAACCTGTGTAACCTTCGTCTCCGCAACTTCGTAGCTGTAGACACCGCAAACACCGACGCCGCGCTGATGCACATGCAGCATAATACGGGTCGCTTCATCGCGTGTCTTGCCAAACAGGCTTTCAAGAACATGGACGACAAACTCCATTGGCGTGTAATCGTCGTTCAGCATCAAGACCTTATACATCGCCGGTTTTTTCGTCTTCGGCTTGCTTTTGACGACAATCCCGGTCGAGGTATCGTTATCGTTTCTCCCGTCATCACTCATCGAACTCGAAGCATTCCCTCTTGATAATCCTGCCCAAATCCGCTCGGGACATTTTAAGTCCGTTGCCCTCCTCTCAGCTAGAGAATATTGGGACAGATTAGCATGGGAAAAGACCTTGAAACTAAAATGCGCGTCCAATTTGAACATTCGGTTTACGCTCGAAGCAATTTTCCCTGCAAATGAGGCCGAACTGTGACAAAGCGCCCCTTTCGCCTTTTCCGCGAAGCCATGACCGAAGGGAGACTTTAAAGGCACCAGGCCGCAGCGGATTGCCCGACGATCTGCTGCACAGCCCGACTGGTCACAGGCTATGCGTTATCAAGGGCTTGCCCGCCATTTCTTGACAAAACAAGCCCGCCGGAACCCTAGAGGCTTGGTCCCCGCACGTCCAACGCGTGGGTTGAAAGCTGCTCGGTGATATAGCTGTAGGCTTCGTCAATGGAGTCGGTCAGCAGGAAGAGATCGAGGTCCTCTTCGCTGATGGTTCCAAACTCCACAAGGGTCTGGAAATTCACGACATTTTCCCAATAGCTCTTGCCGAAGAGCACGATCGGCATTTTTTTTCGGATTTTTTCGGTCTGGATCAGGGTGAGGGTCTCGAACAATTCATCGAGAGTGCCGAAGCCTCCCGGCATCACGACCATCGCCTTGGCAAGGTAGGTGAACCAGAATTTCCGCATGAAGAAGTAATGGAACTCGAAAATCAACTCTCGGGTGGTAAAGGGATTTTCGTGCTGCTCGAAAGGCAGGGAAATGTTCAAGCCGACGTTCACGCCGCGTGCCTCGGAGGCTCCGCGGTTCGCCGCCTCCATGATCCCCGGTCCGCCGCCGGTACAGACCACGAAACGCCGGTCGACATCGTCCAGCGATTTTGACCACTCGGTAAAGCGGCGTGCCAGTTCACGGGTCGACTCGTAATAGTGCGAAAGTTCGAGTTTCTTTTCCGCGGCCTTGACGTTGCCGCCGTCTGCCTTCGCCTGCGCCAGCGCCGCTTCGGCCTCATCACGAGAGACAATACGCGCAGAGCCGAAAAACACGATGGTGTCATCGATCTTGTAGCGGCGAAACCGGCTCTCTGGTTCCAGGTACTCAGCCAGGATGCGCAGCGAGCGGGCATTCGGACTGCGCATAAACTTATCTTCGTGATAGGCTTTCGGTGTTTTTTCGGCCATTCAGCCCATGATCCTTCTGGTAGGGAGTTCAAGCTGTTTCAAGATAACGCCGGAAGGTCAAACAAACCTATCGAATTTCTCTCAAATCCCTCAAAGCCGGCGGAAGCCGCGAGAGCCCCCAACCAGCAGAATCGCTTACTTAAAGTTAACCACTCAGGCATAGGTTGATTGCTCGTCATCAGGAGTTTACCCATGCCTTACGTGGTCCGCGACAGCGCCGGCAGAATCACCTCCGTTCATATCGAACCCAACTCCGTCGCCAACGAGGAAGTCGAGGTGTCGTCACCGGAGCTGCAAGCTTTCCTGGGGCGCTCCGGAAAGGCACCGCATGGCGTGGTCAAAGACGATCTCGCGGCCTCCGACATCGATATGATCCGCGTGCTTGAGGACCTGATTGCGGTTCTGATCGACAAGCGGGTCATCGTCATGACCGATCTGCCATCGGCGGCGCAGAAAAAGCTGTCCCGGCGCTACGGCCTGCGCAGCAAGCTGACCGACCTCGGTTCAATCGTCGGCGAGAGCGAAGAACTGATGCTGCCCTGAGAACCACGGCATCAGATTCTTGTTAAAAACTATATAAAATTGTATGTGTTTTGATCTGTAACCTGGAACGGGCGGATCGAAATCATGGCAAGACCCGGTACGGCCAGACCGAGCGAACAGGACCCGAAACCCCGGATCGTTCAGTACAATAACCGCCGATACTCGATCCGCCTGGAGCCGGTCTTCTGGCGGGCGCTCGGGGATCTGGCAAGCCGCAGTCAGCAGAGGCTTGGCCGCTTCGTTGCCGAGCTGGAAGCGACCTACCAGGGTAAGAACTTCTCATCCTTCCTGCGTGTTTTCTGCATGCTGGACGCGGAACGCGGCCTCGCCGAACGACAGCTTGGCGACGGACGAGCTTCCCTTGTCGAGCTGGTCGAGGCCTGCCCCTCGCCCGGCATCATTCTATCCCACGACAGAACGATCATTGCCTGTAACTCCGCCCTGACACGCTGGCTGGGCGCGCCCGACGCGCCGGTGGTCGGCTCAGAGCTCACAGCGGTCGTCCAGGTCCGCACCCGCCGCTCGCTCAATGAAGTCTGGCAGGAGATGGTTGACGGCGACACCTCCGCCATCGACGCCCGCATCCTGCATGTCGCGCCGGGCCGCGTATCCACCGCCCAAGGCCGGATCCTTGCGCTACCTTCCGACGACCCGCTAGCCTTCTATTCCGTGATGTGGCTGACCATCGCCCCGCAGGCGCGCTGAGAGATGCGAAGACGCTAACATCTTCGAAAAAAGAAAAAATTACGCGGCAAGATGCCCGAAGTCAGCTTTCGGTGATGGTGACGTCGGACAGGCTGTAGATCGTGATGCCGTTTTCGAAGGCGTAGAAATTCAGGCCAGTGACGTCGACACCCGTGGCGGTGACATGTCCTTCCGCGACCCCATGCCCGGTAACCGCCTCCCGTGCCGAAATACTGACCGGCATTTCGTCGCCGGCAAACAGCACCACGTCACCGGCCTCGTCCGGCAGAAGATCTGCCAGATCCAGGACGACAGCATCGCTTTCATCCATTATTTCCGGTGACTGTTCGGGCTTCTCGGCCATTGTTCCTGCAATACCTTGCAACGCAACATCTCGACGCACGATAGCCGAACATCAAGGCCCACGCAATGCCCCGCAGCTAACACACGCTGCAGGCGAAAGCCACAATCAGAGGTTAAAATAAGTCGTCGGCTGATTTCCGCGCGACGGCCAATCGCCCGGCGGCGCTCAGTCGAAGAGGCCTTCCGCCCAGGACTTGTGGTTCACATTGGCCTGCTCCGGCGCCGTGACGCCGAGGATCGAGAGAAGCTGACCACTGAGGGCGAGAATACGGTAAGCCGCCAGCTCTTCGTTGGTCATGGCGGACACCAACTGGCCCTGAGAAACGAAGAGTTCATTCTCTGCGTCCAGCACATCGAGCAAGGTCCGCTGCGCTACGTTGAACTGATCGCGGTAGGCATCCCGGGTCTCGACGTTGAATTCGACGGAACTGGTAAAGTCCGACACCGCCTGGCGGTTGGCCTCCAGGGCAAACCAGGACTGGCGCATTTCACGCTGGGATTCGACCACTGCCTGGAAACGGCGATTCTTGCTTTCAGACACGCGGGACAGGGCTTCCTGGCGCGCTGCGCGGTCGATTCCGCCGCGGAAGAGGTTCCAGCGGAGGCGCAACATCACCTGATTGTTGAACTCATAGGTGTCGAAGCTGTCGGTGCCGTCATTGTATTCGGACTCGGCCTCCAGCGTAACGCTCGGGTAGAAGGTCGATTCGGAGATACCGACCTCAGCATCCGCGGAACGGACGTCCGCTTCGAAGATCTTTGTGGTCGGATTGTTTTTCGCTGCCAGATCCAGGGCCGTCTCCAGGTCTGCCGGCAGTTCGCCTTCGGGCAGAACCGGCGCGGAGAGATCATCCGGGAACTCGCCCACGATACGCGTGTAGTTGGCTTCGGCGTCGCGCAGGGTGTTGTAGGTCTGCGTCAGGGTCGCCCGGGCCCGCGCAGCGCGCGCCTCGGTCTGGCTGACATCCGCCCGGCTGCCGCTGCCGGCGCGCAGACGCTCTTCAAGAGATTCGATAATATCCAGATGGACCTGAAGGTTGGTCTCTGCCAGAGCGATCAGTTCCCGCTGACGGAGAACTTCCAGATAGGCACCGACTACGTCCAAAGCGAGGAACTCGCTGTTTTCCCGCACCCGCTCAGCAGCCGATTCGACCCGCGCCTTTTCACGCGCCACCGTGCTGTCTGCATCGAAACCGTCAAAGATACGCTGCTGAAGGGTGATCGAAGACTCTCGGCGATTCTGCGTGCTGCTATCGTTTCCGCCGAGCCTGGAGGTCCGGTTGTTCAGGTTCTCAACACCGAAACCCGCCGCGACGTCGATCTGCGGCAGATAGAGGCCACGCGCCTGCCTGAGTTCCTGATCCACCGCCTCGCGGTTGCTTGCGACAATCCCGATATCCGGGTTGGTCGAAAGGGCGTTGGCCACCGCATCCTTCAGGGAAATCGCCTGCGCACTGGAAACAAACGGAAGCAGAACCACACCCGCCAGCAAAACAGCCTTAAGGTTGTGGCCAAGAACACCTTTTGAGCGGCGCATTTAAGATTTCCCCTACAGTATCACGTCAATAACCACCGGCCGGAACTGTCTCAACCTCTGCGAACACGGCAGGAACACCACCCACAAGAGACTCGACCGCCAGAAACCGACGCACAGATTTTGATCAGCCTTTTACAGTTAATATTCCCGAACTGTCAATGTCTTGAAGCTCTGAGCAGGCTCGCTGTGCGACGAATGCCGCGACCAGGAGTCGTAGAGTGCACAGAAAATCAAACAACCAATAAGAGAGTATTTTTCATGAAAAGGACAATCACAACAAACAGGCTTCGATCATTATCAATTGTGGGTTAATCAATTCTTGACGCAAGAAAAAGATCCTATCCGGACCGAGCCCAACCGCGAAGCCTGTTCATCCGGTCTTGACAGTCGTTCCAGGCTCCCCAAATGAGAGTGAGCGCTCACTCATTTTGAGGAAAATATGAACAGGCGATCGGAAGAGACCCGGGCGAAAATCGAAGCGGCAGCCATCCGCCTTTTCGCCGAGCAGGGTATTCAGGAAACCTCGACCCGCGATCTCGCGACCAGCGCAGGCGTCGCCGAGGGCAGTCTCTACCGGCATTTCCCGAGTAAAGAGGCCATGGTCAAGTCCCTGTTCGACAAGCACTACAGTGGTCTTGCGGAACGCTGCGACGGCCTGGCGCGGCAATTCGAGGACCCGCGGGACAAGCTCGCCGCCATCCTGCGGGACATCTGCCGCCTGCATGATGAAGAGCCCGCACGCTTTCGTTTCCTGCTTCTGACTCAGCATCAGGCCCTCCCCTACGGCGGCGAGGGCGAGAAGACACCCGTTTCCGTGCTCTACGGAATTATCTGCGAAGGCATGAAAAAGGGAGTCTTCAAGGGATCCGATCCGGATCTCATGACCGCCTTCGTTCTGGGGCTGGCCACCCAGCCCGCGGTTTTCATGATTTACGGCCGCCTGGAGACCTCCATGTCTTCGATTGCAGACAACCTGGTCGAAACCGCTCTCGCCTGCCTGGGATGCGGTGCACAAAGCAACAATCCCTGACCAGCGCCAGACCTCCGGTCAATCGCACCATTCTTTCTGAAGTCTTTTTCACAGGAGCCGATTATGCCGAACGGCCCGATGCCTCTTTTACGCAGCAAACGCTTTTTGCCCTATTTCGTGACCCAGTTTCTGGGCGCGTTAAATGACAATCTCTTTAAGAATGCCGCCGCCTTCCTGATTATCTTTCAACTGGCGGAGGGCGCCAACGGACAAGGCCAGATTCTGGTCAATGTCGCGACCGGTCTTTTCATCCTGCCCTACTTCCTGTTCTCCGCCATGGCCGGCAAGGTCGCGGATCGCATGCGAAAGACCAACCTCATGCGGTTGGTCAAGTCAGCCGAGATCCCCATCATGGCGCTGGCGACCTACGGGTTCTTCACTGACAACATCACGATTCTGCTGGGCACCTTGTTCCTGATGGGGACCCAGTCCGCCTTCTTCGGACCGGTGAAGTACTCAACGCTGCCGGAACTCGTGAAACCGGATGAGCTCTTGAACGCCAACGCCCTGGTCGAGGCCGGCACCTTTCTGGCAATTCTGGCAGGCACCATCGCCGGCGGACTTCTCATCGAGGGTGAGGCAGGCCGGACCCTGGTCAGCGCCGCGCTCCTGATCTGCGCCGGGCTGGGACTGGCGGCCAGTTGGTCCATCCCCCCGACGTCCCTGCCTGTCGCGCCCGATCCAGCGACAGCCTCGCAAGGTACAGCCAAGGGGAAATGGCTTCCCTTTAGCCAGACCTTCGCGGTCCTGCGCCACGCCGCCGAGAACCGTCCGGTCTTCCTCTCGATCATCGGCATTTCCTGGTTCTGGGCCGTCGGTGCGACCTACCTGACGCAGTTTCTCGGCTTCACAAGGGACATCATCGGCGGGGACAAAACGGTCGTCACGCTGCTGCTTGCCACCTTCACCATCGGCATTGCCGCCGGGTCGCTGCTCTGCAGCAAGCTGTTGAAAGGTGAGGTCAGCGCCAAATACGTACCTTTCGGGGCGCTCGGCATGGCGGTCTTTTCGCTGGATCTGGCCTTCGCCGCCAGTACGATCACAGCGCCGCTCGAAACCTATACGGCCGAGAGCTTCCTGCGCGACTGGCAGAACTGGCGTTTGCTCGCCGACCTGCTTCTGCTGGCCCTGTTCGGCGGTCTCTTCATCGTGCCGCTTTATACGATCCTGCAGGCCAGTTCCAGCGATGAACACCGCTCGCGCAACATCGCGGCCAACAACATCCTCAACGCACTCTTCATCGTGGTGGCCGCTGGCCTCACGGCAGCCGCCTTTGCCGCCGGCGCGACGGTCCTCGAGATCTTCGTGGTGATTGCGATCGGCAGCGTCGCCGCCGCCGTCTACGTCTGCAAGCTCCTGCCGCAGGAGCTCTTCAAGACCACCGCGGCCACGATCCTGCGCCTGCTCTTCAAGGTCCGGCTCCGCGATGTCGAGAACCTGCAGAAGGTCGGCGACAAGGCGGTGATCGTCGCCAACCACGTCTCCTATCTGGACGGCCTGTTGCTGGCGGCTTTCCTGCCGGGGCAACTGGTTTTCGCCGTCGACACCGAACAGGCCAGGAAGTGGTGGGTCCGACTCTTCCTTTCGCTGGTCGAAGCCTTTCCCATGGACCCGACCAATCCCATGGCGACCAAATCCCTGATCAAGGAAGTGGCCAAGGGCAAACGCTGCGTGATCTTCCCCGAAGGTCGCCTGACCCAGACCGGCGCCCTGATGAAGATCTACGAGGGACCGGGCATGATCGCGGACAAGGCGAATGCGCCCATCGTCCCGATCCGCCTGGACGGCGTCCAGCACAGCCGCTTCACCTATCTGAAGGGCAAGCTGCGCCAGCGCTGGTTTCCGCAGATCACCGTCACGGTGCTGGAGCCGCGGGAGTTCCATGGCGACGAAGGCCTGTCAGGCCGGATGCGCCGCAAGAACATCGCCCAGAAGCTCTATGACGTGATGTCTGGCATGATGTTCCAGACCTCCGACGCGCCTCAGACTCTGTTCGAAGCCTTCCTCGACGCCCGGCATGCGCATGGCCGCAAGAGCGAGATCCTGCGGGACGTGGAGCAGAAGCCCTTCACCTATGACCGCCTTCTGACCGCGAGCCTTGCGCTCGGACGCGCTCTCGAGAAGCGCACGGCCCCGGAGATCCCGGTCGGGCTGCTGCTGCCCAATACGGTGGGCAGCGTGGTGACCCTACTGGGTCTGTCGGCCGTCGGGCGGATTCCGGCCATGCTGAACTTCACTGTCGGTCCGGCCTCGATCAAGGCGGCCATCAAAGCCGCCGACATCAAGCAGGTTGTCACCTCCCGTCGCTTTATCGAACTGGCGAAGCTGTCGGCCCTGGAAGAGGCCCTCGCCGAGGTGGTGGAACTGATCTATCTCGAGGACATCCGGGACAAGGTCTCGACCCTCGACCGGCTCGCCGCCCTGTTAAAAACACCCTTCGCAGCGGCACTGCACCACCGGCGCGGAGTCGACCCCGACGATACGGCGGTGATCCTCTTCACCTCGGGCTCCGAAGGCCTGCCGAAAGGGGTCGCCCTCAGCCACCGCAACATCGTCTCCAACTGCCGGCAGGTGGCCTCGGTGCTGGACTTCAATCCGGTCGACAAGGTCTTCAATCCGCTGCCGCTGTTTCACTCCTTCGGCCTGACCGGCGGCCTGATCCTGCCGCTGCTCTCGGGCGTGCCGAGCTTTCTCTATCCCTCGCCTCTGCACTTCAAGGTGATCCCGGAGATGATCTACCACAGCAATGCGACGATCCTCTTCGCGACCGATACCTTCCTGCAGGCCTATGCCAAGGCGGACAGCTACGATTTCTACTCGCTGCGCTATGTCTTCGCCGGCGCGGAGCGCGTGAAGGACGAGACCCGCCGCATCTGGTCCGAACGCTTCGGGCTGCGGATCTTCGAAGGCTATGGGGCGACGGAGTGTGCGCCGGTCCTGGCCGTCAATACACCGATGCACTTCAAGAGCGGTACGGTCGGACGCCTGCTGCCCGGTATCGACGCACGGCTGGAAGCGGTGCCGGGTCTGGACGAGCCGGACGTCGGGCGCCTGTTCGTTCGCGGCCCCAACGTCATGCGCGGCTATCTGAAGGCGGATAAACCGGCCGTCCTGCAGCCGCTGGAGACGGGCTGGTACGACACCGGCGACATCTGCAAACTGGATGAGCAGCGATACGTGACGATCCGTGGCCGCGCAAAACGCTTCGCCAAGATCGGCGGCGAAATGGTCAGCCTGACCGCCGTCGAGGCTCTCGCGGCCGAACTCTGGCCCGACGAACAGCATGTCGCCGCCGCCCTGCCCGACCCGAAGAAGGGCGAACAGATCATGCTCTTGACGACCCGGGAAGATCCGCGGCCCGAAGAGCTTCAGAGCCACGGCAAATCCCGCGGCTGGGCCGAGATCCAATTGCCCAAGCTGCTGCATCAGATCGCCGAAGTTCCCCTGCTCGGCAGCGGTAAGACCGACTATGGCGCCGTGACGACGCTCGCCAGGGAACGGCTGGGTCTGACCTGACGCAGGCAGCCGACGCCCTTTTGCCAAGACGGCGGCAGTTCCCAGGCTGCCGCCGTACCCGCCTTGGGGGTCCGTTACGAACATCGCTTATTTTTCGTGTTCTTTCACAGCGCATTAACCATAATGTGTAGATTCAATGCGATGATTTGACAGGCATTAACCAATGGGAAGCACCTAGTGATGGATGATTGCCGCCAAAATTCCAAAGCGCCGGCGGCAAGTCTGTCAGCCAGGGACATCCCGGCTGCGGTATCAGCCCGGTCGCAATGACTGCAGGAGACCACAAGAGCACGATGGCACCACGCGATTACAGCGTCGGCGCAGGGACGGCTTCCGCATCCCCGCTAGAGCAGAAAAGTGAGTCTCCTCAGGGCGCGCCCGCCAGCCCGCCGGACCCGTCCGCGGCCGAATCCGGTTCCAGGAAAGCCGAGGCGCTTCATACGGAAGACCTGCTGGAAGCGCCCAAGTCCGAGTGGCATGTCGCGCCCTCCATGGTCGACTTCGAGGATCCGCTGGTTCAGTGCGTGACGATCCTCGCGACCCTGCTGCAACGTCCGATTTCCGCGGAAGCCCTGAAGGCGGGCCTGCCCCATGCGGAGCAGCGCTTCACCCCGGAACTGGCCGTGCGAGCCGCCGAACGGGCCGGACTCACGGCGCGGGTCGTGCGCCGGCCAAAGCTCAAAGCGATTCAGCAGGTCACACTCCCCTGCATCCTGCTGCTCAAAGGCAGCGGCGCCTGCGTCCTCACCCAGGTCAAAGCCCGCAAGACGGCTGAGATCATGGTGCCGGAAGGTGGCGGCGGCACCAAGACCATCGATATCGAGGAGCTGGAAGAGGAGTATCTCGGCTACGCCATCTTCGCGCGGCCGGAGTTCAAGTTCGACGACCGCGCCTCGGACATCCGGCTGAAGCAACCGACCGCCTGGTTCTGGGGAACACTCGCCAAGTTCTGGCCGATCTACAGCCACGTAGCGCTGGCCTCGATCATGATCAACTGCTTCGCGATCGCGAGTCCGCTGTTCATCATGAACGTCTACGACCGGGTCGTGCCCAACAATGCCATTGAAACTCTTTGGGTTCTGGCGCTGGGCGTTTGTACGGTCTTTCTCTTCGAGTTCGTGATGCGCAACATGCGCACCTATTTCGTGGATATCGCCGGCAAGAACGCGGACGTGATCATTGCCAGCCGGCTGCTCGAACAGCTCATGTCCATGAAGCTCTCGAGCAAGCCGCCTTCGACCGGCGCCATGGCGAATAACCTGCGCGAATTCGAGAGTCTGCGGGAGTTCTTCACCTCCGGCACCCTGGTCGCCTTCGTCGACCTGCCCTTCATCTTCCTGTTCCTCGGGGTGATCTTCCTGGTCTCGGGACCCATCGCTCTGGTCCCGCTGATCGCCGTCCCGATCGTGATCTTCGTCGGGGTTTGCCTGCAGTTTCCCCTTCGAAAAGTCATAGAAAAGACACACCGGGAGTCGAGCCAGAAGCACGCCCTGCTGGTCGAGACCATCGACGGTCTGGAGACCATCAAGGCGACCGCAGCCGAAGGCCGCGTGCAGCGTTCCTGGGAACGTTTCGTCGGCCTGACCGCCGAATCTTCCGGCAAGGCCCGCTTCCTCTCCGGCATCGCCACCACCTTTGCCCAGGTGACCATTCAACTGGTGACGGTCATCGTGGTGATCTACGGCGTGCATCTGATTTCCGAAGGCCTGATCACCATGGGCGCATTGGTGGCCTCCACCATGCTGACCGGCCGGGCCCTCGCCCCGCTGGGCGCCATCGCCGGCATGCTGACCCGCCTGCAGCAGTCGCGGGTCGCGCTCAAGGCTCTCGACACCCTGATGAAGACGCCTGTCGAGCGCGATCAGGACAAGACCTTCCTGCACCGCCCCCGGCTCAGCGGCGAGATCGAGTTCAAGAAGATCAACTTCAACTACCCGAACCAGGAACCCCTGGCGCTGGACAACGTCAGCTTCAAGGTCAAGCCGGGCGAGAAGATCGGCATCCTGGGACGGATCGGCTCTGGCAAGAGCACCATCGCGCGCCTGCTGCTCGGCCTCTACGAGCCGACCGAGGGCTCGGTGCTGATGGACGGTACCGATTCCCGCCAGATCGATCCGGCTGACCTGCGCCGTAACATCGGTTACGTCTCACAGGACAACTACCTCTTCTTCGGCTCGGTCCGCGAGAACATCGCCTTCGGCGCGCCGCACGTGGACGACCCGACCATCCTGCGCGCCGCGTCGGTGGCCGGCGTCACGGACTTCCTGCGCACCCATCCGCACGGTTTCGACCTGCAGGTCGGCGAGCGCGGCATGGCGCTGTCGGGCGGCCAGCGGCAGGCGGTGGTCATCGCCCGCTCCCTGCTGCTCGACCCGCCGATCATCCTGATGGACGAGCCGACCAGCGGCATGGACAACTCGACCGAGGCCATGTTCAAGAACCGCCTGGGCAAAGCGCTGACCGGCAAGACCCTGCTGCTGGTGACCCATCGCAGTTCGCTGCTGAGCCTGGTCGACCGCCTGATCATCCTGGACAACGGCAAGATCGTGGCCGACGGCAAGAAGGAAGAGGTTCTGGAGGCCCTGAAGCAGGGCCGCATCCGCGCGGGCGCCAATTAGCTTAATGAAAGTGGGTTTCCGACCTGCGAAGTCGGTGAACACCTAGAGGAAGTAGCAGGCATGTCGAGTTCCGGTTCCTATAAAGATGAAGATCTCTTCTTCATGCCCGACGTCCATGCGGCCGCACGCCGGCGCGGACGCACCTTCGCCTACATCCTGACGCTCACCTCTTTCCTCTTCTTCCTGGTCTTCGGCATCTGGGCCAATCATGCGGTCCTGGATGAAGTCACCCGCGGCGAAGGCACCGTCGTACCCTCCAGCAAGACCCAGATCATCCAGAACCTGGAAGGCGGCATCCTGGCGGACATCAGGGTGCGCGAAGGCGACATCGTGGAGCCCGGCGACATCCTGGTCCGGATCGACAATACGGCGGCGCGCGCGACCTTCCGCGACACCCGCGGCCAGTACTACGCCCTGCGGGCCACGGCGGCACGCCTGGAGGCCGAGCTGGAAGACCGGCCGATTAAGTTTCCGGAGGACGTTCTAGAGAACGCCGCCGACGAGGTGGCGACCCAGCGCCTGCTCTACGACAACCGCAAGCGCCAGCAGACCGCGCAGATCGCCGTTCTGCAGGCCCAGAAGTCCCAGCGCGAACAGGAAATTGCGGAATCCAAGAGCCGCAGCCAACAGCTCCGGCGCAGCCTGAAACTGGCTCAGGAGGAACGCGGCATCACCGCGCCGCTGGTGAAAAGAGGGATCAGTCCGCGTCTCGATCTCATCCGGATCGACCGGCAGATCTCCGATCTGGAAGGCGAACTCAAAACCATTCGCCTGAGCATGCCGCGCCTGGACACGGCAGTTCTCGAAGCCCAGCAGCGCATCGACGAACTGGTGCTCTCGACGAAAGCCGAGATGACTAACGAATTGAGCCGGGTGCGTACTGAAGCCAATTCCATCAGCGAATCCCTGACCGCCGGCGAGGACCTCGTCACCCGGACCGAGGTACGCTCACCGGTGCGCGGCACCATCAAGGAAGTGAAACACAATACGGTTGGCGGCGTGATCCGTCCCGGCGAAGACATCATCGAGATCGTACCGCTCGACGACACACTGCTGATCGAAGCCCAGATCCGGCCCTCGGACATCGCTTTCCTGCGGCCTGGACAAGAGGCCACCATCAAGGTCACCGCCTATGACTTTTCCATCTAAGGCGGCCTGCAGGCACAGCTTGAGACCATCTCCGCCGGTACCATCAAGGACGACCAGGGAGAAAGCTTCTATCGGGTCTATCTCCGAACCGACAAAACCACCCTGCAGCGCAACGGCGCCGACCTGCCGATCATCCCGGGCATGACCTCGACGGTGGAGATCCTGACCGGCAAGAAGACGGTTCTGGATTATCTGCTCAAACCGATCCTCAAGGCCCGCGATCAGGCGCTGCGGGAGCGGTAAGCAAACCGACATGTCGGGCCCGCCAAACGGGCGCCACTCGGTTTGGTTCCATCAACAAAGCTTGATGCCGCTTAACCCCAAATCTTCAAAGCCTATTAACCAATATCTGAAAGACTCCCGCAACTTAGGCCCTGCCGTTCTCGGGCCGGGACTCATGGACGGGATTCACTTCAGGTGCATCGGCGAAGGTTTTTCACGGGGATCGCGGCGCTGGCCGTCGCGCTGCCGGCCGCGCCCCTGTCCGGACGGGCAGCGACCCTGCTTGATCTGACCAATTCGCTCAAGACCGCCTCGCCCGGGATTTTCCGAACCATCGAATTCAAATCGAAGTCCTTCAAAGCGCTGCCGCAGTGGCGCCGGGTCCTCGAACAGGTGAAGCAGGAGCAGAAGGCCTTTAGGGCCTGCACCAGCAACCCCGCCAATTGCGCCAGCGAGGTCCAGAAATCCTGGCGGGAGATCATCCTGGCCGCCCAGGGCCTTGGCCGCATGGAGACCCTGAACAAGGTCAACCGCTACTTCAACCGCTGGCCCTACAAGCTCGATCACGAGGTTTTCGGCGTCAATGAATACTGGGCGAGCCCGGTGGAGTTCATGACCCGCTCCGGCGACTGTGAGGACTTTTCGATCGCCAAGTACTTCGCGCTCAAAGAGCTGGGTTTCCGGCAGGAGGAGATGCGCGTCGTCATCGTGATGGACCGGATCCGCAACATCGGGCATGCGGTTCTGGCCATCTATGAAAAGAACGACATCCTGGTGCTGGATAGCCTTTCCAACGTCATTTTGTCACACTCAAAGTACAAGCATTACCTGCCGCAATACTCGATGAATGAAACCACCCGCTGGGCGCATTTCGTGCAGCCGTAAAACTGACCACAAGAGACCAAGCAGATGTCCAACAGCAAGCCAATGACCGAAACGGGACCGCTCACGATCGAGCCGGATGTGCGAGATCCGGCCACAAGCGATCTGGACTCCTCCGCTTCGCCGTCACGCGACGCTTTGCCGAAGCCGGCTTTGATCGGTCTCGCCGCGATCGTGGTCATCGCTGTCCTGATCCCCTGGATCACGATCGAGTCGAAGAAGGATCAGGTCATCACAGATCTCCAGGAACGTATGCGCATCACCGTCGAAGCGCGCGCCGAGGTCATCGCGACCTGGCTGGAGGGCACCGCACGGCTCGCCGACCGGCTGGTGGAGAGCGAACTCTTCCGCCTCTTTGCCAGTGATGTGGATGCCGCCGGCGGGACGATCGACAAGATGACACCGGAAGCATCGGACACAGACTCCGGGCTCGGGATCGCGCTGCTGGAGCAGCTCCCTTACATGGAGCGCGTTCTAACCGACTTCGCGATCTCAGCCGATTTCATTGCCGGTTATCTCGTCGGAAAGACGGGCGTCGCCTACGTCGCGAGTGGTGGTGCCGCTCCGCTCGGATCGCTGCAGTCGGCCACGGCCTTGGAGGTCCTGACCTCAGGGAAGCGGCAGTTTGGGGCGCCGCGGGTTGCCGCCGCCGGCCTGGTCATGGACATCTACATTCCCATCCTGCCCGCAGCCTCACAGACGGAGCAGGCGGCCCCGGTCGCCGTGCTGGTTGTGACGGCCCCGGTCGCCGTCAAGCTGGCCGAGAGCCTGGAACCGCGCCCCCTGGCGCCTGAGGGCGAGCAACTGCGCCTCGTACACAGGACAAGCGGCGGCCTGATCGAACTGCTGCCGACCCGTACGCCGGAAATCCGTGCGCTCGGCGATGGTGACGCCATTCCCGGCAGCGCGGACCTGCCTTTTACCGCCGGTCCATCTCTCGGCGGCGATCAGGAAGTCTACACACGGGCACTTCCCATCGTCGGCGCCGACTTCTGGGCGGTCCTGGAAATGGATAAGGACACCGCGCACGCTGATCTGAACAGCTACCGCGTCACGGTGATAATCGCCATGGCGCTGGTGGTTTTCACGATTGTCGCAGTCTTCGGCGCGGTCTGGGCACAGTTGCGCAGCAGCCACAACCGCATGATGGCGGAACAGTTCCGGCAGCTCGCCGCCCGGATTCAGACCCAAAAGCGCTTTCTGGACAGCATCAATGGCAGTATCGCAGAGCACATCGGCCTGAAATCGGAAGACGGCAGTTACCGCTACGCGAACGACGCCTTTGCGAAAGCCGTCGGGCGCAGCCCCGCGGAAATCGTCGGCTTGGATGATACCGCCCTCTTCGGCCAGGGAACCTCGGAACGCCTGGCTCTGGCCGACCGGCGGGTGCTGGAGACGGGCGGTTCATCGACCTTCAATGAAGAAGTCTATCTGGAAGGCCAGAAGCGGCATCTGCAATTCTCGAAACTGCCGTTTTTCGATGAACAGAATCAGTCTCAGGGCGTGATCTCCGTGGTTCGTGATGTGACCGAACTGATGGAGGAACAGGCGAAACGCGACCGGGCCGTCCGTCAGACGGTCACGGCCCTGGTCCGCGCAATCGAACTGCGCGACCCCTATCTCGCCGGCCATTCCCGCCGCGTGGCCAACCTCGCCGTCGCGGTGGCGAAGCGCCTGCAGCTTCGCGCCGAAGAGGTTTCAACACTGGAGATCGCGGCCAACCTCTCGCAGCTCGGCAAACTGGCGATATCGCGGAAGCTCCTGAACAAGCCGGGCCGCCTTGATGCCTCGGAGATCGCCGAAATCCGCAAGCATCTCGATCACGCGTCCGACATGCTGCGCGACATCGACTTCGAGCTGCCGGTCCTGCCCACCATCTACCAGATGCACGAACGCCTGGACGGCGGCGGTTATCCCGCCGGTCTGAAAGGGGACGGCATTCTGCTGACCGCGCAGGTCCTCGGCGTCTGCGATGTCTTCGCCGCCCGTGTCGAACCGCGGTCCTACCGTGCGGGTCTGTCCAACCAGGAGGCCCTGGATATCCTTGGCGAAAACCAGGAACGCTACGCCGCCAGGATTGTCGAGGCCTTGCGGGACGTCGTCGGCAGCGTCGCCGGCGAGAAACTCATGGCCGGCCTGCCGGCCAACGAAGAGTAAGCGGAAAGTGCCAAAGCAGCGCCACGTCACCGGCCTTTTCTTCGCCTGTCTTCTGGCTGCCCCTGCCCCTCAGACCGCCGCGCAGACTCAGCTCGACGATGGCAACGGATCGCGGCTCGAGGTCAATGCCCGCGCTTATCCCTGGAGCCCGATCGGCCGCCTGAACGCCGGCGGGCGCGGACACTGTACAGGCTTCCTGATCGGCGAGGACAAGCTGCTGACGGCCGCGCACTGTCTCTACAATAGCGTGACCGGCCGTTGGCGCGGTCCCGGCGAACTGCATTTCATCGGGGCCTATCAGCGTGAGAACTACAGCCTCCATTCGCCGGTTGAGAGCTACGAAGTCTCGGAAGACTTTCGCCCCGGGCAGGAAGCGACGCCGGAAAACGCTGCGACTGACTGGGCCATCGTGAAGCTGCGGAAGCCATTGGGCCGGCAGACCGGATGGTATGGCCTTCGCGTTCTCAAAGGTGAGCTTCAGGACCGTATTGAAGACGGGGAGGCGGTCATGCTGCAGGCCGGATATCAACGCCGCCGATCCCATGTGGTCACCGCAACCTTCGGCTGCCAACTGCTCGGCCGCTTCGCAAAGAACGCCGGCGTCGCACATGACTGCCCGGTCGATAAAGGCGACTCCGGCTCGCCGCTTCTGGTGCTGGACCGCGGCCGGATATCCGCAATCGGCATTCACGTTGTCCAGGCGCGCCTGGACCAGAAAGTGATCGCTGGCGTACTGGCGCTCGACGCGTTCCACCCGGAGGCAACCGGACCCGCGACGCGAAAGCTGGCCGCCGCCCTCGAGACGCACTGGGGCCCCGGGCGGCGACCGCAAAAACCCACGACGGATCCATCGAGAGAACGTGAGATAAAACCGCTGCCCCTAACAGCCATCGACAGCCTTCTGCACCAATCAGGTTTTTTGCCCGCGGCGGCCGCCGCGCATGACGAGGAGCGGTCGGCAGCGATAAAGAAGTTTCAGAGGGATCAAAAACTGACCGGGGATGGAAAGGCCTCTCTCCAGCTACTGGAACAACTTCTGCGCAGAGCGAATGCCCGGAGATCAATAGAGAATTAACCATCTTCCGAAGCCAATCTTCGCCGTTAACCCTGGGTGTTAAAGCTTGGCTCAAGAATTCGCCTTAACCTGCCTTCATGACGAAACGATTTCCTCATCGCCTTGGCGTTCCCGCCGGTTCGCGAAAAAAGCGCCTCGCCCCTCTGTCGACAGCGCTGGCGACCTCCAGCGCCTTGCTGGTGGCCGGCCTGGCAGGCCCTGCGGCCTCGGCCATTCCGGACCGGGTCACCGTCAATGCCATGGAGTACCCCTGGAGCGCGATCGGCAAGATCGAAACCTCGATCGGCCACTGCTCGGGATTCCTGATCAGCCAGAAGCACGTCCTCACCGCCGCCCACTGTCTCTATGACAAGGCACGCAACAGATGGATCAAATCCTCCGAGGTCCGCTTTACCGCCGGCTATCAAAACCAGCAGCGTAAAATCACCTCCCCGGTCAAGGCCTACAAGCAGTCCCAGAAGTACCAGAAGACCTCGGACGCTTCGGTGAAGAACACGGTGACCGACTGGGCGTTGCTGGAACTTGCGAAACCCCTGGGCAAGGAAGCCGGCTGGCTTGCGCTGCGGCGCCTCGACAACGCCCTGCTCAAGGAACTGGCTGCGGGCGATGCCACCCTGCTTCACGCAGGCTATCGTGGCGACGCCCCCCACCGCCTCAAGGCCGGCTTCGGATGTGAAATCGCCGGATACTTCAAGAACGGCGTCGGCATCGCCCACCGCTGCAGCATTATGCAGGGCGATTCCGGTTCGCCGCTGCTGGTCTTCACCGATGGCGAGATCTTTGCCACCGGCGTGCATGTGATCGGCGCGTCGGACGGCAAGCGGGAGATCGCCGGCGCTCTGTCCGTATCTGTTTTCCATCCGGATGTCGGCTCGGCCCGCGCAGCGCGTATCCTGCGCCCTGCCGGCAACATCTGGCGCGCCAGCAAACCGCCGCGCGTGAACCGCAAGGCGGAGAAAACCCCGGTCATGACGATCGACCTGCTGCTCAAGGAGCTGGGCTATCTGCGGGGCGGCAACAAGCGCTTCTCCCGCTCCAGCCGGCGCAACGCCATTCAGGCTTTTCTCAAGGACGCAAACCTGACCGGGCCAGCAAAGCCGAGCATTTCTTTACTCGGGGAACTGGTCCTCAAACTCGATTGATCCCTGCGGAAGCGGTGGTCAAAAAAACCGGCCGAGGGCTTCCCGGCCGGTTTTCTCTTTTTTTCGTAAGGGGCTTCGCGCCCCCGTTTCTACACGCCGTTGATCAGGGCATTGGTATCAAGGTCTTCCAGGCTGTTGATCGCGTTGTCGAGATCCTGGAACACCACCGTGGTCCCGCTTTGCAGTTCCAGCGTGACCGTATTGTCGGTCTTGCTGAAGGAGGCCACGGCATCTTCAATGCTGATCTCCTCATCTGCATCGCCGCCGTCGACCACGTCCTCGAAGGACAGGCGGTCGCCACTGTCGGCGGAGAAGTCGAAGATGGTGTTGGTGCCCTCGTCGGTACCCAGGTTGAAGACGAAGGTGTCACCGTCCGCTCCGCCGTAGAGGGCATCGTCTCCCTCACCGGCGATCAGGATATCGGCACCGCCCTGCCCCAGCAGGATGTCGTCACCCGCACCGCCGTCGATCAGGTCGGCTTCGCCGCGGGTATCGTTGGCGGCTTCTTCAATGAAGCGCGTCTGGTTGTCCTGGATGAAGGTCATGACCTCGAGCTTACTCGGCGCATGCCCCAGCGTCGTCGTGAGGTGGTCGACCAGGGTCTGATAACCGCCGCCCGCTTCGCCGCTGGCTCCCAGACCGCCCTCCTCGACCGGTGCCAGCATCCAGTCGGTGTTGATGACATCACCGAAGATCAGGTCATTGCCTTCACCCCCGCTGATCTCGTCTTCGCCGACCTCGGTCAGGATCGTCAGGGTCTGCTCCCCGAGCAGGGTCGAAAGATCGTCCTCATCCTCGACGATGACAACTGAGGAGTCGGCATTACCTTCATCAGCGACTGCGGCAAGCTGTTCCGGCACGATTTCCGTACCAAGACCGAAGACGTGAACACTGACATCGATCCCTTCGAAATCCACCGACGCATCGTAACCGTCATTATCCTCGCCATCGCTCAGGAAGTAGACCTTGTTGATGGCTCCATCGTGACGATCGCCGTCATTGAGGAAATCCTCAACGGCCTGAATCGGCCCTTCGAACTGGGTGCCGCCGGAGGCGCCCAGACCTGCGATCACGCTCTCCAGAGACTGGCCGGAATCGTTCTCGAAGCGGTCGTCCGCCTCGTCATAGGTAAAGACCTGGTTGACCGCGACACCGCTGTTGAAAGCCACCAGTTGGAAGGTCGTCAGGTTGTTATTGACCAACTGGCCGCGCAGGGAATCCTGCAGGGCGGTAAAGGCTTCCTTGGCTTCGACCAGGCCGGCCTCCGTCGGATCGATGTTCTCGGTCCGCTGCTCACCGACACGCCGCGCGCCATCATCGGTAAAGACCAGCGGCTGCACCGTGACGTTGAAGCTCGATTCGTTGATGTCGAGTGAACCATCCGGCAGACGAATGATCAGGTCTCCCATCTGTTCGTCGCTCAGGACCGCTCTCCCGGAGCTGTTCACGAACACCGAGTCGCTGAAGTCGTCGCCGTACTGAACCCTGGAGAAAGGTGGCAGACCTTCCAGCAGATAGCCGTCCGCATCCGGACCCGAGGTCTGATAGTCGGGCAGGTTCACCCGGACGAAACTCATGGAGTCCGAGACATCGATCACGAAGGAGACGTTGACCGGCACCTCGGCGGAGCCACTGCCGCCCACATCACCAATCAGGATGTCGTCACCGCGCCCGCCGAGGATCTCACCCTCGCCCGGCTCATTGTCGGACGGCACTTCGTGCGGCGTGTCACTATCCGGATCATCGGGATCGTTGCTCCCCACCACCAGATCAGGCTCAGGCAGGCCTTCGATGGTCGCCGCGGCGGTCGCCTCGGCGCTGGCATTGTTGTCGGAGAGATCCCTCTCGACACCGCTGGTGCCATTATCACCATCCAGGGTCGCCAGTTCCTGGCCGTCCACCGTCACCTTGAAAAGCAGATCCGCGCCCTCAGCCGCATCCGGTGCCGCCTTGATGCCGATCGTCATATCGAAGGGCAGCGCCACATCCTCGAGGGTCAGACTGCTCTCGCCCGCGGCCAGTTCCGTGAAGACGAAACCTTCCGGCAACTCGAAAGTGACGTTGTGCCGCTCGGAACCGTCGGCCGCATCGCCCCAGGTGGCCGCAATCCGCAGGCTGCCGGTCTCACCAGGCGCGAAGGTCAGATCTTCATCGCCGTCCGAATCGCTCACCGTAAAGCTGGTGATGGTGATCGGGTCGGCCACCGCATCGACGACCACCGCCGCCGAGTCACTGGCGCTGGCCATGACACCAGTATGACAGTGGCCTTCATCGCGGGCCGTCGCCGTGACGGTGAGGGTGCCCAGGTCAACGTCGCTGTCAGCCGGCGCCGTCACCTCGAAGCTGGTCGCGACGGAGGCGGCGTTCAGGCCGATGACCTTGGCCGAGGTGCCGTCCTCGGAAACCACGACCGAAGCCCCGGGGTTATCCAGTTCGATCTGGCTGAAGTCGTAGCTGGCGCTCGGATCCAGACCGCTGATCTCGACCTCGGTGATGACATCGTCACCCTCGGCCTCGGCCGTGAAGTCGACCGTGCCAGTGGTATCTTCCTTGATGGTGATGTCGCCGGTTTCCGCGTCGACCTGGATCTCCACCTTCGGCTCGGCCACACCCGGCTCGACGCCGATGGTCAGTGTCGCGTCGGAGGTATCGCCGTCGGCGTCACGCAGAGTGTAATCGAAGCTCTCCGTCACCAGCATCTCACAGTCGTGCGCGCTGACACCCAGGATCAGGAAGTCGCTGTTGGTGTGGCCCGAACCGCTGTCGCTCTGAACCGGCGTGACGCGGATCTGGTTGAAGGGCTCATCGCCGGAGACATGGATCGTGACCACGCCGTCATAGTCGCCGCGCACCGGATCGAGGGTTGCCATAACCCAGGTCTCGCCGTCGCTGGAGACCTCGACCGTGAGCTGTTCCACATTGCCGTGATCATAGAGCACGCCGTTGAAGAAGGCGCCGATGGTGACGCTGGCCGAGTCGGTCGCGCCCGGCAGGCCAATATCGATGTACTCATAAGCGGCGCCGTCGGGCAGGCCCGCTACGTCGCGATAGGAGGTCTCGCCAACGTCACTGTTATTGCCGTCGCCCGCAGTGCCGACGCCGCCGTAGAGATCGCTGCCCTCGATCAACACGTTCTTGGTGTTGAGCGCCACGCCGGAGTCGTAGCTCTGCGTATCCGGGTTCCAGCGCGAAGCATTGAGGCTGAAGCCGTTGTCCTCGAACTCGGCCACCCAGTCGGCCGCAGACTTGCCGATACTCTCGGCCAGGCCGAAACCGGCCGAGGCGGTCGTGGTCTGATGATCGACGTCCACCGCCTGGTAGCTGTAGTCGCCGGCATCGGGGCCGGTCAGCACCACCGAGAGCGTGCCGCCAAGTTCCGTACCGTTGATGACCAGAGTCGTGCCGTCGAAGCTGTAGTCGACATTCTCGACCGGCGCCGGCGTACCGCCGGACACGCTGAGCGCGGTGCCGTCTTCGTTCAGTTCGTAGGTCACGCCGTCATGGATGATCTTGCTGATCACGCCGCTCTGATCGGCGCCGACTGCATCGACCCCGTCCGGGCCAGCGTCAGTGATCAGATTGCCGGTCGCCACGCCGTTTTCTTCGACGCTGTCAACATTGTCCTCAGCGACGGGAACGTCATCGACCACCTTGACGTTGGCCGTGCCCTCCACGTAGTCGCCGTCGCCATCGGTCGCGGTGAAGGAGATTCCCAGATCGAGAATATCCTCGCCACTGATCGGATGATCAAGCTGGTCTTCGAGGGTGAAGGTGAACTCGCCAAACTCGCCGCCAGCGGCGTCAAAGACCACGGTAAAGACCACCGCGCCGTTGGCCGTGGCAGTCAGGGTCTGAGTCTCCGCGTCGTAGCTGTAGGTGACCGGTTCACCGTTGGAGGTGAGTCCGGCCGGACCGTCGGCCGCGATCACCGAACCGGCGCCGTCGGCCCCGAAGTCAACGCCCAGCACTGCAGTGATGGCGAGCGGGTTCGAGCCATCCGTGCCGTCCGGCAGATCGTCCTCGTCCACCGAGGCACAGGGGCAGAGCGAGACATTATCGATGTAGCCGCCGAGGGTGTTCTCCTTGCCCACGGCGCGGAACTCGAGGCGGGAGGTATCGCCGTCACCGCCCTTGACGTTCAGGGTGATCTCGCGCCAGCCACGGGTCTCATCGGTCAGGGTGGCGACCTTTTCGCCGTTCCACCAGACTTCGGCATCGCTGCTGCCGCTGCCGCCGTCACGCGGACGCGGGGCATAGTGGAAGCTTAGTTCATAGGTCTCGCCGGGATTGGTATCCACATCTTGATAGACATGGGCGTTGGATTCGGTGAAGGGACCGCGGGCGTGGGAATCCAGCTCCAGCTTGGCGGTGCCATCCTGGGCCCGGATGCCGCCGAGACGGCCGTTCTGGATCTCGATCGGGGCGTTGGAGGCCTCCAGATCCGGGTTCCAGCCGGGGATCCGGCCTTCGCCATAAGTATTCCAGTTCCGGTTACCCAGGCCGTGACCTTCCTCGAAGCTGCCGTTGACGATCAGATTGCCATGCTCGCAGGGATCGACCAGCACCGGCGCATCGTCCTCGATGGTGACGGTCAGGCTGCCTTTGGCCGAGTCCGGGCTGTCGCTGTCCTGGACGATGAAGTCGAAGGTCAGTTCCAGCGGATCGGCCGCGCCGGTCTGCCCGGCATCCGGATGATCGACCGGTCCGAGCAGCGTGACCCAGTATTCACCGGTCTGCTGATCGACCTTGATTTCGATGACGTCCTCACCGTCGGCCACACCCTTCAGGACCAGCAGGCCGTCCACCACGGCCGCCGTCCCGAAGACCACGGGCAGTCCACCAGACGTCAGCGCGGTATCCGTATCGCTCTCAGGATCCTCGGCGCCGGCGAAGCTCAGGCTGGAGATACTGCCGGGTCCATCAGCACCGAAGTCGAAATTCAGAGTTCCATGTACGGAATCTTCTCCATCATCATGGAAGTCACCTTCGCGCAGCGGGGCGTCGGCAATGGTGCTGCCGGCCCGGGGGCCGTCGTCCTGGATGTCGATCTGCAGCCAGCTCCAGTCGCTATCACCATCGCCGTCGGTCACGCTGTATTCGAACCAGAGCCGGATCGGATCCTGCGCGCCGGTCTCATCCACATCCGGATGATCCACCGGCTGCTGCAGTTCGACCGTGTAGGCCCCCGTCATCTTTTCGACCGTGACCGTCAGAACGGGAACGATGGCGCCACCGGCACCCACGGGCGCAGAACCGGTCAGCACGATGTTGCCCTCGCCGTCATCCACGGCGTCAGCGAAGACGACCGCGTGGCCACCGGAGGTCAGGTTCAGGAAGCGGAAGCCGCCTTCACGATCGGCGACGAAGCGCAGATCGTCGACGGAGGCCGAGCCCGGGCCGTCAGCGCCGAAGTCGATGTTGAGCTGGCCTTCGAGCTTTTCGTAGCCGTTGTCGTCGAGATCGCTCTCCTTCAGCGGCTCTTCGGCAGCGGTCCAGCGTGCATCCGGCCCGTCATCGCGCACGAAAACCTTCAAGTGATTGGAGTCGCTGTCACCATCGGCGTCGGTCACGGTGTAGTTGAAGGCCAGGAGCAACTGATCCAGGAAGCCTGTCTCGCCCGCATCGGGGTGATCCAGGGCCTGCTGCAGATCAATTCTGTAAGCACCGGTCGTCTGGTTGACCGTGACGGAGATAACCTCGACCGAGGCGCCGCCCTCACCGATCGGCGCGGTACCAGTCAGCACGATATTACCCAGACCGTCCTCGACAGCCGCGCCAAAGACCACCTCTTCGCCGCCGGCGCGCAAGACACCGTCGAAATCCCCATCTCCGCCGACGTCGTGGGCCCAGGCGAGATCAGTCACCGTAACCGTGCCGGCACCGTCGGCGCCGAAGTCATAGCGCAGGTTGCCGCTGACAGACTCCTGGCCGTTGTTGTCGAGATCGGATTCGGAAAGGCTGCGTGCCAGAGTCCAGCGCGCGTCCGGCCCGTCGTCGCTGACCCGCACCGTCAGAAGCGCCGAGTCCTGGTCGCCGTCACCATCGGTCACGGTGTAGTTGAAGGAGAGATCGAGATTGTCCAGGGAGCCGGTCTCGCCGATATCCGGATGATCGATCGGCCCCATCAGCGTGGCGACATAGTTGCCCGTCGCCTTCTCAACCCGGATCTCGATCACATCGTTCCCCGCGGCTGAGCCGGTCAGATAGAGGTAGGTGCCGGTATCAACCGCCGCCGCGAAAACCACCGGCACACCGCCAGAGGTCAGATTGCTGGCGAAATCGGAATCCCCGCCCGGATCGCTGGCGCTGGCAAAGCTGATGTCCGTGACGCTGGCGCCGTCCTTGCCACCATCGAAGTCGAGCGTGCCGCGGGCGGAATCATTGAAGGGATTGCGGTCCGTCAGCCGCTGCTCGGACAGCGTCGTGTTCTCCACCGTGTCGCTGGCGCTCGGACCGTCGTCCTGGATCTCGATGGCGATGGCCTTGGTGACCGAATCCTGGTCGCCATCGGTCACTGTGTAGGCGAGGTTCTGCAGGAAAACGGATTCATCGAAGGACTCGTTGTTCGGATGCTCGATCGCCACATGCTGGACGAACCAGAGCGTCTCCCCGTCCAGATGGATCGTAAAGGCGACCTCCCCGTCCTCGCCACCGATACGGCCTTCGACCGTGGTACCGTCACCATAGAGATAAATGCTCTCACCGCCCGCCGTGTCGGACAGGCCGCTGTCGGTCCCGTCGTGCAGGCCACCCTCGCCGTCGGTGAGCTGCACCAGCCCGCCCAGTTCGTCCTTGCCGAAGTCGAAGCTGAGAGTCGTCTGCGCCAGACCCCAGATCTCGGCGCCCTCGGGCAGTTCCAGATCTTCGGGCAGATCGGCCGTTGTTTCGTCGGCGCCCTGCGGGTCGCCATCCACGACACCGACGCCCGGCGTCTCGTCGTGAACGATCGTCGCCGTCTCGGCGGAGGGGCCGTCATCATCCAGCGCGACCGTGATCTGGTTGACCACGAAGTCGCCATCACCGTCGGTCACTTTGTAGTTGAAGCGCAGATTCAGGGTGTCGTCCTGCGCCGCCTCGCTGTCGCCTCCCACCGGGTGGTCGATCTGGCGGAACTGGATAAAGCTGTAGTCGCCGGTCTCCTGATCCAGGCGCAGCAGGTAGACCAGATCGCCTTCCGCCGTCTCACCGCGGATTTCCGAGCCGTCCTCGCTCAGGGTCGCGATCACGGCTTCGCCGGCTGAGGTCACATCGACCGATTCAAGCTCTTCGCTTTCCGGATCGACATAGGTGGCCGACAGAGCCTCCGACAAGGCAATCCCGGAGCCGACGATGTCCTTGCCGATGCTGAAGGACACGGCGCCGCTGGCGACGCCCCAGGGTTCCGGCGCGTCTTCAGGCAGCGTGAAGGGAAGCTCACCCTGGAGACCATCGGACTCGTCAAGGCTCGTCGAGGACGCTTCCGCGCTCGGCCCGTCATCCTGGATCGTCACGGTGATTTGGGCGGAATCCTGGTCGCCCTCGTCATCCGTCACGCTGTAGGTGAGCTCGAGGTTCGGAACCGCATTCTCGTCGTGGTCGCCATCCTCGGCCAGGCCGGCTTCGGGATGATTGATCTGCTGAAACTGTACGAAGGTGAAGCCGGCGGATTCGTCCGCCAGATCAGGATCCAGGTGTCCGGCGAAAACCAGATCGCCGTCCTCGGTCCTGCCCCAGACGATGGTGGGATCGTTGGCATCGCTGAAGAGGAAGACCTCTTCCGGATTTTCACTGCCACCGGTAAAGAGGCCGGAAGATTCGCCATCGTAGCTGAAAGCCAGGGCATACTGAGAGGGCTCGGCCGTCTCGGCATCGACGACACCGTCGGTGAAGATCTCCCAGGTGACCCTGGTCGTGGCCTGGCCGTAAACCTCGGGCAGTTCGCCCTCGAAGCTCTCACCAAAGGCCGCCTCGAGATCTGCGGCAACGCCTTCCTCGAGCGCAGCCACGTCATCGGCATCATCATCGACCCCGGCAGTCTCGTCGTAGACCACAGCCGCGTTCTCGGCTTCCGGCACATCTTCTTTGATCGCGATCTGGATCTCGGCCCGCGTCACCGCGATATTGTTCAGTTCGGTGAGCTCGCCGCCGGAGAGATCAACTTCCTCGGCCACGGCTTCGACCGTGATGCCGGCATCGCCCAAGGGATTCGGCGAGCCGTCGCTCAGACGTTCCGAGGACCAGTCCTGTGGATCGAAGACCACGGTCTCCACGAAAGATCCATCTGTCACCGTAAAGACGTAGCTGTCGAGGCCGTTCTCCCCCGGGATACGGGTCACGGAGCCTTCCGGGAAGGCCTCGTTCTCGACCAGCGTCCAATCGGAGGGCACACCGCGAATGACGATGCTGTGGCTTTCGGAGCCGTCCTCGAAATCCGGGAAGGTCGCGGCCACCGAAAGACTGACCAGCGCCTCCTCGGGCCGGCCGGCTTCATCGCCCGGATAGTCGTCGTCATAGTCGTCATCGTAATCGTCGCCCTCGCCTTCGTAGCGGGACATACCGCGCAGCTCCTGCGGGTCGACATCCCGCTCCAGGCTTTCGGGCGCTGTGGTGCGCACCGAGAGGATCGGCTTGTCCGCGGCGGCATCGACGATACCCACGACCGTCAACGGCGCCGTCGTCGCGGTGATGCCGTCGGTCGGGTCGGTGATGTTCGCCGTCACCGTCAGCGGGATATCGGCATCGCTGTGTTCGGGCGGCAGGATGAAGATCTGGTCGATGTCCGCGGCATCGACCTGAACGCTCGGCCCGCTCTGCGCGTTGGCCGGGTTGGTCGGATCGCCGATGAAGATCGTAACCCCCTCGGGAATATCCGAGATGGTGATGAAATTCAGGACTTCGTCGTCGCCTTCGGGCTGGTTGAAGACGACGTTCATCTGCATCGGGCTTTGAGTCACATCGCCCAGATGCTGGTTGGCCTGCCAATCCTCGAAGCCGCCGTCGAAGGCACCGGCGACATCGCCCTCAGCCACCTCGGTGGTCACGGTCGTGAAGTTGATCGAGATCGTGCCTTCGACGAAATCGATCGGATCGAGAGCGACATCCGGGTCAGGCACGCCAAAGGCCAAAGCAGTGCCGTCGATGACACCCTGCGCCAGCAGCAGATTCAGGATATCGCCGAAGTTATCGCCATAGGTCGAACCGCCGCCGCTGGTCGCCTCAGGCCCCGCCGCCGTCTCGACCGGAAGTCCGTTGCCGCCAAGTTGCTCGGCCTGGGCCAGCAGTTGGGCGACCGGAATCTGCGCCTCGCCGATCTGGAATGCCGGTGCATCACCACCCTGGGCGGCTTCGACCAGGTTGAGGAAGACGATCCGGCTGTCGACGACGTTGTCTCCATCGTCGTCGAAGCCCAGCACGATGTTGTTGCCTTCAATCAGGAACTGCGCCGCAGAAGGATCGAAGTCGAGCAGAAAGCTCTCCGCGGTGAGATTGCCATATTCCTGGGTCGCACCCGGCGCCGGGCGCTGAACCACGATTCCGGCCGGCGCAGCCTGACCAATCAGCTCGGCAGCCTCTGCAGCGTAGGCGGTTTCCTGGGACGAAGTCTCTTCGGCGTCAATACTGCTGTCGACAAAGCCTTGGGAAAGATCTTCGGTCATGTGGGGCGTCTCCTCGACTGAAACCGCTCCGTTCCTGGTGCGGTACGACCTGTGTCAAACTTGTGGCCGCAGTCTCGTCAAATGCGATTCAAAATTCAACGAATGAGATCTCAAAAACCATAGCTTTATGTATGAGTTTTTTATTTTTATCTTAAAATTTTTCGTAAAATTTTATATATATTTTACACTATGAATATAATTAAAGATTATATTGCAATTTATACTTATTTTTATTTATATAATATCTAATTTAATTATATAAATGACTATATTTATCAAAATAAAAAAGCGGTGACCTTATCAAGTCACCGCTTTCTCATTAAGAAAGTGCCGTTTCCGGCAGAGGCTATCCGTCCTTTTTCAGGCGAACGGCCACCCACTGGAAATCACCCTGGCGATAGACCAGCAGAGTCACCACGCGATAGCCTTCGTCCTTGGCTTTTTCCACACGCTGGCGGACTTCGGCAGGCGTTCCCACTTCTTCCTGGTCGACCTCGACAATCACGTCACCAGCACGCAGGCCCTTCTCGGCGGCGGTGCTGTTCTGCTCCACGTCCGTGATCACGACGCCATCGGTCTTGTCGCCCAGCTCGAACTGGCCGCGAAGCTCCGGCGTGATCTGGCCCAGCATCAATCCCAGGTCTTCAATCTCACCGGTCACATCGGCCGGGGTTTGACGCTCAGGAACAGCGGCAACCTGCGGACCGTCTTCCAGGCGGCCCAGGTCGACCTTGATGACCTTCTCTTCGCCGCGCCGCCAGACAACCACATCGACCGATTCACCGATCGGAGTCTCAGCGACCATGCGGGGCAGTTTGCGCATGTCCGGCACCACACGGCCATCAAACTTCAGGATCACGTCACCCTGGAGGATGCCGGCCATTTCCGCCGGGCCGCCTTCCGTGACCGAGGCCACCAGAGCGCCCTTCGAATCCTTCAGGCGAAGACCCTCCGCAAGTTCCTCGGTTACGGTCTGGATATGAACGCCCAGCCAACCACGCTTCACCTCACCGAAATCACGCAGTTGATTGACAATGTTGCGTGCGAGAGTCGAGGGAATCGCAAAGCCGATACCGACGGAGCCGCCGGAAGGCGAGAAGATCGCCGTGTTCACACCGATAACGTCGCCGTCGAGATTGAACATCGGGCCACCCGAGTTACCGCGGTTGATCGCGGCGTCGGTCTGGATGAAGTCATCATAAGGGCCGGCGTTGATGTCTCGCTGGCGCGCCGAAACGATACCCGCGGTCACTGTGCCGCCCAGGCCGAAGGGGTTGCCGATCGCAACCACCCAGTCACCGATGCGCGTGTCGTCCGAGTTACCCCAGTCGACCGCGACCAGATCGTCTTCGGCTTTGACCTTCAGCAGAGCCAGATCGGTCTTTTCGTCGCTACCGACCACCTCGGCCTTGAGGGTCACGCCGTCGTGCAGGCGGACCGAAACTTCGTCCGCGCCCTCGATCACGTGATGATTGGTGACGATGAAGCCATCTTCAGAGATGATGAAGCCCGAGCCCTGGGAACCGCCGCGGCGCCGCTCCGGCGGTCGGCCGCGCCGTTCAAAGAAGTCCTTGAAAAATTCTTCGAAATCCTGACCCGGCGCGGGGCCTTCCTCCTCCGCCTCGCCATTGCTGACGACACGCTGGCTGGCCGAGATATTCACGACCGAGGGCAGGAGCTTCTCGGCAAGGTCGGCGAAACTCTCCGGCGCGCTGCGGGCCTGGGCATTGAAAGACCAGAGCATCACTGCGGCCATGGCCGTGACGACGACGGCCGCGACCGCCTTTTGATAAATGTCCCGCGTGGCCACTTCGGCCTTTGCGAGACTGCGGGATCGGGATCGATGTCTGAGCGTCACCGGCATCACCTCATCTTTAAAGTCCAGAGCGACGTTCGCGCGCCCATCATAGTATCTGCTATCTATTATTCTCTTCCGGGCGATCAAGGGAAAGCCCTTTAAGCCTGCGGGAACGCTTCATCAAGAAGCTGTGAGAGAAAAAGACGCGGAATCGTTTATGACTCATCCGCGATCGCAAAATCTATCGGCCTTGAGACGTCCTTATCTGTTACAAATTATCTACCAATTATGGCTAAAATTTAGTTTACGCGCGCAGAAAGCTTCCGCCCCGCGGTGGCCTTAGCCGCGCAGCAGCCAAACGCCCAAAACGCCGATCGCCGCAGCCGTGAGGCCGCCAATACGCAGGGCTTCGGCGGGTGAGCGCTCGAGTAAGGTCAGAATTTCGCGCAGGCGCGTTGGAAAAAGGGCGAGAAACAGGCCTTCAATGACCAGAACCAAGGCGAGCCCAGTTAGAAAATCAGTCATCGCAAGCTTTAAAAATCACTGGCGGCAAAGGGATGAAACGTCCCCTTGCCGCCAGTTGAAAGACTAGCCCGGCATCAGTTTCCGGGCCCGGCGTCGGGCACAAGCGGCCCGACGGACTTGAAGAAGTCGAAGAACTCGCTGTCCGGCGACAACACAAGATAGGTGCTGTCGTTTGCCAGCGAGGCCTCATAGGCCTGCATGGAGCGATAGAAGCTGAAGAACTCCGAATCCTGGCCGTAGGCATTGTTCAGGATCTGGGTCCGCGCACCCTCGCCCTGACCGCGCAGGATTTCGGATTCACGCGTTGCTTCGGCGATGATGACCGTGGTTTCACGATCCGCCGCCGCCTTGATGCGCTGCGCCAGTTCCTGACCCTGGGCCCGGAACTCGGCCGCTTCCCGCTCGCGCTCGGAACGCATACGGGCGTAGACCGACTGAACGGTCTCGTCCGGCAGGTCTGCACGGCGCAGCCGCACATCCAGGATCGCGATCCCGAAGTTCGAGGCCTCTGCGTTCACCTGCTCCTGGATCTCCTGCAGGATCGGCGTCCGGTCCTTGGAGAGGACCGAGGCCAGCGTCGCGTTACCCAGAACGCCACGGGTACTGGCGTTGACGATCGCCGACAAACGCTGGTTGGCGTTCGGGATCGACCGCACGGTCTGGAAGAAGCGAAGCGGATCCTGAATGCGGTAGCGCGCGAAGGTATCGACCAGAACACGCTTCTGGTCGGTCAGCAGCACGCTCTCCGAGGGCGGATCCAGGTTCAGCACCCGCTTCTCGTAGTATTGAGCATTCTGGATGAAGGGAATCTTGAAGTGCAGCCCCGGCTCCTGGATCACCCGCTTGGGGTTACCGAACTGCATCACGATGACCTGCTGCTTTTCGTCCACCGTGAAGAGGGTTGCGGCAACCGCGACCCCCAGCAGGATTACGACGATGGCAGCGATAAAGACTTTGGTCTGTGACATCTCTGCTGCTCCTTCCTAATTCTGCGCCGCGCGGTTGCCGCGCAGCTCGTTGAGCGGAAGGTACGGCACCGTACCGGAACCGGAGTTATTGTCCAAGATCACCTTGTCGGTTTTGCTCATAACGTTCTGAATGGTTTCCAGGAACATGCGGCGCTTGGTCACCTCGGGATTCTGCTTATAGGCTTCGTAGACCGACAGAAAACGCTGTGCTTCACCCTCGGCTTCGTTTTCCAGGCGCTCCTTATAGGCTTGCGCCTCCTGGATCATCCGCTGGGCTTCACCGCGCGCTTTCGGCAGAACGTCGTTGCGGTAGCGGTCGGCTTCGTTCCTAAGTCGGTTAAGATCCTGAAGGGCACGGGCCACGTCGTCGAAGGCGTCAGTGACGGCGCTTGGCGCCTGCACTTCCTGGAGCTGGACTACCGTGATCTCGATCCCGGCCTGATACTCGTTCAGAAGCTCCTGCAGCAAAGTCCGGGTCTGTAGCTGGACATCCTGACGCGCTTCGGTCAGGGCCGGCTGAATGTCCGTCTGCCCGATAATCTCGCGCAACGCGCTCTCCGCGGCGATCTTGACCGTCTGTTCAGGGTTACGGACGTTGAAGAGATAATCCCGCGCATCGGAGATCTTCCACTGCACGGTTATATCGATATCGATGATGTTCTGGTCGCCCGTCAGCATCAGGCTTTCACGCTGCACGTCACGCTTGCCACTGGTGCCGCCGCGCCCGCCGGTCGTGAATCCGATATCCGTCTGCTGAATCGTCGTCACCGCCGGCGTATAGACCGTGCCGATCGGATAGGGCCAATTCCAGTTCAGGCCGGGCTCAGTCTTGCTGACATAACGGCCGAAGACCAGTTCAATGCCCTCCTGGTTACTTTCCACGCGGTAAAATCCGCCGAAACCGAACCAGACCGCAAAGACGAGCGCCGCGATCACCGCGATGATGGTGCCGTTGACGCCGCCACCGCCAGGCAGGATGTCCTTAACCTTATCCTGGCTTTTCCGGATCAGGTCTTCGATATCGGGCGGTTTCGGACCGGAAGGTCCACCACCGCCGCCGCCGCGCCCCCAGGGGCCGCCGCCGCCGTTACCACCACCGCCGCCAGAGCCGCCGCCCCACGGACCGCCGCCACCTTTATTTTCCCAGGGCATTCAAGCTTTTCCCGTTAACTATATCGACATTCGAGACGCGATTATTCACGTGCCGCTGTTCATATAGACCTATTTCGCCTCAATATCACGAGCGGATTGCCGCGATATGGCTCAGCTTCGGATTTATTTGCATCCTCCGGACATTTATCGCATGTCTATCGCCGTAGTCGGAATATTGGCAAAAGGGCGGTCGTTTCAAGGATGAGCCAGGTCAACGAACAGCAGATTCTCGAAGCGCTTAAGGACGTTAAGGATCCGGAAAACGGCGGGGATATCGTCAGTCTGAAGATGATTTCCGGGCTGGTCATCAAGGATGGCAACGTCGGCTTCGCCATCGAGGTCGATCCACAGCGGGGCCCGCGGATGGAGCCCCTGCGCAAAGCCGCCGAAGAGGCCGTACACGCTCTGCCGGGCGTGCTATCGGTCACGGCGGTCCTGACCGCGCACTCGGCCGCCGGCTCGGCCCCGCCAAGGCAGGCCCCGGCCCAGCCCTCAGCCAGCCAGCCGCGCCAGGCGCCGGCAAGCGCGCCACAAGCTGCCGCAGGCGGCGGGCAACGGCAGTTGGTGCCCGGTGTGAACGCCATCGTCGCGGTGGCCAGCGGCAAAGGCGGGGTCGGCAAGTCAACCACGGCGGCCAATCTGTCCCTCGCCCTCGCCCGCCAGGGGCTGAAGGTCGGCCTGCTCGATGCCGACATTTACGGCCCCTCCCAGCCGCGCATGCTGGGCATTGCCGGTCGTCCCTCTTCGCCGGACGGCAAGATCCTCAAGCCGATGGAGAACTATGGCATCAAGTGCATGTCCATGGGCTTCCTGGTCGCGGAAGATACGCCCATGATCTGGCGCGGGCCAATGGTCCAGTCGGCGCTTCAGCAAATGCTACGCGACGTCGAGTGGGGCGAACTGGACGTTCTGATCGTCGATATGCCGCCGGGTACGGGCGACGCGCAACTGACCATGGCGCAACAGGTACCGCTGAGCGGCGCCGTGATCGTTTCGACGCCACAGGACATTGCGCTGCTCGACGCCAAGAAGGGCCTCAATATGTTCCGCAAGGTCGATGTGCCGGTGCTGGGTATCATCGAAAATATGAGCGTCTTCATCTGCCCGAACTGCGGCCATGAATCCCATATCTTCAGCCACGGCGGCGCCCGGCGTGAGGCGGAGACTCTGGGCATGACCTTCCTCGGCGAAATGCCGCTGCACATCGATATCCGCGTCACTTCCGACGAGGGCCGGCCGATTGTGGTTTCAGATCCGGACAGTGAGCATGCCCGGCGTTATCTCGAGATTGCACAGCGAATCTGGGAACGCCTCTCCGGCGGCGGATCGGACAGCCGCAAATCACCATCGATCGTCATGCAGTAGGCTGAAAAGCTCGCCAGATCGGCCATACGCCAAGGAGCGTTCTCAGCGCCCCTTGGTGTTAGGCTTGAGACTCATGCCGACCCTCTGACGGCCGACCGTCTGACTCTGGCCATCCGGCCGCCGTCAGAAGGACCGGCAGCCAGAAAGACATCCATTCCTGGCTGAGATTGATCAGCACGGTCCGATAGTCGAACAAGCCGACCCCCAGGCCAAAGAGCAAGAGCGCGCAGACCACAAAATTTCTGCTTTGAAAGAAGCCGCGAACGGCCCTGATAGCGGTCATGAGCAGCAAGCTGAAGAAGAGGAACGTCGCGACGAGTCCGCCATAGAGCTGGTTGGCGAGAAAGAGGCTGTGCGGTGATTTTACCGAGAGACCGTTCACCAGCTTAAAGGCATAGTCCGTGGCAATTCCCTGCCCGATAATCAGGCTTTTCGCACTCTCCCAAACCAGATCCCAGGACTGTATCCAGATATCGAAACGGTGTGTCGTACCGCGCGCGATCCACTTTCCGGGGTCAATCGCACCGTTCAGAAGCATCACGGCATAGAGCACCGCAGGAAGAAGCAGCAGAACGGCGATCTTCCAACGTCCCGTCGCCAGGAGCGATACGAAGATCACCAGCACCATGGAAAGGACGGGGCCCCGGCTCTGGGTCAGTACCATCGCGGCCAAAAGCGCACAGAGCAGGCCACAGCCAAGCAGCTTTTGAAGCGCCCAGGACTGATCGCGCAGCACACCGCCCCAGAGGCAGATTGCTGCCACACCATAGAGCGTGGCGCCGATTATGGGATGCTCAGCGCGCCCCGGCCCCACCATTCGGGATCCCAACTGCTCGGCAAAGGCCAGGTGATAGACGACGGCGGCCAGGGCGCCCACCGCACCGGCCCAGGCGAAGTAGCGCAGCACGCGCGGGGGAAAATCCGAATCCTCCAATATCAGATAAAGCGTAAAGGTCATGAAAAACAGGACCAGGAGCAAAAGACGCGTCTGATTGAAGAGCGCAAAGAGGCTGAAGTCCGCGCTCCAGAACAGAGTCGCCCAGAGATAGATCAGGTAGATGGCGGAAAGGCGCCAGAGCGGCAGCTCGAAAACGCGCAGAACCACGTCCCGGCGCGCGAAGACCAAAAAGGGCGCGACGACCCCGATATAGAAGTACAGACGGTGAAACTTGGTATCGAAAACAAAGAAGGAGCACAGCAGCCCCAGATAGAGCCACTGAAAAACACCGTGTTTCTCAAAAACCTCCCGGACTCGCGCATATTTTTCGACAAAATCGCCGTTTCTAACGCCAACAGAAGCCATCAGGTCCACAGATCTCTAATCAAATTCAGTAACCAAAACAGGCGCAAAAGCAGCCCCAACCGGCAGGGGAAACAATCAGGTTGGGCGCCGTAAGCCTGTCGGCAGTCGATGAAACCTCTTCATCGCGCGCAATCTTTCGTTTCGGGTTTACCGGACCATTCGCTGGTATCTATCCGCGCGACACCTGCGTTGTCCAGCCAGATCAACCTCTGCAAAGGCGAATAATCTCCCGGAACATCGATCTGCGCGAGGGGCCGTCACCGCATCGCGCTGGTGAAAATCCTGTACGACGCCCGGGGAATCACTATAAACCTCCCTCAGTGTTACACTGGCCTGAACGGCCTGGATATCCCCCAATGCGCGAGGAGGCAACTGCCATTGAGGGACGCAAGGAACGGATCCTCTATGCAAGAAGGCAACCGTCTGTCAGGGCTCATCGTTGCGCACAACGAAGAAGAGATGATTGAGGACGCGCTGAAGTCGCTGGCCTTTTGCGACGAGATCGTGGTGGTCCTCGATAAGTGCACGGACGGCACCCGGCAGATTGTGGAGAACTACACCTCGCGTATTCTGGAGGGATCCTGGGACATCGAGGGCGCACGCCGGAATTTCGGCATCGAAGCCTGCGAAGGCCCCTTCATCCTCGAACTCGACGCCGACGAACGGGTCCTGCCGGAAACCGCCGAGGAAGTTCGGCAGGTGGTCAATGAGGGGATTGCGGGCTGCTACAAGATCCGCTTCGACAACTACGTCGGCAATCGCCTGGTTCGCTACGGCTGGGCCGGGTCTTTCGGCGCGTCCGCCGGTGACCGGCTCTTCGCGAAGGGCTGCAAGACCTGGGGGCTGCAGCGCATCCATCCGAGCCTGGAACTCAAGAACCCGGTGCGCGAACTGAAGGGCCATATCGTCCATCTGGTCGACCGTGACCTGAACGACATGATCAAACGGCTCTGCTGGTACACGGACATGCGCGCCATCGACATGGCGCAAAAACCTCTGCCGCCCTTTCGCACCGTGCTGCGGCGCGCCGGCCACCGCTTTCTGAAAGCGCTCTGGGGACGCAAGGGTTACCGCGAAGGCAAGATGGGCTTTCTGCTGGCCGTCATGGCCGCGCTCTATCAGCTCTTTTCCTACTACAAAGCGCTCTTTATCCAGGAACAGCAGACGAAGCCCGCCGGCACGTCCCATCCAGCCGGCGACGCCAGCGGCTGATCGCGGGCCGGCAGGCAAGTCAGTAGCGCGTTGCGGGCCAGCAGCAGTCGAAAGAAGGTTTGTCCCCGTAGGTCATGTCGAGAATGTACTGCGTGACCTTTTCCGCCGAGAAGGCCTCATGGATCTTGCGCCAGCCATTCTCGGCCACCCTGCGCCGCAGGGCGTCATCGCTCAGGAAAGCGTCGATCTTACGCAGCAGTTCCTCTTCGTCTGCATAGTAAGCGAGATCCTCTTCGCCGAAGTATTCTTCGAAGCCTGTGCCGCGACGCAGCAACGTCACCAGCCCATTGCCCATATACTGGGACATGCGGTCCGATGAATACCAATGATAGTCGTAGGTCCGGTTGAGGCAGAGGCCCATCTTGCTTTCGGAAAGGCGCTTCATATAGGCCTTGCCGAAGAGATAGTCGTTGTTCAGACCGCCGCCATGCACGGAGAAACGAAGATCGGGCCGCTTTGAACGCAGGCTTTTGACCAGCTCGCGGCGCTCGTCACGCTCGCCGAGCGACCCGCCCGCAAAAAACAAATCGTGAGAGCAGTCCTGTTCGAAGCTCCGCACAGTGTCAACGGCCCGATCAACCGGGTTCGGCATGAAGGCGACGAAACCGCCGTCGCTCTCGAACTGCCTGAGACTCTCGCCGGCCGTGGTGATGAAGATCCCGTCCACAACGCCGACCCGGCGTTTGATATCCTTCACATTCTGGGTATGGATCAGGGGATCGACGTTTCGGTAGACGATCTTGACGCCCAGGCAGATGTCCCGGATTGCGTTCAGCGTCTCGTTCGAGACCATCTCGCAGTGGCCGAGCACGATCAAATCGGGCGCGAAGTCCTCACAGATCTCGAGGAGCTTCCGGTTCATCGGCGCGATGCCCCACTTGCGCGAACGAAAGATGTTCGCGAAGCGCGCAAAATCGCGGTCGTTAAACACGTAGACGTTATGGCCGTTCCGGGTAAAGCCGTTCACCAGCTTTTTCGGGATATAGTAGGATCTACCGGCTTCGCGGAACCCCTGACAACTGCCGACGTAAAGTATGTTCATAAAGGGGCCGAATTCTTGAAAGGCGCAGAAGCGAAGGAAAAAACCGCCGGAGTCTTACATATCGATGAAAAGACGGCATCGCGCGGAGATTACTAAATCACCCGCGCCCCTCAAGGCAAGATTCTACGCTAAATCGTAGACAACGAAACTGTGGGCCGGCTGTCCATCCGCTGACTGGGCATGAAACGCGCGGCTGCTTTCCACCCAGCGGCTGCTGTCAAAGACAGGAAAATAGGCATCGCCTTCAAAGACACCGCTGATCTCGGTCACGTAAAGACGCTCGGCATGCTCCAGCATAAGCGCATAGATCTCGGCACCGCCGATCACCATGACCTCGGAGACGCCGTTCGCCTCGGCGGCCGTGCGCCCGGCGTCAAGCGCAGAAGCCACGTCCTTGACGACTGTGACGCCCTCCGGCTGATACGCCGCCTGCCGGGTGATAACGATGTTGGTTCGGCCAGGCAACGGACGCCCGATCGATTCGAAGGTCTTGCGGCCCATCACGACCGGCTTGCCCAGCGTGGTCGCCTTGAAGTGCTTCAAATCGGCTGAGAGTCGCCAGGGCAAAGCATTGTCCTTGCCGATCACGCGATTTTCGCTCATTGCCCAGATCAGGGCCAGCCGTGCCTGCCCGCTCACCGAAATCCCCATCTAAACCGCGACCGCCGCGGCGATATGCGGATGCGCCTCATAGCCCTGCAGTTCGAAGTCTTCGTAGGTGAAGTCGAAGATGTCCCGCACATCCCGCTTGAACAGCATCCGCGGCAGAGGCAAGGGCTCCCGCTGCAACTGCTGATCCGCCTGCTCGAAGTGATTGCTGTAGAGATGGGCGTCGCCCAGAGTATGAATGAATTCGCCTGGTTTCAGTCCGGTCACCTGGGCGATCATGAGCGTCAGCAAGGCATAGGAGGCGATGTTGAAAGGCACGCCGAGGAAGATGTCGGCGCTTCGCTGATAGAGCTGGCAGGAGAGCTTCCCCTCGGCGACATAGAACTGAAACAGGCAATGACAGGGCGGCAGCGCCATGGAATCGACGTTCGCCACATTCCAGGCACTGACGATCAGACGGCGCGAATCGGGATTCGTGCGAATCTGTGAGATCAAGCTCTCTATCTGGTCATAGCTCTGGCCGTCCGGTCCGGGCCAGGAACGCCACTGCGCGCCATAAACCGGGCCGAGATCGCCGTTCTCATCCGCCCATTCATCCCAGATGCGCACACCGTTTGCCTTGAGATAGGCAATGTTGGTGTCGCCCTGCAGGAACCAAAGGAGTTCGTGAATGATCGACTTGACGTGGAGCTTCTTGGTCGTGACCAACGGGAAACCCTGCGCGAGGTCGAAGCGCATCTGATAGCCGAAAACGCTGCGCGTGCCGGTCCCGGTCCGGTCGCCTTTGTCGACGCCCTTGTGCCGCACATGCCGCAGCAGGTCGAGATACTGTCTCATCTGCCTCTTGCGCTCATACGTGAATGACTAAACACACCTGAAACACCTCAAATTCCCATCGTTCAAGGCATAAAATCAAAGGATAATCCCTGGAACAGGCAAAGCTGCGGCTCCGAATCGCGGAATCCAACCCGCACCCCCAAAGTTTAGCGCCCGCGTGCCTCTGACACCACAGCATATTGGGCGCGCGGATGGACAGAGGAGACCGCAAACAGCTTTCCGGTCAGCAAGGCTTTCAACCCAGAAGGAAAGCCCTTATATTGGAGCCGTCGGGAAACCGACTATGGCGCTACACAGGCATGTGGAATAAGCGTTACGGACCCGGGGGCAGTACCCGGCGCCTCCACCAAAACCGGCTTCAAACCACACTTTCCGTCATTTCGCGGATCGAGGGTGCAGCCGGGATCGAGGGGGCGAAACAGGATCGACGTGCGTGGTAAAGATGTGTTTGGTGCCCGGCATGGTACCGCCGTTATCGGGCCAAGACTATAGTTGCCAATGACAACTACAGTGAGGCTCGCCTCGCCGCTTAATAGCGGCTGGTAGCCAACTTAAGCCCTCGGCCTTCACACGTCGAGGCGGGGTTCGGGGCGCACCTGGCAACAGAAGCGCCCCACCGCTTGCCGTCATGGAGGCGCTTCCCTTTCCGGGGTGTCTCTATTGAAAGCAAGATCAAAGGCTTAGAAAACGGCTGCCCGATAAAAAACGCAACGGGCAGAGGGGGATAGGACAAACGAGGCATGGCGGACGACAAGGATCGCTCGGAAAACGCGCTGCGATATGACCGCATGGTGGAAGACGCCCTGCTGTCGGTCGTCCATCGTTCCCTGAGCTATGCGGCAGAAAACGGCCTCCCCGGCGAGCATCATTTTTACATTACCTTCCGGACGGATCACCCCGCCGTCGAAATCCCGGATCATCTGCGCGAGCGCTATCCGGGCGAGATGACCATCATTCTCCAGTATCAGTTCTGGGATCTCACGGTTCACGACGACAGCTTCAGTGTGACTTTGAGCTTTTCGGACGTCCCGGAAAAGCTGACCATTCCCTTCGAGGCGGTTGCAGCCTTTGCAGACCCGTCCGTGCGCTTCGGCCTGCAGTTCGATGTGGGCGACAATGGCGATGAGGAAACCGCGGCGGATGACGACCCCACCGCCGACGACGAGGCGGTGCCGGATCAGGAACCAGTGACCAAGGACGGGCTGGTCAAAGCCGACGAAGCCGTCGGCAATGAGCCGAAGGCCACGGACGACAGCGATGAGACTTCGGAAAGCGAAGAGGAATCGGGCAACGTGGTCACCCTTGACACCTTCCGGAAGAAGTAAGCCCCGAAGAAGTAGAGAGCTTTACTTCCGGCGGCCGTGAGTGGCCGGGTTCCACTTTTCCACACGCTTCGGCTTTTCAGCCGGCTCATTGGGCACCATGCCCTGTGAGCGCATGATCCCGACGAACTCATCGAAACGCCGTTTCAATTCCTTGCGTTCGTCCGCCGTTAGCTGCGAATCGGGCTTGCTGGAAAGATCGCGCTGTTTCAGATCGTCATCCATCGCGCCGGCCTTTGGCTGCCGTTAAGAGAAAAACACGAGCAACGGAGTCTGCCTGCCGCAGGTTAAGACTTCGTTAGCCAAGCATTTCAACTCTTTGTTTCGAGTTCGCTTCCGTAAAACGGGATGAACCGGCTTTCCTGCTCTACGCGATTTGATTCAACTGCTCACAAACATATAATAGCACACAAGGGTATGCGTAAAAGAGCGGCGGAATAGTCGCGACGAGGGGGGTGGAAATGACGAACCGGGTCGAGAAGATCACGATTGTCGGCGGCGGCACGGCTGGCTGGCTGGCCGCCATGGTCATCGCAACTTACGCCAACAAGTTTCGAAACGGAACGCCGCTCAAAGTCAGCCTGATCGAATCTCCTAAGATTCCGACGGTCGGCGTCGGCGAATCGACGGTTGCCGGTATGCCCTTCCTGATGCAGCAACTCGGCATCGACGAAGCGGAACTGATCCGCCGCTGCAACGCATCCTTTAAGCTGAACGTCCGCTTCGGGGGCTGGCGCGTCGATGCCAACGGCAACCCGGAAAACTTCAATCATCCACTGCAGTACCCCACGAACCTCGGCGGTTACGCCCCTGCCTATCACTTCAAGAAATTCGGCCCTCATGGTACGGATCCGACAATCGCGGAGAACATGGTGGCCAACTGCACTCTCGTGGAGGCCCTCAAAGGACCGCAGCAGGTCGGCGACGGTAATTTCGACAAGGCGGTGGGTTACGCCTATCACCTGGATGCCGGGCTCTTCGGGGAATTCATGCGTGATCTCGCTCTGCAGCGCGGCGTAGAGTTTATCCCGGACGAGGTCGTCGAGGTGGTCCAGGATGAATCGGGCGCAATCGCCGCCCTGCGGCTGGAGGAACGCGGCCACTATCCGATCGAGTTCATCGTCGACTGCACAGGCTTCCGGGGACTGATCCTCAAACAGACTCTCGGGGAACCCTTCGAACCCTACGACGACTATCTGCTGAACGACCGCGCCATTCCTGTGCAATTGCCGCACCGGGACCCCACCAGGATCGAACCGGGGACCCGGGCGACCGCGCTTGGCGCCGGCTGGGTCTGGCGCGTGCCCCTCTACAGCCGCGTGGGCACCGGTTATGTCTATTCCAGCAAATTCAGGAGCGAGGAAGAAGCAAAGAGCGAGTTCTTCACTCATCTGCGCAGCAACGGCGACCTCCCGGCCGATGCGCCGGATCCCGAAGCACGCGTGATCAAGATGCGGGTCGGCCGCAGCCGGCGTTTCTGGGTCAAGAACTGCGTCGCCATGGGCCTGGCCAGCGGCTTTGTCGAGCCACTGGAGGCGACAGCCATCTTCAGCGTTGAAATGGCGGCGCGTTTCCTGGTCACGAACCTGCCGGACAAGAGCTGCAGCCCCGTGCTCGCCAAACGCTACAACACGTTGATGACCGGCCTGTTCGATGAGATCCGCGACTTCATTCTAACCCACTACCACACTTCAAATCGTCCTGAGCCCTTCTGGCGGGAGGCGCGCAAGGAATCGCGTCTGACGGAATCTTTGAAGGAAAAGCTGGAACTCTGGCGCCACCGCTTCCCCGACAACTACGACTCCCAGAACTTCAAGCTTTTCGATCACTGGAATTACATCTACATCCTTTGCGCAAAGCGCTTTTTCGATGACATCGAATTTCCGCTCGAGGGATCGGTGCATCCCGGTCACTGGCAGCAGTTCGGACAGCATCTGGAACAACAGAAACGCGACTTGCTTGAGAAACTGCCCGGACACTATGAACTCCTGGCCGGAATCCGCGGCGAAGTTCAAACGCCGGCGCTTCAGGATCCCCCGACAGGTGATCAGCGCCCGCTCTTCGAACGCAAAGCCCTGCAGCGTCCCACGATCGGCCTGCCGATAAACTGAGTCCCCTGCCGGCCGCCGGCGGTGCAGCTATTTCCTTCGACAAAACAGCCCTCAGGCTGGCATCGCCGGCGCGTTTACGTGTAATCTAACGCTGGTTGCGCTTTTGGGGAGTTAAGCGTCACCGATCGGCGAAGCGAAAGGCGTTTTGCAGTCGCCATCATGATCAGCGCCTGAGCCGGAGGGGACAATGGGCGAAAGAGTGGAAAACGTAACAATTGTCGGGGGCGGAACCGCGGGCTGGCTGACCGCCATGATTATCAGCACGTTTATCAATAGCTTCCGCGAAGGCCCGGCCGTCAAAGTTACACTCATCGAATCGCCAAAGGTCCCGACCGTCGGTGTCGGCGAAGCCACGGTGGCGGGTATGCCGCAGTTGATGCAGCAGCTCGGCATCGACGAAGCCGAGTTGTTCCGGCGCTGCAATGCTTCCTTCAAGATCAGCGTCCGCTTCGGCGATTGGGCCGTCGACGATCACAGCAAACCCTTCGCCTTCTATCATCCCTTCAACTTCCCCAACAACGTGGGTGGATACGCACCGGCCTATCACTTCAACAGGTTCGGCCCCTACGGTGCCGAACCTGCCGTCACCGACAACATGACCGCCAACTCGGCGCTGATCCACGCCCGCAAGGGGCCGCGCGCCCTGAATGGCGAGAACTATGAAAAGGCGATTGGTTATGCCTATCACCTGGATGCGGGTCTGTTCGGCGAGTTCATGCGCGATGTGGCGGTGACACGGGGCGTCCAACACATCCGGGATGATGTCGTCGAGGTGTTCCAGGACGAAGAAGGCAGAATATCGGGGCTCCAGCTTGAACAGGGCGGTTACCGGCCGGTGGAGTTCGTGATCGACTGCACGGGCTTCAAAAGCATGATCATGAAGGAAGTCTTGAAGGAGCCCTTTATCCCCTATGGCGATTACCTGCTGAACGACCGGGCGATCCCGGTTCAGCTACCGCATCGCGACCCCACCAAGATCGAACCCTGCACGCGCGCGACGGCCCTGGGGGCCGGGTGGGTGTGGCGCGTGCCACTCTACAGCCGTGTCGGCACCGGCTACGTCTTCTCGAGCGCCTTTCGAAGCGACGAGGAAGCACGAGACGAGTTCTTCCAGCATCTGCGGGCCATCGGGGACCTGCCCAAGGACGCGCCCGATCCCGAGGTCCGGGTGATTAAGATGCGCGTGGGACATACCCGCCGCTTCTGGGTGAAAAACTGTGTCGCGATCGGCCTTTCAAACGGCTTCGTAGAACCGCTTGAGGCGACCGCGATCTATACGATCGAGATGGCGGCCCGCTGGCTGGTGGGACACTTCCCCGACAAGCAGGGCAGCCCGGCTTTGGCGAACCGCTATAACCAGTTGATGACCAATCTCTATGAAGAGATCAGGGAGTTCATCCAGACCCACTACTATACCTCTAACCGGCCGGATCCTTACTGGCGATCTGCTCGCGAGGACGCCCGCCTTCCGGATTCCCTCTGCGAAAAACTCGAACTCTGGAAGGCCCGTTTTCCCGAACACTTCGACACGAAGGACTATAAGCTCTTCAACTTCTGGAACTTCATTTTCGTGCTGCACCCCAAGGGCTTTTTCAAGGACCTGCACTTCCCGCTGGAGGGGTCGGTGCGTCACGAACATTGGCAGGCTTTCGGTCGAAGGCTGGAGGAACGCAAGGCGCACCTGCTTCGCAACATGCCCGATCACTATCAGCTTCTGGCCAACATCAGGGGTGATCAGCCCCTGAAACAAGCGCTCGAAGGGAGCAGTTTTCCCAAGCCGGCCTTTGAAAGCAGAGCTTCCGTTCGACCGACGATCTCGTTACCTACCGCTTAACGCCGGGCCGCCCGTGTGAACGAAGTATCGGTCCTCGATTACGTCTCTTTCCTCTGGTTCCTGCTCTGCTGGTTCGGCTATGCCTACTATGTCGAGTACGGCCCGCAAAAGGAAAAGGGCATGTATCACGCCCTGAGCGCCTATCGCCGCCGCTGGATGATCGAGATGCTCAAGCGGGAGAACCGAATCCTGGATTCGACGTTGATGGGAAACCTGCTCAACGCAGCCGTCTTCTTCGCATCGACTTCGATCTTCGTGGTCGGCGGCCTGATCGCGGTGCTGGGCGCGACGGATCAGGTCACGGCCCTGCTGGCCGATTTGCCGATGGAAGTTGGAACCACCCGCTGGGTCTGGGAAGCCAAGCTTCTGGTGCTCGTGACAATCTTTGTCTACGGATTCTTCAAATTCGCCTGGTCGGTGCGGCTTTTCAACTACTGCTCCATCCTGATCGGTGCCGCGCCAATCACGCCCCAAAATGACCTCTCGGCGGCCGACGACCCGGAACGTCGGGCCACCGCCGAGAAGGCAGGTCAGATTATAGACCTCGCCAGTCAGCATTTCCAGCGTGGTATGCGCGCCTACTTCTTCGGCCTGGCCACACTTGGCTGGCTCGTGCATTCAGCGGTCTTCATCATTACCTGTAGCTGGGTGGTTCTGGTCCTCTACCGCCGGGACTTTCGCTCGCGGTCACTGCAGGTCTTCCAAGGCAAAACAGATTAGAAAGAGCAAGTCATGACGACATCGGAAGTCGGAACACGGATCGAAAGCGATTCGATGGGGGACATCGAGGTCCCTTCGGATCGCTATTGGGGCGCGCAGACTCAAAGGTCGTTGCAGAATTTCAAGATCGGCGGTGAGAAGATGCCCCCGGCGGTGGTGAGGGCGCTCGGGATTCAAAAGTTGGCGGCGGCCAGGACAAACATGGACCTCGGCCTGTTGGATAAGGACCTGGGCGCCGCGGTCTGCACTGCCGCCGAGGAAGTCGCGGCTGGCACGCTGATAGATCACTTTCCGCTGGTGGTGTGGCAGACCGGTTCAGGCACCCAAAGCAATATGAACGCCAACGAGGTGATCGCCGGCCGGGCGAACGAGCTTCTCTCCGGACAGCGCGGCGGAAAATCACCGGTGCATCCGAACGATCACTGCAACTTGGGTCAATCCTCGAACGATACCTTCCCGACCGCTATGTCGATCGCAGGTCTGCAACAGATCACCGGCGAAACGCTGCCCGCCCTGGAAAAGCTCCACAAAGCCCTGGCTGACAAATCCGACGTCTTTCGCGACATTATAAAAATCGGCCGGACCCATCTGATGGACGCCACGCCCGTCACCCTGGGACAGGTCTTTTCCGGCTATGCCAAGCAGATTGAATACGGAATCGAACGGGTAAAGTCCACGCTGCCAAGGCTGGGTCAACTGGCCCAGGGCGGCACGGCCGTCGGAACCGGGCTCAATTCGACAGAGGGCTTCGCCGAAGCCTTCGCGGCACAGGTCGCCAGCGTTACCGGCCTGCCCTTCACCAGCGCCGAAAACAAGTTCGAGGCTTTGGCGGCCCATGACGCGATCGTCGAGGCATCCGGAGCCCTTAACGTCCTGGCGGCTTCCCTTATGAAGATCGCGCAAGACATCCGGATGCTCGGGTCGGGTCCGCGTTGCGGCCTGGGCGAACTGCTGCTGCCGGCCAATGAGCCAGGCTCCTCGATCATGCCTGGCAAGGTCAACCCGACCCAGGCCGAAGCCATGACCATGGTCTGCGCACAAGTCATGGGCAACCACGTGACTGTCACGGTCGCCGGCTCGAACGGCCACTTCGAGCTCAATGTCTTCAAGCCGGTGCTGATCTACAGCCTGCTGCAGTCAGCAAAGCTGATCGGCGATGCCTGCGATTCCTTCCGTCAGAACTGCATCGAAGGCCTGGAAGCGAACGAAGAGCGTATCGCAGAGCTTATGCAGCAGTCGTTGATGCTGGTAACAGCCCTTAATCCGCACATCGGCTACGACAACGCGGCAAAGGTCGCGAAAAAGGCTTATGCCGAGAACTCCACCCTGCGGGACGCGGCGACCGCGCTCGATCTTTTGACGGGCGAAGACTTTGACCGTCTGGTCAAACCGGAAGACATGATCGGCCCCAAACCGAAAAGCTGATCCGTGGCCGGGGAGCTGAAAAAGCGTTCGGTGGTGATCGCAGGGCACCGCACCAGCCTGAGCCTGGAAGAGGCTTTCTGGCGGGTTCTGAAGCTGTTAGCCGCCGAACGCCAGCTCTCGATCAATGCACTGGTCGAGGAAATCGACGAAAGCCGGAGCGGGAATCTCTCAAGTGCGGTTCGAACCTATGTTCTCGAACAGGCGTTGAAGCGGCCGCCGGACGGGCCGCAAGAATAGCGAGACATGGGTCGCTCCTGCTTGTCAGCGTTTTCATCCGCGGAGCTTGCCCTGGGAAGCCCTCCAGCAGGAGACGGAGCCCGGAAGTTCGGAGCTTTCATGAGCCGACTGCGTTTGTTGCCCTCAACCCGTCCGCCGCATCCATTTCACCGCCGCACCCGTAGCTTCTTTCATCAAAACAGCACAGATCCAAAGATACCCTCGTGTAGTCTATCGCTGCAGAACGGAGTTCCCGATTATGATCACGGCGTCACAGATTCCGGCTACGGCCGCGGCCTTCATCACACGTTGCCAGGCACATCTCCAGCAAGGGCTCTACCCATCGAATGCCGGCAGCTATCGGGCGTTTCTCATCCAACATACCCGGCAGACGGACCCTCAGCTTCTGGCCTATATCGAGCGTCACGACCGCGCGCCGGGAACCCAGAGCACCTTTACCGATGCCGACCACATCGTACCCCGCTCAGTCTGGCAACTGCTGATGCCGATCCAGTTCCATACGGCGCCCGAGTACGACAGCCTGCTTGGCAACCTGGCCTGGCGTTCCATCGTCTTCAATCGCCGTCACGTCACCGCGACCGACGCCGACGAGGTCTTCGAGAGCTACGATCACCATCTGATCCAGGAGATCCAGGCCGAGGCATCCCAGCCGGCGAACGGACCGCACAACCGGGCCTGGGCCGATAGCCGGATCGAGTGGTTTCTGCAAACCAAGCGACTGGAAGGCAATCCGCTGTCCGGCTACTACGTTGAAACTGCCCGTCTCGATTCCCTTGATCCCAGCCTGCATACACAAGGCTATCGGATTCCGCGTGGACGTTTGCGGACGTAACCTATTTTCCCTCTGACCCCAGCAGATCCTTCACGGCGGAGTCGTAAAGGCCATAGTCCTTGAGGCTGCTCGCCAGGATCATGGCGCCCTGCAGGGTTGAAACGATATGCACCGCCCGTCCCTGCCGCGCCTTGGGCGACAGCCCTTTCGGCAGCGCGGCAGCCACCCAGTCGATGTTTGCCTTTAGGAAACTGCCAGCGGCCTCGGACAGCGCAGGCGGCAAGCCGCAGCTTTCGGCCCCGAGCATGCCGCAAAGACAGATCCGATCGGCACCGGTCAGGGCCTCCCGGTAAACACTCGCGAATGCGCGGAGTTTCGACTCCGGATTCTCCGCCGTCGCGGATTTGGTCTCCAGTGCTGCGAAGAAACGCTCCGCATAGCGCTCGACCAGGGCAAGCCCAAGATCCTCTTTCTGGCGGAAATAGTAGTGAACGCTCGAGCTCTTGATCCCGAGTTCCTCGGCCAGGTCGCGAAAACTGACCGCGTGGTAGCCACGTAGCCGAACGGAGTTCTCGGCCGCATCCATCAGCTTTTCGAGGGTATCGCTCATGACCTTCACCAGTTTTCAAATTGATCTATCACTAGATAGGCTTGACAGGAGGAGGAATGCAACTTACTTACTCTATCTATCGATAGATAGACAAAATTCAATCCCTGGAGACAAACATGAAGATTTACGATTTCGAGGGCTTCCCCAATCCGGCCCGGGTGCGGATCGCGCTGGCAGAGAAAGGCCTTACCGAAAAGGTCGAGTTCGTCACCGTCGATGTGCCCGGTGGCGAGCACAAGAAAGACGCTTTCCTGAAAAAGAACCCCTCCGGCACGGTTCCGGTGCTTGAACTGGACGACGGTACGACCATCGCCGAATGCACGGCCATTACGGAGTATCTCGACAATCTCTCGGGCGAGACTTCACTGACCGGCCGCACGGCAAAGGAAAAGGCCGTTATCCATATGATGCAGCGCCGCGCGGAAGGCGGCCTTCTGGACGCCGTCGCCACCTATTTCCATCACGCCACGCCGGGACTGGGACCGGACATCGAGGGCTACCAATGCGCCGAATGGGGGAAGCACCAGCACGAGCGTGCGGTCGCGGGCATGCGCTATCTGGATGGCGAACTGGCCGAACGGCCCTATCTCGCCGGCGAGAACTTCTCCATGGCCGACATCACGGCCTTCGCCGGTCTGGCCTTTGCCGACTTTGCGAAAATCGCTATACCGGAAGACTGTACGAACCTGAAGTCCTGGCGCCAGCGCGTCGCAGAACGCCCCAGCGTGTCCGGATAACCAGAGGGTAGCCCCATGGAACTCAACGCCGATTTCTCCCAACGCGCGACGGTTCATGCCGCCAGGATCCCCTGGAAAAGCTCTCCCATGCCCGGCGTCGACCGACGCATGCTCGACCGGATTGGTGACGAGGTGGCGCGCGCGACCACCATTGTCCGCTATGCCCCCGGCAGCAGCTTTTCACCGCATGTCCATACCGGCGGCGAGGAGTTTTTCGTCCTGGAAGGCGTGTTTCAGGATGAGCATGGCGACTTCCCGGCCGGCAGCTATATTCGCAATCCTCCCGAATCCCGCCACACTCCAGGTTCAGCGCCCGGCTGCACGATCTTCGTGAAGCTCTGGCAGTTCGATCTGGCCGACCGCACCCACGTCCGGATCGACAGCAACAAAATGGCCTTCGTCCCGGATGCCGCCAGAAGCGGCGTCGAGGTCATGCCACTGTTCAAGGATCAACGCGAAGAAGTCTGGCTGGAGCGCTGGCAGGCAGGCTCGGAGGTCGAGCTCGACGCCAGAAATGGCATCGAAGTCCTGGTCCTGGAAGGCAGCTTCGAGGAAGCGGCCGAGACTTTCGAGCCCCAGTCCTGGCTGCGCCTGCCCAAGGACAGCCGGACCACGGCAAAAGCAGGTGCTGAAGGTGCGCGGGTCTGGATTAAGAGGAACCACCTTGCCGAGGCACCGACGGCGCCGGCACCAGCTTAATATCGCAGCTCAAAGTGCGGCGGAATCGAAACTATCCCAGTTCGCGCGGGTAAAGCGTTTCGGTTCCGCCGTCGACTGCAATCACCTGACCGGTAATCCGGCGGCCACGCTCGGAGCAGAGGTAAACCACCATATCGGCGATTTCCTCCGGCAACACAAAGCTCGCCATGGATACGCCCTGAGTGTACATGGCGCGGACGTGATCTTCGCCAAGGCCGTCCGCAGCGGCATGGGCCGCAATCACCCGCTCCATGCGATCCCCGGAAATCGAACCCGGCGCGATGGCGTTAACCCGGATGTTGTCGCGCCCGAGTTCCATGGCCAGGGACTTCGTCATGCCCACGATCGCGAACTTCGCAGCGACATAGGGCGTGCGCAGCGGCAGGCCCATCAGGCCCGCCGTGGAGGAAATGTTGACGATCGCACCGGCGCCCTGCCGCTTCATGGCCGGAACCACAGCCCGCACACAATAGAACTGGCTGTCCAGATCCACCGAAAGGCAGCGGCGCCAGTCCTCGGTCGTAATCTCCTCGACCGCGGCCGTAGGCCCGGCGATGCCCGCATTGTTGACGAGAATGTCGATGCCCTTCGCCGTGATCGGCGAGAGCCAGTCCGCCACCGCCGCCGGATCGGAGACATCCACCTTCGTTCCTGACAGGCCGGCCGGCAGATCCTGCAGCGCCGCGGAGTCAACGTCGCAGACGAAAACCTCGGCGCCCTCTGCGGCCAGGCTCCGGGCAATCACCAGGCCGGAACCACCTGCGCCCGCCGTCACAACGGCGCGCTTGCCCGTCAGTTCGGTCTTCATATCATCCGTTGCTTTCGAGAGAGGCTGGCTATGGGCCCGACCGCCGGGTTACTTCCGCACCCAATTGTTCTGCTCGTTCAAAAACCAGGTCCCCGCAGGCGCTTTCCTCATGATCTGCTCGGCGTAGATCTTGCCGACCGCGGTCACGTTCGCCCCGGTCTTCTTCGATTCACGCTTGTAGATCGCGCTGCGTTTCGCATTCACGTCCTGCACGACCCTGTTAGCGCTCGCATCACGCGCCACCGCCAGACCGTCGAAGCGTTCGCCGACAGCCCCCTGTCTGCGCAGTTCATCGAGAGAGGCCGCCATGGCGGAACGGTCGAAGCCACCTATGGTCAGCAGAGTGAGAGCGGCCAGAGAAAGGAGAGCGGCTCGGCGGCCCATCGGAGTCGAATTTTTCATGTCGTCTCGGCCATCGTTTCTGGAATTTACGGCTGCGGCCGGGCCACTGGATCTGTTCGGGAAGCGGCCAGCCTTCAAAGCCTTGATATGGTTGGAATGCGGCATCAGAAAATATCCGGATTGGCCTCGACCTCTTCGCGCGCCTGTTCTTCCAGTTTGAGCCGCACTTCCGCGTCGAGTTTCACGTTGAGATTGATGGTGATGGGCTCCTTCGGCGCCTCGACCCGGACGGTCGGCTGGCAGCCCGCGAGAAGGCCTAAGGCCGTTGCCGCAGCAGCGAACTTGATTGCCCAGGGCGAAAGATGGCGAGCGTCGGGAAGCAACGCATTTTCGCGGCTATGAACCGATGGTAGAGCCTGTAACAAGGAGATATCACCTTTCACCGATCAGGAGTCTCGTGGGAGTTTACCTGCAGCGGCGCAGGAGCTCCAAGCCGATAACGCATATAAAAGAGCGAAGCTGAACAGAAACTGAACGCCTCACTGCAGGGAATAGCGGCCGGAGAGCAGATCCTTGGACAATTCGAGCCCCTCGCCAATCGTATCCAGAATCTGCCCGATATTACTCTCCAGATTAAGATTGATCCGGAAAGGCTGCCCATCCAAGACGGCCGGGTTCTGGCCGAGAATGGACAGCAGGAGCATCAGATCGTCCTCCGCGGTCTTTTCCAGCGACAGCGAGAGATCTTCATAGTGAAAATCCTCCAGGGCCCGCACCATGGAGTTCACCTCGTCGCCATAACCGGTCAGCAGGGAACTGATTTCTTCGGACCGCACCCTCAAAACGCCGGGCTCGGTGGCTGCCAGCCTGCTTGGGCGCACCGTGACCGCCCCCTCGTCGAAAGAAATCGGCAGATCACCGGTCAGGCGCCCCGAAACCTCCACATCCGCAAGTTCCGCCTGCTCGAGGATTTCGGCAAGGTCGAGGCCGGTGATACGGATCGGCAGATCGGCCGTGCCCTCCAGCAAGCCGAGTCGCCCGTTCTTGAGCGAAAGCTGGGTCCCGAGAACCGTCATGGCCGCGTCCCGAAGATCCAGGGTAAAGGGCGCTGCTTCAGGTAGAACCGCCTCAAGGTGCAGATCCCGTAACGGCAAACCCGGATTAAAACTTGCGAGATCGATCCTGATCGGCGTGGAAGCCTGCGGCGGCCAGAGTTTGTTGAGGCCGGCTGTCAGAGACAGAGACTCGAAGGGAAAGCCCAGCGCCTTGCCGGCCAGACCGTCGGCTTCGATCATGGCGTGCCCCTCCGGCCCTTCCGGCGACAGGGTCAGGTGAATGCTGCCGGACAGAATACCGCGCACGACGTCAGCGTCCGAGAGCCAGGACAAATCCCTGACCTTCAAGGGCTTGGCGGCGAAATCATGCTGCGGCAGGGTAACATCCACGGAGAGGGCCTCTCCGGGGTCTGATCTGCCCTCGAAGGTGAAAGAAAGCGCCTCGCCAAAACTGCTGCCTGCGCCCGTAAAATCGATTCGACCGGCTTTATTGCGCCGAAAGGCAGCCTCCAGCAGCAACTCCTCGAAGCGCCGCGATTCGGCGAGGTCTTCAAGCTTCAGGCCGTCAAGACGCCCCGTCAGGCTCTCCGCCGCCGGATCGAGGACAGCCTGGAGCTCGATATCGGCAGCAGCGATCTGGAGATCCGGAAGCATCGCGCTCGTGGTCTCGGCAAGCAGAGAGAGCTTGCCAGCCTCTACCTCCTGCGGCGCAATCGTCAGCTTCAGGGGCGCCATCTCGAGCAACAGGCTCTCTTGCGCCGAACCCAGCGCGAAACTGCTGGGCTGCAACACAGCCTTGACCCTGGGTCGCAAGGCCTGGGTCGCAAAGTCGAACCCAATTTCAGCCGAAGGGACCTGAAGGACCAAAGGACTTGTCGTTTTGCCGGCCGCTGCAGTCAGCGACGAGACGGCGATCCGCCCAGGATCAAGACTTTCGATACGGAGCATTTCCTCGGACAACTGCAGGGACAGCGGCAAATCTGCGGTCAGGTCCCTCAGCCGCAGATCGTCCTTTGAGAGCGACCGCGCGGACAGGCTCACATCCCCCATGAAACCGGACTTTGCGGCCGTCGAGCTGAACCGCCCCACCAGCCCGATGTCGGCTCTGCCCGCGACGCCACTCAGACTGCGTAGAGGCAAAGCACGCAGATCGACGTCGAGAGGGCCGCCCAGTGACCAGACACCTTGTGATAGCGAGAGCTCTCCACCAAAGGCGGAAGCGAGATCGAGATGCTCGCCAGCCAGATTGACACTACCGGCCACCCGATAAGGCCCCGTCGTAAGATCTGACCTTGAAGCGCGCAGAAAGGGCTCGGACTCCTGAGATACGAGGCTCAGTTCCAGGGGCGACTCGACCCAGTCGGTCAAATCCTCGTTCGGATCGAAGGGCGCCAAAAGTTGGGAGGAAACGGCCGTCACCTGCGCCTTGAGCGGCGCCGTGAGGTGGAGCTCAAGATCTCCTTCCGCCAAAGCCGCCCGCCCTGCGGCTTCCACGGCCAGGTCTGCGACGTAATCCGGGTGCGAAAGCTTATCCGCCTTCAGCGCAAAGGTGGCTTCGAAGCTTTCGATTTCGCCAAGCGCCGATTCCGGCGTCACCGGATGGCTCATTGCCGTAAGCTTCGCGAGCGGCGGTAAAACAACCGACGCTTCAGCCCTCGCGGACAGATACCCTGTTGCCGGCAAGGGGACCGCAAGTCGCGCGAAAAGCGGCAGCGAGGCCGCGGTTTCAAGGCGGCTCTCGGCTGTAAGGCTGGTGGATTCATCGCCCAAGGCAATACGCCCTGCGAGTTTCGCAAGAAAACCTTCGTCCGATTCGCCGACATCGGACAGATCCGCCGAGAAGACCAGGTCTTCATCTTCAAGGCGGGTTGCAAATGCAAAGCGCACGGGCGTCAGGCTGCTTTCCGGCGAAAGATCGCCGCTGATGCTCGCCACAGCGATGTCGCTTTCCAGATGCTCGAATCTGTTGGCCTGCCCGTCGAAGGCGCCCGCCAGGCTGCCGCTCAGACCACGAACGGCAAGCCCCCCGATGTCGAGGTCGCCTTCCTCGATCACGATGTCGGCCAAGAGGCTGCGCTCCGGCGTCAGAGTCAGCCCAACGACGGCCGTTGTTTCGCCTTGCTCGGCCATCGCAGTGAGGCTGAAGGCACCGATCAGGGCTGCCGTGGGATCTTGCCAAAGAGCGCCTTCGAGCCCGAGCTGGAGGAAACCGACCGGCGTCGCGAGGCGGACCGTGGCATCTTCGATGTCGATGTCCGGGACGCGGGGCAAATCACCCTCCTGCCCGGAAGGTCCCGCTGGCGCCGATGCCTCCCCGCCTCCTTCCGCAAGCCGTCCCTGCAGCCAAGGCGAGTCCGGATCCAGCTCCAGATTTAGCCCGGACAGGCTGACATCCGGCCGGATACCGGCCAGCAAGGCGGCGAGACTGTAGTCCAGGTCGATCGTGCGAAGCTTCAGATCGACGCCGGGCGCCGCAGCCGCCAGATGCCGCACTGACGCATGTTCCCAACCAAGCTCCGTCACTTCGAGAGAGGAGACTTCCATCCCCTGCCCTCGCAAGGCCTCCGAAAGCGCCCAGGTGGCCGCCTCCTTGCGCCAGACAAGCAGCGCGAGCGCGGGCAGAAGGACAAGCAGGAACAGAAGAAGCCCCAGACGGCCAAAGGGAACTCTGCGAAACATAAATGAGCGCTTGTTCCTCCCTGTCGCCTCAAGACTAGGTCAGGAGTTTAGGGCATGAACTTATAAACTGCGATGGCCCTGATCGCACTGTGACGTGTTTTCAGCAGGAAAGAGCCCGAAAGCGGGCTTGAAGGCCCGGTGAGGGCACTTGACGCCCTGACAACACATCACAGTGCGACCTTTCCAGGCGATAAGATTTCGCTCTCTGGACAGCGTCGCGTCGTCGGTCACGATGCGTCAGCATCGCTCCACTCCTAGCTCCTTGCCAGAAAACGAACTCTTATCGTCAGGACCGTCGCAGTTTATGAGTTCATACCCTGGCTCATCGGATCGCAGCCTGCATACCTAGCTAATGGTTTTGCTCCAAAAGCTTGGGTCCTCAAGCGTTTCAGGCCTCCAGCACCACGCTGAAGCCTTCGAACTGCGGATGCCCCAGATACATTCCCTTGTTGTCGCCGGCATTGCGGTGCGCCATGCGGAAGTGTTCGGATTTGGTCCAGTTGACGAAGTCCTCTTCCGACGACCAGATCGTATGCGACGCAAAAAGGGTATGGTCCTCTTCGGCCGGGCCCTTCAGTAGCCGGAACTCGACGAAACCCGGCACCTCATCGAGATGTCTGTCCCGGGTTCTCCAGACCTCTTCGAAGGCATCTTCCTGGCCAGTGGCGACCTTGAAGCGGTTCATGGCAATGAACATAGCGTTTCTTTCCTTTTAGCCATTGGAATTGTCGAGCCGGCGGCCCTCAACTCATAATGCGAAGCAATTGCAGGAAAAGTAACGCGCGGATTAACGGAGTTCAACGCTGGAAGCGAACTCAGGCCGCTTCTGAACTATGACCGGTTTTTTAAGCCGCAGCCGCTTCGCCGGCGATCCAGGTCCGGGTGACCTGCCAGTTTTCATCGAGCAGGACAAGATCGGCCCGGTAGCCAGGGCGGATCGCGCCGAAACGATCCTCCAGCCCCAGGAACTGCGCCGGGTAGAGCGAGGCCATCCTGAGCGCCTCCGACGCCGGAAGACCGAGCTCATCCATGGTGAAGCGGACCGCCTGTGCCATGGTCAGGTCCGAGCCGGCGAGCGTACCATCCTCCAGCGTCACCTTGCCGTCCTTGCGCAGGACCGTGCGACCATTCAAGACGAAGCGGTCGTCCGCGCAGCCGGCGGTCGGCATGGCATCGGTGACCAGGAACAGCTTGCCGGGCCCCGCCTTCGCCCGCAGCGCCATGCGCAGAGCCGCGGGATGGACGTGGTGGCCATCGGCAATGATGCCGCACCAGAGTTCGCCGCTGTCCAGAGCCGCGCCAACCATGCCCGGCGCCCGGTGGGTCAGCGGACTCATGGCGTTAAACAGGTGCGTCACTCCACGGGCCCCCGCCTCAACGGCGGCGCCGACAACCTCGTAGCTGGCGTCCGAGTGCCCCAGGCTGACCGTGATCCCGGCATCGACGAGCTGTCGAATGAGGCGCGGCGCCACCTGGTCGGGCGCGATGGTCAGCAAAAGATTCTCCAGATCCAAGGCCGTGAGCTGCTCGACGTCCGCATCGGTCATCGCGCAGATCAGGCTGTCGGCATGGGCGCCCTTGCGGCTCGGGGCCAGAAAGGGCCCCTCCAGGTGCAGGCCGATCATGCCGGGGACGGCGTTTCCAGCAAGCGCTGTGCGGGCCGTCTCGATGGCGCGCGCCATAACTTCGGGCGTATCAGTGATCAGGGTCGGCAGCAGGGCCGTGGTTCCATAGCGGCGGTGAGTCCGGGCGATGGTCCGCACCCCCTCCAGATCCGGCTGCTCGTTCAACAGAACCCCGCCGCCGCCGTTGACCTGCACATCGATGAACCCGGGCGCCAGAAGCCCGCCGGCCAGATCCAGCGTCTCGAGACCGAGTTCGAGGCTCTGCACGGGAACGACGGCCGCGATCCTGCCGTCTTCGATCACCACCGCCTGGTCATCGTGAAACTCTTCACCGTCAAACAGCCGTGCGCCACGCAGGGCGCGCCTTATTGCCGGGGCAAGTTCGGCTATCAAAGACTCGGCCATCAAACGGTCTCCGTCACTTTCTTCAGGTTGCTGGGGTTATCGGGATCGTAACCACGCCGCCTTGCGAGCTCTTCGATCAAGCAATAGGTCGAGAGACAGATGGAGATGGGATCGGTCAGGAGGTGGCCGCTAGCCACCATCGGCAGCCTGCCGGCCGCCGCCCCTGCATCCGCCCCGGCCTGCCGGACAGCGAAGACCTCGGCGCCCGTGGTCCGCAAGCGCGCCAGCACTTCGGACATGCCGGCATGAGAGGCGTCCGGTGGATTGAAGGCGAGCACGCGAAAGCCTTTTCGGACCAAAGACAAGGGTCCATGCATGACTTCCGCCGCGCTGAAGGCTTCGGCGTGCAGAGACATGGTCTCCTTGAACTTCAGCGCGATTTCAAGGGCAATGGGAAAGCTCGGCCCGCGCCCCAGCACGTAAAGCGAATCCGCCGTCGTCAGAGGCGAAACCGCCGTCTGCCAGTCGAGTGCCAGCGCGTCCGCCAGGCGATCCGGCAGGCCATCGAGGGCGGCGAGCAAAGCCCGGTCTTCGGACCAGTTGGCGACGATGGCCGCGGCCGCAACGCAGGAGGTGATGAAGGTTTTGGTCGCCGCGACGCTGCGCTCCGGGCCGGCATGCAGCGGCAGCACGATATCGGCTTCCTCCGCGAGCGGCGACTCCGTGTGGTTCACGATGGCGATGGTCAGGGCGCCTGCGCGCTTGGCCGCCGCCTGCAGAGCCACGATATCGGGGCTGCGGCCGGACTGCGAGATCGAGATCTGCACGGAGCCCCGGAGTCGGAGCGGCGCCTGATAAACCGATGCCACCGACGGCCCCATCGAGGCGACCGGAACTCCCAGCAGGATTTCGAGACCGTATTTGAAAAACGCCGCGGCATGGTCGGACGATCCCCGGGCACAGGTCACGACCACGGGCGGATCGAGATCACGCAACCGCCGGCCGAGCCTGGCGATATTGTCGCGCTCCCGCTCGAGGAAACTGGCAACGGCACGCGGTGCTTCGGCAATCTCTCGCGCCATCGCGGTCTTCTCCGCCATCACAGGCACTCCCGTCTTATCGATCGATCTTCCGAACTGCGCCGCGATTTGTGTCGCCTCACGAAGCCGGCCCCTCGCTCCCGCCCGTCATCGCCAGTTCGGCGACGAAATCGTAAGCATCACTGCGATAAAAGGAACGGGTGAACTCGACCACATTGCCGTCCTCCAGATAGGAGATACGTTCAATCCGCAAGGCCGCCGTTCCCGGTTCCACGCCGAGCCGTTCCGCATCGAGCGGTTCCAGATTGACCGCACTGAACCTTTGCAGCGCGCGTGTCGGCAGAAGACTTGCCGCATCGAGAACCTTGTAGAGCGACCGCTCGACCAGCGACGGATCGGGCAAAAACCGCGCCGGGACCGTGGCCAGTTCGATCGCCATGGGCACGCCGTCCGCCAGGCGCAGACGATGCAGGCGTGTGACTTTCTCTCCCGTCGAAAGGCCGAAGACCATGACTTCTTCCGTCGAGGCATGCCCCGTCGAGCGCTCCAGCCAGACGAAGCCGGGAGTCAGCCCCCGCGCCGCCATATCCTCGCTGAACGACGTCAGTCGGGACAGCCGCTGCTCCACATGGTGGGGAGGCTTGGAAACGAAAGTTCCCGATCCCCGCTTCTGCGTCAGGATGCCGTCGTCCACCAGACCGCTGATCGCCTTGCGAACCGTGACCCGCGACACACCGAGCGTCGTGGCGATTTCGCGCTCCGCCGGCAGGGCCTGTTGAGGCTTCAACCGCCCTTCGGTGACGGCCGCCTGGATCATCGTCTGCAGACGCAGATAGAGCGGTGTAGGATCATCGCCGTTCAGGCGGCCCTGGTCGAAGATTTCACGAATTGCCGTCATCTCAGTTCCTGGCCCTACGAAATCCCGGCCACACCAAGGTTTCTGCGTTGTTCGGCCGCCTGCCGGGCCATGACGATGGCCCCTCCCATGGCATCCTTGCGCGGTGGCACGATGACGGCCCGAGCCTCCTCTGACAGTAAAGGCAGGTAAGGTTCCGACAAGCCGCCGAGCAGGCAGATTCGACGCGCTCCAAGATTCGATAGCGCCTCGAGGAGTTCTTCCACTTCGCCCAGGGACCTGTTGAGAATTTCCTGCGCGACCTTGTCGCCTTCCTTGGCCGCCCCGATCACCATGGGCGCGAAGGCGGCGTAGTCCTTCGGCAAGGCCGTCTCGGACCAGGATACCAGCGCCTGCGGATCAGCCCCGAAACGCGCCATAACACGCTCGGTCAAAGGCGATCCCGGACGGATCATCTCGTGACAGAGTAAAGCCGTGCGTATCAGGCGCAGTCCCATGGTAGCGCCGCTGCCACTGTCGGAGACCGTAAAACCCCAGCCTCCCACCGTCTTTTTCCGATGACCGATCCTGGCGAAACCAGCGGAGCCAGTCCCGACGATCAGGATGGCGCCGTCGTCCGGATAGTGCGCGCCGAGCCATGCGGTGTAGGCATCGGATTCCAGACTCATGGAGCGGAAAGGAAAAGGCATGGCCGCCAGGGCATTGTGGTGATCCTGGAGATTGGCGCCGGCGATTCCACAGCCGGCATGACAGTTCGCATAGATACTGCTGTCCAGGCCCGCATCGCGAACAGCCGCGTCCGCGGCGGCCATGATCGCACGGAAGGAATTTTCGACGCCGACCGTTACATTTGCCGTCTCAGATCGCCCTTCACCCAGGACCTGCCCATCGGAGGTCTCCAGTCGAGCCCGGCACTGCGTGCCACCGCCGTCGACGCCTAAAAAGTACATTTCAGCCGCACCTTCAAGAAACTGTTCCCCCTTATAATACCAAAATAAGTCCACTTGCAATCCGTTAACTTATCAGATTGAGCGGATCCAGGCGTGATTCAAGACCAAGGTTTAAATTTTTATTGTTGTTTATCATATAATTAATAACCTTCCCGATGAAGAAATATCCGACGAAAGTTTTGCGGCTGGACAAATGGTATTATTTTGGTATTGTTTTTGGTAAGCTTTTGTTAAGCCTATCCGGCAGCCACATACAGGGGGAGGCATATGTCGTCGCGGCGCACGGAACATGTCAGCGATTCCTATCGTGGCCTCGACACCTGGCAGGACGGCGACATCCTGGCCGCCATGGCCGCGGGCCAGGCGAGCGCCATCGCCGCCGTGGAGCAGGCACTGGCCTCGATTTCCGCTGCCGCGGCGAGCATCGTGTCGCGCTACGAAGCCGGCGGTCGCCTGATCTACGTTGGTGCGGGCAGTTCCGGAGTGATCGCCCGCCTGGACGCTCTCGAGTTACCGGGCACCTATGGCATCCCCCCTGCACGAATCGTGACGCTCCTGGCCGGCGGTGAAGGCGCGCTTCACGACCTGACCGGCGGCCCTGAAGACGATCGGGAAGAAGCCCGCGGCGCAATTTGCGCGGAGGGCGTCAGCGAACTGGACGCCGTGATCGGAATCTCGGCCAGCGGAACCACACCCTATGTCCTCGCGGCAATGGAAAGTGCGCGCGCCGCATCGGCACTGACCATCGGCATCGCCTGCAACCCGGAAACGCCGCTGCTTCTGCAGTCGGATCACGCCATCCTGCTGAACAGCGATCCCGAGGTGATTGCCGGCTCGACCCGCATGAATGCCGGGACCGCTCAGAAATGCGCCCTCAATCTGCTTTCCAGCCTGGTCTGCATCCGGCTGGGGCACGTCTATGACGGGATGATGGTCAACCTGCGGGCCGACAACGCGAAGTTAAAAACCCGGGCCGCGGAGATCGTGGCCCGCATCAGCGGCGTCGAAGTGACAGCGGCCGGAGGCCTGCTGGAACGGACCAATGGCGCCGTCAAACCAGCCGTCCTTCTGGCTGCGGGTGCAGCCGATCTGCAGACGGCCAACGGCTTGCTCAAGGGCGCGAACGGCAACCTGCGGCAGGCGCTGCAACTCTATGCAGAGAGCCAGGGTGTGGAAAAGCAGTGGAAAGAGGAATCTGTCGGATGACGAACCCTCAGGGTCTGTCATCCAGCTTCAGGGAGAAAGGGAACAAACTATGAGCAAGACAACCGGTAAACGCGGCCTGCGCTTCGGCGCCGGTCTGGCGGCAACGAGCTTCGGCGCCGTCTTCGCATTGGGTGCGGCCAACCTGCAGGCCGAGGACGTCACGCTGACGATCGAGAGCTGGCGGAACGACGATCTGGAGATCTGGAATTCAAAGATCATTCCGGCCTTCCAAGCACAGCACCCGGGCATCAAGGTCGTCTTCGCGCCGACCGCCCCAGCCGAATACAACGCGGCGCTGAACACCAAGCTGGAAGCGGGCACGGCCGGCGACCTCATTACCTGCCGCCCCTTCGACGCCTCGCTTCAGCTTTTTGAGAAGGGCCGCCTGGCCAGCGTCAATGACGTCGCAGGCATGGAGAACTTCGGTTCGGTCGCAAAGTCCGGCTGGAGCACGGACGATGGATCTACGACATTCTGCGTCCCCATGGCTTCGGTGATTCACGGCTTCATCTACAACAAGGACGCCTTCAAGGAACTGGGCATTGAAGCGCCTCAGACCGAAGCTGACTTCTTCGCCGCCCTCGACAAGATCAAGGAAGACGGCAGCTACGTCCCGATGTCCATGGGCACGGCCGATCAATGGGAAGCCGCCACCATGGGCTACCAGAATATCGGTCCCAACTATTGGAAGGGCGAAGACGGCCGCCTGGCGCTTATCGCCGGCAAGCAGAAGCTGACTGACGATGCCTGGGTGGAACCCTATCGCGTACTGGCGAAGTGGAAAGACTATCTGGGCGACGGTTTTGAAGCTCAGTCCTATCCGGACAGCCAGAACCTCTTCACCCTCGGCCGTGCCGCCGTCTACCCGGCCGGCTCATGGGAGATCACCGGCTTCAACGCCCAGGCCGACTTCGAACTGGGCGCCTTCATTCCGCCGGTGAAGACTGCAGGCGATACCTGTTACATCTCCGATCACGTAGATATCGCGCTCGGCATGAATGCCAAGACGAAGAATGCGGAGGCCGCCAAAACCTTCCTCTCCTGGGTCGCTTCGGCTGAATTCGCCGAGATCTACGCCAACTCCCTGCCCGGCTTCTTCTCGCTCTCCAACCACAAGGTGGAGCTGCAGGACAAACTGGCGCAGGAGTTCGTCTCCTGGCGCGGCAAGTGTGAATCCACCATCCGCTCGACCTACCAGATTCTTTCGCGCGGCACGCCCAACCTGGAGAACGATACCTGGGTTGCCTCGGCGAACGTGATCAAGGGCAGCGAAGCGCCCGCCGATGCCGCCAAGCGCCTGCAGAGCGGGCTCGAGAGCTGGTACAAGCCGCAGCAGTAAGCGCTGCAACTGCCGGGCGGCGGGCCATTGCCGCCGCCCGGTAGCCATCAATTCCAACTTAAGAACTTTCGCTCCGGAGGGGACCTGCCGTGGAGAGGCAAGAGGTCGCACGCCGACCGTTTCGCTGGCATATCCTGGTGTTTCTGCTGCCGGCCGCAACGGTCTACACGCTGGTGATGATCTATCCGCTGGCCGAAACCCTGCGTCTTTCCCTCTTCCGCGAGGTCGACAACGTCACCCATTTCGTCGGGCTGGCCAACTTCGCCGACCTCTTCTTCGATGCGCGCTGGTCCGATCAGTTCTGGAACGCGCTCTGGAACAACATCTACTTCTTTATCATCAACATGCTGGTGCAGAACCCCATCGGCATCGCGCTGGCCGCCCTGCTGTCGATCCCACGCCTGCGTGGTCGCGCCTTCTACCGCACCGCCATCTTCATGCCGACGCTGCTGTCCTTCGTGATCGTCGGCTTCGGCTGGAAGCTGATCCTCAGCCCGCTCTGGGGTGTGGCCCCCACCCTGCTGGATGCCGTCGGCCTGAAGTTTCTCTTCGCCCCCTGGCTGGGGAAAGAGGCCTATGCGCTGACCACCGTCGCGCTGGTCTCGGTCTGGCAGTTCATCGGGCTGCCCATGATCCTGATCTATGCGGCCCTGCTGTCGATCCCCGAGGAACTGATGGAGGCCGCGGAGTGTGACGGGGTCACCGGGGCCGCGCAGTTCTGGAAGATCAAGCTGCCGCTGATCCTGCCGACCATCGGAATCATCTCGATCCTGACCTTCGTCGGGAACTTCAACGCCTTCGACCTGATCTACACCATGCAGGGCGCGCTCGCCGGGCCGAACTTCTCGACCGATATCCTGGGGACCCTGCTCTACCGCACCTTCTTCGGGCATCAGCTTCAACTGGGTGACCCGCATATGGGCGCGACGGTCGCCACCATGATGTTCCTGATCATCCTGACCGGGGTCGCGATCTACCTCTTCGTCATTCAGCGGCGCATTACGCGCTACCAGCTTTAGGAGGAGCGCGTCATGCGTATCGCCAACCGCTCCCTCACCCGCTCGGCGCTGGTTCATCTGATCCTCGGCGGCTACACCCTCATCGCGCTCTTCCCGGTGATCCTGATCGCGATCAACTCCTTCAAGAGCCGCAAGGCGATCTTCCGCTCGCCGCTGTCTTTTCCGGACAGCGAAACCTTCAGTCTGATCGGCTATCAGACCGTGCTCAAGCAGGGTGACTTCTTCGGTTACTTCCTCAACAGCTTCACCGTGACCGTCGTCTCGCTCTTCTTCGTGTTGCTGTTCGGCGCGATGGCGGCCTTCGCGCTTTCGGAATACCGCTTCCGCGGCAATACCCTGACCGGCCTCTACCTGGCGCTCGGCATTATGATTCCGATCCGCCTGGGCACGGTCGCGATCCTGCAGATGATGGCCAGCCTGGAACTGGTCAACACGCTCTGGTCCCTGATCCTGGTCTACACGGCGCAAGGCCTGCCCCTGGCGATCTTCATCCTCTCCGAGTTCATGCGCCAGATTTCAGATGATCTGAAAAACGCGGGCCGGATCGACGGCCTGAGCGAGTACGTCATCTTCTACCGTCTGGTCCTGCCGCTGATCCGCCCGGCCATGGCGACGGTCGCGGTCTTCACCATGATCCCGATCTGGAACGACCTCTGGTTCCCGCTGATCCTGGCACCGGCCGAAGCCACCAAGACCATCACCCTCGGCGCCCAGGTTTTCATCGGCCAGTTCGTCACCAACTGGAACGCCGTGCTCGCCGCCCTGTCGCTGGCGATCCTGCCGGTGCTGGTTCTCTACGTCATCTTTTCCCGGCAGTTGATTGCCGGCATCACCTCGGGAGCGGTCAAGTGAGCGCAGCGGAAAAAGTCAGGGTCCTGGTCATCGGCCTGGGCAACATGGGCCTCAGCCATGCGGACGCCTATCACCGCAATCCGGGCTTTGAGATCGTTGGCCTGGTCAACCGCTCGCCGGTGAGCCTGGCGGAGCACTTCAGCAGCTATCCTTTCTTCTCCGACTTCGAAAGCGCCCTGGCCGAGACCAACCCGGATCTGGTGTCCGTCAACACCTATACGGACAGCCATGTCGACTACGCGATCAAAGCCATGGAAGGCGGCGCCCACGTTTTCGTCGAAAAACCGCTGGCCGCAACGGTCGAGGACGCGCAGAAGGTCGCCGACACCGCACTGCGCCTGGGCCGCAAGCTGGTGGTCGGCTACATCCTGCGCCATCACCCCTCCTGGATCGAGTTCATCGCGCAGGCCCGGCGGCTGGGGCCGCCCTACGTGATGCGCATGAACCTGAACCAGCAGTCCAGCGGCGATACCTGGTCGACCCACAAGCGGCTGATGGAAAGCACTTCACCGATCGTCGACTGCGGCGTGCACTACGTGGATGTCATGTGCCAGATCACCGATGCGAAGCCTCTGCAGGTCCGGGCCATGGGCGTCCGGCTAAGCGATGAGATCGCCCCGGAGATGTACAACTACGGCCATCTGCAGGTGCTGTTCGACGACGGCTCCAACGGCTGGTACGAAGCGGCCTGGGGACCGATGATCTCCGAAACGGCTTTCTTCGTGAAGGATGTCATGTCGCCGGGCGGCTGCGTCTCCATCGTGATGGACGAAGACGCCAAATCGGACGACATCGACACCCATACCAAGACCGCGAAGATCAAGGTCCATTCCGCGGCCCTCGACGACGCCGGAAGCTTCAAGCAGCCGGACGAGATGCTCTCCATGGCCGACGAGCCGGGCCATCAGGTGCTCTGCGACCGGGAACAGGAATTCGTCCTCAAGGCCATCCGCGAAGACATGGATCTGGAACGTCACCTGCGCGACGCCGTGCAGTCCCTGCGCATCGTCCTGGCCGCCGACCAAAGCGTCCGCGAAGGCCGGGCGGTGGATCTCTAGAAAGACCGACGGCAACAAGAAGGGTTGATCAGGTGGGATCGCTGACACTTCAAGGCATCAAGAAATCATTCGGCCCGGTCGAGGTGCTCAAGGACATCGACCTGGAGGTCGAGAGTGGCGAGTTCGTGGTCTTCGTCGGCCCCTCCGGCTGCGGCAAGTCGACCCTGCTGCGGATCATCGCCGGCCTGGAGGACCAGAGCGCCGGACAGGTCTTGATCGAAGACCAGTCGGTTGATCGCCTACCCCCTTCGAAGCGTGGCATTGCGATGGTGTTCCAGACTTACGCGCTCTATCCCCACCTAACGGCGCGCGGCAACATGAGCTTGGGCCTGAAGCAGGCCGGTGCCGACAAGAACACGATCTCCAAACAGGTCGAGCTGGCGGCCGAGATGCTTTCGCTGGACGAACTGCTGGAGCGCAAACCGGCGGAACTTTCCGGCGGGCAGCGCCAGCGCGTCGCCATCGGCCGCGCGATCGTGCGCGAACCCAAACTCTTCCTCTTCGACGAACCGCTGTCCAATCTGGACGCCGCGCTGCGCGTCAACACCCGGATCGAGATCGCCAGGCTCCACCGTACGCTCAAATCGACCATGGTCTACGTCACCCATGACCAGACCGAAGCCATGACCCTGGCGGACAAGATCGTGGTCCTGAACGGGGGACATATCGAACAGGTCGGCAAGCCGCTGGATCTTTACCGAAATCCCGCCAACCGCTTCGTGGCCGGCTTCATCGGATCGCCGAAGATGAACTTCCTGACCGGTCAAGCCGCCGCAAGTTTCGATGCTCAGGAAATCGGCATCCGTCCCGAGCATCTGTCTCTCGCCTCGGACAGCGGCCGCTGGCCGGGTACGGTCAGTCATGCCGAGCACCTCGGTTCGGACACCTTCGTCTATATAGAGGTGGAGGGCGCCGGCCTCCTGACCGTGCGCACACCCGGAGAAACCACCTGTCAGCCAGGAGACAGTCTCTTCGTGACACCGGATGAATCCGCGATCCACCGCTTCGACGCCGATGGCCTATCGATAAGCGCGTAAACGATCCCGGCAATCCGATCAGAGCTACGTAGCATTCCCTATAGCCTTTAGCGGGCTTAATGTCCGATACTGCATATTAGAGTATGCGGATCCCAACCGTCGGTTTCACAATGGAAACAGGTGTGCGGTCGCCGGCACTAGAGCATTTTCCGACCACACGGGATCAATTTGATGGGCTTTGAAGTCTCATTCGGCAAGGCGCGTTGTGAAGCGCGATACTGCGTATCGGGCGAGCATCGCAACGCTGCCGATGAGCCTTCAAAGCCTACCGAAGGCCGGGTTCTTTCCCGCCCTGACAACGTTGCGGCTCTTATCCGATGCGCCGCATCGCATTGCGAACCGCGCCTTGTCAGGACGGAAAATCTCCCCGGTCAAATGGTTCCGTGTGGTCGGAATATGCTCTAGCAGCGTTCCCACAAGAATTGGAACCCGAACCGCTCACGCGAGGCATCGAAGCCCGTTAGAAGGGTTTGACCGGACTTCTCATGCAGGATGACTCTTCACAAACCCAAGGATCTTTCCGAAGCGTCATTTCGCATCCTACCCTGCGGGAGCTCTATGATTTTTGGCTCGCGCGCCGTGGCGCCTCAGGAGCAATGCTGCGCGAGGAGCTCGACCCCACTCTCATTCCTCAAATCTTGAAGAGCCTCATTCTCGCCGATGTCGGAAGGGGAGGTCACGATATCCGTTACCGCTTGGTCGGCACGGAGATCGTGGCGGCGCACGGCATCGACTATACCGGCAAGACCATCGAGGAGCTCACCAGCGGCTCGACCCTCGACTTTACCCGCGACCTCTACGGCACCGTCGTCCAGCAGGCTATCCCCGTTTTCTCACAAGGACATTTCCGCTGGGCAGGCAAGGAACACTGCTGGACCAAGCGTTTACACCTGCCACTCTCCAAAGCGGGGGATATCGTCGATGTGGTACTGGTCGGGCAGGTCTACGAGACGAAAAGCCCCGGCAATCGGGAGCAGCTACGCCCGGCCCGGCCCGAAGAGCTGGAGGCCGACCCGGCCGCTATCACCCGGAAGACAGACTGACACCCGCCTTCCGCTTTCAAGACACGGCGCCGCTGACCGCAAGATAGATCGCGTAGAGCGATGAACTGGCCGTGATGAAAAGGCGATTGTTTTTCGGCCCGCCGAAGGTGACGTTCGCCACCGCCTCATCGATGAGGATCTCCCCGAGCAGTTCGCCGGCCGGCGAGAAGCACTGCACGCCACCGCCGGTGCTGGTCCAGAGATTGGCTTGGCTATCCAGGCGAAAACCGTCGGAGACCCCTTTTTCGATCTCTGCGAACACGCGTCCGTTTGTGAGTCTGCGACCAGCCTCCACCTCGAACACCCGGATATGGTGCGGACCGTCCTGCTGGTGCGAAAGGCCGGTATCAGAAACGTAAAGGAGAGATTCGTCAGGCGAGAAAGCCAGGCCATTCGGCTTCACGAAATCCTCGGCGACCACCTCCAGCTCTCCGCTGGCCGGATCCAGCCGGAACACGAAGCAGCCAGCCTGTTCCTGTACAGCCGTCTTACCTTCGTAGTCACTCAGAATGCCGTAAGGCGGATCGGTGAACCAGACCGAGCCGTCCGATTTGACAACCACATCGTTCGGGGAATTCAGCCGCTTGCCGTCAAAACTGTCCGCTAGCACGGTGATGCTGCCGTCGGGTTCGCTGCGCGTTACGCGCCGTGTGAGATGCTCACAGGTGACCAGCCGTCCTTCGCGATCTCTCGTGTTGCCATTGGAGTTATTGGCGTGAAAGCGATAGACCCTGGCGCCCAGACCCTCGGACCACTGCAGCATTCGATTGTTGGGTATATCGCTCCAGAGCAGGTAATCACCCTGCGGGAAGTAGACCGGCCCCTCCGCCCAGAGCATGCCGCCGTGGAGCTTCTTCAAACCTGCGGCCGGATTGACCAGAAACCGAAAACGCTCGTCATGAACGATAACTTCGCCGGTCATGATCTTTCCCCCGCACATTAGCTTTGTTCTTGTCCCAGTCTGTAACTCTAGGCCCGCCGATAACGTCCGTCTGCCCGGATTAACGGAATGCAGGCACTGCTTTTACCAAGCCAAACTGCGGATTCCCGCAGGGCTGGAGGCGGAGATCAACGCGGCCTCAGCAAGCAGAGATCTGGCTGACACTCGGGGAGCGTGCTAGGTTCCGCCTGGAGAAAGTGCCCAAGAAATGACGAAACAACCGGAATCACTGCAGGCGAGGTCCCTGCTGGACCGCTACATGGCGATATCCCGGGCGGTGGCCGGGCAACTTGACTTTCAGCAGGTTCTGCAACGGGTTGCCGGCGAGATTCAGGCACTGATCGCCTACGATCACATGGACATTTCGGTCATCTTCGCCGATACGCGCGACTGCTGCGTGGCCTACGAGGTCGGCGTGATCACGGGCTGGGGCGAAGAAAAAGAGCCCAAGCCGATCGAGAAAAGCCCCATCCGGCAGCTCCTGCGCGGTGAAGTCGACCATATCCTGACCAACGACGCCTGGCAGGACGACCGCTTTCACTTCGAGGGCGCTTTCGATGCGCCCATCTATGAAGCGCGCCTGCATAGCCGCCTGCACGTGCCTTTCCGGGTCCACGGCATCATTCACGGGGCCCTCAACATCTCCAATCACGAGAAAAACCGCTACAGCGAACAGGACGTCGAAACGGCGCAGGAGATCGCCGATCTGCTGGCGCCCTATGTCTACGCGGTGATTCGCAGCGAGGAAGCCAAGAAACTGGCTCTGTCCGAAGGCGCCGCCAGGGGGCGCGAGGAAGCGCTGCGGCTCGGCGCGCTGCGCCTGACCGAGGGGATGGAAAACGAACGCAAACGGCTCGGCATGGATCTGCACGATCAGACCCTGGCCGATCTCGCCCGGGTCTCGCGCCAGCTCTCCCATCTGCGCCGCCAACCCAGCCTACGGCCCTCCGATCTGGCCGAACTGGATCGCGAAATCACCACCTGCATCACGGAACTCCGGCGCATTATCGAAGACACCAAGCCCGGTATTCTGGAGCTCTTCGGCTTCAGTCAGGCGGTGGAGGCGCAGCTCGAACGCTCCGTGGCAAGCGTGCATCCGCCGATCAGGACGATGGTGGTCGACAATACGGCTTCGCTTCTGGACAGCGGCCCCGAACCCCTGCGCCGAACCCTGTTCCGCATCGTGCAGGAGGCCATCAACAACGCCGTCAAACACGGCCGGGCGCGCAAGATCAGAGTTTCCATCGACACCTGCGAAACACACCTGACCATCTGCGTCGAGGACAACGGCATGGGCCCGGCGGGCCAGTGGGACAATTCGACCGGCGGCGTCGACAATATGCGGGTACGCGCGCGCCTGATCTCGGCCCGGATCGACTTTCTCCGGGTCGCCAGCGATGGCGTCACACGCGTGATCGTCAGCCTTCCCCTGTCCCAGTTGGAGGACAACACCGGAAATGACGACGAGGATCCCGCGCAAAATGCCGCCGGCCCGGGCGTCACGGAGCCGCCTCTCGACAATCCGGGGCAGGCGGCGGAGTAACAGCAGATTAGAGAAACGGCATGAACATCCTTGTCACCGAAGACGATCCCTTTCACCGCGCCTACCTGAAGGAGGCGGTTACCCGGGCCCTGCCCGAGTGCGACGAGGTCTTCGAGGCCGACAATGGCAAGGCCGCGGTCGAGATCGTCGATCGTTCCGACATTCATGGTGTGATCATGGATCTGCAGATGCCGCAGACCAATGGCGTAACGGCCGCGAAACAGATCTGGCGCAAGAACCCCTCGATGCGGATCCTCTTCTGGTCGAACTATGCCGACGAGGCCTATGTACGCGGCGTTTCACGGATCGTGCCGCAGGTCGCGGCCTACGGCTATCTTCTGAAGTCGGCCAGCGAAGACCGGCTGGTTCTCGCCCTGCGCGGCGTGCTGCGCGAGGATCAGTGCATCATCGACCGCGAGGTCAGAGGCGTTCAGCAGCGCGCCGAGAATGTGCTGGAGGGTTTGACCGACTCTGAGTTCGAGGTCCTGATGGACATCTCCCTCGGTATGACCGACAAGGCCATCGCGGCGCGGCGCAATATGTCCACACGCGGGGTCCAGAGCCGCCTCAAACACCTCTACGAAAAGCTCGGTGTCGACGAGCGGGAGGCCGACTCTGAATTCGGCCCTGTCTTCAACTCCCGCACCCGCGCGGTCGCCGTCGCTATCGAACGCGGCCTGCTGAATGTCGATGGTCTGGCCGCGCTGCAGGACGACCTGGACCGCTGGCTGTCGATCCGCGCGGCCAGTCCGCGCGGCCGCGCCTGATAAAGTCGTGCTTGATACGGCCGCGTCTGGCGCAGAGACCCGCCGATTGCGGAAACCCGCAGTGTCGGGAGTGAATTGACGTACTAACATTGCCGCAAGCGCCGCATACGCACGCGCAAGCGTCTCTTAGCCTCAAATCAAATGCCGCAGAGCAGGAAATAAGGAATTAACGGGGAGGTTCGACTGCGGTCATAGCAAGAACCGATGGCGGATTGCATTTTTCACGGACCAGTGCGTCCGAAATGCAAGCTGCCCATACTGTTCTCGTGAGTGGGTGACTCCGACCGCTGACATCTCCACCCACAACCCGACCAAAATGGTCTGCCGACCGGCTGTGCCGAGGGCGTTCCGCGCCGAAGGCAAGACCGTCCCGACCGGGTTCGCAGAGAGTTGTTCAAGGAGGAAACCATGATCCAGTCAAAGATAAAGCTTCTGTCGCTCGGGGTCGCGCTCGGCCTGACGGCCTTGTCGCAACCGGCCATCGCCGACACTTCGGACAAGCGCATCGCGCTCTCGAATAACTATGCCGGAAACTCCTGGCGTCAGGCGATGCTGACGAGCTGGGACAAGATCACCTCTCAGGCCGTGAACGACGGCGTCGTGGCGGCGGCGGACGCCTTCACCACTGCGGAAAACCAGGTCACCGAGCAGGCGGCGCAGATTCAGAACATGATCCTGCAGGGTTATGACGCGATCGTCATCAACGCCGCCTCGCCCGACGCTCTTAACGGCGCGGTCGAAGAAGCCTGCAACGCCGGGATCACGGTCGTTTCCTTCGACGGGATCGTGACCGCCCCCTGTGCCTGGCGCATCGCCATCGACTTCAAGCAGATGGGCAAGGAACAGCTTATCTATCTGGCGAAGAAGATGCCCGAAGGCGGCAACCTTCTGGAAATCCGCGGTCTGGCCGGCGTTTTCGTGGATGACGAAATCAGCGCCGGCATTCACGAGGGTGTCGCCGAAAACCCGCAGTTCAAGATCGTCGGTTCGGTCCACGGCGACTGGGCCCAGGACGTCTCGCAGAAGGCGGTCGCGGGTATCCTGCCATCACTGCCGGAGGTCATCGGCGTGGTCACCCAGGGCGGTGACGGCTACGGCGCGGCCCAGGCCTTCAAGGCCGCGGACCGCCCGACGCCCCTGATTATCATGGGCAACCGCCAGGACGAGTTGAAGTGGTGGAAGGAACAGAAGGACGCCAACGGCTATGAGACCATGTCGGTATCCATTGCGCCCGGCGTCTCGACCCTGGCCTTCTGGGTCGCGCAACAGATTCTCGACGGCGCGGACGTGCCCAAGGACCTGACCGTTCCCTTCCTGCGCATCGACCAGGGCGATCTGGAAGATAAGCTGGCGGGCACGCAGGTCGGCGGCGTGGCGAACGTGGAGTATTCGCTCGACGACGCCCAAAAGGTTATTGCGGGCAAGTAACCCACGCCGCGCACAGGATATCGTACACCCGCACGGCGGCAGATTTGAGGGAGCACGGTGTTCGAAAGCGGTAAAGGCCTGATCAGGGTGGACGGCGTCGGCAAGAGCTTCGGCGCCGTCCGCGCCTTGAACGAGGTCAGCCTCGAAATTCTCTCCGGACAGGCTTTGGGCCTGGTCGGACATAACGGCGCCGGCAAGTCGACGCTGATATCGATTCTCGCCGGAACGCAGCAACCATCCGACGGGCGCCTGTCCTTCTCCGCTCAGGACACAACCTTGCCCGGTTACGATGTGGCCCTTGCGCAGGCGCAAGGCATCCGCTGCGTCTTTCAGGAACTCTCTCTCTGCCCAAACCTGACGGTGGCCGAGAACACCCGTATCCTTCACCCGGCGATCAAAGGAGCCGGATGGCGGAAGCGTGCCCGCGCGCTCATTGCGGCCAAGCTGGAGGAAATCTTTCCGGGACACGGCATCGACCCCAACGAGCTGGTCGGCGATCTTTCCATCGCCCGGCGCCAGATGGTCGAGATCGCCCGGGCCTTTTCGGAAGTCGACAGCCCGGTCCGGCTGGTGATCCTGGACGAGCCCACCTCGTCATTGGATGCGGTTATTGCGCAGCAACTGCTCGATCATGTCCGCCGCTTCATCGATGGCGGCGGCGCCTGCATCCTGATTTCCCACCTGCTGGAGGAAGTGCTGCAGTCCAGTGACCGTATCGTCGTTATGCGCGATGGTGGCGTCGTCGCGGACCACACGGCCGCAGATTTCACGCGCGAAAGCCTGGTCGCCGCCATGGGCAGTGTCGCGAAGGACCAGAGTGCGGCCCGCGCGCCAGGCAAACTTCGAGACGCCGGCACACAGGCCATCATATCCCTGCAACCGGCCCGGCAGGACGACAGTAAACGGCTGCAAGCCTACCGCGGCGAGATCGTCGGTCTTGCGGGCCTCAGCGGACACGGCCAGACCGAAGCCCTGGTCGAGATCTACCGCGGCAAGGCGGAGCGAAGCAATAACAGAGCCGGCAAGGCGCCACCCATGGCTCTCGTCGCTGGCGATCGGCAGGTCGATGGCGTCTTTCCTCTCTGGTCGATCGCCATGAACATCGTGATCGGATCCATGCGGCAACTGACCCGCGGCGGCCTCATCGATCCCGAGGCCGAGGCTCGCATCTCTTCGGAATGGCAGAAAAAAATCGCGATCCGCACACCCGATATGAACAACAACATCCTCTCCCTCTCCGGCGGCAACCAGCAAAAGGCGCTGTTTGCCCGGGCGCTGGCATCGGATGCGGAGATCATTCTGATGGACGATCCCATGCGCGGCGTCGACATCGGCACCAAGCAGGAAGTCTATGAGATGATCCGCACGGAGGTCGAGGCCGGCAGGACCTTCGTCTGGTACACGACCGAGATGGATGAGCTGGCGCATTGTGACCATGTCTACGTCTTCCGTAACGGTGCCATTGTGGCCGATCTCGCCGGCGGCGAGGTCACCGAGCAGAAGGTGCTGCACGCCTCCTTCGAAGAGGGAACTGCCGGCGGGAACGGCGGCCAGGCGGAAGGGCCCCAGCCATGAACAGCTTTCTCCCCTCCGCCCGCCTGCTGCGCAGCCTGCTGCCCGCCTTCTCCCTGACGGTCATCCTGATCGCCATCTTCTACTTGCAGCCGCGGGCCATGAGCTATCTCGGGCTCAATCTGCTGCTGAACCTGGCGCTGCCGATCGCCTTCGCGACTCTGGCCCAGATGTGCGTGATCACGGTGAACGATCTGGACCTGGGCATCGGCGCCTTCGTCGGCTTCGTCGCCTGCGTCGGTGCCACCTGGCTCAATGAGGCGCCGCTCCTGGGCTTTGCGGTTCTGCTGCTCAGCATCGCCGTCTATGCCGCGGTGGGTGCCCTGATCCACCTGCGCAACCTGCCTTCAATCGTCGTAACTCTCGGCATGTCGTTCTTCTGGCTCGGCCTTGCCCTGCTTGTCCTGCCCACGCCCGGCGGCAAGGCGCCCGACTGGGTGCGCGCCGTCATGACCTTCAAGACCCCCGGCCTGCCCGCGACGATCTATGCTTCGGCCCTGATCGCCTTCCTGGTGCATATCGTGCTCATGCGCTCCTCCTACGGCACGGTGCTGCGCGGCGTCGGGGGCAACCCACGCTCCGTCGAACGCGCCGGCTGGTCGATCCTGCGCGCCAAGATGACCATGTACGCCCTGGCCGGTTTCTTTGGCGTGCTCAGCGGCATTTCACTGATCGGCCTGACCACCTCCGCAGATGCCAACATCGCCCTGCGATACACCCTTCTCTCCATCGCCGGCGTGATCCTGGGGGGCGGGGAATTCGTCGGCGGCCGCATTTCGCCGGTCGGCGCCGTGCTCGGCGCCATGACCCTGACGCTCGCCAGCTCCTTCCTGTCGTTCCTCCGAATTTCGCCCGACTGGCAGATCGGTGCCCAGGGCGCGATCCTGATTCTGGTCCTGGCACTGCGGGTTCTGATCAACCGGGCAGGTGCCAAATGACCGCGTTCCTGGCCAAACAAGCCCAGTCTCTCACGGCGAAACCCTGGATCTGGGCTTTCCTGGGGGCCGCCCTGGTCTGGATCGCGACCATTCTCTTCACCGGCGGCACCGGTGCGGGCGAGATCCTCTCGGCGGCCCTGGCCTTTGCCACCTTCTCGGTGATCGTGGGCATCGGCCAGATGTATGTCATCACCTTGGGTCCGGGTAACGTCGACCTCTCGATCCCGGCGACCATGACCTTCGCCGGCGTCGTCTCCATGAAGGTCATGGACAGCCAGGACCTCCTGCTGCTCCCGGGGCTGCTGCTGGCGCTCGCCTGTGGACTGCTGGTCGGCCTCTTCAACTACAGCCTGATCCGGCTGCTGCGTATTCCGCCGATCATCGCCACCTTGTCCTCCAGCTTCCTGGTGCAGTCCTGCGCCATCGCCTACGGGCGGGGTCTCAAAATCAAGCCGCCGCCCCTGCTCGCCGACTTCACCACCGCGAAGATCGCGGGCGTTCCGGTCCTGGCGCTTTGCGTGATTGTCCTGGCCATCGTCATGAGCGTCGTCCTGCACCGCACCGTCTTCGGCCGTTCCGTCCTCGCCATCGGCCAAAACGCCCGCGCGGCTGAACTGGCCGGGGTGAAAGTGGATTTCATCCGACTGGCGACTTACGTTCAGTCCGCGATCCTGGCCGGGCTCTGCGGTTACCTGCTGTCCGGCTTTTCCGGCGGTGCCTCCCTGAACATGGGTGCGGAGTATCTTCTGGCCTCGATTGCGGTCGTCGTGATCGGCGGAACCTCGGTTGCCGGCGGTTTCGCCAACCTGCCCGGCATCTGGGGCGCGGCGCTCTTCATGTTCCTTCTGGTGACCATGCTGAACACCTTCGGTCTGAGCGCCGGGATCCGCCTGCTTCTGACGGGCCTCATTATCGTCGGCGTCATCACCCTGGCCGGCGGCCGGCGAAACTGATGCTGTCCGGTTTCTAAGGTTCGCAGGGAAAGGAAAGCGACAGAACATAGGCCACAAGGCCGTCTGCCTTAAGGCCTCCCAGTTGCGGATTGGCCATCAGGAATTCCGAGACCTTCCCAACGAGATCTTCCGTGGTTTCACCGCCGGGCAAACAGGCATGGATGCCGTCCACCTTCGCTCCCGGTCCGCCCAGGACATCCGCAACACCCAGGATGTAGCCGATGCAGAGCCCGCGTTCCGCCGGTTTTTCGCTCGCGCAGGCCGCGGCCAGTTGCTCGCCGCTCATATAGGGCGGCCAGGTCTCCCCGCCGAGCGGAAGATTCGCGAGCAAGACGGTCGCCGCCGCGAATGAGTAGACGCCCAGGGCCATGGTGGCCTCCCCCCACTTCCAATGTGGCAGAGAGCTTACAACAGGCACCCTCAAGTTGACGAATAGCGAAAGAGACCGCTGTACGGATCACGCGGTCTTGGCCGCACCGATGCGCCGCCAGGCCTTAACCGCCAGATGACGGGCCAGCATGAGAGGCGGCATACGCAGCCAGTGAGACCGGATGTAGAGCAGTTCTCCGGCCAAGTCGGCAATTCTGTCGGATTCGAAGAGATAGCTTGGGGTCAACGCGCGCGGAACCAGCCAGTCCATCAGAAGGCGCACCGGCAAGGGCGGCGCGAAAATCTTTGAGGCCTCCAGCGCCGAGGCCGGCACCGGCGCATCCAGCAGCGCCGCGGCGTAGCGCAGGCAGTAGTAGAGCGGACGCCCCAGGCCCAGGTGCTCCGCCCGCGCGATCAGGCGCTGCCAAAAGTCTTCACGAACACCGAAGTGCGCAATCATATCGCGCTGATCCACAAGGTCGCGCAGCCCACCGCGAATCTCGCCATCCTGAAACAGATGCACGACGGAATGCAGCAGCATGTCCGTATCGCAGAGCACAAAGTAGCCCTTGCGCCCCAGCTTCTCCGACTCCACGGGAACGGCAAGGTCGAGCAGTTCGCTGCCCTCGGCCGTGACCCGGCCGGTCGGCGGCAGAATGGTGTGATGGACATCCACGACGGTGCCGCGGGCCTGATTGACCAGCGGCGGCAACTCGTGCATCCAGTTGCGGTAATACTGGTCGTCGTAGTCGTCGTCGTTTTCCTGATAGTCCTTGGCCGAGACCCAGCCGGCGTCCTTCAGGGCCGCTTCCACGCCCGCAAGCTCATCCTTCGCAACCAGAATGTCGATATCCGAGCTCAAGCGGCCGCGGTTGCAGGGGAGGTCGGCGGCCAGATAGGCCGCGCCTTTCAGCAGGACGATCTTGATGTCGCGGTCCCAGAACACCCGCTTGATCCGGTTCATCTCCCAGGACAGGCGCCGCTGGCTGCGTTCGCCGTTGCGCTCGGCCGACAAGAGAGTCCCTTCCAGTCCGGACACACTCTCCTTGCGCAGGCCTGCGGCAGCGAGATCGCCACTGATACGGCTCAGGAGCGCGGAGGAATGCGCCTGGTAGGCGGCCTTGGACCAGCGCTCAGCCGACCAGTCCGCCGCCTTTTCCGGCGCGGTGAGCAGGGTCTTCAGATCCGCGGGCAGGCCTTTCACGCGCCTTCCTCCATCAGATCCTCCACCATCGCCATTGCCATCTCGAGCGTATCGTACTGCAGGTGGTAGAACCTGCAACGCTCCGTAACTTCGGCAACGGCGTCGAAGGCGGCCCGTCCGAGCCGGTCCGAATTGACGCTGGCGGTGCGCAGCATAGCAAAGGCTTCCGACCCCTTGAAAGCCGTCATCTGCGCTTTGACGCCCGGTGTGTATTCAGGAAAGAGAATCATCTCCAGGCGCGCAGGCCGATGCCCGTTCCGCAGGCTTTCCGGCGGCGCCTTGAGATAGCGGATCGTGCCCTTAGGCGTGTCGAAGAAAGGACGGCTGAAGACCTCCGCCCCCAGCCTGTCCACCATGACATCGATCGACTGGTTTTTCAGGGAAATCGGGCGCGGATAGGGATAGAGCTGCCGGTCGCTGGTGTCCAGCAGCGCAAATTCGTCGGAAAAAAGGCGCCAGCCGTTATAGGCAAGGCCAGCCGTCAGCGTGCTTTTCCCCGCGCCGGATTGCCCGGCCATCAGGATCGCCCGGCCTGGTCCGGTTTCTCCCGGCGCCGGGTCGCGCGCCACGACCCCGGCGTGAAAGATCAGGAACTGATCCGATTTGGTGCCGACCTGCCAGTTCAGCCCCATTTCCAAGGCCAGGATGGCAAGGTCGCCCGGCAAGGGCACGAAAGGCGAGGCGATAAAGCCGCCATCGGCGATCACCTTGGGCCGAAACCAGCGCCGCGCGAGGGAAACCGGCCCGACCTTCAGGTTGAAGTGCACGAAGTCATCTGGCCCCGCCAGCGGATAGCCTTCGTAAATATCCAGGAAGTCGCGCTGCAACAGCGGATAGTCCGTCCCGATTCGGGCCACAAAGGGGCCGACCTTGAACGTAAAGGCGCCACGCGCGAGGGCGCGCCTGATCTGCGCGCCATCCTCCGGCGAAATGATGCGGTCCGTATTCGTCACGGCGCTCTTATAACACTGTGAGGATTAAGAAAAAGGCGTCGGCGCGATCAATCCGGCAGAATCCAGCGAGGTGAGAGCTTCATGGATGGCGGATTCGAGTGCAGCGGGGTCTTGCCCTTCCGCCAGAAAGCTCAATTCCTGCACCAGAGAGACCTCGTCATGCGGAGTCTCAAGAAGCAGGTCAAGAATCTCGCGGGACAGCGGGTCCAGGACGTGGGTATCCCCGGATTGCGGATTGTAGAGCAGGGAATAGGAGTCGAAGGATCGCCAGACCAGGCTATCCGGCTCCGGAAGCTGCCAAACTGTCGAGGCTTCGAACATCTAAAAAATAACGGGCGCGGCCGAAATCCGACCGACGCCCGCTCCCCAAAACTTCAAATTCTTTGTGCCCGAGATCAAAGTCGCGCCTCGAGCTTTCCAGACCTTACGATGCCGTGATGGAACTCAGGCAAGACAGGCCCATGTTGTCGTTGTACACCAGCGCCCGCAGCCGCGAATGGCTGATGTTGTCCGCCGTGACCGGCTCGCCCGGCGACTTGTTCACGTAGATCTTCTTGTACCTGCGATTAGCGTACGGCCCCTGGTCTTCCCGATACCAGCGGTTATAGGCGCGATACCACCACTGACCGTAGTACTGATAGTAGCGGATGCCGCTATTGTAATTGATAACCGGCTGGAAGTAGTTGTTCACCTTGGTGATCTCACCAGGGATGTACTTGTTGCCGCCGTGCAAGATACAGCCGCCGGAGTTCGCCCAGGCTGAACTCGGCCGGAAAGTGAGAACAAGCGGCGCGCTCGCGGCGCCTAGCTTCAGCAGACGACGCCGGGCTTTCCTGGCCTCGTCCATCTGCCCTCCATCTTCAGACCCGGCAGTCTTCTTGCCATGCAAAGTCGGATCCATAAATGCCACACTCCTTAAAACCGGCTTGTTTGGCCGAAGTATCCAAATTTCGCCACAGGATTACCCCAAAGGGCGCCTCTGCCGCAAATGGTTTAATCACAATTCATTCTCAATCTAGCAACTTCCATGCCATCAAATTTAATACCTAGTTGTCAGCTACTTAGCGATTCATCAGAAGTACACGTGTAAAAAATCCCTACACATTTTGCGTCCAGGAGTTAAGACGAACATCGTATAATCACCATAAGAGATTGAAAAACATATAAAACACAGATTTGCCACACCGTAAAATATCTCGACAACCTGTTAAGATTTTCGAATCAATCCTGGTTGTGCATCTCTTCGGAAATTTACACCCCTGAGGTGTTTTTTTCGTCCTTTTGATCTGCCGTGTTAACCACCAGACGCGGCGCTCAAAAAGGCTAAGAGCACCTCAAGCACCCGCTGCGCGCCGAGCAGGCATTTCAGCCGAGGTCGCCTGACAGAGACTGTCAAGCGGCACGAACTCGTAAGTCTGCTCCCGCCGCGCTGCCTCACTTGCAAGATCCACCGACTCGCCACGGACCGTCACGCCAACCAGGCCATCAGCCGTCTCACCGTCGCTGGACAGAGGCAATACGAGCCTTTCACCGAGAGTCATGCGATCAGTGCAGCGGTAAACCGGACCTTCCGCGTGCAGAGCCATGCCTTCGGTCACGACACGCAAAAAGAGCTGATTGACGGTCGTGAAACGCTGCCCCTTCACGATCTCGGACAGCAGCTTCCCGGTGATTCTGGAACCGAAGACCGCATTGACCTCTTCGCCCGCGAGCCGATAACGGAAAGTCCCTTTATCGGGCTCATAATCACTCAACCAGATAAAGGGGAGGACCGGCCCCAAGGCCAGCGGATCGATCTCGCGACGGCTTGGCATGGCACGCTCGGCGCGCACCAATAGATAGTGCTCTAGGAAAAGGGCCAGTCTCCGATCCGATAATCTCGTGAAGGTCATGTTTGCTCCGTGAGCTGGAAGCAGACTCTTTTCACGGAGCGACGGACAGCCTGCGAAACCAACTCAAAACTCAAATCAACCGCACAATTCCTAAAAGACAAGCTCGGACTGTTATTTCAAATCCAACACACCTAGGAACTCTATCTTAGCAATACCGAGTGTTAAGGTCATCCTAATACCGCAGTTTTACAGCCTGGTCGAAATCTCCGATCAAAACATCATTTGAATGCAGCCCAAACAGCAAAAATTTCTCCACCGCCTGCCTCCGAAAAAGCCCGTCACCAACCGATGCATAGCAGATAGGCTTCGCGGAACGTGGCGAACGGCGCGGGTTTCTTATATTGCTATAGGTTGAATGCGGCGAACCGCACGAGCAAGAAAACAACCGAGTTATGACCGACACCCTGTCACGAAATGGCCCGATCTCAGGATCGAGCAGAGGAATTCTCTGGATGCTCTTGACCATGCTGCTGTTCGTCAGCATGGACACGGCGGCCAAACAGCTTACCCAGAGCTATCCTGTCCTACAGGTTGTTTGGGCCCGTTATCTCTTTCACGCGCTACTCCTCGCGATCTATCTCAATCGCAGAATACCGGGCCTGATGCGCACCCAGCGGCTTGGCATCCAGCTCTTCCGATCTCTCCTGCTTCTGATCACGACCCTGCTGTTTTTCACCGGCATCAGTCTGATCCCCCTGGCGGACGCAAGCGCCATCATGTTCGTCGCGCCGATCATCGTGACCGCCCTTTCCATGCCTTTGCTGAAGGAGCGGGTGGGCCCTCGGCGCTGGGCCGGTATCGTGATCGGCTTTATCGGCGCCCTGATCATCATCCGGCCGGGCGGCGACACCTTGCAGCTTGCCGCGCTTCTGCCGTTCGGGGCGGCCTGCTGCTACGCCATCTACCAGATCATCACCCGTTCACTCAGCCATAGCGACCCCCCGCTCACCACCCTGGCCTATACGGCCCTGGTCGGCGCGGTCGTCATGTGCCTGGCCGTACCCTTTGACTGGCGGACACCGGATACCACCGGCTGGCTTCTTATGATTCTGGTCGGCTTCCTGGGCGGCGTCAGCCAGTTCACCCTGATCAAAGCCTTTCAAGCGGCGCCGGCAGCGACGGTGACACCTTTCAGCTACTCGAGCCTGGTCTGGGCGACCTTGTTCGGTTTTCTCGTTTTCGGCGACCTGCCGGACCGCTGGACCATTGTCGGCGCGATCGTCATAGCAGCGAGCGGCCTTTACATCTTCCATCGGGAAAACCTTCGGAAGCAGCAGGCCGACGGCGCGTAATCGGCCGCGCCGCTCTTCGTTGGGATCCGGTCGCTTTTTGCCGGGAAGGAATTTCCCCAGCCTGCCGCACGCCAGCGGGCCGGATTAGAAAATGGCGAAACCTCAATGGCTTACCGGCCGCTCCAAGTGGTCCACGATTTGCACTTGATCCTGTTACAGGCAGATTCAGTCACAAAAAGGGAAGTGCCATGTCTCTCGTCGAACCGGACGATTTCAAGCATCAGCTCCATTCCGCCCGCTCCTGGATGAAAGAAAAGTCCATGTCAGGCGGATTCGTGCCATCGGACGAAGCCGCGGAGACACAGGATCAGACGGCGATCGAAGACAGCGATACAACGCCGAAAGAAGCCACTCCAAAACCCCATGCTCCCTTGCCGGCTGCTCTGCAACAGGGCGCTCCGCCGAAGGTTCTGCCATTATCCACGGGGCAGGCGTCTGTCGCGGCAGGGCAATACGATCGTATGATCGAGGACATGGTCCGGACTGAAACGCAGGCAGAAATCATCCAGCATGTGATCAAGGTCGAGCGATCGGAGGTGGCCTCCCTGGTCAAGCAGGTCGCCCGCGCCAAAGGGCGCTACCTCGCCACCCTGCTTGAATCCTCCAAAGGCAAGAGCGTTCCCAGCAGCCGGATCGAGGATCTGAAGCAGCTTCGCGACACGCACGAGGAACTGCTTCAAGGCCTCAATGATCTGCGCCGCCACATCCTGGACGGGACCGTAATGGTCGAGGGTGTCCGCAACTGATCTCCTGGGGTTCTTAAGAAGCGCGACCTGTCTTCTTCATCCGGCTCGAAGTGATCTTGGGCAGAGGGCTTCGACTACGGCTGCCTGCTCGAGCCCCTGACCTGTAAGACTTCATCGGGACTACAAACAGAAAAAGCGGGGCCCCGAGGGACCCCGCTTTCTCGCTTCGGTGAAAGCTGGTTGCTGTAACGCCTTACCGGCTCACAGCGCCATTCGACCAGACATAGCGGAAGGGCTTAACCGAAACCGGACGCTTGATCGCCGGCTTGGCAGCGACAGGTCGCTTCGTAACCGCCTTGCGCACAACTGGCTTCTTGGCCACAGCCGCTTTAGCGACAGGCTTCTTCGCAACGACCTTGCGAACCACAGGCTTCTTGGCTGCAGTCTTCTTAGCTGCAGTCTTCTTGGCAACCGGCTTCTTGGCAGCCGTCGCCTTCTTGACCGCCGGCTTCTTAGCAGCCGTGGTCTTGCGAGCCACAGGCTTCTTAGCAGCAGCAGTCTTACGAGCTACAGGCTTCTTAGCAGCCGTGGTCTTACGGGCCACAGGCTTCTTGGCAGCAGCGGTCTTACGGGCCACAGGCTTCTTAGCAGCCGCGGTCTTACGGGCCACAGGCTTCTTAGCAGCCGTGGTCTTACGGGCCACAGGCTTCTTGGCAGCAGCGGTCTTGCGAGCCACAGGCTTCTTAGCAGCAGCGGTCTTACGAGCTACAGGCTTCTTAGCAGCAGCGGTCTTGCGAGCTACAGGCTTCTTAGCAGCAGCGGTCTTGCGAGCTACAGGCTTCTTAGCAGCAGCGGTCTTGCGGGCCACAGGCTTCTTGGCAGCCGTGGTCTTGCGAGCCACAGGCTTCTTGGCAGCAGCAGTCTTGCGAGCTACAGGCTTCTTAGCAGCAGCGGTCTTGCGGGCCACAGGCTTCTTAGCAGCAGCGGTCTTGCGAGCCACAGGCTTCTTAGCAGCCGTGGTCTTACGGGCCACAGGCTTCTTGGCAGCAGCGGTCTTGCGAGCCACAGGCTTCTTAGCAGCCGTGGTCTTACGGGCCACAGGCTTCTTGGCAGCAGCGGTCTTGCGAGCCACAGGCTTCTTAGCAGCAGCGGTCTTGCGAGCCACAGGCTTCTTAGCAGCAGCAGTCTTACGAGCCACAGGCTTCTTGGCAGCAGCGGTCTTGCGAGCCACAGGCTTCTTGGCAGCAGCGGTCTTGCGAGCCACAGGCTTCTTAGCAGCCGTGGTCTTACGGGCCACAGGCTTCTTAGCAGCAGCGGTCTTGCGAGCCACAGGCTTCTTAGCAGCAGCGGTCTTGCGAGCCACAGGCTTCTTAGCAGCCGTGGTCTTGCGGGCCGCAGGCTTCTTAGCAGCGGTCACCTTCTTCGCGGCCGGCTTCTTGGCAGCAACGGTCTTCTTGGCGACCGGCTTCTTGGCGGCAGTTACCTTCTTAGCCGCAGGCTTCTTCGCTGCAGCGGTTTTCTTGGCAGCCGGCTTGGCAGCGGCCTTCGTCACTTTTGCCGGTTTGGCCTTGGCAGTAGCCCGAGGCGTCGCCGTCCGTTTTTTCGCAACCATTCTAATTCCTCAAAACTATGAAGTAAGGTTCGGCGATTCACGCCTTGGTGGCGTATCGTTTAAACTCACTTGGTAAATATTCTGTTACCTTCCCTACCCCTTCATTCACCAAACAGCTTTTCTCTTGACGACCACTACATCAAGGACCTGCGTTACTACGTCCGCGGACCATCGCTGTTGCAGCAAGTCGATGCTAATACTGTCGAGCGATGCGATTGCCTGCGCACCGCCATCGGCCGCTGGGTCAAAGGCCTCCATCGAGCGCAAGCGTCAGCACCTTGAATTTCTTCAAAATCACAGCCTCGAGGCGCAAACTGCCAACATTGCCCAGGATAGCAATGCAAGAATAATCTATTGTTTTTAAATCATTTTTGCGAATCAAGTAATTGAGCAGGCCAATGACGAGCCTGAAAAATAAAACGAACTTCAGCCGCCCCGGCGCGACCTTCGTTACGGCAATCAGTCGTCTCCGTCTTTCCCATAGGAAGCGTTTGGGAATGGAATCACAACACCTCGGCCCACGATCCTTTGGGAAGCACTTCGCCGGAACCCGCGCGCCTTATTTTTCAGTTGAGAGAATGTGGATAAATTTGTTGAGAAAATTCCGCGCCTTCGGCCTTGGCAGGGAAAGTCAGCATCGCGGCAGACTTCAATTACAAAACGCGACGGCGAGTCAACAAGCTGAATTTCCACAAAAATATGGGAGTTTCGAATGGCTGCGCCGCTCAATCCCGAAAATGCAGCCGGCCGAGGTACAGTTATGGGGTGATCTCATAACCCTGTGTATAATTCGTACACATTCGAGTCCCCGTCGAGATACCCGGATACCGCAACAGCTTCGGTGCCAGCCTGAATTGCATGATCCAGGAGCCACCCCCTTGAATACGCCGGTTTCGTCCTCATCTCTTCTCTATCACACCCCGAATTTGAGTCGCTGATTTCTACCCTGTCACTCCGACTCATAACCTTGCCCCGGCGGATACGCCGGGGTTTTGTTTTTTTGCCTTCAGGCGAAGCGGCAGGTTCTGTACCAAGCCGCATTGACAATGGCCCATCCTCTGGCTTTCCCGCATCGCGCAAAAAGGCGCCCGGAAACCGGACGCCTTCTTCTCTGGCCCAACAGCCTGCAGTGACTTGCGGCGATTGGTAGCTGGATAGGATTGGTAACTCGGGGACTATTCCGCCGCCTGCGCCTGATGGTCGATCACTTCGCCACGGGCCGGATAGTTCTTGCCGATAACAAAGTCCAACGCCTTGAGGATATCGCCGAAAGCCGGACGGGCGAAAGGCATGGTCTGGACCGAACCGAAGTAGAGGGTTCCATCCGGACGCACCAGGAAGATACCCGGCTCGCTGAACATCGCCGGCTCTTCGATACCGATCGAGGTCTTGCCGATCCCCGCGGACACATAGAGGCCCCACTCGCGCGCCTTTTCCAGGCTTAGGCCATATCCAAGCGTCAGCTTGTCGAGCTTCCATTTTTCCTTGGCTTCCGCAGCCCGCTCCGCATCGTCGCTCGACGTCACGAAGACCGAAACACCGCGCTCGGCAAACTGCTCGAGCTTCTGGTTCAGGTCACCCAGGTACATGGAGCAGATCGGGCAATGCAGACCGCGATAGACCACGACCATGGTGAAGTTTTCCGGGTTCTGGTCAGCCAGCGACCAGTTGCCCCCTCCGACGGTCGGCAGTTCGAGGGCAGGCACGGCCTGGCGGGGAAACAGGGGAGTGATCGCGCTCATTTCAGAATTCCTTTTGATAAAAGATGGCGCATATCTGGAATGATCGTTCAATTATGTCAAGTCACTTGTTCGGCATTTCTTGAAAGCGGGTCAAAATCAGCAGTGGCGTTAACATCTTTCTAAGTCTCTTCGCAGTATGGTTAACGAAATCCGCCGCCTGGTATCTGCGGTTCCGGCCTGCGTCATAACAGCGCGGCGGCGCCTGCGTGGAACAGCGGCCGGGCCATGAATTGAGATCTGATCCGTTTGCGTGAGGGGAGCCCCTGATGGCCAAGAAGACATTCGTATACCGCCTGACATTCGATCAGGCCGAGGGATCCGAAACCGGCGAAATCATCGCCGCCAACGAGGCAGACGCCCGGCGTCAGCTTCGGGTCAAATATGTCTGCACGAAGCTGCCTGCGGACACGCTCCTGATCGAAAAACCGGCCGAAGCCAAGTCAAGCCACTCCCGGGACAGCACCTCGATGAAATCCGCTAAAGCCCGGCAATTGCTTCATATTATGGCCGATCATCATGTCTGGCTGAAGAACGGCAGGGACGGGAACCGGGCGAATCTGACCCGCCTGAATCTGGCCGGCCTGAAGATTCCGAACGCGGCCCTGCCGCATGCGGATATCTCGGAAGCCGACCTTTCCTTCTCCGATCTGGGCAAGGCAAATCTTCAGAACGCGAACCTGGTACGTGCCAATCTGCAGGGCGCCAATCTGCAGGGCGCCGACCTGAGCGGCGCTGACTTGAGTGACGCCGACCTGCGTGATGCGGTCCTGACCGGGGCGAAGCTGAAGGGTGCCGACTTCTGGCGCGCCAATCTTATAGGGTGCAAAATTTCTCCAAAGGCACTACATACGGCCCTATCATGCAGGTCATCCTAGTGTCCCGATTCTGAAGCTCGACGCCCTGCGATCCGGCTGTTCCCGAGCTTCAGGTTTGCCAGGGACACTTGTTCCTTTGGAAAGTTAAGCGTCCGAATGACATACACAGCTTCCGCCGCCAAACGCCCCATGTTCCAGTCCCTGTTTCGCGGCCTTCTGCGACGCTGCCCAAACTGCGGGGTCGGGAAATCCTTCAAGGGTTACGTCAAGGTGGCGGATAGCTGTTCCCATTGCGGCGAACCGCTCGGCCACATCCGGGCGGACGATATTCCACCTTACTTCACGATCCTGATCGTCGGGCACATCGTCGTGCCATCGATCCTCTATCTGGAGCAGACGGCGCCGCCGGCCTTCTGGGTTCACCTGGCCATCTGGCCGGCGCTTACGCTGCTGCTGACCCTGGCATTGCTGCCGCGCGTCAAGGGCGTAATCGTTAACCTGCTCTGGGCTCTGCGAATCCGCGGCGACGAAACCTGATACCGCCCACGTTTTCAAGGGCCCGGAAAGCCAAGAAACCGGCGCAGTCCGCGCACCTCTGCAATGCAGAAATCCTTCGACGACATCTCGCCGGGATGACGCGATCTCTGCGCCTGCCTTCCTTTAACAAATTCTAAAATTAACGCTGCGTCACAACCAATTCTTAAGAATTGAGCCCTATAACCAAGCAAATAGATAAAAAGCAATATGCTTTTTATAGAAGTTGGTTGAGTGGCCGCAGGAACGGCGGCTGAAGTTCTTCGGGGATCGGCGGTTCTCTGCTTCGCGCACGCCCAGTATCGAGCCTGTCTCGTGACCCGGTACACGCGCCCGCAGCAAACCTCCAACGTCTTGACTGTGAAGAAGGTAGCGTTTCATGACCAAGAGGTTTCTTCTCTCGCTCGCGATTGCGGCCGTCGGCTGGATTTTCGGCCCGACCGGCAGCGCAGCCGGCCCCATGACCTTCACCAGCCCGATCGGCTATGTGAACACACTCGGCGGGGCTGACATCGGCATCACCTTTGACGACTTTTCCTCCGACGCCTTTTTCCAGAACACCTCGCTCGACGTCGGTCCGCTGACCATCTCGGCCAACGGACCCGCGCACAACAGCCTGAACAAGGTCGAGGTCTTTCCCAACACCTTCGAGATTATTTCAACCGGCCCAACGCCTTACGCCGCCCTCTATCTCAGGAACTCGGCCAGCGGTTCGACCACGGTGACGCTGACCTTCGATAACCCGATCGATGCCTTCGCGGGCACCTTCAGGGAGATGGACCGCAGCACCGTTATCTCCTACACGACCCAGGCGGGCAGCCAGATGGTCACGCCCGGGATCTCCAACGGCTTCTTCGGCTTTATCCTGGAATCGGGACAGTTCATCTCAAGCCTGATGTTCTCGACCCCGGCCGAAGACGGCTTTGGCCTGGACAGCCTGCTGATTTCCAGCGCGGCAGCGGCCGCTATCGAGCCCGCGCCCGTCAGCGAACCGGGCACGCTGTCCCTGCTAGGCATCGCTCTGCTATTCCTCGGCGTCGTCATGCGAAGCCGCCAAAGCCGGTAACCGCTGCGCTGTGACAACGGCGGGAATGCGGACGATCGATTGTCAGGCGACCTCAGCGTAGCCCAGCGCGATCGCCTGGTTTTCGAGTTCCAGGATCCGGTCATAAGCCTTCAGAGGCAGAACTTCGCAGCCGTCCATCAGCAACGCTTCACGCGCCGCGGCCAAGTCGGAATCCTCCATGGCGCGGAACAGCGCATCACGCAAACGCTCCAGCTTTTCCGGCCCGGCAGCCCCTGCCGTGATGTATGGCAGACAAGGGGCTTGCGGGCTTTGCGCCAGGATACGCAGGCCTTCGGTCAGGGCAGGTCGATACCTGGCGGCAAGGGCATAGGTCACGGCATCCACCGCGCAGACATCGGCCTTTTCTTCCCTCACCCACTGTAGGCTGGCGAGATGTGCACCGCTCACGCCGACCCTCGAGAAGAACCGCCCCTCCTCCGCGAAGGGCGCGATCACGCTCCGCAAGGCCGAAAAGCCTGATTGGGAGTCAGAGCCGTTAATCACCGCGACGCGGCCCCGCAGATCCACCGGTTCCTCCGCCAGATCATCCTCGCGCACCAGGATAAAGCTGCTGTAGTCCACCCCGCTGCATCCCGCGCAGCGATATCCGGGGGTCGCGATCAACGTGACCTTTCCCAGCAGTTCATGGGTCAACGGATAGCCGCAGGTCTGGCTGAACAGTAAATCAGGGCGGGTCCAATGCGCCTTGAGGTCAGCGATCTGATCCAGCTTTTCAGGGACAGCTTCAAGCCCCGCCGCCCGCATGGCGCGTGCGAGCCCCCGCCACCAGTCCGCCTTTGCCGATTCGAATTCCGGCATGGCGTACATCGCCAGGCTCGCGCGCCCGGAACACAGGCTCATTCCGGTGCTTCCGAGCGCAGATCCGACATGTCGACCGGGGCCTGGCCACCTGCCGCCAGGGCCGGTGCCGGTTTACCCTCCCGCAGGCCGCCATGCAGCGTGACTTTCGTACCGGGCGCCAGTTCGTAAAAGTCGGCCTTGTCGGAGACAAAGATGTCCTGGGTGGTTTTCAGACCGCTCGGTTGATCCAGGCAGCCGGCCGAGACCGAGACGGCGTCCCCGTCGATCCTTTCCCAAAAGAGCGAGGCGCCGCAGTGGCGGCAAAAACCGCGCCGCGCGCGATCCGAAGAGGAGAACCAGCGCAGTCCCTGACGTTCGACCAGGACAAAGGCCGCCCGTTTGACCCTGGTATAGGCCGCGAAGTTACCATGAGTCTGTCGGCATTGCCCGCAGTGGCAATTCACCACATCCCGCAGCGGGCCGAACAGCCGAAAGCGCACCGCGCCGCAAAGACAGCCGCCGGTCGCGCTCGGTGTCTCTTCGTCCCGCTCCTCAAGGCCTTCCATTTCTTCCCGCATCGCTCTCTTCTCCGTCCCTTCGGGTTGGGGTCGTCTGTTGAACAGCTTACTTCACCTCGGACAGCAGCCGTTCCAGGAAACCAATGATATCCGTTGGCTGTATGACCGCCGAGCGAATCAGTTCATCGAAGTGCCGGTTCAGGACACGAATATGCTCGGTCGAATTGAACACGAAGTACATGTTGCCGAAATAGGCCGCCGCCCGCTGGCGCCCGAACAGCGTCACGGGCACCGAATAGCGCTGCAGGCCGTCGAAGAGAAACCAGCGGAAAGCCGGATAGAGTTCGTCGACCAGCGACATCATGGCGAGCAGTTGCTCGTGGCGGACCTCAGCCGGAAGATCACTCCAGATCCCGTGGCCGCGGGCAAAGTCCTGGATGGACTGAAAAGAGGAACAGGCCTCCAGGTCGGTTTCCGGGCGGCGGCTGTATTCAAGCCGGTGAGACGCCTGCTCCAGCCCGCGCTCGGGAGAGATCGGTGCATAGTCCCGGTATTCGTAGCGGGTCACCTCTTCGGTCTTCAGCAGGTCCGGCAGGGTCGAGGGCACATAGCGGATCTTGTAGCCCTCCGCCTCCGCGTGCCAGCGGATCAGGCGCTCGTCGACCGGTGAGCCGGCGCCGGACTCAATCTCCAGCGGCTGCCCCATGATGTTGATGCCTTGCTGATCGATCTGACTCAATCCCAGCAGCCAGTCGACACTGACCTGCTGGGCCGCGGCGATTGCCGCGATGGTCTCCGCGCGCGGCAAGCGGTCATTATTGGCGGACAGTAACTGCGACAGGGTCGAACGATCCAGTCCGGCCGAGTTGGCAAAGGCAGAACGGCTCAGGCCCGAGCGATCGATGACGTCGGTCAGCCGCTCGCGAAATACTTCTACGGTCTCACGCCGGTCCACTTTCGTTCCTCTGCTTTCACCTCATTTGTTTACAATTATCACCATTTGACGTGGATGCATACAACTATCAACGTATTGTGCGCTGAATCGCATTGTTGTCATGAAAATTTCACCCCTACAATAACCGCCATAAGAGGATGCGCGTTTGGGATGGCTGTTGGGGAAGCGGTCCCGGTCACCGGTCAAAATTTCGATCCGGCGCCCCGTCGTCACGGCCCCCAGGCCTGGCGCAGAGGTCCAGCGCGCCTCGCAAGACCATAAAGAACAGCGGCGGTCCCAAGCCCGCTGTCCGGTGAAAAGGATTTTTATGCCCGGCGGAACCACAACGGAAAGAAAGACCCTAAGTCAGAAAACGGGGTTCTCTCCCAAGGCAGCGAAGAACAATCGGGAAGTGGCTGTAGAATGGCCGACGATCGGTCTGGCTCTTGTCATCTACGGCGGCTTCGGCCTCGTAACCTGGTTCTATCACGCGCTGCCTCTCTGGCTCGCCGCAACTCTTGGGATCTATCTGATCGCCTGGCACGGCTCACTTCAGCACGAAGTGGTGCACGGTCATCCGACCCGCTGGCGCCGACTGAACGAAGCCCTTGTGTTCCCCAGTCTCTGGCTCTGGATCCCCTACGGGCTCTATCGCAAGGCCCATCTCCGCCATCACCGCAATGCCAACCTGACCGATCCGCTCGAAGATCCGGAATCCTATTATCTGACGCCGCAACAATGGGCCGCCCTCAGCCCGGCCTCCAGGCTGTTTTACTTCGTTCACAACAGCTTCCTGGGCCGCCTGCTGATCGGCCCGGCCTTCTGTCTCTGGCGGTTGGGCAGTGACGAACTGGGTCGGATCCTGCGCGGAGACTTTCAGAACCTGGGCGCCTGGGGCCTGCATGTCCTGGCTTGCGCGCTGGTGCTCACCTGGGTGGTAGGGGTCTGCCAAATCTCCCTCCTCACCTATCTCGCGCTCTTCGTCTATCCGGCGATATCGCTTTCTTTGGTCCGCTCCTTCGCCGAGCACCGGGCTCATCCGGGCGTCGAGGAGCGCACAGTCATCGTGGAATCCCGGGGCCTCCTGGCCTTGCTGTTTCTCAACAACAATCTTCACGCACTGCATCACGCCGAGCCCGGGCTTGCCTGGTACCGCCTGCCGGCACGCTTCCGGGCCCGCCGCGGCGCGTTACTGACAGCCAACGGCGGTTATCGCTTCAGCGGCTATGGCGAAATCTTCTTACGTTACTTTCTCTGGCCGAAAGAACACGTCCGGCACCCCCTGGGACGCGCCACCGGGGCTCGCAGCGGATCGGCAATGAGCCGCCCTGCCGAAAGCCATGCCGCCACCGCGGCGGCCGGGCTGGAGCCCGTGAAGGTCGCGTAACGCCGGCAGCTCTAGAAAGGCCAGACGACCAGAATGACCGGGACGGCCACGGCGACGATCAGGATCTCCAGTGGCAAACCCATGCGCCAGTAATCACCGAAGGCATAGCCACCCGGCCCCATCACCAGCGTGTTGTTCTTATGCCCGATCGGCGTCAGGAAGGCACAGCTCGCCGCCACGGCGACAGCCATCAGGAAAGGGTCTGCGCTGACCCCCAGCCGCCCGGCGATGTCGATGGCAATCGGCGCCGCGATCACCGTGGTCGCGGTGTTGTTGAGCACATCGGACAGGGTCATGGTCACAATCATCAGGATGGTAAGCACCACCGCCGGCGACCAGCCGGTCGAAATGGCGACAATTCCCTCCGCAATCAAACCCGTGCCGCCACTGGTCTCAAGCGCCTGACCAATGGGAATCAGACAGGCCAGTAGGACGATCACCGGCCATTCGACAAAGTCATAGATCTGCCGCAGGGGCATGATCTTGAGCAGGACATAGGCAATCACAACACCCGCCAAAGCGATCGGCAGGTAGACCACCCCAAGGCTCGCCAGCACGATCGCCAGGGCGAAGAATCCCGCTGCCAGAGCCGCTTTATCCCGCTGGATCACCTCCAGGCCGCGCTCCGCCAGAGGCAGAGTCCCCAGCCAACTGGCCACCTCGGGCAGGCGCTCGGCAGGCCCGAGGAGCAGCAGAATGTCGCCCGCGGAAATGGCCAGCTTCCGCACCCGGTCGCGAAAGCGCCGCCCTCTGCGCGAAACCCCCAGCAGGGTGACGCCGTGACGATAGAGCAGGCTCACATCCAGCGCCGAGCGGCCGTCGATGCGGGCGTGACGCGGCACCACCACCTCCATCAGGCTTTGCCCGCCTTCGTCGGCTTTGGCGTGCCGTTCGCTGCCGACATACTCCAGCTTCAGGCTGCCCACCAGCTTATCGATGGCTTCAGGTCCAGCTTCGATCACAAGGATGTCGCCGCCGATGATCTCCTCCTGACGCGCCATACCGGGCAGGCGCTTCCCGCGGCGCACCAGTCCCACGATCTGCGCGTCGCAGTCGTCGGCCTCGTCATCGAGTTCCGAAACCTTACGTCCGACCGTTGGCGAATCTTCCGGCACCTTGACCTCGGCGATATAGCCCTGCAGGTCCAGCAGTTCCTGGCCGCTGTCATGCTCGCCCCGTTCCCCCGGGATCAGCCGCCAGCCGATCAGCGCCACGAAGGCAACACCCGCCACCGCGCAGGCCAGCCCGACCGGCGCAAAGTCGAACATGGCATAGCTTTCGCCCAGCGACTGCTCGCGAAAAGCCGCAATGATGATGTTCGGCGGCGTGCCGATCAGGGTCACCAGGCCGCCCAGGATGGTGGCGAAAGACAGGGGCATGAGGGTCAGCGCGGGCGATCGCTTGGCCCTGGCGCTGGCCTGCAGATCCACCGGCATCAGCAGCGCGAGAGCGCCGACGTTGTTCATGAAAGCCGAAAAGAACGCACCCAGGCCGCTCATTACCGCGATATGGCCGGAGACCTTGCGGCTGCCGTCCACCAGATATCGGGTGATCAGGTCGATAGCGCCGGAAAGCACCAGGCCCCGGCTGACGATCAGCACCAGTGCGATGATCACCACTGCCGGATGACCGAAGCCGGAGAAGGCGTCGGCTGTCGGAACCGCGCCGGTCACCACGGCGACCACCAGCGCGCCGAAGGCGATCAGGTCGTAGCGATAGCGTCCCCAGAGCAGCAGCCCGAAGACCGCAAACAGCAAGGCGAACAAAATGATCTGATCCGTGGTCATGGTCTTCCCCCGCGGCGACAACCCCAAAAGCTTCGTCCAACCCGCATCCCGGCGCAAGCTAGGGAAACTGCGCAGTCCTCATTACGCGCCCATCCGGCTTTACAAATCGCAAAGGCTTTATGGCTTCCCGGCACTCTCTTGGTTTGACCTTCGCTCCGCAGCCGTGAAAGATCTTTGGCAGGTCGATGGTCGAAAGCAAGGAAACCCTTGCCAGTGAGGAGATTCAGGACTTGCATCCTCCACTCAATGCGCTCCGCGCCTTCGAAGCGATCGCAAGGCACAAGAGCTTTCAAAGGGCCGCGCAGGAACTCAGCGTGACGACTTCGGCAGTCAGCCACCAGTTGCGCAATCTCGAAGATTTCATGAGCGCCGAGCTGCTGCTGCGCGACAGCAAGGGCTTTGCGCTGACGCCGGAAGGCCAGATCCTCTTCGATTATCTCTCCCAGGCCTTCAGCCTGATCCGTCAGGGTGCCGCCGAGGTGGCCGCACGCACCACCGCTACGCCGCTGGGCGTTTCGCTGCGCTCCCATTTTGCCGCGCGCTGGCTCGGCCCGCGTATGAGCCGCCTCTGGCGCAAGCTGCCGGGCCTGGATGTCCGTTTCTTTCACCACAACGGGCCCGCCGACTTTTCCAACCCAAGCATCCACGTCTCGATCGAGTGGCTGCATGACAGCGAGGTTTCGGCACAGGCGCGCCTGCTCTGGCCGGGAGACCTGACGCCGGCCTGCAACCCGGCGATCCTCGAGGGCGACGGGGCGGTGAAAGCTCCCGCCGATCTGGCCCGGCATAAACTCTTGCATGAAGACGACGAGCGGAGCTGGCGGGAGTGGTTGAGCGCCGCGGGAGCCCCGGACCTCTGGGCCGGTGGCAAGCTGTTCTTCGAGGATTCGAACGTCCGGCATAGCGCCGCGGTCGCCGGCGAGGGGTTCGCCCTGGTCTGTCCCTCGCTCATCGCGGACGATCTGGAGAGCGGGCGGCTGGTCTGTCCCTTCGATACCCGGCTCGACAGCTACGCCTATTATCTGATCGCGCCGGCCAGTCGCCTGAAAATCCCGATCGTGAAGAAGTTTGTCGACTGGCTCCTGGTCGAGGCCAGCCAGAAAGGCTGAAAGCCCGCCGTTTCGCATTGGAACGACTTGGAACGAAGCCGCAAAAACCCGCCTTCAAAAAATCTCAACGCCCTTGAAAAAGACGCGTTCGCCATCCGCCTCCGCCCGCGCTAAAGCTGCTTTGAAGAGCGAAAACGCCGCGCGACGAAGGGAGGTGGCGACATGCAGACAGAACGCAAGGACTCCTGCTCCGAAGTAAGCCGATTTCCCGGCCAGGTGCTGCAGAGTCTGCCCGGCTCCGCCTATACAAGTGAGGGTTTCTGGCAGTGCGAGGCAGAGCGGCTCTTTCCCGCCGGCTGGGTTTTCGTCGCCTTTGCTCATGAACTCTCAAAGGCAGGTGATGCCGTGCCGGTCACCGTCGCCGGTCAACCTCTCTTGCTTCTGCGCAACCGTGAAGGAGAGATCAAGGGCTTCCACAACGTCTGCCGCCATCGCTGCCTGAAGCTGGTCGAAACACCCGGCAATGTGGGCTCAATGCTGAAGTGCCCCTACCACGCCTGGGCCTACAGTCTGAACGGTGAACTGAAAGCGACGCCCTACTTCGGCGGCCGGGACAGCCACCGGGCCGAGGGCTTCGACCGCTCACAAAACGGGCTGATCCCGGTGCGCACCGCGGTCTGGCACGATTGGGTCTTCGTTAACCTGAACGGCGAGGCCAGCGACTTCGAAGACTTCGTCGCACCCCTGGTCCGAAACCTGCTGGGTCTCGATCTGGGCCGCGCCAGGCTGGTGGGCGTCATCGATCTCGGCGTCGTGAAGACCAACTGGAAAGCTCTGATGGAGAACTTCATCGAGCCGTATCACGTACAGTTCGTCCACAAGAAAACCACGGAACAGCCGCTGACGGATCACTACACGGTCATTGATGGCGGTTGTCTCGGCAGCGCGGTCGACATTTCACAAACGAGCACGGCGCCAGACGACACAGCTACCAACACAGCTACGCTGGCCGTCTCCTCACGCTATCTGACACTCTTCCCGAATTTCGTCTTCGGCCGCTACTTCCCGGATCAGATCGGCGTACATCTGAATATACCCCTGGGGCCGGGCAAAACCCTTCAACGGCGTGCCATCTACATCACCGACGGCAGCCTGCCCGACGCACAGGAGGCCGAGGCCCTTATGCGGCTCTGGACCGAAGTCCATCGGGAAGATCACGAAATCTGCGAGCGTCTTCAGGCCGGGCGGCATTCAACGGCGGCCGAAGCGGGCGGCGTTCTTTCACCCCACTGGGAAGACAGTGTGCGCCGGTTTCAAGAACTCGTAAGGGCAGCGGTAACGTGACAACAACAATGAGGTGGAGAGAACAGAATGACCGATCAGCAGAAAAACGGCTATCGACTGGCGCATACCATGATGCGGGTCGGCGACATGGATAAGTCGCTCGCCTTCTATGTAGACATCCTTGGCATGCAGGTGCTGCGGCGGCGCGACTACCCCGATGGGAAATTCACCAACACCTTCATCGGTTATGGCCCCGAAGCCGAGTTTCCCGCCCTTGAACTCACCCATAACTGGGATCAAGGCGAAGCTTACGAGAAAGGCAATGCCTGGGGTCATATCTGCATCGAGGTGCCCGATGTCTACAAGACCTGTGAAGAGCTTGCCGCCAAGGGCGTCACGATCACCCGCCCGGCCGGCCCCATGAAGCACGGCACCCGTGTGATCGCCTTCGTCGAGGACCCGGACGGCTACAAGGTCGAACTCAACGAATCCATTCTCAACAGCCCGAACGCATAAAGCAGGTTACAATGGCAAAACCCCAACTCTTCAAATTCACCGATATCCAGCACCGCCTGGAAAGGCTCGAACCAGGCCAGACCTACATCAAACCCTTCGTGACCAGCGAAATCAGCGACACCATGTGCGGTGGCCTGAATTTCCTGAACGATGTCTCGGTCCCCTGGGATTTGACCTGCGACGAGATCATTTATTGTATGGAAGGCACTTTCCGCCTCATCTGTGGCGACGAAGCCTACGTCTGCAGGCCCGGCGACGTGCTCTACATACCCAAGGACAATCACATCAAATATGAGGCGGATGAGAAATGCGTCATCTTCTATGCCGCCTACCCGCATAACTGGAAACAACTGGCCGGCATCACCTACGTGCCGGGCATAGATCCGGAAGATATGCCGAAATCGGCCTGAGCAAGCGCCCGGAACGGCGCCGAAAGCCCTCGGATCTGGACTCAACTAAAATAGATCCGCAGCAATCAACAGCTTCCCAAAACACTTGGGAAGCTGTTGCCACAAGTTCTCCGGCCACAGCGCAAGGCGGCCAAATGCAGTTTCACAAAGACTCTTTACATCGAAATCACTCTGTCGAAGATTTTTAAATTCTCTCATCATTTAAATAATAATATAGAAAATATACGCATCTATATCTGCAAAATCCAATAAACTTCCGTTTATTAATTTACGAGACAATGATAATTCAATTTTTAGAAAAAATATCTATTTATATCTTATTTTATATTTACTCTTTATTAAGAGAACACAGGGCAATTTAGGCGCCTCTCATTGTATAAGAGCAGGACTCCTGATGTTTGCTTTACTCCATACGGCTCGACAGGCCGTGAAGCGGTCGCTCTTCGCGTTCTCAAAAGACGGTCGGGGCACGGTTTCGGTCCTTTTCGGACTTTCCGTCGTCGCCGTCGTCGGCTTTCTCGGTTTGGCGACCGATGCGGGCCGCGGGTACATCGCCAAAGCCCGGCTGGGCCAAGCCCTGGATGCGGCAGCCCTTGCTGGCGGTAAAGTGATCCACTTGCCCTACCGCGATGCCGAGATCCAGAAGTACTTCGAGGCCAATTTCCCGGATGACTACATGGGATCAGCCGTCGTGGAGTTTGACATCGATGTCGGTTCCGGCAACGAGCAGTTAACCATCTCCGCAACCGCAAAAGTACCGACCACGTTCCTGCGCGTCCTGCATATCGACGATATGAAGGTTTCGGCGCGTTCGGTGGTCAAGCGCTCAGTGCGCGGTTTGGAACTGGCGCTCATCATGGACAACACCGGTTCCATGCGCAGCCGCGGAAAAATCGACACCATGAAGGCTGCGGCCTCGGATCTGGTTAATATTCTCTACGGCGATAAGGAGACCATTAACAACTTCTGGGTCGGCCTGGTGCCCTTTGTCGCGACGGTCAACATCGGCAAAGAGCATACGGACTGGCTGACGGAAGATCCGACGGTCCCGGACAGCTATGAAGAGCGCAGACGCATCTCCGATGGAACGCCGATTGGAGACATGACGCGCCATGGCGGAATCTACGCCGCCTACGACCGTTTCCTGCGACAGAGCTCCAGGCAAGGGGCCTATCAAAGGCAGCGGAACTATCGGGACACGTCGGAAATCGGCCTGGACTGGGGTCACGGCAACGAGAAGATCATTGTCGGCTACCGTCTCATAAGCTCGGCCAACAAAGGCTTTGTGGAGATGCGTCGCGACAGGGTGATCGTCCAGTTCTACTTCGAAGGCTCGGACGACGGGCGAAACTGGACACCGCTGCACTATACGCGGGCGGTCTACAAAAAGAAGCGGCGGCGCGGACAAAGCCGCATGGCAATCATCGATGTCACGGGCGGTGTCTGGCAGCCCAAAGCCTTCCGAATGCATCGGGTGCGGATCAGGGACCACAAGCAACGTATCTCCGATATGTTTGTGGCCGAGTTCGAAATGTACTCCTACGTCAAGATCGAAACGCCTCCAGTGCCCTGGAAGGGTTGTGTAGAAGCCAGGGTTTCGCCGCACGACGAATCGGATGATCCGCCGTCAGAGGAGCTCTTCAACATTCACTACTGGCGTTCGACGATTGGCGACTATGGCGATCAAAAAGGTGACAACGACTGGCCTGAAATCGACGAAGCCAATGAGGCACAAAACGAGGGCACAGGACCAAATCTGGGCTGCGGACCAGCGATCACGTCCCTGACCGCGGAAAAGACCAAAATCCTGGACGCCATCGATGAAATGCAGCCCTGGCACCGCGGCGGTACCCACGCCAATCTGGGGCTTGCCTGGGGCTGGCGCGTCATCTCTCCACGCTGGCAGGGTCTCTGGGGTGGCGATACGCCCGCGAGCCTGCCCATGGATTACGACGCACCTCTGATGGATAAGGTCGCAATCGTGCTCACCGACGGCGAGAACGTCTACTACGACTGGCCGGGCGGACTCCCGGGCAGCCCGCAGTCGGGAAGTCATCCCGACACCGACTACACCGCCTATGGACGGCTGAGTGAAGGCCGGCTGGGAACCACCAACAAGGCGGCGGCGGTCGTGGAAATCAACAGACGCATGGCACGGCTCTGCGAGAATATGAAGGACGAAGGCATCGTCATCTATGCCATCACCTTCCAGTTGAACGACGAGCCGACCAAGGAACTTTTCCGCAACTGTGCATCGGATCCGAGCAAGTACTACGACTCGCCCAGCAATGAGCAGTTGAGGACAACCTTTGTCGAGATCGGCAACGAGCTGACCAACCTGCGTATCGCAGAGTAACATCACTGCCCCCGCCAGGGCCGCCCGAGCCAGCTTTGCGCTGACCTCGGGCGGCCCTGCGCTTTTTCTCCGGCATCAAAGGCCAGCACAGTTAGCTCCTGATCCATTCGCCAGTCTTGATCCGCTTCGCTGAGCCGGATAAAAGGCTGCTCGATAACGCCCGCACGGTTATGCGTGCAGGTGGCAGCCGTCTCGTGACAAGCGCGATGAAAGGCGGTCCAGCGGAAATTTCCCGTTCCTTGGCCCGAACTCCCTCGCTGCGCTCGGCCGCGGACCGCATGGTGAGGTTTCAAGCAGCGTGCCCCTCGTCTCCGTCATTACCCCCGCCTACAACGCCGCCCGTTTTATCGGGGAAACCATGGCGTCCGTGCAGGCGCAGAGCCTGGACGACTGGGAGATGATCATCGCGGACGACTGTTCCAGCGACGAGACCTGCCGGATCGTTTCCGAGGCCGCCACGCGGGACCCGCGGATCATCCTGGTGCGGCAGGAAAAAAACAGCGGCCCGGCAGCCACACGAAACGCGGCGCTCGGAAAAGCCGGCGGCCGCTTCATCGCCTTCCTGGACAGCGACGATCTCTGGCTGCCGGAAAAGCTGGCCCGACAGACCGATTTCATGCTCCGTGAGGACTGCGCTGTCTCCTACACCTGGTACCGGCGCCTGTCGGAAGACGGCGCCACGATCGGGCGGGTGATCAGATCCCCTGCCAGCCTGACCTATCGACAGGTCCTAAAGAACGCGGCCATCGCCAACCTGACCTCCATGATCGACAGTGCGAAAACCGGCCCTATCCGCATCAACGAGGCCGGCTACCGCGCTCACGACTATATCCTCTGGCTTTCCCTGCTGCGCCAGGGCCACCATGCCCTCTGCCTGCAGGAAGATCTCGCCCGCTATCGGTCCGTCATCGGCTCCATCTCCAGCCCGCCGGCCCGCTCGGCCTACTGGGTCTGGCGTATCTATCGGGACATCGAAAAGCTCTCCCTGCCCTATGCCGCCTGGTGCCTGGCGCACTATGCCAGCCACGCGCTGCTCAAGCGGCGGGTCTTCTGACGAGCATGGGCGCAGATAAGACATCAGATGCCAGGCCGGTCCTGGTGACCGGCGCCAACGGCTTTGTCGGCCGGAACCTCTGCCGTCATCTGACCGAAGGCGGATGGCAGGTGCGCGGCGCAGTACGTGGCACGCACTCCTCACCAGCGAGCGAAACCATCACCGTTGGCGACATCGACGGCGAGACCGACTGGCGTGAAGCCCTGCAGGGCGTGGCGGCCGTCGTCCATTGCGCCGCGCGGGTCCACGTTCTGGAAGAGACCGCCGCCGATCCTCTGGCAGCCTTTCGCAAGGTCAATGTAGCCGGCAGTGAGAAGCTTGCCCGCCAGGCCCGCGACGCGGGCGTGAAGCACTTCGTTTTCCTCAGTTCGATCGGCGCCCGAATCGCGGAAGACGGCGATGACGTCACACCCTATCAGCGCAGCAAGCTGGAGGCCGAACGAGTGCTGAAAGAGATGACGGCAGGCGGCGACATGGCCCTCACTTCATTGCGTCCGCCGCTGATCTACGGTCGGGATGCGCCCGGTAACTTTGCACTTCTGGTCAAGGTCATCGAGCGCGGTCTGCCGCTGCCGCTCGCCTCCGTCAGAAACGCCCGGACTTTCCTCTATATCGGCAACCTCTGCGACGCCATCCGAAGCTACCTGGAGACACCCGATGCCTGTCGCGGGACTTACGAAATAGCCGACGGCCCCGGCGTCTCGACACCAGATCTGATCCGAGAACTGGCGGGAGTGCTTGGCCGCCCCGCGCGCCTCTGGCCCTGCCCAGTCTGGACACTGCGGTTGGCGGGACGGCTAAGCGGTCGTAGCATGACAGTCGAACGCTTGACCGAGTCCCTGGACATCGACATGTCACCTTTGATGCAGGATCTGAACTGGTCACCGCCCTGGGACCTGCGCGCCGGCTTAACGGCCAGCTTTGTGGCTGACCGGAAGACCGGGACATGACCGCCTCACCACTGGCCGACACGGCCTTCGCCCTTTACCGCGCCTTCGGCCGCCTCGGCGCGCCGCTGATCACGCGCCACATGGAAAAGCGCCGCGCACGCGGCAAGGAGCATGAGACACGCTTCGGTGAGCGTTTCGGCCGCAGCAATCAGCCGCGGCCCGATGGCCCTCTGGTCTGGATCCATGGCTCCAGTGTCGGGGAATCCGTCTCCGCTCTGCCGCTGATCGAACGCCTGCGCGCGGAACGCCCTGCCCTGCAGATCCTGGTAACCACCGGCACCGTCACCTCGGCCCGGACCATGGCGGAGCGCCTTCCTGAGGGAGTCATCCACCAGTTTGCGCCGATCGACACGCCGGCGGCGGTGCGCGGTTTCTTCGAACACTGGCGCCCGCAGCTCGGCCTGATCATCGAATCCGAATTCTGGCCCAACCTGTTGCTTGAAGCCCGGGCGCGGGCCGTTCCACTGCACCTGATCAACGGCCGCATGTCGCCGAAGTCCTTCCGAGGCTGGAAACGTTCCGGACCTGTCTTCCGCGCCCTGCTGGAAAGCTTCGAAGCGATCCAGGCGCAGTCGCCGGAGGATCAACGGCACTATCAGGCTCTGGGCTTTCCCAACTGCAGCCAGCCCGGCAACCTGAAGTTCGCCGCCCCGCCGCTGTCGGCCGATCCGGATCTCCTAGCCAACTTCACACAAGACCTGGGCGAGCGGCCCCGCTGGCTGCTCTATTCCAGCCATCCGGGCGAGGAGGTCGAGATCGCCGAAGCGCACCGTCAGATCGCCTGGAAACATCCCAACCTGCTGACCATGATCGTGCCGCGTCATCCGGAGCGCGGCCCGGCGCTGGCCGAACGACTCAGGGAATTGGACCTTAACGTCGCCCAGCGCAGCCGCGGCCATCAACTGACCGCCGAGACCGAGATCTACCTGGCGGACACCCTCGGCGAACTGGGTCTCTGGTTCCGCCTGAACCCCATCGCCATGATGGGCGGCACCCTGGTGCCCAAGGGCGGCCAGAACCCGATCGAGGCGGCGAAGCTCGGCTGCGCCATCATCTGCGGGCAGCACACCGAGAACTTCCTGCGCATCGTCGAGGACATGATCGCGGCCGGCGCGGTCCGGCGCATCACGCAGCGCCCCGGAGACCTTGCCTTCTCGATCAGCCGGCTGCTGCAGCAACCGGACAAGGTCGCGGAGATGAGCGCCGCCGCACTTGCCTACGCCGAATCGCAGAACGGCGTACTGGACCGGATCATGGAAGAACTGTTGCCGGCCCTGGACAGGCTTGCTTCCGACTGACCGCGCCGCGCGTCAGGCCGCATCGCAGCGCTCCTCCCGCGGTGACTTGCCGAATTCGTTGCGATAGCTCTTAGTCATGTGCGAATGGGACACGAAGCCCGTCGCCGCAGCCACCTGCACGATGGCCAGATTGGTGTGACGCAACAGGGCCCGAGCCTTGCGCAGTCTCAGTGCCCGATAGTAGATGCAGGGCGATTGCCCCACATGCTGGACGAAGAGGCGCTCAAGCTGCCGGCGGGAGACGCCGGTTTGCTGCGCGATCTCATCGAGGGACAACACCTCCTCGATGTTGTTCTCCATCAGCTTCACCGCCTGCGCCACCTTGGAGTTCGCCGTGGCGAAGCGCTGCTCGACGAAGGGACGCTGCTCTTCGAAGCGGCTGCGGACCCGCTCGTACTGGAACTGATCGCAGATCTTGGAGGTCAGTTGACGTCCGAATCGCTCCTCGATCATGTTCAGCATCAGATCGAAGGTCGCCAGCCCCCCGGAACAGCTATAGCGGTTTCGGTCCATCTCGATCAGGTTGCCGGTCCAGTCGACGTTGGGGAAACGCTCCACCGCCGCGATGGCATCCTCCCAGTGGCGGGTCGCGCGGTAGCCGTTCAAGAGGCCGGCCGCCGCCAGCACGTCTGCCCCGGTCCCCAGGCCTGCCAGGGTGACGCCGCGCACGTTCATCTGCCGCAGCAGGGCGAAGACCCGGGAATCGACTCGCAGCGGGTCGAAGCCGGCGCAGATGAAAAAGGCATCGTCCGGCGAGAAACGCGCCTGCACCGTTTCGGTTTGCAGCTCCGTGCCGGCGCAGGACTTCACCGGACCGCCGTCCATGGAAAAGAGGCGCCAGCTATAGAGTTCCAGGCCGCTCTGGCGGTTGGCTTCGCGCAGGGCCTCCACGGCGGAAGACCAGGTCAGCATGGAGAAGCCGGGAACCAGGAAAAAGCCGATCCGATAGGGTTTCGTCGGTTTCATTTGCACGGTTGCGTTCATTTTGGCCTCCCTTTTCTGTTCCGTTGCTGTTGCGCTTTAGTTTTCAAAGTTCCCGCCCCGCCTTCATCTCGCCCCAGCGGATCACCGCGTTGGCGCCGATCCAGGCCAGAGGTTCCGGCGGCAGCGCCTGCGGCGGCACTTCGGCCAGCATCTCCGTTAGCAGGTCGGACTCTCTGCCGACGGCGAGTTCCGCCGCCAGCATGCCGGCCAGCGTACCCTTGGCCGTGCCCAGACCGTTCTGGCAGCAGGCGGCGTAAAGCCCGCTCTCCACCTCACCGAACGCGGGTACACCGTTGCGGCTCAGACAGAGGCGGCCACCCCAGCGGTGCTCCATCTCCACCCCGGCCAGCATGGGAAAACGCTGGGCGAAGGCGCGGTCGTGATCGCGGCCCACGGCGGCGATGCGGCCGTCGCTCACCTCCATACCCGGATCGTAGGTAAAGCGGTTGCGGATCACGATACGGTCGCCGCCGGTGCCCGAAATCCGCCGCACGGTGGTGCCCAGGGGATCGGCCGGCGTGCAACCCCAGACCGCTTCGCCCCCCAGGCTCTTGACCTCGTCTGCGGTCAGACCCCGGGTCATGGAGGCATAGGTGAAGACATGCATCAGGCGCCGCTTGAAGTAGCCGAAGCTCTCCGCATGGCCGTTGACCGCCAGGATGACCTTAGGCGCGGTTACGCTGCCCTTGGGCGTGCTCGCCGTCCAGTCACCATCCTTGCGCTCCAGCGCGATCACCGGAGACTGCTCATGGATCGACACTAGGTTGGAGACCACCCCGCGCGCGACACCGCGCACGAAGAGCGCCGGCTGGATCATGGCCGCCCCGGGTGTGCGCAGCCCGCCCTTGTAGTAGTCGCTCCCGGTCAGGGCTTTCATCGCATCGGCGTCGAGCTCTTCATGGGCTTCGCCCATCTTCGCCAGGTGCGCGGCGTAGTCGCTGTTGTGCTTGAGCCCCTTATCGGTCGCCGCCGCGTTGATCTTGCCGCTGCGGGTGAAGGCCTCGGCGCAGAGGCCGTAGTCCTCGGCCGCCTGCTGGGCGAAGTCGATGCCGGCGCGGTTCATGCGTGTCTGCCGGCGGTCCCGCTCCAGATCGCCGCCGTAGTCGTCCGAGGAGAGATCGTGCGGCAGGTCGATCATGAAGCCGGAGTTGCGTCCTGCGGGTCCCTCAGCGACCCGCCGGGCTTCCAGCAGAACGATGCGGTCGCCCGGACAAAGCTGTTTCAGCCGCCGGGTCGCGGCGAGCCCGGCAAATCCGGCCCCGATCACCAGCCACTCCGCCGTTACCTTCCCTTCCAGCGACGGATAAGCGTCGGCTGCGGGCAAAATGGCGTTCCAGGCGGCAGGCCCTGGGTCCTTGGGGAGACGACGGATCTTCATGGCAAACTCTCCCTCATGGCAGACTGAGCTGCGCCATGCGTCCGCCGTCGACGCGATAGACTTCACCTGTTACGAAAGCCGCCTCCTCGGAAGCCAGCCAGGCGACCAGAGCCGCCACCTCTTCCGGTGCCCCGGTCCGGCCGACCGGATGCACCTTGCCGATCTCCGCGCGGAAGCTTTGCGGATCGGGCATGGACTCGACGAAGGCCAGATTGAGTTCGGTATCGATCCAGCCCGGCGCAACAGCATTGCAGCGGATTCCTTCTCCCCCATGGTCGACCGCCACGGCACGGGTGAGGCCATGCAGCCCGGCCTTGGAGGCGCAATAGGCCGGATGACGCGGATTGGCGCCGAGCCCCTCGATGGAGCCGATGTTCACGATCGTGCCTTTGCTGTCGCGCAGATGCGGCAGGGCCGCGCGGATCAGCAGATAGGGCGCGGTCAGGTTGACAGCGAGCGTGCGCTGCCAGGCCTCGGGCGCCATCTCCTCGACCGTACCCTCTTCCATAACCCCGGCGTTGTTGACGAGCAGGTCGAGCCGGCCGGCCTTCGCGACGACCTCTTCGACGATCCCTGCCGGCGCTTCGGCATCAGTAAGGTCGGCGTGGACCGTCTCAAAGCCCTCGGCCGACTTGCGCTGCGCGGTGAAAACCCGTGCGCCTTCGGACGCCAGACGCACAGCGCAGGCCCGACCGATCCCGCTGCGCCCGCCCGTGACCAGAGCCACCTTGTTCTCGAAGCGCTTCATCCGACCGGCTTCCCGCCATTGACCTCGACCAGCGTGCCACAGAGGTAGCGCGCCTCTTCGCTCGCCAGGAAGGCGATCACGTCGGCGATGTCCTCCGGCTGGGCCACCCGGCCGATCGGCACCGTCCGGTTGAGATCCGCGATGGCCGTCTCCGGGTTCAGGCCCCGCAGGGCGAAGCCGGTGCGCAACATCGGCGTATCCACCTCGTTGGGGCAGACCGCGTTCACCCGAATCCCCTGGTGGGCATGGTCGCGCCCCAGGCACTGGGTCAGCGAGGCAATAGCCGCCTTGGACATGACGTAAAGCGGATGCGCCGGCCCGGGCTGCAGACCCCAGCAGGAGGAGAGATTGACGATCGCCCCGCCGCCGCCTTCGGCCATCACCGGGACCGCGGCGCGGCAGAGGCGGAAAGGCGCCTCCACGTTGATCGCCATGGTCAGCGCGTAGTCCTCGTCGCTGGCCTCGGTGATGACACCGCGCCGCATGACGCCGGCGTTGTTCACCAGGATGTCCAGCTTCCCCAGCGCGGCCGCCGCCTCACCGGGCAGGGCATCGCAGTAGGCCGGGTCGCGCAGATCGCCCGGCAGCGTCACCTCGGCCGCCGAGCCCGTGAGATCGAGGTCGGCCGCCGCGACCTTCGCGCCCTCGGCCTGCAGCCGCGCGACCACCGCCTGTCCGATGCCGCCGGCGGCGCCGGTCACCAGGGCATGACGGCCGGCAAGGCGATTCGAGATGACTTCAGCCATAGGACGCCACCGCTGTTCCGAACACGCCCTCGTCCGGCGTGATGCCCAGTCCCGGCCCTTCCGGCACCGCGATATGGCCGTCCTCGATCCGGACGCCCTTTTGTGAATCGTAGTGCTCGGCAATATAGGGCGCGGCGAGCCAGACGCCCTCCAGCAGGCGCGGCTCCACCGTTGCGCCGATATGCACGCAGGCGGCGGCGATGATGTCGCCGCCCCAGGAGTCGTCGCAGGTGTGGGGCATGGAGCGGACCGCGCAGATATCCCGCACACTGGCCATGGCGTTCAGCCCGCCGAGCCGCGTCACCTTCAGGCCGAAGCCGTCACAAAGGCCACCGCCCACCGCGCGCAGGACCACATTCAGATCCTCGGTGTTCTCATCGAGATAGATCGCGTGCCGGACCTGACCGCGGATCGCCGCGATCTCCTCCAGCGTGTTGCAAGGCTGCTCCATCACGAAGGGGATCTCCGGACACTCACGGCTGACCCGCAGAGCATCCCGCGTGGTCCAACCCCGGTTGCCGTCGACCGCGAGTCGCATACCGCTTCCAACGGCTTCCCAGACCTTTCGGATGGTCTCGATATCGATCTCCACCGGACGTCCGCCGACCTTGATCTGCAGGCGGGGATAGCCTTCGCGCAGCTTTTCGGCTGCCAGCCGCGCGATCTCGTCCGGCGCGCCGACTCCCGTGGCGTAGTAGGAGGGCACCCGCTCGACCGCGGCGCCGCCCAGGAGATCACAGACCCGCGCGCCATAGTGCTTGCCGAGCAGATCCATCACCGCAATGTCGATGGCCGCCTTGGCATAGTTGTGGCCGTTGAGCAGCGCATCCATGGTCCGGCGCAGAATCAGCGGCTGATCCGCCGCCTCCCCGATCAGGCCGGGGGCCATCTGCTGTAAAGCGGCCCGCGCGCCCAGGGCGTGCTGCGGCTGGTAGACCGGGCCGACCGGACAGGTCTCACCCCAGCCGGTCAGTCCGTTGTCCGAAACGATCCGCACAATCGTGCTGTCCAGTGCCTCCACCTTGGCGCGGGCCATGGTGTAGGGCCCGCCAACGACCGGCAGGTCCTTCTGATAGACGTGAACTTCCGCGATCCGCACCGGGCGCGCTCCTCAGTGGTCGTTGTTGAGCGCGTCGACCGCCGGGATCTCGCGCTCGCGCCGGGCGATATAGTCGAGCAGCGCTTCGTCGATGGCGGGATCGAGCTTCGGCTCCTCGTAGGCTTTCAGAGAAGCTTTGGCGGCTTCGAGCGCGCGTTCGGTGATCTCCTTCGAACCGTCCGCCACCCACTGCTCGACCGAGTTGTTGTCGAAGAGCTTCGGCATGAAGAAGGCCTCCTGGAACTTGGCCAGGGTGTGCGGATGACCGAGGTAGTGCCCGCCCGGGCCGATGTCGCTGACCGCCAAAATGGCCTCGTCGAAGTCGTCCCACTTAATGCCCTCGGCCATGCGGTGGCCCATGGCGCACTGTTCCGCGTCCACCATGAACTTGGCGATGGAGCAATGCATGCCGGCCTCGTTCCAACCCGCCGAGTGCCAGATGTAGTTGGCCCCCGCCATGAGCACCGCCATCAGGGTGCTGGCGCTCTCATAGCCGGCCTGGGCGTCGAAGGTCTTGGCGCCGCCCAGGGTGTTGGAGGTGCGCCAGGGCACGCCGTAGTAGCGCGCCATCTGCCCGATCATGAAGTTCATCAGGCTGATCTCCGGCGTCCCGGCCATGGGCGCGCCGCTGGCCATCGAAACCGTCGAGAGATAGTGGCCATAGATCGCCGGGCAGCCCTTGCGGATCACCTGGGTGTAGGCCAGGGCCGAGAGCGCCTCCGCATTGAGCTGCGCCACCGCCGCCGCAGTCGAGGCCGGCGTGTTGGCGCCGCCCAGCACGAAGGGCGAGCAGAGCACCGGCTGATTGCGCCGGTTAAAGGCGCGCATGGCTCCCAGCATGGTCTCGTCCCAGACCAGAGGGGAGTTGCCGTTGCAGTTCCCGGTGACCACGGGATGCGTTTCCATGAAGTCCGCGCCGAAGAGGATCTCGCACATGTCCAACGCGTCCTCGGCATTCTTCGGCGAGGTGGTCATGCCCATGAAGGTCTTGTCGGAGTACTTCATGGAGGAGTAGGTGATGCGCAGGTGCCGGTGCGCGACCACATGATCCATCGGCTCGACGATATGATGCGCCGAGGAATGCAGGGCCGGCGCCATATGGGCCAGCTTGTGGAAGGTCGCCAGGTCGTCGAGCGTCGGGCCGCGGCGCTTGTCCTCCAGGTCCCGCATGTAGGGCGCGCCGGTCATGGGCACGAAGATCGAATGGGGACCGCCGAGCCGGACGTTCTTCTTCGGATCGCGCGCGTGATAGGTAAAGTCGGAGGGGATCGTCTCGATCAGTTCCTTCACCAGTCCACGGTCGAGGTGCACCCGATCATCGTCGCGTACGTCAGCGCCGGCCTTTTTCCAGTCCTCGATCGCCACGGGATCGCGGAAGACCACACCGACGTTTTCCAGGATGTCCATCGAGGCCTTGTCGATCTTCTCGATCTGCTCCTGGGACATGGGCTCGACCAGCGGCAGGTTGCGCTTGAGGCCCGGCAGCATGGACTCGCGTACGTCGCTGCGCACCGTACGGCGGGCATCACGGCCGCCGCGGCGGGAGGTTCTTACTTCGGCCTGCGCGTTCATCCTACGCTCTCCTCGGGGGCGGAATCGGACAGATCGATCCAGATGGTTTTCAGTTCGGTGTACTGGTCATGGGCGTGGAGGCCGTTGTCGCGGCCGCCGAAGCCGGACTGCTTGTAGCCGCCGAAGGGCGTCGAGATATCGCCCTCGCCGTAACAGTTCACGGTGACGGTTCCGGCCCGGATCGCCCGCGCCGCCCGGATCGCCTTCTTGGCATTGGCGGTGAAGACCGAGGCGGCGAGGCCGTAATCGGTGTCGTTGGCGATCTCGATCGCTTCTTCGAAGGAGGAAACCGTGATGACAGAAAGCACCGGGCCGAAGATCTCTTCCTTCGCCAGCTTGTCGCCTGGTTTTACGCCGTCGTAGATGGTCGGCTCGACAAAGCTGCCCTTGCTCTTGCCGCCGGCGACCGCCTTCGCGCTCTTGTTGCCGGCCTTCAGGTAACCGCCAACCTTCTTGCAGTGCTCCGCATCCACCAACGCACCCAGGTGGTTCGCCGGGTCCAGCGGATCGCCGGTCTTCCAATCCCGGGTCCGCGCCAGGATGCGCTCCATCAGTGGCTTCTTAACCGACTTATGGACGATCAGGCGAGAGTTGGCGGAGCAGTTCTCACCCATGTTCCAGAAGGCGGCGTTGACCACATGGCCCGCGACCAGATCGAGGTCCTCGGCGTCTTCCAACACGATCGCCGGGTTCTTGCCGCCGCACTCGAGCACCACCTTTTTCAGGTTGCTGTCCGCTGCGTAGCGCAGGAAGCGCCGCCCGGTTTCGGTCGAGCCGGTGAAGCTGACCATATCCACGTCCGGATGCAGTCCCAGCGGTTCACCCACCGAAGGCCCGTCGCCGGGCAGGATCTGCAGCACGCCGCTCGGGATACCGGCTTCCATGGCCAGCTCCGCCAGCCGCAGGGCAGTGAGCGAGGTTTGTTCGGCAGGCTTCACGATCACCGAGTTGCCCGCCGCCAGGGCCGGACCGATCTTCCAGGCCAGCATCAGCAGCGGGAAGTTCCAGGGCAGCACGGCGGCGACCACGCCGATAGGCTCTCGGGCGATGATGGCCAGGGCTTCCTCGCCGCTGGGCGCGGTCTGGTCGTAGATCTTGTCGATCGCCTCGGCATGCCACTTGATCGTATGGATGGTCTCCGGAATGTCGATTTCCTCGCAGTCCCGGATCGGCTTGCCGCTGTCCAGGCTCTCCATCACCGCCAGTTCGCGCCGGTTCCGGGTGATGAGCTTGCAGAGCCGGATCAGCACGTCCTTGCGCGCCGAGGGATGCTGCTTCGCCCAGTGGCCCTGCTCGAAGGCTTCGCGCGCCTTCTTGACCGCCAGGTCCACATCCTTGGCGTTGCAGGCGGCGATTTCGCAAATGGCTTCGCCGGTCGCCGGGTTGACGGTGGTCAGCTTGTCGCCCCGCCCGGCCCGGAACTTACCGTCGATGAAGGCGGCACGGGGAAAGTCGATCCCCGCGGCAATGGCGGCGTATTCTTCGCGAGTCAGCAGATCGGTCATCTCACGATTCCTTTTCGATCATCTCGATCGACGCGTTCATGGTGCGGATCACCTCCGCCAGTTCGCGCTTGTCGTCTTTGTTCAGGGGCTGCAGGGGTTTGCGCGGCGGGCCCGCGTCGATGCCGCGCAGCGTCAGTCCGTGCTTGATGCACTGGACGAACTTGCCACCCTGCTCCAGCACCCGCATCAGCGGCAGCATGGCCGACATGATCCGACGGCCCTTGTTGAAATCGCCTTCGAGCGCACAAGCCTTATAAAGCGCAAAGTGCGCTTCCGGCGCGAAGTTGGAGCCGGCGCAGACCCAGGAGCGCGCACCCCAGGCGAAAAACTCCAGCGCTTGGTCGTCCATGCCGCAGGAGAGCTGGATGTGCGGATAGTCCCGCGCCAGCATGTGCAGGCGGTTGGGGTCGCCGGAGCTTTCCTTGATGGCGCAGAAGTTGGGGCTGCGGCCCAGCCGGTCGAGGGTCTCCTCGTCCATATTCACGGACATACGGCCCGGATAGTTGTAGAGCATAACCGGCAGGTTGGCGGCCCGGTCGATGGCCAGGGCATGCAGGGCGATCTCCCGGCCGGTCGGATAGGCGTAGGGGGGTGTGGCCACCAGCAGCGCATCCGCACCCAGCGCCTTGGCAGCTTCGGCAAAGCCGATGCTGTCCTCGGTCCGGATCGCGCCGGTGCCGATGATCAGCGGCAGCCGGCCTTTGATGAGCTCCTTGGCAAGCTTCATCATCGCCACCCGCTCTTCGGCCGTCTGGGCGTAGTATTCGCCGGTCGTGCCCGCGACGATGATGCCCTGGATGCCCGCGGCGATCAGATGCTCGATCGTGTCCGCGAAGCCGTCCCGGTTAATCGTGAAGTCCGGATGATGCGGCGTCACGACGGGCGTATAGATTCCTTCAAACTGCATTGCCGGTCTCGAGATGGAGGTCGTGGGGGAGCGGATCGGGCTGCACGAAGCGCTCGATCCGGTCGCGTGAAAGGTTCCAGTGGTCGAGGGTCAGCTCGACCGCGCGCGAGGGTTCGTGCTTCTCGATCGCCTCGATGATTTCGTCATGCTGGCTGCAGGCGTCCTCCACCAGCACCCGTTCTTTCGGCGTCTTCGGGCGATAGAAGAGCTGGCTCATGCGCGTGTGGTCGATCAGCAGACGGTTGAGGCTCGGCGAGAGATAGGGGTTGTCCGCCATCTTGCCGATCAGCTCGTGGAAGCGGTGATTGAACATGGCCATATCGGCCGCCGCCTCGGCCTTGACCGCACTGCGGAAGTTCCGCTGGGTTTCTTTCAGTTGCGCCACCTGAGACGGCCGGGCCTGCTCGGCCGCCAGCCGGGTGACCGCCGCATAGACCATGGGCGCGGTCTGAAAGAACATCCGCATGACCGAGAGATCCATGGAGCAGACACTGGCGCCACGGTTGGCCTCCAGGCTGAGGTAGCCCTCGCCGGCGAGCCGCTGGAAGATCTCCCGCAGCGGCGTGCGCGACAGCCCGAACTGCGCCGAGAGCTCGGTTTCGTCCAGAACCGTGCCCGGCGCGATATCGAGCGTCAGGATCCGCATCTTCAACTGCGCCAGGCAGTCGTCCTTTTTATTGGCAGCCATAAAACACCTTTGAAATACATTATGTATACAATTCGCATTCAAGGCGCGCGAAAGCAAGCGGAATCTGCAGCAACAGAGATACCGCGCCGGTCAGGCTTGGCTGCTTTTGAAATAATCAGATCTTAAGGCAAGATCAGTGAGGCAAGCTCAACTCAGATCCATAAGAACGAGGCCCAGAATCGTCTGGCCCTCAGGCGCAGGTGCCGCCGTTGAGGACAGCGCGGGCGTCGGGGCCAAAGGTGCCCTTTTGCAGCGAACGCACGCCGTCCTCGTCCACGAAGTCGGCGATCACAACCGCGCCTTCGATCTCGGCGCCGCTGACCATAGTCTGGCCGTATTCCGACAGCGGCAAGCGATCGTCGAGGTCGATGGTGAAGTCGAAGTCCTTGCCGGACCAGAAGGCATCAAACTCCAGCTCCAGCGCCCGTTCGCCGTCGCGCACCAGCGGCGCTGCGCGCAGCTTGACGTCGGCGGCCCCGCGGCTCGCTTCAAAGGGCTGATAGACGGAAAGCCCCTCGCCGCCCGGGGCCGTATCGAAGACCAGATCGCCTTTGGAGCCGGCCAGTTGGATGGACAGCGACGTCAGACCCCAGGCCCCGTTGCTGACGTTGCGGATCTCGAACCGGTCCTTCGGCGCATCCTCGGTGAACTCGATCTCCACCGCCGGGCCACAGGCCTGGGCAGCAACAGGCGCAGCCAGGATAGCAAGAGAGAGAAAAACGCTCCACTGCCGCCAGGATCTTTTGGATCGACGATACGTCATGAAACTGCCTCCGCCTTTATCTCTTAATCTTTACGCGAAGCCGACAACATCAGACCACTTGCAGAACGAACCAAGCCTAACACAGCCGGAAACCACTTTAGGGTCAGAACTTGTAAACGGAAGACGATCGTTGCTGCGCTGCCCATGGGTCAGGTGGAATCGAACTGGCTGCGCAAGCTTGTCATACAAGGCGCGCAGCCTTGGAAAGCACGGGCTGATCCGTTCAAACTGTTCTTCGGCAGGCAAAAACCGACATGATACAAGCGATTCTCCCCACCATCACGAATCACATGAAATGAGGAAGTTGAACCCCGGAAGTGTAAAGACAGCTCTGCGGGACGAGGCGGTCGTTGAGCCAATGATGATTTGTTGTACGGCGGCACCGACAGTTCTGGTCGAAGCTCATTCTCTCGCCAAGACTCTCAAGCCGCTGAATTCCCGACGAACAGCCTGCGACCGAATGACCCACTATTTTTGTCGAATAACATCCAGCGCGAGAGTGTTCTCGGTTCGGAATATCGCAACTAAGGATCTGAACGATGAAACACTCGACAAAATCCCTATTGTTGGGCGCAACTTTGCTGGGAACTTTTGGCTTGAGCACGCTTAGCACTCTAGCTGGCGGGCATGTGACTACTGCGACGGTAGAGTTAAAGGACCTCGAAGGCGATACCGTTGGGGCCGCAAGTCTGACGCAAACGCCGCATGGCGTACTGGTCCACGTAAAAGTTGGCGACTTGCCACCGGGCGCTAAAGGCATCCACTTCCACTCAAAAGCAGATTGCGCTGCCGATACAGGGTTTAAATCCTCGCTGGGTCATCACGGGGAAGGTGAAGGGGAGCATGGCCTCCTAAACACGCAGGGACCAGGCAAAGGAGACCTGGGCAATATCTACATTGGTGAGAACGGCGTGGGTGAAATGCAGTTCTTCAAAACCGGTGTATTTCTAGACGGCGGAGACTTGCCACTTCTAGACGATGACGGGACTGCTATCGTCATTCACGCAAACGAGGACGATCAAGTCACTCAGCCCATTGGCGGCGCTGGCCCCCGGATCGTTTGCGGTTTGGTTAAAGCCGGTTGATCCTGGGCAATGAGAGGTGCGCGGCGTTAATTCACCGCGCACCCAAAAAACACTGCGGCAAAACATGCGGAGTAATGGCTTGCCTTAAGGTTGGCAAATGGCAACTTGGGCTCAAACCCGATCTTCACGGGGTGCAAACCAGAAAGCCGCAATGCGGACAAAGTGTGAATTCGCTACGACCGGGCCAATGGCTGCTTCGCAGAAATTGGACTTCTCACGCACTGGACAACCATTTCGCCAGTTTCGTGCGTAGGTTAAAATATGAGTATGAAAGAAAACGCCGAGAATCTCGCCATTAGATATCGCGCATTTGCAGACCTGGAAGCGTCTGGTGTCTCACCGACGTACGAAACTTACGCAAATTCTACTGCTGGAAACACTGATCTGCTGAACCAGCTTTTGAAGTTACCCGACGGCAAACAGCAGCCGAACCTTCTGTTCGCTGCCACGCGCCATGCTGTTGGACTTCCGGACGAAAGTGTCGATTTCGCCAATTATGTTCTTGCATCCTGGGAAGCAGTGAGGCCGGTCATCTTGTCTCGCTCGACACAGACCAATGAACCGGGTCGATGCGCATGCCTCTTGCCAGTCCTTGCTCAGATCGACGGGCCGCTTGCTATTATAGAAGTCGGCGCAGCGGCCGGTTTATGCCTTTTTCCCGACCGATACGGTTACGACTATGGGCGCGCAGTTTTGAATGCACAAGAAGCAGACGCACCTGTTTTTCCCTGTGAAGTTTCTCCCGAAACCCCTGTCCCGACGTCGCATCCACAGATCGTTTGGCGAGCAGGCCTTGACTTAAGTCCTCTAGACGTTTGCGCCGAAGACGATGTGAACTGGCTGAAAACACTAGTTTGGCCAGAGCAGACTGAAAGGCTTTCCCGGCTAGAAGCTGCGATTGCAGTCGCCCAACGCAATCCTCCGAGGATAGTGGCGGGCGACCTTCTGAAAGAGACTAAAGCTCTAGCCGCTCAAGCTCCATCTGATGCCCGACTCGTTATCTTCCATACTGCTGTACTCAATTATGTTGGGCCAGAGGTACGAAAAGAGTTCGCGAACTTCGTCGAAGACATTGGGGCAGAATGGATCGCCAACGAAGGGGCCCGTGTCCTTCCTGATGTCGCTCCAGAAAAGGTACTGGAGGATCGACCGGAAGCATTTATGCTATCGAGAAATGGTCGCGCGATTGCGCGAACCGGCCCACACGGGCAGTTCATCAATTGGCTGTAAATGGCCTCGTGCTCGAACTGCTTTGGCGAAAACGGACGTCAGATCTATACGCGGTATCGGATAAAGTGAGCTCGGAGCCGACTTTCGTAGATGTGTATTGTGGCCGAGTCTTACAGGCCCTAACCCCTAGATGTTTTTGGCCTCCGACCAGGCCTTTAGCTCCTCCAGCACACCGAGCGCCGATCGACCGAAATCGGTGATCTCGTAAGTCACCGCCACCGGCCGCGTGCTGATCACTTCGCGCTTCAGCAACCCACTCTCCTCCATTTCCCGCAGACGCTGGGTCACCATCTTCTTGCTGGCGCCGCCCAGCATGCGGGACAGATCGTTGAAGCGGACCGGCCCGTCCTTGAGGTGCCAGAGGATGGAGCCCTTCCACTTGCCGCCGATGATCCGCATGCCCCGCTCGATGGGACAGGGCTCCAGGCAGGCCTGCAAGACCCGCTTCCGGCCGTCCTTGGTCTCTTCCACACGCGCCCGCATTACCATTCTCCGCGCTGAGTCGATGAGTTAGATCAGATTCACCGGGTTCATGGATCGCCTTTGGCGCCCCTTCTCCCGGATCTGATCTAGGTTACAAAAAGTATACTAATTGACGAAAGTTCCCTGGTCGACCAGCTATAGCGGAATGAGAGCCGGCCGCAAACCCGCCGCCGTAGAAGCATGAGGGAGCAGAGACATGGCGCAGCCCGATATTCACCTCTATACCGCCAACACCATGAACGGCTGGAAGCCGCTGATCTTTCTGCATGAAGCCGAGGTCGACTACGAGATGACCGCGATCAGCTTCGCCAAGAAGGAACAGAAGGCGCCGGACTACCTGAAGCTCAATCCCAACGGCCGCATCCCGACCATCGTCGACCGGGGCAATGACAACTTCGCCGTCTTTGAGTCAGGCGCCATCCTCTGGTACCTGGCGGAGAAGTACGATCGCTTCCTCTCCCACGACCTCAAGACCCGTTCCGAGACGCTGCAGTGGCTGATGTTCCAGATGGGCGGCATCGGGCCGATGATGGGTCAGGCCATGTTCTTTCAGCGTATCGCCAAGCCGAACGGCGACGAAGTTCCCTACGCCATCAAGCGCTATGTAGAGGAAAGCCGCCGCCTGCTGGAGGTGCTGGACAAGCGGTTGGCAGGGCGGGCGTACCTGGTGGGTAACGATTATTCTATCGCCGACATGGCAAACTACCCTTGGGCGCGCTCCTACTTCTGGGCTACGGTCTCGGTCGAGGGCCTGGAGCACCTGCAGGCCTGGTTCGAGCGGATCGATGCCCGGCCCAAGACTCAAGAAGCCCTGCAACTGCCCGAGCCGCGCCCTTCGGCCTTCGGCCAGGGCGACATCGAAGCCGCGGCCAAAGCCAACGCGGCCCGCTTCAAGGACCCGGACTAAGGCACGCCGGCAAATCAGAAGAGGAAACGCCGATGACGGAAGAAAAAGCGACTGCCGACCTGCGCCTCGACATCATCTCCGACGTGGTCTGTCCCTGGTGCCTCATCGGCTTCAAGCAGTTCGAGCAGGCCATGGCGGTCACCGGGGTTTCCGTGCAGGTCTTCTGGCATCCCTTCGAGCTCAACCCCGACATGGCGCCCGAAGGCGAGAACCTGCGCGAACACATCGCCCGCAAATACGGCAGCTCGCCCGAGGACAGCGCGAAGGCCCGCGCGCGCCTGACCCAACTGGGCGCCGATCTGGGATTCACCTTCAACTACGCCGACGACATGCGGATGTACAACACCTTCAAGGCGCATCAGCTCCTGCACTGGGCGGGCACCCAGGGCCGACAGCACGATCTCAAGATGGCGCTCTTCGGCAGCTTCTTCACCCACCGCCGCAATGTGGATGATCCCGAGGTTCTCGCCGATGCCGCCGCGGAAATCGGGCTGTCGCGGGAAGAGGCCCTCGCGGTGCTGGCCGATGGCCGCTACGCCGAGAAGATCCGCCAGGAAGAGCAGTTCTGGACCTCCCGCGGCATCCAGGGCGTACCGGCCATGGTCTTCAACCAGCAGCATCTGCTGGTCGGCGCCCAGGGCATCGAGAACTACGTGACCGTTCAGCGGCAGCTCACCGGCGGCCAGGCCGCTTAAAGCAAAATGCGTTTAATCGGTCTCGAAATTCTCTGCCTTTCGATCAGCGAAGTGCTGATCTCAAACGCGAATTTTGAGACCCTATGATCCAGAAAAAACGCATTACGCTATAAAGGGAAGGACCTTCTCACTCTATGAGCCTCAAAGACGTCAAAGCCCTGACCTTCGATACCGGCGGCACCGTGCTGGACTGGCACAGCGGTTTCCGTGACGCCCTGGCTGCCGCGGGCGCGCGCCACGGTCTGGAGCGGGACTGGGCGGCCCTGGCCAACGACCTGCGCCACCGCTCCCTCGGCGCCATGCTGAACCTGGGCGAAAACGAGCCGCCCGCCTATAACTTCGACCAGGCCCATCGCTTTTCCCTGGATGCGGTCCTCGCCGATGCCGGGCTGGAAGTCTTCGATGAAGCGGACCGGCGCGCGATCTCCTGGGACGCGCCGCACAGCTTCAATTGCTGGCCGGACTTTCCCGCGGTCCTGCCAAAACTGCGGGCGAAGTTTGTCACGGTCTCCTTCACCATTCTCAGCTACCGGCTGGTGATCGACACCGCCAAGCACAACGGCCTGAGCTGGGACGCGGTCCTCTCCTGCGAAGGCTTCGGAGTCTACAAACTGCTGCCGGAGGCCTACCGCAAAGCCGCCGCCTGCCTGCAGTTGGAACCGCAGGACTGCTGCATGGTGGCCTGCCATCCCTTCGACCTGGACGCGGCGAAAGGGGTCGGCTTCAGGACCGCGCTGGTCCAGCGTCCGCGGGAATGGGGACCGGAAAACCCGCGCGAGCTTCATCCCTATGAAGACAGCGACTACGATCTGGTGGTGCCGGACTTCCCCGCCTTGGCGGAAGCCTTAGGCGCGTCCTAGAGCATATTCCGACCACACGGGATCATTTGACCGGGGAGATTTTCCGTTCTGACAAGGCGCGGTTCGCAATGCGATGCGGCGCATCGGATAAGAGCCGCAACGCTGTCAGAGCGGAAAAGAACCCGGCCTCCGGTGGTGTTTGAAGACTCATCGGCCGCGTTGCGCTGCTTGCCCGATGCGCCGCATCGGATGCCGCTGCATCGCGCCTTGCCGAATGAGACTTCAAACACCATCAAATTGATCCCCTGTGGTCGGAAAATGCTCTAGCTGCTTTTGAAAGCCGGCCACATTGGTGACCAGCCCGGGCAGCAGCCACTGAAACAGACCGACGACCTCTTCAACCTCACCTGACGGCGCGTCGGCCAGGGCCGCTGTCTTCAAAGCCTGCGCGTCGAGCCCGCCCGGATTGGGCAGCGCTTTCGCCAGGCGCACCGCCTCGTAGTGCACGGCAGCCACGCAGGGTTCATAATCCGGCGTGACGATCACAGATTTCAGGTCGGCCCAGGCCAGGGCGAAATAGCTTGGCCAGCGCGCCAGCGCCCGATAGTCGGTGTTCACGAAAGGCAGGCCCAGGGTCGCCTGAATGTCGTCGTAGACGGCAAGCGTCGGCGCGTCCGCGTGGTGCCGCTCCATCAGGATCAAACGTCCGCCGGCCGGCGCGGGCTGCGCCCCGGCTGCGTCCGCGGCTGAAGCGGCAGCCGAGAGGCTGCCACCGGCCAGCAGCAGCCGCGCGATGGTCGCGATCAGGAGATAGGGGTAGTTGCCGCTGCCGAAGACTTCGATCATGGCCCGGATGTCCCCGCATTCCCTTTCCGCATAGCCGCGCCCGGAAAGCGCCGGCCGCAGGTCGGAAAGATCGAAGGCCGCGACCCGGTCCTCTGCATAGCTGCGCAGCGACCCGCAGGCTTCCTGAAAAGCGCGAGTGCGACAGAGCGGCCGCAGTCCCGACCAGAGGCAATCGTAGAAGCCGGGATAGTGCGAAAAGGCCATGGTCACCACCCCCATCCAGGGCACGCCCAGGACGGCCTTGGTGTCTTCGTAGAAGGCTTTGCGCGCACCGCTGGCCAGGTACTCCGGCAAGGGATGGATGGCGGGAATCGGCTCGGGTTTCTTGCGTGGCAGTTCTGTCATGCCGCCAGGATAGCCGCTGCCGACGCCACTGTCTCAGGTCGGTTCCACCTTTTGCCGGCGACGCGCTGACGTCTCCATTTCAGATGGACTCAATAAGTAGTTCTCAAACACGATAACTATCGGTTAAGTTGATACACTGACCGACCTGCAGATCAATCGAATCTGCCTCACCAGGTGTCACGAACGCAGCGAGAAACCATGTCCGACAAGGCTTCCCTCGGCCCCGCAACGCCTCTCTTGATCGTCGCAGACCTTGCCGCGGCGCGCGACTTCTACATGCGGAAGCTCGGCTTCGATTGCCGCTTCCAGGCCCCGCCTGAGGAACCCTTTTTCGCCATGGTCGGCCGTGGCGCCGCACAGATCATGCTGAAGGCGGTCGGACCCGAGGTCGCGCCATTGCCAAACCCCGTACGCCATCCCTGGGCCTCCTGGGATGCCTTCATTTACGTCGAGAATCCTGACGATCTCGCCGCCGAGTTTGCGGCGGAAGGCACTCCATTCCGGAAGATGCCTGGCGACACCGACGAGGGCCTGCGCGGTTTCGAGATCGCCGACACAGACGGCTATGTTCTTTTTTTCGGGCGACCGAACCAGACCTAGAACTGGATGACGGAACTCAACCAAGCAGAGAGCCGTTTTTGCGCTTCGAAGCACGTCGCGGCCGCCAAGCTGAGGCAAAAATCATGAAGCGAAAACAAAGCCATACACCTCGAAAGAGGCTCTCGCGTCACGCCCATAAGTAGTTTCCCCAAATTGAGTCAAATCCAAGCCTCTGCGATGACTCCTTTCATGGTCGTGTCATGCTTCGAAGGCCGCTGAGAAAACCGGTGAAGCGGCACGTCCCCTGGAAAACAGGAGGAAAGGACTCCCTTTGGGAGCGCGGCAGGTATGCAGAGAGATCTGGACGAACTCATCCTCAACAGCTTTGTCGCTCAGCGGCTGAAACAGCATCGCGAGCGCCGGAACATGACGCGCGAAATGCTGGCCCGGCGGCTCTATGTTGAGGTTGCTGCCATCGAGCGCGCCGAAGCCGGCGAAGCACGTCTCGACGCACTCTATCTCTACGAAGCCTGCCAGTTACTTGGTGTCAGTCTGCGGACGTTTTTCGAAGGCTACGAAGTTTTCCGGGATGAGACGATCAGCAAACCTGCCGGCCAGGAACCTGCTGCCGAAAGCAGCCAGGCAGGCGCCTCCTGACGCTCGAACGCGACAGGGCGAAACAACAACAATCAACAGAAGGACGGGTAAGAAACGATGTCGGCGAAGAAAGAAGATGTAGTCACGGCCCATGTCGCCAGGAGAATCCGCAGCCGGCGGCTGGAGGTCGGCATGACCCAGCAGCAGGCCGCAAAGCTCCTCGGCATCTCCTTTCAGCAGTTGCAGAAGTATGAACATGGCGCCAACCGGATCACTGCCGGTCGTCTGTTTCAACTCGCCGAGGCCCTCGACACCGATATCGCCTATTTCTTCGATGGCTGCGACCCGGACGCTGAGCCCCGCACGGAAACGGACGAGAGTCGCCTCAGCACCACGGAGTCCCTTCGGCTCGTCCGGCAGTTCAACGCCATCCCTTCCGAAAACCTGAGGCGCAGCGTCCTCAACCTGATGCGCTCGCTGGAGGGCGTCGAATCCCCAGCGGAGCGTGAGAGTGAGGCCTGACGGCGTGAGGATTCTGGTCAAAACTCCGTAAAGATGTCTGCAGAGGCTTGCAACAGCCGCCATCACCTGTCGCAATAGCGTCATCGATCAATGCTATGACCCTGTTGCATCCGTTTTCAGCGAAGGTGATCCATCATGCGCAAGCCTCTCTTTCTCGCCGCCCTCACCGTCGTGAGCGTGGCGTCGCTTTCGCCATCCCTCTTCCATTCGACGGCCGCCGCCGCGGACAGCGTACAGCTCGGCCCGCGTCCCTTCTTCCTGGTCGATCAGATGGCGGACAGCGAACTCAAGACCAGGCTGCAGTCCTGCAGCGCGGGCCCCTTCGCGAAATCGGACTGGTCGATCGGTCACCGCGGCGCGCCGCTGCAGTTCCCGGAGCATACCGAAGAATCCTATCGCGCCGCGGCCCGCATGGGCGCCGGAATCCTGGAGTGCGACGTCACCTTCACCAAGGACCGGGAACTGGTCTGCCGCCACGCACAGAACGACCTGCACACCACCACCAATATCCTGGCAACGCCTCTGGCTGAAAACTGCACGGCGCCCTTCTCGCCCGCCCGCGGCAGCGGTTCCGCCAGTGCCGAATGCCGGGCCTCGGACATCACCCTGGCGGAGTTCAAGACCCTCACCGGCAAGATGGACGCCGCCGACAAGAAGGCCACCAACGTCAAGGACTACATGGACGGCACGGCGGGCTTCCGGACCGACCTCTATGCCGGCAAGGGCACCCTCATGACCCATGCGGAGTCGATCGCCCTTTTCAAGGAACTGGGCGTGAAGTTCACGCCGGAGCTGAAGTCCCCCTCGGTCTCCATGCCCTTCGAAGGCAAGTACTCCCAAGCGGCCTACGCTCAGCAACTGATCGATGAATACAAGGCGGCCGGCGTGCCGCCCTCCGACGTCTTCCCCCAGTCCTTCAATCTCGAAGACATACTCTACTGGATCGAGAACGAACCGGAGTTCGGCAGGCAGGCGGTCTATCTGGACAACTCCTACCGCGACCGTAGCTGGTCGCCGGAAGATGCCGATAGCTGGCGGCATCAGATGGAAGAGCTGAAGGCCATGGGCGTCAATTACATCGCCCCGCCTCTCTGGGTGCTGGTCACACTGGAAGGCGGCAAGATGGTGCCTTCGCTCTACGCCGAAAAGGCCAGGGCCGCCGGCCTGAAGATCATCTCCTGGACCGCCGAGCGCTCGGGCTTCCTGACCGGCGGCGGCGGCTGGTACTACAGGAGCGTCACCGACGCGATCGACAACGAAGGCGACGTTTTCGAACTGATGCATGTGCTGCATCAGGATGTCGGCATCGTCGGCCTCTTCTCCGACTGGCCGGCCACCACGACCTATTACGCCAACTGTTTCGGCTTGAAGTGAAGGCCGTCGCTGTCAGGCTCATATCCCGATCGGATCGTCCGTTGGCGCAGGTTGGCCAACCCAAGGGATCATCTTCGATGATACCGTCTAAACCTGATCTGACTTAAGCGCGAAGGCCTGAAAACCGCCCCTGCTTTTCCCGGAGACTTTGGCTTCCCGAAGTCTTTGCGAACCTTTTTGCCGTTGCCTCGTTCTAACAACAAGGATCGCTGATCCAGGGCACGGCAAGGGGGATTTGAAACAGCATGGCTGCCGAATTTAATCTCTGCTTCGAGCAGAAATGTGAAAGCTTTCAAGCACTTCAGGCGCTGCTCTCCCTGAGCGGCTTCTCGGCCGACAACGGTTCCGTCGCCGCGCCCGGGCTCGAACTCACCATACGCCAAGTGACGCCTCTGCGGGCATCGCTGATGCGTGCCGAGTTCGGTTTCATGCCTACCACGGAGATCGCCTTTCGCCTCGATTGTCTGGGCGAGCGGCAGGTGAACCTGGAGCGTATGATCGCAGCGGTCGATATTCTGCTGCGGCAAACGGCGGGGGAAGCCCTCCTCCTCTCGATCGCCGGCACGGTGATCCTGCGCCGGAAACAGGGGAAGCTCATGTTCTGCCCCGACGGCTTCTTCTGGTCACCTCAACGCCTGGCGATCATCCAGCGGCCGCCGGGCTTCGCTGACTGATATCCAACGACAAGACACTTCGTTCGAGAGAAGCTGGGGCGCACTTTTCGAGTCGAGTCTCGAAGGGCTTTTCGCTACCCTCCCATCTATGACAAACGGCGAAGTAGAGTTCGACGCGGGCACGCTGCCGGAGCTCCTAAAACAATTGCTGCACTATTGGCGCAGCATCAAGGGCAGCCGCGCCGTTCCGAGCCGCCGGGACTTCGATCCCATCGACATCCCCAAGCTCCTGCCGCATGTCATTCTGGTGGAGGTCCTGCGCGACGCAACACAGCGACATTTCGAAGACTTTCGCTTTCGTCTGATCGGCACCTATGTCGAGGACCGCATGCGCGACCGCTACACCGGCCTGCGGCTTTCTGAGATCAAAGGCAAAGGGCCTGGATCAAAGGTGTGGGAAACCTATACGGCTGTCAGGCAGGAAAAGAGGCCCAAGATGATCACTCAGAACTACATCGGCCCCATGGACAATATCAAAGGCACCCAGGAGATTTTCCTGCCACTTTCGTCCAACGGCAGCAGAGTGGATTTCATTCTTGTCGGCCTGCTGTTTCAGTGAGCCGCAGCTTGCTGAAAACGGACGGATCGCCACTCAGTTCATCAAGACCGAAACCTCTTTAGAGGCTCCAGGCAGCACCCGACCACTCGTCGGACACTGCCCGGAACGGCTGAAGGAAAAAGCCGCGAAGGCTTACCTCCAATGGACGCTTAACTTGCAGGCTGCCAGTACTGATTGATCGCGTCCGCAACACCCTGCGGCAGGGTGCTGGAGGTCACGCCACCGCCCGTGCCGTCGGAAGGCACGAAGCCGTCCATCGCCGACACGAGCTGCTGGATCGAAGACTCCACCAGAACCGAACCGTCACTGGTTTCGATCCGGTCCACGGTCCGCGACGGATCCGTGTACCAGTTCTCGAACACCACCTCGTCCGTCGAGCCGAGGATGGAGACCACCAGGTTGTCGCCGCTCTGCTCGAACCAGACATCGTTGGCCGAGATGCTGCCGCCGAACAGAAGCCGGTCGTTCGTGGAAACCGCGTCGTTGTTGCGGATCAGATCCTGGCCATCGCCCGACGCGAAGATATAGGTGTCATTGCCGGAGCCGCCCTCCAGCGTGTCGTTGCCGCCACCCCCGGTCAGGCTATCGTCACCACTGAAGCCGCCCTTGATAAAGTCGTCGCCCGCACTGCCCGTGATGATATCATGGTTGCCGCCGCCATTGATCTCCTCGATCGAGGTAACCGCAATGCTGCTGAGATCGATGTTATCGGCAAAGGCCGAGCCGACAATCCGGTCATGACCGGCACCGCCGTCAATCGTCTCAATCGAATTGGCCGCCGTCAGGCTGCGGACCGCGATGGCGTTATCCTTTTCGTCTCCAAGGATCCGGTCGTTGCCCTCACCGCCATTGAAGATATCCGAGGTCACCGAGTTATTGGGCACAAGGAAAGTATCATCCCCACCGGCCCCAAACAGACTGTTGGCGCCGTCGCCGGCTTGGATTGTATCGTTACCAGCGGTTCCGGTGATGTCGCTGCTGCCGTTTCCTACGCTGATCGTCTCAATGCCAATCAATGTGACGCCCGTCAGGTCGATACTACCGTCGCCAAAGGTCGTCAGTTCATCAACGCCACCACCACCGTCGATTGTTTCGATCGAATTCGCCGCAGAAAGGCTCTTTACACGCAGAACATCTTTGCCGCTGCTGCCCAGGATCGTATCCTCTCCCGCGCCACCCAGGACTTCGTTGAAGTGGTAGAGTTGGGCATCTTTACCGAGAATGAAGACATCGTTGCCGGCACCGCCGTCCAGAGTATCCTGGCCTGGGCCGCCACTAAGCGTGTCATCACCTAAGCCACCGATCAGAGTATCGTAACCGTTTCCTCCAAAGAGCGAGTCGTCTCCCAAACCTCCGACCAAGGTATCATCACCCTGCGTTCCCACCAGGATCTGGTCGGCGGTAGCGTAGTCCCTATCCTTAAAGCGCAAAGTCTCGACGCTGGTCAGGCGGTCCACACCGTCGTCCCCGTCCAGCGCCGCATCCTTGTCCGCGACCGTGATGACGCCACTGATCGGGTCGACAGCTATCTCATAATCGGCCCGATTACCGCTGAAGACCGCGACGTCGTCGCCGTCTCCGCCGATGATCTGGTCGTCACCCTCTCGCCCTTCCAAAAGATCGTCGCCACCCTGGCCGAGAATGGTATCCGCGGCGATCGTTCCAAGGATCACATCGTCACCGGGACCGCCCTCCAGAGCATCACGATCAAACACCCGGTGGTAGACGCCATAGCCACTGCCGTCCTGGCCAAAGGACTGCCAGGTCGCGACGAACCCACCGGATGCGAGGGCCGAAACGGTGACATTGGTCTGCGCTCCAACGGCCTGATTCGAGAGAGCGAACGACCCGCCGATCGCGGTTCCTGCGGCATCGAAGCGCCGCGCGAAGACACCCAGGCTTCCGTTGCTTTCCACATCGTAATAGGTGACCAGAAAGCCGCCATCGGCGAGCGCAACGATGTCGGTCCCAAGCGTCAGCAAATTGTTGGAGGTGGGATTGACCGCAATCGATGTAACGTAGGTGCCGTCCGACTCGTAGAGGCCGGCCTCGACCCTGCGGCTACCGGCGCTGGCGGTGGCCGTGAACATCATCACGTAGCTGCCGTCGGACAGCACGGCGATCCTCGGAAACTCATACCTGGTGGAGCTGTTTCCGGACGCGATGGCAATCGTGCCGCCGAGCGCGGCTCCCGCCGAGTCGTACCTCTGGCCGTAGACACTCCAAAATCCACTGTGATCCGAATAGTAAGCCACCATGATCTCGCCATTGCTCAGAACCGCGACATCACCGACCCTTTGATCACTGGTATTTGCACCGACAACGGCGCTGCGGGAGTTGGCGACCTCATTGCCATCGGCATCGAACACGACTTTCAAGGCCTCGGCTTTTAAGCCGTCCGTCCGCAGCTCGGACCAGCCAACCACGAAGCCTCCGTCCGGCGTTGAGCGCAGCATCGGAAAGCGCTGATCGTAGCTGCTCGCCATGCTCACAACCTGGCTGGCTTCACCCACCAGTTGGGAGGGATCGGACGTATCCGGCAAAAACCGCCGCGCCTGGATACCATAGACGCCATTCTGATCTGCCGATTCATAGGCGACGACAAAGCCGCCATTTTCAAATGCCTCGACACGGGCCCAGCCCTGGCGATACATCGGTGAATCGTTAACGAGAAGCTCAGCGCCGACTTTAGCGCCCTGCGCGTCATAGCGCTGGGCATAGACGTCCCAACCGGAGGCCGTCCCCTTATCCGTCGACCAGACAACGATGTAGCCGCCATCGGCGAGCACCGTGACATCTGCTTCGATCTGATCGCCAGCGGTGAACTGATCATTGACGAGGCTCTCGTTGCCCTGCGCCGTGAGGACGCTCGGCGCGTCGTTGCGCACATCCAGCGTGACCGTCGCCGTCGAACTCAAACCGCTCGCCGTGTCCGTCACCTTGAAGGTAAAGCTGTCTGCGCCAGAGTAACCTGCATTGGCCTGATAACTGTAGGTCCCGTCGGCGTTCACCGTGACGCTGCCGTTCGCGGCGCCGCTCTCAAGGCTGAAGGTCACAGTGGCGCCGGCATCGTGTTCGGCCCCGAGAGACCAGGACACCAGGCCGTCATCGCCCACATCGGCCAATCCGGCAAGTGCAATCGGGCTGGAACTCCCTGTCATGACCGCAGCCCTCCGAACTCTAGGTTATTCGCAACTGAAGTTCGGCCTTCACACAGTTTACACTTGCTCGACATAGTGCCTCCTTGCTGAACAGATCTGTGAGTTTCAGGGCGCCCGTTAGGGCCGGATTCAGATGACACAGCCGTCCCGAAAACGCCCCTGGGGCAAGGACCTGAGCCCGCGGCAGCCGGCCAGGTCCTCACCTCATCTGCGTCGCCTTAGGTCCCGGGCTGCCAGTACTGATTGATCGCGTCCGCAACACCCTGCGGCAGGGTGCTGGAGGTCACGCCGCCGCCCGTGCCGTCGGAAGGTACGAAGCCGTCCATCGCCGACACAAGTTGCTGGATTGAAGACTCCACCAGAACCGAACCGTCACTGGTTTCGATCCGGTCCACGGTCCGCGACGGATCCGTGTACCAGTTCTCGAACACCACCTCGTCCGTCGAGCCGAGGATGGAGACCACCAGGTTGTCGCCGCTCTGCTCGAACCAGACATCGTTGGCCGAGATGCTGCCGCCGAACAGAAGCCGATCGTTCGTGGAAACCGCGTCGTTGTTGCGGATCAGATCCTGGCCATCACCCGATGCGAAGACATAGGTGTCATTGCCGGAGCCGCCCTCCAGGGTGTCGTTGCCGCCACCCCCGGTCAGGCTGTCGTTACCACTGTTGCCCTTGATGAAGTCGGCACCCGCGCTGCCCGTGATGACGTCATTATTGCCGCCGCCATCGATCTCCTCGATACCGCTGACACTGATCGCGCTCAGATCGATGTTGTCCGCATAGACAGAGCCGACAATCCGATCATGACCGGCACCGCCATCGATCGTCTCGATCGAATTGGCCGCCGTCAGACTGCGCACCGCGATAGTATTGTTGCCCGCATTGCCGAGGATCCGATCGTTCCCGGCTCCGCCGTCGAAGCTGTCCGGCGTCGCGGAGTTGTTGGTCGCCAGGAAGGTATCGTCACCGGCCCCGCCGAAGAGACTGTCTCCACCCGAGTTGCCCTTGATCGTGTCGTCACCCGACGTGCCGGTCACCTTACCGCCGCCGGACCCGGTCTCGATGAGCTCGACGCCGACAAGCGTAACGCCCGACAGATCCAGCTCGCCAGTCCCCCAGGATATCAGTATGTCGTTCCCGGCGCCCCCGTCGATCGTCTCGATCGAGTTGGCGGCGGTCAGACTGCTGACCCGCAGGATATCATCGCCGCTGCTGCCGAGGATCGTATCCTGACCGCTGCCGCCCTGGACCACGTTGAACATATAGGACTGACTATCGTTCCCAAGAATAAGAACGTCGTCGCCAGCGCCGCCGTCCAGTGAGTCCTGACCTGACCCGCCGTCCAGAGTGTCGTTACCGGCCCCGCCCATGAGGGTGTCATAACCGCCATAGCCCAGGATCGTATCATCGCCCGCGCCGCCGATCAGGGTATCGACACCCGACGTTCCTTCCAGTAGCTGACCGGCAACGACGTAGTCCTGATCCTTGAAGCGCAGAACCTCGACATTGGTCAGAGTGTCGACCCCATCGTTGCCATCCAGAAGCACCTCGTTGTCCGTGACCGTGATGACGCCGGTAACCGGGTCGATATCGATTGTATAGTCAGCGAAGTTTCCGCTGAAGACAGCCGTGTCCACGCCTTCTCCGCCGTCGATCTGATCGTCGGATCCCTGACCTTCCAGCAGATCGTCGCCGCCAGCTCCCAGCAGAGTATCGAAGCCGTCTGAGCCAAGCAGTACGTCGTTGCCGGGGCCGCCTTGAGAAGTGCTGTTGGCCTGAAAAACCTTGCTGTAGACACCCTTGCCGCTGCCGTCCTGGCCATCAGAAACCCAACTGGCGACGAAACCACCGGAGGCGAGCGCGGAAATCCGAGGCAGGTCCTGAGCTCCGACCGTATAGTCGTTAATCCGGACTTCGCCGCCGACCGAATTCAAGTTGCGGTCATAACGATGAGCATAAGAGCCAAGGAGGCCGCCATCGCTCTTAACATATACAATGACAAAGCCACCGTCTTTCAGAGCCGTCACATCTGAAACGTAAAGGCCGTTTTCTTCCCCGGTCAGGATAGGCGTTACAGTTCCAACATAATTGCCTGCGGCATCGTATTTATAGGCAATCCCCGTTCTTTTAGAGTTAGAAACGCGCGTGATATTGAAGGCAATGACGTAGCCCCCATCTTCCAGCACCGCGATGCTCGGCGCTTTATACTTTTTAGAAAGCGTGCCCGCACGGATGGTTATCTCACCGCTCAGCGCAGTGCCGTCGGCGCTGAACCGCCGCGCGTAAATTCCCCACCTCGTCGCGTGCTGCGACTGCCAGGTGACGATGTAGTCTCCGTTGTGCAAGATGCCGACTCTGGCATTGCGCTGATCCTCAACCGTACTGGTTGCGATCGAAGGACTCGCAATGGCGACACCATTGGCGTCGAAGACTTTCGAATAGACGTGTTCTTTTGAACCTGAATTGTAGTTATCGCGATACCAGGTGACGATATAGCCTCCATCGGCACGGGTCTCGATTTCCGAATAACGCTGATTGAACCTGCTGTCGCTTGTACTGACCTGCTGTTCGACGGCATCAATGGCCACACCATCTGCGTCGAACCGCCGCGTGAAAACGTCGTACCGGCTCGTAGCCCCCTGCCCCTGTGATCCCCAGGACACGATAAAGCCGCCGTTATCAAATGCAGCAACCTTGGGCGCCCATTGATTGCTTGTCGTGTAGCTGTTGACCTGAAACTCACTGCCAACCTTCTGACCCTGCGCGTCGAAACGCTGCCCAAAGACACCAAGCGCATCGCCGTCCTGGAAATTTGAGTGCCAGACAACGACGTAACCGCCATCGGCAAGGGCAGTGACATCACCCCCGGATTGCTCATGGAGGGTCTCGGAATTGACAAGCGTTTCCGGGCCACTGGTGAGCGTGGCGGGTGCGCCATTGCGCACATCCAGCGTAACCGTCGCCGTCGAACTCAAACCGCTCGCAGTGTCCGTCACCTTGAAGGTAAAGCTGTCCGCGCCAGAGTAACCGGCATTGGCCTGATAGCTGTAGGTCCCGTCAGCGTTCACCGTGACACTGCCGTTCGCGGCGCCGCTCTCGAGACTGAAGGTCACAGTGGCGCCGGCATCGTGTTCGGCCCCGAGAGACCAGGACACCAGGCCGTCATCGCCGACATCGGCCAATCCGGCAAGTGCAACCGGGCTGGAATTCCCCGTCATGACCACAGCCCTCCGGACAGCTTGCCATCAATGGCCGAACCGCGACTTTCACCACCCTTGAACACGCTCGTCATACAACCTCCTATATTTGGGATTGATCGCCTTGAGACCGTCTTGGCTATGCGTCTCGAAATACTCACGCGCCGCCATTAAGAGTTGTTTTTTAAAAAATTTGAATGAGCCATTATGAGACTCGACGATACAATTATATATAAATTTATGGAAGGGGAATTTCACGCAAACAGTGAGACGCTTTTATGACCGCAATGAGGCTTTTCACTTTTCCACGGCACGCCTGATTCCGCAAAAGAAGTCAGGCGTTTTACGAAATAAATACGAGGAAACAATAATTTATAGTTTGAAACGAGCATGGGCTGAGCAAATCAAATCCCAATGACTTCTTCAGAACAAGACCAGGATATCGTCGCTAAAGCACTTCTTCTTTTGATTGAATATCAATATCAACGGCAACACCATGGCGCAAACTTGGAAACAATCTGTAATTGTTGCATTAGAGAAGGGGGCGGCGCGAGGCGATCTCGCCCAAGGGGCGTGCGCAGGGCGATGCTTCTCGGCTTCGAGTCTTCGACGCAGATAAGGTCCCGCGCCGCAAATCGCAGCCAGTCGGGAAACCCGGCTGCGCCGCCCCTACATCAGGATTATTGAAGGAGTGCCCGATCAGAGCGCCGTCGCGTCAAGCCGCCAGCTCGCGCATCACCTTGATCAGGTCCGACTTGCCTTCGAAGCCGATGCCCGGCAGTTCGGGCATAGTGATATGCCCTTCGACCACCTCCACACCGTCCGGGAAACCGCCATAGGGCTGGAACAGATCCGGGTAGCTTTCATTGCCGCCCAGTCCGAGTCCGGCGGCGATATTGAGCGACATCTGATGACCGCCGTGCGGGATACAGCGCGACGGCGACCAGCCGAACTGGGCCAGCACCTCCAGAGTCTGCAGATACTCCACCAGGCCATAGGAAAGGGCGCAGTCGAACTGCAGCCAGTCCCGGTCCGGCCGCATCCCGCCGTAGCGCAAGAGGTTACGGGCATCCTGATGCGAAAAGAGGTTCTCACCCGTCGCCATGGGGCCGGGATAGAACTCGGAGAGGGCCGCCTGCAGCGCATAGTCCAGCGGGTCGCCGACCTCCTCGAACCAGAACAGCGGATAGTCGCGCAGCATCTTCGCATAGGCGATCCCGGTCTCCAGGTCGAAGCGGCCGTTGGCGTCCACCGCCAGCCGCGCTTCGCCGCCGATCTCCGTCAGCACCGCCTCGATCCGCCGCCGGTCTTCTTCGAGGCCCGCGCCACCGATCTTCATCTTCACCACATTGTAGCCGCGCGCGAGATAGCCGCGCATCTCGGCACGCAGGGCGCTATCGTCCTTGCCCGGGTAGTAGTAGCCACCGGCAGCGTAAACGAAGACCTTGGGATTCGCCTCGATCCCCTTGCGTTCGGCCAGCAGCCGGAACAGCGGCTTCTCCTCGATCTTCGCGATGGCGTCCCAGACCGCCATGTCGATGGTCCCCACGGCCACGGAGCGCTCACCGTGCCCGCCCGGCTTTTCATTGGCCATCATCGCGGCCCAGATCTTATGGCCGTCCAGGTTCGTCCCCGCGTCGTTGAGAAGAGAGCCCGGATCGGCCTCCAGGATACGGTCGCGGAAGCGTTCCCGGATCAGGCCGCCCTGGCCATAACGCCCATTGGAATTAAAGCCGTAACCCACGACCGGCCGCCCGTCGCGCACCACGTCGGTGACCACCGCCACCAGGCTCGCCGTCATGCGGCTGAAATCAATGTAGGCGTTGCGGATGGGCGAAGAGATGGGTTTCGTCACCTCGCGGATGTCGACGATACGCACGCTGTATTCCTTTTTTTGAGACGCCGCGGGCCAGGAGGCGGCCCGTCGCTTTGTCGGATCAGGCTCTTTAGTACCGCGAATTGTGATTTTCTTAAACCACTGAATCTCAGTAACTTTTATTTGAGATCAGTCATTTTCCGGTCAAAAGCGGGTCGCAGCCTAAGACGGCGATGCCGTCCGAGGTCAGCGCAAGACCGCCGATATCTTCTCGGCCAGAAACCGGGGCTGATCGACGCTCACCCAGTGCGTGGCATTGTTTAACGCAATGCGCCTCATCTGGTTCTTACTCAGCCACTCAAGCGTACTGTCCGGGCAGTTTTCAGGGTTATAGAGGTACGTTACCTGCGCGATCTCCAACAGCAGTTCCCCAGGTACCTGCGCATTGGAGAAGCGGCGGGCATCGCAGCCAAGCTCCCAGAGCGCACGGGGATCGGCCTGCGCGACGACTTTGCGGTATCGGGCGATAATGGGCGCGGTTCGCGCCATGTCATCAAGTCGCCTCAGGAATGCGGTCCGGAAGCTGTAGGGATCGTCGTAGTCGGCGGCCGTTCCGGAGAAGTAAGCATCCTCCGCGGTGATATTCCCTTCGAGCGATATGACGGACGCAAGCGGGCAGCCTGGATCTTTTGCCGCGATCGACGCGATGATGGACGCGACCGAATGCGCGACGATGATCTCCGCGCCTGTCTCTCTCGCTTGCCCTGCAACGAACGCCGCCAGGGCTTCGAGGCTTGTCCCGCTCGTGAGCGCTGGCGCGCCGAACCCTGGTAGATTCAAAGGAAGAAGACGGTAGTCCTTCGCCAGGTCAGTATCGCGAAGGCCTTCAAACATGCTCGCATCATCGCCGAAGCCAGCGATGAAAAGGATGGCGGGTTTCGAGCTTGCAGCCTGAAACCTTTGCCGCTCTCTCGCTGGTGATTTTTTGTCGAGCATAGAACTCCCCTGAACGGGCGAAACAGGCTCTGTCGCTTCGGACAGCAGCCACCCTGCGGGATCTTAGCAGATATCTGGAACTCGACAGGTCAACGGCAACTCCTGGACGAAAGATGCCACGGTAAAGGCGCCACAATCAGACGAAGCACGGAAGTCACACACCGCGTTCGAGCCGGCTGAGCGTCCGCGGCCATCGCAAAAAGGTTGTATTGCTTGAAGGACAACTTCCAACTTATGGATAGAATTTCCCTTAGTAATAAAGTGAACGCTCAAAAATTTTTCAATAACAAGGAAATTTTTTCTTGGTTCAAAATGTATAAGAAAAACAACTTCCTCCACATTATTACACGCTGAAGCGAAGGGAGAAGACCGCAGCACAGCTCCGCAGTAAACTCGGTTTTCAAGAGACGCACCCCATACCTTTGGACGCGATGCGCGATCGTGGAAAGACTGCATAGAACGAGCGAACGCAACGACTCAACTATAGATACCATCAATTAAATGGAAACTATTTTCCGGCAGCATCGGACCTTCGAACAAGATGTTGTTTTGCAAGAAAATACTGGGAAATAGCAACGCCCCGGCGGGAGACATAGTCTGGGTAAACGCAAGCGAAGCGCTCGACATTTTTCTCTTTTTTGGGGAAACACAAGCGAAAGACACGGCGGCGACGCCTGTTAGGTAAAACTTGGATCTTAAAGAGGCCTTAAACCACAAAAGCTCGCAGAAATCCATCAAGTATTGATCCAAGTATTTCTATCTCGGTACAACGCAATTGAGGTGGTGAAACATGAACTGGTCGTCCATAAATACCAAACCGAAGGTCCTGATAGGTATATCAATACCAACGCTCTTCATGTTGGCGCTGGGTGTTATCGCCATTACCAGCATTGGCAAGATCACCACCACGACCGGCTGGGTGAATCACACCTACAACGTCCTGAGTAAAGCGGAGGAAATCGTCGCCTCGGCCGTCGACATGGAGACCGGTATGCGCGGGTACCTGCTGGCCGGCAGGGAAGAGTTCCTCGATCCTTACAAGTCGGGCGAACAGACGACCTATGAGCGCATCGAGGCCCTGCAGCGCACCGTAAGCGACAACCCGGGACAGGTCGCGCGCCTGGGCGAGGTCGAATCCGTGCTGCGCGAATGGCAGAGCGAAGTGACCGAACCCGCCATTCAGTTGCGCCGGAATATCGGTGATGCGCAGACCATGAACGACATGGCGGAGCTTGTCGGGCAGGCCAAGGGGAAGACTTTCTTCGATAAGTTCAGGGGACAGATTGCCACCTTCGTCGAGCGTGAACGCGTCCTGCTGGAACAGCGCGAAGCCGATTTTGCCAGGCTTCTGCAGGCGCCGAGCGTCGAAAGCGAAAGCGCCCGCGAAACCATCGGCTGGGTGACGCACACCTATCGGGTGATCGCGCAGGCCAAGAGCATCATCGCGGCGGCCGTGGACATGGAAACGGGTATGCGTGGTTACCTGCTGGCCGGTAAGGAAGAGTTCCTTGAACCTTACCACAGCGGTTCGGCACAGTTCTTCAAGCTCACCGAGTCTCTGCGTGAAACCGTCAGCGACAACCCCGCCCAGGTTACCCTGCTAGGGGAAGTCGACGAGACGATCAAGGCCTGGCAGACGGAGGTCACCGAGCCGATGATCCAGCTTCGCCGCGAAATCGGCGACTCCATGACCATGGACGATATGGCCGATCTGGTGGGCGAAGCCCGCGGCAAGGTCTTTTTCGACCGGTTCCGCGCCCTCATGGCCGATTTTTCCGCCGAAGAAGCGGCTCTGATGGAAGTCCGCAAGCAGGAAAACCTCGACACCAAAGAAGCAACCAACTTCACGATCGCCGGGGGTATCCTGATGGCCCTGCTGCTCGGCAGCGGCATTGGCTGGGCCATCGGTAACAGCATCGCCGGCCCCATCTGTCAGATGACGACGGCGATGGGCCGTTTGGCGGAAGGTAAGACCTCCACCGAGGTGCCGGGCACCAGCCGCGGCGACGAAGTTGGCCTGATGGCCAAAGCCGTGCAGGTCTTCAAGGACAGCATGATCAAGGCGGACGAGTTGGCCGCGCGCGAGGCTGAAGAGTCGAAGGCCCGCAACGCCCGCGCCCAGAAGATCGAACAGCTCACCAAAGAGTTCGATGTCGGGGTGACGGAGATGCTCACCTCGGTCACAAGCTCCTCCATGGAAATGGAAAAGACGGCCGGCTCCATGTCCGACATCGCCGAGGACACCAGCAAACGCGCCGAGACGGTCTCGATCGCCGCCGATCAGGCCTCCTCGAACGTCCAGGCCGTCGCGACCGCGACCGACGAACTCTCCTCCTCGATCGGGGAAATCGGCCGACAGGTCTCGCAATCCTCGGAGATTGTCGACCGTGCCGTCAGCGAGGCAGACAAGACGAACCAGCAGATCCAGGGCCTGGTCGAGGCCTCGAACAAGATCGGCGAGGTCGTCAACCTGATCTCGGACATCGCCGAGCAGACCAACCTGCTGGCCCTCAATGCCACGATCGAGGCCGCGCGTGCGGGAGATGCCGGCAAGGGCTTTGCCGTGGTCGCGCACGAGGTCAAGAACCTCGCCGAACAGACGGCCAAGGCGACGGACGAGATCAGCCAGCAGATCGGCGGCATTCAGGCCGAAACCCAGACCGCCGTCTCGAGCATCCAGTCCATCGGCGCGACGATCAAGGACACCCACGAGATCGCCTCGGCGATCGCATCGGCCGTCGAAGAACAGGGGGCAGCCACCGCCGAAATCGCCCGCAATGTGGCGCAGGCCTCGGCAAGCGCCGCCGAAGTCAGTTCCAACATCGGCGAGGTGACCCGCGCGTCCGGCGAAACCGGCACTGCGGCGACGCAGGTGTCGAGCGTGGCGCGTGACATGAACCAGAAAGCCGACGGCCTGAAAGATCAGGTCGAACGCTTCCTCTCCGAGGTCCGCGCGGCCTGACAAGCGCCGGAACCGAACGATCCGGGAGAGCCTCTCAGCTCTCTCGGATCAGGTTCCCAGATGCGACGCATCGCCGGCGGCGACTCGGTCTAAACCTGATCTGCCGCAAGGGCATTCAGTTGCTGTAAAAGCTCGGCACTGACCTGCACACCCTCTGACAAGGCTGTCGCGCGCTTCTTCAGTCGGCCATCCCCGGGCACCCGCGCGCTTCCATTCCCCTGGATCTCGTCGCAGATGCGCTTGACGTGGTCTGCGAAACCATCACTGCCCCAGCGCTTTGGATCGATGGCGATCAAGGTCGCGCCACCTTTGATGTTGAGCGCGTTATGGGCCACACGCTCTTGATTGTCGACAGACAGCGTGCCACCGGCCAGCGCAACGCCCAGGACCTCGACCATAAAGGCGATCGCGCTGCCCTTATGCTCCCCAAAGGGCAAGAGGCTGCGGGTCTCCAGAATCTCCTTCGGATCCTTGGAGGGACGACCGTCGCTATCGAGCCCGCCCTCCAATGGCAACTGATGCCCCTCGGCGGCGGCGAGTCGCACATCCATCAGCGCCACCACCGAAGAGGCCTGATCCCAGACGATCGGCGCGCGCCCCTCACGCGGACAGGCGAAGGACATGGGGTTGGTTCCGTAAGTCGGGCGCGCGCCGCCGTGGGGCACCACCATGGACAGCGAATTGACCACCCCGATGGCAATGAGCCCCGCCTCCGCCAGCGGCTCGGTATCGAAGCGCAGGCCGGCCAGATGATGGCAATTGGCGCAGCTAAAGCCGGCAACACCGTTCTCACGCGCCATCGCGATCAACTCAGCGCGCGCTTCGGCTGCGGCGATCTGGAAATAGCCGTTATCGCCGTCGCAGCGCAGAACCCCAGGCGCCAGCCGCCGGATACGCGGCTGCGCCAGCGGATTGGCGTAACCGGAGGCGAAGCTCTGCACATAGGCAGGCAGCATGCGCAGCCCGTGGCTGCGCGGGCCGTCACGCTCTGATTTGGCAACAAGCTCGGCAATCACCTCGCTGCCGCGCGCCTCCATACCGGCTTTGACCAGGATGGTTTTGGCGAGCGCACGCACTTCGTCCAGCGTGACGGTCTTGATTTCGGGTTGATCGTTCATCTGCGGTCCGGGAGCCTGTGTCTATTCCAAGGAGCTTTGATCATGACCCATCGGGCCGCTCGCTCAAAGACCGCTTGCCACAAAAAAATGCGGCACCCCGAAGGGTGCCGCATCGCGAGAACCATTTCTAGAAGCGTCAGAGCTTACTGAGCGCCGATGGTCAGACCCGCCGGCGGGGAGGATTCCAGCGTGGCGTCGGCAACGCTGCGAACGATCGGCCAGTTGTTCTCGGAGCCCTTGACGAAGCCCGGGATGTCCTTGACCCAGCGCGCCTGGATGTCCTTGTTCAGGTTCAGGTAAAGTTCGCCGTCAACGATCTTCCAAGCATTGGGATCGCCGTCGAACTTGCGGCCCATGGCGAGGCCAAAGGCGCAGTAGCCGCCGTACTTCGGCGCGTACTTACCAGGGTCGCCGGCGAACTTGTCGCGGTTGGCTTCGCTGGAGAAGCGATAGGTCGCGCCCTCATACTGAGCGACGAAGCGGTCGTCACCGATCACCGGCTTGCTTTCGGTGAAATAGGCCACGACGTCATAACCGTGCACGGCGTAACCGTCGACGATGTTCACTTCGGCGGCAGCGTTCGCGATCTGGGTGGAAGCCGGAACCACGGCGAAAGCCAGACCGGCAGCAACAAAAGCATTACGAATAGCTTTGAAAAAAGGCGACATTAGGGTACCTCCATAGAATTCCATCGTAAGCGGGGCATCGGCTGGGGGGATAACCTCAGGCCCCGCCCTCGACAACAGAGGTAATCAATCAGGTTTGATCTTTTGTCCGAAGAAACACGCAGTTCGTCCGAAGACCCCGATCTCTTTCCCTGGCTCAGCAGCCGCAACCTCAGCGCCAACGTCTTCTTTTCCGGCTCCCTCTGTGGCACCTCGGAACATGGCGAAGACGGCGCGCAGGGCCATTTACACCTGCTGCGCCGCGGCCCCCTGCGGCTCCTGACCAAAGGTGAACCGCCTCGCGAAATCGACCGCCCCAGCCTCATTCTCTTCGCCCAGGCCCGCGGCCATCGCCTGGAAGCCGACGAAGAGACCGGCAGCGAACTGGTCTGTGCACGCCTGAGCTACAGCGGCCCGGAGGCGGAGTTCCTGCTGCTCGGCCTGCCCGACCCGCTGATCGTCCCGCTCGACGCCCTGGCCGGTCTGGGTCCCGTACTCGAACGCCTGTTCGACGAGGCCTTCACGCCCGCCTTCGGGCATCGCGCCGCGGTCGATCTGATCGTCGAGTTGCTGATCGTCATGCTGCTGCGCCATTGCATCGCCGAAGGCCAGATCGAGAGAGGCCTGCTGGCCGGCCTCGCCGACCCCAAGCTGGCCCGCTCCCTCGCCGCCATGCACGCCGACCCGGCCGCGGAACTGAACATCGAGGAACTGGCCCGCATCGCCGGCATGTCCCGCTCGAACTTCGCCGCCGCCTTCAAGGCCTGCGTCGGCGCCTCGCCGGGCGATTACCTGACCGCCCTGCGCCTGGAACTCGCCAAGCAACTGCTCCTGCGCGGCCGCCCCCTGAAGTCGGTCACGCCCGCGACCGGCTACAAAAGCTCCACCGCCCTCGCCCGCGCCTTCCAGCGCCGCTTCGGCCAGGGCCCGCGCGAATGGCTGAACGACCAGCGGGGCGAGGATTAGGGCAAGGAAGGTCGGTCCCAGTGCGCAGTGCGGCAAGCGGTCCGGCCTTCGAACCGCTTGTCCTTAGCACTAAGGCCATTCGCCCCCTTCAGCCCTCGTTCAAGGCCTCACGCGGCCCGAATCTGCGCCAGGAAGCCGCTGATCTGTGTCTGGAGTTCATCCGACTGATCGACAAGCGTGTTGGACGACTTGAGAACCTGTCCGGCCGAAGCCCCCGTCTCTGTCGAAGAAGCCTCCAGGCTGCCGACGGTCTTGGAAACCTCCTGCGTGCTCTTCGCGGCATTTTGGGCATTCCGCGCGATTTCCTGTGTCGCGCTGCCCTGCTGGTCGACGGCCGAAGCGATGGAGGTCGTGGTCTTGCCAATCTGCGCGATGATCTCCTGGATGCGTCCGATCGACTTGACGGTGTCGTCGGTGACGCTCTGCATGCCGGTGATTTGAGCGCTGATGTCTTCGGTCGCCTTGGCCGTCTGGTTGGCCAGGCTCTTGACCTCCGACGCAACGACGGCAAAGCCCTTACCGGCCTCACCGGCCCGGGCCGCTTCGATCGTGGCGTTCAGAGCCAGGAGATTCGTCTGCTCGGCAATGTCCGAGATCAGCTCGACGACGTGACCGATTTTCTGCGCCATATCGGCGAGACTCTGGACCGTGGTGCCGGTGTCGTTGGTCGCAGATACGGCCTGCTGCGAGATCTCCTGGGCATGTTCCAGTTGACGGCTGATCTCGTTGACCGAAGCCGAAAGCTCCTCCGTGGCCGAAGCCAGGGCCTGCACCGAAGCGGAAGCCTCACCGGTGGCACTGGTCGCAAGCGATGCCTCGCCGGTCGAGCGTTCCGCGGTCGTTACCATCCCTTCCGCATTCGACCGCATTTCACCCGAGGCAAGGGTCAGGGACCTGATGGCGCCGGTGACGCATTCCTCCAGGTCGCCGGCCAGTCCGAGGACGGCTTTTCGATTTGCCTCCTGGGCCGCTTCGGCCTGCGCGTCGTTCTCCCGGCGAAGCCGCTCCGTTTCCCTCGCGTTGTCCTTGAAAACCTCAATAGCCTTGATCATCTGGCCGACTTCGTCATCGCGCCGGTGCGCGGGTAGCTCGACGTCCAGCCGCCCCTTGCTCAACTCGAACATGGTGCCCCGCAAGGCTTCGAGAGGATTGAGCACGCGCTTCGCGACTGCCAGAGCCATCAGAGCGAGGACCGCAATCACGACACCCAGGCAGACCATGACCAGCGTGGAGATGCGCTGGACGTTGACCTTGGCCGTTTCCACCGCGCCGAGCGTCCTTTCCTCAAGCAACATGTAGAACGCGTCCACCGGACGCATAATCTGTGCTTTGAACTTATGATAGTCCTGAGAATGCATGAGCGCCCTGGCATGTTCGAAATCAGGACTGCGTTCGACGCTGTATTCACCACCGTCATCCTTGAAGAGCCCCTTGACGGCATTCATCGCTTCCACCTCGAGATTGACCAGGCCATCGGAATTGTTTTTCGCTTCCTCCAGTTTCGCGAACTCGGCCTCTGTGAAACCCGACCGCCGCATGAGATCAAGAAGTGACGCGGTCTCTCCGCCTGGCCGGGGCGCCGCATCGCCAGCGGCGACGAAGTCCCAGTAGATGCGATTGTAGGCTTCCGGCCGCGGCTTCTTGCCGTCACGAATCGCCAGAATATCGAAGTACTGGGCTTCGTAAGCCGCATCGCCCGTGACCACATAAGTCCGCGCGAGGCGCGTCAGGTCATCCGAGCTCTGGCGCAACTCGTCGGCCAGAAGGTAGGATTGGTAGCGGTTCCGCTGCGCAGCCTCCAACTCGTCGCTGAAACGGACGTAGAACAGGGTGGAGGCTGTCAGTCCAGCCACCGCCATCAGCAACAGAACGCCCGCCGCAATGAATTGTTGACGAATCTTCATTTTTTCGACTCCCAATTGCGCAAAACCCTGTCGGGAATGCGCGTTTTTTTAGAATGCCCAAAAATAAGGCACGTCAAAAATCTAGAATTCGTTAACGTAAACAGCCTGTCGGCAGGTCGTGTCGAAATTCCGTAATATATCAGCAATATCAATGATATATGATTTTCAAAGCGTAATTTGGCTTGATTTCAAGCGCTTCAAGCAGATGACTTTTCCAGAGTGGTATAGCCGTTCAGACTATCAAAAAGAGAACTTATGACTGCTGACGAAGTTTAGTACTGAGGGTTCTGAGACTCAGGCTTCAGAATAAAAATTCGCTTCTTAATTGCACACTGGACAATGACGCATTTGAACGGGGGATCTGCATACTTGATGTAACGCAAAGATCACCTGCAGGAAAACCTGCAGACTTCCCGACATCACGGGAGATGGCAGCGATGGCCGCAAAAACCAAATCCGAACTCCTCGCAATCACGCGAAAGGAATTCGAAAAACTCGAAAGCCTTATGGACCGCTTCGAGTCCGACGCCGCGATGCTGAAAAGAGAGGATGAGACATCGGTCAAAGACATCGTTGCCCACCGCGCCCATTGGATCGAGCTCTTCCTTGGATGGCACGAGGACGGGCTTGCCGGAAAAGAAGTCCACTTCCCGGCGAAGGGTTACAAATGGAACGAACTCAAGCGCTATAATTCTGAACTGCGAAAGCAGCAGTCGGATCTGGACTGGCCCGCCGCCGTGGCAATGCTCCGGCGGAACTGCGACCGGCTCGTCGATTTCATGGAAAGCCGCACAGACAGCGAGCTCTATAGCGGCCCTATGAAAGGCGCCAAAAACGATTGGACATCCGGACGCTGGGCGGAAGCCGCCGGCGCCAGCCATTTCCGCTCGGCCGCGAAGTTTCTTCGGTCGGTTTTGAAGCGGGAGTCGGAGAACCAAGACTGATCAAGCCGCAAACTACGGAACAACAGGCGAGCTTTTAGCATGAACCTGAATCAGCGTGTGCACAAAACAAGATCGGGGGAACAGGTTCCCCCGCACCCCCATGTTTTGCTTTAGCGATTGCGGAGCAATGACACCGAGAGAGAGCGCGCGGCGCGATGCAACCAGGCGCACAATCAAAGACCTGACCCCAGCAACAGACGCACAATCAAAGACCTGACCCCAGCAACAGGCCGTTCAGAGATCTACGGTCACGGCAACACGTGCGCGTGAAACACACAGCATCATTTTGCTCTCGCGCGCAGTTTGCGACAGAACGGAATCTCTGTGAATGACGGTACCGTCAACATAGGCGCACTCACAGCTTCCACAGACACCCAATTCGCAAGAGGACGGCAGAACATGACCCGCCTCGCGCAGGATCTCCAGGGCTGACCGATCTTCTGGAACGCGATAGGTTTTTCCTGTCGAAACAATTGTGATGTCGAAGGGCTCCGGTTCGAAGTTCTCGTCAAAGACGGCGCCAAAACGCTCAAAATGAACCTGTGGTTCGGGCCAGTCCGCGGCGGCCTCTTGGACGGCACTAATGAGCCGGTCTGGGCCACAGCAGTAGATGTGAACGTCACGCGGAAGCCGGGAGACGAGCTGCGCGACATTCAGACGGCTATTTGCACCGTCGGAACTTATGTGCATATGCAGTGTATCGCCACAAATGGCGCGGAGCTTGGTCTCAAATGTCGAGGGCCGGGCTCTTTCGCAGATGTGGGCTTCCACGAGCTGGCCGTCGGCCACGAGTTGCCTGGCCATGGAATGCATGGGCGTGACGCCGATCCCACCGGCGATCAGCACGGCCCGGCCGTCACTCAGGGGAAAGTTGTTTCGCGGTGCCGAAACATGAGCAACATGGCCGGTCGCGAAGTTTTGGTGCAGCCATTGCGATCCCCCACGTCCATCATCTTCACGCTTTACCGTGATTGCATAGCGGGACAGGTCAGCCGGATCGCTCGTCAGGGAATACTGACGGATCTTTCCGTCCGGCAGGCGCAGGTCGACATGCGCACCCGGTGTCCAGGGTGGCAGAAGCGGCCGGGATGGATGGCGGAACCAGAACTGCGCGACATCCGGCGCCAGACGGTCTCTCTGATCGACCGCCAGCTTCATGATGATCCGCGCAGTCATGCCGTTTCCTGGCGCCGGTTTGGCCGGGTCGTAAGCTGGTTCAAGGGGATGATTTTGTCCCCTGGTCGAATAACACCGCCCTTCTCGATCCAGCAATTCAGACCTGAGCGATTGTAGAGTGGCAAATATACGGGGCGCCCCAGAAGCTGTTCGAGATAATTGCAGGGAAAGTTCAAGCGCCCACCCGATAGAACACACTCCCCGACCTGAAAGCGATATCCGACCAGGTGGTTGAGAGGAACCCCACTGACAGTGAGATTGCGGCGATGCTCGTCTGGCTCGATGACAATTGGCTCACCTTGTAAAGGCGGGTCATCACTGGCGATCGCATCCAACGCCTCCTGTTCTATCAGCGTGACTTCACGGCAATCCGGCTTGGGCGAATAGGTTCCCTTACCGAGATAGTAACGGTCGCCAACGATACCTTTGCCCGCTACGAGTTCGGCCTCCTGCAGTTCTTCCATCTCATAGCTCGCATCGGGTGCGATATGAATGTGAAGCAGTGTCCCGATCCAACCCATGCCTCAGTTCTCCTTTGCTGTAGCGGTCACTTCAATACCGACTTTGGCGCCTTTCGCTGGCCTCGCGACATGGCGGCTGACCCGAGACAAAAACCAGTGCCCGGAGCCTTGTCACCTGCGCGCAGGCGCCTGCCGCGGCGGGCGCAGCTTCAGTGTTGATGATTGTTTTTTCCGCTTGGTCTCCGAACCTTCTCAGGTTTGGTTGTTGATGATAAGCATGTAGCGACAGGCTGACCTTCCGCCTGCGGTGAAGCGATGCGGAACATGAGCCTCGAAATAGAGTGCATCGCCGGTCTCTAGGACGTGCTGTTGTTCGCCAAGACTTGCCTGGAGTGTGCCGGACAGGACGTAGAGGTATTCTTCGACGCCCGGACGATGGGGCATGAAAGTCCCGGTGGATGCACCGGCAGGGAGCTCATTCAAAACCCAATCGAGACCACGGGACGGCAATATCGGCGCGATGCAACGCCGGTTGAATCCGCTCTCCTCGTCGCGCATGGTCGGCTGTTCCGCGGCCTTTAAAACGACGATCTCCCCCGACGACTCCGGCGAGACGAGCATCGCGAAAGACGTTCCCAGGGCCTCGGTCAACTTCGAAAGTGTCGATGTTCCCGGAGTCGTTTGACCAAGCTCAATCTTCGATATCGTCGCCCGGCTCACGCCGGACATTTTGGCCAGTCCGTCCAACGACAACTTATGATCATGCCGCAAGCTCCGCAGGCGCCGGCCAAGCAGGTTTTCGTCCGCGCCAGCCCGATGATCATCAGGTCTTGGCAGCTTTTCGACCACACCACCGCGCTCAGTTTCAGCCATAACCAAATTCCGTTTCGTTGATCGCCTCGGCGCAAAACTACGCCCTGCCCCGCGCAGCGCGCCACCGACAGCACCACAAACACGCCCCACATCAATGTGGTTCGACGCCATCATGAAGGAGGATGGCACACATTATAATTCTCTTTCAAGAGAGAAATTTTTCTAATATGAGAATTTAAATCATACAAAAGCTCCCCAAGTTCGCCTCTGAGGGAACCGAAGGCGCATTGCACGAAAGGCTCGCTGTTGGCCCTTGCCAGTCAAAGCTGAAGGATACCGGCAGATAGAATCAGATCGGATTTAGGCGGAATCGCCGCAGGCAATCTGTCGTAGATGTAGCCTTTGGGGTCAGGAACTAAATTGTGCGTTGTCGGTTTTGATCATGCGCACAGTCCAAGACCTGACCCCATAGAAACGTCATTGATTGACAGCCACAGCACTTTCAACGCCGCTGTCGCTGCTCACGACAAAACACATAAAGACCGCTCCCCGCGATGATCGCGGCGCCGATTGCAGTTGGAAGCTCGGGAAGATGGCCGAAGACAAGATATCCAACGATGATTGCGCCGATCAGAATTGAATAGCTGTATGGCTGAAGCACGCTGGCCTCGGCCAACTGCAGCGCTTTGATCAGGCAGAAATGGGCCGCTGCACCAAGCGCGGCGACGAGGAAAAACAGCGACCAGTCTGCCAGGCTTGTCGGCGCCTGCCAAAAGAACGGAACTGCAGCGCTTAGAACCAAGAGACCCGTAACGGCGATCCAGAAAAGAGAGACATCGGGTGGGTCAGTTCGACCGACGACGCGAGTCAACACAAGATACAACGCAAACAACAAAGCCGCCAGAATCACAACGAAGGCAACAGGTTGAACGACACCGGAACCCGGCCGTAGGACAAGCAACATACCGACGAAAGCAATGGCAACTGCGCTCCAGCGGTGTACGCCCACCTTCTCGCCTAGAAACAAAGCCGAAAGCGCAGTAACGATCAGCGGCGCTATTGCGAGAATTGCATGCACATCGGCGAGTTCCATCGTTTTAAGCGCATAGACAATCAATCCTATTTCGGTCAGCAAGAGTAACCCGCGCGTTAACTGAAGCCAGGGACGGCCTGAAAGAACAGGCTTCCCGCGCTGCCTCAGCAGCCAGTAAGCCACGGCGAAAAGAAGCAGATAACGGATCCAAAGGATCTGAACGATCGGGTAGCTTGCGGCCAGCACCTTGCTCCCCGCATCCATGCAGGCCAAGGTCAACCAGCCAAAGACGGCGATTCCAATTCCCGCGGAGGTACGATCACGTGCAGTAACAGTCAATTAGCTTCCTCGATACAGCAGGTGCGCTAAACTTCACCAAAGAAGGGTGAACGTTCTTTCTCCCCCTTGCTCATGGATCGAGCAGGCTTGCAACAAACCCTAAGTGACCAGGGGGCGCGGGGGAACGCGTTCCCCCGAAAACAAACGACCGTTCCTATCCACCCGCCCCTTCGCGTGTATCCAACGCGGACGCCGTATCAAAGAACTCGTTGAACTCGATGATCTTGCCATCGCGCATGCGGAAGAGGTCGACCTTGTCGACCGCGACCAGGTTGCCGGTGGATTTGTAGCGGAAGCCAATGTCGGCATGGACCGCGACCAGGTCGTCCTGGGCGATCATGCGGCTGATCTCGTATTTTTCCAGATCGTAGTCGGCGTGGATGCGCGCGATGTTATCCAGCACCGCGCTGCGCCCGTAGCAGGGGCCGGCGAAGGTGAAGTCCTCGCGGCGGCCGACGGTGTTATAGCTGGCGGCACCGTCGAAGAGGCGCACCAGGGGTTCGGGGTCGAAGCGGGCGTAGGCGTCGTAGCACTTGGAGAGCAGCGCCTTGTTCGAAGAGGCGCAGTGCGTCTGGGGCCCGATCTCCGCCGGCGGGGCCCAGGCCGGATAGGCGGCGCTGGCGCCGGAGGGGGCGAGGCCGGCGCTCAATTCGGCACAGGCCGGCACGCCGTCACCATTGGTCCAGGCCCGCAGGCCGGCGGAGTCAAAGAACTCCACGAACTCGACAATCTTGCCGTCCTCGAAGCGGATCAGATCCCCCAGTTGCACGTCGGTTTCCTGCTCGCTTTCCCGGTGGCGCAGCCGTCCGCCGGTCACCGCGAAGACCGAGTCGCCGTCGACGATCAGTTCGTAGACGTTGTAGCTCAGCCACTCGAAGATCTCGGAAATCGCCAGCAGGGCGTCGCGCGCTCCCTCAGGTCCATAGCTCGGACCGGCAAAGGGCAGGAAGGATTCCGGCGCCGTGAACCGGATCACGCCCTCTTCGGAAAAGAGCTCCAGGAAAGGGCCCGCATCACCCGCGTCATAGGCCGCATAGGCGGATCTCATCGTGTCCAAAAGACCCGGATTCGACGACATTTGATTTTCCCTCCGTCACGCGGGCCAGTCAGCCCAAAGCGGCACCTGAACCGGCCCCATGATCAGTCTTCGATGAAGGATCGGGGCCAGCCGCTGTCCGCCACCTGAAAAGCACTCTGCCCACAGCATAGCAGAAACCACTCATTCGTGTAACATACAATGGTATTTCCCGCCAAAAGATCCGCGATCGTGCGCTGTTTGCGCCCTTTTCGCAGATCGTCCGGCCCCTTGGCAGGAGCAGTTCTGTTACGTCTGTATGAAATCTGGCCGCGCCCGGGCCGAGGTGGCTGCCCCGAACGAATTGGCAGTGGAAAGGCCGGATGAAGTCGGCCAAACTCCGGCCGCCTTTCGCGCTCGTGCCGGGTCCCAGTTCCGGACATGCGCTCCGGGCGCATAGCCTTCCGACTGCCGGCGATGGAGTCCTTGCAGCATGACCATGAACGTTCTTCTGATCACCGCGGACCAGTGGCGGGGCGACTGCCTCGGGGCCGCCGGCCATCCGCTGGTCAAGACGCCGGCGATCGATGCCCTGGCCGCCGACGGCGTGCTGTTCCACCGGCACTACTGCCAGGCGACACCCTGTTCGCCGGCGCGCGCCTCGCTGCTGACTGGCCTCTATCAGATGAACCACCGGGTCTGCCGCAACGGCACGCCCCTGGATGCGCGTCACGACAATATCGCCAGGGCCATGCGCCGGCTCGGCTATGCCCCGGCGCTCTTCGGCTACACCGACACCAGCGTCGACCCGCGGCACTGTGACCCGAACGACCCGCGGCTGCTGACCTACGAGGGCGTCCTGCCGGGCTTCAATCAGATCCAGTCGATGGACGGCGCATCGGAACCCTGGCTGAGCTGGCTGCGCCGCAAGGGCATCGATCTGCCGGAGCCGGGCCTCGATGTTTACCTGCCCGCGGAAGGTCCGGCCGATCCGCCTAGCGGCGCGGCCGCGCGCTATCCGGCCGAGCTGTCGGAAACCGCCTTCCTGACCGAACGCTTCATGGACTACAGCCTGGAGCAGGGCTCGGCGCCCTGGTTCGCCCATATCAGCTTTATCCGCCCGCATCCGCCCTTCATCGCGCCCGAGCCCTACAACCGGATGTACGATCCGGCCGAGGTGCCCGCCTTTGTGCGGGCCGGTTCGCTGGAAGAAGAAAGCGCTAGCCATCCCTTCCTCAAATACACTTTCGAGACCCAGTCGAAATCGGCCTTCGTCCACGGCGCCGAGGGCCTGGCCCGGGACTGGGACGATGCCGCGCGCCGGCAGATCGTCGCCAGCTACTACGGCCTGATCTCCGAGGTCGATGCCCAGATCGGGCGGATCGTCGAACACCTCAAGACCAACGGGCTCTATGACAGGACCCTGATCATCCTGACCACCGATCACGGCGAGATGGCCGGCGACCACCACCTCTTCGGCAAGCTGGGTTACTTCGACCAGAGCAACCACATCCCCTTGATCATCCGCCATCCGGAGACGGCGCGACGGGGCGGGGTGGTCTCCGCCTTCAGCGAGGCGGTCGACGTGGCGCCGACGATCCTCGACTGCCTGGGCGCGGAGGTACCGAGGGCCATGGACGGCCGCTCGTTAAAGGGCTTCCTGGAACAGGAGGCGGTCGAGGGCTGGCGGCAGGAGGCGCATTGGGAGTTCGACTTCCGCGAAGTGGCCAGCGGCCGGGCGCAGGAGATGCTCGGCCTGGATCTGGACGACTGCAACCTGGCGGTCATCCGGGACGAGGCCTTCAAGTATGTCCACTTCCCTGCCCTGCCGCCGCTGCTCTTCGACCTGGCCGCCGATCCGGGCGAGTTGAACAATGTCGCGGAGGATCCCGCCTATCAGGGCAAGCGTCTGCGCTATGCCGAGAAGCTCCTGAAGTGGCGCGCGCGGCACATGGAACGGACCCTGACCGGGGTGGAGCTGACGCCGCAGGGCGTGAGCGGGCGCCTGTGACAATTGTATGTCAGATCGTAACTTTTTTAGGGGTACAAAGGGGATAACCGGCCGCGGATTTTCAGCCTGTCCCGCTGGCCCGGGACGCTGGCGCGTCCTCCAGCCATCTGGCGATCATGGCCTTCAGATCCTCCTGCCGCACCGGTTTGGGCAGGTAGTCGTCCATGCCGGCGGCGAGGCAGCGCTCCCGGTCGCCCTTCATGGTATGGGCCGTCAGACCGAGGATCGGCACCCGCGGCTGTCCGGTCGCACGCTCGCGCCGGCGAATGGCGCCGGTCGCTTCGTGCCCGTCCATTTCGGGCATGGAAACATCCATGAGAATCAAGTCGATACCGCCTGACTCCCAGAGCTCGAGGGCCTCGCGGCCGTTGACCGCGATGCTCAGCTCATAGGGGGAGTCGGCCAGCATCCGCATCACCACATAGCGGTTGACCTCGTTGTCTTCCGCCAGGATCAGCCTAAAGCCTTTCCGCGGCAGGCCCGGCCCTGACGCCGCCGTTGGCGCAACCGGCGCGGGCGATTCCTGAGAGCCTTCCTGCGACGGGCCGGCCGCGACAGACTTCGACAGTGCCTGGGCAATACTGTCGCGCAACAGCGCCGCACGGGCCGGCTTCACCAGGCTCGCCGCCACGCCGGCCTTCCGGAAGCGGCGCGCATCCCCCTTGCCGTCGACCGAACTGAGCATGATCAGGGCCGTATCGCGGAGCGCCGGATCTGCCTTGATCCGCCGTGCCAGTTCTTCGCCGTCCACCCCCGGCATCTGGTAGTCCAAAACCGCGAGATCGTAGGATTCCTGGCGATCACACGCAGCCTTGAGAGTCTCCAATGCCCGATCGGCGGAGGCGACGCCCGTGACCGTCATGCCCCAGCTTTCCGCCTGTTCGAGCAGGATTCGGCGATTGACTTCGATATCGTCTACGACCAGCAGCTTTCTGCCGCGCAGGTCCGGCAGCGCCCGCTGCTCTGCGGCGGAGCGGCGCTCGACCGGGAGCGACAGCGTAAACCAGAAGGTCGAACCCTCGCCAAGGGTCGAGTCCGCACCAATCTCGCCGCCCATCAGCTCGACCAGTTGTTTGGAAATCGCCAACCCTAGCCCAGTGCCGCCATAGCGCCGCGTCGTGGTGTTATCCGCCTGTTCAAACTTATCGAAGATCCTTGTCACTTCGTCCGCCGCAAGGCCGATCCCCGTGTCTTCGACCGACAGCCGTATCTGCAGATACTCGCCCGCCAGCGTCCCATCCACATCGACCAGCACGTGCCCTTCTTTGGTGAATTTGACCGCGTTGCCAACAAGATTGGTGACGATCTGCCTGATACGCCCACCGTCCCCCACAACGTGGTGCGGGATCGCCGGATTGAAGCGGACCGCCAGCTCGACACCCTTCTCGGCTGCAGGATTCGCCATCAGTATGGCGACATCCTCCACCGCTGAGCGGAGGTTGAAGGGCTCCGGATCCAGTTCCAGCTTGCCCGCCTCGATCTTCGAGAAGTCCAGGATATCGTTGATGATGGTCAACAGAGCGGAACCGGAATCGGAGATGATCTTGACATAGCTGGCCTGCTGTTCGTCCAGCCTGGTGTCGGCGAGCAGTTCCGCCATTCCCAGAACGCCGTTCATCGGCGTCCTGATTTCATGACTCATATTGGCGAGGAACTCGCTCTTGGCGTGCGAAGCGGCCTCGGCCTTGTCCCGCGCCTCTTCCAGGTCCCGCTCGTGGCGCAGACGCTTGGTCACATCGCGGTAAGCCGAGACTACGCCACCCGTCGGCAAAGGCGCCTTGTAAACGTCGACAATACGCCCGTTCCCAAGTTCCCGGCGGACCGTTTCCTGCTTGCTTTCCCTGGCTTGCGCAAGGCGGTCTCGAATCTGTGTCTCGCGGTCCCCTTCACCGTAATGTCCCAGATCGGCATAGATTTCACAGAACTTGCGCAGAGGATCGCCCGGCCGGACCGTATCCTCGGTGATGCCGAAAAGCTCGAGATAGCGGCGGTTGAAGGCAACCATCTTCAGATCTTCGTCCATCAGGGACACGCCCTGGTCGAGGTTTTCCAGAATGGTCTCGACCACCGCCTTTTGGCCGCGTATGCGCTCGGTCTGCTTACGCAGCTCCGTAATGTCCGTATAGGTCGCGACCATCCCGCCGCCGGCTCGGCGCCGGATGTTGACCCGTATAGCCCGACCGTTGGAGAGCATTCTATCAACGATCGATTCAACTTCGTTGCGATGCTGGCGGATGATGCCGGCAATATCTTTGTCGCTGGCCTGACCGTAGTCGCCGCGGGCGCGGGCGTGTTCAATCTGCGCCTCCAGCGTCAGCCCGACACGCATGAAACCATCCGGCAAATCGAGCAGTTCGACGACACGCTCGTTGTAGATCTCAACGACGCAGTCGCTGTCCCAGGCCACGATCCCCTGGTCCATTGACATCAGCACATCGCTCATATGCGCCGGATCCACGTAGCTGAGTTCGCGCTCGACGGCTCTTGCCTCGGGGTGCACGCGCCCCGCTATCCGCAAGCTCGTCAGCACGAGAGCCGCGAGACCTAGCAGGCCCGTCGCGAGAATCATCAGGCCGAGGAACCAGAAGCCGCTTTCCAGTTGGTGCTGCGCGATCAGAAAAACAGCCACCATCGCCGAGGCAAGGAGCGCCATGGCGACCAGATAGCCCTTTCGGCCTATGGACTGCACGACTTCGGACATGTTCTGCGTCGTTCCCCAACCTTCTGGCTCAAACCTTTGGACGGAACCGGACACCGCCGATCCTTGTCTCCGCCGCCGCGACCGAAGGCCGTTGCCGTACGCTATGCCCCTTGATTTCTGGCTGGCTGTACTGCGCCCTCCCGGGGCTCGTCCTCCAACCTGCCAAGTCTAATTTTCCTGCAGTCTTCCCAGCGCCCAATATTCGGAAGTCAGATTTCGAAATTGAAACCTCACAAAGCCAGTTACGGCCGGCTTTGACCGAGATAAAACGCAAACTGCCCTTGCTTGTCGAAGCGTCTCACCTTCGAGTTAAGCTTCCCTTTATTCATCCCATTCGCGTCAGAGGTAAAGGCGGGTCGACTACCCTTAAAAATCGCAAAAGCCACCGCGCCACCATCCCAAAATTGCTTGTTTGCCACTTACGCTCCGAGGCTCCCCAGAAAAAGAAAACACACGACATCAAATGAATTGCATGTCGCGCTGACTGGCGCTAGTCATAGCCCTATTCAAGAAAAATACATTCCGTCCATGGAAGGATGTTTAAATGTTTTCGCCTGAAACGATCAGGACTCACGAAAAATCAATGGACGGCCTAAAGAACAGCCTCAATATCGTTTCCCAAGAAATCCCAAAATCATCTCGAATCATTCGACTAGATCTCCCAATGCATCTCAACATTGGAGATCAGTTGATTGATTGGGGAACGGAAGTATTTCTGGAGAGCCAAAACTTACAGCCGGCACTGCGCTTGTCAGCGCTCGATTACCAAAGATACAGGCATAAAATACTTCCGTCGGACACTCTGCTCCTGCACGGTGGCGGCAATGTAAACGACATTTACAAATGGCACGAAAATCTTCGCCAGGATGTCTTGAGGCGCTTTCCCCAAAATAAGATTGTGCTTTTTCCGCAATCGGTATTTTTCTTTGACCAGGAGCGTGGCAAAGAATTAATGAAATCCTATCAAAATCATGAAAATTTTATGATGTTTGTTAGAGATCAGGAGTCCTTTGACTACATCCAGGCATTGGGTGGAATCCGCTGCCAGCTCTGCCCCGATATGGCGCATGCGCTGTGGAAAACCCCAAAAGGCGTGCAGCCTCACTATGACGGCAAAGGGACGCTTCTTTTTATGCGTAAGGATGTCGAAGCCGCAGGGCCGCAGGGCGAAAAGGATGGGGGAATCGACTGGGATGACATCACTTCGTCGTTGGATCTGGCGGGGAGCCAATATCTCTTCAGGGCCATCGAGCGCTGTCCGTCGTTCGCGTTGCGTAATCGAATCATCGACTTCTGGAACTACAGGAAACGCCGCGTCATAGCGAAGAGCGTCAAGGTCTTCAGCGCCTATGATACGATAGAAACAGATCGCCTTCATGCCATGATCCTGGGGTGCCTCCTGGGAAAGACGGTCCGCTATCTCGACAACAACTATGGGAAACTCTCTCGCTACGAGAGGCTTTGGCTCAGCGACACACCATCACGGAAGATAGCGAGCTAGAGCAAAATGCGTTTAACCGGCCTCAAAATCCTCTGGCTTTCGATCAGCAAGACGCTGATCTCAAAAGCGAATTTTGAGGCGCTAAGATCCAATAAAACGCATTCCGCTATAATGGAACAGCAGGCGGCGGATTTAGCGTAATTGATATCAATCCCTCTGGACGAAGTAGATGAGGCAGATGGACCTACGGGTAACACAGCAAACGACGGATGAAGGTACCAGGCGCGTCATGCGTCTCGAGAACCTCACGGACCCGGATCATTCCGAGGTGGAGATTTTCTTCGATTTGCTCGGCCAAAAGGAGGTCCCGCCGCCAGCCGTGCTCGATGGCTTCGTCATGGGCATTCTGTTCTATGCCATGGGCAGCGAACAAGACATCCGGGTTCACGGCGCCATGAGCCGAAGTGCGCTGCGAAACCTGAATGAGTTTCAGGAAGCCTGGCATCTCTGGCGGCCGTCGGTCTATCAGAAGATCAACATCATACCGGACCGCTGTATCGAACAGTCGGAGCTCCCGGCTCAAAGCGACGCGATCTCGGCCTTCTCAGGCGGCGTCGATTCCATCTTCACCCTGCTGCGGCATAGCGGTGACCGACTTGGAAACGCCTCCTACAACCTCCAGAAGGCCGTGCTGATGGTCCATGGCTTCGATGTGCCCCTGGCGAACAATCATCAGTTGGAGGCCCTGGTCGAGAGAACCTCCCCCCTGATCGATGAACTGGGCTGCGACTTCCGGGTCATTCGAACCAACCTGAAGGAGGTGCGCCTGCAGGACTGGGAGGACAGTTGCCTGTCACAGCTTGCCTGCTGCCTGCACAACTATGCCCACGAGTTCGGCTTCGGGCTTGCGGGCAGCACCGAGCCCTACAACGGACTGGTGTTGCCCTGGGGTTCGACACCCGCGACCGACTATCTGCTCTCCGGTGACAACTTCAAGATCGTCCACGACGGCGCCGGCTTTATCCGCACCGAAAAGGTGAAGGAAATCGCCAAGCATCCGACGGCCCGGAAGGTTGTGAAAGTCTGCTGGGAAGGTAGCGAGACCCACAAGAACTGCGGGCTCTGCGAAAAGTGCGTCCGGACACAGTTGAACTTCATTGCCGTCGGCCTGGAAAACCCGCCCTGTTTCGAAGCGCCCCTGAAGATCGAGCAGATCAGGAACATCAATCTGCGCAACGACCTGCAGCAAAGAGAGCTGGAGTCGATCATTCGCTACAGCAAGGAGACCGGGAAAAGCGGCCCCTGGCTGAAAGCGGCCGAACGCGCGGTGTTGCTGTTCCGGCTCAAGCGTCCCTTCAAGAAGGCCTGGCATATCGTAAGACCGAAGATCGGAAACGGCCTGCGCATGATCGTTAAGGGTGAGTTCAAGATCCTGTTCCGGAAAATCCGGGACAATGCGAAACAGCTCTTTGCGCAGTAAGAAGCTCTAAATCGACGCCTGCCGCAGGTTACGCACTGCCTTTGAAGCGCGCCATCGCGGCCTGCAGCGCATTGGCGATTTCCTCTGCGAAGCTGTGCCTGAAGAGGAAAATGCCTCCAAGCCAGCCCACACCCATCCCACAGCCCGCAATAATGAGCGGCGTCCAGAGATTGTCCGGCCCCGGTTCGAGATAGACCAGCACCAGAAGCGGCACGATGGAACTGCTGACAGTGACCAGCAGGCTCTTCCAGGTCGCGGCGATCATGGCGCCGTGACTGACCGCCACGAAGGGCTTCATGAAGTGGTGGAAGACGAAGTAGGACAGCGCGTAGTAGATGACCTGCCCCACCGCGACATGGGTAATGCTGTAGCTGGCGCCCCAGAAGATCGTCACCAGACGGATAACCAATACGATGAGGCGGGCCTTGAGGAGCTCGTCGATTTTTCCCATACCCAGGAGGATCTGTCCCGCCAGGGCCCAAAGCGCGAAAACCATGCCGCCCAGCGCCAATATCTGAGCCAGAGGCACGGCGGCATCCCATTGATCGCCAAACATGATCCGGATGATCGGATAGGCCATCAGCGCCAGGAAGGCGTAAAAAGGCCAGGCGAAGAGCGTCAAAGTCGCGATGGCCTTCAGATAAGGCTCCTTCAGGTCCAGGCCCGCGCGATGTCCGGAGGCGAAGGCCGGCAGAGCGACCTGAATGACGGCACTGGTGAACTCCCGCGCGAACATAGAAATCAGGCCCTGCGCGCGGCTGAAAATACCAACCGCGGTGAAACCCAGCATCCGTCCCGCGATCATGTCGACCGCATTCATGCCGATTTCCGTCACGAAAGCCTCGACACTCGCCTTGCTTCCGAAGGAAGAAACCCGGCGCCACTCAACGAAACTGGGCCAGATGATCCTTTGCCCTGGCCGATGGTATGCGGCGATAACCGCTGTGGTCGCCACTCCGGCGAATGAAGCCCAGGCCAGGCTGGCGAAGCTGTAGCCCTGCCAGGCCAACAGCACGGCAACGGAGGAATGGACGATTGCGCTGACAATCCTGATTTGAAAGAGCGCCTTGAAGGACATGTTGCGCCGGAGCAGGGCCAGGGTCGGCGAACTGAAGGGAATGACCACGAAACTGAGGCTCAGGATCAGCATCACCGAGCGCATTTCCGGCTTGTTGTAGAGGGCGGCAATCCAACCGCTGCCCAGCGCCAGCAGCAGGGCCAGCGTCCAGGCCAGCAGCAGCGTAATGCCCGCCGCCGTGCGGATCCGGTCCTCGGTCAGCTCCTTTTCCTGGATCAGATAGTTGCCGACCCCGAAATCGCGCAGGGTGTGGGCGATGGCGACAAAGGCGAGTCCGACCGAATAGACACCGATCTCTTCCGGCGAGAGCAGCCGGGCAATGATGAGCGTGGCGCCGATATTGATGATCGTGATGGAGTACTTCTCCGCCAGGGAGATCAGCAGGGACAAGCGGACAGAGGTCATAAAATTCCCCAGGCGCCGTGCGCCAACTTCCTCACATCAGACTGCTGCCGGAACCAACAGTTCGGCATGACGGGCTTTCGACGACAAAACTGAAAAAGACTTTGAGCATCTGAAGCGCTGCCCAGAGTGAACGCCTCTCCTTAACATAGTCCTTGCAGCGCCGCTCATGTTTTTCGGGAGTTTCAGACAACCGCGCTTATGCAGCCGCGCTCGTGCAGCCGCGCCTAAGCGGCCGCGCGCCCCTCCTGAAACGCCAGGACACGGTCCAACGCCTCTATAAGAACTTCCGGTCCGGCATCGGGCAGATGTGCGTTTTCGCTCAGGTAGCGCCGCCAGAGTCTTGCACCGGGTTCGCCGTTGAAGAGCCCCAGAATGTGCCGGGTCAGATACTTGATAGGCGTGCCCTCATCCGCCAGCCGCTCGGCGTAGGGCATCAGTGCCATCACCACCTCGGCGCGGCTGACGACCGGAGAAACCTCGCCGAAAATACGCTGATCGGCTTCGGCCAGAAGATAGGGCGACTGGTAGGCGGCGCGGCCGATCATAACGCCGTCGACCTTATCCAGGTGCGACAGGCTGTCATCCAGGTCCTGCACCCCGCCGTTCAATACCAGGGTCAGATCGGGGTAATCCTGCTTCAGGCGATAGACCACGTCGTAGCGCAGGGGTGGTATTTCACGATTCTGCTTCGGGCTCAGGCCACTCAGCCAGGCTTTCCGGGCGTGGACGGTCAGGGTCTCACAACCTGCGCCGACCACCGCATCCACGAAGCCCCGCAGTTCTTCATAGGAATCCCGGTCGTCGATACCGATCCGCGTCTTGACCGTGACCTCGATCGGCACCCGCCGCATGGCCTCGACACAGCGCGCCACCAGCTCCGGCTCAGCCATCAGGCAGGCGCCGAAGCGTCCACGCTGGACCCGGTCACTGGGACAGCCGACATTGAGGTTGATTTCATCGTAGCCGTAATCCGCGGCCGCCCTGGCGCAGACCTCGAGTTCGTCCGGATCGGACCCGCCGACCTGAAGCGCCACAGGGTGTTCGCTTGTGTCAAAGGCCAGGAAACGCTCCCGATCGCCATGCAGAATCGCACCGGAAGGCACCATCTCGCTATAGAGCAGCGTCCGACGCGTGAGCAGCCGATGGAAGACCCGGCAGTGCCGGTCCGTCCAGTCCATCATGGGCGCCACGGATATGCGGTGGGCTGCAACAGGCAGCGACATGATCTCCATTTCCTCGCGTTTCTCGCAATAGCGGCCTTGTTCTTCACCTTTCTAGCCGAGGATTCAATAGATTTCGTGAAGCGCCTCCGGCTTGTTCCTCTCCAGCTCTAAGCCGCAAGCCCACCCCACCGCATCACGCAGGTTGCAAAAGCGACACCGATTGCCGGACCTCAAGAAAGGACCAGATCGCCCGGGTCACCCGGTTGGAGCGCTCTTTGTTCCGAAAAAGCCGGATGGTAAGGTCGACCACCCAGTCAGGCTCACCGATCGCCACCAAAAGTCCGCTTTCAAGATCGGGAAGCACGAGGCTTCGCGGGAGCCAGGCAACCCCTTCGCCCTCGCGCGCCCTGATTCTCAGCGCGCCGGCCATGGAATTTTCGTAGACGGTCCGCAGGTGATCGGCAATGCCGTACTCGGCAAAAAGCGGCTCGAGATGGGCGCCGATGGGCGCAGAGTCGCCGAAGCGGAGATAGGGCATTTTCACCCCCCTGTCGCCAAAGCGGAACATCGCCGTGCCATCGGCCGCCGGCTTACAGACGGGAAGAAGCTGATCCTCGCCGATCATAATGGAGTCGGCGGACGAGTTCTGCGGCGCGCCTGCGCGCTCGTAGGCAACCACGAAATCCACGTCACCGTTCTTCAGATCCTGCATGCAGATAGGCAGGTCGTCCGCGCGGAGGCGAGACAAAATCGGGCCGTAAGCCTCCTCCAGGGCCTGCAGCCAGGCCGGATAAAAGCGCCAGCCAATGGAGTGCTGAGCACCAAAGGTCACAACGTATTTGTCCGGCAGCGACTGCGCCTCGAGAATCTGACTGCGTTCCTGCTCGATCCTTGAAAGGGCCTGAAGCCCTGCCTCAAGCATTTGAGTTCCCGCTTCGGTCATCCGGACCGGATGATGGGACCGATCGACCAGAGTCGTGCCAACCCAGGCCTCGAGCGATTTGATCCGGCGACTGAAGGCAGGTTGGCTCAGGTTTCCAAGCGCGGCCGCCTGGGAGAAATTACCCGTCTGTCGGAGGCGCTCGAGATCGCGGAAAAGGAAGATATCCATGAGAAAGATACTAATGCAAAATTTGCATAATGTCATTGAAACATGGAATTGGATCGGCACGCCTTCCTGCCGCACACTCCAGATAAGTTGATCTTTATCAGGAATTGCCATGGCTGAGCCTCAGACACTGCAGCGTGAAACCCCCAAAATTGATTTCGACCGCTTTCCCCGGACCAAGCTCTGTCATCAGCCGACACCGATCGAAGCGATGCCGAGACTCAGCGAACTCCTGGGCGGTCCCCGCCTGTTCATCAAACGCGACGACTGCACCGGCCTGGCGATGGGCGGCAACAAGACGCGCAAGCTGGAGTTCCTGGTCGGCGAGGCCATGCAGCAAAAGGCCGACATGCTGGTCACGCAGGGCGCCGTGCAATCCAATCACGTGCGCCAGACCGCGGCGGCAGCCTGCAAGGTCGGCATGAAGTGCCATGTTCTGCTCGAGCGCCGCGTCCCGGACAGGGATGCCTCCTACGAGCAGACCGGCAACGTCCTGCTCGATAATCTCTTCGGGGCGACCCATGAGTTTCGCCCCGCAGGGCTGGATATGAACGCCGAAGCCGAGGCCGTCACCGAGGCGCTCCGGCAAAAGGGGCATCGGCCCTATTTCATACCCGGCGGCGGCTCCAACCCGACCGGTGCCCTTGGTTATGCCAATTGCGCGCAGGAAATCGCGGAACACAGCCGCGACACCGGCGAAAACTTTGACTGGCTGGTGATGGGCACGGGCAGCACGGGCACGCAGGCGGGGCTGGTCGCCGGCTTCGCGGCGCTCGGCCACGATCTGCCGGTCATGGGCGTCAGCGTCCGCCAACCGCGCGAGCGGCAGATGAACGCCGTCCACGCTCTGACCCAGAAAACGCTCGAAAAACTCGGAGCAGAGGGCGTGCCGCTCAGCAAAATTCTTGTGGACGATGGCTACGTCGGCGAAGGCTACGGCATTCCCGCGGACTCGACGCTGGAGGCGATCCGCCTGGCCGCGCAGCAGGAGGGCATCCTTCTCGATCCCGTCTATTCCGCGAAGGGCATGGCGGGTCTGATCGGCATGATTCGACAGGGCTTTTTCAAAACAACGGATAATGTGCTTTTCCTGCATACTGGCGGTGCCACCGCACTCTTTGCGTACCAGGAGCAATTGCTCTTATCATTGAACTAAATCGACGTCTCAAAACAGAGACGCGTATCAACAGAGAGGAGAACATTATGAGTAGTAAGTTTAAGTCCCTCGGCCTCGCGGCCGCGGTCAGCGTGCTGGCGCTGCCGGCTTTTGCGGCCGAGGAAGTCAAGATCGGCGTGCCGTCCTGGACCGGCGCGCAGGCCATCGCGCATGTCCTGGGGGAGGTCGTAACCTCGCGCATCGGCGGTCAAGTCGAGTATGTGCCGGGTAACAACGCCACCATCTTCCAGGCCATGGACCAGGGCAAGGGCGACATCGACGTCCACCCGGACGTCTGGCTGCCGAACCAGGAGAGCTTTACCAAGAAGTATGTCGACGAAGCCGGCACCGTCACGCTGTCGTCCAATCCTTACGAGGGCAACCAGGGTTTCTGCGTTTCCAAGAACTTCGGTAAGGCCAACAACATCACCGACATCGCGGATCTCGGCCGTCCGGACGTTGCCGCCCTGATGGACAGCGACGGCAACGGCAAGGGTGAGATGTGGATCGGCGCGCCGGGCTGGGCCTCGGCCAACGTGAACGAGGTCAAGGTCCGCGACTATGGCCTGCTGGACTTCATCGAGCCGATCCGCGCCGAGGAAAGCGTGAAGACCGCCCGTATCAAGGATTCGATCGCCAAGGGCGAAGGCTACGCCTTCTACTGCTATAAGCCTCACGCCGTCTGGTACATGTTCGACGTCGAAATGCTGTCCGAACCGAAGTTCGATCCGGCGCAGTATGTCATGGTGCAGCCCTCGGACGACGCGGACTGGTACGAAAAGTCCAAAGTCGCGACGAAGGACGCGCTGAAAAAGGTGCAGATCGCCTGGTCGAACTCTCTGGCTGATCGTTCCCCGGCCATTGCCGAGTTCTTCGCCAACTTCTCGCTGACGGCCGACGATGTCAGCGCCCTGGCCTTCGAGATCAGCGCCAACGGTCGCGATCCGTCCGAAGCAGCCAAAGAATGGGTCAACAAGAACTCCGACCGCGTCGACGCCATGCTGGGCCTGTGATCCGGCCGGCATAAAGCCAAGGGCAGCATCGGTTGGGGCCGGTGCTGCCCTCTATTAAAACAGGTGGGGGCGAAGCCTGATGGCGTCAGAAACCGTTATTGAAATCTCGAACGTCTGGAAGATCTTCGGCGCGAAGCCGGAACTGGCCTTGCAGGCGATCCGGGATCGCGGGTTGGGCAAAGCCGAGGTTCTGGCTGAGTTCAACGCGGTCGTCGGGGTCGCGGACGTCAGTCTGAGCGTCAATCGCGGCGAGATCTTCTGCGTCATGGGGCTGTCGGGCAGCGGCAAGTCCACGCTGGTGCGGCACTTCAACCGGCTGCTCGAACCCACGGCGGGCAGGATCGAGATCGAGAAGACCGATGTCATGGCGCTGGGGCCGAAGGACCTGCAGCGCTTCCGGAACCGCAAGATCGGCATGGTGTTCCAGAACTTCGCACTGATGCCGCACCGCTCGGTCCTGGACAATGTCGCCATGCCCCTGGAGATCCGGCAGGTGGCCAAGAACGAGCGGATGCGTCAGGCCGCCGCCATTCTGGACATCGTGGAGCTCGGCGCCTGGGGGTCGAAGTTCGCGCACGAACTCTCCGGCGGCATGCAGCAGCGTGTCGGCCTCGCCCGCGCGCTGGCGGCCAATCCGGACGTGCTGCTGATGGACGAGCCCTTCTCGGCGCTCGATCCGCTGATCCGGCGCCAGTTGCAGGACGAGTTCATTCGCCTCTCCAAGATCCTGAAAAAGACAACGGTCTTCATCACCCACGATCTGGACGAAGCCGTGCGCATCGGCGACCGCATCGCCATCATGCGGGACGGCAAGATGGTTCAGATGGGTACGGCCGAGGACATCGTCATGCACCCGGCCGACGACTACGTAGCAGACTTCGTCGCCGGCATCTCGCGCCTGAAGGTCGTGCATGCCCACGCGGTAATGCAGCCGATCGATGCCTACGTGGCCGCAAAGGGTCCCCTGCCGGCCGATTCACCGCGGGTGAACGAAAGCGAGACCCTGAGCAATCTCATTAATCTCTCCATCGACGACGAAAACGCCATCCTGGTCGAGGACGGCGGCGTTAGCGTCGGTGTGATAACGCGCGCCGACCTTTTGCGCACAGTGATCGAGGGGACAGAGGTGTCATGAGGGACGACGACGTCAATCCGCTGGAAGATACCGAAAGCGAAGCCGCCCAGGCCTACGCCGAGGAGCGGCGGGAAAACATCCGCACCTTCGTGCGAACCAGCCCTGAGTACTACATCCGGAACTTCGACCGGATCGGCGCCTCGTCGCGCTTCACGGCGACCTTCAACATGATGGCCGGCCTTTGCGGTCCGGTCTGGTTCGGAGCACGCGGTCTCTGGTCCTGGGCGCTGCCGTTCCTGATCCTCGAGGCGCTGGGTTTTGTGCAGATCGCGCGCGGGCTTTTCGGCGATCTCGCCGCCGACGCCATGGCGCGCATCGCCTCCATCGAGGGGACGCTGGAGCTGCGCCGTAAGCAGCTCGCCGCCGCCATAGAATCAAACTCCGACAAGATCGATGTCTACCAGCGCACGGTCGATTCGCTGGAAGCCAATATCGGCGGCATTCGGGCGGAAGCCGAGGCGCTCGCCGCCGAGGGACCGACGATCGCCCTGACCGGGCTGGCGATCCTGCTGATCGCGAAGGCGGCGCAGGCCATCGTGGCCAACTGGGCGCTGGAAGCCCGCTTCTCCGACTGGCTGTCGGACCGCTCCGTGCGCTCGGGCATTCCGGCCGCGCATTTCGTCTTCAGTGGCATCTTCATGTTGCTGATCGTGACCGCGGCCATGCTGCACTACAGCTTCCCGGACCGCTTTTCGCTGCTCAGCGCCTTCCCGACCGATCCTGACATTCGTCTGACCAGCATCGCCTGGGTCGAGGCTTTCTTCAACTGGGCGGTCCTGAACGGCGAAGCGCTCTTCGATGGAATCACCTTTGCGATCCGTCGTGTGCTCGATGCGCTGGAGCTGGTCTTCGTCAGCACTCCCTGGATCGTCGTCGCTTCGCTCATCATCCTGCTGACCTGGCTGACCGCCGGGGTCCGCATGGCGATCTACTCCGGCGCCTTCCTGGCCTACATGGGTTTCCTGGGCTTCTGGGAAAAGGCCATGACCACGCTCGCCCTGCTGGGCACGGCGGCCTGTCTTTCCATCCTGATCGGCATCCCGCTCGGCATGTTCGCCGCCCGCAGGCCGCGCTTCTATGCTTTCATTCAGCCGATCATGGATTTCATGCAGACCATGCCCGCCTTCGTCTTCATGATCCCGGTGATCGCCTTCTTCGGCACCGGCAAACCCGCGGCGGTCGTGACCACCATGATTTTCGGCGGCACGCCGGTCGTGCGTCTGACGGTGCTCGGACTTAGAGGCGTTCCGGAAAGCGTGCGCGAAGCCGCCATCAGTTTCGGAGCCAACAAGTGGTACCTGCTGACCAAGGTCGATTTGCCTCTTGCCAGCCCCTCGATCCGGGCCGGGATCAACCAGACCATCATGCTGTCGCTGGCCATGGTCGTGGTCGCCTCCCTGATCGGCGCAAAGGGCTTGGGCGAGGATGTACTCGAGGCGCTGCAATACGCCAACGTGGGCCAGGGCATTCTCGCCGGTTTCTCGATCCTCTTCTGCGCGATGATCCTCGACCGCATCGTCCAGGGCGGCCGCCGTTGAAGCCGCTGGTATTCGTCCATGGCTTCATGGGCGGCAGCGAACAATGGGGACCGCAGGCGCCGCTAGCTGAAGCGCGCGAAGTTATCCGCGTCGATCTGCCCGGCTTCGGGAAGAACGCGCATCTTACGCCGATCGATCGCATCGAAGACTTCGGTGCCTGGGTGCTCGAGGAAGTTGCGGGCCGGGGCGTTGAGGTCTTCGACCTGCTCGGTCACTCCATGGGCGGGATGGTGGTGCAGGAGGTGGTCCGGCAGGCCCCGCAACGGGTCGCGCGGCTAATCCTCTATGGAACCGGTGCACTGGGCGTTCTGCCCGGACGCTTTGAGCCCATCGCGACCTCGATGGAACGCGCCCGCAATGATGGCCCTCAGGCGACGGCCCGCCGGATCTCCGCCACCTGGTTTCTGGAAACCGAGGCCGCGCCCGCCTACCCGGCTTGCGCCGCCATCGCCGAGAAAAGCCAACTGCCGGCCATTCTCGCCGGGCTGGAGGCGATGCAGGCCTGGAGCGGCGAAGCGCATCTACCGAAAATCGAATCAGAGACCCTGGTTCTCTGGGGCGACCAGGACCGCACCTATCCCTGGTCTCAGACGGAATGCCTTTGGCAAGGGATTCCCAACAGCAGCCTGGCCGTCGTACCCGGCTGCGCCCACGCCGTTCATCTGGAAAGACCCGAGATCTTCAACTCTCTAGTCGATGGGTTTCTGCGCGGGAAGGCGTAAAGCCTAAACGCACTCACCTGACAAACGCGGATCGACCCAGATCGCCGATCCGCACACGCCACGTCTGCGGCGATCGCTGCTTTTCACCAGAAACAACCTTCAGAACTCGACGACGGTCACCGCCGTGCCTTCAAGCGCGCCCGTACCACCGACGTTGACAAATTTCAGAATGTCAATATTGTATTCTATATAGAAACATATGTGCTGATATTCAGCACAATAAAGATTGCAACACGGGAGCACACAATGAAGCGACATCTGAACAAGCTGGCGGGGCTTGCCGTCATCGCCTGCATGGCGGCGGCGCCCCAGGCGGCCTCCGCGAAGAGTGCGACGGTCCAGAAAATCCAAGAACGCGGCACCATGCTCTGTAGCGGCCACAACGGCAGCTACTTCGGATTTGTCGAAGTGAACGACAAGAACGAGTGGAAAGGTCTGGACATCGACATCTGCCGCGCCCTGACCACGGCGGTTCTGGGGGATCCGACCAAGGCGCAGATCGTGCCCCTGAGCTGGGCGCAGCGCTTTCCGGCTCTGCAGTCGGGCGACGTGGACATCATCATCAAGGCCACCGGCTGGACCATGGGGCGCGACACCGAGCTGGGTCTGCAGTTTTCGCTGCCCTACTTCTTCGGCGGCACGCAGTTGATGGCGCACGGCAACCTCGGCATCGCCGATGCCAAGGACCTGGAAGGCGGCACTGTCTGCGTCGAGGCCGGCACCACCATCGAGCGGATCGTGGCCGACTACCTGAAAACCATCAACGTCGAGCATACGATGGTGTCCTATGAAAAGGCCGCCGAACTGCGCACCGCCTATCTGGCCAACCGCTGCGACGCCTTTGCCGGCTGGGGCCCGAACCTTGCCGTCCTGCGGGCGACCGAGATCGAAAACCCCGAGGCGCACAGGATCCTGAACGATCAGCTCTCCAGCGAGCCGATCTCCGCCGCCATGCGCCAGGGCGATGAAGACTTCGTCGATGTGGTGAACTGGATGCTGGCGGCTCTGCTGCTGGCAGAAGAGCACGGCGTCACTAAGGCCAACGTGGCCGACATGGCCGCCAACCCGCCGAACCCGACCGTCGCCCGCCTGCTGGGCGCCACACCGGGTATCGGTGAACGGCTCGGCCTGCGCGAAACCTGGGCCCGCGAGATGATCGCGGCCATGGGCAACTTCGAGGAAATCTACGACCGCAACCTGGGCAAGGATTCGCCCTACAAACTGGACCGCGGCCTGAACAATCTCTGGAGTCACGGTGGCGTCCTCTACGCGCCGATCCTCGACTGAGTTCTGAAACAAAAAGGGGGGCGGCCAGACGGCAGCCCCCTTTTGCATGGGTGGGAGAGCCTTATGACAGAGCCGGTGCCCATCAAGAAAATCAATCCCAAGGACCTTGCCGTACAGGCCTTTTTCCTCGCCATCGTGGTCGTCGCCATCGCTTCTGCGGTCGCGAGTGCGCGCACCAATCTCGACGCCATGGGTATTTCCAGCGGCTTCGGGTTCCTGGATCGTTCGACCGGCTGGTCTTACTCCTTCTCCCTGATCGAGCGCTCCATCGACGATCCCTACCGCTGGACGCTCTTCATCGGCTTCCTCAACACGCTGTTTCTGGGCCTCGTCTCGATTCTGCTGGCTACCCTGCTCGGCTTCGCCGTGGGGGCTGCGCGCGACGCGCGCAACTTCGCGCTCCAGGGCGCGGCCAGCATCTTCGTGCAGCTCTTCCGCAACATCCCGCTGATCCTGCAACTGGTCTTCTGGTACGCGGTTCTGATCCACATGCCGGGCCCGCGCCAGGCCATGGCCCTGCTCGATCTGGCCTTCCTCTCCAACCGCGGCCTTTACGTGCCAGCCCTGAACCTGCCGCCTCTCCTGTCTCTCGCGGGTTTCGCCTTCGCCGTCGTCTCGGCGGTGGTCGTGACGAAAGCCGTCCAGGGTGGTTTCGCAAAGCGTCTGCTGCTCTGGCTCCTCGCCAACGGCCTGATGGCCGCGGTGCTTTTGCAGTTCGGCACCGGAGCAGACGGCGCCCTCCTCTCCCTGCCCAGCCTCAAGGGTCTTCGCTTCGTCGGCGGCATGGCCATTCCGGTGGAGCTGGTCGCCATGATCATCGCCATCGTGCTCTACGGCGCCGCCTACATTGCCGAGGTCGTCAAAGGGGGCCTGCGGGCCGTACCCAAGGGACTGATCGAGGCCGGCCGCGCGCTCGGCCTGTCCGAGACGGTCATCTGGTTCAAGATCAAGCTGCCCATGGCCCTGCGCTCGATCATCCCACCGCTGGGCAATCAGTGGATCTTCCTCATGAAGGCCACCACCATCGGCGTGGCGATTGGTTTCAGCGATCTCTTCATGATCGTCTCGACCTCCATCACCCAGTCGGGCCAGACCCTCGAGCTGATCGGGCTGCTGATGGCGGCTTTCCTGCTGATCAACTTTACGCTGGCGCAACTGGTCAATCTCCTGAACAGCCGCCTGCAGTTGGTCACCAACTGACACTCCAGATCGTAAGGAAGCAGCACCATGAGCACCGCCCTGTCCGATCTGTTGGTTAAGCCGCTGCGGCAGCGTTTCTTCTCTTCGCTGCCCGATGCGCTCCTCACGCTGCTCTGCGCGGGTTTGTTGGGTTACGGGCTTTTTGTTGTTCTCGACTGGGCTTTTTTCGGCGCGGTCTGGTCGGCCGAAGACGCCGCGCTCTGCCGCGAAGCGCGGGGCGCCTGCTGGTCGGTCATCGACGCCCGCCACAGGCTGATTCTCTTCGGCCTCTATCCGTATGAACTGCACTGGCGCTCGACTCTCGCCTGCGTGGCGATCATCGCGACCGTCGTCTTCTCCTGCATCCCTCTCTTCTGGTCGGCGAAGCGCCTCACCAGCCTCTGGATCGCCGGCTTCGGCACCTATTACCTGTTGATGGAAGGCAGCCTGTTGGGCCTGCAGCAGGTGACGACGGACCAGTGGGGTGGTCTCTCGCTCACCTTGTTTCTTTTTTCCTCGGTCGTTCTGATCGGCATGCCCCTGGGTCTGGCGCTGGCCCTGGCCCGGCGGTCGAAACTGCCGGTGATCAGCGGCGGTGTCGCGATCCTGATCGATTTCATCCGCTCCCTGCCCCTGCTGACGACCCTCTTCACGGCGGCGGTGGTGGTGCCGATCCTGCTGCCGAGCTGGCTGCAGGGCGACAAGATCTGGCGCGTCATCCTCGCCTTCGCGCTCTTCTTCGCCTGCTACCAGGCCGAGGTCTTCCGCGGCGGGTTTCAGGCCCTGCACAAGGGCCAGCTTGAGGCCGGCCGCGCGCTCGGTCTGCGGCCCTGGCAGATCCTGACCCTGATCCTCTTACCTCAGGTCTTCCGCCACGCCCTGCCTGGAACCATCAACATGGTGGTCATGACCTTCAAGGAAACCGCGATCGTCATCATCATCGGGCTGTTCGATATCCTGGCGTCCGCCAACACGGCTTTCGGCACAGGCGAATGGGCGCCCTACTACATCGAGGTCTACGCCTTCATCGGGCTGATCTACTGGCTGTTCATCTTCTCGCTCGGCCAGTACGGCGCCTACCTGGAACGCCGCATGGCCGTGGTGTCGCACTAACTTACGACGACGATACTACCGTCAGGCTTGGAAAGAGCGAAGGCAAGGAAGGGTTCTTCCGACTCTGCGACCTCGGCCAGGTGATCGACACCCAGCGTCTTGAGCATTGCCGTGAGTTTGGCTGGTTCGGGATGGCAGAGGCAAATGCCAGACAAGGCAACACCCAGGTCCTGCATTGCGGTACTGGGGTGCGCGCCGGGCGACCACTCGATAAAGGCGGGCAGCAGGCCGCCTTCAGGCAGAGATCCATCTTTGGGAACGGTCAGGCGCCAGGAGCGCTCACCCCGGGTGAAGGTCACCACCTCACCGAGATCAACAGGGCTGGCCGCGATGATCCCGTCGAGATCCTCGGTGCCCACCACCCAGCAGAGGGCGCGCGGCTTGTCCCGGAGGCGATCCCGCGTCTCCGGGTCATCCAAAGTGAACCAGCGCGTACGCCCGGGGTCGCCGGCATCCGGGTCGATCGCGATGATCTCCAGGAAGCTCTCCTTGCCCGCCTGCATGACGCAGTTGTGGGTGCTCATGGCGTCGTGCTTGCCACCCCGCGGCACTTCCACGCCCAGAAGATCTTTCAGCGCCATGACTCCCTGATCCAGGCTGTCGGCGCCGATGGCGAAATGATCGATCTTGTTGGTCATAGCTGCGATCTCAGTTTAGGGAAGAAGATGACGTGCGGCCTGCGCGAGGTCCTCGATCAGGCTGTCCGGATCTTCGTGTCCGATGTTGAAACGGATGAGAGGCCCCTCGGCCGACCATTCGGTCGCGGTGCGGAAAGCACTCGGATTGACCGGCAGCGCGAGGCTTTCAAAGCCACCCCAGCTCAGGCCCACGGAAAACATCTTCAGGCCGTCGACAAAGGCGCGGATTTGGTCTTCGCCGGCCGGCTTCAGGACAACGGAAAAGAGACCGCCCGCGCCGGAGAAATCGCGCCGCCAGAAATCGTGTCCGGGGCAATCTTTAAAAGCCGGGTGCAGGATCCGCGCGACCGTCGGCTGCTCAGCCAGCCAGGCGGCGACCTTCATACCGCTGTCATGATGACGGCGCATCCGCAGTTCGAGGGTCCGCAGACCGCGCAGCGCCAGAAAGATATCGTTCGCGCCGGCCCGGTCGCCAAAGGCCAGGGCCATTCTGCGCATTTCATCGTAGTGCGCCGCCCGGCAGACGATGAAGCCGATCATCGCATCCGCATGCCCGCTGATGTACTTCGAGCCGGAATGCACGACCACGTCGACGCCCAGCGCGAGCGGGCGGCAGAAGACCGGCGTCGCCCAGGTGGCATCCAGCAGGGACAAGGCGCCGCGCGCCCGCGCGGCGCTGGCAATCGCGGGAATGTCGGGCACTTCGAAGGTCCCGGACCCGGGCGCCTCGAACATCACAGCGGACGTGTTGTCCCTCATGAGATCTGAGACGCCGGCGCCGATCATGGGATCGAAGTAGGTCACCTCGACGCCGTAGCGCGTCAGCACATTGTCGCAGAACATGCGGGTCGGCCCGTAGACATTGTCGGCCACCAGAACGTGGCTGCCGGCCTTCGCCGCCGCCATGATCGCCACGGTGACCGCCGTCAGACCGGAAGACAGGGATATGCAGCCATCACCCCCTTCCAGCGCCGCCATCATGGCCTCGAGCTCGAAACTCGCCGGATTGCCATAACGCCCGTAATAGAGCACACCCTGCTCGTAACGCTCTTCCCGGGCCTGCTCGAATTCGGCCAGAGTCTCGAACAGCATGGTGGAACTCTGGTAGATAGGCAGATTGACAGCCCGTCCGCTGATGGCAGGATTGCGTCCGAGGTGCGTCAGCGCGTTGGTCAGCTTCGTCTTGCCTGGGGGCATGGTCTTCTCATGCGATGTGGGCTGCGGACAAAGGTGACAGTCGCACCTTATTGTGTCAATATATGATATAATTGTTCTGTATACCAGCACGAAAGCCAGTTATGTCGACAGGATCAGGCTCCGCTAAAGTCCGCCAAGTGACCGCCAGCCACTGGGGCGCAGGCGTTGCCGAGATCGAAGACGGAATCCTGACCTCTGTCGCTCCGCATCCGGGCGACCCGGACCCTTCCCGTATCAACGAGAACATCGTAGACGGGGTGCAGGGGCGCACCCGCGTCCGCCGTCCGGCGGTCCGCAAGAGCTATCTCGAGAAGGGTCCTGCGGGGGCGCTGCCAGCGCGCGGCGAAGAGGCCTTCGTATCGGTGAGCTGGGATCAGGCGCTTACTCTGGTCTCTGCCGAGATCGAGCGGGTTCGCAGCAGCTTCGGCAACGAAGCCATCTACGGCGGTTCCTACGGCTGGGCGAGCGCCGGGCGCTTCCACCACGCCCAAAGCCAGCTTAAGCGCTTCCTCAATGCCGCCGGCGGCTTCGTGCGCTCCGAAGGCAACTACAGCTATCACGCCGCGCTTGTGCTGATGCCGCATATCGTCGGCAACTTCCGGGAGCACGTGAAGCAGGCGACCCGCTGGACGACGGTGAAAAAAGAAGGCCGTCTGGTCGTGATGTTCGGCGGCATCCCCCTGCGCAATGCCCAGGTCGCCGGCGGCGGCATCGCCCAGCACAAGCTGCGCGGCGATCTGCTGGCCTGCGCGGAGGCCGGCGTTCGCTTCGTGAACTTCAGTCCCCTGCGGACGGATGCCGTTGCTGAGCTGAATGCGGAGTGGCTTGCGCCGCGCCCAGGTTCGGACAGCGCCATCATGATGGGCCTGGCTCATACGCTAATCACCGAAGACCTTCACGACGTCGCTTTCCTCGAACGCTACACGGTCGGCTTCGAGAAGGTCGCCGCATATCTCACCGGTGCGGAGGACGGCATCGTCAAGGATGCCGACTGGGCGGTGGAACGTTCCGGCATTCCTGCCGAGCGCATTCGACGGCTCGCCAGGGACATGGCCGCTCAGCGCACCCTGATCTGCGCCTCGGCCAGCCTGCAACGCGCGGACTATGGCGAGCAGCCACTCTGGATGACGGTGACCCTGGCGGCGATGCTGGGACAGATCGGCCTGCCCGGCGGCGGCTATGGCATCGGTTATGGCGCCGACTCGAGCATCGGCACCGTCGACCGGCCCATGCGCTGGCCCTCCTTTCCGATGGGCGCCTACCCCATCGATGACTACATTCCCGTCGCCGCCGTCGCGGACATGCTGCTGAAGCCCGGAGAGCCCTATAGCTTCAACGGTGAGACCCGGCGTTATCCCGATATCCGGCTGGTCTGGTGGGCCGGCGGCAACCCCTTCCATCACCACCAGGATCTCAACCGCCTGCGCCGGGCCTTTCAGAAACCCGAGACCATTATCGTCAACGAGATCAACTGGACGGCGACCGCGCGCCATGCGGACATCGTCCTGCCGGTGACTTCGGCACTCGAGCGTAGCGACATCGGCGCCGGCACCCAGGATCGCGCCCTCATCCCGATGCCTCGGGCGGTGGCGCCGCTCGGCGAGGCCCGGGATGAGTTCGCGATCTATTCGGAGCTGGAGCGGCGGCTTGGCCTCGGCGAGACCTTCAGTGGCGGTAAGAGCGACCGGCAATGGCTGGAGGAGATGTGGCAGCAGTTAAAAGCAACGGCGGGATCTCACGGCTACGAACTGCCCGAACTCGATACTTTTCTCTCCGGCGACATCATCACCTTCGACGACCCCGCGCCCGATGCCGTCTTCCTGAGCGACTTCAGGCAGGATCCCGTCCGCAATCCCTTGAAGACCCCCAGTGGGAAGATCGAGCTCTTCTCCAAAGTCATCTCCGGTTTCGGTTACGATGATTGTCCAGGGCACGCGGCCTGGCTGCCCCCGCGCGAGTGGCTGGGTGCTGAAAAGGCGGCACGTTATCCCCTGCACCTGGTTTCCGGTCAGCCGGAAACCCGTCTCCACAGCCAGTTCGACAACGGCGCCTTCAGCAGAAGTAAAAAGGTGCAGGGCCGGGAGCCCCTGCTGATACATCCGAAAGATGCCGCCGCGCGCGGCATCGCCGACGGGGATGTGGTCTGCGTCTACAACGACCGCGGTCAGTGTCTGGCCGGGGCGGTGGTAACGGTGGACATTCGTGAAAAGGTCGTGTTCCTCTGGACCGGCGCCTGGTTCAATCCGGATTTCACGCATCCGGAGCAGCGCGACCTGCACGGCAATCCCAACGTCCTGACCCACGATCTGCGCACATCGAAACTGTCCCAGGGACCGGCGGCCCAGAGCGCACTGGTGGAGATCGAGAGGTTCGAGGGCGTGCCGCCGCCCGTTACGGCCTTTGAGCCGCCCCTGCCAGAGAACGGCAACTGACGTGAGATTGCGTGCCGCGCGCAGGGCTGTTACATCATGGCCAGAACAGCAAACCCAGTAACAGCAAACCCAGTGAAGGCCCCAACTTGAGCGAGCAGCCCGAAAAAGTCCGGAAGGTCAAAGTCGATTCCACGCTGGCGAAGGGCCTCAGCATTCTGGAAACGCTCGCCAGGTCGCCGCAGGGCAAAGGAGTCACCGAGCTCTCCCGGGAGCTTGAGCTGAGCAAATCGAATACCTTCCGCCTGCTGCAGTCGCTGACCACCCTCGGTTACGTGAAGCCATCGGAAAGCAAAGCCTATTTCGCCACCATGAAGGCCTGGCAGATCGGCCAGCAGGTGATCGGCAACCTGAACCTGCCGGAACTGGCGGCGCCGCAGATGCGCGCCCTGTCGCGCGCCACCGGCGAGGCGATCTACCTAGCTGTTCCGGACGGGCTCTCCGTGATCTACATCGACAAGGTGGAAAGCACCCAGCCGATCCGCTCTTTCACCCCCAAGGGCGGCAGCGCGCCGATCCACTGCGTGGGAACCGGCAAGGCCTTGCTGGCCGAGAACTACGACCTGCTGCGCGATCAGATCAAGGACCACCTGGTCAAGTTCACCTCCAAGACCATCACCTCGATCAAGAAGCTGGACACGGATATCGCCGAGACCAAAAAACGTGGCTACGCGGTGGACGTCGGCGAATACCGGGAACGGATATTCAGTTTTGGTGCGGCCATACACGCGCCGAGCGGCGAAGCGATCGCCGCCATCGGCGTCTCCGTTCCCGACGTTAATCTCAGCGGGAACCGGGCGGATGAGATCTGTCAGGCCGTCGTCAAAGCGGCCGCCGAGGTTTCCCAGACCGTGGCACGCAGTTAACGTCTCTAGTCTTTCTTAGGCTCGAGCCGTTCGACCGGACCGCCAGCCTCTTCCCAGGTCGAAAAGCCCTCTTTCAGGTGCGCCGCTTCGAAGCCCATGTCGTTCAGGGTCGCAACCGTCAGCGCGGAGCGCCAGCCGGAGGCGCAGTGGAAGACGAACTTTTTGTCCTGGCCGAAGATCTCCTTGAAGTAAGGACTCTTCGGATCGACCCAGAACTCGGCCATGCCGCGCGGGCAATGAAAGCTGCCGGGGATGAAACCTGAGCGCTGACGCTCGCGCACGTCGCGCAGATCGACGAAGACCACGTCTTCCGCCCCGACCATCGCGATCGCATCCTGGGTCTCGACCTCCGCGATGCGCGCCCGGGCCGCGCTGACCATCTCTGCCGAGGATATCTTAAGTTCTTTCATGACTCTCTTTCGTGCTGATATACAGAACATTTATTCTTTATATTGACACAAATCGCCGATTGCGACAAGGTCGGGACAGGCATCACCGCTGCCGCGAGCATCGGAAGACTCGCGTCGGCACGACAAGGATAACCCGGAAAGAAGCTTCATGTCCGCCCAAGAGAACCTGGCCATTTCGCTGTGGGACAGATCGGCCGAGGAGCGGCCGATCGAGGTGCCGCTGTCGGGCGACGTCTCGACCGAGGTGGCCATTGTCGGCGGCGGCTTCACCGGCCTTTCGACCGCCCTGCACTTGGCCGAGCGCGGCGTCGACTGTCATGTTCTGGAGGCAAAGACGATCGGCTTCGGCGGCTCGGGTCGAAACGTCGGCCTGGTCAACGCCGGTCTCTGGCTGCCGCCGCAGGACGTGCGCACCCGGCTGGGCGAGAAGAAGGGCTCCGGCCTTATCAAGCTCCTCGGCGATGCGCCCGACTACGTCTTTTCGCTCATCGAACGGCATCAGATCCGTTGCGAGGCGACCCGAAGCGGCACCATCCACGCCGCCCATTCCCCAAAGGGCTTCGAGGACCTCGCACGGCGCGCAGAGGAATGGCACCGGCTGGGCGCTCCCGTCGATCTGCTCAGCAAAGAAAAAGCCGAAGAGAAGATCGGCACACGCGCCTTTTTCGGGGGACTGCTGGACCATCGCGCCGGGACGATCAACCCCATGGGCTATGTCCGCGGTCTGGCGCGGGCCGCCATCGGCGCCGGCGCCAAGTTGCACACCGGCGTGACGGTTACGAAGCTGCAGCGCCGGGAGGGCAAGTGGATCCTGGAAACACCGCGCGGCAAGGTGACCGCCAATTCCGTGGTCCTGGCCACCAATGCCTACACCGACAGCCTCTGGCCGGATCTGAAACGGGTCTTCACGCAGATCCACTATTTCCAGCTCGCCACCAAACCCCTCGGCGAGCGCGCACAGTCCATTCTCAAAGAAGGACAGGGCCTCTGGGATACAGGGCAAATCATGTTCTCCCTGCGGCGCGACGCTTTCGGCCGCATCATTATCGGCAGCATGGGTAAACTGATCGGCGGCAAAAAGGGCCTGTCCCAGCGCTGGGCAACACGGCGCCTGCAGCGCCTCTTTCCCGATCTCGGCCCGGTCGAATGGGAAGAGTCCTGGCACGGACAGATTGCCATGACCGACGATCATCTGCCGCGCATCCATCGGCTGGCCGAGGGCCTCTATACCCCGATCGGCTACAACGGCCGCGGCATCACGCCCGGCACCATGTTCGGCCGGGCCATCGCGAGCTTCCTGACCGAAGGCGATGAAGATAGCCTGCCGCTGCCGATCACGGACCTGAAACCGGTGGCCTCCGCGCCGGTCATGTCGCGCCTCTATGAAACGGCCTTCAAAGCCAACCAACTGATCGGCAGTCTTTGACGCCCCAAAAAAAGTCGCTCGCAGAGAGGAACCGAATGTCAAGTCAAGCAGTCGCACTGGTAACCGGCGGTGCCCAGGGCATCGGATACGCCTGCGCCGAGGCCATTGCCGAAAGCGGTGCGAGGATCGTCCTGGCTGACATCAACGGCGAGGGCGTCGAAGTCGCCGCGGAGAATCTCGGTGGGGACACGCTGGGAATCGCCTGCGACATGGGAGATCCAGCGCAGATCTCGGCGCTGTTCGATCGCATTGAACGCGATTGCGGCCCACTGTCGATCCTGGTCAACAACGCCGGCATCGCCCGTCCCGGCAATTTTCTCGAGACCTCTCTCGAGGAATTCCAGTCGGTCCTGAACGTCAATCTGACCGGTACGTTCCTGGCGCTCCAGCGGGCGGCGAAGAGCATGGTCGCGCAGGGTATCAAGGGCTCGATCGTCAATATGTCGTCGATCAATGCCCAGGTTGCGATCCCGAGCATCGCCGCCTACTGTGCCTCGAAAGGCGGTGTGATGCAGTTGACCAAGGCCGCGGCCCTGGCGCTGGCGCCCCACGGCATCCGCGTCAACGCGGTGGGGCCCGGTTCCATCGACACCGAAATGATGGCCGGCGTGAACGCAAATCCGGAGGCGATGAAGATGGTGATGTCGCGCACGCCCCTGCAAAGGGTCGGCACACCGCGAGAGATCGGCGAGGTGGTCGCTTTCCTGGCCAGCGACAAGGCCAGCTATGTCACCGGTGAAACCATCTACGTCGACGGCGGCCGCCTCGGCATGAATTATACCTGTTAGAGGAACGCCATGGCATCGCGCTACTACGAGGTCTACGACTCCTGGCGGAAAGATCCGGAAGGCTTCTGGGCGGAGGCCGCACGCGAAATCGACTGGTTCACGCCCTGGGATAAGGCTTTCAACCCGGATCATGGCGTATACGGCCGCTGGTTCGAAGGCGCGACCTGCAACACCTGTTACAACTGCGTGGACCGGCATGTGGAAGCCGGCCATGGCAGCCGCGCGGCCCTGATCTACGACAGTCCGGTCACCGCGCAGCAAAGAACCTACAGCTTTACCGAACTGCAGAGCGAGGTCGCGACGCTGGCCGGCGTCATGCGCGCACAGGGAATCGCCAAGGGCGACCGCGTGATCATCTACATGCCCATGGTGCCGGAGGCGATCTTCGCCATGCTCGCCTGCGCCCGCCTGGGTGCGATCCATTCCGTGGTGTTCGGTGGTTTCGCCGCCAATGAACTGGCGACGCGCATCGACGACGCCGCGCCTAAGATGATCATCTCGGCTTCCTGCGGCATCGAACCAGGCCGCATCGTGGCCTACAAACCGCTGCTCGACGAGGCGATCAACAGCGCGCGCCATAAGCCGGAAAGCTGCCTCATCCTGCAGCGCGATGTCATGCGCTGCGACCTGATCATGGGGCGGGATCAGGATTACGCCGAAGCCATGGCCACCGCCCGCGCAGATGGCAGCACCGCCGACTGTGTCCCCGTCGCCGCAACCGATCCACTCTACATCCTCTATACTTCAGGCACGACCGGCCAACCCAAGGGCGTCGTCCGTGACAACGGCGGCCATATGGTCGGACTGAAGTGGACCATGGAACACCACTACGGCCTCAAACCGGGAGAGGTCTTCTGGGCAGCCTCCGACGTGGGCTGGGTGGTCGGTCACTCCTACATCTGCTACGGGCCACTGCTCCATGGCTGCGCCACGGTGCTCTACGAAGGCAAGCCGGTCGGTACGCCCGATGCGGGTGCCTTCTGGCGGGTCATTCAGGATCACAAGGTGGCGGCGCTCTTCACGGCCCCCACAGCCTTCCGCGCGGTAAAGAAGGAAGACCCGGCGGGCGCCCTGATCCCCAACTATGACCTTTCGCACTTCCGGACCCTGTTCCTGGCCGGCGAACGAGCCGACCCGGACACCATCAAGTGGGCGGAGGAAAAGCTCGAACGCCCCGTCATCGATCACTGGTGGCAGACCGAGACCGGCTGGGCGATCGCCGGCAACCCGGTCGGCCTCGGGCAGTTGCCCGTGAAGCCGGGTTCGCCCTCGGTGCCCATGCCGGGCTACGACGTCGCCGTAGTGGATGATGAGGGGAACGCGGTGCCGGCCGGAAGCCTCGGCAACATCGTGATCAAGCTGCCGCTGCCGCCCTCCTGCTTCCCGACCCTCTGGAACGCGGAAGAGCGCTATCGCAGCGCCTATTTCGAGGAGTTTCCCGGCTACTACGCGACCTCGGACGCGGGCATCATCGACGAGGACGGCTACGTCTTCATCATGGCGCGCACCGACGACATCATCAACGTGGCGGGGCACAGGCTCTCCACCGGCGCCATGGAAGAGGTGATTGCCGCCCACGCGGATATCGCTGAATGCGCGGTCATCGGCGTGGCGGACAGCCTGAAGGGCGAGGTGCCGGTCGGCTTCTTCGTGCCCAACGACGGCGCGGGACGGGACGCGCTGGACCTGGAACGGGAACTGGTGACGCTGGTCCGCCAGAAGATCGGGCCGGTCGCCGCTTTCAAATCGGCCATCCAGATCCAGCGGCTACCCAAGACGCGCTCGGGAAAGATCCTGCGCGGCACCATGCAGAAAATCGCCAACGCCGAAGACTGGAAGATGCCCGCCGCGATCGACGATCCCGTCATCCTCGAGGAAATCAGGGACGCCTTTTTCGCCTACGGCCAAAAGGCTTCGTAACCGAACCCCGAGCTCCTGACTCTTCAGTCCTTATGCCATGGCCCGTGGTGCGCACCTTCATCGTCGAGGCGCTCGAAGCTGTGCGCACCGAAAAAGTCCCTCTGTCCCTGGATCATATTCGCGGTGGAGCGGCGCGTGCGCATCATGTCGAAATAGGCCAGTCCGGCGGAGAGGGCCGGCGCCGGCAGGCCGTGCAGCGCCGCGGTCGCGACCACCTGGCGAAGGGCCGCTTCGCTGGACTTCATGCGGGCGGCGAAGAAGCCGGAGAACATCAGATTCAGAGCCGGGTTTTCGGTCAGGGCCTCCGCCATGTCATTCAGCATGCTGGAGCGAATGATGCAGCCGGCCCGCCAGACCCGGGCGATCTCAGGCAGCGGCAGCGACCAGCCGTAAGATTCCGAGGCCGCCGCCAGAAGGCCGAAACCCTGGGCATAGCAGACGATCTTTCCGGCCATCAGCGCGTTTTCAAGCGCCTCGATCGTCAGCGCGCCACCTTCGAGTCTTTCCGGTGCCGCCCCGAACAGGGCTTCACCTGCAATCCGCTCATCGAGCCGCGAGGAAAGATTGCGGGCGGCGACGGCCGCCTCGATCACCGTCGCCGGCGCGGCCAGATGCAGAGCCTCGATGGCGGTCCAGCGGCCGGTCCCCTTCTGGCCGGCGCGATCCAGGATGATGTCCAGCAGCGGCTGGCCGCTGCGCGGGTCCGTGGTCCGGGCGACCTCGGCGGAGATCTCGATCAGATAGGACTTCAGCGGGCCTTCGTTCCAGCGGGCGAAGACATCGCCGGCCGCCGATGCGCTCATGCCCAACCCGTCGCGCAGAATGCCGTAGACTTCGGCAATCATCTGCATGTCGGCATATTCGATACCGTTGTGTACGGTCTTTACGAAGTGCCCGGCGCCGCCCTCGCCCATCCATTGCGCGCAGGGTTGTGTTTCGTGCTTGGCGGCGATCGCCTCCAGGATGTGCGCCACCCGCTCCCAGGAGGAACGCGCGCCGCCGCCCATGATGGCGGGTCCGTGGCGGGCACCTTCCTCACCGCCCGAAACGCCGATCCCCAGGTAGGGAACGCCAGCCGCAGCGGCCTCGGTGGTCCGGCGATTGGTGTCGTGAAAATTCGCGTTACCGGCATCGATGATCAGGTCGTCAGGCCCCATCATCTCCCGCAAAACAGCGATCTGCTGATCGAGGACCTCTCCGGCTGGCAGCATCAGAATGACCGCCCGTGGTTCCGCGATGGAAGCCACGAAAGCCTCCAGGCTTTCGCTGGGCACGAGCCTCTGGGCGAGATCGCCTGCCCCGGCGTGAAACCGCCGGGTGGTTTCGAGCGTCCGATTGAAGACGGCAACCCTGAAACCCTTTTCCGCGATGTTCAGCGCAAGGTTCGCCCCCATCGTGCCGAGACCGATCAGACCGATCTCCGCAGCTTCCTTATCACTCACTGCCATTGTTCCTCTTGATCTTTTCAGCCAATGAACAGGCGAACGCCCGGCTGCCATCCAACGAGGTCCCAACCTACTGACAGAAACCTGCGCCGTCCATCGAAAGGGATGTGATCGCGAGAGCAGGTTGGGATTGATCACGTCTTAGTCTGTTCAGTGATTGCCTTCCGTCAGACGCCCTGTCTTGCCAGCAACAACGAAACTGTGCTGCGACTTCATTCAACATATTTATTGAATAAAGTCGCAAACCCTGATATTCAATAAATATGTTGAATAAATGAGTCAGAGACGCGAATGGTACGGCAGTCACGATCCGACATGGATGCAGTCTTCGGCGCGCTGGCGGACCCCACCCGCCGCGCGATCCTGGCGCAGCTTGCGCAGGGGGATGCCACAGTGACCGAGATCGCAGCACCTTACGACATGTCTTTGGCGGCGATCTCGAGACACATCCATGTGCTGGCGGATGCGGGACTTATGAGCCGGACCCGGGAAGGCAAGTCCATCCGTTGCCGGCTGGAAGCCGCACCGCTTCGCCAGGCCGCCGGATGGCTGTTCGGCTATCAGCGATTCTGGGACCAGAAACTGGACGCACTGGGGGATTTCCTGGCGGGCCATCAGGTGCGGGAGGCGGGCGATGGAAAAACATGACCCGACAGCAATCACTCCCGATCCTGAGCAGCGCGTCGTCGCCCGGCGCAGTTACAGCCTGCCGCCCGAGACGGTCTTCGACGCCTGGGTCAATCCCGACTCGCTGCGCCAGTGGTTCGGCCCGCCGGGCTTCCATGCAAAGATACTGACGCACGACCTGCGCGTCGGCGGTGACTGGCGCTTTCTGATGCAGGGTGAAAGCGGAACAGGCCACCACCACTTCGGAACCTTCCTGGTCATCGAGCCTCCACAGAAACTGGTCTTCACCTGGGCTTCGGAAGAGCAGGTCGAGGGATGGCGCGATCTCGAAGGAAATCCGACTCTGGTCACGGTCGAGTGTCTTCCTTCTGCGGAGGGCACCAGGGTCACCGTGACCCATGAGAAGCTTGTCTCCGACACCGCCCGCAAGGCTTTGACCCGGGGATGGACGGGCGGCCTGGACAGTCTCGAACTATTCTTCACGGAGCGGGAGGGGACACAATGACCCGGCAGCAGATACAAGCCGATAACACCAGGGCTGACAGGCAGGAAAGGACGGGAGGCTGCGCCTGCGGCGCCGTGCGCTACCGGACCCGCGGGCCCATCGAATTCGCCTTTCACTGCCATTGCCGTAAGTGCCAGCGTGCGACCGGCGGCGGCCATGCCTCGGCCTTCGCCGTCAACTGCGAGGACATCGATCTGGCCGGGGAGGTCCGGCTATACGAGCAGCTTTCCGACAGCGGCGCCGCGACCTTCTCCGGCTTTTGCCCTAACTGCGGCTCCCCGATCCTCAGCCGGACGGCCCGCTTTCCGGATCGTCTCTATATCCACGTCGCGACCCTGGACGATCCCGCCGATTTTGCGCCGCAGTTCGTGATATTCGAGGAAGCGGCCCAGCCCTGGGACCAGATCGCTCCCGAGCTCACGAGCGCTGCCAGGTAACCGGGACCTCCGCTCGCGCCGGATCACTCAGGCAGGGTCGCTCTCGCCCGGATCCGATTTCGTCCAGACAGCGAGTTCGTTACCGCTGGGATCCGTGAAGTGAAACCGCCGGCCGCCCGGAAAGTCGTGGCGCTCGATGACTTCGCCACCGGCACCCGTCACGGTTTTCTCCGCTGCTTCCAGATCATCGGCATAGAGGATCACCAGGCTGCCGCCGCGCGGGGCTGGCGTCTCCACCTTGCGAAATCCGCCTTCCAGGCCGGCGTTGGAAAAGGCCAGATAATCATCACCCCATGCCTCGAAGCACCAGCCGAAGGCGGCTTCATAAAAGCGCCGGGTTGCCGCGAAATTTGTCGACGGCATCTCCAGATAGTCGATTTTCATACTGCTCCTCGATCTCAAAAAACCAATGTTCTTATTTTGTTCCAATTTAAAGCATGCTATCTGGCTCTTTACAAAGGATTTTTACGACTCTCGGTATTTCCAGCCCCGTCGCCGGCTTCAGAGAAGATTAACGACCGGGCCCTATTCTGGAACGACCTGCAGGAAAAGTCCGGTGTCCCTATGCCTCAGTCTCTGAACCGTCTCTTTTGGCGGATGACCTTGCCCGTGCCGATGATGTTGGTCGTCGGCATTCTTCTGCTGCTCTTCGCCTTGCCCAAGGCCGTCGAATGGAACATCAAGATCACGGCCAGGGAGAATGCACTGCAGGTCGCGCGGGACTATCGAAGCATCCGCGACTACTACAATACCTACGTCGTCAACGAGGTCCTCGCCAACGGAGATGTCGAGGTCTCGCACATGCACCTGGGCAGCGACTCTTCCATCCCCTCGCCGGCCACCTTCCTGAAGGAAATGACCAGCCAGCGCGGCAGCGACGATGTCGTCATCAGCCTTGTCAGCCCCCTGCCCTTCATCTCCCGCGAACAACAGCCGCTGGACAGCTTTCAGCAGCAGGCCTGGGATGCCCTGACGGCAAAACCGGACGACGTCCTGGTCAGCATCGATCAGAAGAACGGCCGGGATGTCGTACGCGTGGCCATCGCGGACCGCATGACCGCGGAGTCCTGTGTCGGCTGTCACAACAGCCACCCGGACTCGCCGCGTCATGACTGGAGCCTGGGCGATGTCCGCGGCGTGCTGGAAGTACAGTCGGACGTCGGCGCGCAATTGGCCCGCGGCACGAGCTTGAGCATCGGCCTGATCGTGGCCCTCTCGATCGGCGGCGCCTTCCTCGCCTTCATCAACGGCCTCAATGCCCGCACCGTGGCCAAGCCGCTCAACGACATGTCGCAGGCCCTCTTGAAGCTGGCGACCGGCAAGCGCGACTTCCGTCTGCCGGACAGCGAGCAGACCGAGGAAGTCAAACAGCTTTGGAATGCCTTCCACGCCTTCCAGCAACACGATGAGGAACGCGAAGCCCTGGGCCGGCAGGTTCATGCGCTCGCCTACTACGACGCTCTCACCGACCTGCCGAACAGAGCCTCCTTCCGCGAACGGCTGGAAAGCGAGATCGCGCGCGCCAAGAGCGAACCCGGCCTGATGATCGCGGTGATGCTGCTGGACCTCGACCATTTCCGGGATGTCAACAATGCCCTGGGCCACGACGCGGGAGACGAGCTGCTGCGCACGCTCGGCCGGCGCCTTTCGGAGATCAAGGGACACGATATGCTGGTCGCCCGGATCAGCGAAGACGAGTTCGGCGTGATGATCTGCGAGCTGGGAGACCCCGAGCACGAGCAGGAGGCCGCCTCGGAATCCGTCCGCAAGATCATCGCCGCGGTGGAAGAGCCGATCCAGTGGGAAGACCAGGCCCTGACCCTCTCCGGCAGTCTCGGGATCTCGATCTATCCAAAGGACGGCAGCGATTCCAGCTCCCTGCTGAAGCACGCCGATCTGGCGCTGGACCAAGCCAAGAAAGAAGGCCGGCGGACCTACCGCTATTACTCGCAGAACATGGAAGCCGAGGTCGTCCAGCGGATCCAGATGACGCGCGATCTGCGCGCCGCCCTGGAAAACGATGAGCTCTTTCCCTGCTTCCAGCCGCAGTACGACGTACAGTCCGGCGACATTATCGGCGCCGAGCTGTTGCTGCGCTGGCGCCGGGCGGATGGCAGCCATGTCTCTCCCGGCGAGTTCATCCCGGTCGCGGAGCAGTCCGGCCTCATCATCCCCATCGGCCGCCGCATCCTGCAGACCGCCTGTGATATGAGCCTGGCCTGGCAGAAGGCGGGCATGGCGCCGATCCGGATCGCCGTCAATGTCTCCGCCATCGAATTCGATCAGCCGGATTTCGTCGACTCGGTGCAGGAAGTGCTGGCCCGGACCGGGCTGGATCCCAAGCTGCTGGAACTTGAACTCACCGAAAGCGCCACCATGAATGAGGTCGATCTGGTGATCGCGGTCATGAAGCGCCTGCACGATATGGGGATCGCCCTGGCCATCGACGACTTCGGGACCGGCTACTCCTCGATGAGCTATCTGAAGCAGTTGCCCATCGACCGCCTCAAGATCGACCAGTCCTTCGTCCGTGACCTGATGACGGACCGGGACGACGCGGCGATCGCACGCACCATCATCGGCCTGGCCAAGAACCTCGATCTGCATGTCATTGCCGAGGGGGTCGAGGACAGCGAGACCCTGGCCTTCCTGCAGGCGGAGGAGTGCGACGAAGCCCAGGGCTATTACTTTGCCCGTCCCTTGCCGGCGGAAGAGTTCTTCGACTTCGTGGTGAAGCACCAGCAGGAGCAGGGCACCGGCGTTACCGCGCAGGCGATCTGAACCGGCCTGTTACCCCGAACCCGCCCGTGCGTCCCGGCCATCGCAGGCTTCGATACCACACGTCTGCGGCCTCCGGTCTTCAAGCCATTTCTAAAGTAGGGGAAATCCCCAACTGTTTCCCGGGCAAGGAAAATGCTTCCTTCTTTGCAAGAAGCGGTGCCGGCAAGCGGCACCTCATGGTCCTGTCTGCTTCCGCAAAGGCTCCCACTTGTCGAGACCCCGCCTTTTCGTCGCCTTTCTCCTGTTTGGTCTTTCACTCGCGGCACAAGCCTCCACGGCGCGCGCGGTCCTCATTCAGGACGCAGGTCCGCTGCCGCCGAATGAAGCCGTTGTGTTGCGAAGCAAAGAGAAGAGTCCCGAGAGTCCGACACTAAGATCAATCCGGCCCACTGCCACGTCCCTGCGCCAGTACGAAGCCACCATCATCGCCAGCAGCGACCCTTGCACGCAACAGGCAGGCTGGCTGCCGCAGGAACAAAAGGGTGTCTTCTTCTGCGGCTCTCTGGCGGATTTCTATGCCCCCAAGATCATGCCTTATCCCGAAAGCCGGAGTGCTGGCATCGCCGGCGGTTCGAGTCTGGCACTGCTGTTTCTAGGCCTGGCCGCCCTTGGTTTGGCCGTCCGCCGCCCGGTTTGGATCACCCGGCTGATCCGCTGAGCAGGTCGCCTGAATCAGCTATCGGTTTCCACCTCGTCCCAGGCCAGGCCACCTTCTGTCAGCCAGGTAAGAGCATAGTGTCTTTCGTAGACGATGCTGGGATTGACCCCTTCGGGCAGGCCTTCGCCCGTCAGCCAGAGCTGGCGCACTGCCCAGTGAGTGCGGTAGGCCAGATCCGCCTGATCCAGAACATCCGAGAAGGGCAGCGGCCTGGCCTCTTTGACAAAAGCCGCGCCGGGTCGTGAAAAGGCGGTGTCATAGGCGCGCTGTACGTCACAGACCGCCCGCGGCGGCGCCAGGCCCTCTTCAACATAGCCGAGCGCCCATAGCAGGACCCAGGCTGACTCGAAGCGCCAGCAGAACTGAACCCTCGCCTGTTCCGCCGGCTCAGGATCGGCGATATAGGCTCGCTCCGCCGGCGTGAAGTGCCTGCGCAGATCGTGGTTCTCGATCATCGCGGCTTCGTCGTCAGGTTCCAGGCCGCAGCCCCGCCCCGCGACCGGCAGCAGGCTCAGCGCCCGGTAGCAGATCTCCTCAAGCGGCCGGGGTCCCGCCCCTTCGTCCAGGCCGATCACCGGCAGGCCTGGATTGATCGGCAAACCTTCGCTCTTCAGGATCGCTTCCGAGCGCGCCTTGCGCTGCGACGCCTCACGCGATTTCTCTTCATCCATAACGGCACTCCCCAAGCCCGCGTCAAAAGTTGCACTTAAGCTTGCCAAAACACCACCATAGGTTCAACAGAAAAATGGAACAAATCGTGAACTTTTTCCTGCTGCCAGAGCTGTACAAGGGCTCAGACGATAGAGGTTTGGGCTCTGGAGTTGGTTCAGCGATGGCCTAGCCGCGTGAGGCCGATCCTTCAAATCAAGCGATGCTCGGTTTAGTTTTGAGCCGCAGTCAGGCGCGCAGCCATTTGCCTGTTCCCCTGCTGCGCGGCCAGACTGACGGCGGTGTTGCCGGCCACATCACGGATCCCGAGATCCGCGCCCTTAGCCAGCAGCAGTTCCACCTGCTCCTCGCGACCGAAGAGGGCTGCCATCATCAGCGCTGTCTGCCCTGAAGCGTTGGTCGCGTTCACGTCGCAACCGCTCTCCAGCAGGCGGGCGGCCATGCGGTCGTCGCCCTTGAAGGCCGCGCCCATCTGCGCGGTGTTTCCGCGGTGATCGGCGGCACAGCTATCGGCCCCCTGTTCGGCCAGAAAGTCGACCGTTTCAATCTGCCCGTTGTAGGCGGCCAGGACGAAAGCGGTATAGCCGGCCTCGTTCCGCGCCTCTATGTCGGCGCCGGCCTTCAGGAGGTCGGCCAGGATGTCGCTTCGGCCGCTGCGTGCGGCATCGAAATAGATGGCGGAAATCTGCTCGGCGGTAAAACGCGGGCTCTCCGCATGAACCTTGGCTGACAGGGTCGAAGTGGAAAGAAGCAGTGCAATCAGGAACGGCTTGAAGGCTTGCATGGCCGATGACCTTTCAGTCGGGTTGAGGCTGTTGTTGCGAATTCCGCGGGGTCCGGACCACCGTTTCCCGGACCCCGACGGAACCTCGGCGGTTACTGCAGGCTGGCCTGCTTCACCCGCTCGAGACTGACGTCGACGGCTTTCGCGAGACGCTCGCCGAACTCATGGTCCGCCGCGTAGAAATGACTGACCATGATCTCCTTGATCTCCTGGTCGCTCACCCGCCCCAGATCGCCGGCCAGGTTCGAGATCAGGTTGGCCCGTTGCTCGGGCGTGAAGGCGCGATAAGCCTCGCCCGCCTGTTTGAAGGGCTGGGACTTCTTGATGGCCAGTTGCTGCGTCAGGCCCTCCAGAGCGTAGCGGCTCTGCCGATTTGCATTGTTGTCGGCATAGGCGTTGTCGCCGCTCCGCCGGGACGGCTGGTAGTTCACATCACCAGTCTTGGCGACGAAGTTCAGGCTGCCGTCCTGGGTATTGTTGTAGACCGGGACCTTGGGCGCGTTGATCGGCAGGGACTGATAGTTTGCGCCGATGCGATAACGCTGGGTATCGGCATAGGAGAACAGGCGGCCCTGCAGCAGGCGATCGGGCGAAGCTTCGATCCCCGGCACCATCACACCCGGCGAGAAGGCCGACATCTCGGTCGCCTGGAAGAAATTCTCCGGCACGCGGTTCAGCGTCATGGTGCCGAGCTTGACCTCCGGAACACCGGGCCAGATTTTGGTGGCGTCGAAGGGATTGTAGTCCAGCTTCTCAATGTCCTCGGGCTTCAGGATCTGGGCATAGAGCTCCCATTTCGGATAGTTGCCGGCGGCGATGTTCTGATAGAGATCCTTGGTCGCGAAGTTGAACTCAGCCGCCTCTGCTTCGGCAGCGGTCATGGTCTTGACGCCCTGCAGGCTCTTCCACTTGAACTTGGCGAAGACGAAGTCGCCCTCCGCATCGACCAGCTTCAGCGCATGCACGCCGTGCCCGTCCATCTCGCGCAAGGAAGCCGGCGTGCCCAGATCGGAATAGACCAGGGTCAGCATGTGGGTCGACTCTGGAATATGCGAGAAGAAGTCGAAGAAGCGGTTGGGATCCTGAACGTTCGTGACCGGCGAGGGCTTCAGCGAATGCACCATGTCGGGGAACTTGATGGCGTCCCGGATGAAGAAGACCGGCAGGTTGTTGCCGACCAGGTCCCAGTTGCCCTCGTCCGTGTAGAACTTCGTGGCAAAGCCGCGCGGGTCGCGGAGCGCCTCGGGTGAGCCCTTGGGATGAATCACCGTCGAGAAACGCACGAAGACGGGTGTCGTCTTGCCGGGTTGGAACAGCGATGCCTTGGTATATTCGGAGAAGTCGTGGCTGGCGACGAACTCGCCGTGCGCGCCTGTGCCGCGCGCATGCACGACCCGCTCGGGAATCCGCTCCCGATCAAAGCGCGCAAGCTTCTCGATCAGGTGAAAATCCTCGAGCAGAACGCCGCCGAAGGCGCCGGCGGTTTTGGAGTTCTGGTTGTCGCCGATCGGCGCTCCGCTGTCCTGGGTAAGCTTGGGGAGGGCCTCGGCAAGTGCCGGGCCGGAGACCGATAGCAGCAGGCCCGCTGCGACCAGTCCGGATAGCTGTTTGACGAACATTGGCTCATCCATTTCCTGTTCGGGTTATGGGGAGCGGCCAACGCTATGCGCTATCTCAGGTAGAGTCTATTTAAATTCGACTAATTCTAATCTATGTCACAATATATTGAATTATAATATATTAGAAATAAAATTAACCATAATTACTAATAATTTTATCCACTTCAAATAGAAAGGCGGTTCAAAAAATCGAGAGCCGACAATTGACGATGTAAAATCGAGTTAGCAACTTTTTGTTGTTTTTATTAAAGCATATCCCGCAAAAGGAAAACAGGAAAAGGCCTAGAATACAGACCAGTTACGCGAGGTGACCCCGAGCAAAAACCCGAACTTGTTTTCCCATCGGCCGCAGCGCCCGACCCCGCCGCGCTGGACGTAAAGACTGCCATCGGCAGCCTTATCCCTGATTCGATCGTCAAATTTATCGCCGTCCGGAAGGCTGGCGGTATTTCAATTCAGATGAGAACCAGTAAGAAGCCTGCTGCAGCGACTTTTCAGAGTCGCAGTTCGAAGTGTCGGGGCGCAGATTCGCCTCACCCTTAAGAGATGCGTTGCCGTAACAGCGAGATCGGGGACCTTACTTGAGCCACTCGCTCGCGGCTTCCGAAAGTCCATCCGAGGCTAACTATCTAGCGGCGAAGGACTTCTCGCCTTGCATTGACTGGCAGTTGCCGGCCCAGCCTATCATGAAAGAACATCTGCGAAAATTCCCTCACGATCGGACCTTCACCGCAAACAGTCAGCAAACAATCCCGAAGAACGCTTCAGAACTCGACTTTATTCCTTCAGTAACGACCGTAGAATTTTCTCTATCATGAGTTTGAACTACGTAGAATCCCTAAGTTGTCTAAAGGCCAAGTGTCTCACGACTATGCGCAAAAAGGCGTCAACCCTCCTTGAACGACCACCGCACGGGAGTGTGCCAATGCACGGGAGTTTGATCGCAGGAGAGGATTTGATGGAAAAGCACCGCCCGGGCTCTGACGAGATGAAATCGATGGACGCAATCATCGGCCATCAGATGAAGTACATCCGTCAGGTCTTCAAAAAAACGCAGAAGGATGTGGCGGAACATCTGGGGATTTCCTTCCAGCAGCTACAGAAGTACGAAACCGGCTACAACAAGATCTCAGCCAGCCGGCTGCTGAAGGTGGCGCAGTACTACAACATCGATATCAAGTATTTTTATAACCTGGACGATTCTCTATCGCGGAACCAATCCACACCGGTCACGCTTTCCCTCAAGGAAATCCGCCTGGTCCAGGCCTACAACAGCATCACCGACGAGGAACTCAAGGAAAGCACTTTCCAACTGGTCCGTGCTGCGGCGTCGGTTAAGTAGCAGATCACCTCGCTCAGAAGTTCAGATTCTGTCCCTCGATCATGCTGAAGGGCGAACGGTAGCCCTCGGCGACCCAGAAATAGCCTTTGCCATCGGTGGTGATGTCATAACAGGCCCAACCGCCGCGGGCCCAGAGCGAACAGTACTTGTCCTGCGCTTCATCCACGCGCCATTTACCCCGGTCGACCTGGCCGCCACGTTCCACATAGTCGGTTCGGCCCGAAGAGGCAAAATACTGACGTGTATCGCGGCCACGGTTTTCACCGAGCGCCGTTTTACCGGTCAGTAAGGCGGCGATCTCGGCCGCCTCCAGTTTGCGTTCCTCGGCTGCCTCAACACCAGCGGGGGTGAAAGCCACCAGCATGGCGGCCAGACAGAAGCCCGCCCCATTCACTTTTCGGATTTCCAGCATCCGGTCTCCCTCCCCTTCTTGCCTCTGCGGGCGCCGCAATCAAGACACTCTATCTTGCCAAAGGACCGCTTAAGACGCGATCCTAATCCCAATAGCGACTCCAATCTCCAGACGTCCTTCCATGACAAACCACTCAGACATCCGGCCGCAGCCGGAGATCTCGCTCTCCAACAAGGAAGCCCGCCGCATTGCCCTCGCAGCACAGGGCTTCGCGCCCGTCGAGCCCAGACGCAGGCGGCATAACCGGCGTCATCTGGAAAGCGTGCTCGAGAAGGTGGGGCTGTTGCAGATCGACTCCGTCAATGTGCTGGCCCGCGCCCACTACCTGCCGCTCTTTTCGCGCCTCGGCCCCTATGACACCCACCTGCTCGACCGGGCCGGCTTTACGCCCGAGAGGACCGGCGCCGCAAAGAAGAACCGCCGGCTGTTCGAATACTGGGCCCATGAGGCCTCGCTGCTACCCTTCAAAGCCCAGCCCCTGCTGCGCTGGCGCATGGAGCGCGCGCACAGGGGTGAAGGAGTCTGGAAGCGCATCGCCAACTATGCGCGCAAGAACCCTGAACAAGTCGCATCGGTCCTGGCCCAAGTCCGGGATCGCGGTCCGATCAAGGTCTCAGACCTGGAAGAACAAAAGAATGTGAAGCGCGCAAAGGGCGCGGCCGCCTGGTGGGGCTGGAACGATGCCAAGCAGACCATGGAGTGGCTGTTCTGGACCGGCCAGGTGACAGCCGCCGGCCGGCAGAACTTCGAGCGGCTTTACGACTTGCCTGAGCGGGTCTTGCCGGAGGAGGTCATCGCCGCCCCCACGCCCAACGACGAAGAGGCGCAACGCGGGCTGCTCCGCATCGCAGCGCGTGGCCTGGGCATCGCGACAGAGCCGGACCTGCGGGACTATTTCCGCCTCGGTGCCGCGGAATCCAAGGAACGTGTCGCCGAAATGATCGAAGCCGGCGATCTGGTCCCGGCGGAGGTCGAGGGCTGGGACCAGCCGGCCTACCTGGATCCGGGGTTTACGAGTCTCCAGAAGCTGCCCAGCCGCATTCACTGCCGGGCGCTTCTCTCTCCCTTCGACTCTCTGGTCTGGGAGCGCGCCCGGACCGAACGCCTCTTCGGCTTCCGCTACCGGCTGGAGATCTACACGCCGGAGCCCAAGCGCCAATACGGATATTACGTTCTGCCCTTCCTGCTCGGTGACCGCCTGGTGGCTCGGGTCGATCTGAAGGCGGATCGCCAGGCCGGCTGCCTGCGCGTCCAGGCAAGCCACGGTGAAAGGAACATCAAGCAGGGCGCCGTGGCCGAGGCGCTTTACCGGGAACTGCAATCCATGGCCGCCTGGCTTGGTCTGAAAGAGATCGAGATCCGAAAACGCGGCAATCTCGCCGCCGCCCTCAGCGACGCGGCCTCATAGAGCGCCGCGGCCCGCGTGCCTTTGATAATGGCGGCGCGCCTTAGCCCGGTTGCCGCAGGTCTCCATGGAACACCAGCGGCGCCGACGGTTTTTGCTTTCGTCAAGAAAGAGCCAGCCGCAGTCATCAGCGGGACAGAGTTGCACGCGTTCAAGTTCCCGCCCCGCCGTGAGAACGCTGATCGCCGAAAGCCCGACGATCCTCTCAATCGGCGTGTCCCGGGCAAAGGTCAGTCGGCCCCGCCGCTGCGCCAGAAGCGAACCGCCTGACGGACAGGCCACGATCCGATTGAGACGCGCCAGATCATTCCGCTTTGGCTTCTCGTCTGCCATTGCGGCCAGGAAGATCCGGCGCAAGCTGGTTCTGAAGCGACGAACGCCATCGATGTCCACCTCGTCACTCAAGCTCGATCCGGCGTCAAGCTCAGCCGCTTTACACCAGATGGCCAGGTCCTGGAGGTCCTCCAGTTTTTCATGGACCACCGCGCCCTCCGCGGACCAGTCGGCGGTGTTCAGAAAATCCAGGCAAAGGCGGCCGCCGACGAGTCGAACGGGCATGGTCCGATAGCTCATATTGCACCCTAACCTTTGTTCCGGTTGACGACAAAACGGCTTCAATCTAACCTAACCATTATAACAGTTATAGAAAAGGAATCGATGCCGAAGGACGGAAACATCAGCATTCTCTTCACCTGGTCCGGAGTCGTACGAGGCGCTACAGGGCTTGGCCCCATCTCGCTCTTCTCGATTCCCTTTGGCATCGCCTTTGGGACAGCCGCGATCGAGCGCGGCTTGTCCAGCGAGCAGTCGATCGTCATGAGCTTCGCGGTCTTCTCGGCGGCGGCGCAGTTTGCCGCTCTGGAGTTCTGGGAAGGACCACTGCCAAGCATCGCCCTGCTGCTCACCGTCTTCGCGGTCAGCACAAGACTGATTCTCTTGGGCGCCAGCCTCGCCCCCTGGCTCAATGGCTTGAGCCGGCCCAGACGCCTGCTTGCGCTGTCCGTCCTCAGCGACGTGAACTTTGCCGATAGCTTCGCGGCCTTCCGCCGCGGCGAGCGGGATATCGGCCGGCTGGTCGGCGGCGGCCTGGCGATGTGGTTCTTCTGGGTGATCGGCACCGCCGTGGGCGTCATCGCCGGCGCCAGCCTCGGCGACCTGGACCGCTTCGGCATCGATGTGGTGATGGTGAGCTTCTTCGCGGCCATCGCGGTCCGTCAGTGGGAGGGCCTCGCGGATATCCTACCGTCCGTCGTGGCGGCGGTGGTTGCCGTGGCGGGCCTCAGTTTTTTACCTCCGGGCTGGAACATCGTCACCGCCGCGATCGCGGGCGGCATTGCGGGAGTGCTGTGGCATGGGCGCTGAAGTCACCGCCTACCTGACCATCTTTCTGATGGCGGCAGTCACCTACGGAACCCGGATCGCGGGGGCCGAACTGATGACGCTGATCCGCATCACACCGCGGATCGAAGCCTTCCTGAAATCCATGGCCGTCTCCGTGATGGTCGCCATCGTCGCCTCCGCCATAGCACAGAGCGGCTTTCGCGAAAACACAGCCACACTGGTGGCCGCCGCGGTCATGGCGGTCACCCGCAGTTCCATGGCCGCCGTGACGGCCGGTATGGTCACCGCCGCTACCTGGACCTGGCTGAGCTGAGCATTTAAGCCGGCAGGCCGGCCTCGCGAAGCAGACCGACGAAAGCTTCGAGATCCTTAGGATTTCGGAAAGGCGTATAGCGCGGTACATGGGTCAGCGAGAAATCGGGACTGACTTCCAGAAGACCGGGTACGAACTCCCGCGCCTCCTCAAGGCGCCCGAGCGCCGCGTAGTTCGCGATCATCAACAGATAGGCTGGCATGGTCTCCACGCCGGAGTCGATGAGGCGACGCAGCAACGGCAAGGTCTCCGCGTGGCGGCCGAGCAGATGGAGCGAACGGCTCCAGGCCAGCAGGTACCAGTCCGGATGGTGCGGGTTGAGCCGCACCGCCAGTTCGATATTCGCCAGGCCTTCCTCGGGCCGGTCCAGGAAGTTCAGAACCACCGCGTATAGTGCGCGCATATCCGCCGAATTGGGCCCCAGCGCCACCGCCCGCTCCAGTGCCGTCAGCGCCCGGTCATGATTGCCCAGCCAGAGCTCGGCGCCCCCAAGCGCCCCGAAGCTCCAGTAGTCGCTGCGGTCGATCTCGATAGCCTTCTGCGCCTCGCTGCGGGCCGCCTTGAGACCGGCAATCGGATCCCGCTCCATCGCCAGGAATACGCGGTGCACATGCACCCAGGCCATGGCGATGTGCCCGCGCGCGTAGCCGGGGTCGGCGGCAATGGCCGCCCGGGCCGACTCGGCCGCCGCATCGATATCCGCGCGAGACATACGGTAGGCAAGACCGAAAGCGCGCAGGGCATGGCTGTAAGCGTCCATATCTGCAGGTTTGCGGCGACCGGACTCTTCCAGTCCCAGATCCACCAGCTTGGTCAGCAGAGTGCTGTAAATAGCGCTGGTCAGTTCGTCCTGGACATCGAAGACGTCTTCCAGGCTGCGGTCGTAGCGCTCCGCCCAGATATGACGGTTCGTCTGCGCATCGATCAGTTGCGCGGTCAGCCGGATCCGGTTACCGGCGCGCCGCACGCTGCCTTCCAGCACGTAGCGCGCGCCGAGCGCCCGCCCGACCTCTTTGATATCCTTGCTCCGGTCTTTGTAGACAAAGCTCGAATTGCGCGCGATCACGGAGAGATCCGGCTCCCGCGCCAGTTCCGTGATAATGTCTTCGGCCAGACCGTCGGCGAAGAAGTCGTCATCGGGCGCGCCGGACATATTGTCGAACGGCAGCACTGCAATGGAGGGTTTTTCGCTGGAGGCTTTTAGGGCCACCTCGCGCGCGGTCTGCAGCAAGGCATCGGCTTTGGGCCGATCGGTTGCCCACTGCCAGGCCCGGATCTTTCGATCGATGTTCTTGAGGGAAAGTTCGCCCAGATCGGTAAAGCCGAGATCGACCTTCCGTAAGAGATTCTGATAGACCATGTCAGAGACACAGACCCCGCCTGGCGCGGAGACGCTCTCCAGACGGGCGGCGACATTCACGCCGTCGCCGAGAATATCCTCGCCATCGACCAGGATGTCGCCGAGGTTGATCCCCATGCGATAGCGGATCCGCCGCTCCTCGGGCACCTCGGCTTCACGTTCCTCAAGATCCCGTTGGACCGCAGCGGCACAGTTCACCGCATCCACGACGCTGCCATACTCCACCAGCAGGCCGTCGCCGGTGGTCTTGACGACCCGGCCGCCATGCGCGGAGATCCTGGGATCGAAGATCTCATGCAGATAAAGCTTCTGACGCGTAATGGTGTCCGCCTCGTCGGCCGACATCAGGCGGCTGTAACCAACCATATCCGCGGCGAGCACCGCAGCCAGGCGACGTTCCATCGCATTCTCCCCCCATGAAGGAAGATACCGGCGGGCTGCGGTGGAATCTATGTGAAAAAACCGCCACTTGCGGTCTTTTCCATAATTTGCCCACCCCTGGTAGCGAAGATTTACCGCGCTCGTTGTTTCCGCGAAATTTTAACACCGTCGTCGTGAGAGGAAGCTGGAACTCACGCAAACTTCAGGGTCTGTCCGATCCCCATCGTCTTTGCTTTGGCCATCATGGCCCACCCCAGCGCAATGTCGGAGGAGCTCAAACCGCGGTGCCAGAAGAGGATGGTTTCCTCGTCGCTCTCGCGCCCGGGTTTCAGCCCGGCGACGACCTGCCCCATTTCCGCATGCAGGTTTTCCTCGGTCACCTTGCCTTCGTCCACGTGCCGCCGCAGCGAGCCGAAAGGCCGGCCCGGTTTACACTGACCCCAGTCGTCGACCACCACCTTGTCCATGATATCGGTCAGCGAAAACTCGATGGCACTCATGGTGCCGTAGGGTACGACGAAGGCGCCCTTCTTGACCCACTCGGTCAGGAACAGCGGCTGCGGCTCGGGCAGGCGCGAGGCCTCGACCATGATGTCGGCGCCCTCCAGGCAGTCCTGCCAGTTATCCGTCACGCGCACCGGCTTGCCCAAATCCGCCTCCAGGCGCGCGCCGAAGGCTTCCCGGCTTTCGGGCCGGCGGGAATGCACCCGGATCTCGTCGAAATCGAAGAGGTGATCCATCAGGCGCACGTTCCAATAGGCCGTGCCGCGCGCGCCCACGTGGCCCAGAATCTTGCTGTCCTTGCGCGCCAGATACTTGGCCCCGATCGCGGTCATGGCACCGGTACGCATATCCGTGATGGCACTGGCGTCGATCACCGCCTTGGGCATGCCGGTTTCCGGATCGAAGAGGTTCAGGATTGCCATCTCCGAGGGCAGGCCCTGCTTGTAGTTGTCAACGAAATCACCCACCACCTTGACGCCGGCCACGCCCAGCGGTTTGACATAGCCGCGCAGTACGTTGAAGTGCCCCTTGTCGGAGGATTCCGGCACCAGGTGGACCCGTGGCTCAATCACCGTCTCGCCCTCGCCCTGGGCCCGCAGGGCCTCCTCCACCGCCGCGATGATCTCGGCATCGGTGAGCGCCAGAGCCTTTACGTCCGGGCCGTTGATATAGGTGATGTCAATGTCGGGCATGAGGAACCTTTCAGGGGAGTACTTGATTGATGCCAGGGAAAAGGCGTCGTCACCTTAGAAGGTCGAGCAGTCGGCGCAAACGTTCATTTTCATTCGCACTCTGACCAAACAACTCTTTGAACTGCGCATCCTGGAGGTTGCCCCTGATGCTATCGGCCAGGCGGGCAATGGACGGCCCGAACTCAGCGTCATCGATCCTGGACAGAAGATCGAGAAACCGCTCGGGCTCTTCCAACGCCCAGTCTGCGAGCGACGACATGACCTGCGCGCTCGCGCTCTCACCATGAGCGGCGAAGAGCCATTGGATCGTTTCCTTCGGCCGCGCGTCATAATCACGGAGCCGGACCTCCGTGACGCAAGCTGCCTCATTTATGGCATCGCCGCCTTGAAAGGCGCAGATAACCGTCGGCTGAAGCTGGGTCGCGAGAATCACGCCGATCAGCATCGCCGGCGCGATCAGCCAGAGGATGATCAGGTTCCTTTTTTTCATAGGCCGGAACCAAGCTTTAAGGCGTCACGGGATTCCGGCTGTCCGCCAGGATACGGCCGCCGATGGCCACGAAGCAAACACCGGCGGCGCGCTCGATCCAGTGCTGGGCATTGCGGAAGCTTTTGATGACCGGCGAAGAGGACATGAAGAGGCTGACGATCGCATACCAGATCAACGAGGCGGCCATGACCAGTGCGATCATCAAGGCCATCAGCCAGAAGGGCGTGGTTTCAGTCACCGCCGTCGCGAAGACGCTGGTGAAGAGCACCACCGCCTTGGGATTGGTCAGCGTCACCAGGAAGCCGAAGAGAAGCGGGTTTCCGCGCGGCCCGTTACCGGACACGCCGTTCACGTCGAGCGGCTGCGGTTTGGCGAAGAACAGGCGGACACCCAGATAGATCAGGTAACAGCCACCCAGGACCCGCACCGTCCAGGCCAGCCACTGATATTCAACCAGAATGGCCGAAAGGCCGAGCAAACTGAGCGTGGCGTAGAGCCCGAGCCCGACCGTGACGCCCAGCGTGGTCAGCAAACCCGCCGCCGTGCCCCGGGTCATGGAGGATCGGACAACCGCGACGAAGTCCGGCCCCGGCAGCATCAGCGCCGGAATGAAGATCGCGAAAACCGAAGCCAGGACGATGATCTCAGCCATACCGCCTCCCAAAACCTTGCAGATCCGATGGCGGCGATGAGATCACAAGCGCAGCGGCTTTACAATTCCCCCCAATAGCGATCCAGGCATGTTGATCAAAAGAACCAACTGCGCCCGGCAAAACCCAGGTTCACGACCGCCGCGGAAATCAGGACGAAGAAAGTCGCTGCCATAGCGGCAACGCGGAAGTTCAGGTTTTCCGGCTCCCGGCTCACCCCAAAGGCATGGACCGCGCGTGCCGCGATCAGGATTGCGCCCAGCAGGTGAAGGTTCCACGCCGGCGCCCCCTGCAGTTCGGCGAAGCCGATCAGCAGCAGCGTCAGGGGCGTATACTCGACGAAGTTTGCCTGCACCCGCATGGCCCGGCGCAGAATCCGGTTTTCGCCGTCGCCGATGGCCACCCGCTCCGAGCGCCGCGCCCGGATCACGCGGATCGAGAGAAAGATCAGGAGAAAAGCGGCCAGCGACGCATAGAAGGCCGTGACCGTGATCGAGCTTGCCATAGGCTGCCTCCCATTCCGCTGAAGTTCATTGTCGACAGAATAGGATACGTAAGGCGAAGAAGCACAGATCTGAATCTGTCCTCCCGATCCGGCTCACTGCTGCAGCATCAGCCGCGTGCCATAGCCCGCGAAGATCACACCGGTCGCCCGCATGACCGTTCGGCGCGCTCGGGCGTAGCCGCGCTGAAAGGGCGCTGTAGAGCCGACGAAGGCGACGATCATGTACCAGACCAGGGAGATCGCGCAGACCAGCAGCACCGCCAGGAGAGACAGGCCTATCTCCGTGCCGGCGGGTAGCGCGACAGCAAAGAGCGAGGCCGCAAAGGCAGCCGTCTTGGGATTCGCGAGGTTGGTCGAGAGACCGAAGAGGAACGCGCGCCAGGCGCTGACAACAGGCACTGGCTGCTGCCCGGCCGGGGTGTTGTTCGCGTTCCGCCAGAGACCAATGCCGACCCAGACCAGGTAGGCGCCACCGAGCAGCTTGATGACCGTCGCCGCCGAAGGAAAGACGGCGAACAGAGCCTGCAGGCCGAAGAAGCCGGCGAAAGCCCAGGCCGCCGTCCCGACCACTGTCCCCAGGACGGCGGCCAGAGCGGCGCTCCGACCCTTCTCGACCGCGGTGTGGATAACGGCAAAGAAGTTCGGACCGGGCGTCATGGCCGCGATCAGCCACAGCAGCGCCAACGACAGAAAACCCTCGATCATACCGCCCTATCCTCTCATCTTTATTCCTTGCTGATCGAGCATCCTACGGGTGGATCCGGAAATCCAGCTACGCGCGATTGGTATGGCTGCTTTGCCGCAAGTGGATATCGACCCGGCCTGACAGCCATGGCAGAATGCGGCAAGTTTCGAGTCGCTATTATATCAACTTCCAGCGTCAGGACCTTCGCTATGCGCCTTCTCGTCTTTCAGCACATTGACTGCGAGCATCCCGGGCAGTTGCGGGCCTATCTCAAAGAAGACGATGTTGACTGGACCGCGGTCGAGCTGGACGAAGGCGAGCCTATCCCGCCGCTCGAGGACTTCGATGCGCTCTGGGTCATGGGCGGCCCCATGGACGTCTGGGATGTGGAACAGAACCCCTGGCTGGTGGAAGAAAAGCGTGCGATCCGGCGCTGGGTGCGGGAGTTGGACAGGCCCTATCTCGGTCTTTGTTTGGGGCACCAACTGCTCGCCGACGCTTTGGGCGGCACCTGCGGACCGCAACCCACGCCGGAGATCGGCGTCCTGGAGGTCGAACTGACTGCCGAAGGCCTGGCAGATCCGCTGTTCCAGGGCATGCCGGCGAAGCAGATGGCGCTCCAGTGGCATTCGGTCCAGGTGGCACAGCCGCCGGAGGATGCAGTGGTGCTGGCCAGCTCCGAGGCCTGCCGGGTCCAGGCCATGCGCATCGGCGACAAGGCCTGGTCGCTGCAGTACCACGTGGAGGTCGAGCCCGACACGGTCGCTAACTGGGGCGCGATCCCGGCCTACCGGCAGGCGCTGGAATCGACCCTCGGGCCCGGCGCGCTGGACACAATGAAAGCCGAGGCGGACGCCAATATGACCGGCTTCGTCGGCAACGCGGAAAAGCTCTACCGCAACTTTATGGCGGCGATCACCTAAAGCAGGGTCTCATAGGCAAAGAGACCGGCGGCACCGCCCGTGTGCAGGAACACGACTTTGTCGCGCCTGGTGAGTTCGCCCGCACGGATCATGGCGATCAGGCCGGCCATGGCCTTACCCGTATAGACCGGGTCGAGAAGAATCGCCTCTGTCTCCGCGACCAGCTTTACAGCCGCCAGCGTCGCCTCGCTCGGGATGCCGTAGCCGGGCAGGTAGTGGCCGCCGTCGCAGATCACCGCTGCTTCCGGTGGCGAGGCAAGATCCAGCAGCGCAAAGGCCTCCTCCAGCACAGGCTGCAGCTTGGCTTTTTGGTCGGCTTCACTTGCGCTCACATTGATGCCGATCAGCGAAGTTTCTGAACCAGCCGCCCGCAGGCCTGCCAGGAGACCGGCCTGGGTGCCACCACTGCCGGTCGCCATGACGATGTGGCTGATCTCGAGATCACTGTCCGAAGCCTGCTCCAGCAGTTCGAGCGCGCAGTCGACATAGCCGAGCGCCCCAATCCCGTTCGAGCCGCCAACCGGCACGACATAGGGTTTGCGGCCTTCCGCATGCAATTCCTCGGCGCGCGCCGCCATGTTTTCCAGCAGCGATCCATCACTCGGGCAGCGGTGAACGGCCGCGCCAAGCATCCGGTCCAGCAGCAGATTGCCATTGCGGTCGTAGTCCTGCGCCGGCGTTCCCGGCACCGCCTCCAGAAAGAGCTCACACGCCAGGCCGCAGCGCGCCGCGGCCGCCGCCGTCTGACGCGCATGGTTCGACTGCAGACCGCCGGCTGTCAGAACGATATCGGCGCCCTTGCCCAGCGCATCGCCCATCAGGAACTCAAGCTTGCGGGTCTTGTTGCCGCCGGTCGCAAGCCCGGTGCAATCGTCCCGCTTGATGTAGAGCTGCGGCCCGCCCAGGGTTTTACTCAGCCTCTCGAGCGGCTCCAGTGGGGTCGGCAGATGAGCCAGAGGGATACGGGAAAAGGACGATAGCAACGAGCGTGACATTAGCTTCACTTCGAAAGCTTCACTTCGAAGCGATCGCCGCGGCCGCGCCGCCCATCACCGTCGCACTGATCCGATTGGCGATGCGCATGGCGCGCGGGCTCTTCATCAGCAAACGCGCCCGCGCCGCCAACAGGATGTAGCCCAGGTCGATCGCAGCCAGCACCACCAGCATGGTCAAGGTCAACTCCAGCCAGGCGATGAAACTCACGCCGGCCAGATCGATGATGGTCGGCAGCAGCGCCAGGTAAAAGACCATGATCTTCGGATTGCCGAGCGTCACCGCCAATCCCGCCAGGAACATGCGCCAGGGCGGACGGGCCTGCAGCCCGGTCTTCTCGGCCTCGACCTCGACTGGCGCGAACCACATCTTCCAGGCCAGATAGAGCAGATAAGCGACGCCCAGATACTTCAGGGTGACGAAGGCCCAGTGCAAGCTCTCGGCCAGAGCGGCCAAACCGTAGACCGCCATGGTCAGCCAGATCGCCTCGCCAATCCACATGGCGGCGGCGAAGGGCAGGACATCACGCCAGCCACCGGTCAGCACGCGCGACACCAGGGCGGCGATACTGGGGCCAGGCGAACCGGCGGCGACGACCAGGGCACCGGCGAAGACCACGAGCGCTGCGAGATCCATAGAGCCTCTTCCTTCCGTTATCTCGGAATCCACAAAGGACGCGACAGAGGTATCATTTCACTTCGGGAATGCCGCCGTCCAGCACCGTCATGAACCACTCCCGATCGATGTTCTGTCCGCAGAGGATCACGCCGACCTTTTTGCCCTTCATGATCTCCCGCTCCTGCAGCAGGCCGGCAAGCGGCGCGGCCCCCGCCCCCTCGGCGATGTTATGGGTCGCGCTGTAATAGAGCCGCATGGCTTCGGCGATCTCGGCTTCGCTCAGGCGCCGAACGCGGGCCACGCCCCGGCAGATCAATTCCACCGCTTCAGGATCGGGCGTCCGCACCGCCATACCGTCGGCAAAGGTCAGAGCGGCATTGGTGGAGATGGGCCGGCCGGCTTCAAAGGAGAGCGCATAGGCCTCGGCATGCTCGGACACGACACCGATGATCTCGGTTTTCAGGTTGAGCGCGTCTCGCGCCGAGATCAGGCCCGAGATCCCCGAACCGAGGCCGATCGGCACATAAACCGCATCAAGATCCGGCAGCGCGGTGAAGAGCTCCAGCGCATAGCTGCCGACACCCGCCACCAGGTCCCGGTGGTAAGAGGGCACGAATTCGTAACGCTGTTCCTCGGCGAAGGCCGCGGCCTGTTCCTTGGCCGCGTCGAAGTCCCGGCCCGCGACCATCAGTTCCGCCCCGAAAGCGCGCATGGCGGCATTCTTCTCGAGCGAGTTGCCCTGCGGCACGAAGATCTTGCAGGGCAGGCCGGCGGCGCGGGCCGCGAAAGCCAGGCTCTGTCCGTGGTTGCCGCGGGTGGCCGAAACGATGCCCCGGACCTCCGGGCGCTCTCGCTTCAGGCGTTCCAGGTAAACCAGGCCGCCGCGCAGCTTGAAGGCGCCGGTCGGCGTGTGGTTCTCGTGCTTGACCCAGACCTCCGCACCCACGGCCTCCGCCAGCAGCGGCCAGGCATAGGCGGCGGTCGGTGGCATGGCGCGGTAGACGATCTCCGCCGCCCGCTCCAGTTCACTCCGGGAAAGTGGCTCCATCTTATCCTCCTGCGCGGGGAGGATAGGTCGCGTTGCCGGGGCCGGGTCAACCGAAAGATTGTCCGGGGACAATCACCGGCAGCTGCCGGACAGCGGTCAGGCCGACTTCTTCTGCAGGCTGCGATACAGCTCCGTGCCTTCGTTGGCGTAACGGTCGGCATCCTGGATCGCGGTGGAGATGGATTCCAGATTGGAGTTGATGTTGCCAACCGCGGAGGTGGTCGACTGCATGCTGCTGTTGATCTCCTGGGTCGTGGTCGACTGCTCCTCGACCGCACCGGCAACGCTGGCGACGCTGGACTCCACCGACTGCACGGCGCCCTTGATATCGGTCAGGCGTTCCACGACATCACCCGCCACGGCCTGCATGGAATTGATCTCGTTGGAGATCTGTTCGGTCGCGGTCGAAACCTGATTGGCGAGCGACTTGACCTCGGAGGCCACGACGGCAAAGCCCTTGCCGGCTTCGCCCGCGCGCGCGGATTCGATGGTGGCGTTCAGGGCCAGCAGATTGATCTGCCCGGCGATCCCCTGAATGGCCTCGACAATGCTGTTCATCGCCTCCGCGGCGGAGGTGAGTTGCTGAGTCGACTGATCCGCGTTCTCGGTCTGGTTCATGGCCTTCTCCACCTCCGACTTGGAGGCCGCCATGCTCTGGGCGATTTCATTGGACGAGGCCTGGAACTGCTCAACCGCCGCCGCCACGCTTTGCACGGTCGAAAGGGCCTCTGCGGATGCCGTGGCGATGGAACTGGCCTGGCTGTTGGCGCCGCCGACGGCGGTCACGATCTTATCCAGGTTCTCGTCAACGATCTTACCGACCCGCTCACTCTCCTGGCGGGCGAGCACCTGCGCGGTTACGTCGGTGGCAAACTTGACGACCTTGAAGGGCTTACCGCTGAGGTCCCGGATCGGGTTGTAGGTTGCCTGGATCCAGATCTCCTTGCCGTCCTTGCCGAGGCGCTTGAACTCTGCCGACTGATATTCGCCGCGCACCAGCTTGGCCCAGAATTCGGCGTACTCCGGACTCTTGGCATAGTCCGGCTCGACAAACATCCGGTGATGCTGTCCAACGACTTCCTCGATGCTATAGCCCATGGCGCCGAGAAAGTTCTCGTTGGCACAGGTAATGGTGCCGTCGAGATCAAAGGAGATCACCGCCTGCGCCCGGTTGATAGCTTCGATCTGGCCACGATAGTCGGCGTTCTGCTCTTCTTGCTGCCGGAGTTTCGTCACATCAGCCCATTCCAGGGTGTTGCCGATATAGCGGTTCCGGAAGTCGAGCTGGGCAGAGACAGTGAGCTCGAAACGTAGAGGGCCAACCGTAATATCGGCCTTGTGCGGCAGCTTGGAGGGGTCCTGCAGCAGCTTGCGCTGGTGACTGGGGTCCTTGTGGAACTGATCAATACACTGTCCGATGATCTTTTCAGGATCAAAGCTGGGCCAGTTCTCGCGGAAGGTCGCAGCGTTCTCGGTCAAGAGATCCTTCGTCTTCTGGTTGGCATAGGTGATGACGAAGTTACGGTCCACCATCATGATCGCGGTCTGCGCGCCATCAACGGCGGCCCTCAGGCGCGCCAGCTCAGAACGGCCGCCGAGCGCGATCCGCTTCTTGAGGAAACTCTTCTGTTCCGTACCAGACATTTCTCGGCTCCAGCTCGTCTCAAGACTCAAGGAAGACAGGTAAAATTCTCTTATTATTTTTTACAACATTAAGATTTACATCGAATTATTGAAGTCTTTATTAAAAGTCTCAATCATGGGTATCTGCTAGTAATAACTCCAAACAACATCAAAGAAATTGTGAATTTTTATATTACACATTTAAGACATGTGAATGCGGCGCGGCGGCCAAGCCTGGCGGAGGTTTCGGGCGGCAGCGGTCGCTGACTGTCATCGCAAGTAACCTCGAGAGCAAGCAGGCTTTTTTGAGCAACGCGGTCATGCCTTCGCCGCAAGTCAGCAGATAGAAGGTAATCGCGAGAAAAACTCGCATTGATTGTATCAAAGCGACATCAAGTCAAGCGATGACTCGGCGCGGGACCGGCCGTGGCGAGAGAAGCCGCAAAAGAAACATGAATGGCAAATCGCCAAGAATGAGCCCGATCTAAACGAGAGAGCATCGATGCCTCCGCCTAAACCGGGCTCGTTATAGAAACCACAAGGCCGTCTGAAAGCAGACGACCGATCAGACGCCGCTTTACGATGCCTGCTGCAAGGTCAGCTTCTGGATCTCTTCCTGCATCCAGGACATGCCTTCGTGGGTCAGCGGCAGTTGGGCCACCATCTCGGTGGAATCCGCAGTCGCAATGCGCGCCGTGACGGGTCGGCTGAGAGCCGAACACCGCACCTCGACCGCGGTGCCCGCAGGCCTGACGATCCCGGGGGTGACCCGCAGGTGCGCGCTGGAGACCTCAATGATCGTGCCCTCGTGCTCCGCACCCTCGATCGAAAGCGTCGCGGGCAGATTCACGCTGTGGCTGGAGAGGCTGACGGCTTCATCGTCGTTAGATTCGGCGCCGCGCAGGGCCGAGAGGAAGGAATCCACCTCACCACTGAGCGATGTCGCCTCGTCATAAAGACTGGTCGCCCGTCCGCCCAGTTCATCAGCCCGGCCGCCGGTCGACTGTGCCTGTTCTCGCATACCCCCGATGGAGCTGCTGACCTCGGCAGCACTGGCGGCGACCTCGGTGATATTGCCCGAGATCTGCTGGGTGGTCGCTTCCTGCTCGGTGATGGCCGAGGAAATAACCGTCGAGAACTCGTGCAGTTTGTTGATGATCTCGCCGATGGACTGGATCGATTCGGCGGAGTTTTCGGCTGCTTCCTGAATGGAGTTCACCTGACTGCTGATCCGCTCGGTGGCCTTGCCGGTCTGATTTGCAAGCGACTTGACCTCGCTCGCCACCACCGCGAAGCCCTTACCGGCCTCGCCAGCACGGGCCGCCTCGATCGTGGCATTCAGCGCCAAAAGATTGGTCTGTTCGGCAATGTCTGTGATCAGCTCGATGACGGCACCGATTTCCGTTGCGGCCTGTTTCAACTCGAGCACCTGCTTTGACGACTTTTCGGCTTCCTTCTGTGCCTGGTCGGCAACCTCCATGGAGCCGGACGACTGGCGGGCGATCTCCTTGATGGAGGCCACCATCTCCTCGGTTGCCGCGCTGAGGGTCTGGGCATTTTCCGAGGTCCGGTCCGACTCGCTCAGGACGACGCCGGACAGTTGAACCGTCGTGTCAGCTTCACCGCGCATGGACTCAGCGTTGTTTTTCATCGCGGAGGAAGAGTCCGAAATAATGTCGAAGATCCCGCGGATGCTGGCGCCGAAGATGCCGACCAGTTGGTTGACCTCTTCCTGGCGGCGGTTGCGTGCCTCCTGCTGAACCTTGGCTTCTTCTTCCGCTTCCCGGCGCCGCACGGCATTCTCGCGGAAGACCTCCATCGCCTGTCCCAGTGTATCGATCTCGTCGCGATACTTGCTCTGGGGCGTCTCGACATCCAGGTTCCCTTCGGCCAGGCGCTGAGCGGCTTCGGTCAGACCACTCAGCGGACGGGCGACGGAGTTGAAAAGCCAGTAGCCAAGGATCAGGCCCAACAGGATCGCGATCCCACTCACGATCGCCGTGACCAGCAGCCCCGTCTTCTCGTGGGCCAGAGCCGTTTCGGTCGCAGCCCTGGTGAAGGCGGCCAGCTCCAGCAGCAGGTCTTCCACCTCATGCTTGAGCGCTTCCTCCTCAGCCAGGATCTGCTCTTCCATGGCCGCCAGCTCTTCTTTGCTGGCGGTCAGGCCCGTATCGATCAACTCCAGAACGTGTTTGTCGAACACCTTGTGCTGCTTCTCGACCTTCTTCAGGCGCGCCAGAACCGAGGTGAATTCCTCGACCACATGGGGATCGCTGGAATGCGTGATGGCATGCTCCGCGATCTCCTCACCTTCCAGGATTTCCTTATCGGCCAGATGCGCCAGCTTCTCGAACTCTTCCCGGATCTGGGCAAGGTCGTGGCGGCTGTGGGCACCGGCATGCTCCAGTTCAATCACTGCCATCGCGCGTTCCGTCAGGATCGTCTGTTCGAGCTGATGGATCGTGATCTTGCTGAGCAGTTCGGTCAGAGGAATATCCTCCACCGCGATGTCGGTCAGCTCATCGCCAATGACCTTCATGGTCCAGACACTGGTAAAGGCCAGCGCCGACATCAGCAAGGTCAGCGAGGTTATAAGGACCGTGATCCGGCCGCCGATTTTAAGATTGCGAAGCTTGTTCATTGCACTCTTCCCTCGTTGTACTTTCTGGCTTAGGCGCTCGCCTGTGCCTCTGTCTCTTCGCCGGATTGAGTCTGGCCGCCGACAAGCTGATCGACGGCTTCAAGAAGGTCGCCGCGGGAGAAAGGCTTGGACAAAACCCCATCGGCCGTGCTGCGCGCCAGCATCAGCGCTTGCTCGGCATTGACGGTCGCGCCACCGCCGGAGATGGCAAGGATGGGCAGGGCGGGCGAGCGCTCTTTCAATGCCAGGATGACTTCAGAGCCATCTACTTTCGGCATGATGATGTCGGTGATCACCAGGTCGAAGGACAGTTCCTGCGCCTGCTTCAAGCCGGCTTCGCCGTCGGCCGCCTCGGTGACCTGGTGCCCGGCCGTGTTGAGAACAGTGATGAGCGATGAACGCACACCCTTCATGTCATCGATCAATAGAATGCTGGCCATTTCTACCTCACGCTTGCGATACGACCGGAATTCGGATCCGGAAGGTCGTGCCTTTGCCGGGAACCGAGTCAGCAAAGATGCGCCCGCCCCAGCGTTCGACGATGCCGTAGATCGTCGAGAGACCGAGTCCCGTGCCTTCGCCCGGTGCTTTGGTCGTGAAAAAGGGTTCGAAGATATGTTTGAGTGTCTCCGGATCGATGCCGTGTCCGTTATCGGCTACCGAGATCACCACGTAGGATTTGTGTTGCCCATCGTCCGCGCCGCCGGCCCGACAGAGGTCCGCCACCGATCTGTCGTCGGACTGCCACAGCGTGACGACGATCCGGCCCTTGTCACGGGTTGCATCGGCGGCGTTCCTGAAAAGATTGGTCATCACCTGAAACAGAGCCGTCCGATTGACCCTGATCCTGTTGCCCTCCAGCGGTCCGCCTCTTTCAAAACCCTGGCGCTCGAGAGTCACGGATGACGGCAGGTACTCGACGGCGAAGTCGGTCGCTTCACGGATGATGGACTTGGCGTCATGAAGTTGATCGCCGTGCTTGTCCCGCCGTGCGAAGGAAAGCACCTCGCTCACAACGTCGCTGGCGAAGCGTGCGTGCTCCAGTATCCCCTTGCTGCATTGACGCAGCAAATCAGGGCTGAGGCTGGCCTCGTCCGTCAGAAGTTCCGCGTAAAGAAGAATGGGCTGGAGCGCGTTGTTGAGTTCGTGCGCGACTCCACCCGCCACCCGTCCCAGCGTCTCAAGCTTCTGACGCTCAGTCTCCAGACCGAAGCGGTCCATCTCCTCCGTGATATCGACCTGCATCCCCAGATAAGCGCAGAGTTCGCCGGCCTCATCGTTGACCGGCGATAGCTGAAAGCGGTTCCAGAAGCGGCTGCCGTCCTTGCGATAGTTCAGCAACAGAACGGTCGCAGCCGACCGCCTTTGCAGGCATTGCTTAATGGTGGCGACACTCTCGGGGTCCGTATCAGGCCCTTGCAGAAAGCGGCAGTTATGGCCAAGCGCTTCCTTTGGCTCGTAACCCGTCATGACAGAGAAAGCCTTGTTCGCATAGATCAGAGGCAGGTCCGGCATTCGGGCATCGGCCAGCGTCATCCCGAAACAGCTCGTTTCCGCAGCGCGCAGCATGAGCGACGCAGGCAGACTGCCCGTCCCAGCCGTTTCCGAAGACATCCCTGTGATAGGTGCCATTTTTTCCTCTGGCAACTATGGGTCTCCAAACAAAAACCCAATTAATACAATGATTTACGTTTATATAGGCGGGTCATTTAAAAAACATTACTTGGCAAAGAAAGGAGATCAGGGACGCGAGCTTTTCCAGCTCCGGAAAGAACAGCTAACAACATTCAAAATATGTGAGATAAGCCTGCATTTCATTTCAACAAAAAGGCCAACACCCGTCTAACCTACTGATTTTTATTGAGAGATAATCAAGCAAGTGAAAGCTGCTTGGGGCAGATTCAGCCTCGGATAAGAAAGGTATTATCCGCGGAGCGCCCCCAATAGCGCCATGAAATTTTTCTGATTTTTTTTAGTCACCCAGCGATCAGTTGCAGCCGTAACGCGACAATCTAAATCAAAACTATAGCAGGATTACACATTACAAAGTCTTTGCACATGTTGGTATGCAGGAATGCATGATCGCTTACCAAGATTGTTAGTGACCTCATCAGCAATATTTGCATTAACCTGATCTTAATTGTGGTGGACAGACGCAGCAGCTCCTGAACCAGTCGACCTTAAGACTTCGGCCACCCCCTTCAGGGCTTCGCTGCAAAGCGCACGATGTCGGCGATGAAGAGATCAGGCAGGCCCTGTTCCGCCGCAACATCGGCCAGTTTCCTGGCATAGTCCCGGTTGGGCGGGCTCTCTTTCCAATCCATAAGGTTATAGCAGAGCGCCGGAGCGAGCTTACCCTCGCCGCTTCTGACCAGAACCGCCTCGGGACGATAGGCGGACACCGACGGGCCTGCGTAAAGCTGCGCGATTTCACTGGCCGGCAACGCCATCACCATCCCCCAGGCACTTCGGCCAGGGGACGGCAGCAGAGTGGCGCGCTGCCCGATCTGCAGGACATAGTCGCTCAAGCAGGCTTTAACGGCCGGCCCGGGATGATAGCCCTCTGCCACGAGAGCCTCCCGATCCATGAACAGCCCGTAAAAGAAGACCGCGAGTGTGCGCTCGGCCATATCGCTCTCCAGTGATCCGCAAGGGGCACAGAAGTCGTGACGCCGAGACCTCCGTGACGCAGCCTCAATCTATACCAAAGAGTGCCGACAATGACCCTTGGTGTCACATCCCGACTCCCGCGCCGGTAACCTGCCAAAATTAAACTCCAAATTCTGTATTCCATATTCTGAATTTTACATTTAATAGATCATTCTGAATGGCAGATTGTCGCAGCCTGGTAGCGAAAGCTCACATGACAACCGATCTATGCGACAAGGCTGTCGAGGTCGGCGTGGATCTCAAGCGATAGAGCCAGGACAGGCTAACGGACATGACGGGTTCCGATATCTTCAGCAGAGGCTTCCCCGCCTACAGTTTCCGGGCAGACACCAGCGTCCCTGCCTTTCCCGATGACAAACCACTGGTCGTCTTCGACGGCGTCTGCATCTTCTGCAGCGGCTTCGCCAAATTCATCCTGCGTCACGATCGCAGGAACCACCTGAACCTCTGTACAGCGCAGTCGAAACTCGGCCAGGCACTTTACCTGCACTACGGCCTCGACCCTGAGAACTACGAGACCAACATCGTGATCAGCGGTGGCCGTCCCCACTTCAAGTCGGACGCCTTCTTCGAGGTTATGAAGCTTCTGGGCGGCGGATGGCCTCTTCTGGCGCTGCTGCAGATCTTTCCGCGCCGCCCGCGCAACTGGCTCTACGACCGAATCGCCCGGAACCGCTACAAGCTATTCGGCAAGAGCGAAAGCTGCATGGTCCCGTCGCCGGAGCAGCGCACCAAGATCATCGACCCGACATAGCCGTAAGCCTGCCATGAGCCTTTACAAACGCGTACTCGGCGAGAGCTTTGAATCCCTGCCGGCGGCCATCAGAGAAGCCCACAGCTTCGACCGCGAGCAGCACCTCGAGGGGCGAGCCGATGTCACCGGCAACAAAACGATGCCAGGGAAGCTGTTGCTTTGGCTGCTTCGCCTGCCTCGCCCTGGCGAGAATCTGCCAACTTCCGTGATCTTCCGGCAGGATCAAGACGGCGAGGTCTGGCGCCGAAAGTTCGGCCAGGACGGCTTCGTCAGTTATCTGAGTGCGGTTACGCACAAGCCAGGTTGCATCCTGGAGCGCAAGGATGGCGTTTCCGCAGTGATCCGGCTCGAGGCCGTAGCGGAAGGCCTGCGCTGGCGGGTCTTATCCTTCCGTCTCTTCGGCCTGCCCCTTCCGAGCGTCCTCGCCCCCAGCATCGAGGCGGTCGAACGCGATATCGGCGGGCGCTATCACTTCGAGATGACCATTACCCTGCCCTTGCTCGGTCTCTTCATCGCCTATCAGGGCTGGCTCGAGCCAAAGCCTGCGTGAGCCGCAGCGGTCGTCGCTTGCTGGACCTTATGGAGCCTTAAGGCTAGTCGACCGCCTGCATCGCCAATGCCAGAAGCGCCCGCAGCTCTGCCGTTTCCTCACGCCCCATGGTACGGCGCAGCTCCCGCTCCGCTTCCTGCCACCGGGGGAAGGCCTCTTCCACCAGCGCGCGCCCACTGGGCGTGATCTCGACCGCGCGGCTGCGGCGGTCAGGGCCAGGACTGACCTTCAGCCAGCCGGCCGCCTGCAGCGGTTTCAGGTTCCGCGTCAGGGTCGTGCGCTCCATGGCCAGGCGCTCGGCAAGATCCGTGATGCTCATGCCGTCGCTGCGCAGAACGCTGGCAAGCAGGGAATACTGGGTCAGGCGCAGTCCAAGCGGCTTAAGCGCCTCGTCATAGGCCAGGGTTACCCGCCGGGCGGCGCGCCGCAGCATCGCGCAGGTGCAATAGCTGGCGCGCGGGTCGCTGCCGCTTCCCAGGACTGCGGTGTATTCGTCGGCCCCGCGCGGCAGCTTTGCCGGCAGGCCATCCTTCGTCGACATGCGTCGCGAGGCCGTTTCGTCGGGCCTGCCTTTACCGGCGCGGTCCATCCCGCTCGTCTTCCCCCTGGCCCCGGCCGCCCTCGTCCTGGTCTTCCTGGTTCTGGTCTTACCAGTCCTGATTTTGCGGCCTCTGGACTGTTTTTCCGCATCGCTCATGCGTTGACCAATCCATGCATATACACTAGTGTAACTACACGAGTTTACAGTCAGTCGCGCCTTATGTCCATGGCTGGACGCAACGGCGCTATCGCAACGGCCAGTTCCCCGTTCGATCTTCATCCCGGATCCTAAGCATGATGTCACCCACAGCCGAGTCTTCCCCTTCTTTCTGGCGCACGCCGCTCATGGTCATCACCATCGGCTGCCTGATCGCGATGGTCGGTTTCGGCATTCGCTCGGTTTTCGGACTGTTCCTGGAGCCCATGACCCTGGCGAACGGCTGGGACCGGGAGACCTTCGCCTTGGCCATGGCGATCCAGAACCTGCTCTGGGGCGCCGGCGTTCCGATTGCCGGGGCCATCGCCGACCGCTATGGCCCGGCCAGAGTCCTCGCGCTGGGTGCCGTGGTCTACGGTCTCGGGGTTTGGGGCATGGCCACGGCGCAGAGCGGGTTGGAGTTGCACCTCTTCGGCGGTATCCTGACCGGCCTCGGCGTTGCTTTCACCGCTTTCTCCATCGCCATCGCCGCCATCGCCAAGGTGGTGGGACCGGAGCGCCGCTCGCTGGCGCTGGGCCTGGGCACCGCCGCGGGCTCCTTCGGGCAGGTGCTCTTCTCGCCCCTGGGCCAGGCATTTATCAATGTCTTCGGCTGGCAGTCCGCCCTGCTGATCCTCGCGGCCTCGGCGCTGTTGATCATCCCGCTCGCCTTGGGCCTGCCGCACATCACCACCGGCAAGGGTGAAGCCCATAGCGACCAGTCCCTGGGCGAGGCCCTGCGCGAGGCCGCGGAGCATAAAGGCTACGTGCTGCTCACCATCGGCTTCTTCGTCTGCGGCTTCCATGTCGCCTTCATCACGGTTCACTTCCCCGCTTACGTCCAGGATCTGGGCCTCAGTCCCCAGGTCGGCGCCTACGCCATCTCCCTGATCGGCCTCTTCAATATCTTCGGTTCATTCCTCTCTGGCGCCGCCGGCCAGCGCTGGAGCAAGAAGTGCGGCCTCAGCGTCATCTATTTCGCCCGCGCGATCACCATCGGCGCGCTGCTGTTGCTACCCAAGACCGACGTCACCATCTACGCCTTCGCTGCCGTTATGGGCATCCTCTGGCTCTCGACCGTGCCCCTGACCACGGGCATCGTCGCGCAGGTCTTCGGCGTGCGCTACATGGCCACCCTCTTCGGGATCGTCTTCTTCAGCCATCAGATCGGCAGTTTCCTGGGCGTTTGGCTGGGCGGTTATCTCTACGATTCCATCGGTTCCTACGACCCGGTCTGGTGGGCAGGGATCGTCCTGGGCCTCCTCGCCGCCCTGATCCACCTGCCGATCAACGAAAATCCGCTGATCCGCAAGGCGCCCGCGGCGGCACAGTAACTGCGCTCTTGGAATGCCAGGGCCCAAATGAAGGGTGACAGGCTTCGGCCTTTGCGCTAAAAACCCGCTTGCGCCGATTTGACTCAGCTTGCGGGCGCGGAAGAAATGCAGCTAAACCGAGGGGCTAACCGCCCTGATCCGGCCGACATCCTCTTCCTCTCCGAAAAGCTGATCCCCTTTTGGCGCAGTTGCAGCAGACTGTGAGAAGAGCCATGAACGCGCCAGACTTTTCGATCGCCGCCCAGGCCTCCCTAAAAAGCCCCGAAGCGAACACCCCACAGCCGTCGCGGCCCGCCGGCGGCCACAGCCTCGACGACGTGGCCACTCTCTTCCCGGGCATGGAGGTTTTCCATGACCTGCGCATCGCGGGCCGGGGCGATGCCGCACTGCTCTGCGGGGTCTCAAGTCTTCTGAACGACCGGAAAGCGAAAATCGTTCATTTCTCGCTGCGCGGGGGCCATTTGGGCGAATCGAGCATCAAGTGTCGCCTTGCCGGCCTGTCCTCCAGCGCCGCCAACGATCTGGTCGCAGAGCTTACCCGACGGGCAGAGGTCACTTCTGCCCGGGTCGAACACGTCATCCTGCGCAGCAAATAACTCTTCTCAGAGGATTATACCTAGGGGCGACAAAATCAGGCTTCGCCTTCCGGCGGTACCAGGCCGAGGGTTTCCATCAGAAAACCGATCCCCATGCGCAGGCCGTTTTCATCGATACCGTGTCCCAGTCCGGGAATGAGCTGCGAATAGACCGTTACTTCGTGCTTTTCCAGCGCGGCAACCGCCGCCGGCAAAGACTGCGGCGGGACCACATCGTCCGCATCCCCGTGAATGAGCAGCGCCGGCGGCCGGCTCTTCAACTCACTATCGAGATGCCCGGGCGTAATCAGCGTGCCGGAGTAACCAACGACCGCGGCGCAGGCTGCGGAGCGCCGGTAAGCGACATGTAACGCCATCATGGTGCCCTGGGAAAACCCGAGGAGAACGAGCCTGTCGTCAGACAGACCATGGCGCTCGAGTTCCTGATCCAGAAAGGCATCCAGAACGGGGGCTGCCGTGCGGACGCCACCCAGGATAACGTCCGGCTCGCGATCTCTGAGACTGAACCACTGATAGCCCATGGGCGCCATATCACAGGGTTCCGGTGCGTTGGGTGCGACAAAGGCAGCGGTCGGAAAAGCCTGTGCCAGAAGCGGCGTCAATCCGAAGAGATCATTTCCATCGGCGCCAAGGCCGTGCAACAGAACGATCAAATACTCGGCCGCGTCGCCGGAAGCGGGAGCTGCACGGGGTCCGTCAAGTTGGTTTGCAACGGCCATAATGGCGGAATCCTTTGATAATCAGGCTTCTCTCATAGCCGATTCGCACCGCCACGTCACCTTTCGCGGTTTTGACACAGATCCGCCACATCGAAGGGTGTGCCGTCCTGAAGCCGAGGCTGTGCCTAGAATCCGCCCTCGGGAACACCGGGATGCCGATAGAGGTGCCAGAGGAAGCGGGCCGCTGCGCTGCGAAAGGGGCGCCAGTCGTCCGCAAGAGCGACCATGACCTCTCCCACCGGCCGCTCCGGCAGGCCTTTGAGTTTCTGGGCCGCGACCTGGACGGCCAGGTCGCCGGCCGGCCAGATGTCAGGCCGTTGCAGGGCGAAGAGAAGATACACCTCCGCGGTCCAGCGGCCGATCCCCTTCGCCTCCATCAAGGTGGCGGCGGCGGTTTCGTCGTCGGCCCGCGCGATGGCCGCAAGATCGATACGCCCTGAAAGAAGATCCTCGGCGAGGGCCCGGCCGTATCGCTGCTTCGGGCGGCTGAGCCCGATGCGCTTATGCGCCTCCTCATCAAGCGCCAGGAAAGCCTCCGGCGTGACTGTCGGCAGCTCCGCGTCCAGGCGGCCAATGATCGCGCCTGCCGCCTGTGCCGAAACCTGCTGCGCGGCCATAATCCGGATCAGACCCCCGAAATCCGGCGCATGCCTGCGCACCGGCGGCAGGCCGCAAACCTCATAGGCGGCCGCAATGTCGCGATCCCGCTCCGCCAGCGCCTCCAGGGCCGGGCGCAGGCTTTCATCCGCCGGTGCGGTTTGGACCGCGCCGGGGAGCTGCTCATCCGATTTACGATTGCGCCGCGGCTTGGCGGCCTTTGAAGCTCTGTCGTTCATGGCTGGACATTATCGAAGATCTGCCGGAAAGTCCGCCCAGTCTTAAAACCAAGTCCCAAACCAGCCAGCCATGCCGGCAACATCCGTAACAACGCGTTTTGCGCCCTCCCCCAGCGGTCACCTGCATCTCGGCCATGCCTTTTCAGCGCTCTTTTGCCAAGAGGCGGCGCGGGAAAGAGGCGGGAGATTCCTGCTGCGGATCGAGGATATCGACAGCACCCGTTGCCGACCGCACTTCGCGGAGGATCTGATCGAGGACCTGCAGTGGCTGGGACTCAAGTGGGACGAGGCACCGCTCTATCAGTCGGCCCGGACCGCGGCCTATGAAACCGCGCTCGCGGAGCTCACTGAAATCGGCGTCCTCTATCCCTGCTTCTGCACCCGTGCCGACATCAGGGCGGAGATCGCAGGCTCGGCAGCAGCGCCGCACGGACCGGACGGACCGCTCTATCCCGGTCTCTGCCGGAACCTGGATCCCGGCATCCGAGAGGAGCGCAAGGCTGCGGGCGTTCCCTACGCCCTGCGCCTCGACGTCGCCAAGGCGTCGAAGATCGCGGGTCCGCTGACCTGGTACGATCTGGAAAAGGGTGAAATCGCCGCGCGCCCTGAGATCTTCGGGGACGTGGTTCTGGCCCGCAAGGACATCCGAACGAGCTATCACCTGGCCGTCACACTGGACGACGCCTTTCAGGAGATCTCGCTGGTCACGCGCGGAGAAGACCTCTTCGCGGCCAGTCATATTCACCGGCTTCTGCAGGCGCTGCTCGATCTGCCGGTGCCGCAGTGGCATCATCACAGGCTGCTGAAGGATGACAGCGGCCAGCGTCTGGCCAAACGCCACGACGCGCTCTCCCTGCGTGAACTGCGGGCGCAGGGAAAAACGCCGGCGGAACTGCGCAAGCTGGCGGGGTTCCCCGGCTAGACTACGCGGACTCGCTTCTACGCAAGCCCTCCAGGATTTTCATATAGTCCGGGTCGTCGGGACCGAGAAAGCCCCAGCGGACCAGGAAGTCGATGATCACGAGGTTGACGTTGAACTTGAAATCATCGCTGTCACGGACCCGCTCGATCACCTCTTCGATCGGCCAGAGATAAAACTCCTCGACCTCTCCGTCGGTGTTGCGCGGCGTGAAGTCCTCTGGCAATTCCAGGTCGTAGCAAAAGGCCACATCGTCGCGCAGGCCGTCGGTCCATTTACAGCGATAGGTGACCATGCCGGCCGGGGTCGCCCGCGCCGCCAGATGACGGGGGATATCGGCTTCCTCCGCGCATTCCTTGATCAGGTTTTCCATAATGCTCAGACCATAGGGCTGGCCGCCGGCAACGATATGGTCCAGCTTGCCCGGTGCCGAGGGTTTGTCCAGCGCCCGGCGCCCGATCCACATCTGCAAGCGGCCATCACGTCGCGTGATGCCGTTCACATGGACACCGAAACTGCGGATCCCGAAAGGTGCCGCCGCGCAGCGGTCAAGCGTCAGGACGGGCGCATCCTGCCAGTCTCGCTGCAGCGGATAGTCTTCACCGCGCAAGGGCGGCAAGTCCCCACTCTGCGCGAGCCGGGCGACGACCTCAGCAACAGCCGCGCTTCGGTTGGCAAAGCCGGAGAGGCCATCCGCCAGCCTGACCTGCTCCGCCGACACCGAGAAAACATCGGGAAAGTCCGACAGGCGCTCTGCCAGTCTGTGCGGAATAAAGCCAAAATTCCGGTCATCGACAGTGAAAAGGCGATAGTCCGCCGGGTCCCATTGATGACAGACTCTGATCCGGTCCAGGAAACTCACACGCGCACTCCGCCAGGCTGTTGTCACTCTCTTCGCGACGGCAGTATAGGGCAGCGACCGGCTATCGATAAATTGCCCAATGACACCTCACGAGGGTCAGACCCTATGCCGGCGCAAACATATCCTCGTACCGCTCGCGCAGAATATTCTTTTGGACCTTGCCCATGGTGTTGCGGGGCAGTTCTTCGAGCAAAATCAGCTCGCGAGGATGTTTGAAACGCGCCAGGGAGGTGCGCACAGCCTCCATAACCGCTTCGAGATCCGGGCTCTGCCCGGCTTCCGGGACGATTACCCCCAGCACCGTCTCGCCGAAGTCCGGGTGAGGGATGCCAATGACCGCGCTCTCGAGAACGCCGGGCTGATCATCCAGGACCAGCTCGATCTCTTTGGGATAGATGTTGTAACCGCCTGATATGATCAGGTCTTTGTTGCGGCCCACGATGTGGAGGTATCCGTCGTCGTCGAGCCTGCCGAGATCGCCGGTGATGAAGAAGCCGTCCGCGCGCAGCTCCGCCGCGGTCTTCTCCGGCATCTGCCAATAGCCCTTGAACACATTCGGGCCCCGCACCTCAATCTGCCCGATGTCACCCTGCGGGAGGGTCTCGCCGCTCTCGGGATCAGTGATCTTCAGTTCGACATCCGGCAGGGGAAAGCCCACGGTGCCGGCGCGGCGCTCACCGTCATAGGGGTTCGAGGTGTTCATGTTCGTCTCGGTCATGCCGTAGCGCTCTAGAATCCGATGTCCCGTCCGCTTTTCAAACTGCACATGCGTTTCGGCAAGCAGTGGCGCCGAACCCGAAACGAAAAGCCGCATATGCGCGGCAAGCTCTTTCGTGAAGCGCGGATCATCCAGCAAACGGGTATAGAAGGTCGGCACGCCCATCATCGCGGTGGCGTTCGCCATCTCCTTGACGATAGCATCCAGATCAAACTTCGGCATGAAGATCATGCTGCCGCCCGCTGCCAGCGTGACATTGGTTGCCACGAACAGCCCGTGGGTATGAAAGATCGGCAGCGCATGCAGCAAGACATCTTCGTTGCTGAAGCGCCATTCCTCAACCAGCGTCAGGGCATTGGAGAGCAGATTGTTCTGCGTCAGCATCGCGCCTTTCGAACGGCCGGTGGTTCCGGAGGTATAGAGAAATGCCGCCAGGTCTTCGCCGTCTCGATCCACCGTGGCGAAGGATGCAGGCATCGTCTTTGCCTGCTCCATGAGGCTGCCCGAGCCATCGGCATTCAAAGTCTCGATCCTGGCGCTCAGCTTCTGAGTAACAGGCGTCAGCTTTGCCTCGCTGGCGCCGTCGCAGACGATCAGCGTCGCACCACTGTTTTCGATGAAGTAACTCAGTTCATCCGCCGTGTAGGCCGTATTGAGGGGCAGAAACACCAGACCGGCCTGCGCGCAGGCAGCGTACAGCGCCAGGGCTTCGGGCGATTTCTGCACCTGCGCCGCCACGCGCTCGCCGGGCTTCAGTCCGATCTTTTCGATGGCGTTGGCGATCCGGGCCGTGGTGGCGAGAAAGTCCTGGTGCGTGATCACCCGCCCATCAACCAGCTTCAAGAAAGGGGTCGTTTTCCCGGCATGTATCCCAAACAAACGGTCATAAAGAGGATTAGCCATGAGATTGCCTTTCTTCCGACGGAGAGAGCTTGACGGCTCCGGCAAGTGTGTTGACGTCCGCCGTGGCGATGACCTCGCGCGTGTTGGCGAAGTCTTCGTGGTTTTGCGCGACTTTGGACAGGTCGTAAAGGTAATTCACCATGGTTCCGCCGGACTGTGCCCTGCCCTTCTCCGAGGTGTCCGCGTCTGCATGCACGGCATGAACGATGGCGCCGTTGCCCAGGTGAAACCGCGCCACCGGATCCAAAGGCAAGCCGCCTTTGCCTTTCACCTTCAGCAGGTAGTGTGCGGCCAGCGCCTTCATCTGATCCGCCTGGCCGCTATCCCATTCCTGGCCCGCTTGTCTGAGCCATTTGGTGAGGCCGGGAATGGGAGACAGAGTGACGAAGGTCTTGAGGCCCGGAAGCTCTGCTGCAAGATCCGAAGCGACCTGCTTGATCAGGGAATTGCCGAAGGAAATGCTCGCGAGCCCCCTCTGACAGTTCGAGATCGAGTAAAAAACTGCCGTATCCGCCTCTTCCTCCGGCATCGCTTTGCGATCCTCGGCCAGGAGAGACTGCACGGATCCGGGGATGCCTTTGTTCAACGCCACCTCGACGAAGATCAGCGGCTCGTCGGGCATCGATGGATGGAAGAAAGCGAAACAGCGCCGGTCTACGGGTTCGAGCCTGCGACGCAGATCATCCCAACTGTCGATGGCGTGCACGGCTTCATAGGCGATGATCTTTTCCAGAACATGCGCGGGGCTTTCCCAGTTGATGGGCCGCAAAACCAGAAAGCCACGATTGAACCAGGAGGCAAAGAGGTGGCGAAAGTCCAGATCAAGCGCTTCGAGCGACGGATCTTTGCGGCCAAGTCTCAGCAAGTCGACGCGCATCTGAACCAAAGCCCGGGTTGCGCCGGGCACCCGGTTCAAGCGCCGGATCAGCTCCTGCCGCAGCGGCTCAGCAGCGGCGGAGAAAGCGCGGTAGGTCGCTTTGGAGGGACTCCTTTCATAGTCGTCCAGCGACCGGCGCACCGCCTGGGGATCGATATCCATTGCGCTGACCAGAAACCGGAAGAACGCCAGCTTCTCGTCATCCTCCATCTCCTGAAAGCGCGTCAGAATATCGCTTGCGAGGGCAAGGCCCGAGGTTTCGCCGGCCGATCCCACAAGAGCTTGTGCGAGTTCAGTCAAAGGGCGCTCATCTTTGGCCGGCCCCGGAACGGGCCGGCGATAGCGTCGCTCGAAGACCGTGGAGAGGAGGTCGGCCAACAAGGTCATATCGCCGCCCCCATCACCACATCGGGCAGCCAGGTGGCCAGACCGGGGAAGAGACAAAGCAGGATGATCGCCACCACCATGCAGGCCACGAAAGGAAGCGAACCGGTCAGGATCGTCTTCAGCGAGATGTCCGGCGCAATGCCGTTGATCACGTAAAGATTTAGACCCACAGGCGGCGAAATCAGGCCGATTTCCATATTGATGGTCAGCACCACCGCGAACCAGATCGGATCGAACCCCGCAGTCGTGATGATCGGCAGCAGGATCGGTGCGGCCATCAAAATCACCGCTACGGGCGGCAGGAAAAATCCGGCGATCAGGAGAAAGACATTGACCGCGCCCATCAGCACCCAGCGGTTCACATCGAGCGTACCGATCCACTCGGCGATGGACTGGGTGATGGTCAGAGAGCTGAGCATGTAAGAGAAGACGCCGGCGGCCCCGATGATGAAGAGGATCATCACCGATTCCTTGGTGCTGTCGCGCAACACGATCCAAAGAGATTTTGGATGCCAGAGCTTATAGATGATCATCGCGATCATCAGGCAAAGCAGCGCGCCCACAGCCGCCGTCTCCGACGGCGTCGCGATACCGCCGTACATCGCGTAGAGCACACCCAGGATGATGCCCAGGAACGGCAGGACGCGCGGCAGGATCTCGAAGCGTTCGGACCAGCTATAGCTTCCGGAACCCAGACGCGCCGCATCGCCGGATTTCCAGGTTGAATAGAGCGACCAGGCCATAAAGAGCCCGACCAGCATCAGCCCGGGGATCACCCCCGCCAGGAACAGGCGGCCGATCGAGGTTTCGGTGGCGATGCCATACACGATCATGGTGACCGAGGGCGGGATCAGGATTCCCAGCGTCCCGCCGGCAGCTATCGAACCCGCGGCGACACCATCGGGATAGCCGCGCTTGCGCATCTCCGGGATGCCCATCTTGCCGATGGCGGCGCAGGTCGCCGGCGAAGACCCCGACATGGCCGCAAACAACGCGCAGGCGCCGAGGTTCGAGACAACCAAACCGCCGGGAACACGCGTGAGCCAGCGCTCCAGCGCTTCATATAGATCGGCGCCGGCGCGGGTCGAGGCGATCGATGCGCCCATGATGATGAACATCGGGATGGACAGGAGGGCAAAGTTGTCGAGCTTGCCAAAGAGGATTTCCGGCATCAGCTCCAGTGAACGGACACCGTCGAAGACGACGATGAAGCCTGCCGATACGATCAGCAATCCAACCGCGACCGAAACGCCGGAGAAGAGAACCAGGATCGTCACGATTGCGACAATCGCGCCAAGCAGAAGTGGATCCATCGGAGCTACTCCAGGCCGAAGGGTTTATCGATGCCGAGTAAAACAGCGACGAGATCTGCAATCAGTTGAAGCAGCAGCAGCCCGAAGCCGATGGGGATCGCCAGATAGGGTATCCAAAGACGGACACCCCAGACCGTATCGGACCGCCAGCCGCGCTCCCAGGCGAAATGCCAGTAGTCGAAGCCGTAGTACAGCATGATCCCGATGATCACGATCGAAAGAAGCGAAGTGAAGACCGCCATGAAAAAGCGCGGACGCGGCGCCAGTGAAATGGGGATCAGATCGACATTGACGTGCCCGCGCAGCCGCTGAACGTAAGGGAGACCGACGAGCGTGGCGGCAATGACCAGGTAAATCACGGCTTCGGTCTGCCAGATCGTGGACTGGTTCAAGACGAAGCGCACGACAATCATCTGGCAGGTGATGGCGACGGCGGCGACGATCATGCCCGCAGAACACCAACCTGCAAGGGTCGAGGCTGCGGCCACGGCACGAAGAAATGGGTTGTTTCCGGTGCGGGAAACAACAGCGGAGCTTTGGCCGGCCATGCGCCTCTCCTGCTCTTACAACTACGGGAACCTTTGGAAGTGGGGCAGCGGAACGCTGCCCCACGACGACATCACTCGACGGCCAGCGCCTTATCGAGCAGTTCCTGCCCGTCCGGCACTTCCGAAACGAACTTCTTGTAGGAGGTTTCCTTCGCGATTGCCCGCCAGGCCTCGAAGTCTTCGGCGCTCATTTCGGCGATTTCGACACCCGCTTTGGTAAAGACCTCTACCGAGGCGGCATCCTGTTTCTTCGCCTCTTCGAGATAGTAGGCTTCTGCCTTTGCCGAAGCATCCAGCAGTGCCGTCTGCTGTTCTTTCGTCAGGCCCTCGAAAGTGGATTTGTTCATAAGCAGCGGCTGGTACATGAACCAGAGCGCGACATCGCCGGCCGGCGTGTAGCACTTCACCTGTTCGTAGATCCGATAGGAAACAAAGGATGAGGACGAGGTGTTCGCCGCGTCCAGAACGCCGGTTTGCATGGCGTTGTAGATCTCGGAAGAGGCCATCGATGCAATAGAAGCATTCGCGCCCGCCAGCATCTGTTCGAAGGACTTTCCGGCAGCGCGGGTCTGCAGTCCCTGCACATCTTCGGGCTTGGTGATGCACTTGTCTTTACCGGCAAAGCCCCCGGCCAGATAGCCGTGCACCAGCACCATGACATCGTCCTGCGCCATCTTCTCTTCAAGCGCCTGCATGAAGGGCGACTCGCTCAGGCGCGCGGCGTGGTCGTGATTCTTCACCAGACCCGGCATCAAAGTCAGGTTGTAAGCGGGTTGCTGTCCGCCGGCGTAGCTCAGCGGAAACACGGTCATGTCGAGCTGACCCCGGCTGAGCGGTTTATATTGTTCGCGCGGTTTGAACAGCGATTTAGATCCGAAGATCTTGATGTTCAGGTCGACATTGGCAGCCGCCACCTCGTTGGCGACAATCTCAGCGACCTTATGGCGGATGTCCTTGTTCGACCATTGATGCGACAGACGCAGCTCGGTTGCCTGCGCCGTCGTGCCCGCCGCGACAAGAACGACGGCAGCCACTGTGCTTTTTAGCATCGATTTCATGATTTCCTCCCAAAGAGCCGTCCGGATGTACCCGGAGATGCCGAAATCCTACGCAGATTATGTTTTTTTGGTCAATATTCTTGTATACAAAAAATCAATTATTGAATTTTTATGTTCTTATGATTAGAAGGATAGCTATGGGTGAACGCCGCGCCGATAACATCGCCAAAGCTCTTGAAGAGCTTATTTTTGACGGCACATTCGGCAATGGAGACCGTTTGGATGAAGTTCGTCTGGCGGAGCAATTCGGCGTCTCCAGGACACCGTTGCGCGAAGCGCTTCAGCGTCTGGCGCTCTCAGGACTTGTCGAGCTGATCCCGCGCCGCGGCGCATTCGTGCGGCAACCGGGACCGGTTGAACTGCTGGAGATGTTCGAGGTCATGGCCGAACTGGAAGCGGTCTGTGGCCGCCTCGCCGCCCTGCGGATATCGGACGAGGCGCTGGACAAGCTGCGCGAGGCCAATGCCAAGTGCCGGATCGCGGTCGATGAAGCGGACCCCGACAGCTATTACCTCGAGAACGAGAAGTTTCACCACATCATCTATGAGCAGTCGGGCAACTCCTTTCTGGAGAAGGAAGCCTCGAAGCTGCACAAACGCCTGAAACCCTTCCGCCGCCAACAACTGCGGTTGCGCGGGAGAATGCCGCAGTCGATGGCCGAGCATGAAGCGGTTGTGACTGCGCTGCTTGACGGCAATCCGGAGGAGGCCGCCAACGCATTGCGGTCTCACGTCGCCGTGCAGGGCGAGAAATTCCATAGTCTGATGGCGAGCCTGAAAAACGCCGCCGAGTAGTTCAGCCCTGCAGGGGACCGGCGGACTTCGCGTGGGCGCTCTCGCAACCTGTTCGCCCGCCGCGCCTCAGATAAAGGCTCTCTTCTCCGACGTCAGAACACTGTCGACCCCGTAGACCTGTCGCAGGCAGCGTGCCACGTAGTCCGCTGTCTGACTGTCGAGCCCGGTTACCTGCAGATCGATGGAAAGGTCCCGGTTCGAAGGCCCGATCACGTCGCTGTGCCAGCGTTTCGGCACCAGGTTACGCTTGGCGAAGAGTTCCAGAACCCGGGGCATGACACCCGGCTCGGCCACGGCCTGGATGGAAAAGCAGTGAACGGATTGAACAGGGGTTGATTTAGGTCGGTAAAGTCTGTCGGTTTCAGTGACCGACGGCTGCTGCTGCGCAGACATCACAGTCATCCTCATAAAAGCGGAAGTCGCGAGAATCGAAAGGTCCCGGTCGCCCTATCGGCGCCGGGTCGCTAATTCGAATCGCGAAACCGCTGAGGTGAATTGATGCCATAACGCCACAGCCTAGCCGCGCCCGGACTGCCCGGTCAAGCGCTGGAATCTTCCGTCAAGAGGTAACCCGGCAAACAAAGCGAAGCCGCGCGCCAAACATCCGTTTGTTCACAAAGCTGTGATTTGCTCGCATTTGCAACTCGGGCAGAGTTCGCCATGTACTTCTCTGAACAACACACCGACGTTATTCCAACCAATCAAAGGAAGCCGCGATGAAGTATCAGCCGCTCAAAACCCTGACAGGGATGGCGCTTGGCGCCGCATTTCTCGCCTCCGCCGCCCTGCCGGCCAGCGCTGCGGAATACAAGATCGACCCGACCCACTCCTTCATCGAGTTCAAGACCAAGCACCTTGGCTTTAGCTGGCTCTCCGGCCGCTTCAACAAGATCGACGGCACCATGACCTACGATCCCGCCGCCGGCGCCGCCGGTCAGAAGATCTCCCTGACGATCGATACGGCCAGCCTCGACACCAATCACGCGGAGCGGGACAAACACCTGCGCAGCGCCGACTTCTTCGACGTCGAGAAGCACCCAACGGCCACCTTCGTCAGCACCGGTTTCGAGGGCAATGAAAACGGCGGCACCCTCTCCGGCGATCTGACCCTTCTGGGTGTCACCAAAGCGATCTCCTTCCCGGTCACGAAAATCGGCGAAGGTGACGACCCCTGGGGCGGTTACCGCGCCGGCTTCGAAGGCAGCTATACGCTGGTTCGCAAGGATTTCGGTATGGGCTACAATCTTGGCCCGGGCGCCGAAGAGGTCCAGATCGACCTGATGATCGAAGCGATCCGCAACTGATTTTTCCGCAGTTCTCAAAGGGTTAAACCCTCTCATGCTGCGCAATACGACAGACCGCTATGGGCTGGTGACGAAACTGCTTCACTGGCTCATAGCTCTGTCCATCATAGGACTCATCGGCCTTGGCTGGTGGATGGTCGGACTCAGCTACTACGACACCTGGTACCACCGGGGTCTTGAGCTGCACCGGGCCATCGGCATGCTGGTCCTCTTCGCGGCGGCCATCTTCGTTATCTGGAAGATTTGGTCCCCCTCCCCGGGCTTACAGACGGAACTGCGCCCCTGGGAGAAACTCGGCGCCAGGCTCGCGCACCTCGTCCTGCTACTCTCGATGTTCCTGATCCCGATCTCGGGTTACGTCATCTCCACTTCGTCCGACAGTGGCTTCACCTTCTTCGACCTCTTCGAGATTCCTGCGCTTCTGCCACAATCAGACGCGACCAGGGACCTCGCGATCGAGATCCACTACTACATTGCCTATGGCCTGCTCGGGGTGATCGCGGTTCATGCAGGCGCGGCGATCAAACACCAGCTAATCGACAAGCACGGCACACTCCGGCGGATGCTTTTCTGAAGCGATCGCCGAGTTCACCGCCCTGCAAACCCGTTGACCTGGATCGATGGAAGCAGGCGGTTCGAGCCTCAAGACAGGGTTCCTGCAGGCTGAGAGACGGAAAAACACTTTCCATCTGAAGAAACAATCAAACACGAAACAGCGACAGTGTTTCCGGAACGTCACTTGTTCGACACAGAGCGAGATGTGCCCGCCGAGCCGCCCGCGCAGACAGCCTGCGACGTTAATCGAGCACCTTCGGCCAGTTGGCGTCGCCCTTGACGATGTTGCCGGCAATGTCCTGCTCCCAGCGGCGCTGAACATTGTGGCTGTAGTTCAGATAGAGCTTGCCGTCGACAATCCGCCAGGCGGTCGGGTCCGTGGAGGCCGTATAACCCTGGGAGACCGCCCAGGCGCAGTATCCGCCGTACTGCGGCGCATAGGCCTCGGGGTCTTTCCGGAAGGTCTCGAGGTTGGCCGCATTGACGAAACGCCAGGTCGCGCCGTTCCACTCGAACTCATGATCCGAACTGCCCTCGACCGGTTTGCCCTGACTGAAATAGGCCACCGGGTCGTAACCCCTGACCGCGAGGGAACTAAAGGTCGAGGTATAGACGGGATCTTTCGCGGCCGCCGGCGTCGAAAGCTGAGGCAAGACCAGGCCGAAAACCAGAAGGGCCAGAGCAGCGAGACGGACAATCATGGCAAAGCACTCCTCGATTTAGGATCAACGGCGTTTTGCATACACCCGATATAACGCGTGTCGGCCCGCGGTGAAGTCATGTCTTTTCACACGCGCGTGACCGACCACCTGCTGGACTGTGGTTGATTTAAGCCGCTTCCTGGGTCGTGCGCTCCACGATATCCAAAATATCTGAAAGGATCGTTGTCAGATCGAAATCCTTCGGCGTGTAGACACCAGCGACGCCTGCCGCCTTCAGAGTCGCCTCGTCCTCCGGCGGAATGATGCCGCCCGCGACCACCGGAACGTCGCCGAGGCCCGAAGCGGACATGCCTTTCATCACCTCGGTCACCAGCGGGACGTGCGACCCGGAGAGGATCGAAAGCCCGACCACATGGACACCCTCTTCCAGCGCGGCGTTGACGATCTGCGCAGGCGTCAAACGGATGCCCTCGTAGACCACCTCAAAGCCGGCGTCGCGGGCACGCACGGCGATCTGTTCGGCGCCGTTGGAATGGCCGTCCAGCCCCGGTTTACCCACCAGCATCTTGATCCGGCGGCCGAGCCGCTCCGATAGTGACGCCACCCGGGCGCGCAGGTCTTCGAGGCTGTCGCCGCCCTGCACCGCGACGGCGCGGCCGACACCGGTGGGGGCGCGGTATTCGCCGTAAACCTCACGCAGGGCCGCGGCCCATTCGCCGGTGGTGACGCCTGCATGGGCGCAGGCGACGGAGGGCTCCATCACGTTCCCGCCCTCTCCCGCGGCCTGCTTCAGGGCGGCAAGGCTGCGTTCAACCGCCGCGCCATCGCGCGCCGCGCGCCAGGCCTGCAGACGGGCGATCTGGTCCGCCTCCGCATCGCTATCGCTGACCATGTAGCCGCCGTCGCCACCGGCCGTCAGCGGCGAAGGTTCGGATTCGGTGTAGCGATTGACACCGATAACAGATTGTTCGCCGCTTTCGATCGCATTGAAGCGTGCGGTGGCACTCTCCACCAGGCGCTCCTTCATGTAGGAACTGTCGACGGCCGCCACGGCACCACCCATCTCCTCGATCCGCTCGAGCTCTTCTTTGGCTTCGGCCATAAGCTCGGCAACCTTGGCTTCGACAACGCTCGAGCCATTGAAGAGATCGTCGTATTCAAGCAGATCGGTCTCAAAAGCCACGATCTGCTGGAGACGGAGCGACCACTGCTGGTCCCAGGGGCGGGGCAGTCCGAGGGCCTCGTTCCAGGCCGGGAGCTGCACGGCGCGGGCGCGGGCATCCTTGGACAGCACCACGGCCAGCATCTCGATCAGGATGCGATAGACGTTGTTTTCCGGCTGCTGCTCAGTCAATCCAAGGGAGTTGACCTGCACGCCGTAGCGGAAGCGCCGGTACTTTTCTTCCTCGACACCGTAGCGCTCCCGGCAGATCTCGTCCCAGAGGCGCGTGAAAGCGCGCATCTTGCAGAGTTCCGTGACAAAGCGCACGCCGGCGTTCACGAAGAAACTGATACGCCCCACGACCTTGGGGAAATCCTCGTCCGGCACCTGGCCCGAGGCCTTGATCGAGTCCAGCACGGCGATGGCCGTGGCAAGCGCAAAGGCCAGTTCCTGCACCGGCGTCGCCCCGGCCTCCTGCAGATGGTAGGAGCAGACGTTCATGGGATTCCAGCGTGGCGATTCCCGGTAGGTATAGGCGATCACGTCGGTGATCAGCTTCATGGAGGGCTTGGGCGGAAAGATGTAGGTGCCGCGCGAGAGATATTCCTTGATCAGGTCGTTCTGCGTCGTGCCCGACAGATCGGCACGGGCGACGCCCTGGGCCTCGGCACAGGCCGTGTAGAGCGCCAGCAGCCAGGGCGCCGTCGCGTTGATGGTCATGGAGGTGTTCATGCGGTCGAGCGGAATTTCCGCAAAGAGCGTCTGCATGTCGCCCAGATGCGAAATCGGAACGCCGACCTTGCCGACTTCGCCACGCGCCAGTTCGTGATCCGAATCGTAGCCGGTCTGGGTCGGCAGGTCGAAGGCGACCGACAGGCCGGTCTGTCCGGCGGCCAGGTTTTTCCGATAGAGGGCATTGGAAGCCGCCGCCGTCGAATGTCCGGCATAGGTCCGGAACAACCAGGGCCGATCCCGTTCCGTCCGGGTGGAACCCGATGCTTTTGCTGCAACTGCTTCCTTTGCCTGATTCGGGCGTTTCTCGCTCATTTTGCTCCCTCCATCCGCATCATCATCATTCTATTTTGCCATAGTTAACGACAGAAAATTTCATTAATCATACTAAATTCGAAAAAATAAAATATTTTGTGCATTGCAAAAGAGCCAAACTGGCGATAAATGTCAAGGCAATCCAGTGGACGTAGCGGAGGAATCCCGGCCTTACCGGCGAGATTTTTCCCGCGACGCCGAAATTCGACGCGGAGGCAAGCCGCCTGTTTGCCCCTTCGGGCACCAAAGAAGGGGCGGCGAAACCGAACGACTTGGGAGAGAGGTCATGACCGATAGCGCTGAAGTGATGGAAGTGAAGTCCGGATACGGGACTGAAAAGAAAGATCTCTACGAGATTGGTGAAATCCCCCCGCTCGGCCATGTTCCGAAGCAGATGTACGCCTGGGCGATCCGGCGCGAGCGTCACGGCAAGCCCGAAGAAGCCATGCAGGTGGAAGTCGTCGACATTCCTGAGCTCGACAGCCACGAAGTCCTGATCATGGTGATGGCCGCAGGCGTGAACTACAACGGCGTCTGGGCCAGCCTCGGCGTGCCGATTTCCGTCTTCGACGTCCACAAGGCTGACTACCACATCGGCGGCTCCGATGCTTCGGGCATTGTCTGGGCCGTCGGTTCCAAGGTCACCCGCTGGAAAGTCGGCGACGAAGTCGTGGTGCACTGCAACCAGGACGACGGCGACGACGAGGAATGCAACGGCGGCGATCCCATGTACTCGCCCACTCAGCGGATCTGGGGCTACGAGACGCCGGACGGCTCTTTCGCTCAGTTCTGTGCCGTCCAGTCGCAGCAGGTCATGGCGCGTCCCAAGCATCTGACCTGGGAAGAGAGCGGCTGCTATGTCCTCACCCTGGCGACGGCCTACCGCATGCTGTTCGGCCATCGCCCGCACATCCTGCGGCCCGGCCACAACGTTCTGGTCTGGGGTGCTTCCGGCGGCCTGGGTTCCATGGCGATCCAGTTGATCGCGGCGGCCGGCGCCAACGCCATTGGCGTGATTTCGGATGAAAGCAAACGCGAGTTTGTCATGTCGCTCGGCGCCCGCGGGGTCATCAACCGCAAGGACTTCGACTGCTGGGGCCGCCTGCCGGAGGTCGGCGATCAGGCCGCCTACAGCGCCTACATGAAGGAATGCCGCAAGTTCGGTAAGGCGATCTGGGAAGTCACCGGCAAAGGCAACGACGTCGACTTCGTCTTCGAGCACCCGGGTGAGCAGACCTTCCCGGTCAGTTGTTTCGTGGTCAAGCGCGGCGGCATGGTGGTCTTCTGTGCCGGCACGACAGGCTACAACATCACCTTCGACGCCCGCTTCGTCTGGATGCGCCAGAAACGTATTCAGGGCAGCCACTTCGCCAACCTGAAACAGTCATCCCAGTCGAACAAGCTGATGATCGAGCGGCGCATCGACCCCTGCATGTCGGAGGTCTTCTCCTGGCACGACATTCCCCGCTCCCACACCAAGATGATGAACAACCAGCACAAGCCGGGCAATATGGCGGTTCTGGTCCAGGCCAAGCGCCCCGGCGCCCGGACCCTGGAAGACGCCGTCGAAGACTGAAACCAACGGTCTATATGATGGATAACTGTTACCCGTCGGCTATCTCACCGCGAGGCAGCCGACGGGACTAAGAGAGAGGCCACCCTTTCATGAACCAGACCGCCGCCCAGGATTGGAGCTCATCGGAAAGCGTCTTCCTTCCGGATCTTCTGCCAACCTGCAACGACGCCCTGTCCGCCGCCGAGGCCCTGCGCGACCAGGCCCGCTCGGCCGTCGCCAATCTGGTCATGGGCCCGAACGGAAAGCCGGATCCGGCGCTGCTGGAACAGGAGCAGTTTGCGGTCCACGGCTTCGCCTGGCTCTGCACCTACACGGCCGCGCTGCGGGAGATGCTGCACTGGGCCGAGCGGCTGGAAAGCGAAGGCAGCTTCCGGGATCTCGAAAAACTGATGCTGCAGGCCGCTTTCGGCGAATATCTGAGCCAGATCCGCGGCGGTATCGCGCTCAGCCAGGTGGAGATCCTGCGCCTTGCCGACATGGGTCTGCCGCCGCAGGCAGAAACCAGCTTGGAGACCACCAGCGTCCGGACCCTGATCGCCGGCGGGAATACGGCCGCCGTCCGCCAGCAGATCGCCGATCTGATGGGCGAAGGCGGTTCAGGTGAGGACTACGGCAATCCGGCTCTGGGGGATGAAACCCTGGAGATGATCCGGGACCAGTTCCACAAGTTCGCCGACGACCATATGGAAGCGGCCCACGAGTGGCATCTGAAAGACGAGCTGATCCCCCTGTCCGTGGTAAACCAGCTCTCCGAGCTCGGCGTCTTCGGCCTGACGGTGCCCGAAGAGTTCGGCGGTCTGGGGCTGGGCAAGCTTTCCATGTGCGTGGTGACGGAAGAGCTGTCACGCGGTTACATCGGCCTCGGCTCCCTCGGCACACGCTCGGAAATCGCGGCCGAACTGATCCGCCTCGGCGGCACCGAAGAGCAGAAGAGCAAATGGCTGCCCCTGATCTCCTCCGGCGAAATCCTGCCGACCGCGGTCTTCACCGAACCCAACACCGGCTCGGACCTTGGATCGCTCCGGACCCGCGCCGTGAAGGATGGTGAGGTCTACCGCATTAAAGGCAATAAGACCTGGATCACCCACGCCGCCCGCAGCGACATCATGACCCTGCTGGCGCGCACCAACCCGAACGAAGCGGGCTATAAAGGCCTCTCTATGTTCATCGCCGAGAAGCCGCGCGGCGACGATGCCAACCCCTTCCCGGCGCCGGGGATGACCGGCGGCGAGATCAAGGTGCTCGGCTATCGGGGTATGAAGGAATACGAGCTGGGCTTCGACGACTTCGAGGTGAAGGCCGAAAATCTGCTGGGCGGCGCCGAAGGCGAAGGCTTCAAGCAGTTGATGGCCACCTTCGAGTCCGCGCGCATCCAGACCGCCGCCCGGGCCGTCGGGGTCGCGCAGTGCGCCATGGAACTGGGGATGGCCTACGCCAGGGACCGGGTCCAGTTCGGCAAGGCCATCTATGGTTTCCCGCGCGTGTCGGGCAAGCTCGCCTGGATGGCGGTGGAGACCATGATCGCCCGCCAGCTCACCTACGCTTCGGCCCGGGAGAAGGATTCCGACCGACGCTGCGACATCGAGGCCGGCATGGCCAAACTGCTGGGCGCCCGGGTGGCCTGGTCCAACGCGGACAACGCCCTGCAGATCCACGGCGGCAACGGCTATGCCGAGGAATACAAGATCAGCCGCGTGCTTTGCGATGCCCGGATTCTCAACATTTTCGAGGGTGCTGCTGAAATCCAGGCTCAGGTCGTGGCCCGCGGGCTGCTGGCCGGCCGGAACTAGGCGGGAGTGTCACGCCGGGTATCGAGCGGCGCGCAGTAGTGTAAAATATTCCGCAGCGCTCTGGTCGCCGCTGGTTGCGCGGGATATATCTAAGCGATGACGACATTCTTCAACATCCTGATGGTGCTGGCCCTGCTGGCGGTGCTCGGCGCGCTGGGCGGCGGGCTCTATTCCATGGCGCGCGGCGGCGAGTACAACAAGAAGAACGCCAACAAATTCATGCGCTGGCGGGTCATTCTCCAGGCGGTCGCGCTGGTTATCCTCGCGATCGGGATCTACGCCACCCGGGGATAGCACCTGGATTGACAACAAAGAAGGGCCCGGGGCTTCGGCGGGTCCGGAGGAAACAGGCCTGTGGTTCAACTGACACGCATCTACACCAAGGGCGGCGACAAGGGTAAGACCTCCCTGAGCAGCGGCACGCGCGTGCCCAAACACGATCCGCGCGTCGCGGCCTACGGCACGGTCGATGAGACCAATGCCACTGTCGGTCTGGTGCGCCTGCACACCGAGGGGGAGGTCGATACCCTGCTCTCAAGGGTGCAGAACGATCTCTTCGATCTGGGAGCCGATCTGGCCACGCCCGAGGTCGAAAACCCGGAGTATCCGCCCCTGCGCATCACGGCCGGCCAGGTGGAACGCCTGGAGCAGGAGATCGACCGGATCAATGCCAACCTGGCGCCCCTGAAGTCTTTCATCCTGCCCGGAGGATCGCCGGCCGCCGCGCATCTGCATCTGGCCCGCACGGTGGCCCGTCGGGCGGAGCGCGAAATCACCGCTTTGGCCGAGCAGGATTCGATCAATCCGGAGGCGATCCGCTACATAAACCGCCTGTCGGATCTGCTTTTCGTACTCTGCCGCCACGTTAACGATGATGGCGCCAAGGATATTCTCTGGGTGCCCGGCGCGAATCGATAACAAAAGGTCGCAAAGAGCGCAAAATTTGCACTGCGGAGAGGCTGCGTGAAGCCGCGAAAACTCTAGGTTAGAACTGATGTTTTCCGGTCGTTGACAGCCTCGAAGTGGACACTTAATGTGCAGCCGCACAAAAAGCCGGGGGGCTGAAAATTTCGCTTGGCTGTCCTGCGGGACGACCCGTCAAAAAGCGTGAAAACCCCGGTTCTGGATCAACAACATACGACCGCGAGTGTTCAATGAAGGTTCTTGTTCCGATTAAGCGCGTTATCGACGCGAACGTTAAGGTCCGCGTCAAAGCGGATGAGAGCGGTGTCGAGCTGACAAACGTCAAAATGGCGATGAATCCGTTTTGCGAAATTGCGGTCGAGGAAGCAGTGCGCCTGAAAGAAGCCGGCACCGCCTCTGAGGTGATCGTTGTTTCGGCGGGCATCGCGCAGTCCCAGGAAACCCTGCGGACCGGTCTGGCCATGGGCGCCGACCGGGCAATCCTGATCCAGACCGACACGCCCCTGGAGCCGCTGGCCGTCGCCAAGCTGCTGAAGGCGGTCGTCGACAAGGAGGAGCCTGGTCTTCTGCTGCTGGGCAAACAGGCCATCGACGGCGACAACAACCAGACGGCGCAGATGGTTTCGGCGCTGCTGGGCTGGTCGCAGGCGACCTTCGCCTCCAAAGTCGCGATCGACGGCGACAAGCTCAACGTCACCCGCGAAGTCGATGGCGGCCTCGAGAACGTCAATCTCAACATGCCAGCCGTGGTCAGCGTCGACCTGCGCCTCAACGAGCCGCGCTACGCCTCGCTGCCTAACATCATGAAGGCGAAGAAGAAGCCGCTCGAAACCATGACTCCGGAAGATCTGGGCGTGGACGTCGCCCCGCGGGTCGAAACCCTCAAGGTCGTTGAGCCGCCGGCGCGCCAGGCGGGCATCAAGGTCGCAAGCGTCGCCGAGCTGGTGGACAAACTGAAGAACGAAGCAAAGGTAATCTGATGAGCATTCTGGTTATTGCAGAGCACGACAACGCAGCTCTCAAGCCGGCCGTCCTGAACGCAGTGACGGCGGCGGTCGAACTTGCCGGACACGCCGGCGGTGAAGTCCACCTGCTCGTCGCCGGCGAAAACTGCGGCGCGGTCGCCAGCGAAGCCGGTCAGGTTGCCGGTGTGGCCAAGGTCCTGCAAGCCGACGGTGCCGAGTACGCCCACGGCATCGCCGAAAACCTGGCCCCGCTGATCGTCAAGCTGGCGGCGGACTACAGCCACGTGGTCGCCGCGGCCACCACTTTCGGCAAGAACGTCATGCCGCGCGCCGCAGCCCTGCTCGACGTGCAGCAGATCTCGGACATCTCCGCCGTCGAGTCCGCCGACACCTTCGTTCGGCCGATTTACGCGGGTAATGCCATGGCCACCGTGCGCTCCGGCGATTCGGTCAAGCTGGTCACCATTCGCGGCACGGCCTTCGACGCCGCCGAAGCCCAGGGCGGCTCCGCCGCGGTGGAAAGCGTGGATGCGACCGGCGACAGCGATCTCTCCCGTTTCGTGGGTCAGGAGCTGACCAAGTCCGAGCGTCCCGAACTGACCACCGCAGGCATCGTCATCTCCGGCGGCCGCGGCATGCAGAGCGGCGACAATTTCGCCATGCTGGAAAAGGTCGCCGACAAGCTGGGCGCCGCCATCGGCGCTTCGCGTGCGGCGGTCGATGCCGGCTTCGTGCCCAACGATTACCAGGTCGGACAGACCGGCAAGGTCGTGGCGCCGGATCTCTATCTGGCGATCGGCATCTCGGGTGCGATCCAGCATCTGGCCGGCATGAAGGATTCCAAGGTGATCGTCGCCATCAACAAGGATGAAGAAGCGCCGATCTTCCAGGTTGCCGACTACGGGCTGGTCGCGGACCTCTTCCAGGCCGTGCCCGAACTCGAAGCGGCCCTTGACGGCTAACACCGCCGGACTAGAGTTGCGGTGCCGGCTCTGCAGTTCCTGCAGTCACCGGCACCGCATCGGCACAGGCCGAATACGATACTAGAATAAGAACAGAACACCGGACCCGCTCATGGCAGACGTAGACATCCAGGACATCAAGTCCATCGGCGTGCTGGGCGCCGGTCAAATGGGCGCAGGTATTGCCCATGTCTTTTCCCTGGCCGGGTACGGCGTCAAGCTGACCGATATCAGCGAAGACAAACTCTCGGGCGCCGTCGAATCCATCGAGCACCACATGCGCCGCCAGGTCGCGAAAGGCCGCGCCGCGCCGGAAGATGTCGAAGCTGCCCTTGGCCGGATCGCTACCGGCACCGACTACGGGCTCTTCTCTGACTGCGATGTTGTTATCGAGGCCGCGACCGAAAATGAAGAGCTCAAACGCGAGATCTTCAAGGAACTCTGCCCGGTCCTGAAGCCCGAGGCCATCCTCTGCTCCAACACCTCCTCGATCTCGATCACCCGCCTGGCCTCGGTCACGGACCGGCCGGCCCAGTTCATGGGCATGCACTTCATGAACCCGGTGCCGGTGATGCAACTGGTCGAGCTGATTCGCGGCATTGCGACAGAAGAAAGCACCTTCTCGACGATCCGGGACCTGACCCAGTCGCTGGGTAAGACCACCGCTTCGGCGGAGGACTTTCCCGCCTTTATCGTCAATCGCGTTCTGCTGCCCATGATCAACGAGGCGGTCTACACCCTTTATGAAGGCGTCGGCTCGGTCGACTCCATCGACACCGCCATGCGGCTCGGCGCCAACCATCCCATGGGTCCGCTGGAACTGGCCGACTTCATCGGCCTGGACACCTGCCTCGCCATCATGTCGGTGCTCTACGAGGGCCTCGCGGACACCAAGTACCGTCCCTGCCCGCTGCTGGTGAAGTACGTCGAAGCCGGCTGGGTCGGCCAGAAGTCCGGCCGCGGTTTCTACGACTACTCGGGCGAAACACCGGTTCCGACGCGGTAAAACCGGCTCAGGCGCTGCTTTCTAGCACGGCCAAACTGCAAAACATGCAATTCAGCTCACCTGCCATCGAGCGGGCTGTTTTCCGTGGTCAGTTGGCAGATTCGATAGGTAATGATATATATTGGCGAATATTGACGCCCATCTAGTGCAACTGAGAGCTTGAAATGCCCAGCAGTCTGAATGTGTCGTTGCCTGACGAACTCCGAAAGTTCGTCGATGAGCAAGCTGGGGATTCGGGCCTTTATGCAACACCCAGCGAGTATGTCCGGGCGCTTATCCGCAGTGACATGGCTGCTCAGCGGCCAATTGATCACGTCCTGCGGGGGCTGGACGACTTGAAGCAGGGGCGCGTGTCTGAGAAGTCGATCCTCGACATCCATGACGAAAGCTAACCACCCGGCAGATGGAGAAGCATTACGTCCTCACCGAAACGGCTGTTGAGGATTTTCGTGATGCAAAAAGCTGGTCACTTGCCAGATGGGGACCGGCGCTCACGCGGCAATACTTCGAAGATTTGCACCGAGGCGCGGAATACATAGCACTCAACTTGAGCGCCGTGCGGGCTCGGGACGACCTCACCGGAGACAGCGGTCTGGGAATTCATCCAGTCCGCGAGCACTACATCGTTTATGTCGCAATCGAAACGAAGCAGATCGCGATCGTCGCCCTCATTCGGCAAACCCGCGACGTCCCAAACCTCTTAAAGGCCCAAGCCTTCAAAATACGGCGCGAGATCCGTGAGATCCTCAACCAGCCGCGTTAAAGATCTCGTAGATCACGGAGGCGGTCATCAGGTCCAGGTGGGCGCCGCCGCCGTTCTTAAAAAGCGTGATGGCCTCAGAACTGCCGCGACCGGCACCGCCGTCGCAGAGATCATAGAGATCGCCCTTCACCTCCTCTTCGGTGAGAACGCCCGTGGCCAGCGGGATGGCCAGTTCACCGGTATCCTCAAGGGTGGTCTCCCGGGAATCGACGAAAACCTCGGCCTTGCGCATCAGCTCGTCGTCCGCCTCGCGCATATCGGGCCGGTAAGCCCCGATCAGGTCCACATGGGTGCCGGGCCGGATCCATTCACCGCGCAGGATCGGCTCCGTTGTCATGGTAGCCGAGGAGATAATGTCAGCAGCACCGGCGGCTTCTGCCAAATCCCGAGCGACTTCGATGGCCGGTCCCTCCCCCGCGAGTTCCTCCGCCAGCGCTTCGGCCTTGGCTGAATTGCGGTTCCAGATCGTAAAGGACTCGAGCTCCGGAAAGACCTCCCGATAGGCCGGAAAGAGCGTGCGCGCCACCGTGCCCGCGCCCACCACAAGCAGCTTTTTCGCCTCCGGCCGCGCAAGCAGGCGCGCGCCCAGCACAGAGTCGCCGGCCGTCTTCCACTTGGTCACCAGAACGCCGTCGATCACCGCCTTCACCTGTCCGGTTTCCTCATCGAACAGCAGCATGGCGCCATGGATCGAGGGTAGTGGCGGCGCCTGATCTTTGTTTTCCGGAAAGACAGACATTGATTTCAGGCCCAGCCCCACCCCTTTGATCCAGGCGCTACGGTTCAGCAGCGCACGTTCGCCATCGCGCAGCAGCAGATCTCCGACCTGCCCCTTGTTCAGGCGGTGCCCCGCCTGGAGGGCATCGGCGACCGCCGTCCAAGTCAGCTTATGGTCAATGTCATGGAAAGCGATGTTCTGCACGGCCGTCGTCTCTGCAGGTTGAACAGGAGCTCAAGCTACCAAGACTTCCCAAGAGAACAACAGGCTGTCTTAAACCGCCCCTACCAGACCTCGTCGCCGCTCGCGGCTTCGGCCCCTTCGAGGCAATGCATCCTTGCCCAGCCGTAATAAGCCTCGACCGGCTCGCTGGTCTGGTCGTTGTCACTGAAGATGGCTATGGCCCGTAACCCCTCCGCTGGCGGATGCCCGAAGGCGCGTTCGAAATCGGCCAGAATGTTGCGATGCTCCACGTCCCAGCCGGAGGGGTCAGGTTCCCCGCCGGATCTCGGCGGCGTGACACGAACGGCGATGCTCTTCACGATACCGGGCAGGTAGGGGTTGTCGATCACCTCATCCTTTTCGACGTGGTCGGTGGTCCAGACATAACGCAGCGTCGGCACCGGATCCGGGTCGGAATAGAGCCCGGGATCGCCGAACAGCAGGAAGAGCGATGCAGCGACATCCTCGCCGTCCTTTTCGCGCAGATCGACGGAGCGCTGCACCCGGGTCACCGCCCAGGCCCACTCTATCTCGGGGCAGACCTGCAGATCGACCTCGACCGAGCGGATCAGGCCCGAGGCCGAGTCCTGGCCGCGCGCCCGAATGGCCACCGTCTCGTCAAATATGGTTAGCTGGTACTCCGTTCTTCCCCGCATGCGCATATGGAACCACTCGTCTTCAATCGTGGTCGCGGCCTGGAACAGATAACTTGAAGGTGTCAGCGCCGTTTCTGCCGTTGGCGCCGGGCTCTCGATCGCGACTTTCTCTTCCGCAGGCTGCGTCGCACAGGCGCCGAGAAGGAATAGCGGCAGGAGCCACAGCTTAGCGCGCAAGCGAGGGCGGTCCGACACGGGTTTAGCTGGCGCCGGCCGGGATCGGCTGGTCCAGATAGTACTGCATCAGGGCCTTGGCTTCGTCAGAATCCCATTCCGCCGGCCCCTGCAGCATGCCGACGATCCGGTTGCGCCGGTCGACCAGCAGAGAGGTCGGGAGGCCCTTGACCTGATACTCTCGGGTGGCCTTACCCTTGGGATCGAGGTAGATGCCCATGGCGTCGAGCTTGAGCTTCTCATAAAAGGGCTTTACCACCGCCAGGCCACGCCGATCCTGGGACAGGGCGACGATCCGAAAACCCTGGGGCGACAGGTCGGTCTGCAGGCGGTTCAGGGCCGGCATCTCGGCGACGCAGGGCGCGCACCAAGTTGCCCAGAAGTTCACCAGCACCACTTCGCCCTTGAAATCACGGACAGAAACCCGTTCGCCCGCCTCGTCGGAAAAGGCGCTCGGCGGCACTGGTATCGGGGGTTCGAAGAAGGTAAAGTTCGCCGCGAAATCGCCTTCCAGGGGCGGTTCGGCGTCCTGCGCAGCGGTTGGGAGTCCGGTGGCGAGCACCGCAAAGGCGATCAGCGCCGCGGCCAGACGACGGATCCCCGTTTCAATGGCGACGTTCTTTTGCATAACGATTCAGGTCCACCCAGTCATATGACCTCAGACAATACCCCGGCAGCCGATCAAACCGGCGGCGCCGCAACCGAAAGCAACGCAGCCCCCGGCAACGGGGATACCGCCGCCAACAAGATGTGGGGCGGGCGCTTCTCCATGGGCCCCGCGGAGGTCATGGAGCAGATCAACGCCTCCATCTCCTTCGACCAGCGGCTCTACGCCCAGGACATCCAGGGTTCCAAGGCGCACTGCAACATGCTGATCGCCCAGGGCATCGTCTCTCAGGAAGATGGCGATGCGATCCTCAAAGGTCTAGACACGATTTTGCGAGAGATCGAGGCCGGTAACTTCACCTTTAGCGCCGCGCTGGAAGATATCCACATGAATGTGGAGGCGCGGCTGCGCGAGCTGATCGGCGATGCGGCCGGCCGGCTGCACACGGCCCGCTCGCGCAACGATCAGGTAGCGGTGGACTTTCGCCTCTGGGTGCGCGACAGCCTGGACCAGCTCGACGCCAAGCTGGCGGAGCTGCAGGAAGCCCTGATCGACAAGGCCGAAACCTACGCGGATGCGGTCATGCCCGGCTACACCCACCTGCAGGCGGCGCAGCCTGTCACCTTCGGCCACCACCTCTTGAGCTACGTCGAGATGCTGGGACGCGATCGGGGCCGGGTGGCCGACTGCCGGAAAAGGATGAACGAGTGTCCCCTGGGCGCGGCGGCCCTGGCCGGGACCTCCTTCCCCATCGACCGCCATGCCACGGCGCAAGCCCTCGGCTTCGAGCGCCCGACCGCCAATTCGATCGATTCCGTGTCCGACCGGGACTTCGCGCTGGAGTTTCTTTCGCTCGGTTCGATCCTGGCCATCCATCTCTCGCGCTTCGCCGAGGAACTGGTGATCTGGTGCAGCGAGGGCTTCCGCTTCGTGGACCTCTCGGACGCCTTCACCACCGGCAGCTCGATCATGCCGCAAAAGAAGAACCCGGACGCCGCCGAACTGGTGCGCGGCAAGGCGGGCCGGGTGATCGGATCGCTGAATACCCTGATGGTGGTGATGAAAGGCCTGCCCCTGACCTACGGCAAAGATATGCAGGAGGACAAGGAACCCCTGTTCGATGCCACCGACACGCTGGCGCTTTGCGTTGCCGCCACCACCGGCATGGTCCGCGACCTGACCGCCAACGAAGCGCGCCTGAAAGCCGCCACCTCGGCCGGCTTCCTGACCGCGACCGACCTGGCCGACTGGCTGGTGCGGGTCCTCAACCTGCCCTTCCGTGACGCCCATCACATCACCGGCGCCATCGTCCAGCGCGCGGAAACGGCGGGCTGCGATATCGCCGATCTGCCCTTGAGCGAAATGCAGGCGGTCGAGCCGCGCATCACCGAGGCGGTCTACGAAGTCCTCACAGTCGAAAGCTCGGTCGCCAGCCGCACCAGCCACGGCGGCACGGCCCCGGAACGGGTGCGCGAGGCGGCAGCAGAGGCCCGGAAGCGGTTTCTTTGAGGCAAATAGCTGTCGCGGACAGCTTCCCTGCGCAACAGCCTTTGACCTGCGACAGCAGCGGCCATATCGTAGCGGCATGATGATTCAGGCCTGAAGAAGGCGTTTTGGAGTTCGGGATGACGAAGATCTCACCCACGCGGCGGAATCTGCTGTTGGGCCTGGTGGCCCTGACAGGCCTTGCCGGCTGCGGCAAAAAGGGCGATCTGGCAGCGCCGGAAGGGGAAGAGGATCTTTATACCTATCCGAAGACCTATCCGAATCCCTCGTCTCAGGTCCCGGGTGTCAACAAAGACCGGGCGCGCCGGAACACCACGCCGGACAATATCTCGATCTTTCCGAATTCACGCACCAGGACAAAAACCTACTAAATCCACCGGTTCATCGCATATTGTAGAGTCTGGCGTTTGAAACAGGAATTGGTTGCGCGAAATCATCCGGGCCTTTTGCCACCTGAGATGAATCTGAGGGCACTGCCACAGGCTCTGCAGGAGCCCGTGAGACTGAACTGAAACGAAAAGCTTATGACATTCTTTCCCTACCGAAACGGCCGTCTGCATATTGAGGACGTGTCTCTCGACGAACTGGCGGCGAGAATTGGAACGCCCTTCTACTGCTACTCCGCCACGGCGATGGAAAGCGCCTACACCAGCTTCGTTTCGGCGCTCGGTGACCTGCCCGCCACCGTCTGCTATGCGCTGAAGGCCAATTCCAACCAGGCAGTGATCAAGACCTTTGCCCAGCTCGGCGCCGGGGCCGATGTGGTTTCCGAAGGCGAGCTGCGCAGGGCGCTGGCCGCCGGCGTGCCGGCCGACAAGATCGTCTTCGCCGGCGTCGGCAAGCAGCCCTCGGAAATGGCAACCGCGCTGGATGCCGGTATCCTGCAGTTCAACGTGGAATCCCTGCCCGAACTGGAAGCCCTGTCACGCGTCGCCCAGGAGAAGGGCGTGAAAGCGCCGGTCGCGCTGCGCATCAATCCGGATGTGGACGCGCTGACCCACGCGAAAATTTCAACGGGCAAGGCGGAGAACAAGTTCGGGATCGACATTCCCAGCCTGCGCGGTTTTCTCGATTCCGCCGCGGCGCTGCCCGGTGTGCGCATCGAAGGTCTGGCGGTGCACATCGGCTCCCAGATCACCGACGTCAATCCCTACCGCGAGGCTTTCGCGCGGCTGGTGGCCCTTTTCGTCGAGCTGCGGGACGCCGGCTGGCCGCTGGAGCGGCTGGATATGGGCGGCGGCCTGGGCATCGCTTATCAGGGCGACGCAGCGCCGGATATCGCCCGCTACGCCGAGATCGTCCGGGAGACGACCCAAGGCCTGGATGCCAAACTGATCTTCGAACCCGGCCGTTTTCTCACCGGCAATGCGGGCCTGCTGGTCACGCGCACCGTTTTCGTCAAGCATGGCACCGCACGGCGTTTCGCCATCGTCGACGCGGCCATGAACGATCTGATCCGCCCCACCCTCTACGACGCCTGGCACGACATCTTGCCGGTGGCGCAATTCTCCGCGGACGCCGGACACGAGCCCTACGATATCGTCGGCCCGATCTGCGAAAGCAGCGACATCTTCGCGGAACAGCGGCCCCTGCCACCCTTGGCCGCCGACGACCTGCTCGCAATTTGTTCATCAGGCGCCTATGGCGCCGTGATGTCGTCGAGCTATAATTCGAGACCGCCTGCGCCCGAGATCCTCGTGCGCGGTGGGGACTACGCAGTTGTCCGGCCGCGAATCGACTATGAGACGCTGATCGGGCAGGATAGACTGCCGGACTGGCTCAGCGAGGGAACGCAAAGCTCGGAACCGCGCGGGGCTGCATGAGGGGCAGGGCTCCGGGTCAGAAGGTAAGCGACAGAGGGCGCTGAGTGAGTGACTGAGGGCAGCGGGCGGCAGAATGCCGTGTGGCTGGAGTATGGGGGAAGAACGGACGAAAGCGAAATGCGTTTAATCGACCTCAAAATTCTCTATCTTTCGGTCAGCAAGGTGCTGATCTAAAAAGCGAATTTTGAGCCGCTATGATCGAGAAAAAACGCATTACGCGATAACAGCGCGAGGACGCGTAAGTGGCAGATCGAAAGCACCCTGGCTTCAGTTCCGATGCGACCGGCCGACAGGCCCGTGTCTCGCGTTTCGCACCGAAATCCGCAGAAAATTCAGTGATCATGGCCTCGCGCCTTACTGCGCAACTTGGCCTGACGCGGGCGGCACTTTTCTGGGAACGCTTCTGGCCTGCGATCTGGCCCCTGCTCGGCGTCGCCGGTCTCTTTCTCGCGCTCGCGCTGTTCGATCTCTTGCCGGCCCTGCCAATCTGGCTCCATGCCGCGGCTTTAGTGCTTCTCGCAGCAGCGGCGCTCTGGGGCCTCGGGCACTTCGTCAGGGTCTTCCGCTTTCCTGGAGAAAGAGAGACCCGGCGCCGCCTGGAGCAGGATTCCGGGCTGAAACACCGCCCCCTTACATCTCTGGACGATCGCCTGACAAAGGGTGACGGTACAACCCGCGCACTCTGGGCGCTCCATCGCTCTCGCCTGGTCGCGCAGAGCAAGGCCTTCAAGGCGAAACCGCCGCGGCCGCGCTTTGCTGAAATCGACCCGATGGCCCTGCGTTGCGGCCTGGCAGTGGTTCTCGTCGTTGCGGTCGTGGCCGGTGCCGATAGCTGGTCCCAGAGGCTCGCCCGCGCCGTCACGCCGCAGTTCGGCGGCTCGGCGGTCAGCCAGGGCGTCGCTTACGATGTCTGGATCAATCCGCCGAGCTACACACGGCGTGCACCGCAGTTCCTCGCCCCCGCCGCCGTGGGTTCGCCGCCTCTGTCCGTGCCCGCAGGCAGCCAAA
>CBDDPL010000003.1:0-21885 GCA_965232285.1 Denitrobaculum sp. | reverse complement strand
ACAGTCATTCAGTGCGAATACGTATCTCTGGCTTAAGGGTGGGTGGGCGGGAATGCTTTGTCGTTCAAGCTGCATAAAAGGGGTGAGTTTAGGTAGGTAGAAGCAACTACTTTCTTTCTCACTTTTGTTGCTTTGCTTGAACTTGCCAGTTGGTTTTTCTAAACTTGCATTCGTTACAAGACTTGAGCCTGGGACCCGGATGTCGGATTGGTCCTTCACTCGACAACTCGCCTCTTCGATTGCGTGTGGTGCCGAGAAGCTGCGAGTGATGTTGTCATGAAACGCAGTGCTTCAAGATCTTCAAACGATGCAGTATCAAATGATGCATATGAGAAACATCTGGCTAGCTGTCTTCGGTCAACTAGTGTCAGTGCCTTCAAACAGACGTGGGAACTTAGCAAGAATCCTGTTCAACTGCTGCATGAGTTTTCTATCGCCAAGAGGGTAGGGACCTTACCCTTGCTGGACTTTGGTGCTGATGTGGATGTCGCTGGGCCAGTAGTGGTCGAGACTCATCTTTTCAAACTCAGGCGGACAGTTGATATGCGCTCTTGGGAAGAAAAGCTTAATGTTCATATCGTCGCTGCAATTCGCAAATGGGCTGGCATTGTTCTCATTTTTCCTTTGGCGTTTGATGTTGGCAGGAAGTATCTTGCGAACCACCATTTGGCGCCCGGGGGAATTCATGAGATGCTGAAACATGTGTTTTCTGGAAGGAGTGCGGGGACCTTGCACAACAGGAGTTAGGATAGGGCTTGCCCATCTTCCAGCCCCACAGCCCCAACAATATATGAAGCCACCAACCAATTCAATAATCAAAAAACCATAGCCCCCACCCTATGAAATTTTCAACAATCATTTTTCCCCAAAAAACATCTTTTCAACAAGCAACCGATTAGGGGGTTTTCAAATATGGTGGCTTCATAGTATGGATTTAGGGGGTAGAACATATGCTGGGAAGATGGGCAAGGCCACTCTCTTTTGATTTTGTCATGTTTGCCAACATCAATGGCATTCTCACCTTCTTTCCCTGCGGACGAACTCACGCGTTAAGTCTCTGGTTGAATTGATTGCCAAATGTCATGCTCTGGAGGCTGTCTTGTCGCCTTTCCAAAGTGTTTTTTACTGACATAGAAGCAACCGTCATGCTAAAAAGGCATTTTTTTGTCATGCCTTGTCTAAATTCTGGTTGAACCATCCACTGAAAGTCAAGCCTTTGAAGGCTGTCTGTGCGAACTTCAAGATGTCAGGTTTGGCAAAAATCTGTCCAATAAAATTACCTGATTTGTGGAATGGGTTAGAAGAAACAATCAAACGCATGCCCAACTACTACAAAACAAATTCCAAAAAAAAACCTCCCAACATGGACAATGAAATTTTAATCGAGGCTCAAAAATCTGCTGTGCGATGCCACACCAGTTCAAATATAATCCCAGTGTGGTCTTTGAAGGATACTCACGATGGTAAGACGAGGTTCTCTGCGATGTATGGCGCACTCCTGAATTGTGTCATCTGTCTTCAAGATTTTTTCAACTTGAAACGCTAAAAACGCAAAGACCCAGTGTTAAGGGGTGAAAATCAAAAGTCTGACAAATGCCCAACCAAAGTATCAATTTCACCATCTTCTCGGATTTTTTTGGCGGACGCCCACGGGTTTTCTTGCCACTACTTCCCTTGGGGTTGTCGTCGTGGCCGTCATCATCATCATCGTCATCATCCCCCATGGGGTCATCTCCACCGCCACCACCACTTTCAGTATTGACTGAACGGGTAGTGGTTGAAGGTGTCGCCTTTGCCCTCTCTTCAATCTCGGTGGTGATGGCATCTGAAAAAGCTGACCAATCAATGTTCTCGCCGTCGCTGAATTGAGAAAGGATGCTCAACTCTGTCGCTTTCGCAAGTGCGGATGTCCCAAGTTCTAATTGATTGGTGGCATCTGCTATTGATTTGTGTCGGCTCTTGTAAAGAACACGGGAAAGGCTTGTCATCTTGGCATTGGTGTCCTTGGTGGAAGCATGTGTTTTGAGCAAGACTTTCAACTCCTTGGTGGTGAGTTTCTTGAAGAACATGCTGGTGAAAACTCTTTCGTCTTCACCATCAACCTTTTCGGTAATCTTCTGAAAGTCTCCTTGGAGTTGTCCTACCACTGCTGATGAAACCCCTTCGGCTGCGACGAGTGAGACAAAGGATTTGAGCGAACTGACGCACTTGGCCTGTCTGTCCTGTGTGTCTGAATTTCCTCGCCCACTTGAACTGACACGACCTCTTTTGCCACCACCACGAAGTATCATTTGATTGGTGCTCATGTAGCCCAACAAATCCCCGAAGTGTGTTGCCTCACCCTTCATTGTGTCATCACTGTCGTAGTCGTAGTTTGTGTCATGATCATCTTTTTTGTAGATGACTTCATTTTTGATGTCATCTTTTGGCACTCTCTCAAATATAGGAACACACTCACCAACTTCCCATGACTGCTTATCACTTGGGATGCCGAGTTTGTCGTGGATTTTTTTCATGACTTGTCCTATGGTCTCGTTTTCTTCGGCCTCAACAAAATGACGCTCTGGGACATGCCGATGAGATATGAACTTTCGCACCGTGATGCCCACCATTGCCATAGCACACTTGAAGAGAGTAAGGGTGGCCGGACAAAACTTGAATTGAAAAACGCTAAACGACCAAAAAATCTGTCAAATTCTGGAGCACCGACAAACTCGCACATTGATGAAAAATCCTAACCATATCTACAGTTGCGCCTCTTTTTAAACAATATCGTAATATTTCAGATATATGACCAACAAAAATAGTTCTAATAAAGTTTTACCCATTACTACAACTATTTAGAAAAGAAATTTTTAATCCAAAAGGACATAAGTATTATTAGACATATCTTTGAAGATTTTGTAGTATAGGAGCGTTTGTTCTTTTGGTTCTTTAATCTTACCCTCTAACAACATTTTATGATACTGTTTTCGTTTGGTGTCATAATCCCCAACTGGCCTACCGATTTGTTTTTTCTCAAAAATCTTGTCAATCTTCTCCCTCTCTTCGGGGGTCTTTTCAACAGGCTTGTCGCAAAGCTCGTGAGACGAGTTTGCGAGTTTCACGTCAATTTTTTCAGTCAGCGTCTTGACCATTTCCATTAGTGCTTTGACATTCTTATTACAAATCCCTATCTTTCTTGAGAGTTCAGTCATCCTTTCATCAGGTGTATCAGACATTTCTATATATATTTATTTAGATAATAATTTATATATTTATTTATCAAAACTTTCCCACGCAAATCTACTCTTTAAATAGTTTTTAATCCATATCTTCCAATGAGTTTTGTTTCTTGACATTCCTTGGTGTGTTCATTACATCTTGTATCATTTCATACTTTTTTCTTTCATCTTCACTTTCTGGTGTGATTTGGCGACGGTTGAAAGAAAAACTGATAGAATGGTCTTGACAGTCTAAAACTATATCACCTTCACTGTCTCTACTTACATTCATTGTTTTATCATTTCTTGATAGTTTAAAACTACAAGGATTACATCGGCAGGTTATTCCGGTCTTTGGATTGATTTCTATTTCATTTCTTAGTTGTATTTTTCCATTACATAAAGGACACTCGATGATAATATTCTTACTTGTGAGTTTTTGTTCTTCTGTTAGTGTTATGTATTTTGGTTGCTCATCGCTTGATGAACTCAACGCGTAATCTTCAGGGATTGGTTGCTTTGACATTTTACTCTTTGGCTTTGCTTTCTTTGGTGGCATAATTATTATTAGACGAGATTTTAAAGTATCTTATACATTCTTTAGAGAGTTCTGATATGATATAACAAAATGCTTTACATCTATTGTTTCTTACTTTTGGATATAGATTATCACTAATAACTCTATTTTCCATATCATCTATCGATGCTATGTATGCTTCATATTCTGCTACTGTCATTATAATATAATTAGATAATACTTTAGATATAATCTAATTATAATTTCAACTATACAGAAAGAATTGAAGGCGTAGCGTATAATCAACCATCGGGGATTGCTGGTTTCTGCTTCTTGATTGCTTAGCATAGGAGACATATCTGAATTCACCACTGAAACTCTGAGAAAGGGGTCAAAACTAATTAAGCGCTTATGGCGGTAAAATGCCACTAACCTGTTCAATCGCGACCCCAAATCAAGCGACTACGAGTGCTTTTTTACAATATTAAATATATTTTATTTTCTAAATAATTTATATTATGAATAAAAATATTCCTATAATTGAACCCATCAATGTAAGACAATATGAGTTTAAACAAAGCAAATACGAAATGGCTGATAAATTACCCTTCCGTAGTATCGTTGTATCAGCATCACAAGGAGGAAAGGGAATATTAATTCAAAATTTGGTCTTAAATGTCTATCGCCATTGCTTTGAGAGAATATATGTCGTCTCACCAACTGCGCACATAGACGAAGCATATAGAGAAGTGATAAAATACATAGAAAAGGAATTGAAAGTAGATAATAAAAAAGAACAGTTTCTGTTTGAAGAGTATGATGCTCCAGCACTTGAACACATAATAGATACACAACACAAAGTTATAGAGTATCAGAAAAAACAGGGTATGAAGAAGTTATTTAGTTGCTTACTCATTATTGACGATTTTGCTGAAGATAAAACCTTTATGAGATACAGTAAAATACTTCACGGACTATACACAAAATCAAGACACTTCGGTTTATCAGTCATAACAGCAACACAGAAGTATAATGCTTTAGCTCCTATAGTTCGTTTAAACAGTAGTTCATTGTATATCTTCAAGTTGAAAAATATGGCAGAGGTTGATGCTTTTGTTCAAGAACAGTCGGCGTTAGTTGATAAAAACACGGTCTATAAAATTTACAAACTGGCTACGGAGGACAAGCCTTATTCATTTTTGTTCGTGAAGTTGAGAGAGAGTGATGTGAATAAAATTTTCATGATTAGAATGGAAAAGGAGATACATATAGATAAAAGTCAAATGGTTTGATTGATATTTTATGAAAAATATCAACCAATCTAAATCAGTGAATACGAACATAAATTAATAGCAGGAAGCTTATACATAATCTTATCACTCTTTCTTTGTTCAACCTTTTCAAGTTTATCTATCATTTCTTTCAACACTTTCAATTGTAAAGCGTCTATTTTAGATAAGTCTAAATCGTCTATATTAATGCTTTTGATTTGTTCCATATAACTATTTTCAGAAGGCTTTGACCCACTACTGCCCATTATTATATTACATCATATTTTTCAAAATTTAAAATATATTTCAATCCATAATAAAACCTCATTATAAAATTTGCTTTATTTCTTAATTTTAAATTTATAGATAATTTTTTAAGATAATATTTTCTATTTGGTACGTTTAAGTTTGGATATTTAATTCTATTTCTTTCTGGTGTATTCATTTCATAATCATAAATATATTTTAAAGCATATACTGTTTCATCATAATTAGAGCCTTTTGTTAAATCATTATTTTGATATTCACTATATTCAAAAGATATTGGAAGTAAATCTTTACCTGTCCAAGTATCATAAGTATATTCTCCACATAAAAATAAATAAGCATAATCATATTTTTTAATGATATTCACTATTTCATCTTTATACTTATTTAAAATATCAAAATTTAGATTGTATCCTTCTAAAGTAAAAGTAATAATGTCTTCATTAATGTCATTATGGCTTTCACTTTTAGTTTTATAAATTCTATATTTATTTTGTATTTGTTTGAGTGCTTTATTATTATTTAGTTTTATATTATTAGGACTTCCGATTAAGTATTTACAAATATTACTTTTAACATCATTAGGTAAATCTTTAATCATATAATATTATATATTTAGATATTTATTTATATAATTATTTTTCAACCTTTGTCTTACTCTTTGCCTTCGCTTTTGGTTTAGTTGTTTTCTTACCTTTCAATTCTTTTATGTCTTCCATCATCTCATACATAGACGCTTCTAAATGCTCTACTTTAGTTAGTGTCTCTTGAAGTGCTCCCCACAGCACTAAAGATAATTTCATATAATTGATGCTTAAGTATGCTTCTCCTTCATCTTTTTTAGGTTTAGTTTCTTTTACTATATTTTTACATTCTTTTGGTAAATGAGCACGAAGGTCTTGAGCAATCATTCCGTATTTATCACTATTTTTATATTTTTCATCTTTGTATTCAAAAGTTTTTATTTTAACCTTTTTAACGCATTCTGTAAAATTACTTTCAACATCTTGAACATTAGTTTTAAGTCTCTCATCTGAAACGGTTGTGTCGATTATGTTTCCGATAATAGATATGTTTGTATTATCAATAGGACAGTTAAAATCTAAAGATTGGTCTGTGTAATTCCATCTCATATATTCTACTCTCGCGTCCGCCGATACAACACTTCCGTAAAATACTGTATCTATTTGTCTTGTCCTGTTTCGGTAATCGTTGGCATACACATCAGGCGCCGTAAGAGCGTGTCCGACAGCAACTTCTACGAGACTTGACTGGTCGTTCAATCTGAAAAATTCTGTTCCATTTCTCCTAAAAATTAAATCAGTATCGCCATTTGTATCAATCGTATTTATTTTTACACTACTGATTGTCGTTTCTCTACCCAAAGTAATACCGGCATTTGTCATTTGTAAATTAGCACTTGTTCCATTACCAACATAAAATCTCATCACACTATCAGCATTTTCTAATCTAAAATCAGCGTATTGGACGCCACTTGAAAATTGATTAATTTGTAAATCATTAACCCTTAATTGAGCGTTTGCTCGTAATTGTTTGCTACATATAATTGCTTCTTCTAATGTTGTCCCATCTTTAAATAAGCGTATGAATTCATCACTGTCTCTTCTCAATGCCATATCTGTATTTTCTGGTGTGCTTATATTATTAACCAAAATATAACCTGAAAATTGAACTTCATTAGATGGTTTTAATGTTATTGCTGTAGAACCATTGCGTTGGATATTAACATCATTATCACCATTGCTATTTATTAAATTGGTTTCTAATCCATATCCATCAACAATTTCAAGTTTATCATTGATTATTGTATGGTCATACAAATTTATTTGTGTTGGTTGTAGTGTAAGTTTTAGGTTGGCATTATCAATTATTCCTAAATAAAATCTAAAATGTCCTGTTGTATCTTCATTGATAAAATCAAAAAATGAAAGTCCTGCTATACCTTCACGGATTTTACAATTATTAAATGTAATATATTGGTTAGTTAATGGCAGTTTTAATTCTCCTGCTAATTCAATTTGATTACCTGTTTTCAATGTCATTGCTGTAGAACCATCTCGTCTAAATTGAAAATTGGCATTTGTTGTTCGTGTATCTATATAATCAACTTTTAAACCATCGTCTCCTTGTATTTGTCTTGGAGTATATACAAATGAATTATCAACAATTAAAGATGTTGATGCGTTGTTTGTAAATCTTATTTGGTTATTAGTTGCTTTATTATTTACTAATTCTAAAATATCTTGTCCATTATCATTTCTCGTTGTTATGTATCTTAACAAGTTTGATGTAGCATCTAAATATAATACTTTAGTTGATTTCATTATTAAATCTTCGTTTAATTCAATATTTTTAGATAATTGTATTTCATCGTCTGTAGCGTTAAATCTCATATATTCAACATCATTATGATTAAAAATAATATCATTAGTAATAACATTTGAATTGAATACATCAGCATTAACTCCATCACAATTAACATCTCCATCGCTTGTTAATAGCGATACTCGTAAAGTTCCATTAATATGAGCACTACCATTACAATAAAAATCATCATTAGCATTAGGTGGCGAAACAGCATTTAGTATTATTTTACTTAATCCATTTGTTGGGTCTAATCGTAAATTTCCAATTATATCTTGAGGATTATTAACATTTAATTTAGCATTCAGTAGATTATCCGTTTCAGTTTGAGTATAATAATTTGATAAATCTACATTTCCACCTCCACCTTGTGATATAGCATTATCTACATAAGCAACTGTTGCTAAATCGGACGTGCCTGTATTCAATAACTTGATGAATTCAGTGCCTATAAAACTGGTATGTCCATCTAAACTTAATGTTGTCATATATTATAGATTATATTATCTTTTTTTACTTTTTGCTGAAAACATATTCTGACATAAAACATTGTATTTTTCCTTCTTCTGTTGGATAAATTGCTGTTGTAGTAATTGGTAGTGATTTGTTATGTCGTGTAAAACACGAGGCTCGTTCCTCGCGTCTGCTAAAGGATTACTGGGTTGAGGTGTGAGTATTTGGTTTTGAACTGGCTGGGTTGGTTTAGGTTGAACTTCTTGAATGATTGGTTGTTGTATTGGTTGAGCCTTTGGTTTAGGCATCGCTTTGGGTTTCTTGGGGATGTCTTCTAACTTGCCTCTACAAGTTGCCTCGTGTTTGTATCTATAACTTTTTAACTTCATCTGTTTATCGCACTGGGGGCATTTGACGAGTTTGTCTTGTTGTTTGGCGTTTTGTTTGACGGTTTGGTCTAATGGTATTGGTGGTTGTTTCTTTTTTGGTTTTGGTTTTGTTTCAGTTGGAGCACTAACAATCTCGTCTGGTTGCTGTTCAACAGGTTCAACGACTGCTTCATTAGTTGTTTCTTCTTGGATTGTTTCAACTGCTTCATTTTCTTGTTGCTTATCTGCTTCAATATCAACAACTGTAATATTACTTGTCATATTATTATGTGAGAAAAATATTCTACAGTAGAAAGTTTGTAGAATATTTTTATAGTATTTTAATAACTTGGATGTTCAAAAATCAAACTAAATTGAACGGGGATGTCATAAAGGTTCAGTGTGTTGCTTTTATCGTCGGTAATTCTGAATTGAATGCGCTTTAGATTTTTGTTAGAGACATCAATATAATCACTTGCCAAAGGAGCGTTATTATCATTAATGATGCCACCTAACTGACTATCAACCAATACCTTTCTGATGATTGAACTTGAATAACTTGCGGGACTGTTATAGTGATGGTCTGTTAAATCAGGAGAGTTGATAAAAACAGCACGAAATGGAACTAAATTAAGATAAGACGATGTCCAAACAGTCAATGGAGATGATGGAACATAATTGCTCATCAAATAGTTGATTGATTTTGGGCTTCTGTTGTCATAGTTTGCTTGAGTGGTATTCCAAGTATCATTCACATAGTTTGCTAATTCAGCATCTGTGGGGATTTTTACTTTATAATTTAAACCATCCTTGATGCTAAATTCAACTGTTCGTGTAGCACTACTATAGGCATAATTGAATATACCACCAGCATTCAAATCTTCCGTATTACTATTAAGACCCGCGTGGATGTCAAAACACAACTGCTCGGAAAAATAAATCTTGTTGCCTAAATATATCCTAAAGTTTTTTACAAATGTATCTGTATTATCAAAAATCATTACATACAAATATTCATAAAAGCCTACCTCTGTCGTTTTCCAAACTGCTGGAATACTAACTTCTGTGATAAACAATCTTGTCCCTTGTGGGCATTCCATATTTTCATTTAGTTCAATGATGAAGTCCGACGATGACCGAGACTGTGGCAATCTATAAGTGCTGTCGATGAAACATTTTTTGTACGTTAATCTACTGTTCATTAAAATATATTAAATGATAGAAAATATTTTATAATCTATTTATATATAAATGATTGGCATTTTAGGAGGAATAGGAAGAATAGCAGGAAGAGAAATAGCAGAAGAGGCTTTAGGAAGGATAATAGCAGGTAGGACTACAGAAGATTTGTTTGCCAGAGAGGAAATAGCAAGAAGGATAGGCAAAGCGAGTTTTGATACTTTAGTTAAAAAGTTTGATGATATGAAAAATGAAAGAATGATGAATGATGCTAAAGAGAAAGAAAACAATATGAACAAAAGAATGGACAACTTCGCGAGGAATTTAGGCAATCATTACAGAAGAAACGACACGCTTTATTCAGAAGTAAAACATTTAGGAAACAAAGAAGTTTTAGAAGATAGACAGGGTTTGAAAAATGCTTACGATAGTCCAAGTGGGCTTTACAAAACGGGAAAGACATTGTATATAAGCGGGACTACTGGAAAGGATGGAAGCATAACACGAGACATACTTGATGATTTAATCCATTTGCCAACAAGAAATGCTGAAAATACGGAAAAATATAAAGATGCTATAAAAATGTTGGAGCAATCACCTGAAATATCGCGCATTATAGGCCACAGCCTCGGAGCCGCGGTAGTCAATACCCTTGACCAAAATTTTCCTAATAGATTTGAAACAACAACTTACGCAACACCTGCTGTAAAACCTAAAAGAAAAGGAAAGCAAGACCCTAAACATAGAGATTTTAGAAATCCTAACGACCCTGTTTCAATATTAGATGGATATGCTATAACATCAGATTTCAATGACACAAATCCTCTCGTAGCACACGGGTTTGCTAATTTTGCTGGTAATGGCTTGATTAGAATTAGCCCATCCACCAAAATAAGCAATGGGATAAATCCTAATCAATAAATATATAACTTATATTAATAATGTTTCATCACAAAATCACATATAACAAACAACCCGAATGGCATAAGCCACTGACAAAAATCAAACAAGGTTATGACAAGGTAGTGAAAGAGTTGAATGAACCCGCGAGAGATTATAATGCGATAAAGGAGTTGGTAGAACTTGAAAATAATACTATAACAAACTTAAAAAATATAGAAAATAATAAGAAATCATCTTTACAATTAACTCATAAAAAAGCAAAAAATAAAAAATAATTTCTAAATAAAATATATATAACTTATGGACAACATAGTCGCTGAAAGTAATGATACAATGATTAATAGTTTAAATTTTGGACTACCAGAAACAAGCCAGTATATAACCGACCGACGCTTCGTAAATTATTTTCCATCAGGGTCTAATGTTTATGCTCCAAATGCTGGAAACAAAAACATTAGATTTTATCTAAGTGGTGATGACAATACTTATTTGGATTTGTCATCAATCCGAGTGTTTGCTACTCTTCAAAATACAGACACAGCAAGAACAAAGTTTCTTCGTCCGTTGGGTGGATTACACGGCTTTTTCAGTAGATATAGGGCTACAGTAGGTGGTCAGTTAGTTCAAGATATTATAGAGTATAACAGACATTGTGAATTGTATAACTCATTCAAACCTAAAGATGTCCGAGATATGGACGATATAGAAAACAGTGCTAATCCTCGTTGGGATGCTGACTATCACAATTATGCTATAGGGCTTGAGAATATTGTCAGAGGGGCAACAGGTGGAACTCCAGGGACAGTCAATGTTAATCCAGATGGTGATAGAAATGATTTCGGTAGAACAGATAAACGATACACCCGTCATAGCTTAACTGGTATTCCGGGTGCTAATGGCAAAGCAAGATTTAGTCATAAACCATGCTGTGGTTTATTGGAAAGTAATTATTATCTTCCTTTACGATATGCTCCCCTTGAACTGGAATTCACAATTGTGCCTAATGAAGGCGACCCCGTTGTAGTTCCAACTGGTGCTAATGTAGCAGGACAAGATGATGAAAACGGATATTTTTTTACAAATAATGACGGTGTAGATGCCGAAGGCAACACTACAACGAAATGGGAATTGAACAATGTTATTATCAGGGCTGAAGTCATTACATTAGACAATACTGTAAATAACAATATTGTTTCTCATTTGTTAGGCGGAAGTTCTTTGAAATTAGTCTTTCCAATGTATCATACTATCACTCAAACATTTAACAATGCTGGAACTGAAATTAATATGAACATAGTGAAATCTTCTTCTAAACTTACTGGAGCATTCATTACATTATACCGAACTCCAAGACAAGGAGTTATGGATTTAAAATATCTACCGGACAACTATGTTTATAAACGATGGAATTACTTTTACAATAATCAAATCAATGCCCGTATTAATGACAGTGGAGATGCTGGAACACCAGACTTACATGGAAAAGGATTTCAAGATTACAATAGGAACTTAAGTTGGCAAATCCAACTCGGTAATAAAAAATATCCTGAATTTGAAAGTCAAAGTTTGAGTGAAACTTTCTATTATTTACGCCGTGCTATTCATTACATGAACCCTGACCAAGATGCTTTATGCTTTTCTTATCGTCAGTATCGTGAAAACAAATTCATCATTGGAATGAGTTTTGAGAAGATGGCTGACGTTAATTTTACAGGGGTGAATACGAAAATGGGCTCGTTAATCACTTTTAAATTGAAAGGAACTGAAGCCCCCTTACCTGCTGGTGAAGAAGTTGAAGAAATTTTTAGCCACCTAATTTCGGAGGCTGTTCTGGAAATTCGGGAAAGCGGTTCTATTGTTTTTGATTAAATAATTTCTAAATAATAATATATACAATGTTCAAATATCACAAACGAAATAAAAAATCTGGAAACAAAAGTCATCTACAAAAATCATTGCTAAATTATAGCCCGTTTGATTTAAGAGATACAAGTTATTTAGAACACCTACACAAAGAACTAAAGTTAAGAAATGCCCGTGAAGCAATGTTAAGTTTAAGAAATGATATGATAGAAAGCAACAAACGAGCAAACTATCAAAATGAAAAGGAAAGACTTGAAAATCAAATCAGACGGGATAATTTACCATATCCTACAAAGGAGCATATGGCTGATAGACAAGAAAAAATGACAAATCCATTTAAAAAACTTTATGGAAAGATGGTATAAAAAATAATTCATTGATTATAATAATTTAAATCTAAATATTATTATAATAAATGACCAGTGAAACAGCAAGTCTTGAACTCATCAACCCTTATGCTAAATACGGATTGAAGAGACGACCAACTTATGATGAAATAGCAGGATTAATCAGAGAAAATGAAACACTGACCGGCGAGTTGCCAGATAGAAATGCTACATTTTTCAAAAAGACGCCCCAAGGAAGTTTCTTCGATGGACTTGATAAATTAGACAAAATGAAAGAAGAACATTCCAGAATTACACAAAGACATATAAGTGAATTACTTTTACAACAATATGCTACAGAGAACAATGTATCATTAAGTGTAGCAAGACAACAGATGAGGTCAGAAATACAACAAACACAACCAATATTACAGGCTGACCAAGGAGCACAAGCACAAGCACTAATAGAAGGAAATTTACAAGCAATGGAGCGATTGAGAAGAGAGAGAGAAGAACAAACAGGAATGGCACATAGTGAGGGTGGATTTTTAGGGACACCATCGCTTGTTGAAAGTTTGGGACGAACAAGAATTCCAACAATAGGGCGAGAAAGCATTCCAGAAACAAGAACACCAATTGGAGAAGATGAAGGTGATACTTCACCAGAACTAATACCAGATGAAGAAATGACAAGACGACAAGAAGCACCAGCATCAGCATCAGCAGGTGTTTTACAATTTCAACAATTTGAATTAGACAATACAAATAATCCAGACTATTGGACAAGTAATTACAGAAATATGACAATAGCACAAATAAAGTTTCAATTGTTTCTACGAGGTATTCAAATACCAACTACAGACAGCATAGAAGAGCAGTTGAAACCAAAAGGTAGAGGAAAGGATGAAGGAGGACTACCCTTAAGGACATATAAAGAATACTTACACGGAATGATTTTAGACACAATCAGACAAGGCGGATGGAAAATAAAAATGACAAACCAAGAATATGAAGATAAGAAAAAAGAATGGAAAAGAGGAAAGGGTAATTTACAATGAGAATTAGCATTTATTATCTAACTAAATTATATAATAAATGCTTTTGGTGAGAAATAAATTGAAAAGATTAAAGAAAACAACTGATGATGATGATGAATATTTAAATTATCTTAAGTATTGGCATTTGGATACTTCTAAAAAACCTCGCATTGATAAGGAAGATGATACTGAAAAAAATGAAACTCATAATTTTCAGTTGGCAAACATTGAACCTAAGAAAATTCAAACAGCAAATAAGGGAGTTGATACAGGGGATGACTTTGAAAAAATAGTTCCTCCTTATGTTTCATTAATGTATTCAGAAGATTTTGACAGAAATGAAAAAATGGCTCAGGTATGGACAAGGATGTTTAATGAAAACCTTCCACCATCCCCACCAAGTAGCAGTAGCAGTAGCAGTAGTAAAGGAAGCAGTGAGAGTTTTACAACTAAAAATATTAGAAGGGGGTTTAGATTAGCAGAGTTTGCTTATAATGCTTCAGTAGTAGGATTTAACTTGGCAGGTTCAACAATAGGGACAGCAATAGATATATCAGACTATTTGTTTAATAATCAACAAAATGAAACATCACCGCCACAAACAGTTAATTCGTCATCACCACCACAAACAGTTAATTCATCACCACCACAAACTATAAACTCATCTTCATCATCAGGAGTTGAAGAAGTTATACCCCTTATACGAATATCAAGTAGCAGTTCATCAAGACATACACAAACAACAATTCCTCAACCAACATCCCCACAATCAACACCAGCAAGTAGCGCTAAAACAACACCAAGGAAAAAATCTAAATAATTATATAATGAGAGAAGTTATATTACAAAAATCAAGTAATCCCAAGAAAAAATACGACGCATATATTGAAGGTAAAAAGGTCAGTTTTGGAGCTACAGGATACTCGGATTTTACTCAACATAAAGATGAAGATAGAAAGAAAAACTACATAGCAAGACATAAACCAAACCAAAACTGGAATGATTTAACAACAGCCGGAACATGGAGTAGGTGGCTTACATGGGAAAAGAAAACTATACCGGAAGCAATCAAAAATATGGAACGAAAATTCAATATTGATATTAAGTATAAAAAGTAAAACCATAATATAATTATAGACTATAAAAAACTAATCCTGTAAAAAAGATATTTAAAGAAAAAATGATATATATAATTAATAATATATAATGGAAATTAATCCTGATGAAATGACCTTAGAACAAATTAAGGAACAAATGGCACTATATAGCAGATTATACTACCAGAAAAGAAAGAATGATAAAGACTATATGGAAAACAAAAGAGCGAGTGCTATGAGACATCACAGAAGAAAGAGATTAGACAAAATGGCTGAAAATGGCGAGATTGACTTAAAAGACATTGATTATAATGAAAAACCAAAAGATGAAGAAAATAAAAGCAGTCTAAGAGCAACAAAACCCAGAAAATACAAGGGCGACACATATAAAATATTAACTGTTGAATAGATAAATGACTTAAATCTATCACATTTATTAATATATTGAATGTTAATAAATGTGATATTCCACTTATCCAAAAATGACTGGGATAAGGGGGTAGGCTTATCCCAATTTCTCTGGGATAAGGGGGTAGGCTTATCCAATGGAAAATGGGATAAGCCCAAAAATGCCCCATTTAGGTGGTGTTTAGCCTTATCCAATGGAAAATGGGATAAGGAGGTAAGCTTATCCCAATTTCTCTGGGATAAGGGGGTAGGCTTATCCAATGGAAAATAGGATAAGGAGGTAAGCTTATCCCAATTTCTCTGGGATAAGGGGGTAGGCTTATCCAATGGAAAATGGGATAAGGATTTTTCTAATAAAAATATTTCTTGGAAAAACTATTTAAAGAAATATTGATTATAATAAATATATGTCCAGTGTGTGCGAAGAATATGACATACTAAAAGGGTGTTTCTTGAGGTGGTGTGCCAGAAGGACAGTGAATAAGAGAATAAGAAAAACAAAGCAATTTTTAGAGACTGTAATTAATGAATGCCCAGAATGTCAAAGAAATAAAGCCATATTAAATATAAACATATCAACAGAACTAAAGCATCAAATATTGGGGTATTGTGTTATTTGTGAAGATTGTAGCAGAATTAAAAAAGCATTAAAGCAAAGATATGTAATGCCAAATACCCCTAATGATGCTAATCCGGGTTTTCAAGAAGCCTATCTATTATCAATGCTTATAAAGTTTCCTGACATTGAAACTGTCAGAGGCATTGTGAAAAAATATTATTCAACCTTTGAGGTTGATGAATATGATAAAATGAAAACATATTTTTATGAAGTATTTTTAAAACCTGAAATAGTCCGAAAAGTATTAGGCGGTGGGGCTCTTAAAGAGTATGTGTTTAAAAAAGTAATAGATACGTTAAGGGTAGGAAATCTAATAACAAAAAGAAGCCTACCTATGAAAATTAACACTATAAAATGGTTTTTAAGGGACAGTTGTGCCCCCTTTAGGTTTTCTAATGACTGGATGGAGTGGGATAGTGATTAATATATTAATGAGGACTGGTTGAAAAATATCATTTCTATTATAATGAGTGATAATAAAAATGATATAATAAGTAAAATCTATTATGATAGGTCAGGCTTTGGCTCAATATCCACCACCTACAAAGACGCTAAAGAGAAAGAACCATCAATAACCCTAAATGATGTAAAAGAATGGTTTAAGAAGAATGTAGAACAAAAGAAGCAGTTAAGGGGTCAGAATTCTTTTATCCCACCCCATCCGTTTTATGAGTTTCAAATGGATTTATTCTTTATTAATGATTTGGAAAATCAAAAGTTTAGAGTGGGGTTATTAATGATAGATATTTTTACTAAATATATGGTAGTAGTCCCTATTAAGAGTAAAGGAGAAGGAGACATCGCGGCTGGAATGATTGAAGCACTAAAAAAAATGAATGGAAAGCCGGAACTGTTATATACAGATGATGAGACTGCTTTAAACACTCAAGCCATTCAAGATTATTTGAAGGAACAAGGCATAGCACATCACAGAACAAGAGGACACCCAAATTTTAGCGAGAGAGCCATCCGAACTTATAAAGATATGTTATATAAAAGGGTTGAAGCAGATGAAAAAAAGGGAAAGGAAAACATACAATGGATAGACTATAACCTTGAAATTTTACTAACATATAATGATAAAATGGTTCATTCAGCAATCAAGATGACGCCTAAAGAGGCTACAAAACAAAAAGATAATCTAAAAGCAAAAGTCAATATGACAATCCAAGCAACCAGAACAAGAAAATATCCAGAAATATCAACAGGAGACCAAGTAAGGATATACAGAAAAAAAGCCATTACGGAAAAAGAACGTAGTAGCAACTGGAGTAAAGAAACTTACACAGTTGAAAGGATTGAAAAGAAATTAGGACAAAGTTATTTTTATTTGAATGGATTGAGTAGAGGATATTTAAGAAATGAGATATTAAAAGTTTAAACTCACTTGGTTAAAATATTTCTTTTAATATTTTAATCAGAGACTAACCATTTTATTAAAATAATATTTCCTGTAAAAAGCATTTAAAGAAATAATCATATAATAATATATATAATCTAAGATATAGTATGAACAAGTTTATCCAGAGAAACATTAACCAGTTAAAGAGACTAAAGACCAAAAACACCGAAGGGGCTACAAAAGCCACTGTCAAAAGAATAGATGAAATCATCAAACTATACACTGAAAGAAAAATATCAAACAAAACCACCGCCGAGAATATGATAAAAGGACTAACCTCTGACAACAAAAGAGAAAGAGATAAGGCCTTTCAGAAATACAAGGACAACATCAAGGAACTGAAAGAGAGACAGCCATTGAACCAAAGAATGGCTGAAACAAGAAAGAGAAAAAGGAAAAACACCTATTTAGTGAATTTTTTGCTTTACACAATCAGGAAGCCTAAAAATGAAAGGATTAAACCGGCATTTACTGTCAATGGTAGGGCATTTTATGTTGAGAGTTTTGATGTAAGAAGCGCCACCATTGAAGCCATTCAATTTCCTAAAGAAGTCATAGGCAGAAGGATTTTAAGATACTTAACTGATGAGGATGACTTCAATGGATTACAAAATCCAGAGTTTGTAGATTTAATAAAGATGTTAGAAGAAGATGAAGAGTTTAAGGATTTAGTCCAGTTCTTAAGGGACTTCCATTATGATAATCTATTTGATGCTATAAAAATTACTAAAGTAGAATTGGTAGATGACACAGGGGAAAAATTCAACATAATGACTGAAAACCTAACTCGCACAGTCAATGTATCCATTTATCACAGGTATATCCACACACCTATTACAACAAATGCTGAAACTGTCAAGGAAGCAATTAACAAAGGACACTATATAGAGAATGAATGCTGGATTAATCTACTGACTGATTTTTATGCCGATACAATTATGAATGAGAGAACCCGCAACAGACTAACAAGAGACAAGGTTATAGAAATTATAGGCAGAACTGATTTTAGTCAAAAAGGAGCATCCATTCAAGAAATGGAAGCAGTGTTTAAGACTTATGGAATTCAAGTAAGGATATACAATTTCTTTACACAATTGATATATAAATATGACCCACCAAAAAGAAACCATCATATCAAAACACTATATGCTATGGTTAAAAATAATCATATCTATGCTTTGAATTATGACCTAAAGAGCATTCAACAAAAGCAGGATTGTTTAATGCCATCAGTGAGGGCATCAACAGACTACTACCTAAATGAAAAGGAAGAACCACCAAAATATAAAATGATAAGATGTTTGAATGATATATTAAATTTAGAGATTAATGAAGAGGAAAAAGAAATCTATTTAGTCCCAGAACTTAACAATCTCCACGAACTATTTTTTGAAATCATCAAGAGCGGATATGAACCAAGAATTACATTTCAAGCAGGGATTATCACAGATATAAGGCTGAAACTGGACAAAGTAAAATATGTAATAAAGACCCAAAATTTGATAAAATCTTCACCTGATGGATGTATAGCAGTAAGGGATGAACAAACATATAACAGAATGAATGAAGCAATGTTTAAATTTAATAAGTCCTTGTTTAATGCATTACATAAATCATTTTACAATGACATTGATATAGCCATACTGGATGAAACAAGGACAATAGCACCACTGGGGATATTTTATGATAAGAAAAGCATACCCAAAAACATCATTGAACTTGATAGATGTAAGGCATTCACTAAAGCATTCATTGATATTGCTAAAATATTTGTATTCAATCAGTTTGATATTTGGAAAGTATATAATGACACATTTGATATTAATAAACTCAATGACTTGACCATATACTATGTATATGTTGAACCTCATGACTTAACATTCTGTGATAGAACACGCATAATTTTCAACAAAAAACATAACATTATCACCGGCGAGATATTGAAAAAACTAGACCAAGAATTACAATCCTATATTATAAAGAACCTTCTTTTATCCATCAAGTGGATTATAAGGGTATAGTGGATGAACTTTGGAACACTACCATTGATGAAACAGATAGGGATGAGGATAAATTCATCAAGAAACTCATCGGCAATATCAATTATGGATTAATGGAGAAGGGGGGTTCAACTGACCAAAAAAGCATAGTGTTTAGAAATCTAAAGGAGGCAGTTAAATATCAAACTGACTGCGGAGGCAAAATTCATAAACTGACACATATTGAGGAAGAAATTGAAACGGGAGATGATAAAGGGCATAGTTGGACTTCATCTTTTGAAACTGAACAGGAAGCATATTATATCTTAAACTTGAAGGATAAAGCACAACTAAAAAATGGATATAGATGGATTAAAGAGATACTTTTGCAGTATCATAATTTTTCAATGTGGGAGGCATACTGGAAATTGAGGGATGCTGGAGTTTCGGTGTATAGTGTTAAGACTGATGCCTTTACAATCAAGGCAGAAGATGAAGAAAAGGCAACAGGACTATTAGATTTTCATAATGACATAGGAGGCTGGAGAGTGAGCAAGTATGATGAAATAAAACTACCACACGAAGGCTACAAAATTGTAGAAAATCAATTCATAAAAATACCAACTTATGAAAGCAAAGAGATTGAAATTAATGACGAATATGACACTGATGACATCATCAGTAAAATTGAAAAAGTGAGACAGGTAATGATTAGAGGTTTAATTCCCGGGACTGGAAAGAGTTATATTTGTCAGAAAATGGTTGATAAACGGTATAAGGTTTTGTTTGTTTGTCCGACTAATAGGCTTCTTCAGGAGTTTGAGGGTGAAGCCATAACAGTTAATAAATTCTTTGGCATATCCTTTGGTGATACTAAATTAGAACCGCTTGATTATAGCCCTTATGATGTGATAGTGTTTGACGAAATTTATTTCAGTGGGTTAAGTGTATATTGGAAAATCAAGCAGTTTGTGGAACAGAATAAGGACAGTAAAATCATAATAGCAACAGGTGATACATTACAATTGAAGCCGGTACAGGAGCTGACTAATACAAAGGAATATAGAGTGTATGCTGATGAAATCATAGATAATATTTTTGAACATAATATACTACTAAAAATATGTAAAAGATTACATACTGATGAGGACAAACAAAAACTAAACAACATCAAAGTAGATATATTTGAAAATAAAATATCAACAACTAAACTTATTGAAAAGTATAATTTTGGATTTACTAATGATATAGCATCATCTAAATATAATATAGCATACTTAAACAGAACTTGTAAAAATGTATCAAGTGAAATAAGAAAGTTGGAAAACAGAAAAGGCGAATATGAAGTAGGGGAATTTTTGATATGTAGAGAGTATACTAAAACCAAACTGGGCACATTCAATGTAAATTTTAAATATGAAATTGTTTATATCGGAGGTGGGGTTATGAAACTCAAAAATGTCAAGACTAATACACTTCAACCATTGGAAATCGATAAGGTTAGGAAAAACTTCATATTTGCTTGGTGCTCTACCTGTCATTCAGCCCAAGGTAGTAGCATAAATGATGAAATAACAATTTTTGATTATAATCATTTCTTGGTTAAAAACTATCCTGAATGGATTTGGACATGTATCACGCGCTGCCGAGATTTGAATAAGGTTAAGTTTTTCAAGTATAGCAAGGATACTAATGATGAATTCAATCGGAAATGTATAATGAGTTATTTTGAGAGGAAAGTTGAAAAATACAAACTACAGGACAGGACAGCAAAAAGAAAAATACCAAAGGAAGGATATGTAAATACAGAATGGTTTTTAGAAAACATAAATAATCAATGTAATTACTGCGGATGTGGCTTTCATATTGATATGGTAAAAGGCAATGTTATGAGCAATATAACCTGCCAAAGGAAGGATAATGAGATGACGCATACATTAGATAATATAGTGCCATATTGTTGTAGATGTAATTGTAGTTGTAAATAGATTATTGTAAAAAATATTTCTTGGAAAAAACTATTTAAAGAAATATTAACTATATATATTAGATAATAATGGTGTGCTATACCTTGGACGAACAAAATGAAATCATTGAAACATTCTTGGATACAATTGAAGCGCGAGATATGATAAGAGACATGAAAAATAGATGTAGAAAATGTAATTGTCAATTTGATAATGTTAATGTAGCATTTAAGAACAGTGTATTGTCAGAAAATATTATTGAGCAAGTAAAAGGCTTTAACAATATAGATACTTGCCATCATAAATGTGATGAATTGAAAATGTCCATCTCCAAATTAGAAAAGGAAGAGCGACACATCAAAACACTTGATGTGTTCTTTTTGTTATATGATATTCCTAAAGGTTGGGAGATTGGAAGATACTTTGGATATGATAGGCATTTGTGTGATACATTGGACTTTCTTATTGATAAGATAAGGCGAGGGAAGGGAGACACGATGTATAGGTCTTGTGATGGAAAAAAAGACGAAGACATAAAGGTAAATACAATAAATAAAATTTTCAGATATACATATGGTATTCCTGAAAAATACAAAAAATATGATTTTGAATATCCTTTTTCCAAATGTCCTGTCTTTAAA
>CBDDPL010000002.1:0-8776 GCA_965232285.1 Denitrobaculum sp. | reverse complement strand
ACGAAGTGGTCTTGCGGGCTCCAGGAACCTGCCAGGAAAGTTCCCGTCAAGGGGGCACCTGGTTCTATTCAAGCTGTTAACAAGGAAGCATACCAAAATTACATTTAAAAAGGGGGCCTGGTCCTGTTTGGTTCTATTCAAGCTGTCAACAAGGAAGCAAACCAAAAATACAATTAAAAAGGGGGCCTGGTCCTGTTTGGTTGTATTCAAGCTATCAACCAAAAAAACCCGGCAAAATACATTTAAAAAGGGGGCCTGGTCCTGTTTGGGGTTTAGGGCGCAGCCGTATATAATGAAAAAATTATATAATGGTAATTCTTATTTAATGGAAGTTCATCCTGAACGAAAAGGACGCCACTTCGTGTCGAACCCTAAACCCTAAACTTTTAGTGGCTCGCGCCAATGTGCGCCAACACAGGGTTCTCCGTGTTCGGCGGGTTCCTCGGCTTCCGGGAAATTTTACAGTTCCCAGGACCTCCAAGGGTTCCAGGGTTCCCTGGATTCCGGGAAAATTTTACAGTTCCCAGTACCTCCCCTGGGTTCGGGGAAATTTTACAGGTCCCCGTAATTGCAGGGTTCCAGGATTCCCTGGGCTCATGTCTGCTGCGCCCTCCGCCCCCTGTCCGCCCCCTGCCAAGTCTTCTGTCTCCTGCGCTCATGTCCACTGTGCCCCCAGCCGCCTGTCAGCCCCCTGCCAGGTCTTTTGTCTCCTGGACTCATGTCCACTGTGCCCTCAGCCCCCTGTCGGCTCGTGTCCACTGCGCCACCAGCCCTATGTCAGCCCCGCATCGTGTCCACTGCGCCCTCAGCCGCCTCCTGCCAAGTCCTCTGTTTCCTGGGCTCATGTCCAATGTGCCCCCCAGCCCCCTGTCAGCCCCCTCCTAGGTTTTCAGTCGCCTGGGCTCGCGCCCCCAGAGCCCTGTCAGCCTGCCAGGTCTTCTGTCTCCTGGGCTCGTGTCCACTGCGCCTTCAGCCCCCTGTCCGCCCCCTGCCGGGTCTTCTGTCTCCCGGGCTCATGTCCGCTACACTTTCAGACCCCTGTCTGCCCCCTGCCAAGTTTTCTGTCTCCTGGGCTCATGTCCATTGCGCCCTCAGCCCCCTGTCAGCCCCCTTCCAGGTCTTCCGTCTCCTGGGCTCATGTCCACTAAACCCATGCGCCCCCCCTCCCCGCCTCCAGCCTTTCTTGTCAGCCCCGCAGGTCTTCTGTCTCACGGCTCCCGGATTTCCCAGGTCTTCTCAGGGTTTCCAAGGGCAGCCTTCTGGGTCGCGGGAAATTTTAAAAAGCTTAGGGCGTGACCACCCTAATAGAAAATTAAGAAAATTCGAAATACAAATTCCTGTAATTCAAAATCATGTAATTCAAACTCATGTTTTACAAAAACGGTGGCTTTCATTAGGACGACAACCCGTGTTGTCGAACCCTAAACCCTAAACCCTAAACCCTAAACCCTAAACCCTAAACCCTAAACCCTGGAGAACATCACATAACAAAGGTCCATGGAGAAAATGAGAGAAGATGCATTCCACACCACAAAGAAATCCATGGAGAAAATGGGAGAAGATGCATTCCACATAACAAAAGTCCATGGAGAAAATCGGAGAAGATGCATTCCACATAACAAAGGTCCATGGAGAAAATGCGAGAGGATGCATTCCACATAACACAAGCCCATGGAGAAAATAGGAGACGATGCATTCCACATAACAAAAGCCCATGGGAAAATGGGAGAAGATGCATTCCACATAACAAAATTCCATGGAGAAATTGGTGGAAAATGCATTCCACATAAAAAAGTCCATGGAGAAAATGGGAGAAGATGCATTCCACATAACTAAAGTCCATGGAGAAAATGGGAGAAGATGCATTCCACATACCAAAAAGTCCATGGAGAAATGGGAGAAGATGCATTCCACATAACCAAAGTCCATGGAGAAAATGGGAGAAGATGCATTCCACATAACAAAGGTCCATGGCGAAAATCGAAGAAGATGCAATGGGAGAAGATGCATTCCACATAACACAAGTCCATGGAGAAAATGGGAGAAGATGCATTCCACAGAACAAAAGTCCATGGAGAAAATGGGAGAAGATGCATTCCACAGAACAAAAGAGCATGGAACAATGGGAGAAGATGCATTCCACGAAACAAAAGTCCATGAGAAATGGGAGAAGATGCATTCCACATAACCAAAGTCCATGGAGAACATGGGAGAAGATGCATTCCACATAACAAATGTCCATGGAGAAAATGGGAGAAGATGCAATGGGAGAAGATATATTCCACATAACAAAAGTCCATGGAGAAAATGGGAGAAGATGCATTCCACATAACAAAAGTCCATGGAGAAAATGGGAGAAGATGCATTCCACATAACAAAAGTCCATGGAGAAAATGGGAGAAGATGCATTCCACATAACAAAAGTCCATTGAGAAAATGGGAGAAGATGCATTCCACATAACACAAGTCCATTGAGAAAATGGGAGACGATGCATTCCACATAACAAAAGCCCATGGGGAAAATGGGAGAAGATGCATTCCACATAACACAAAGCCCATGGCGAAAATGGGAGAAGATGCATTCCACATAACACAAAGCCCATGGAGAAAATGGGAGAAGATGCATTCCACATAACAAAAGTCCATGGAGAAAATGAGAGAAGATGCATTCCACAAAACAAAAAGTCCATGGAGAAAACGGGAGAAGATGCATTCCACACAACACAAAGTCCATGGAGAAAATGGGACAAGAAGCATTCCACATAACAGAAGTCCATGGAGAAAATGGAAGAAGATGCATTCCACATAACAAAAGTCCATTGAAGAAACTGGTGGACGATGCATTCCACATAACAAAAGTCCATGGAGAAAATGGTGGAAGATGCATTCCACTTAACAAAAGTCCATGAAGAAAATGGTAGGAGATGCATTCCACATCACAAGAGTCCATGGAGAAAATGGGCGAAGATGCATTCCACATAACAAAAAGTCCATGGAGAAAATGGGAGAAGATGCATTCCACATAACCAAAGTCCATGGAGAAAATGGGGGAAGGTGCATTCCACATAGCACAAGTCCATGGAGAAAATGGGAGGAGATGCATTCCACATAACAAAAGTCCATTGAGAAAGTGGGAGAAGATGCATTCCAAATAACACAAAGCCCATGGAGAAAATGGGAGAAGATGCATTCCACAAAGCAAAAGTCCATGGAAAAAATGGGAGAAGATGCATTCCACATAACAAAAGTCCATGGAGAAAATGGGAGAAGATGCATTCCACATAACACAAGGTCCATGGGGAAAATGGGAGAAGATGCATTCCACATAACAAAAGTCCATGGAGAAAATCGGAGAGGATGCATTCCACATAACAAAAGTCCATGGAGAAAATGCGAGAGGATGCATTCCAAATGCGTTCCACATAACAAAAGTCCATGGAGAAAATGGGAGAAGATGCATTCCACTTAACAAAACTCCATGAAGAAAATGGTAGGAGATGCATTCCACTTAACAAAACTCCATGAAGAAAATGGTAGGAGATGCATTCCACATCACAAGAGTCCATGGAGAAGATGGGCGAAGATGCATTCCACAAAACAACAAGTCCATGGAGAAAATGGGAGAAGATGCATTCCACATACCTTAAGTCCATTGAAGAAACAGGTGGACGATGCATTCCACATAACAAAAGTCCATGGAGAAAATGGGAGAAGATGCATTCCACATAACAAAAAGTCCATGGAGAAAATGGGAGAAGATGCATTCCACACAACACAAAGTCCATGGAGAAAATGGGACAAGAAGCATTCCACATAACAAAAGTCCATGGAGAAAATGGAAGAAGATGCATTCCACATACCTTAAGTCCATTGAAGAAACAGGTGGACGATGCATTCCACATAACAAAAGTCCATGGAGAAAATGGGAGAAGATGCATTCCACTTAACAAAAGTCCATGAAGAAAATGGTAGGAGATGCATTCCACATCACAAGAGTCCATGGAGAAAATGGGCGAAGATGCATTCCACATAACAAAAAGTCCATGGAGAAAATGGGAGAAGATGCATTCCACATAACCAAAGTCCATGGAGAAAATGGGGGAAGGTGCATTCCACATAGCACAAGTCCATGGAGAAAATGGGAGGAGATGCATTCCACATAACAAAAGTCCATTGAGAAAGTGGGAGAAGATGCATTCCAAACAACACAAAGCCCATGGAGAAAATGGTGGAAGATGCATTCCACAAAGCAAAAGTCCATGGAAAAAATGGGAGAAGATGCATTCCACATAACACAAAGCCCATGGAGAAAATGGGAGAAGATGCATTCCACATAACAAAAGCCCATGGAGAAAATGGGAGAAGATGCATTCCACATAACAAAAGTCCATGGAGAAAATGAGAGAAGATGCATTCCACAAAACAAAAAGTCCATGGAGAAAACGGGAGAAGATGCATTCCACACAACACAAAGTCCATGGAGAAAATGGGACAAGAAGCATTCCACATAACAAAAGTCCATGGAGAAAATGGGAGAAGATGCATTCCACATAACAAAAGTCCATGGAGAAAATGGTGGAAGATGCATTCCACTTAACAAAAGTCCATGAAGAAAATGGTAGGAGATGCATTCCACATCACAAGAGTCCATGGAGAAAATGGGCGAAGATGCATTCCACATATGGAGAAAATGGGAGAAGATGCATTCCACATAACCAAAGTCCATGGAGAAAATGGGAGAAGGTGCATTCCACATAGCAAAAGTCCATGGAGAAAATGGGAGGAGATGCATTCCACTTAACAAAAGTCCATGCAAAAAAAGGGAGAAGACGCATTCCACACCACAAAAAAGTCCATTGAGAAAATGGGAGAAGATGCATTCCACAAAGCAAAAGTCCATGGAAAAAATGGGAGAAGATGCATTCCACATAAAAAAAGTCCATGGAGAAAATGGGAGAAGATGCATTCCACATAACACAAAGCCCATGGAGAAAATGGGAGAAGATGCATTCCACATAACAAAAAGTCCATGGAGAAAATGGGAGAAGATGCATTCCACATAACAAAAGTCCATGGAGAAAATGAGAGAAGATGCATTCCACAAAACAAAAAGTCCATGGAGAAAACGGGAGAAGATGCATTCCACATAACAAAAGTCCATGGAGAAAATGGGACAAGAAGCATTCCACATAACAAAAGTCCATGGAGAAAATGGAAGAAGATGCATTCCACATAACACAAGTCCATTGAGGAAACTGGTGGACGATGCATTCCACATAACAAAAGTCCATGGAGAAAATGGTGGAAGATGCATTCCACTTAACAAAAGTCCATGAAGAAAATGGTAGGAGATGCATTCCACATCACAAGAGTCCATGGAGAAAATGGGCGAAGATGCATTCCACATAACAAAAAGTCCATGGAGAGAATGGGAGAAGATGCATTCCACATAACCAAAGCCCATGGAGAAAATGGGGGAAGGTGCATTCCACATAGCACAAGTCCATGGAGAAAATGGGAGCAGATGCATTCCACATAACAAAAGTCCATTGAGAAAGTGGGAGAAGATGCATTCCAAATAACACAAAGCCCATGGAGAAAATGGGAGAAGATGCATTCCACAAAGCAAAAGTCCATGGAAAAATGGGAGAAGATGCATTCCACATAACAAAAGTCCATGGAGAAAATGGGAGAAGATGCATTCCACATAACACAAAGCCCATGGAGAAAATGGGAGAAGATGCATTCCACATAACAAAAGCCCATGGAGAAAATGGGAGAAGATGCATTCCACATAACAAAAGTCCATGGAGAAAATGAGAGAAGATGCATTCCGCAAAACAAAAAGTCCATGGAGAAAACGGGAGAAGATGCATTCCACACAACACAAAGTCCATGGAGAAAATGGGACAAGAAGCATTCCACATAACAAAAGTCCATGGAGAAAATGGAAGAAGATGCATTCCACATAACACAAGTCCATTGAAGAAACTGGTGGACGATGCATTCCACATAACAAAAGTCCATGGAGAAAATGGTGGAAGATGCATTCCACTTAACAAAAGTCCATGAAGAAAATGGTAGGAGATGCATTTCACATCACAAGAGTCCATGGAGAAAATGGGCGAAGATGCATTCCACATAACAAAAAGTCCATGGAGAAAATGGGAGAAGATGCATTCCACATAACCAAAGTCCATGGAGAAAATGGGGGAAGGTGCATTCCACATAGTACAAGTCCATGGAGAAAATGGTAGGAGATGCATTCCACATAACAAAAGTCCATCGAGAAAGTGGGAGAAGATGCAAAATAACACAAAGCCCATGGAGAAAATGGGAGAAGATGCATTCCACAAAGCAAAAGTCCATGGAAAAATGGGAGAAGATGCATTCCACATAACAAAAGTCCATGGAGAAAATGGGAGAAGATGCATTCCACATAACACAAAGTCCATGGAGAAAATGGGAGAAGATGCATTCCACATAACAAAAGCCCATGGAGAAAATGGGAAAAGATGCATTCCACATACCAAAAGTCCATGGAGAAAATCGGAGAGGATGCATTCCACATAACAAAAGTCCATGGAGAAAATGCGAGAGGATGCATTCCAAATGCGTTCCACATAACAAAAGTCCATGGAGAAAATGGGAGAAGATGCATTCCACTTAACAAAACTCCATGAAGAAAATGGTCGGAGATGCATTCCACATCACAAGAGTCCATGGAGAAAATGGGCGAAGATGCATTCCACATAACAACAAGTCCATGGAGAAAATAGGAGACGATGCATTCCACATAACAAAAGCCCATGGGAAAATGGGAGAAGATGCATTCCACATAACAAAATTCCATGGAGAAATTGGTGGAAGATGCATTCCACATAAAAAAAAAAGCCCATGGAGAAAATGGGAGAAGATGCATTCCACATAACAAAAGTCCATGGAGAAAAAGGGAGAAGATGCATTCCACATACCAAAAAATCTATGGAGAAATGGGAGAAGATGCATTCCACAGAACAAAAGTCCATGGAGAAATGGGAGAAGATGCATTCCACAAAACAAAAGCCCATGGAGAAAATGGGAGAAGATGCATTCCACATAACACAAAGTCCATGGGGAAAATGAGAGAAGATGCATTCCACATACCAAAAAGTCCATGGAGAAAATGGGAGAAGATGCATTCCACATAACAATAGCCCATGGAGAAAACGGAAGAAGATGCATTCCACATCACAAAAGACCATGGGAACATGGGAGAAGATGCATTCCACATAACAAAATTCCATGGAGAAATTGGTGGAAGATGCATTCCACATAACAAAAATCCATGGAGAAATCGGAGAAGATGCATTCCACAGAACAAAAAGTCCATGGAGAAAATGGTGGAAGATGCATTCCACATATGGAGAAAATGGGAGAAGATGCATTCCACAAAACAAAAGCCCATGGAGAAAATGGGAGAAGATGCATTCCACAAAACAAAAGTCCATGGGGAAAATGGGAGAAGATGCAGTCCACATAACAAAAGCCCATGGAGAAAATGGGAGAAGATGCATTCCACATAACAAAAGTCCATTGAGAAAATGGGAGAAGATGCATTCCACATAACACAAAGTCCATGGAGAAAATGGAAGAAAGATGCATTCCACATAACAAAAGTCCATGGAGAAAATAGGAGAAGATGCATTCCACATAACAAAAATCCATGGAGAAAATGGGAGAAGATGCATTCCACATAACCAGCCAATGGAGAAAATGGGGCATTCCACATAACAAAGTCCATGAAGAAAATGGGAGAAGATGCATTCCACACAACAAAAGTCCATGGAGAAATTGGTGGAAGATGCATTCCACATAAAAAAAAGTCCATGGAGAAAATGGGAGAAGATGCATTCCACATCACAAAAGTCCATGGAAAAATGGGAGAAGGTGAATTCCACATAACACAAGTACATGGAGATCATGGTGGAAGATGCATTCAACAAAACACAAGTCCATGGAGAAATGGGAGAAGATGCATTCCACATCACAAAAGTCCATGGAGAAAATGGGAGGAAATGCATTCCACATAACACTAGACGCCGGATATCCCGAAAGCATTAAAGACAGTTGAATAAAGGACATGTTTGATGTGATTGTTGGTATGAGCAGTGTAGGGAGAACTTTTACACCGGATATTTTTGTACACCAATGTTGCCAACGCTCTTTGCATATCTTCTCCGTAATGCGATGCATTAAAGACAGTTGAATAAAGGGAATGTTTGATGTGATTGTGGATATGAGCATGTGTAGGGAGAACTTTTATACACAGACACACTAATGTTAACACATCAGTAGCACAACACACTAACCCCACACCAGCAACACACAAACACACACAGACACACACACACACACACCACACACAACACGCAACAATCACACACACAGACAACAAACACAACAAACACACGCACACGACAAACACAACAAACACACACACACACACACAGTAAACGACCATGTAGCTAAAGTCGAATTCAGTAAATCTGTAAACATCCAAGCCAGCAACACAAGACATCAACTCAATGTAATGTCATCAACAACCACCCTTGATGGCAGGCCATGCTCGCAAACTTTTTCACTGATGACGCAACGGACGAGCAAAAGGTCGCCAGGTGCAGGACGTAAGCTGGGCATAGTTTTTCCAGCAAGGATCAAATCTTATTCTTACTCCCTCAGCCGCAGCTCCACAAGGCATTTCCCATTGTCGAAGTACGGTGGCTTCGGATTGACA
>CBDDPL010000001.1:0-46155 GCA_965232285.1 Denitrobaculum sp. | reverse complement strand
GCGATCTCTTTCCATGTCAGGCCTGCGGTATCGAACGATCCGCACATCTTCAGTCCCCTTCTCTCGGCCGCGCGGTGCGATCTTAGAGTAAAGCGCCCAGGAGCTGGAGGCAAAGCTGTCCAAATCGCATCGCAACGGCGCTGCCGGCCGCGGGAGCGTCTCTCTCGAGGCGCTGACGGGTGGGTTGGAGCGATTCGACGTGCTGAGCGTTACGAGAGACGCTGTTTTGAGATTGGAAAATGCCAGAATCCGGCCATTTTCGCGGGTTCGCGGAAGGAAGAGAAGGGGCCGCCCGGCCTGTGGGCGACCCCTGAAGCTCAATCGCGGGGGTTCCAGATGATCGCGAAGGTGTCCGGATCGTCCTGCCCGGCAGCCTGGCCAAGGTTGGCTGAGATCTGCCGATCGCCGAACTCAGGAGCTGCGATCGTAACGCCGACATATTCGTTTCCGCTCCTCTTGGAGACCCGGTTCCAGGCCGCTCCGAGTTCTACGCCGTTGGCGAAGACCAGATAGTCGGGCTGTTTGTCGTTGGTCTTGCCGGTGTTGGGAATGAACTCGAGAGGGGCTTGGATGCTGAGGGTCTTCAGTTGGCCCTTGAAGCCTTTATCCGTGCGAGTGACGTATCCGATGGCTGGCATTGCTCTGTCCTTTCGTTGGTTCAAAGGGCCGTTCCCTTCGATGCCGATCGGTAAGGGCCTGGCCCGGGCGTGTTGAACCCGAGAGGGGCGGACGCAGGGAGCACCCTGGCGACCCGTTTTATTGTTTCGCGATGCAAAGCCCTTTGGGCGGCGGAATAAAATGGGTCAGAAGGGTTTCAACGCGAACGGGACTGGACCAGATTCGGCGCTTAAGGGAGAAGGGATTGCCCGTGAACCCGCTGTCGAAAGGACAGAGCACTGCTGGACTGGATGCCAGTGCCATGCCGACTTAATGGCTTTAGAGGCCGCCTGTGTCGCACTCCAAAGCTGCGGGTGCGTGTTGCTTCAGCCCAGGGCAGATACAGCGCCAATTAGCCTCTCAGCCACACTGGAAGCCGGCATAGAAGTTGAAGTGGTCTCAACGCTCGAGGAGGAGGAGAGCAGCGGAAAGGCTATGTCTCTTCTTTGTCGGAAAACTTGTAATCGGCCGGCAGATACATCTGCAATTTATAGCCTCTCTTCCGGCAGTATTCGTACAGGGCCTGTTGCACGATTGTGGAGAGACCGACGCCTTCAATGTCGCGGATCCGGTTCAGTTCAGCGCGGACTTCCGTGGTTACCCAGACGCTCTTATGAATCGAAAATGGATGGCGTCCGAAATAGACCCGAGAGGTTTTTCCTGCGTCCCAACGTCCGATAAATTGGAGTAGGGCATCTTCATGAACATCCGCTAAATAGCGGTCCCGCTTCGCTGCAATCTCGTCAATGGTTTCCACTAGCTGTGCCGGCATGAACGTCGTCAAGCTCTTGTCGTGTGGCATCTGTTCCCCGTGTCCTTTGTGTTCTAACCATGCTTAGCCACTCAGGATGTGGGATCCAGAATAAGATCCTTATGGACGACAATCGTGAAAGACCACCCCGGCCGAACCTTAATGGTCGGCTGAATGTTGGAGTTTCGACGAACAAAATCTGACCCCACCTGCGCCGATTCTTGTGCGACGGCGCTTCCCAGCTCGTCCGTTAAACTACCGTCTCTTGAGTCATCTGTCGCTATATTCGATACAACGCTGATCGCCGTCGATAAAGCGACGGCGCCCACGAGGCGTCCGATATGATGGTCAACCTCGTCTTCAAGGCCCGATGCGCCGGCGCGATCCGACCCGCGCATGCCTTCCAGCTCGATCGATCGGCCGTTCGGCATGATCAACCGGTCCCAGACGATCTGGGCGCGGTCCTGACCGTAGGCCACAAAGGAATTGTAGCGGCCGACGACCGTCGTTCCTTGCGGAATCAGGACATGGCGTCCGGACACCGTGTCGTAAACATTCTCTGTGATTCGGCCGATGATGTTGCCTGGAAGGTCACTGTTCAGCGCCGTCACCAAGGCGCCCGGGATGATCGTCCCGGCCTTGACCTCGTAGGGAGATAAGGGCTGCAGATAAGGCTTATCGACGTATACCCCGCCAGTGGCCTGGCTGCTGGCGAAGCGGCGCTTGTTGCCCTGGAGGTTCTGATCGGGCGGCGTCAAGGCGCGCTGATCGGCCGCGGCGGCTTCCGATCGCCCTCCCAGGCCGGCCGCCCCGAGAAGACCGCTGGCGTCCGAGGTTTGCTGCTCAGGCTCAGGCGCCGGCGTCTGGCCATTCGCAAAGAAGCCGGACTTCAGAGCCGCTTCGGTTTCCTGTGCGAGCTGACGCCGGCGCGCAACAGCATCCGGATCCTCGGCAGGCTCCCGCTTCTGCTCGACGACGATTTTCTGTTGGGTCTGAAACAACGGGGCCTGCTGTACCGGTGGCGGTGCTGCCGGCACCGGCAACGCGACCGGAATGAGCGGCGCGCGCTCGGGCGCCGGCTCGGGCAGCGTGATCACAACCGGTTCCGGTTTTTGCGGCGGCTGTGTAAGCGTCGCGTAATCGACCTGGGGCGCTTTGTCCATCACGTCGCTTCGAAGAAGGTTGGGGCTTTCACCCTTCTCCTCGATCTCGCTGACCAACGGTGAAGGAGGCTGCATCCCTAAACCGAAGGCCATGCCGACGACACTGACGAGACCAGCAGTGGCAAATCCCACGACGCGACGGCTCAGCCGGGTTGGTTTCGGCCTGGCCGGCTCGTCCTCAAAGACTTCATCGGGCATCTCTTCTGACATGGCTCAGCTTCCGCTCTGCTTGGCGAGCTGACGGGCGCTCTTGTTGGTGATCCGGACAATGGTCTGCGGCTCCTCGCCAAGCCGCAGCTCGGCGATGTCGATCAGGCGGTCGATCTCGTAGTAGCGGCCCTTGATCCGGTAGTTGACGAGCTGAACCTCGTCCTCTTTGTCGATCACAAAGAGCGGCGGAGCTTCTGTGGTGCCGAGATTTGGCGGGAATTCGATGTAGGTTTTCTGCCCGTCATCGAAAGCGCGCAGCGGCCGCCAGCGCGGCGTGTCGCCAGTGATCTCGTAGGCAAAATTGAGATCGCCAATGGCGATATTGCGCGAGACGGTGTTTTCAGCCTGGCTGTTGGCCTCCTCGATCTCAGCGATCTGCTGCGCCATTTCCTCGTGAGGATAGTTCCAGGCGATCGCCGCGTTATAGGTGTCGCCCTCAACCGAACGAGCTTCGATGAGATAGACGCGCTTGTTCGTCGTGATAACGAGATTCGTGCGAATTTTCGCGCGGATCGGTTTCACCAGAACATGGGTCTGACGCTCGCCAGCGCTGCCACTCGTTACGTCACCAATGACCCAACGGACGGTATCCCCGGCAGCATAGGTGATGACCTTCTCGTTTGGCTGCATGGTAATGGTCGTAACATAGCCTGGCGCCGTGTAGACCTCATAGAGCGCGCCTGGCTCGAAGTCATAGTGTTGAACGGCGTTGATGAAACCATCAGGAATGGACCGATAGCGTGCGACCTTGTTGGCTGAAGAAATAGCTTCAAGCCCAGGCTTTCCTGCGGCCGCTGTTTTGGTCTCTTTGGGGAGCTGGCGGAGTTGCACAGGGGCCTGATACGGCAAGGGAGCCGTCACGGGCGCCGGTAGGACGGCCTTCTCTACCTGCTTCGCCTGCGTGAAGGTCGTCGGCGGTCCGCTCTCGGCCTTGGTCTTGACGGTTTTGGTGCTCTGACAGGCGGCGAGAGCCAGAGGCAGGGCCATGATTGCAGCGTATTTTAGGATCGCGCGGGACATTCGGAAGCTCCATGTAGTGCGAGATGACGCTCGCCTATCTTCAAGAAGAGGGGTCGTAGTCGGAATTCAGGTAAAACGCGGTGATGTAGAGCCCCATCGGGTTCACGAAGAGGTCTCGTTTATTGCGCGGACTTTCGATCTTGATGGAGATGTTCGCGGTGTAAGCGAGCGTCTCCTGGCGGACACCATTCTCAAACGCAGTTTCAAGCCAACGGACCTGGAAGGTTTCGGCCGATTGCCGGGTAACGCTGCGGACATCGACGGTTTTAGCGGCTGTGCCGATGTCGCCGAAAGGATCAGTCTCTCTGGCGTAGTCATCGACCATGGCCTTGGCTGTCTCAGAGACGAAGGAATAGGCCTTCTCCCAATGACCACGCACCACGATAGGGTCGGTGCTCTTGGCCCGGGTCATCTCGATCCAGCGCGCCAGAGTGCCGGCGACCAGGGCTTCATCCGGACGGAACGCCTCGCTCAACACCGCTTGTCGGACAGGCTCGCCGTTGCGGCTATCGATCTCAACGACATAGGCCTCAAGCTTCGTCTGGTTGGCGAAATAGATCAGTCCGGCAACAAGAACGCCGATCACGGCCAGCTCTGCGATCGCCATGGTGCGCCAGGTGCCGGCATTGCGGTCAGACCGCCTGATCCGGTCATCCCACAAGGCCGCCTGCTTGCTATAGGGGCTGGTTGAATTCTCACCCGGCCCGAAATGGGGGGTGCTGCCGCCGTAAGGCTCCATGGACTACTCTCCTTTAAGATCTGCGCTCATGCCGCCGCCGCCGTCACCACCGCGCGGCAGAGCGCCTGCAAGGGCAAGACCGGCTGTGCCCATACGACGGCGATTCTGTCCGGGGTTCGATGATGAAGGATTGCTGCCGCCCGACGCGGATCCGGATAGGCTGGAGCCGGGTGCCACCCCTGCCCTTCTCAGGGCCTGGGATCCAGGCAGTGGGGCAAGGTTGTCGATCTTAGCCGCGGCCCGGGCTTTCTCGATGCTTGAAGCCGCACTTCCTGCTGCTTTCGCACCTGCGCCGGCAACGCCAGCTGTCGCTAGGCCTGCAGCCGCTCCAATACTACCCGCTGTGGTGGCCGCAGCAGTGGCGGACCCAACACCTAATGAAGGACCGCCAGTGATTAGGGCTGACGCCGCGGAAGGCGCAGCAATCGAAAGGCCAAGCATGAGAAGCGATGCTGCAACAAGGCCAACAGACTGATCGATATTAACGTTGGGACCGACAGACCAACCGGGGATTACGTTCACTGCGAAACTTACGACAACTGCTAAGACGAAAATCTTCAGACCAGCCGAAAACACATATCCAATAACCCTTTCCGCCAAGAAGGTCGTCTTGCCAAAAAGAGCAAATGGCAAGAGAACAAAACCTGCCAAGGTGACGAGTTTGAACTCAATCAAAGCTATCATTAGCTGCAGAGCTACTATTACAAATGAGATGATAACAATGATCGCGGCGAACATAGTAATGACAAGATCAGGTAGATCATCCAATGCCACTTCCAAAAGAGTATCTACATGAGCAAATAGTTGATCTGCGATAGCAGTACCCATATTCACGATAGAGCTAGGGCTAAATAGTTGACTTATAGCTATGGCATTACCGCCGCCGGCGGCGGCTTTAAGACCAAGTTTGGCGAACGTTTGAATCACTAGATCAGTGAGCGGTAGCCAGTTGTTCACCAAAAAAGCGAAAAATCCGAATAGCAGTATTTTCTTGATGATGAACTGGACGTTGTGAGTAGGTACGCCAAAGGCGAGCCACACACCGGCGAATACGATTGTGAGAACGATAAAGGTATTGAACAGATAAAATGCGTCAGGCCGTAGGAATGGCAGCGCCGTTATGATGAACACATCTAGCTGAGCAAGAAGCTGATCTAAAATTCCGCTCGTCATTTTTCTTTCCCTTCAATCTTCCCAGCCTTGCGGCACGTAACCCTCGCTCTTAACCTTTCCAAAGTTTTTCCGTGAACGTTCTCGTAATTCGTCTGCCAGAGCGCTCTTTTCCCTGTTAGCAGCTATCTTCTGTTCGGCCGGCAGAGCGTCGTAGATCTCCCGAATAGATCTCGCTTTGTCCGCTAAAGACAGATTCTCGTAGTTTGGGATAAGCTTTCGAAAATCATCGGTCGCTACAGTCGATTGCGAGCCTTCAGGAGAGACATTGACCACGATCGAAACATCGTGCGTTACAACAAAGTACCCACCAACACCGGCTGTACTCAGCCCCAGAACTGATGCGATAAGAATCTTGGTATTCATGTCACCACCCATCAGGCGTATAGCCAGTTCCTTTGATCTTGCCGAGATTTGCTCGAGCTCGTTGTTTAATTTCGAGCGCCGCTTTCGCCCGCGATTGCTCAGCCGCTCGTTCCAAGGCCGCGGTGCGCTGCTCTGCGATCATGAGCGAATTGAGCTGGTTGAGCTGTGTCGAAAGGACGGCGTTGAGCTGATTGCCTGCCTGAATGGCCTGCGTCTGACCGACAGCAGCGTTTGAGAGCGCAAGAGCCTGCTGAACGTTCGAAGCAATCTGAGGCATGCTGCTGGCCACCCTCGCCTGGAGGAGCGCCGCATCTTCGGTGCTGTTCAGGATCATATCGACCTGATTATTCAGGTTCGCGGCGATCTGAGCCATATTCGCCACGGCCGCAAAGCTTTGCGGGAATGTCGACTGGAATTCGGAACTGATCGTAGCCGGATTGTGGGTTAGCGCTGTCGCCTGATCCAAGGTGTTCTTCATCTGCATGAGCGACTGCACAACCTGCGGCGCGAGCGTAAAAGGCGAGCCCTTGAGCGCATTGATCTGGTTTTGGATCATCTGCACCTGGTTGTTGATCTGAGAGACCTGGTGCACGACATTCTGGATCGCCTGTGCGACCGCAGCGCCGTCAAAGACGGGAATGCCGCCGGCGTACGACTGACCCGTAGACACAGCCAGAGCCAGGGCCATCGCGGCGCCCAGCAGGCGTTGGCGTAAAGGCTGTTTCATGGTTAGCGATTTCCCTTCTTCCAGGTCTCGTATTCGAGCCATTCGAGCACCAGCTCCTCGGCGGGATTGACGACATTTTCATCCGGAAAGGCGCAGATCAAAGTCGGCTGACCCTCGATCTGCAAGATAGCGCCCTTGGTGTAGAGCACACCCCCATAAAGACAGAACTCGTCGGTTTGGGCCTTCAGACCTCCGGTCGCGGCCAAGCTCGGAGTAGAAAGCGCCAGAGCGGCAAGAGCGAGGTATTTAAGCATCGGTAATCCTGAGAAGGAGCTCTGAGAGATCTTGGTTACAAAAGACATTCAACGCCTGTCCCCGGACCCCGTACCGTAGGTTCTCTCGCGCCAGATAAACTCATGGTATCGGTTTTCTTTTCCGAGTGATGGAACGTCGACCCAGATAAAGCTTTGTTCACCGCAGATATCGTCTTTTCCGCAGCGAATATCGCGCGTAAAGCCGCCCCAATTATATGAGATGTTTCCCGAATCAACGGCGCAGGCATTGAAGTCCGGCAGTGGCGGCTTCAGGGCCCTGATCCGTTTGATAAAGGCGGCATGAGCTGCGCCGCAGCCGGTCGGAAACCCGCCTGGCAGACAGATCCATATGGCGCATTCGGCTTGCGAGGCAGCCCGGCTTTGGCTGGGTAGGCCAATAGTCGTCGCGGAGATCGTCAAGACCCCGAGAACGGCGCCGGCCAGAAGTGACCGCTTATTCTGCTGCTTCTGCATAGGGAGCGCTCCAGTTTTCCAAATTGGAAACTTCGTCCCCGAGGCCGCGGGCGATCAGCCAGTCCCGCGCGAAGTCCTCCGGCCGATTTGGATTGAATATCTCCGTCATGAGCTTTTGAGCCGCGGGATCGGACGCGCCGGCAAAGGCCAGGGCGAGCGGCCCTAGATGCAAAGAGAACAGCCGGTTCCCGCGGATGCTCTGGAAGTAGTAGTCCGACTTCGGAATCGCGTGCGCGATGAGGTCCATCTGTCGGGAGTTCAATCCAAGGCGCTCGTAAAAGCCTCGCGTGGTGTTTTCGAGCACCCGGTCATTCGGCAGAAAGATCCGTTGCGGGCAGGCGTCAATGAGGGACGCGGCGATCGATGAGCTTTCAACGTCGGAAAGAGATTGGGTCGCAAAGACCACGCTGACGTTCTTCTTACGGAGAACCTTGAGCCACTCGCGGATCTGTCCCGCAAAGAGGCTGTTGTCCAGGAACAGCCAGGCCTCGTCGAGAATGAGGATCGTCGGCCGTCCGGACTCGAAGCGCTTCTCCAGGCTATGGAAGAGATAAAGCAGCGTGGGTACGACCGCGCCGCTCATATTCATGATCTCTTCCATCTCGAAGCACTGCCAGTCCGCATAGTCGAGCGTCGTCTCGCCGGCGTCGAGGATGGAACCATAGGCGCCGCTGAGCGTGTAGGGCTCAAGCGCGCGCTTCACATCCGCATTCTGCACAAGGGATCTGTAGAGCGTCAGGGTGCGTTGCTCCCTCGGGCGCTCTCCCAGGTTATTCAGCCCGCTCCAGAGTCCGGCTTTGAGCTCCGGATCAATGGTGAGGCCTTCGCGCTCCAGGATGTCGAGGATCCATTCAAGTGCCCAGGTCCTCTCCTCTATCTGGTCGATGTTCTCCAAGGGCTGGAAGGCCAGAGAGTCGGGGTTCCCCAGATCGAAATAATTGCCCCCTACCCCAAGCGTCATTGCGCGCAGGGAGCGCCCTTTGTCGAAGATATAGACCTGCGCGCCGTCGTAGCGCCGCCACTGGCTCGCCAGGACGGAAAGCAGGGTGGATTTACCGGCTCCGGTCGGGCCAACAATCATGGTATGGCCCACATCGCCGGTGTGGAGGTTCAGGTTCAATGGCGTGCTGCCGCTCGTCTGCGCGACCATGAGGGCCGATGCATCCAGGTGCTCGTTCCGCTCCTCGCCGGCCCAGATCGCCGATGCCGGGATCATGTGCGCCAGGTTCAGGGTGGAGACGAGCGCACGCCGGTCGTTGCAGCGCACATGCCCCGGCAGGCTCGATAGCCAGGCCTGACGGCTATTGTAGGTCTCCAGCTTGGAGACAAACCCCAGGCCGTCGATCACCTGCTTGACAGCCATGAGCTTGTCATTCGCGATGTCTGGATCCTGGTCCCAGACCATGACCAAAGGCGTGAAGTATCCAAAGGCACAAATGTCTTCGGCAAGCTCGACAATAGCGGCATCGGCGTCGTCGGCTTTATTCAAGGCGTCGGCGTTCGTCATCGCCGTTTCTTCCTTAGTGATGGACTCCCACACCATGCGCGTAATGCTCTTGCGCTTCGCGAACCAACGGGTCTTGACGCGGTCCAGCTCGCGCTCTGCGTCCAGCTTGTCGAGACAGAGAAAGCGGCTGGTCCAACGGTATTCGAAGGGCAAGGCATTCAGCTTGTCGAGCATCCCGGGCCTGCTCGATGCGGGATAATTATGGATGGCGAGTATCTTGAGCCACTGATCACCCAGACGCGGCGCCAGGCCCGGCAGGAAATCGCTGTCGTATAGAAAACCGTCGATGAGCTGCGGGGGCGTCGGCGCCGCGACCTTGATGTGGTTGAAGGAAACGCAGTCGTGCAGGTAGGTCAGCGTCTCGCTGTCGTCGAGCCACTTGATCGTCGGCATAAAGCTGTCGAGCAGGTCCGACAGGGCTCGAACGTTATTGTCGAACATCTCGATCGTGTCAGCGAAGGCGCGCCGGCGAGTCTTCGGGGCGTTCTCGACGAAGGCCCTGCCCGCCTTGTCCGCCCGGTCTTCCGGCGGCAGATAGGCGACGGTCATGTAGTAGTCGGTCTTGAAGTGATCGCCGTACTGGAGGAAACGCCGACGACGCTCCAGGTCGATCGCGCGGGAGACCGGATCGGCGGTGACGAGATCCGGATAACTGTCTGCGCGCACCCGGCGGGCTTCGACATGAAGGCTCCAGCGGGTGCCGAAACGCTTCAGAGCGTTGTTCAGCCGCGACATGGCGGCAACCAGGCTCGGCTTTGTCGAGCTCTCCAGGTCCGGACCGAGGAACTTAAAGGTTCGCTGCAGAGACCCGTCTTTGTTCAGGACCAGCCCGGGTCCGATAAAAATCGCCCAAGGAATTTCATCGGCGAGGCGGGCGACGTTGTTTTCCTTGCGGACGCGGTACATGTGGGAACCTCTAAGCCTCGTAGTAGGGTTTCTCTCGAAGGTGACGGCGCAGGACCTGGAACCAGAAGGGGTCGCGCTTAGTCCACCAGACGCCCAATGCGTGGAGGATGAACGCCATAGGAAGAGCGACCCAGAGCTGCTGTAATCCCAAGCCCAGGACCGCCGCGAGCGTGCCGGTGAGGATGGCGTAGCTCCGTGGCACGCCACCCAACAGTATGGGTTGGGTCAGGCTTTGGTGAACCGTGACCTCAAAGCCACCATCAGTATCTTGGGCCATATCAGGGCTTTCGCGGTCAGATAACCGCGCCGCCTGCAAAGCCAAAGAAGGTCACGCCCCAGGAGACGGCCGCGGCCGCGATCGACAACCCGAAGACAGCCGCAATCGCCCGACGCAGCATCGTCCCGCCTTCCGTGAAGGCCAAACCGATACCGGCCGCAACAATGGCCATGATGATGAGGGCGCGCAGAACGGGTCCGGTCAAAGAGTTCAGGACACTGTTCAAAGTCGTTTCCCACGGCATGCCGGTTCCCGCCGCCGCCGCGACGCCGGAAATAGCCACTGTGAGTACGGCTGCTAGAGGGATTGCCCTGATTACTGGAAGCATGTGCAACTCTCCACGAAGGGTTGAGAGAAAAGCCGATTTATTTATAGTCCGACTGTATCTTACACTGACTAAGACACAGGCAGACCTGTTTTCAGTCTGTTCTACCGTCATAACATGGCTTCCAGGGGTTGCACAGGCCCAATGTGCGACAATTGCCTAAAAAGGGAAATTAATTATAAGCCTACGCGTCAAGGACCTTATATTTGTCATTTTCTAGCCCTTCAACGGTCACAAGGGAGCGGATCGAACGGCCGGCGCGATTGGAAGAATCACGCTCCATAAAGACGATGAGATCGATGCCCTGCGCGATCGCGCGCTTTGGGATCGTGAGCGAGACCTCGCCGATCAGGTCCTCGATCCGGTAAAGCGCTTCTTCGGCGGAGTTGGCGTGCACCGTCCCTACCCCGCCCGGATGTCCAGTATTCCAAGCTTTCAGCATATCGAGCGCGCTGCCGTCTCGAATCTCGCCGATGATGATCCGGTCCGGGCGCAGCCGAAGCGTGGTTTTGACCAGGTCGCGCATGCTCACCGCAGGCTCGCTTCGCTTGGTCAGAAGCTTGACCTGGTCCGCGGCGATGCACTGCAGCTCGGCGGTATCTTCGATAATGACGATGCGGTCCTGCGCGAAGACCGGCTCAGCCAAGAGCGCATTGACGAAGGTGGTCTTGCCGGTGCCCGTGCCGCCAGCGATCAGGATGTTTTTCCGCTGCTCAAGCGCACGGCGGATGATGGTCGCCTGTTCCGCCGTCATGACTCCATCGGCCTGGTAGTCCTCAAGCGAGAAAACCACTGCGGGCCGCTTTCTGATCGTAAAGCTCGGATGGGACGTGAGCGGCGGCAAGAGGCCTTGAAAGCGCTCGCCGGTCTCGGGAATGGTGCCCGCGATCGAAGGCGCGTCCTGGGTCACCGTCTCCCCGATATGGTCGGCAACAAGTCTGATGATGGTCTCTATCGTCGAATAGTCGAGGACCTGGCCGGTATCCGACCGCCCCCCACGGATCTGATCAACCCAGATCCGGCCGTCCGGGTTCACCATCACCTCGACGATGTTCGGATCACTGAGCGCGGATTGAATGACGGGTCCCAGGCTGTCGCGAAAGGCCTGAATGACGCGATCTTGTGAGAGCTGATGCTGATGACGCATGTTTCTTACCTTGAAAACTTCGGTTTGTGGTCCGGTTTGAACTGCTAAGCCGGCGAGCGGACGTCTTACATTCCAAGCTTCGGTTTGTTGCCCTGCGCGAGCTTCTGAACCTGTCGCGCGATCTCTTGCGCCTGGTTCACTGTTTGCAGGGTTCGGCTCACATCCGCAAGGCGTTGTCGCTCCACGCCTGGCAATTGCGCCTGGCTTCCACGCGCGACAGACTGATAATTCTGGGATCCCAGCCGGGTCCGCGCGGCATCCTGGTAGGTCTTGATTTCGCTCATGGCCCGGGCGTCCTGTTTGAGACCCTCGTAAGCCTTGGCAACGGCCTCCGGACTCTCGACCTGCGCCGATCTGATTTCCCGTAGATGGTTCCTGGCGCCGTCCGAAAGAGCGGGAACAGCGGTCGCGTCGATCCTCTTTTGGTATTCAACGTCCTTAATATAATTCGTCGCGGCCTGCTCGGTGATGTTCTCCATGTTCCTAATGGTTCTTGCCATTCCACCGGCGCCATTGAGAGCTGTCTCACGCGCCTTCCGCGCCTTTGATCCAGCGAGAATGCCCGTCTCTCCCTGCAGCTCGCCGAGACGCTCTGGTGAATTCTCGAACGTGGTTGCCACGCGGGAATGTCCGTGCTTCTCGATCCAGCCCTCGATCTTTCCGACGATCTTCTGAGGGTCCTTGTATGTAAAGCGCGCGAAGTCTCTAAGACTGGTCTGCGCCCTTTTCATGGGTGCGGAATTATCGACAGCCTGCTTGATGCTGTCCGGGTCCGTCCCACGGCCCAGACTGTCGCGGCCGTCACGCGACTGGTAAGGCGGAATATCGAATTGACGCACATTCGGTTCGGAACGTTCCGCAGAAGCTCGCTCCGATAGGGGACGCTCGATTGTTGCTGTAGACTCCATAACCTCTCCAGCCTCCTTCATCGGCGCGATGGCCTTCTCCGCCCGCTCCCAGAGGCTCGCGAGCCTCTCCTTCTGAGCGGAGATCCAGGCCGCCGCTTCGCGCAGGCGTGCGGCCATCGTATCGAAACCTCGACGGTCGAGATAATCGAGCGTCGTTTCACTCAAGGCCGCACGCGACAGGCGGCCCATGACCTGACCCTTGTGGAAGGTGTACTGCGCGACATAGAGATCCGCGCGATGCCGATGGCGCGACATGGCGACATAGGTAAGGTGCCGGTCCATGCCGCCCGTCCCCAGAACGAAGGATCTGTCGACGGTCGCGCCCTGGCTCTTATGGATCGTCATGGCATAACCATGATCGAAATTCCTGTAGGCGGTCGGATCGATCCTCAAAGTCTCGCCGCTATCCAGTCTAGCGGTCAAAGCGCCCTTCTCGATCGCGGTGACGGACCCTAGGCTGCCGTTCTTGACCCCAAGCTGCTTATCGTTCTGCCGGAACAGGATCCGGTCCCCGACAGCAAAGGCACGCGCGCCCCGCTCGGTCTGATAGCTCCGTTCTTCACCAATCTCTTTGAGATCGATGCGGCCCTGACGGATCGTACGATTCAATTCGTTGACGGCCTCGTTGCTATGCGCCAGGACGACCTTTGAACTTGAAACCTTGTCGGCAAGATAGTCCTTCGAGATGCGGTCAATCGCCTCTTCCCGCTTGCCCAACATGAGCATATGGCCGCGGCGGTGATAGGCCTCCAAAGCAACCTTCGTGCGGCCCGTTGCAAGCAACCTCGTTGCCCGTTGTTGCCAGGTCTGTTGCTGTCGCCGGACACCGGTCATCTCCACATAACCGGTGTGTTCGGCGATTGCCCGGAAGGGCGCACCCGCTTCAATCGGCTGAAGCTGCTCGCTGTCGCCAACCAGAATGGCTTTTGCGCCGGCCTTGTCGATTGTCTCCAGGACCCGGGCGAGCTGTTTGGAGCCGACCATGCCGGCTTCGTCGATCACAAAGACATCATTCTTGCCGAGAAGATCCCGTCCGTTCTTCCAGCTCATTTCCCAGGAATGAAGTGTCCGTGACTGGATCCCGGAGCTCTCGGTGAGCCCCTGCGCCGCGATGCCGGCGAGCGCCGCGCCCTTGACCTGGTAGCCGCTCCGCTCCCAGGCATCGCGCGCCGTATCGAGCATGGTCGATTTACCCGCGCCGGCCAATCCGGACACCACGGCGATCCGCCCCTTGCCCGTGACATGCGACACAGCCTGTCGCTGTTCGTCGGACAAGAACGGCTTGTCCTCAAGCGCCGTCCGGACATCACCGATCCGGGCCGCATGCCCCGCATGCGCGTTCATCGACAGGCTGCGCTGAACCATCCCTGATTCCAGCTTCACCATGTCCTTCGTCGTGAACTTCCCCCTGCCCTTCTCTCCGACATGATCCTCTAATCGCACGACCAACTTATGCGCCAAGGCCTGTTCCGTGAGATGCTTTACGTCCCCTCCCTCTCCCAAATAGCTCGCGGCGATCTTCTCAAGATCCTTCGCCTTAAAGACACTCAAGCGCTCGGTCGCCATCTCCAAAAGAAGCTCTGGCTTCTTCTGCAGCCGCTCGCGATTACGCGCCTCGACGTCGCGCCGCCGCTGACCAAGGTCCGTGACCTCTCCGGTCTTTTCGATCTTTCCGGCAGCGCCCAAATGCGGGGTGACTTCAAATCCCTCGGCCCGGGGCGTCACTGACAGATCGATGTCTTCGCGCTGAAAGTAGCGGTTCTGAAACTCTCTCCAGTGATCCGCGAGCCGCGCGTCATCGGGAACCTTGAAGCCCTTCGCAAAGTTTCCGTTCAGCTCCCGTGCCTTGTTTCCGAACTCGCTGCCTTCAAGGGTTCGGGTCGGCGTGTAGAGATGTGCATGGGGATTTCCGTCCGAATGATAATGGACGGCCAAATCAACCGGAACACCTTTCGAAACAAACATCTCCTGCGCAAACTCGCGGGCCATCTTAACGTGATCTTCGCGGCTGACCTCACGCGGGAGTGCAATGATGTGATCTTTCGCGACTTGCGCGGAAGCGCGGCGATTGCTTTGATCCTCGCGCGCTTCGACCGCGTTCCAAAAGGTCGCCCGGTCCTTGAAAGCTTCATCGGCCCCGGCGGGCAAAAGGATCTCGGAATGCCCGACTTCATCGGAGCGATGCGCGTAATGGTTCGTCACATCAAGACGTTCGTCATGCAGGGTTTCCGCAGCACGATAAGCCGCGCCGGCCACGGCGGAGTGACCGGACGAACGGCTGTGAACGGAAACGCGGGCGAACTCGATAGCCATGTTTGGAGGTTAGTACGCAACTTTGCCGCAGGCAATGTATATTGCGCACTTCCCTCCTTTTGGTCGGTTGTGACGTTTTCGGTGTGCGGATTTTCTTGCCCTGTTGAATCTCCTTCCCCTACTATCGGGCACCAACAACCCAACAGGGAGATCACTATGGCCCGTAAACCACTGTCTCAGAAAAGAAGCGAGATCGCCGAGAAGATGGCTGCGCTTCAGGCGCAGCTCAAACAGCTCGAACAAGACGAGATAGAGAACGTCGGAAAGCTTGCCAAAGAGGCCGGCCTTATCGGCCTCGACATCAGCGACGACGATCTCCGCAAGGCTTTCAAGGAGATCGCCGCCCGATTTCAATCGCCCAAGAAGGAAGCCAGCGAAACTGCAAGCGAAGCTGCGACGGCTTGAGCTTTCCATGCAACGAACCATAGCGGACGAACGCAAAGCGGATACGCGGAACAAGATCCAACTCGGGGGCCTGGTCATCAAAGCAGGCCTCGGAGACAAGGATACTGCTGTTCTTCTTGGCGCCTTTCTGGAGGCGGCCGAAGCTTTGTCCGGTCCTGACGCGACAGCCATAGAGCGGCGTTTCCGTCGCCGTGGCGATGCAGCTTTCAAGGAAAATCAGAATGACTGACAAGGTATTGTCAGGCCTTATGTGGAGCATTCCCCTCCTCGCTTGGATTGCGCTACGCTCCTTCCTAGGTGACGTCTGGTTGGATCTCTTCAACAACCCGTCGATCTCCGACGTAGAACGCTACTGGATCCAGAGAACGGCGATTGCCTCGGACTTTATCGCCGCCGTCTTCATCCTGGGCGTCGTGCTGATCCTCTATCGCAACAGGCTCTTCGCGCGGCTACCTGCCGTCGCGCCGATTCTGCTCACTATCGTCATGTTGGCGATCATGGTCCTCCGGGATGGCTCTCGGTTATGGCCTTACTTTGGGCAGCATGACGCCTTCGTCGTGCTCCAATCGGCCGATGTGGTGGTTGTCGTCTCATTGATGATCGGAACCGTTCTTTGCGCACTCGCGGCTTTCTCGCCCGCCGGCCTCGGGCGCCGGCGAATGCCCGTCTGGCGGCAAGGCGAGATCGTTCGGGCTGACGGCGGAAACTTCGGCTCTGCGGATTGGATGCCGATTAAAGATGCGAAGAAGCTACTCCCAGACAAGGGAGGTATCGTCTTGGGAGAGGCCTATCGTGTAGACGAAACTTCTGTACGGGACGTAGGCTTTCGGCCCGGCGATCCCAAGACTTGGGGTAAAGGCGGCAAGACCGATTTGCTCGAGTATCACTGCGACACTTCGTCGACGCATGGGCTCATATTCGCCGGGTCTGGCGGATACAAATCAACATCGGTCGCCGTCCCAACCTTGGTGCGCTGGCCTCACACCATCATAACGCTCGACCCCTCTACAGAACTCGCACCGATGACAAGATCCATTCGGGAGAAGATGGGGCGACATGTCGTTGTGATCGATCCTTCCTCGCCCGCCGAAAGCGGTTTCAACGTGCTCGACTGGATAGATCCTGAATCCGCGGAAGCCGACGATAATATCGCAGCCGTCGTGCAATGGATCTCTGGTGACGATCAGAAGCGAGGCCCAAGTGACGATGGTTTCTTCCAGTCTCAGGGACGTTCGTTGATCACCTGCTTGCTGTCGGACATGGTCTTCGATCCAAAGCTCACACCCGTAAAGAAAAATCTCATGACCTTCCGCAAGCGCCTCACGGAAAGCGAAGGCGCGGTGAAGGAACGCTTGGCGGAAATCCACAAAACCTCGGCCAGCTACCAGGCGCGCGACCTCGCCGGCTCGCTCATGGACATGAAGGCTGACGAAACTTTCTCAGGCATCTACGCAAACGCCACCGACCAAACAAAGTGGCTTTCCACGCGAAATTATGCAGAGCTGGTATCTGGAGATCACTTCTCAACACGGGAACTGATGGCCGGCAATCTGGATCTCTTTATCAACATTCCTCTGAAGACCTTGATATCCACGCCGGCGCTCGGCCGCGTCATCGTTGGCGCGATCCTCAACGCCGTTTATGAAGCACAGGGACAAATTCCACATCGCTTCGTATTCCTCCTCGATGAGGTTTTCCGACTGAAATACATGGAAGCCCTTGAGACTGCCCGGGACGCCGGGCGGAAGTACGGAATCACGCTCGTGATGATCTATCAGTCTCTTGCACAGCTCGAAGAGCAGTTCAGAAAAACAGGTAAACGGGCCTGGTATGACTCGGCTGCCTGGCGCTCTTATGCTGCCGTCAAAGACACCGAAACCGCGAAGGAACTCGCAGAGGTTTGTGGCACCTATGGGGTCATTCAGACCAGCGAGAACCGTTCCAGGGGCACGCAACGCCAGCCCGGTCAGTTGCTGACCAGAGACTCCCGGAACCAGGGCGAAAACACATCGGAAATGAAGCGAAGTCTCATTACAGTCGACGAAATCCTGCACGATATGCGCAGCGACGAACAGATCCTTATCCTGCCCGGTGAACGCCCGATCCGATGCGGCCGCGCGATCTATTTTCGGCGCAATGACATGAAGGATTTGGTTGAGGAAAGCAACTTCGCTTGATCACTCTGTCGCAGTATCAGCATCAGGCCTGACAAGAACGGTAGCGGCTTCGCCGCCGCCTGCTTCTTCAGTTTTGGGAGCCTCGCCAAAGCCCTGCCCCGGCTCGAAAATCAACGCGCGCCCGGGCTCCTCCTGAAGCTCCTCGTCCTGGGCCGTGGTCGCCGGAAACAACCCCCCTCCCCCACTGAGGAACTCCTGCCGGCGCTGCTCTTCCTCACTCAGCTCCTCCGCCGGCGCCGCGGCCTCCACGGCGATCGGCGCGTCGGCCGCGGCCGGAGCCCCGTAGTCTTCGATCAACGGGACCGGCTGATCAGCTTGAACAGCAACCTGGATAACTGTCGCCTCGATCATATCGAAGGCCGGCGCGTCCCAGGAACCGAAGTAGACCCCCACGGCGCAGTATTCAGGCTCAGGCCTGCCGGCGTTTTCGCATCGCACGGCCGCGGCCTCGAGGCGCCGAGTCGTGATCGAAAGATTGACGCAAGGCGAGAACATCGCTTCGTTCGGCTGGGCCGTCGCCGCCTCCAGATCGACCGCGATCCCGCCCAATCCCACGCGCACGGGCTTGCCCAGCTCCTGGGCCTGCCGCGCGCCCGATAGCGCGGCCTCGGGCGTCCGGAAAACCTTCGCGTTGTGGTCCCCTTCGATCCGGTAGCTCCAGGGCTCCGCGTAGCTCGAAAGCGTAACCACCGCCCGCGTGATCTCCGGATTAAAGCCGCCAATCGTACAGGCGGCAATGAGACTTACCAAGTCCATAACGGCGTGTAGACTCCCTTGATGTTCTCTTCGCGGATCGGCCCGTAATAGCGACTATCGTAGCTTTCCGGGACCCGGGGCGCGTAGAGAAAATATTCGTTCTCCAGCAGCTTCCTGCAGTGGCTCCAGACGGCAATGACATTGCCGGCGGAATCGCTCCGCCGAACCTCAGCGATTTTCTGACCGTTGATCTGAAGCCCCTCCTCGAGGGAAACACAAACATGATCGCCACCTACGGCGGCAATCGGCTTCAGGAAACTGCCCCAGGCGATCTCGATTGAGCGGCTTTCTGCGTACAGCCGCGCGGCTTCCGGGATCTCGACAGAAACGATCGCTCCCACCTCCGCTTGATCGGCGGTCTTCCGGTAGATACCCGTATCCATCGACGGTGAATCGTTCCACAGCAGCGGCGGCGGGTCCAGCTCCGGCGTCCCGATGAAAACAGCCCCGATTACAGCAGCGAAACACAGAACGAGCGCGATTTTCCACCTGCGTCGGGAAATGGCCCCTCCCCGGCCGCCTTTTCGGGCCTGAGGCGTCGTCTCGTCATCGCAGGTGCTGGACAGCCTGTTTTCGTCTTGGGCCTCTACGGGGCTCTGAGAGGCTTTAGCAGCCATGGAGATAACCTCCTGTCATATCCGGTTTGTGAGCCCTGCTCTGCACCCGTGAAGCTGGCAGCCGGTGGCTCCTCGTTCTTTCAGGCCTGGTTCCCTTCTCCTTCACTGGCGAACCTGGGCCCGGGCCGGTCCCGACGCAACGCGTCCTCAACAGTTTTTTCCGCCGCCCTCCGGGCTTTGCACCGCGAAGCAAAAAACTGCCGCTATCCGCGCCCTTCACTGCGTTCCGGCCTTCCAGGTGCGCCGGGCTGCGCCCCGCTCCTCTCTTGGTCGCCATCGAAGGGAACAGGCCCTTCATCGAACCAAAGGAGGCAAGATCATGCCAGCCATCGGATACGTAAAACGCACAAACAATGGGTTCGAAGGAACACTCAACACCATCTCCATCAAAGCCGAGATCAAAATCGTAGACAACCACGCGAAAAGCAACGACAGCCAGCCGCATTACCTGGTCTACGCAAACGGCGCCGACATCGGTGCAGCCTGGATCCGGGAATCGCGCATCAGCGGAAACGACTACGTCGCTCTGCAGATTGCAGCTCCTGAGTTCGGATCCCGGAAACTTTACGCCAACCTGGGTGTGGCGGCTGGACAGGACGACCCGGATACCTTCGCGATTATCTGGAATCCCGTCGACTGACGAACCACAATGCCCGCCCCTTTTTGGGGCGGGCTCTACCCATCAGCTTCCATACTTTCCTTGTAGAGAGCCCAAGCCTCTTCGATAAGAACGCCTTGTTGAACGCCCCGTCGCTTCGCTTCTTCCGAAATTTCCTCCGAAACGTTAGGCATAACCCGTGCGTGAACTTGCCCTGTGCGCGGGCTGGGTTTTCGCCCGCGCTTCTTCGCCGGCGTCCGGCTTCTAAAGCCTAGTTCTTCAGCAACCTGCTCGACCTGCGCGGCAGCTTTCTTGGTCGGGGTTTTGTCACGGCTCTTCAGGCCGCCGATGTCTATACTGAACGGGTTATCATCCGTCATTTTGACGCCTCCAAAAGTCGTTTATAGACGGCCTCGGCGAAACCTGCCGCATTCATAGCCGCAGGTTCCATACGGCCTTGAGCCGGCATCGTGCGTAGATCGCCGCCGAATTCAAACAAGGCCGAGAATGCTGCACGCTCCATCAAAGATGGTTCAATAAGATCAACCCCTTGAGCTTCCAAGGACCGACCAATACCACTGTGCTGTCGCGACCGAATAGCGCGCGTCATCGTGAAAACAACAGCATGCGGAATTTTACGATCCAAAGCCTCTTCTTCCTCTGCGATCAACTGCAAAGCTCTAGCCCCAATCGTGGCGTCGAGCGTTGTTGCCCGCATGGGGGTTATGACGAGATCCGCTTGAGATATCGCCCGAGAGACCAATCGCGAAGCAACACCCTCCAGGTCGACGATGACGACATGCCCGTCTTTGTCGTGAGACTTAATCGTCTTCACGATCTGCGATTCCCCGACATCCGAAAGAACTGAAACGCGCGGCGGCAAGGCCGCTCGTTCTGACCATAACGTCAATGAGCCATTCGGGTCGCAGTCGAGCATCGTGACCTCAGCTCCTGCGTGCGCCAGTTCTGTCCCAAGAAGCACTGCTGTTGTGGACTTCCCAGAACCACCCTTTGGAGATGCGATAACAATCGTTGGCATGCGAGCCTCTTTTTTTAATCCGATATTTTTTGAAATCGGATATCTATATATATCGGATTATAAAGATTATCCAATAAATTCTGTTACCTGATATTTATCATTATCGGATTTATAAATTTATCCGCTTTTACCTTTTATCAGATAAATTAGATAATCCGATTAGTTTTTACCTGTAAAACATAGATAACAGTAGGGCAGGGGCTTTGGGTCTGGATATCCCTGCGCTACAGCTGAGAAGTACCAGACACACGCTCATTTGTGCTACAATGTCGCACATAACAGCATTACAGGACCGAACTCTATGGCGAAACGCGAGAATATTAGCGTGTCATTCACACCAGAGCAGGCAGAGTTTCTTGCATCCTGTGTAGACTCTGGGCGCTATCAATCCACCTCTGAGGCCGTACGTGAAGGCGTTCGATTGTTAGAGCATCAACTCATGAGGCGCACAGCCGAGTTGGAACGAACCCGCGAATTGGTAGCTGCAGGAGCAGCAGACCTGGAAGCAGGGCGAACAATCGGCGGCGATACTTTCTTTGATGAATGGGATGCCGAGCTTAACGAACTTGAGGTCAAGCCAGCCAAATGACTGTGCGCTTGATATTCTCAAAATCTGCGAGGCGCGACCGTCAATCCATCACGGCCTACACAATTAAGCATTATGGCACCGATCAGACGCGCCAAATGCGTCAAAAATTCCAGACCGTACTGACCTCAATTGCCGATAACCCGAATATGGGAAAACAGAGGCCTGAATTGGATCCAACAGGAATCAGCTTCCGCTATTTCGTTGCCATGAAAAGATTTGTGATCGTTTACCGACCGACAGAGAGCGGCATCGAGGTCGCCCGCATCATTCACACGTCCCGCGATCTCGCAGCGCAGCTAGAACCCGATGTCAGCAACAAGCGCGACCATGATCTCTGAACCTTAGATCACAGCATCTTGAAATAGTCCGATACTCATTGCTTAAGGCAAAAACCGATTGGATAAAGACTATGCATAATAAATATTCTCGATGGATAAATACGGTAGTTTCCCCAAACTTTTCAGAAGAATTACCTTATCAACAAGATACAATAATTCGACAAACAGGAGCCATTGCAGATCCAACTTTCGGCTTTTTATTCGTTCCGACGAAGTTGTATGAGGAATCTAATATATACGAGATTGCCAGTGTTCTTTTCGATGACACTGGCTCATTCTCAATAAGTTCTGGAAAGCCGGATAATTTTTCGTCTCCTGATGCTTACTTTGAATATATATCCGTTAAGTGGCAGGCCGCCAACGATAATTATTTTGCAAGTAAAATACCTTTTAGAAGGACTTCTTATCAATTGTCACTCAGTGATCTAAATGAAGCAAAAAACTATATTGTTGAGCAACATCTTGATATATTAAAATTTGTGTGGGAAAATGACTATATTGTTTTAGAACGCTCCCCTCCAAAGCTTGAATCTCTGGGTGCAATACTCAAGGACGCACCGGGGATAGCAATAGGCGCATACGTCGGTATCCAAAGTGGAATGTCTTATCCACCGATTATGCTGATCACCGTACCGACGGGCATAATTCTCTGCGGTGCTGCCTTCGGTGTAGCATGTGCATTACGAGACGGACTTCGCGCGCGCATTACAGAACTAACATCAAAATCGTCTGGTGATCATCGACCGGAACCCGAAGCCACCGCATCTGACGAAGACGAGGGCCATGAGGCAGCCGCACGGGATGACGATTCTGATAATCTCGTTTAGACCATTTTCTATCGTCAACCGAAGAATGAAAATCAGGGCAGGGGACCTCACTCTTTTCGGTTCTTTGCTTTGACAAGCATATAGATGCTGTTCGAAAGCTTCAGTTCGCCCTCTGTCCCTCGCTCAGTCATTCCGCGCAGATATCCACCCGGACTGTCGATTGATGCCCTCTTGGCATCAATGATCGCAATGCAAGCTGCGGCCCGCTCTCTTCCAAGCTTCTGACAGGCTTCGCCCCAGGCATGTTGGGAAATTCCCATCGCGCCTTTCACCTTGAAGGCAGCCTCGAGCACGCTGGCCCAGGTCAACGGCCCATCCGGGAGCATCATCGCCATGCCAGCCGAAATTTCGACGAGCTGCTTCGGTGAAAAGGCCTCACCCGGCAGGAAATCTGCTTCCGCCAACCCGGTCTTTTGGCTTGAAGGCTCGGAGCTCGCACCTAGGCTTTCTTTGGAAGCCATACGAATACGGCCGTTTCGCCCGTTAGGGCGATCAGAATCGGCCGACTTAGACCGCCCGTTAGGGCGAGTCTGCCGTATGTAATCTGATTTATCAGATGAAAGGTCAGTTGTAGTTGTATTATGGGGTCCATCAGTGATCCCCAAGGGGTTCATACTAACATCTTCATCCTCAGACTGCTGATCGCTCTCACGCTCCAGCACAGCAGCCATGAGCCGTGTTTCCAGGTCGTCTCGACGGAGCTGCAGGGCTTTCAAGTAGGGCCGCACCAGGTCCACGCTAAGGCAGTCTCGGCCACGCTGATAGAGATTGTGGCTTTCCTCGAAGATATCCTCCCAGGCGTCGTCGAGATCCATCTCACGGCCAAGCTCAATGCACTCCACGATCCGCCTGTAGGCAACCGTCAGCGCCCGCCGGTCGGCTCTGAGCGCTTCCCGGCGCGCGGTCTTTTGTTCAACGGCCTCGCTGAACTCCTGGTATCGAACGGCGAGGGGAGAGAGATCGAAGCCGTACGCGAAGAGAATACGCGCATTCTGGCGTCCCTCTGCCCGGTAGCCGTAGCGCTTGCCGTTCGGGCTGTCCTTTATCGAGATCAATCCTGCGTCAGCCGCGGCGCGGATCAGCCGCTTGGCTGTCGAGCGCGAAACCTGAAACTCGTCCATGATGAAGGCATTCGACGGCCACACGATCGGAACGGCCCCTTCAAGCCAGTCCTGATCGGGGGAGAAACCCATCAGAAAATCGATAAAGGCGACGAGCTGGGGAGCTACGCCCAGCTCCGGCGCCGCTCTCTTGAACATTGAGAGTACCTGGCTGCGCGTAAGGCTCTCAGGGAGCCCTTCAAAGCGCTCTGCGAGCTTCTGAGCCGCCAAGCTGTTTGCCGTGATGTGCCTAAAGCCTGTGGGCGCACTTCGCCGCCCACGGAAGTCGTCTGTCCGTTGCATCCTCTACTCCAAATTGTGGAGCGACGGCAAACCTTCCCCGTTAGCAGAATTGCATTTCTGCTTTGACTTTAGGGTTCTGCGGGGCTATGTTCTTGGTGTTAGATCGAGAACATAGTGGGTTTGCCCCCGCTAATGTTTATGAAGGCCCGGCTCTCAGCCGGGTCTTTACTTTGCCGTATCGGCGTCCTTTCCACTGTTGTTTGAAATTGCAGCCTCTTCGGCCAGGGTTGCCAAAATCTCTTCGGTCAGCTCCTGCCGTAAAAAGCTTGTGTCCATATCCTGAAGCCGGGAGCACTTGCGCCACGCGATATACTCACTTATTGCATGTCGTATAAACACGGCGCGGCTCATACCGTCTTCGAGCCGCAGCTCTTCAATATCTGCAGCAAGCTCTTCGGTGGACCAAAAGGTCATCGAGACATCACCTCGTCGGCGTCTCTGCGCAGCATAGCGCCGCACGTAAAGAGCATTTTTTGCAGTTTGAGGCATGCCTTCGGATTTCGTTCTGTGTACCCGAGGCGAATGATAGGGAATCAGTTAAGGAAATCAATGAAATATTAAACTTAAGTTGCAGAACACAACGGCTAAACACTCTGAACACCAAGAAAACCGCCGATTCGCGCAGCATACTAGATGTTGTGACAAAGTTCCGAATCGCCCATAGAGCGCGACGAATCGGGAGTAGAATATCCCGACCATCCGATTCGCGGTTCCGGGAATCGACACTGAGATCTCTAAATCCGAAGAGCGCATGGGATTTGCCCCGGCTTACCACAGGCCTTCCGGGTCGCTACAGCGCTTGTGAGGTGCGCGCTTCCCTCCAGGCCTGCTTCGCAGGCTTCGGACGCCGGCATAGCCGGCGCCTGGAAAGCTGGGACAAATCCCATAATCAACGCCTGCAAACTGCCCGTTAGTAGTCCCATATGAATCTATTTGCTAAGATGGTCTACATGCCCAAACAGAGCCAAAAATCCTTACCAAAAATCAGTTCTTTGGCCGCACCAACGGACGACGATCTCGCAGCCATGCGCTCTCTGAGCGAGGAAGACCTTGCCCAGATCGTCGGCGAGCATATCGAACAAGGCGCGCGTGATATCGCGGAAGGCCGATCTACAACGCTTAGCTCTGAAGAAGACATCCGGAAATTCTTCGACAAGGTCTGGTCCATCGAGTGAAGCTTGAATTTTCTGACCGTGCGCGATCCGATCTTGTAGCAATCCGCCAATACACGATTGAGATGCACGGCAAGGTTCAAGCGATTAGATATCGTGGCCAGCTAGAGCAAGGCTTCTCAACGCTCCTTCGGTTCCCGTTGATAGGAATCGTCGACCGCAGACTACCACGCGGTCATCAGGCTTTCCGGGTCGCCCATCACTGGATCTGCTACGAGGTTAGCGGTGAAACCGTGAATGTCACCGCCATCATCAGACGCCTCGATGAGTTCGAAAGCTAATCGGTACCTTGTTTATTGAACTTGGCTTTCAGCTCTTTAACATGTCCCAATAGCTCCATCGTCGTGCATTGAAGATTCGTTAACGACTGATTCCTGACGTTGCTTTGATGAGCATCGAAGAAGACTTTCCAAACAACCCCTATCGCGGCAATCAACGCGACGAACGCAGTTCCTTTTTTTTCAACATCGTCTGCAGGCATACAAATTAAGAACCAGAGTGTGCCTGCAGACAAACAAACAACAATGACTCCCCAAATCCACATACCCAACTCAATTGCATTCATCGCGGGCTTAGACATCTCAACATTTGACATTGGGTCCATCCTCTCGCAGCTCAAAAGACATTCTTTCCGATGATTTATTACATCGCTTAGATTCTTTTGATGTGAGGAAGGGCACAGAAGGCCAGCGAGCTAGAAATAAGCAAGGCAAATATTGCGCGCGCCGCAGAGCGGCGCGCGAACCAGTGTTGCGTATTTGACCAAGGATGTTGAAGCCGATTAGAATCTAATCGCGGTACAGCCGGGCGCGGCGATGACCGCCAAGGGTGTTGAGGCCGGACGGGGGAACTTCCCAGTCCGGCCTTTTCCGTTATCCAAGAGGCGAGCCAAAATCACATCCCATGAGACGGCCACTGCGTTGTTCTCTCGCCGCGTCGCCTCCGGTTTCTTTGATCTCGGCCAGCTTGGACAAGCATTCGGCAAGATGTTTTTCCTCCTGGCGCAGTTCCTCGGCCTTCATGGGCTTGTAGTAGAAGTGATCCAGCGCCAACACGCCGATAAGGGCAGCGGCAGCTAGGGGCAGTTTGATAGGGGTCTTCATAAAGCTTTTTGTCTTTCAGTTATCAATAACGGGGTGATGCTGCGCATCACCCCTTGCCTCGTGGCAAACAGCGGGGGGAAGGGAGCAGGGAGAATCTGTCGGGGTGGAGCGGCCCACAGCGCAGCGAGGACACGGCCTGGCAGATTGTCCTTGCAGGGAAGGGGGGTCGGCGATCCTCCTTCCCGCTGAAAGGCGAGGTTGCGCGACCGCGCTCCGCTTCGCGATCCGCGCCCTCGATGATGCTTTCGGAAGTCGAAGAGGCGGCCAAGGCTGTCAGTTCGTCTTGCAGTATCCAGGCAGGTACATCGCCTTGGCCGCTTCAGTCTCAAGGCTAGCGTAGCGGCCTCCGGAATATCTTGGGCAGTCGCGCCCAAGTCCAGCCTGCACCAGCATCGCCGCGATGTCTTGATCTCCAAGCATACAGACCGCCACAAAGCGGTCGTATGTCTTCTCGCCGTTGAGGCGGCAAGTGACCGATTTATGCAGGACGAGGTCCTGCATAAATTCCTTTGCGCGCTCGCCGGCCGGACTGCCTAACTCCGCCGCGTGTAGCCCGTTGAGCCGGATCGGGACGGACCCGACTTCAATGGTGTCACCGTCGCGGACGTGGGTTACGACGTCGGTCAATTCGCTTGCGGCTGCCGCCGGCGCATACGCGGCGGCGATCGCCAAGGCGACCGCGAGAGCTTTAGGCCGCAAAAACCACATCGACCTTACCCGGCTTTCTGGTCCGGCGTGCGGGACCGACGACGATTTGCACGTCTCGGCCAAGCTTCGCCAGATACTCGATTAATTTCGCCTGGCTGATCCCGTGGAATTGGCCGTTCAGCATCTTGCAGAGCTTTGGCTGGGGCATTCCCAGGATCTCGGCGGCATGCCGTTGCGTCCACTTCCGGCTTTTGATGATATCGTTGATCTTGGTCACGAGCTGGGCCTTGATCTGCATCGCTTCCGCATCGGGGAAGCCCAGATCTTCATAGACGTTGCCTGATCCAATCGTAATCTCAGTCATTGTTTCTCTCCATTGGAAGCCGCAGACATGGCTTCCTTAAGACGGTCGCGGATGATGTCCATGTCCTGTTTCGGCGTGGCTATCCCGGATTTCGATTTCTTCTGGAAGCAATGCAGCACATAGATCACATCACCGATCCTCACAGTGTACACCGCACGGAAGGTGCTACCTTTGCCGGTGCTGATAATCTCCAGGACGCCGGCTGATCCGAAGCCTTTAAGCGGCTTCGCCTTGTCGCTCTTGCGTCCGACCTGCGCCAGGTGCAAGCCGTATCCGATGTCGCGCTGAACCTCTGCCGGCATCGCCTTTAAAGCTTTCAGGGTCGGCCCCAGCCAAACAATATTCTTCATCTCAGCTTCCATAACTGTATGATATCCAAAAAGGTATCAAAATACAAGACGCAACAGGCCTTCGATCAGATAAAAAGGGAAGGGGTGGGCGGCCCTCCAACCGCCCGTTTTCCAGGGCTTTTTCTGCGACTAAACCGGTAAGCCAAGGGCCGCGCCGCCAAAGAGAACAAGGGCGGGCAGGATCACCAGAACGGTGATCGCGCCCAGGACTTCAAGGGCGAGGCGCATCATCCTGCGGCCCTCTCTTCCAGCCTCTGTTTGACCTGCTGCGCCGCGTGGATCCCGGCATGGTTTAGCTGCCGTTGCCATGCGCCATAGCGCGGCGCCCAGCGGAAGCTGTGGGCTTTCAGGATCGTCCGGATATCCTTTTCGGGCTTGCCGTCGAAGATGATCTGAACCCGGTTCTCGTCGCTGTTCTCGACGATCACAAAGCCATCGCCCCGGATCGGTTCGGCGGCTTCTCTCTCCTCTGCCGCTTGCAGGTCCATGATCCGATTTTTCAGGCGGCGGATCTCAGCGCTGTTGTTCTTAAGCTGGTAATCCTGCGCAGGGCCTTTCTGCCAAGGAAACTCTGCCTCGAAGGTCTCAACGATCTTGCGTTCGGTATCGCTCAAAGCGGCCAATGCGCGCGCCGTGGCCGGGCTGTCCGGATTCTTCTGAACAACCCGCCAGACCCTGTTCATGCGCCTGTAGCATTCCTGCTTCTCGACCCTCGAAGCCAGCTTGGATTTCAGCTTGTCGATAGCGTTGCCGTCGTCGGCGCTGATGCCGCCATTCCCGACCCCCGAAGCCTTTTCCTGGTAGTGGCTGGCTTTGTCCTGGGCTGCGAAGCCGGCGCGCATGTGGCTGTCGTGGCGGCTCAGGTCGCGGCGGTGGCGGGCTTCGGAGTGGTGGCCGACAAGAATAGGCTGCCCGGGCGGAATATCTGCGACCTGCTTATACGCGGCGTCAAAACGGGACAGCGATTGTCTTTCCGCAGCCTCGGCCCGGTCTTCCAGTCTGATGCGCCGTTCTTCTTGCTTCTGCTCATAGCTGTTCATAGGGACGCGGTCTGAAACAGCGCCATTGTCGCCGATGACATAGACGAAAAAGCGCTCATCATCCTCCGGCTGTGACAGCGCCCGCGCCTGTTGGGCCTGGTCTTCGGTGAGTTCGTCAAACCGCTTCTCTCGCGGTGCGACCTCAACGCGGCTCAGGCTCCCGCCGCAGTGAGAGCAGCAGTCTGGAACCATCTCCAGGATTTCGAGACTTTTGCAGCTTGGACATTCGTAAAGTGGCATGACCCTTGTTTCCTTTCTTGGGCTGTCGGTTGCGCCTGCAACCGAACTAGCCAAGCGGCGATAAGCGTCAGGGGAATTGGCCAGCCCTGGGAACGGGGGAGGGGCATCGCCCGGCTGCAGGCGCGCAGCGACCGAAGGTGGGGATACCTCCGTTCCCACGCTTGCGCCTGGGGCTTGCTAAGGGGATGCGAGCAAGCATCCCGGCTTCCATTTATGGGAAAAAGAGACGAGCGCCGGTGGCGCTCTCGGTTACGCAGTTTCGTCGTAGCCGCGTCCGCAGTCGCCACAGACGATCTGCAGGCCTGGACGGCCCCAGACGTTCAACACGAGACCGCCGTTGCACGCGTGGCTGTATTTGGTCTTGCTGCGCGGCGCGGGCGCGACTTCGCCGCCGGCCTCGCCGTCTTCCCCGGTTACGCCGGCAGCGCCCTGGTCTTCGAGGAGCGCCGGCGCGGCGATTGAGAAACGATCCGTCCAGGGGATATCGAAGGCCTCGGCCAAGAGCGCTTCAGTGACCTTAAGAAAGCGCCCGCCTTCAATCGGATAGTCGTTCATCCGGTCGCCGGTGCGCTTACCGCCCGGCTCGCCCGTGCTGGAGGGCATGAGACCGACCGCCTCCATCTTGTCAGCCCATTCCTCGTTGTGGTAGCGGCCCCGACCCGGACTGCCGTAATGGTATTGCCAGAGATGGCACATTTCGTGGACGAGCGTTTGCAGCACTTCGATCAAGCGCTCGCGCCCGAAGAACTCCGGGTTCATGGCGATCTCGTCGGTGGCCGTGCCATCCTCGGCCACGAAACGCTGACGCGAGAAGTAGCCCATGACCTTCTTTTGCCGCTGCAGGGTGATCAGGCAGGGCGGCAGTTCGCCGGCGAAACGCTCTGCGTTGAAGGTGTCATAGGCCCGCTGCAATCGCCCGTATTGGGTTGGCGTCGGTGATTCGGCGAGAGACATATCGGTTTCCTATGTTGGTTCGTACGATACAATATCCAAAGATCATCGTCCCCCCCCTCATCGTCGCCTTCATGCTCGCGCAGCGGCGCTTTATCGAGGGGATCACACTGTCTGGAGTGAAGTGTTTACGTCACAGGTATCCTGCGTTGAACGCAGTGACTTTTTGGGATCTCGTCGCCCATAGAGAAGAGGAGCTGATATGCTGAAAGTCAGTCTGGACTGTAAGTGGCCTCGTTCAACGTTGCTTCGCTGGCCTATTCAATTGACGTTCCGACTTAAACTCGGATCGATCGAACCGAAGTCGTAATGTCTGGCGGGGAAGGGCCAGGAGGAACAAGCCCTTCCCCTGCCGGGCTCAAGCGACGGTCGGGGAGGACAGTCCGCCGTCGCTTTCGCTGTTCTTACGGGGTCGCATGCAGGCGGGAGCCCAAGCCGCTATGCCCGGGCGCGCCTTGGGATAGGCCTCTTTCTCGTCCGCTACCGGCAGGAAGACAGCACCAAGCGAGGTTGCCAGATCGGCTTTCTTGTCTTTCGCGTGACGTTCGGCGAAGTCCGGTCCAACCACCTCGCCGGCGATCTGCAGCATGTGACCCTTGGTCAGCCGCGCAAAGAAGTCTCCGCCGGGGGTCCAGGTGGCCGCCGGATCGCTGCCGATGATCTGCGCCGTGCGCTCCAGGGTCGGCTCGGCCTCGCGCTCGTCGGAGAGCTGCGGCTGGAGCATCAGGATCGCCGCGTAGGCCTGCAGGCGGGTCTTGTCGTCTTCACTCAACGCGCGGAAGGCCTCGAAGCTTTCAATCACGTCCTCGATGTCGAACCAGTCCAGCCGCAAATCGGCAACCAGTCCCTCGAAGGTGGCCCGGCCCTCATAGCGGCCCATATCGCCTTTCTCGGACGCCGTACGCGGGCCGTAGGGCATGCGTGCGGTGAATTCAAAGGGTGTCCGGGTGTAGTGGGGGGTCAGGACAGAGCGCAGGCTGTGGAAGGCCAGCAGATCACGGGTGACGGTCGGATTTTGCAGCAACTCGCAACGCAGGATCTCCAAGCGGACCGCCGCGAGATCATCGCGCAGGGATTTGCCGTAGTCGTTCGGCTGCTTGGTCTTTGCCTCGCTGGCCTTCGTCTTATCGCCCTTGGCTTTCGGATCGTCCGCAGGACGGATATAGCCAAGCTGCAGATCGAATGTGCCATTGGGAGAGAGCGAGAGAAAACCGCCTGCATTGGACTTGGCTTTGGCGCTGAATTCGCGCTTGTTCAAAAGCGCGCTGAGCCGGGGTTCCAGCCTCTCCCATTCCGCCTGTAGCTCTTCACTGTCGGGGAGATCCTCGATCTCTTTCAAGCGCGCCTCGATCTCCGCTTTCTCCTGCTCTTCGGCGTCGGTGAGAGGGACTTTCTTCGGCCAGATCACGCGCATGTCCTGGCCCCAGCGGTAATCACGGTCAAAGGCAGTCTCGATCCATAGCCAGCCCTCGCCCCGCAGCCGCTCGGCCTCCGCGACCATATGGCCGTAAGCGAGTTTCTGCAGAAGGTCGGCATCCTTGAAATAGGGGTTGTCATCGAAGAGATCGGTTCGGATCTCGCCGCCGGCGGCTTCGTAGGCCGCACGGCCCACCAGCCGGGCAAGCTTGTTGCTGCCGTGTATTTCGCCCTCGGTGAGGGCCGCTTTCACCATATGGGGTTGGACGCTGTAATAGCCCTTTTTCAGCGAGGCAAAGACAGCTTTCTGGCGCTCGTGGTCGTCGGTGATGGTGAAGGCGGCTGCAACATCGATGCTGATATCATCCGCCCGCAGAGCCTCCAATAGGACGGGGGAAAGACGGCCAAGCCTCAAGCGCTGTTCGATCAGCTTGTTCGTCGCGCCGTGCCGCCGCGCGATTTCTGTAACGCTCAGTCCACTATCGGCCATGGTCCGCCAGGCCTCGAACTGATCGGCGGGGTGCATGGCCTGCCGGTGAATGTTTTCTGAAAGGCTCGCGCTCGTGCTTTCCTCGCCGGCGAGACGGCAGGGGATGGGTTCGCTCGCCTTGATGGCTTTGCGCTCGACCAGCAGCGCCAGGGCGCGCCGCCGGCGCTCTCCACCGACCACCGCGAACTTGCCGCCTTTGGCCTTCCGAACGATGAGGTTTTGCAGCAGGCCTTCAGCGGCGATGTTATCGGCCAAAGCCTCGATACCGTCCCCGTTGCGGGTCTTGCGCACGTTGCCGGCATCTTCGACCAGCTTTGAAAAGGGAACAGTGAGCGTTTCGCCGGTAACGGCAATCGAATCTGTTTGCGTATTCATATCTCGTGTCCTCCGAGAGCAAGGGTTTTCGTGGGGTAGGGGGAGCCTCAGAAGAGACTCAGTTGTTGGCGTGCTTTGGTGGGAAACTTGATGGCTGCGATGTCTGGTGCTCTCGCAGGCCTGCGGTCCGGAAACTCGCAAGTGACGATCTCACAGGCCGGGGAAACGCCGTGCCAGGCGTCCCGGTGCATCGAGGTATCGATGCCGCAACCGGCTTCCAGGTGCAGGCCGGTCGCCTGGGCGAACTTCCGGTATTCGCGGCTCTCGCGCCGCTCATAGGTTTGAACGCCCGAGTAGACGAAACCAGCCGATTTCTGCGGGATGATGAAAGCCCCATAGTCGGCAATCTCGGACGACAGATCGATGACCTTGTATTCGAACTCTGCGCCCTGATAACGCAGGTTCGGGGCTTTGACGCGGCGTCCAAAGGGTGGATTGGCGATTGCCACATCGAAGCGGCCAAGATCGCGGGCCACGTCGAAGACATCCGCGCAAATCCAGGTGGCTTCCGGGAAGAGTTTCTTGCCTACCTCCACGTAAGCCGGGTTGATATCGATACAGGTGACCTCTGGCGGGGTCTGGTGGGTCGGACGGTGATAGTGCAGGAAGCTCAAGACACCGATGCCGGCGCAAAGATCGATGACCTTGGAGCCGCAGATCTCCAGCTTGAAGTCAGCGGCAAGTTCGATCGGGGTAAAGAACGCACCGGCTGCGCCGTTCTCATGGGTCGCGCCTTCCTGCCAGTTCTCGAAGATGAACCATTTTTCCTCGAAAGAGAGGTTGTCCTGTTCCAGTAGCTCGCAGGCCTGCGCGTGAGCTTTCGCCTGGGCCTTGGTCAGCTTTGCCATGTTCCGGCCCTCCCTCAGCGTACAGCGGAAAGGGCTTGGAAAAGCCGGTGGGATATGACGTTTCTGCGCTCGCCGTAGATCAGTCGCGCCCGAAGCTCGCCCCCGCTGGACCGGGCTTCAGCCGCTAGGGCCATGTAGGCGTACATGAGTGACACGCGGTCGGTGACGATCTGTCCGGCCTGCTGCGCTGCCCAGGTGTACACACTCAGCGTCGCGGTTGCTTCAAAGTGGAAATCGCGCTCGATCTTGAGGTCGCCCATGCCGGTCACAGCCTCTATCTCTCGCAGTGAGACGCTTCCCAATTCCGGAAAACCGAAGCCCAGATCGCAGAGACCGAAAAAGAGATCCTCGTTCTCCGGGTCTCGTTCCGACAGCAGCCAAGTTGAGTTATTCCAGGGGCAAAAGAGCCTGACGACCGGCGCGTGGTCGTGGCTGTGGTCTCGGGCGTTTTCGATAAGCTGTTGGTGCTGACCCGGTGCAATTAAATCCATTGTCCATCCTCCGACATTCGCAAACGGGCCAAGGAAACGGCCCGTTCTAGGCTCTGCTCTTGCCGCGTCTCCCTTCTTCCGCATCGACGAAATCCCCGGAAGGGAGGGGGGCGACGAAGAGGGACCGTGTGCCGGGGGCAGAGGTCTGGACACCGCTTGCGGCCGCAACGCAGTGGAGGACCGGCGTGAGCCGGTTGAACAGGCCTCTGAACTCGGCTAAGCGGAACCGTCGCCACCCGAACGATCGGGGATTTCAACAAAACCGAGATGTCCGGCGCTTAAGCGGCGGGCTCTGTCGAAGGCCGAAGGCCGTATACGAGAAGGATCGTTACCGGACTGGCCAAGACCCTGACGCGCCAGGGGCGGGGGCTTGGTGGAGCTTGGCGGCCTGGCGCCTAGCGGAGTAGAGCCTGGTCCTGCAAGGACGAGCCCGGATTGCTATTTGGATTTTTGATGAAATGGACCTCTCGAGGTCCGGTGCTCAAAGGACGCAAAGCGCCCAAAACTGGCGTTTTCAGCCAGTTCCGAGACGAATCTCGGCGTCTCTCGTCGAGCTGACGGACGATTGGCCGGACGATCACTAATGACCGCGGCCTCTGGGCAGAGAATCTTTGGCGATGAGCCTGCGTAGGCTTATCAGTCGGCTTGCCACCAGCGCACGAGAAGAAACGCGAGATAGAGCAAAACGGCGACGGCGGCCGTGATCAGATAGACGGCGTAGGTCTCGAGGAACCAGACGACCTGGTCACTGATCCAGCCGAGGATCTGAAAGACAGCCCAGAACACCATGAAGTAGCCGGCCATCTTGCCGAGGTAGTAGGCGGATATGGGGTGCATAGGGGTCTCTCCGATCTGGCTGTTATCGATTCTAGGTCCGGCCCTTGGACCGGTCAATTGCCGCTCGCGCGGATCTCACCCGGCCCGGATTCCGCGACGGCGATTGACCGGGATCCCATCGGGATCCGGACCGCGATCAACAGCAAAGAGAGACCCCTATGCATTTCATATCCTGCCGCAGCGGCTGCCGACATTGCATGGGGCGCAGGTCGTTAACCCGGGCTGTGCTAGAATTGATTCCGGAGCTGACACCACCACGTATTGGATCATGGTTTCATGTCGACATTGGATGTAGAGCTGCTGCCTAAACCGCGATTTGACTATCTGCATCGGCTGCTCGTCGCCGGCATCGTCGTGGCGATCTGCGCGCTCCTGATCTTTGCGCTCGCGGGAGTCATGGGCCTCGTCGCGGCTGGCCTGGCTGTTGTGATCCGTCTTACTCTCACGCCGGATTTGATTTTGAAGTATCACCCGCGCTTTCGCGGGGCGAGGGAGCTGTCCCGGGTTGTCGCGAAAGATGTGCACCGGGACCTCGACCAGCTCGTCAGAAGAGCCGGGCTGGAGAAGAGCCCGCAGCTCATAGTGAGCGAGCGCGCAGGGCTCGATGCGCAAACGATCTCGACGCCCTTTGGCGCCGCGATCGTTGTAACGAGGCAAATGCTCGAGAGCTTGAGCCGCGCGGAGCTCGCCGGCGTCCTGGCGCATGAAGTCGCCCACGTCAAAAGCCGTGACGGCTATATCGCCTGGGGTTTGAACGCTGCCGCGCTTTTGGCGGTGATCTTTGTCGTGTCGGTCGCCCTTCTGGGCTGGACGCGCTTTGAAGGCCTGAACGCTCTTGCCCTCGAGGAAGGGCAGGGCGTCGTGGTCGGCATGACCGTGCTCAGCGCTCTGGCCATGCTTTTGAACGTCGTGGTCTTGCGCGCCTTAGAGAACGATGCGGATCTGGCAGCCATCGCCTTGACCGGCAATCCGGCTGCTCTGGCGTCTGCGCTTGGTAAGCATCCGTCAGAAGGGCAGGGGGGCTTGCTGTCTTTCATCGATGGGCATCCACCGATTGACAGGCGTGTTTCTCGCCTGGAGGTGATTGCAGGCGCATCGGAATCCAGAAAGTAAGCTAATCAGGATTGGTACGGCCCTATCTGATTGGGTGTGATTGGGTTGAAAATGGCATTCCCAAGGACCATATATTGGATACCGCCAAGTCGCATAGATTTGGCCACGGAAGGAGTCGTAGCTCGCCGGGTGCGTCGACGAGAACTAATCCCGGTAAGCTGGCCTTAGGCGTGATCCGACTTTCTGTAAAGGCAATCACGTGCAGGAATGGAGGCAGCCTTGATGGCGAGTTTCGTTCTTGAAGCCAGCGGATCAGATGGAAAGACACTCCGTGTCGAATTGACCATTCGTTGGCTTTCGTGGATGTTTTTCCCTTAATCCGAATGAAGGGGCCGCTTCGAGGAAGCGGCCCTTTCTCGTGGACTCTATCCAATCTTTGAGAGCTGCGGGAAATACGGATCGCAGCGCTCGTAAATCGTGCCCTCACGCTTCGGGCAATCGCTGATCAACTTCGAGCCAAGATCGGTGAGTTTCATATCTCGGCCGTGCTCGGCGATGAGCCCGCTTGTTCTGAGTCGACCATGTCGATCGCAGCGGCCGCATTTGATTTCAAAGACTGGAAAATGGGCCTCGATGTCGCCCAGGGTGCGGCCGCTTCGGGTGGTGACAGTTGCTGTCAAACGTGGGGCGCCGCGCCGGCCACACTGCGTGCATTTAAATGCGTTTAGGATATCACTGAGACGAACTGCCCCGCCGCGCTGAATCATGAGTTCTGTCGCTGTGACCGAAGATCGATGCTGACAGCTCGGGCAGGTCAATTCGAGTGTGGATCCCGCGATCTCTCCAAGCTTTGTTCTCTTGTCCATCGATCGTCGAGCCTAAACGAAACCAAAGGCCTATATGCGAAAAGAACATTATAAGAACATTTAGGATCTGAAAGCGCAAGGCTCCGTGCTTCGCGGAAAGCACAGCGAGGACTGGTTGCCGCTCTGGTTTGCGTATTTAACCAAGGGTGTTGGAATTTGGGTGCTGCCTGCTGGCGTCGGTTACAGGCTCAGTTGCGGTCTTTCAGCCGCTTACTGCGAGCGGCCTCGGTTTCGAGTAGAGCCACGATGGCGTTTCGTAGGCCTTCGTCTTTAATTTCGTCGAAGGCTTGCGCCATCCGGATCGTCTTTGCGGAGAAGCTCATGGGCACCTGGCGGTGGGTCTTCTTGCCATCGGCGGGTTCAAAGAAAAGGTTGATGTCGATCCCATAGGCGTTAGCCAGCTCCTTCAGACGCGGCGCGGCGATCCGGCTGTGGGCGGTCTCGTACTTATGAAGCTGCTGAAAGGTAACTCCGATGAAGGCGGCGGCTGACTCCAGGGTGTGGCCCTTGAGCTTTCGGATTGCCTTCATACGCCGGGCGAGCTCGATGTCGGTCGCTTCGATCCTTGCTTTGCTTTCTGGCTTTGGCGAAGCCCTGCGGCCGGCGGAGCCGCTTCGTTCACTGGTCACGACGGGATACCGGCACGGGAAGAGGCGTCCACGGTCCTGCATCCGTCGGCCGTAAGATCTCAAATACCGCTACCCAATAGTTATACTCGGCCGGTTCGTTGTCTCCCAAAGCGGCCAGTGCAGCGAAGGCAGCCTCCTTCGCGGCATCACCGCCGTACTCTTGCAGCAGAAAATTTGCGGCTCGCTGCGGCTTGCTGGATTCCCAGTAGTTTCGCCAGGTTTCGAGTGCCTTACCTTCAAAGGCCATTTTCGCAAAGGCGTCTCGAGCACCCTCAGATTCCGTCATGACTAAACCCTATTGCACTTCAAGTTGGCCCCCCGGCTTTGAAGATCGGACCGCTTTTTTGGAGCGCTGCGTTTCAGACGCCTCCGGAACCAATTGGGCGGCTTCGAGCTGTCCAGCGCTGAAAGCCTGCGATGTGAAACCCGGATTGGAGACGCCCTAACGCCAGCAGCAGAAGGCCAAGAGCGAAGACCAAGGCTGTGGCGGGCTCTGGTACGGCAATGGCCGCGGCCAGGTCATCGCCAGACGCTGTAGGATCGTCGGCCGGGTTAAAGGAAACCGGCTGCGGATTGGTGGCTTCATCGTCGACCAGCTCGATGACTTCAGGGGCGGGGAGCGGTGCCAGCTCGACGACAGCGAAAACCGCATTCGACAGCAGCGAGGTATCGGTGGCCCGACCGATCACAGGGAAGGAAAAAATGAAGTCCTCAGACTCTCTGCGGCCGTTCGACAAGATGTCGAGGTCGGCAAAGAACTGATTCCCGACAGGAAGGGGCAAATAGATACTGCAGTTTGCGCCGCTACATCCGGCTGTGAGGCCAGGGTTGCTGTCGAAGGCGCCCTGGGCCGTGTTTACAAAAACTTGGTTCTGAAGCGCGGTCAGAAACCCGCGGGATGTCGAACGCGAGCTGAAGATGAAATCGTTTGGACTGTTACAGCCATTGAACAGACTGATGCAGCTTCCTTCGCGAAAGGAAACGTCGTAGAGCGTCCCGTTGGCTTCGACGTTGCGCGCTCCTGTGAGCTGGCCATTCGATATCGTAAGGATTGGCATAGCCTCGGACGGCGCCGGCAAACCGGTAAGAACGGCAGTAGACGCAAGAGCGGCGGCAATCGCCAAAAGGCGGATCTTCATAGTGATCTCTCCTGATGTTCCGGATCGCTGTCCGGATGCCTGCATGGCTTTTGGTGGATTTGTTCTAAGCGGTCATCGCTTGACGCCGGCGGCGCGTGAAAGCGATCAGAACTAGGCCTAACGCGAGCAGCAGAGCGCTTCTTGGCTCTGACACCGCGACGGCGGCTTGAGGTGTTAGAGCTGCGGGCTGGATCTGGCCGGCCGGATCCTCGAGTACAGAGAAGCTCTGAGGCCCCTGAAAGGGAGCTGCTTCGCTTATCACAGCGAAAACAGTCCGCGCGGCATCTGACGCCGTCGAAGTGTCGTTTGACGAGGATGTGCGGGGGAAAACAAAGAAATCGAGGCTGGATCCGCCGCCATTCGAGAAGCCGTTGGCCAAGAGCAGTCCGGAACTTCTAACGAAGGTCGGGACCAAAACATTGCACCGGGTGCCGTCTTCACAGCCGAACGTCAGGCTCGGATCGGAATCGAAATTGCCGGCAGCAGAATCAAGGAAGACCTGGTCGCGCAAAGCTGTCAAAAACCCACTGACCTCAAAGTTGGCCGTGAAGGGAAAATCTGCCGTGCTGCCGCAGCCGCTGAAGAGCTGCGAGCAGCTCCCGTCGGCGAAGGTTACATCGAAAAGCGAGCCGTTCGCCTCGACGTTTCGCGCACCGACGAGCTGGCCGTTTGAGATGGAAAGGATGGGCATCGCCTGAATCGGCGAAGCTACACCAATGCTTGCAAACAATAAAAATAGGGCTGGAACCGCTCTGAATACGGATCGCATAGCTATCACTCCTGATACTCCAGAGATCAAATCCCTGGTCGCCTTCGTGGCGTTGGTTATCAACCTGTTAACGAGACAAATATAAATTTTTAATTTTTTGTAAACTCTCATTTCTTCACAAGAAAGAGAGTGAAACAACTTTAGCGAAAGTAGTAATGGTTAAAGTTGGACAGATATGTCCGCACCAATTCGCCGACCACCATTGAGATTACTTGTTGCAGCGGAATCGCGGATAGGCGATGGTGGTTCTGCAGCGTCATAAGGCGCTGTGGGGCTTCGAAACCCCTTCCAGTACTCGGCTCTATGGCCGGGTGGCGCTTTGCTGGTCCAGGGCCTCGGCCTAAAGGCAGCGCGCCTGTTGTACTGGACAGGTTTCGAACACCCGGTCACCAGTCCGGAAGAACGCCCCATCGAACTAATCTCTCAGCCGGCCTAAATTTCACTCGCCGGCGCTCGATGCGGGAGCGAGTTTTTGCGGCGTGACCTCGGGGAGTGGAATCAGCACCTGGCGTGGCAGCTCGAAGCTGTCCGAAAGCGCGCTGGTCTAAGTTCTCGGAAGGCCTGCCAGATTGTCGATGTCTCTCAGCGACAGTTTCAACGCTACGAAACCGGAGAAATCGAGATTTCGGCAATCCGGCTTAAAGCGCTTGCAGAGCACTTCGGTCTTTCGCTGGAGGACTTCTTTCGGGTCGCAGCAGATAAGCCCGGCGTAGAGACGCAAGCGCTCACTGCGCGGCAAACTCGACGGCTTATTTTGGCGTTCGAATCGATCGCCAACCCGGTGCTGCGTGACGCAACGTTTCGTCTTGTCCTTGCGGCCGCTGGTGTTTCTTATGAACCACAGCGGCCGATGATGACAAAGCCCGGGTCGATCGATGAGTAAGCAGATCTCGCCTTGGGATATTTCGACGCCCTCACAGGTCGCTGATATCGCCTTAGAGGCTTATCCGGATCCCGTTTGGATGCTCAGCGAGAAAATAAGGCTGGCACGCTCTGCCGGTGACATAGAATCCGAACAGTTTTTCGTTGCTGCGCTGAATCATCTCAATCAAGGAACCGCGTAGTTTGTTGAAGGCCACTGAACGTGAGATCAACAGCTACGTGGCTGAGCGCGTTCGGCTTCGGCGTGCAGAACTGAACCTGACGCAAAAACTGATCTCCCAGAGGTTGGGGGTCTCCGGTCAGCAGTATCAAAAATATGAAACTGGCTTAAATCGTATGTCGCCAGGAACACTCTACGTTCTGGCTGAAAGTTTCGACGTGCCGGTCAGCTACTTTTTTGAGGATCAAGATGCTCCGCAGGGATCGGAACAATGGAAAAGCTGCGGCGGGCCATCGCCGGCGGAGCTGACAAAACTTCTTCGGGATTTCCACGCGATCCGATCTGAGAAGGTCAGAGGTACAATACTGAACTTGATGCGATCGCTCTGCCGAGAATGAAGTAGAAATATCTTGCGAGCATTTTTATTCTCGGATTGCTTCTTAATCCGATGAAAAATTGACAGGATCGCGTGTGCTGGAGTGGGGGTTCTCGATGCACCCAATCGACCTAAAAGAAGTGTCCGAAACGCATCCTGTCCGCATCATGGCGGATCTCTATGAGACGTTACCTCGGACAGTTTGCCCGAAGTCGCCGCTCTGGGCTGTATTCGATCCCATTGATGTCCCGACCGTACTTGAATGGACGGCCGTCGTTTCCCGCGAGGATGACAGTCTTGAAGGTCATCGTTACACTTTGATGGGCGAAGGCGTGAAGATGCTGATGGGGAGAAACTACACGGGTCGAAGCGTCGCCGAGGTTTTTTCGGAGAAGCGCCTGATCCAGCAGTGGACAAATTTCGCTCTCGTGACGGACACGCGCCGGCCTTCATTCAGCGTTCTAGATGTTCCAATCGAAGGTCGCGATTTTATCTCGGTGTACCAGGGGTGCTTCCCGTTCTGCGACGAAGCAAAATTCATCAATCGCCTGGTGCTCGTTGTTGCGCAAGTTGCTGATCTATCCGCTGGTCCAAAAGCGAGCGGTTGAACTTATTGAGCTAGGTCGAGAGGGCTTACGCTTGATCAGTTCTGTCTTCGATACCCGCAGTTTTTGGCCGGAGAGTTGTTGGCGCGCCAGGCCCGGACACGATCTAAAGCGCCTCTTCAAAAATCTGGATCTCTTTCGGATCTCCGCCGGCGCGAGCGCGGTCTAACCGTTCGCCCAACGCATCTTCGGGATCCTCGAAAAACTCGCCGGCTGCAAAGGCCAATGTCTCCGGTGTGGCGAGGCTCCACAAGCTTAGATGCGAGTAGCTCTCAGACATCCGGGGCAGCCTTGCTGAAAAGTTTCGCCGCAGCCCTGGCGAGCTCCAGCAGCGCGTGTTGAGCTTCAGGATTTTCGATCTCCTCGTAGGCTTTTAGCAGAGCAATAGCTCTGCGAGAGACAAGGACCTGGCTATCGATGTTGTTCGCTTTGGGTTTGGCGGGGGGAAAGAAGTCGTTGAGGTCGATGCCATAGGCAACTGCAAGCTGCTTCAGACGCGGTGCGGAAACACGATTGGCAGCGGTTTCGTACTTTTGCATCTGTTGCACTGTGACGCCGATAGCTATCGCGGCGTTTTTCAGAGAGACGCCGCGCAGCATGCGAATGCCCCTCAGGCGGCTGGCAAGCTCGACATCTTGAGGTCCAAGGCGCTTGCCTTGTATCGATTTAGGCCGAGATTCGGCCCTGTGCTGTGTCGCCATAGACGCCTACCGCAGACCTTCTTGGTGCCGCGATCCCATATTAAATCGGGAGAGGCGTTCCGGACTGGTGGCCGGGTGTTCAGAACCTGCACAACAAGACAGGCGCGCTGCCTTTAGGCCGGGGCCTTGGACCAGCGAGCGCCACCCGGCCATAGCCGAGTGTTGTGAGGGGTTCTGACGCCCCACAGCGTGCTTTTCACGCTGTGACGTTAGAATCGAATATTCCTGAGATAGACGCAAGCGCAGATTGAAGCGTGGGCCGGGTGCCCGTAACAGGCGAGATTTATGGGGAGCGTTGTTGCTGTCGATACCTGATGACGCCTTCCACGCGGCCTTTTCCGCCAAGCCTGTAAGCACAGCGCGGATCCAGATAAACCGCCGCTTCGATATAAAGATTTTCGACCTTCGACGGCTCAACCTTTTTGGGTCGGCCTGGATCAATGAATAAAAGCGTTCCCTTCAGAGAAGTAACAGCATCCTTATTACGAAATTCACCGGATTTAGGGGGGCCTAATCCAAGTCGCGCGTTGAACGGAAAAAAAACAGTGCACTTGTCGACTGGAAGGCGCTCTTCTTTGAGAATATCGATTACATCCGGAAACGTCTTTTCGCTAATTAGAAGCCAATGAGGCTTAAAACGGCCCTCCAATCGCGCACCTTCGAAGGCAATGTCTTTCTCGAAGCCCTTGCCCTCGAAAATTCGTTCGTAAATTTTTAAGTCCGGTCCACCGACTCCATCGAATAGCGTGTTTTTCGGCCTCAGCTCGAGCTTGGTCGCGAAAGCATCGACATTTCCGCCGTTGTAAAGCGCAAAGGTGCCAAGTGTTCGCCTTCTAGGATCATGATTGTCGAAAACTATCTCGACGAGGCGCGGTTCCGGATCTCGTATGAGGTAGCTGATGGCCTTGGGAAAAAGTGCAACGCCAGTGCTGATTATCGAAAGGATCGTGGCAACTACAGTGGCCTGAGCTGCAAAGCGTCCGAACTTTCCAAAATCGTTGCTTTGCCAGGATCCACACTCCTTACATACCCTTGCCGCCGCAGGAATCTCCGAAGCGCAGGCATGACATATCTTCGTTGCCGAACCCTGGCCATCATCTGACATTTCGCCATCCATTTAGATTCTAATCCGCTCCACCTCGTCGAGAGAGACTTCCTCGCCCGTCCGGTCGTAGAGCTTGGTCGTTTTCGGGTCTGAGTGTGCAGCCATACCTTGAGCATTTTCAAGCGAGCCGCCGGCGTCCAGATAGGCCGTGATGCCGGTGGCCCGGAAAGAATGGTTGCTGATCTTCTCGTGGATCCCCGACTGGCGGGCTCGACGGCGCACCATGTCCCAGGCACGTCTGCGATTGAACGGCCGATCGGTCAGCTCACCGCGACGGCCGTCTGCAGCCCGGAAGAGATAGCCCTTCCGATCGTCGCGCAGGCCGGCAAACTCAATGTAGTCGTCGAGGTACTCTTCAAGGCTATGATGGACGGGCATTTCGTGTCGCTTACCACCTTTCTCGCGGAGTGAAAGCCACCAGCGCTTTCCCCGCGGCGCATAGTCTTCGACTTTGCAGGCAACCGCGGCCGAGATCCGCGCGAAGGAAAAGACCATCAGACCGATCAAGGCCCGGTCGCGATAGGCCACTTCGTTTGTCAGTTCGATGGAATCGAGGAGCTGACGGGCTTGCTCTGGCACCAGGACGGGTGTCTTGCCACGGAGAGCCGAGTGCTTTGGGCCGCGAACAGAATGCGCCGGGTTCGATGCAAGGACCTGGCCGGTGACGAGCCAGTCGAAGAGCATGCGTAGAGCGGCCAGGTGCTGCTTGACAGTCGGCGCCTCATAGCTGTCGGTCATGCTTTCGATATAGGCCGCGACATGGATCGGCTCGATATCGACGAGCTGGCCGATGCCGGCACGGTCACACCAGGCAAAGAAATTGCGGCAGGCGCGCAGATAGGCTGTGCGCGTGTTGGGGTTGCGGATGGTGACGGCGAAGAATTCCAGAAAGCGTTTCGCGGCCGGATCGCCGGCGTCGGCGACCAGGCGCGGGACGAGCGGCTCGGTCGTCGTGGCGATCGCCGTCTCGGTCTGGGCGACGGGGAGATTTTGCTGGTTCACGGGGTGTGATCTCTCGTCTGTCAATTAGGCGGACATAAAGGACGTTATGTCCGCCTAACTACCACAGGCCGGCAGCGCTGTGAATCCGGTTTGTGGTAGGCGACGACAAGCCGACCGATCGACCTCTGGATCGCTTCAATGCTTACAGCATAGTGCAGCGGCGAACGCGCAGAGCCGGCATCATGGGAAAGATTGGAAACCACACCTTTCGGGCCACTGCAAGCACCGCCTATCTGAATACCGGCGGCACGCGTGAAAGTGCGCAAAATATGGTGGCACACTCGGATCCTAAGACGACCAAACTGTACGACCGCACTGGCGAGGCGGTTTCTCTCGATGAAGTTGAGCGGATCAAGATCTAACGCGAGCAAATCAGATCTTCGATGGCTAAAAGTTCCACTCACAAACTGAGATTAGAATGTGATTCTACCTTAATTTGTAAAGTACTCCAGTTTTTCTACCTAAATGGCCCGACGAGAATTACATCTTTGCACCGGGCCATTTGTTGTTTGGATGAGCTGTAACTTAAGAAGCAACCCTACTTTTCAACGTAGTTTTCTCTTTCGGCTCCATTTCCGCCAAGATGTTCGTAGAGTTTGGTAAAAAAGTCCACGGACTTATCAAAGCCAGGGCTCCGCAAATAAGCATGTGCGCTGTTAGAACCCAATGCCATGGTTGCAGTGCCTATAAGCAGAACCACAGCACTCACCTTGAAATACTTAGACATATTTCATCTTCCTTCGTATTTAATGCTGAAATTAAGATCCAATTTATATAAATAATTTTTACTGGCAAGTTGTAATTTTATCACATTATATTTTTTAAATATTGGATTATGTATTTTTGTTTATTTTTTACGATCTGGGTAGTTGTTTTATATTATAAATTTACTACATTTTAAGTGCTCCGCATTTTCTATGCAGGCTCTTATGAAGCGCGAATTTCTTTGGAGTAAACAAACTAAAGGTGCATCTCCCTTTTGGACATAGGTGCACTACAAATTTCAGATAGATGAATTCTCGATAGACAGAAAGTAGAACTGAATAGCAAAATACGCGACTATCCTGATTTCGAGCTGCACCGAACAAAAGTGGCGATCAGTTCAATCGCTACTTATTATCTGAACAAGCAGCTTAGGCGGAAAAGAGGAATTTGGTCGTGCCTAATTTAATACCACAACAGATATTTAGGAATTATACAGGCCTGTTATTGCGTTCAATTTTATTGGCGACGGCCATACTTGCTTTATTCAATAGTAGTTCGCTCGGTGAGACAGCGCAGGAGGAATGTAAGAGGGCGGAAGAGTGGATGATAAAAGCAGAAAACCCACAGTACTTGTGGATGGGACTCATCGGATACACTGCCACTTATATCGACATCGCAATTAAAAACAACTGCATAGAAGCAATCAACAAGGCCGAAAAAATATTCGAAAACAGAGAGGTAATTGGTCGTCGCGTTTTGGAAGGCCAAAGAGGAAAAGTAAAAAAACTAAATCATGAACTTTTTGATAGCGCGGTCAGGCTCTACGCAAATGGGAGAAAAAAACCGTTAGAGGTTTTTATGCTGGAGTTAAAAAGACACGCTGACTCCGGAGACGCAGAAGCGGCCTATTCGGTTGGATATATACAGATTTACGAATTTCACTTAGCTAACGAAAATGATCGTGATGTCGATGTACGTCAATCGCTGTTTAGCTATCGTGAGGCGTTGAAATATTTAAAGCTTGCTGCCAGTCAAGAACACGGCTTGGCAGCTGATATACTGAAAGAGTATGTGCCGAGCACCGAAGAGCAGTTCCAGCTACTGATAATTGCATCTCGGTCGAGTGATCAGTTAACAGCTAAGCAAGCTCACCACGAACTCGGGCGGTTATATCGAGAAGGAGGGCACACAAATCCCCCGTCTCATCCGGTTTACACAAAGGCCCTTGAACATTTCGAAGCGGCAAAAGCTCGATACGATGTCGCGCTAGCCTATGCGCTTGGTCAAGGGACGAAGTTGGATTTAAAGAAAGCAGGTAAGCTTTTAGTGGATGATCTGCGGACAGGCTCAATAGTAGCGCTAACAGGACCTAGTTCAACCAAAGCGTTGTACGAACCATTTCCAAAAGCCACGATCAGCGAAGCGCAGGAGCGTATGCGCGAACTGGGTTTTTATAGCGGCAAGATAGATGGCTTAGTCGGGCCACGATTTATAAATGGCGCAAAAGAACTTGCAAAATCATGTGATCCACCATTAGGTGTGGCGCTACCAAGACATTGTCTTAGAGATAGCGACCGGCTTGAATAGTCATGCCGGTTTCGGCGGATCGATTACCAACAAAGCATCTGTACTCCGGCCCGCAATCGCCAGGGCCTGCTCGACGCTTCCGGTGAGATAACCTTCTATCGCTCCAGCATCCGACAGAATCGCCGGAACCCTGTGATGGAACTGCCGGAAGAAGGACCCCGGCTCCGTCGTAATCACCGTAAAGCTCAAGAGCTCCAGCTCCCTATTGTAGTCATAGAGACCGGCGAGCATCACCGGCCCGCCACCGGCGAGCGTGACGCGATGCTTCGTCTTGCTGCCCTTCGGACCGGTCGACTCGTAGAAGCCACTCGTAGGAATGATGCAACGCTGCTTCTCGAGCGTATGGCGATAAGACTTAGTATCGCGAACGCCTTCGAGCTTCGCATTGAAGGTATCGAAAGCTTTCTCAGCGAGGGGCTTCCGCCACCAAAAGGGAACGAGGCCCCATTGCGCTTCGACAGCTTCGCGAACGCCATTCCGATCGCGGATGATGGGCGTGCCGTTCCAGGTCCCGGGGGCCTTCGTCTTCTTGCGCATGGGGAAACGATCCTGACCACTGAAGAGCGGCAATTGCTCATTGGTCGTCAG